>CAWGKL010000005.1:0-11139 GCA_963823205.1 Terriglobia bacterium
CAGCGCGCCCCCTTCGCACACCGCCCTTTGGGGATTGGCTTGACCAACCTCCACCATTCGGCTAACGTTTTCGTTTCGTTGGCATTATTTTTTCCAGGCCCACATGAAAATTCTGTTCGTATCCTCGGAAGGATTGCCCTACTCCAAAACCGGCGGACTCGCCGACGTGATCGAGGGGCTGCCCAAGACGCTTCGTGAGATGGGCCACGAAGTGGCTGTGTTTCTCCCGCGCTATCGCGGTAACAAAATCGTTTCCACTCTCATTTCCAGCGTCACCGTGGCATGCGGCGATGCGCCGCGATTTCCGGCCATCGCAGAGGGAAAGGCCGTCGAAGGCGTCCGCTATTTCTTCGCGGACGATCCCGAATATTTCGACCGCCCCCAGCTCTACGGCGACAAGGCCGGTGATTACCCCGATAACGCGGAACGTTTTGCGGAATTTTCCCGCCTGGCCATCGAATGTGCGAAACGCATCTGGCTGCCTGACGTCATTCACTGCCACGACTGGCAGTCGGCCCTTGTGCCCGTCCTTCTTCGCACACAGCATGCCAACGACCCCGCCGTGCGTACCTTGCCCGTTGTCCTTACGATTCACAATCTCGCGTTTCAAGGCGTGTTCCCGCCGACGGCTCTCGGCAAAATGGGCCTGCCCGAAACCCTTTTCACCACGGACGCGCTCGAATTCTACGGCAAGGTGAATTTCCTCAAGGGCGGATTGATTTTTGCCGACTATCTGACCACGGTCAGCCCCACCTACGCCAAGGAGATCCAGACGGCGGAATTCGGAAGCGGCCTCGAAGGCGTAATCCGCGGCCGCGCGGACCGTTTGGTGGGCATCTTGAACGGAGTGGACTACACCGCATGGAACCCCGAGACCGATACGTTGATCCCCCAAAACTATTCGGCGCGCTCGCTCTGGATGGCAAGAAAACCTGCAAAAAAAATCTCCTCGATTTATTCCACCTGCCGGAGGACAATCTCGGCCGGCCTCTCATCGGAATCGTTTCGCGTTTTGCCGACCAGAAGGGCTTTGACTTGATTGCCGAAGCGGCCACAGGCCTTCTCGACGAGGATTTGGCCATCGTCGCCCTCGGTACGGGGCAGCCCCAATATGAAAAGTTCTTTCAGGACCTTGCCGCGAAGTATCCGGCGCGTGTGGGCGTGAAAATCGCCTACGATAACGCGCTCGCGCACAATATCGAAGCGGGTGCGGATATGTTTCTGATGCCTTCCCGCTTCGAGCCTTGCGGCCTGAACCAGATTTATAGCCTGCGCTACGGCACGGTTCCCATCGTCCGGGCGACTGGCGGCCTCGATGATACGATCGAGAATTTCAACGCCGAACACCAAGCAAGGCACCGGATTCAAGTTCGATGAGTATTCCGGCCCGGCGCTTCTCGAATGTGTCCGCGCCGCGCTCAAGGCCTACCAGGACCCCAAGACATGGCAGGCCATTCAGGCCAACGGCATGGCCAAGGATTTTTCGTGGAAGCCTTCCGCAGCGGCGTATGTCACACTGTATGAGGCGGCCAGGAAGTCGCGAATCCCCCGCGCAGCGGGGTCATCTAAGAAATAGGGCGCAGGTCTTGCCGGCTGGCAGTCCGGCCGGGCGGGTGCGCGCCACAAGGAAAAAAGGGAAAAAATGGCAGATACGATTCAGGCAGTCACCGACGCAAGTTTTCAGGCGGACGTCATCGAGGCCAGCAAGACCCAGCCCGTCATCGTGGATTTCTGGGCCGATTGGTGCCGTCCATGCCACATGCTCTCCCCCACGGTCGAGGAAATCGCCCGGGAACAGATGGGAAAGCTCAAGATCGTGAAACTGAACGTGGATCAGAATATGGATGTACCCGGCCGCTTCAATATCCGCGGTATTCCCACTCTGCTGCTCTTCAAGGGCGGACAGGTGGCCGACCAGATCGTCGGCGCCGTGCCCAAGGAGCAGATTGTGAAAGTGATCGAGCGTCACATTTCCCAGGCATGATTCCATTCCAAGCCGGATACGATTCAGGCGCCGGTGCGCGATAATGCGGAAAGAATGCGCGGCCTGCGGCGGAACTTTCGAGTGTTTGGCGCAATCCGTGGGCTGTTGGTGCGAAGAAACGCACCTCAGCAGCGGGATTTTGGCCGCGCTGCACGGGCGTTATGCGGATTGCCTGTGTCCGCGCTGCCTGGCCGCTGCCGCCCAAGGTGAAGCACAAGACGGGATTACTAGGGCCGGAAACGCTCCCTTGCCGGGGCCTTGTTTTCACCGCGGGCGCAGCGTAGGATAAGGGTTTGGTGTTTGCCGCGCAGACCTTCCTGTAGCGTTTCACATTCGATTGGGACGGGGGAAAGTGCGGCCTGTCGAGCGACGGGGCGTGTGTGAACGACAAGAACAGAACCAAGGCCGTAGCGGTCGTGGGCGCGCAATGGGGCGATGAAGGCAAGGGCAAGGTGGTGGATTACCTCGCTGCGGCCTTCGACTACACGGCGCGTTACGCCGGCGGCCACAACGCAGGCCACACCGTTATTTTCAATAATCACCGCTACATCCTGCAGCTGATTCCCAGCGGAATTTTGCGCCCTGAAAAAAAGGCTGTCATCGGACCCGGGGCCGTCGTGGACCCCGCCGCGCTCGTGGCTGAGATCGAGAACCTCAAAAAGTCCGGCGTTGAGGTTCGCGGGCGTCTCTTCCTCAGCAACCGCGCGCATGTAATTTTCCCTTATCACCGCGAGGTGGACAACGCCGCGGAAGCGGCGCGTGGCGCGGCCAAAATCGGCACCACGTCCCGCGGCATCGGCCCGGCCTATGAAGACAAGATGGCGCGCCGAGGAATTCGCGTCTGCGATCTGCTCGATCCGGACGGTTTGCGCGCGAAGCTCGAGCGTGTGGTGGCCGAAAAGGACGCCATCAGCAGCGCCGCCTATGGCCATCCCCTCCAGACGGCAGGCCTCCTCGAACAATATCTCGAGCTTGCGGCGCATATCCGCGGACTCGTGGCCGATACGGCCATCCTGCTGAATGGCGCCCTCGATCGCGGCGAAACGGTGCTCTTTGAAGGCGCGCAGGGCACCATGCTGGATATTGACCACGGCACATATCCCTACGTCACTTCCTCGAACGCCACTGTGGGCGGCGCAGCCACGGGCCTCGGCGTTGCTCCCACGCGGATCACCGGCGTGGTGGGTGTCACCAAGGCGTACACTACGCGCGTCGGCAGCGGGCCGTTTCCCACGGAGATGCCGGACCTCGACGCGCATGAAGTCCGCACGCGGGGCAACGAGTTTGGCGCCGTCACGGGGCGCCCGCGCCGCTGCGGCTGGCTCGATCTGGTTGTCCTGCGCTATGCGAAAATGCTCAATGGGATCGACTCGCTCGTTGTGACCAAGCTCGACGTATTCGACGAGCAGCCGGAAATCAAGGTCTGCACCGGGTATCGTCACAATGGCCGCCCGCTCACCGAGATGCCTCCCGACGTGGAAACATTGTCGCAAGTCGAACCCGAATATCGCACCCTCCCGGGCTGGCGCAAGCCCACGCCGGGAATTCGCGACGTGAAGGATTTGCCCATCGCCGCCCGCGATTACCTCAATTTCATTTCCGACTTCCTCCAGGTGGAAATCGGAATGATCTCCACGGGCCCCGAGCGCGACGCCACCATCGTCCCGCGGGGAACCCGCCTGTCATCCTGGCTCTGAGCCGCCATGCTTTCCGCCGAAGAAGCCCGCGCCAAGGTAATCGAAATTGTCGCCGCGCGGGCCGGCGCCCCGGCAACGGAGGAAGTGGACATTGCCCGCCACGCAGAGAGGGTGCTCGGCCGCATCCTCGGCCGTGACGTTGTCGCCGACCGCAACTATCCCCCCTTCGATCGCTCTACGCGCGATGGCTTCGCCGTGCGCTCCTCGGACGCGTCAGCGCCTGAAGCCAGGCTGCGCTTGGTCGGCGAGAGCCGGGCGGGCGTGCCTTTTGAAGGAACCGTCGGAGCGGGACAATGCGTGCGCATCCTGACCGGCGCGCCAGTGCCGCGTGGTGCGAATGCCGTGGTGATGCAGGAGCACGCGCGCGCCGAGGGCGATTTCGTGGTCCTCGACCAGCCCGCGCGCCCGGGCCAGAATTTCGTCTTCGCGGGAGAGCATGCCCGCGTGGGAGAAATCGTGGTCCCGCGCGGCTCGCGCCTCGGTTACGCCGAGCTTGCCGTGCTGGCGGAGGTGGGCCGCGTGAGCGTGCCCGTCACGCGGCGTCCGCGCGTGGCCATCGTCTCCACGGGCGACGAACTCGTCCCCGTAGATCAGGCGCCGGGGCCGTTCCAAATTCGCAATAGTAATAGCATATCGCTCTGCGCACAGGTGGCGCTCGCCGGTGGCGAGCCGATTATGGCCTGCAACGCTCATGATACGCCCGGCGAACTTCGCGAGCGCATCGGCCAGGGCCTCGAATCCGATATTTTGATTTTGAGCGGAGGCGTGTCGGTTGGAAAATACGACCTCGTCGAGCAGGTTCTGCGCGAACTCGGCGCGGAGTTTTTCTTCGATGCCGCGGCCATTCGCCCGGGCAAGCCTGCGGTGTTCGGATGGTGCCATGGAAAGCCGGTTTTTGGCTTGCCGGGGAATCCTGTTTCCACGATGGTGACGTTCGAGCTGTTTGCCGCTCCAGCCATCGAATTGCTCGGCGGTTTTGCGCCGCAGCCCCTGCCGCTCTTCAAAGCCAAACTATTGCATCCCGTCGCGGAGAAACAGGAGCTTACGCATTTCCTTCCTGCGCGCGTAACCTGGCCCCTTGGTGAGTCGTGCGCCGACCCGGTAGTCGAAACCATTCCGTGGGAAGGCTCGGGAGATATTGGAGCCGTGGTGCGCGGAAACTGCTTCCTAGTCGTGCGCCCATCAAGACTGCATCTCGAGCAGGGCGAATGGGTGGACGTGCTCCCGCAGCGTGGAAAATTCTAATGCTGTGCGGAGATCAGTTCCATTGTCTACCTGTGCGCTTCGTGGTAGGATATTCCTACCTGAGGCGATAATACTTTGCCTAGCCAAAATACGACTCTTGAATTTTTAACCACCGCAAAGATTGGGGAGAAGGGCCAACTCACGGTTCCGAAGCAGTTCCGAGAAGACCTTGGCCTGGGAACCGGAGCTCCCTTTGCCGTTTTGCGCTTGGGGGACGGCCTCGTTCTTCTGCCGGAGCAAGAGCGCTTCGAGCATCTATGCGAGCGAGTGCGTTTGGCTCTCACCGCAGCCGGCCTCACGACAGAAGCAATTCTGTCCACGTTGCCCGAGGCTCGGAAGCGCGTCTTCGCGCGACGGTACGGCAGGGCGGACTCCTCGATAAGCGCCTCCCGGCGACGGGCTCGCGCCCGCCGCAAGAAGTGACGAGCCGCAGGAGAATTCGGCTGTTTTTAGATTCGAATGTCCTGACCGGAGGGATTGTCTCCCCCTGGGGATTGGATAAAGCCGCGCTATCGCTCTGCGCTGCACGGGTGTGCAAGCTCGTCCTAGGTGAAGTAGTCCGCGATGAAGTGGAGGAGAATTTGTTGCTGCATGCAGCGCGCCTGCCGGTGCCGGCAGCCGATGAATTGATCGACCATTATCACCGCCTCATCAAGCTGACCAATCCCGAGACGGTTCCTTATCCCCGCGAGAGCCTTGTGCTTGCAAATCGGCATCTGATCCGGCACGCTGCGGACGTTCCCGTGCTCCTTTCCGCGATGGCCGGCAAGCCCGACTGGTTGCTGACCCACAACACAAGGCATTTCACGCAAGCCGTCGCACAACGGACAGGGCTGAGGATCGCTACGCCCGCCGAGTTTTTCAGGATTCTTGCGTCTCTGTTGCGCTAGGGTGCTGGTTTCAAAAGGCAGGTCATGAAGCGATGAAGAAGCCATCGCATTACGACAAAAAGGGCCGCGTGCGCATGGTGGACGTCACATCGAAGCCCGCCACTCGGCGCACTGCCGTCGCGCGCGCGTTTGTTCGCATGCAGCGCTCGACCGTCGCCAGCGTGCGCCGCATAAAATCGCCGAAAGGCGACCCGCTTGAAATTGCGCGCATCGCGGGAATCACCGCGGCCAAGCGCACCGCGGAGCTGATTCCGCTTTGTCATCCCCTGGCGTTGACGCACGTGGATGTAAGCGCAAAGCTGTGCCAGAATGGAATCGAGATTACCTCGCGGGTGACGGCCACGGGGCCTACAGGCGTGGAGATGGAAGCCCTTGTTGCCGCGGCTGTCGCGGCGCTGACGATCTACGACATGTGCAAGGCATTCGAGCGCGGCATGGAGATCACCGAGTTGTGCCTCGTCGAAAAATCCGGCGGGCGCAGCGGTTTCTATCGGCGTCCCCCAAAGAGCGGTAAGCGATGACGCCCGTGAAAAATGTCAAAGTCCTGATCGTGGACGATAATCCCCTGGTCCTCGACCTGGTCGTCAAGGGGCTTGCGCCGCATTGCGACACGCGCGCGGCAGCCGACGGCGCCGATGCGCTTCTGAAAATCGTGGACGATCCGCCGGACCTGATTGTCTGCGACTACCGCATGCCCGGGCTCGACGGACGCGGCTTGTACGACAAGCTCCACGCCCGGGAGCAGACGCGAAAGATTCCGTTCATCTTTCTCGCCAGCCGCGGCGATATCGAGGAAAAGCTTCGGCCCATGGTGGAAAGCGCCGAAGAGTTCATCACCAAACCATTCTTTCTGAAGGACGTGGTGCAACGCGCCAAGAAGGTCATCGATCGTCTCCAACTTGAAAAGCTGCAAAAGCGCGCCGTGCGCCCCGGCGTGATTCAAGGGCGCCTCGAAGAGATGAGCATGATGGATCTGATGCAGTCGCTCGAAATGGGCCAGAAATCCTGCCAGTTGACCATTCATCGCGGCGAGGATATCTGCGAAATGTTTTTCTCCTCGGGCCAATGCGCCGACGCGCGCTTGGGCGCGCTCGAAGGGGAACCCGCCGTCTTTCAGGCCGTGCGCTGGCCGGACGGCGAATTCGAGCTGGATTTCAACGCCGCGCCCACTCGCTCCACGATTTCCCGCAGCACAACCGGCCTTCTGATGGAGGCGCTGCGCCTAATGGATGAAGGGCAGCGCGACGCCGATGATGGCGCCGGGACCGGCGAAGCATAAGCCGCCGCGAGCCATACGATGCGCGTCTCCGTCCTCACCATCAGCGATTCCGTAGCCGGCGGCAAGGCGGAGGACCGCTCCGGTCCGTCGGTGATCGCCCGGTGCAAGGAGCTGGGCTGGGAAATTGTGTCGTCCGCTGTGCGCGCCGACGACCGCGGCGCGATCCAATCTTTTCTGGAGGTGACGGCGGATTCGAACGCCGCCGACGTGATCCTCACAACAGGCGGAACGGGCCTCGGCCCGCGCGACATCACACCCGAGGCAACCATAGCCGTCGTCAGCCGGCTGATTCCGGGATTTCCCGAGCACATGCGCGCCGCGGGCGCCACGAAGACGCCGCGGGCGCTGCTTTCGCGCGGCGTCGCCGGCATCCGTGGCCTGACCATTATCGTAAATTTGCCCGGCAGTCCGCGCGGCGCCGTGGAGTCGCTCGACGCGATTGCCGGGTTGCTTCCGCACGCCGTCGCCATCGTGCACGGCGCGCGGCACGATTGATTTCCGGGAAGACGGTGCAAATGTCATCAGCAGATCCCAAGCGGCCCGATGATACAGGCGGAACGATCAAGCAGATGGCGCTGGCGTTCCAATTGCCATTCACGCTGGTCGCCCCCGTCGTGCTGGGCGGCGCGATCGGTTATTTCCTCGACCGCTGGCTGCACACAAAACCGTACTTGATGCTTGTGCTGGGAATCCTAGGCGTGGTGGCCGGGGTTCTTGATGCTTTGAAATCCGCGAGCGCGGAGGACAAGAAAAACAGTGAATGATTCGGACTACGCCGCGATGGAGCGCCGCATCGAATGGTTCATCGCCACCGTGGGCGGGGGGATTACCATCGGCGCCGCCATGGGCTGGGGTGTTCGCGCAGCCGCGGGCGCGGCCGCGGGTACGGCGCTGTGTTGGCTCAACTTCCGCTGGTTGCGGCAAGGCGCTGCCGGGGTGATCCAGCTGGGGCTCATGCAAGCGGGCGCCGAAGAAGTCCGCATTCCAAAAAAAGTTCACGCTAAATTCTTTGGACGCCTCGCGTTGCTGCTGCTGGCGGCCTATGCTATTCTCGCTTTGCTTCGGTTGCCAGTGATTGCGGTTCTGTGCGGACTCGTGGTGGTGGCGCCGGCGATCGTGCTTGAGCTTGGGTACGAATTGATTCACGGGCATCATCGTTGGAACGCGGAGTAATTCCAATTCGCGAAATGAATAGATAAGCCGACGTCTTTTCGGGGAGATGGATGGGACAGGAGCACATTCTGGGCGTGACTAGGGCCGTGAACTGGCTGCTGGGCAAGCCCGCGGCGGCGCTTTTCGCATTTCTGCACATCCAGCCCTCGAATCCGCAGTATCCCATACCGAATTTCTTTGCCATGGAACTCGTAACTTTTCTCTTGGCCGTTATTTTCTTTTTGTGGCTCAAGCCGCGAATTTCCGCGGACCATCCCCCTGCGGCGCAGCAGTGCATGGAATTGCTCATCACCAATCCGATGGGCGTCGGCGTCAAAGACCTGCTCGATGATATCGTCGGGCAAGGAGCGAGAGCCACATTCCGCTGCTCGGAACAATCGGGATATTTATCCTGTTGTGCAACCTGGTGGCCGTGGTGCCGGGATTCATGTCGCCCACGGCCGAGAAGACCGTGCCGCTGGCGTGCGCACTCGTTGTTTTTTTCTATTACAACTGGTTCGGCATCAGGAAACATGGGGCCGCAGCATACGCGAAACCTTGATGGGCCCGGTGAAAGCGATCTCGCCCATCATGGTTGTTGTCGAGACATTCAGCCACTTTGCCCGTCTGCTTTCACTTACTGTCCGTCTCTGGGCCAACATGATGGTGAGCGAACTGCTTTACGTTTCGTTTCTAGGCCTCTCCATCGGCCTCCTCACCTTCCTGGGCCATTTGAATCCGCTGGGATATGCTTCCGCGGTGGTTCCCGTGGGAATTCCGATCGCGGTGACGCTGTTTCACATTTTCGAAGCCGTGCTGCAAGCCTTCATATTCACGATTTTATCGGTGGTATATCTCGGCCTGGCGGTTGCCGACGAGCATTGAACTGGAATGATGAGCTGCCAGTGTGAGACCGGCCGCCTCCCAGGCTTCCGGGAACCACCTCCTGGCGGCCAATTCATAACAACGAGGAGATAAAATGGCTAGAAAAGCAGTGTGGTTCCTGATGTTCGCAGTGGGCGCATTGTTGCTCGCGCCAGCGGCGCTTGCGCAAGCGGCAGGGGCGGTTAAGCCCGCTGTTGACTGGGTGGATGTGGCTGCGGCCCTTGCTTTGGGCATCACGGCTGCCGGTTGTGGTCTTGGTCAGGGAAGGGCAACCGCGGCGGCCTGTGAAGGTACCGCGAGGAATCCGGGCGCCAGCGGGCCTATTCGAATTGCTTTCATTCTCGGTGTGGCGCTGATCGAGTCTCTTACGCTGTATGTTCTGGTCGTTGTTCTGATCAAGTAGAGGCGCCAACCTGCAAAATAATCGGCCCCGGGGACTCGTGACGAGCGAGCCTCCGGGCTTTTTTGTTTTTGACTTGGTTGAACTAACGCAGCGTGCGCGATTAGCGCAACGCAAGGGAATCGGCGGCGGTTTTGGCGAGGCCGAGGACGCGGGCAGGGAAGATGCCAAGATACAGCGTCCCGGCCGCGGCGACGAAGAGCGCAGCGGCGAGTGTGGGCGCAACCCTTGTCGGCACGTAATCCTTATTGGGCTCCCAGAAATACATGGCCACGATCACGCGCAAATAATAATACGCGCCGATCACGCTGTTGATCGCCGCGATCACCACCAGCCACACGAACCGCGGGTCGCGGCCATCCAGCGCCGCCTGGAACGCCAAAATTTTCCCAGGAAGCCGGCCGTGGCGGGCAGGCCCAGCAGCGAGAGCAAGAACAGCGAAAAGCACGCGGCGAGCACCGGCTGCTTCGAACCCAGGCCGGCATAGTCTCGAATCTCGAGCCGCTTTTCGCCCTTCGGCCCAGAGTGCGACCACCAGAAAGGCTCCCGCCTTCATCAGCACGTAGGCCGCAAGATAAAAAAGCACGGCCGCAATGCCGATGTCCGTGCCAGCGGCGAACGCGACGAGGATGAGCCCGCGTGCGCGATCGAGGAGTAGGCAAGCATGCGCTTGACGTTCGTCTGCACCAGCGCCGCAAGATTGCCGATGAACATGCTCAGCACCGCGGAAATCCACACCGCCCAGACCAGAATTCGCCGGCAGCCGAACAACACCTAAAAATGCGAATCACCAGGGCGAACGTCGCGGCCTTCGGCGCCGAGGCCAGCAGCGCGGTCAGGGCGTGGGCGCGCGTTCGTAGACGTCCGGGCTATATCTGGAATGGGCGACCACCACCTTGAATCCTAGCCCCGCAAAATGAGCGAGACCCAGAACGGCGCGCGGGCAGCGATTGCCCTGCGTCGCGCAGGCCCGCGAACGCCGCCTGCACGCCGTCACTGAGGTTCCCGTTGCGCTAAAAACCATGGCAATGCCATACAGGAAAAACGCCGTGGCAAACGACCCAAGCAGAAAACATTTGAGCGAGGCTTTAAGGAAGCCTGGCGGCGAAAGCCGGCGGGCACGTACGTGGAAATGAGCTGACTTCCAGGCCGATGAACGCGGTGACCAGTTCGTTCGCGCCGGCAAAAATCCCCATCCCCGCGTGGCGAATAATATCAGCGCGTAATATCGCCGCATTGCCGGCCTCCCCATCGAGATAATCGAGCGAGCCTAATATGACCAAAGGCCGCCCCGATGATGATCACGTGCATGAAAAGCTGAAATCATCGTGTTGATCAGATTGCCATAGGCCATGCCGCGATGCTCCATGGCCACGTGTATGGCGGGGAAGATCGCAGAAAACGCACAGGCCAAAATCCCAGCCAGCCAAGCACAGCTCAGCGTCACGGGGCAAAAAGGTGCACGAAGCATGATGAGGATGCCGAAGAAACACAGGTGGATTTCAGGGGCGAGCCGGTGAAGGTTCGCGTGCTGCTCGGCGGCCAAGGAAATCACTGCTGCACCCGCCCTTCCTTAACCGTTGCTTCCGTTACCGTTCCTGGTGCGG
>CAWGKL010000006.1:0-75007 GCA_963823205.1 Terriglobia bacterium
GCCCGCCAATGCTGGTCGAGCACCTCGTCCACATCCAGGGTGAACTGCACGTCCCTCTCGTCCAAAAAAAACTCGTTCGTTATGCCCAAAATTCTCCCGGAGTCGAGCACCTCCTGCTTCCGTATCTCGGCAGCATCGCCTGGCCCACCGCCTCCTCAGTCAGCGGCGCGTGATAGTAAGCCTCCGCTGGCAGCGAATATTTGTAGCCGCCCTCGCCATTCGTGATCACCAGTTGATCCACCGTCCCGCCCAGGTTGTGCGTGATTTCGTAAACGGTCACGGAAAAGCACGACTCATCGTCCGGATGCGCCACCACAATCAGCACCCGCGGATGCGCGCCCAGCAGCCTCTCGTGCTGCTGCGTCTGCGCCCCCGCGGAAACGGCAAACAGCAGCAAAATCGCCACGATCCAGCCCATGCTCTGAAATGCTCCTCTTCTCATGATATGTCCCTCCCACCACCCCGCCGGGCCAGAACTCAAGGATATGTCGGCTCTGTTGACATCCCCTCCCGCCCCACCCCGCAAGCGTTGTCATTCTGACGACTGAGCAGCCCGATTTCCGCGCCTTGCCCTCCATTTTGCGCGGAAATCGGGCGCCTTGGCGAAGGAGGAAGAATCTCGGCGCCGGAACGGCGGAAACCTCGGACCCATCCAGCGTCTATTTCCGGCAGGATGCCAACAGAGCCGGATATGTCCTGAAGTCACAAAGCGTTCGCGCCCTCGTGACCGCGGTTGACGCGATATTAGGCTGTTAGATCACGCTTGCTCATGAGGAATGTGAACCCAATATCGTGGGGCGGCGGCTTTGGAAAATTTGATGTCCGTCTTTACGCCTTCGCTTCTGAAGACGTTTCTGCATTCGGCGCTGCCACAGGTGGTTTCGCCACGTCGCCATTTGCTCCGGGCCGGCGCGGGTGTGACGCTTCTCTCGAGGATGAACCGGCAGCGCTTGGCGCCGATCGTTCAAACGGAATCGTCGCCGCGACCGTGGTTCCTTTTCCATTCGACCGGATCTCGACGCTCCCTCCCAACTCCCTTACGCGCCCCCGCATTCCACGCAAACCGACGCTCGCGGTCTCGCCGGATGCAATCTCCGACTGAGTTTTCTTGTCCAGACCCTTACCCTCGTCGCTCACTTCCAGTTTAATGCCGCCGGGATAACGCATTAATCTAACCAGCGCGGTCGAACTTCCCGAATGTTTATGGATATTCGTCAAGCATTCTTGCGCAATCCGGAACAGGCACAACTCATGGTCCTGTGGCAGCCGCTCCCAATCTTCCGGGAGTCTAGTTTCGCGGCGATCTTGCTGCGTTCCGCGAATCCATCGATGTACCACTTCAGAGCGAAACCCAACCCCATTTCCTCAGGAGCGGTGGATGCATCAAATACGACATCGTGCGAATCTGCGTCGAAACCTCTTCAGCCAGCCTGAAGTTTTCCACTGCGCATCGTGCCGCCTCCGTGCTAAGACTGGATTTCTCTCGTTCTATCCTCGAAGCATTCATACTCATGGCAGCGAGCAGTTGGCCTACTCCGTCGTGCAATTCTCGGGCTATATGTCTCCTTTCTTCATCCTGAAGTTTTAGGAGGCGCGCGGAGAGTTCCCTTTCCTTGATCACTTCTTCGGTTTTCGATCTCTGCACGAAGTCTGAACACTGGCGGACATATAAATCCAAGCGTCGTAGGTCTTGATCGGTCGGCCGCTGCACCGATGCGAAGTAGGTCGAAATCATCCCAAGTGGCGTTCCATCGGCCTGAATCATAGGGGCCGAAACCACCGACCGAAACTGGGCTGCACGAGCCACCGGGCGGAACGGCGCAAACGGCGCATCGGTTTCCACGTCCTCGATCACAACTGGCTGCCCCAACCGCAGTGCACGGCCGCAGGCAGAGTCATCGTTTGCCGATACTTCCCGGAAGAAATCCAGAAATTCACGGTCGAATCCGTGCTGCGCGGCGATCGTCAGCACTCCTCTTTTGCCGTTCCAGAGTTGGACGTTCCCCTTGTCCGCGCCCAACAGTTCGATCACGCCGCCGAGCATTTCATCCAGCCCTTCCTCCATGCTTCGAATGCGCCAAAGTCGGGAGCTCAAATCATTCAGTTTTGCGAGCGCATTGGCTTCGATTGCAAGGCGGGCTTCACTCCGCTGCAAAGTCTGCTCAGCGCGCTTCCGTTCACTTATATCCCGCGCCACATTCGATGCGCCAACTACACGCCCTGTGGAGTCTTTAACCGGCGAGATTGTCAGGGAAACATTGATCGTCGTACCGTCTTTGCGTGCGCGGAAAGTTTCAAAATGCTCGATACGCTCACCTCTCCGGAGTCGCTCAAGAATATTTGCTTCTTCGTCTCGGCGGTCGGGCGGAACTATCAACGTAATATGTTGGCCGACTGCCTCCTCGGCGGCGTAGCCGAACACTCGCTCTGCACCCTTATTCCAACTGGTGATGACGCCATCGAGATTCTTGCTAATGATGGCATCGTCGGACGATTCCACGATGGCGGCCAGCTTGGATCGAGCGGCAAATCCGCGCCGATTCGATTCCCCAAGAGCAATAATCGCGGCTGAGAAAATCAAGAATCCGGCCATTCCATAAGCATCGGCTCGGTCCTGAATGAGCCACGAGTGAGGCGGCGGCAGAAACCAGTACCAGATGCCCAGTGTCCCTAAAAGGGTCGTGACGATGGACGGGCCGAGCCCGCAGTACCACGCGGAGAAAACAACAGCCGGCCACATGGTGTGATAATAATTGTGACTTCCTAGCAAAGGTATAAGCAGGCCCCGCAAGAACAGAGCAGCAGCAGCAGCGAGTATCGCCACAGCGTACCGAAATGAGTGCCCGGTATTCCACATACCCCTGACCTGCCCGACTTTTTGTACCAGGGCTAGTGAGAGAGTTTACATCACAACCTCATCGGGCAAGGGGGCAAATGGCGGCTCGCAGGGAGCCGTAGGCGACCGGAGAGCCGCCATTTGCGGCGCGAACGTCGCTGGCGCCGGCGGCCTGTAGCCCAGCGCCGAGTGCGGACGCAGCGTGTTATAATCACCCGCCATTTCTCGATCACCACCTGTGCCTCCCTCAGCGAGTCGAAAATCTCTCCGTTCAGGCATTCGTCCCGCAACTTCCCGTTGAAACTTTCGCAGTAGCCGTTCTCCCAGGGGCTCCCCGGTTCGATGTACAGCGTCCCCGTACCCACCTTCGCCAGCCACTTCCGCAGTTCGTCGGCGACGAACTCCGGGCCGTTGTCCGAGCGAATGTTCTCCGGAATTCCCCGGACAGCATCACGTCCGCCAGCGCTTCGATTACTTCGTACCTTCCCAGTCTTCGGGCCACCCGAATCGCCAAACACTCCCGCGTGTACTCGTCGATCAGCGTCAGCATGCGCAGTGTTCTTCCGTCGTGCGTCTTTCCACTCACGAAGTCGTAGCTCCACACATGATTCGCTCGCTCTGGCCGCAAGCGAATGCACGACCCGTCGTTCAACCACAATCTCCCTCGTGGCCTTCGTTTCTGCGGCACTTTCAACCCTTCCCGCCGCCAGATTCGCTGTACTCGGTCTTTGCCTACATGCCAACCTCGATCCCGCAGCACCGCTGTGATCCGCCGGTAGCCGTAGCGCCCGTATTCGCCGGCCAGCGCCACGATCTCTCGTGTCAGCGCATCTTCGTCCGTTCGGTAGATCCCCTCGTAGCGTTGTGTCCCTCTCCACTGCCCCAGCAGCCGGCAGGCATGCCGCTCCGATACCCGGTAACTCTCGCGTGCATGCCTGACCGCGCCACGCCGCCGCTCAGGGCCTAGAAGTTTCCCTCCGCAACATCCTTCAGAATTTGCTTCTCCAAAGACAGCTCTGCCACCAGCCGCTTCAGCTTGGCGTTTTCCCGTTCCAGTTCCTTGAGACGTTTGGCCTGATCGAGTTTTAATCCGCCGAATTCCTTCCGCCAGCGGTAGTAGGTCTGTGCGGTGATCTCGGCTTCTTCGCAGGCTTGCGGAGTGGTTTTCCCGTTGGCGAGTTCCACTTCAACCTGCCGTAACAACGTCACAATCTGCTCCGGCTTGTATTTCTTCATTGGCATACCAGCTTCCCTCCAGAGTGAATTCTCTCTCACTCCCGCTGGTACAAAAAATCCCGGTCAGGTCACCCCGGCCCCCAATAACCGATAACCGCCAGTTCTGCGAGGAATCCTCAAGTTTCCAAAGGCTTGGGATAATTTCCCCGCTTCCCCTTTCCCCATTGGCCAATGAAAACGACTGATGCTCGCGTTGATCGGAAACCAAAGCGTCGGTGTGGTCAAATCTTATCAACCGCGAAACAAGCAGACTGTTTCTCCTTGGTATTTTGTGCCACAACAATCTGCCCGATTAGGTCGTCGCGAGAGGTATCGGAAGTATCCACTGCGATAATGTATCCATCGAGGATGAGCGGCGACATCGAATTGCCCACCACTCTAAGACTAATTGTGGACGCAGGGTTGGGACACCATTCTATAGGCGCTGCCCAGAGGGCTTCGGGTTTCAACTGGTCAAGATCGGAAACTTCGTCTCCCTCAGCGCCAGGCGTAGCTGCCCGAACAGGGAGAATCGGAATGGCGACGAAACTCGCCGGTTTCAGTGAACTCGCTGCGCCGGCGTGGACGACTTGCACACTTGCAATTCTGCCTTGGCGTAAACGCCGGCTTGCCGTCGGCAGGACCCGCATCACATCCGCAGTGCTAAGACCCGCGCGTTCCCAAAAAACCAACAGAGCGGATCATCCGCGATATTCCCAAGCCGTATGTATGCATCTGCGGGAGGCTCGCTGTCTCCGCGCTCCCATCGGGAAACGGCCATCGCGGAAGTTCTCAGTCGCTTGCCGAGTTCGCCCTGGGTGAGCTTCAGAGCTTGGCGAAAAGCGGCGATTTTTCGAGACCACTCAGGAACAGCACTGGAAGATTTCCGAACCATAAAATCCAGCCGTTTAAGTCAGACTACAATCCATATATAACGCCAACACAAGGAAAAGCCAAGTACAGAATCCCTTTCCCTCCCCGTACGCCGAAATCGCGCACAGCAGAAGAATCGCCACGATCCAGCCCTCATTCTGGAAAAATTCTCCTTTCATGATATGTCTCTCCCACCACCCCGCCCGATTATATAATCCCGCTCCGTGACTCCGATCCCACCCGAGCGCCTGGCAGTATCCTAGTTCGAGCGAAACGTATTGTGTGGTCATTCTGCCTGCCCTGACGTAGGAAGGGAGCGGAGTCCCGCGTTCTTGGTTTTCCCGCCGCCTCTTGGCGGGCGCGGGACGCAGTCGAAGTACGGTTTTCCATCGCTCGGTGTTTGAGCGATGAATCCCTCTTCGCGTCCCCCCAATCCGGGAATTTTTTCAAATTAGCACACCACCGGAAACCGAAGCTGAGTCCGTCTCATTCGTCGTGTGCAGTGGAATCTATGCCTTCTACCAAGGGCGCGGAGAGATTCTGATCGGTATTGACCCCGTGGAATGAGATGGACCCACCGCTCAGGAAAACAACCGACAAGAAAAAGCCCCACGCTCGTAAACCGAGCGTAGGGCACCCTGAAAACCAAAGGCTACAGCCTGGGCCACCCGCCGGGAGGGGAATGCGCATGTCAGCGGCCGCGCTAACTCTTCTCCATCCACTTTTCGACATTTTTAGCGATACGTGTCGTCTTCAATGCTTCCTGAAAGGGTGATTTGATATTCTTCGAGAAATCCACGAGAAGCATCGGATGCAACGGGCTTGCAGCAAAACAACATGTTCGCGACTCAGCGGTTACGGTTCTTCCCACTTCCAGGACGAATTGAATTCCGCACGCATTGAATCGGTAGTTGAACTTTCCTTCCGTTGAGTCCCGATAGGGATAACAGAACTGTATAGATTGGTGGGGCCAGGGTAGTACTCCCGCGGTCAAGAACATCCACTCCGGGAAAGGAGTTTTGCCTAGCAAGAACGTCCGAAGGGGTTCGGTATAAGGTCCCAGATTAATCCACGGCTCCTTCCTGCTTCCACTCCAAGTATGTACAGCGCCCTTGAAAAAGATTCCCATCGCGAAATGAATCAACTTATCCGATTGGATCTCAGGATTTTTTGCGGCGAGATATATCTTCGTCTCCTCATGCACCTGGGACGGTGGCTGTTTTACGAGTACGTCGTAAAGCGGAAACGAGGTGTCAAGCCGCGCGAGCACGGGCAAGACCCACGTTTCGCCCCCTTTGTTGAAAACATCCTCGCAATCCTTACAGAAAACGTAATCGTGGAGCATCCTGTCACTCTCAATGATGATCTCAGGCGATACCACGATCGCATGGCCGCCCGGCGGCCTACAGAAATCGCCGAGCGCCGCAGGCATAAAATGACTATCCCGCAACGGTTTCTCTTTTTGGCAAAGCGGACATTTGCCGGTAGGCATAAGGTGAATTGACGGATTCTGTCACAGTTTTATGATCTAAGTACACGGCGGGTGGCGCAGGCTTTCGGCCGTGTTGCGTCACGCTGTTGGCAGAAATTAACAGCGCGGTGTGGCCGCCCGTGCCCGCTGGATTATATAATCCCGCTCCGTGACTGCAACCCCGCCTGAGCGCCCTCGCGGCGCGCCCGAAGCCCCCGCCGGCGGCGCTCCGCAACTCGTTCGCGGCCTCACTCTTTTCCCCGCCACGGCATTGAATATGACGGACATGATCGGCGCCGGCCCATTCATCACCTTGCCGCTGATGGTCGCCGCCATGGGTGGCCCGCAGGCCCTCTATGGCTGGATAGCCGGCGCGGTCGTTTCCATGTCCGACGGCCTGGTTTGGGCCGAGCTCGGAGCGGCTATGCCCAAAGCCGGCGGTTCCTACGAATACCTCGAAGAAATTTACGGACGCCGAAAACTCGGCCGTCTGCTCTCTTTCCTGTTCGTCTTTCAAGTCGTATTCAGCGCTCCGGTTTCGATGGCCACCGGCTGCATCGGCCTGGCCGGATATTCCTCCTACCTCTTCCCGAAGCTGAGCAGAATTTTCTGGCATGCCAATTTTCAGTTCAATTTTCTGGGGCAGGTTCATCTGCCGCTCGAAATCTCCGGCGCGACGCTCGTGGCCGTGGCATCGGCCTTGCTCGCCACCTGGCTCGTCTATCGGCGGATCACCGGCGTGGGCCGCATCGCAAAACTTCTCTGGATCGGAGTAGCCGCCACTTTTGGATTCGTGATTTTTATCGGCCTCACGCATTTCCATCGCAGCCTCGCGTTCCCCCCCGGCTGGTCGCACCCACCGTCCTCCGGCTTTATGATGGGATTTTCCGCGGCCCTGCTGATTTCCCTCTACGACTACTGGGGCTACGAAAATGTCTGCTTCCTCGGCGAAGAAGTGATCCAGCCGCAAAAGACAATCCCTCGCTCCATCATCCTTTCGGTCGCCGTGGTTGCCGTCCTCTACATCGCGATGAATATCAGCATTTTGGGAATCCTGCCGGCCGGCGAAGTCATGGCCATGGCGCACGGAACGGGCCACAATTTTGCCGCCGCGCGCGCCGCCGAGGTTGTGTACGGCCATTGGGCCGGCACTCTCGTTTCGCTTCTAGTCATCTGGACCGCCTTCGCATCCGTCTTTTCCCTTCTGGCCGGCTATTCGCGCATCCCCTTCGCCGCCGCGCGAGACGGCAATTTCTTCTCCTTCTTTCAGCAACTGGACGCCAAG
The DNA here is from genome assembly GCA_963823205.1 of Terriglobia bacterium. GTDB lineage: Bacteria > Acidobacteriota > Terriglobia > Acidiferrales > UBA7541 > Palsa-295. The sequence continues at coordinate 7,681 of CAWGKL010000006.1, forward strand.
CGCAAATTTCCCGCGCACAGTGTTCTTCTCCTCGGCGCCCTCGCCGCGCTCTTCTGTCTCTTCCAATTGGAGGACCTCCTCAGCGCCCTCGTCGTGATTCGCATCCTCCTCCTCTTCCTGGTTCAGGCCGTGGGCGTCGTCCTCTGGCGCATCTCGGACCCCGCCCATCCGCGCCCCTTCCGCATGTGGCTTTACCCCTTGCCCGTGCTCATCACCCTCGCCGGTTTTGCCCTCGTTCTGTATGACCACTTGGCGCTGATTGCGCGCGCTCTCGTCTTCACAGCTCTTGGACTCGCCCTTTATCTCGTTCGTTCGGCCAAAGGCCGTGAGTGGCCGTTCTTCAAAGCAGACTCTTGATTTTCGTTGCCGGACTTTTCGGAGCCGGTTGAAAACCACCACCACCACCGCTCCAAAACCACCACTGATTTACAGGCTTACGATCCGACGATTTCCGCACCTCCTCCGTAAGTCATTGCGTCCAAAAGTTGTAGCTCTGCACGCGGGATAATGTCGCTTTGGCATCAACCCTGCATTACCGAGGATGGATTCAAGAATTCCTGGTGGCGCGCCCGCCGGGAGGAGAACGATGAAAAAGTTCCATAGTCAGTTTGGCGGTCATCATTCTGATGCTGGGGACAGTAGGCATTTCCTTCGCGCAAGACCAGCAACCTGGCCCGTACGATCAAGCTGGACCATATGACCAGGGTGGGCCGCAAGATCAACAGGCTGGACCGTATGATCAGGGTGGGCCACAAGATCAACAGCCGGGACCATATGACCAGAGTGGGCCACGAGATCAACAGCCGGGACCGTATGACCAGGGTGGGCCACAAGACCAACAGCCGGGACCGTATGATCAGGCTGGTCCTTCCGATCAGGCTCCTCCGTCCGATCAGGGCAATCAGGCGCAGCCCGGCATGGCGCGCCTCAGCTTCATTCAAGGCAGCGTTTCCACGCAGCGCGGCGACACCGGCGATTGGGTCGCCGTGACGGTGAACACGCCCGTTGCCGTAGGCGACCGCATCTCCACGGGAGAGGGCGGACGCGCGGAACTCCAGCTCGATTACGCTGACATCCTGCGCATGTCCAGTGGCGCGACCGCGAAAATTGCCGGTCTGGATCGCACGAATATTCAAGTGCAGGTGGGCCAGGGTCTCGCCACCTATTCCGTTTTGAAGGACGCCCAAGCAACCTCGGAAATTGATACGCCCAATGCCGCCATCCACCCGCTGGGCGAGGGCGATTACCGCATCCTCGTCAATTCAGACACGGAATCGCAAGTAATCATCCGCGAAGGCTCGGCGGAGATTTCCACGCCGCAAGGCAGCACGCGCGTGGAAAAGGGGCAGGTGATCACCGTCGAGGGCGCAAGCAACGACAATCCGCAATACAAAATTGATCCAGCGCCGGGCGCCGACGAGTGGGATTCCTGGAATCATGATCGCAACGGCTCCATTTCAAACGCCGCGAGCTGGCAGCACACAGACCAGTATTACACCGGCTCGCAAGACCTCGACCAATATGGCGCTTGGTCCGAAGTCCCCGATTATGGTCAGGTGTGGATTCCCTCTCAGGAACCAGGATGGGCCCCCTATAGCTCGGGCCAGTGGGTTTGGGAGCCTTATTACGGTTGGACGTGGGTTTCCTATGAGCCGTGGGGCTGGGCGCCCTATCACTATGGCCGTTGGTTCGTTTACGGCGGCCGGTGGGCGTGGTGGCCGGGTCCTGTAGTGCGGGGGTATTATCCCATCTGGTCGCCGGCGTACGTTTCCTTCTTTGGCTGGGGAGGCAGGGGTTGGGGTATCGGATTTGGCTTCGGCTTCGGATTTGGGAGCGTTGGCTGGCTTCCGTGCGGGCCGGGCGATTGGTATCACCCGTGGTGGGGCCGGTGGGGCGGCCGCTTCAACGCCTACAATGATTTCGGCAATCGCGCCTCCCACGATGGATTTGGCCCGCTCGCCGGAGAACATGGCTTCTCGAATATCCACGAGGCCCTCACGAACGACCGCGTGCGCGCGGGAATACGCTCCATGAACGCAAACCAATTCGGACGTTCTTCCGTTCCGTCGCACCAGGAAGGAATGAGCGCAGGCTCCTTCCGGCAGGCCAGCATGATAACCGGCAAGATGCCCATCACGCCGGGGCGCGGGAGTTACAGCGCGACCGGCCGTGGGGCCGACCCATCATCCTTCCGGAATGCTCCGTCCGGCTCGCAGCACTTCTTTACATCCTCCCGGTCCGGCGCGGCCTTCGGGAACAATTCGGCCCGGGAGCAATCGGCATTTGCCCCCGGTCGCAACGGCGGCTCGTCGAATCGCTCTTCGTACCAGGCGGCGATTTCGAATCGCGGTTCGGCTTCCACGCAATCCACACGGTCCGGCTGGCGCACGTTCACGCCACCCCAATCCTCGAATCGCGGCACGGCGAACAACTCCGCGCGGGAAACCTACGGCTCGGCCTCGCGCAACTCGGGATCCACGACGGGAAATCGCGGCGGCTGGGACCAGTATAATTCGCCGGAGCGTGGTTCGCAGCGCACCTATCAGCCGCCCGCAAATTCCTCGCGCGGCTGGAGTGAAGGCTACTCCAATTCATACTCCCGTCCGCCGCTCAATATGCGCCAGCCCATCGTGGTGCCGCGAGGCGGATCTTCCGGCTCCACTCACCGCGAGGCTCCTATAGTGCGCCACGCGGCGGCAATAGCGCGCCACGCGGTCCCTTGGGTGGCGGAGGCGCTTCCCGCGGCGGCGGAGGTGGCGGCAGTTCTCATGGTGGCGGAGGCGGAGGCGGCGGCCACCGGCGTTAAATGGCTTCTTCCCTTCATACACTCCTAATCATAACCGCGGCCCCGAGCGATCGGGGTCGCGGAGTATCCCGTGGCTTGGAGGAATCCCGCTCGAAATAGGCTCTGAGGATAATTCATGCTATTTATAGACTAGGTCGCGAAAGGAATTACCCCATGAGAAAAGCCGGCTCGCTCTTATTCGCATCCTTCCTTGTTGCCGCGGCGTTCGCAGCCCTTCCCATAATCTCCCGGGCGCAGGACGATCCTCCGGGCCGTGTGGGGCGGCTGAATTACATGGAAGGCTCGGTTTCGTATCAGGTATCGGGCGACACGGACTGGGCGGACGCGGATCCCAATCGCCCGTTGACCACCGGCGACAATCTCTGGGCCGACAAAGATTCTCGAGGCGAAGTGCACATCGGAAGCGCGGCCATCCGCCTTTCCAGCGAGACGGGGCTTTCTTTCCTGAATCTCGACGACCGCACGGTCCAACTGGAACTTCCTCAAGGGACGATCGAAGTTCATCTGCGGAACCATGCAGCGGGCGAAGCGTTCGAAATTGACACGCCGAACCTGGCGTTCACGCTCACGCGCGCCGGCGAATATCTCATCGAGGCCGATCCCAACGGGAGCTCCACCGTGATCGTGGTCCGCGAGGGCGAGGGTGAAGTCACAGGGGGCGGAGAATCCTACGACCTTGGGCCCGAACAACAATACATCTTCACCGGCACGGATCAGCTCACCTACGATCGAGGGCCGGCGCCCGCGTTCGATGATTTTGAAGACTGGTGCCAGGCGCGCGACCAAGCAGAGAACAATGCAGTCTCGGCGCAGTACGTTTCGCGCGACGTGGACGGCTACTACGACCTCGATGCCAATGGAGACTGGGAGGCCGACGCCGACTATGGGGAGATGTGGTTTCCCACGGGAGTGGCAGTGGGCTGGGCGCCCTACTGCGTAGGCCACTGGGTTTGGATCGCTCCATGGGGCTGGACGTGGGTGGACGCGGAGCCCTGGGGCTTTGCGCCATTTCACTACGGGCGCTGGGCATTCGTGAGAGGCCGTTGGGGCTGGGTGCCGGGACCGATGGTGGTCCGGCCGGTGTATGCGCCGGCGCTGGTTGGATTCCTGGGAGGAGGCCGGCCTGGGTTCGGATTTTCGGTGGAATTTGGACCCGGATTGGACGGGGTAGGATGGTTTCCGCTTGGGCCGCGTGACGTGTTCGTGCCCGGGTATCGCGCGAGCCCGCGTTACGTCCAGTACATAAACATCACGAATACGAGGCTGGTCAGGGTCAACGACGTGACCGCGGTCTACAACAGCCATGCGAGCGAAAATTTCATGTACGCGCACGATGGCGCGGCTGTGACGGTGCTATCGAAGGAGGCGTTCGTGGGCGCACGCGCCGTGGATAGAGGAGCGGTGCATGTGACGGCGGAGCAAATCGAAGGAGCGCATGCGGTCGAATCGGGGCCGCTCGGGCCCACGCGCGAAAGTTATGTTTCGGCGTCCGCAAAGGTCTCGGAGGCAAAGCCCGCGACGCCGTTTTCGGAGCGCCCTGTGGTCGCGCGGCTGAATCCTCCGGCTCCGGTCAACCGCCAGACGCCGGAGTTTACGAATGACAGCCGGCCTTTCAATCACCCTGCTCCCGCTGCTGTTGCCGGCGCGGATGAGAATCATGCGCAGCCGGAGGCGGGAGCCAATAATTCAGCGGCCGTCAGTAGCTCGGGAACCACGGCATCGCGGCCAGGCTTCCAGAATTTCCGCCCGCCATCGCGTGGAGAGAATGGCGCTGCGGCGGGCGGGAATGGCGCGTCCACCCAGGAGCGGTCCGACGTGAGATACGCTGCGCCCGTAAAGGCGCGAGAAGACATGTACGATGTTCACCCGCCCTTGAACCAAAAGCCAGCGGAGCCGGCGAAGTCGAATTCGCGGCCGCAAACGGAATCGCATTCGGAATCGCACGGGAGTTCCGGTTCGAGCGCGGGTTCGCGGAGTCATTAGTTCCACGAACCTCGAAATTCATCATCGGAAAGCTGAAGGAACCCTTATCGCCTGCCGCCGGAGGATGCCGAGCGTTCCGGCCTGAAGGATTGCCACTCGCGGATCTGTTCGGAGACTTCAGCCTTCTCTTGCTCGGTTGTCGCATTATCCCACCGGCGCCGAAGCTCTTCGAGCCGGCCTTCCACAAATCCCACTCGCCCTGATTTGCGTTCTGGTTTGTCGCGGTTGCCGTATCTCATGTTCCGATTGCTCCTCTTCGATTTGAAAACATCGTACCAACTGCGAAACCCGGCTGCACACTGGCGGGAGTGCCCTTCCCTTCTTCCGTCAGGGCAAGCCTTCGTCAGGGTGAACCTGTGCTGCCAAAACCCGGGCAGAATCGGCTCTTTCCGCAAGCTGTGAAGCCGTGCCCCCAATACGGGCCGTTTATGAAATCGCCCCTGCCCTATTGTACCCTGTTATGGCGCTCCGATGGCTTTCGGAGCCAAAGTTTCTCTTTTTTGTGCCTATCGCTTCCGAAATCGCCGATCCAGAGACTGCGTCTGGCGCGCGGGCGCATCTGATGATAGGTTGCGAAATGGGCTCCGTGAAGTCGCTGTCATTGGCCCAACCGAGCCGAGATTCACGGGGCGCGCAGCCCGAAAAAACAGCGGAGGTCCAGGCTTGCAGAACGACGAGGTGGTAGATTTCAAAACGAATCTGTTGAGCAAAGTCCCGCAGGCCACCCTGGCGTTCTGGGTGGTCAAGATTCTCGCCACCACGGTCGGCGAGACGGGCGGCGACGCGCTCTCCATGACTCTGAATCTCGGTTACGCCGTAAGCAGCCTGATACTTCTCCTCTTCTTCTGCGTGACGCTTACGGCGCAGATGGCGTCGAAGCGATATCATCCGGTCTTCTACTGGTCCGTAGTGGTGGCAACGACGACCGTGGGTACAACGACCTCCGACTATTTGGATCGAACGGCCGGTCTCGGTTACGTGAAATCAACGGCCATGCTCTTCTGCACGGTGATCGCCGTGCTGATCGTCTGGCGCTTCACGGCGGGCCATATCGCAGTGGACTGCGTCACCACGCGGACGGACGAAATCTTCTATTGGGTGACGATTTTGGTTTCCAACACGCTCGGCACCGCGCTGGGCGATTTTACGGCCACCACGGCGGGCCTTGGATTCGAGCGCGGAGCATTGGTATTCGCGAGCCTGATTGCACTCGTGGGCGCGGCGCGATTGTTCACGAAGATCCCGGGCAGCGTCCTTTTCTGGGCAGCCTACGTTCTCACGCGGCCGCTCGGCGCGACGCTCGGCGATACCCTCACGAAACCGCATGACCAGGGAGGGCTGGCGCTCGGCCGGATCACCTCTTCGCTCGCAATCGCGGCTGTCATGGTCGTTGTGGTTGCCCTCATGTCGCGACGCAAGCGCATCCCGTGCGTTTGAGGTTTCGCGCCAAACGGATATCCTGCCGACCCCTCGGCGGGGCGTTTGCGCGGCGTGGGCGTCAGACGTATAATCATATGTTTAAGCTGATGACGATAAAACCCACTGATGCGCCTGCTTCGCGACGTCCTGCTCGTGGGCGGGGTGTGCCGGCGCCCGAGGCCCTCGAACAGGGCGCGCATAGCCCAGAGGCGGCTGAGCCGGACAATCTGTCTCCTGCGCCCTCGCCGGGCGGCGGAGCGCCTGCGGCGGTGGCTACGGACGACGCGGAGGCGATTCGCGTCCGGGGAGCGCGCGTCCACAACCTGAAAAACATCAATTTCACGATCCCGCACAACGCCATCACGGTGGTGACGGGGGTATCGGGGTCGGGCAAATCGAGCCTGGCGTTCGACACGATTTACGCCGAGGGCCAGAGGCGCTACATCGAATCGCTTTCGGCCTACGCGCGGCAGTTTCTCGAGCGCATCGAAAAGCCGGACGTGGACGAAATCACGGGAATCGCCCCGGCCATCTCCATCCGGCAGAGAAATTCGACGCGCAATCCGCGCTCCACCGTGGCGACCGCCACGGAAATTTATGATTATCTTCGGCTGCTCTACGCGCGCGTGGGCCGGACGCTGTGCCTCGCGTGTGGCGAGGAGGTGCGCAAAGACACGTCCGACGAGATTGCCGCGCGGGTGATGGCGCTTCCGGCGGGCCGGCGATTTTACGTGCTCTACGAATTGAAGATGGACGCCGGAGGAGCGGCGGCGCGTCCTGATTTAACCCACCGCCATGCGCAGGTTGCGCACGTGGGGCGGCCTCGAAAGGTGCCGCGCATCAGCGACGCGGATCTGGTCCGCGAAGCGCTGGTGAGCCTGCGCAAGCGCGGGTTCAATCGGCTGTGGCAGGCGGGGCGCGTATTCGAGTTTTCGGCGCCTGAGGAATTGCTGGAAATAGACTTCACGAAGCCGGTGTACGTCCTGGTGGACCGGCTGGAGCTTTTTCCTGAAATGCGCTCGCGGCTCATGGACTCGATCGAGATCTGCTACCGCGAAGGCCGGGGCGAAGCGATTTTGGAGTTCGTGGGGGAGACCACGGATAGCGCGGGCGAAAGGCTGGTGTTCAACGAGCGGTTCGAGTGCAAGAAATGCGGGGCGCAATATCAGGAGCCCGAGCCGCGGCTTTTCTCGTTCAACAATCCCTATGGTGCGTGCCCGCGGTGCCAGGGATTCGGCAACACCACCGATTTCGGCATTGACCGCGTGATTCCGGACGCGGGAAAAACGCTGGCGGAGGGAGCGATCGAGCCGTGGACGAAGCCGCGCTACCGTCCGCTGATGATGGAGATGCGCAAATACGCGCGGGCGAAAGGCATTCCGGTGGATGTGCCCTTCCGGGAGCTGACCGCGGCGCAGCGCAAAGCAATTCTCGATGGCGATCCCGGGGAAGATTATGCGGGCGTGAAGGGATTCTTCGAATGGCTGGAGCGGAAGAAATATAAATTGCAAGTGCGCGTATTTTTGAGCCGCTATCGCGGGTACGCCACCTGTCCCGAATGCAAAGGGACGAGGCTGCGCGCGGAGGCGCGCGCGGTGAAAATCGAGGGGCGGTCCATCACGGAAGTGTGCCAGATGACGGTGAAGGAAGCGCGGCCTTTTTTTGCCGGGCTGAAATTGAGCGCGGCGCAGGCCGTGATTGCTGAAAAAGTGCTCGAGGAAATTCAGCAGAGGCTGCGGTTTCTCGACGAGGTGGGGCTCGATTATCTGGCGCTCGACCGGCTCACGTCCACGCTTTCCGGGGGAGAGGCGCAGCGCATCCAACTGGCCACGTCGCTGGGATCGCGGCTGGCGGGGGCGCTCTACGTCCTGGACGAGCCCTCCATCGGGCTGCATCCGCGGGACACGCACCGGCTGATTGAAATCTTGAAGGGGCTTCGCGATCTGGGGAACACGCTGTTGGTGGTGGAGCACGACCCGGATACGATTCTGGCGGCCGATCATATCCTCGATCTGGGGCCCGGGGCGGGCGAGTATGGCGGGAATTTGATTTTCGAAGGCACGCGCGAGGAGTTGCTGGCGGACGCCCGGTCGGCGACGGGGAAATACCTTCGCGGCGAAGCGCGCATCGCCCTGCCCGCGGAGCGGCGCAGGCCCAAGGCCGGTTTCCTGAAAATTTTGGGAGCCCGCAGCCACAACTTGCGGGGCGCGGACATCACCATCCCGCTCGGAATGTTGGTGGCCATCACGGGAGTATCCGGCTCGGGGAAGTCCACGCTGGTCCACGATGTGCTCTACAAGGGAATCGAGGCGAAACGCGCGGGCGGAAATTGGCGGGAGCGCATGAGCGCGATAGAAGGAGACGCCAAGGTCGCGGCCATCGAGATGGTGGACCAATCGCCCATTGGGCGGACGCCGCGGTCGAATCCCGCGACGTACATGAAGGCCTGGGACCCCATTCGGGATGTTTTCGCGGCCACGGCCGGAGCGAAAAAGCGCGGTCTGGGGCCGGGAAAATTTTCGTTCAACGTGCCGGGCGGGCGCTGCGAGGCGTGCGAGGGCGATGGAACGGTGACCGTGGAAATGAGGTTCCTGGCGGACGTGGAGCTGGTGTGCGAAGAGTGCCGCGGGACGCGCTACAAGTCGAGCGTGCTGGAAGTGACGTACAAAGGGCAAAATATCCACGAGGTGTTGCAGATGACGGTGCGCGAGGCGCTCGGATTCTTCGCCGAGCACCACAGGGTGACGTCGCGGCTGCGCGTGCTCGAAGAAGTGGGACTCGGATACCTCCGCCTGGGGCAATCGGCCACCACACTTTCCGGAGGCGAGGCGCAACGCTTGAAACTGGCCGCGCATCTTACGCGGCAGGAAAACACCGGGATACTCTATGTCTTCGACGAGCCCACCACGGGCCTGCACTTCGACGACATACAAAAGCTGCTGATCGCGTTCCGGAAGCTGATCGAAGGTGGAGCTTCGGTGCTGATCATCGAACACAATCTGGACGTAATCAAATGCGCCGATTGGGTGATTGACCTGGGGCCCGAAGGCGGCGACGCGGGCGGGCGCGTGGTGGCCGCGGGAACTCCCGAGCAGGTGGCGCGGAATGCGCAGTCGCACACGGGAAAATATCTGGCGCGCGCTCTCGATCCGCGGAACGGCGGGAACCATGGCGGCCATTCGTCGAAGGCGCGAGCGAACGGGCCGGCGGGCGGCCGCTCGAAAGCATGAAAGTTTTTCCGAAAGCGATGGCCTGGTGCGCGCTGTGCGCGGTGCTGGGCGGGTTTGCGGCGCGCGCCTCGGCGCAGGTGCCGGAGAAAAAGCGCATCCCCGGCGACCCCGCCGCCGAAGCGTTGAACGAACTTCTCGCGGCGGCGCAGGAGGCGGTCGGGCAGGGGGATTTCGAAGCCGCGGCCAAGGATTATCAGGATTACCTGGCCAAGAAGCCGGACGACGCCACCGTCCACTACGATTTGGGCTACATATACACGGCCATGCAGGACTCCGATGACGCCAAGAGCGAATACGAAAAGGCCATCTCCCTCGATCCGCGCATGGCAGAGGCCTACCAGAACCTGGGCCTGACGCTGCTCGGGTCCGATCCGGCGGCGGCGATCGCGCCGCTCCAGAAAGCGGCGGAATTGATGCCCACGGACGCGCGGACGAAATGGCTGCTGGGCATCGCCCTCGAAGGCGCGGGAAAAACCACGGAGGCGCTCGCGCAGTACGAGGCCGCCGCGAAACTCGACGACAAGGATCCGGACATCCGCAACTCGCTGGGATTCGCGCTGCTCAAAACGGGTCGCACCGATGACGCCGCCACGGCGTTCCAGCAGGCGCTCGATCTGCATCCCGCGGGCGCGACGGAGGCCCAAGCGCACAGGGGATTGGCGCAGACGCTGATCGCTCAGAAAAAGCTGGAGGCGGGCGCGGCGGAGCTGGAAATTTATCTCCAAGCGGAGCCGGACGACGCCGGGGCGCGCGTCGAGCGCGCTTCCGCGCTGCTCGACCTGGGCAAGGACGACGACGCGCTCGCGGAGCTCGACCGCGCCGCGGCCATCGAGCCGGAAGGCATGCACGCCCTCAAGATGCGTTCGCAGATTTACTATGAGAAGAAGCGTTACGCTGAGGCCGTGCCCGTCCTGCAGAAGGCCGCGGCGATGGACGCGAAGGATCCGGACATTCCGGCGCGGCTGGGGCGCGTCTACCTGGAGGAAAAGGACTACCCCGACGCCGTGACCACGCTGACCACGGCGCTGCGCATGGATCCCCAGGCGACCGACGCCCTCGAGCTCGCTGGCCGTGGCGGAATATATGAGCAAAAACTATGCCGCGGCGCTCGCGGATCTCGATCAGCTGGCCGCGCGCGAAACGCTCCCGCCGGGAAACTGGTTTATTCGCGCCACCTGCTACGATAGGCTGGGAGACGCGCGCAACGCGTTGGAAAATTATCGGAAGTTTCTGGAGTTGAACAAGGACCAGACGAGCGACATGTACTTCGGCGCCATGGAGCGCGTGCGAACCCTCGAACACGAGGTGGGGAAAAAGTAGAGGTGAGGCATTGTCCAGGATGCTGCGTATCGCAGGGCCTCTTCTGGCGCTGGCGCTTTTCTCCGGCCCGGCCTTCGCCCAGAACCGCGCCGGGGAGTTGCGCGCCCGTTGGGAGCAGGAATCGGACGCCGTCCGCAAGGCCAAAATCATGGCCCAGCTCGGCGACGCTGAATTTCAGGATATCGGCCGGGAAGCCGCGGCGGGAGACACGCCCGCGGCCCTCGCCGGCTTTCGGCGGTATCGCGACGAGGCGCAGCGGAGCCTCAAGGAACTGGATGCCCGGTCCGTGGACGCCGAGAAACATCCCGCGGGGTTCAAGCAGTTGCAGATTTCGGTGCGGGAATCGCTGCGGCGAATCAACGACCTGATCGCCGGCCTTGCAGCCGACGGGCAGCAGCCGTTTCTCGACGTGCGCAAGGACCTCGAGGACATGGATCGCCACCTGGTCCACGAGCTTTTCCCGCGCCAGCCGGTGGACGACGCGCCACCGGGAAAGGTCAATGAATAGTCCGCCATGCCGCACCGCCTGATGGCCGCCCAAATTCTAGCCTACGTGCTCGCCGCGCTTCTGCTGCCGGGATACGCCCCGGCGCGCTCTCCCCTGCCCGCGCAGGGGCACAAGGATTACCTGACGGACGCGGAGGCGGATAAGATCCGCGACGCCGTGACGTCGGCGGAGCGCATCAAGCTCTATCTATCCTTCGCGGAGGACCGGCTGAAAAAATTCGAGTATGAGCTCGCCCGCACCGTCCCCGATGACCGCCGGGATGAACTGCTCAATGGCCTGTTGAACGCGTATGCGGGAAGCGTGGACGACGGAGCCGACCAGATCGAAGTGGCGCAGGAAAAACAACAGGACATTCATCGAAGCCTGAAGCTGATGGTCGCGAAGGACGCTGAATTTCTCGCCGCGCTCGAAAAGTACGACGCGGGCGGCCCGGACCTCGACATGTACAAGGACACACTCGACGACGCCATCGAAGGAACCAAGGACGCCATCACCGACGCGCAAGACGCGCTCAAAATCATGCCGCCCGCGCCGGTGCGGAGAAAACAATGAAGCGGTCGCAAGCCCGCGCGCGCGGCGTCCCCGGAGGCGACCGGATTTTCGAGCGCGTCTACACGCGGCTGGGATGTCCGGGTCGGGCGCCGCGCTTCGAGGTCCAATATCATCCCTACGCCGATCTGACGCACACCATCCGCCTGCGCGAAGATACGGCGCGCGTTCGGCTTTCGGACGTGCTGCGGCGTGCGCCGCGCGAGGTGGTGGAAGCGGCGGCGGCGATTCTGCTGGGGCGGTTATATCGCAGGAGGCCGCCGGCGCGGATGGTCGAAACCTACCGCCAATTCACGTATGCGCGCCGGACGCGCCGGCAATTGTTGTTCCTGCGGCAGCGCCGGGCGCGCCGGGCGGAACATCGCCCCTCCGGGGCGCATCATGACCTGGGGCCGCTCTTTGACCGGCTGAACCGCAGCTATTTCGAAAACCGGCTGGCGCGGCCGCGCCTAGGCTGGAGCGCGCGAGCCTGGCGAACGCAGCTGGGCTGCTTCGACCCGGCGCTCGGTCAAATTGTGATCAACCGTGGCCTCGACCGCGGCAACGTCCCCGAATATGTCGTCGCGTATATTTTGTTCCACGAGATGCTGCACCAGAAGCATCCCATGCGCTTCGAGCGCTGCCGCCGGGAATCGCATTCCGCCGAATTCCGCCGGGAAGAAAAGCGCTTCGCCGATTATCCCCGCGCGATGAAGTTCCTCCAGCGGTTTCCGGCGGCCTAAACGCGCTCGCGAAGGCCAGTCGCTAATGCGCGGATAGCTTTTCAATTTTCTCCCGGACTTTGGCCGCGTCCGGAGCCTTGGGGTACACCTGGAGATACTCCTTCAGATATTTCACGGCGGTTTCGTTCTCGTGCTTCTTCTCGTAGGCCTCGGCGAGAAGCAGGCGAGGCTTGCCGAAATCGGGCCGCAGCTTGATGGCGTCCTCAAAGCGGGGAATGGCCGCATCCACGTCGCCCTTATGCATATAGAACGTGCCCACATCCACGTCCTCTTGCGCGTGAAAGGGATCATAGTTGGGCGCGTTCTGCTGGGACGACGGCTGCCAGGAAGACGATGAGGAGGACGACGATTCGCCCGGCGACGCCTTTTGGCCGGGCGGCGGCTGCGGCGGGTTCCCTCGCTGTGCGGGCCGGGCCGGCGGGGCGCCAAGCAGGCCCGCCATGGCGGGCAGGCCCAGCAGAACGGATGCTAAAATAGATAGCCGCATGGGTTTTCGATTCCCGTTTCGGCTGCCTTTGCGATCCTGAAAGTAATGTCTCATCGAGTCCCGGGTCCGCGGGAGCGCGGGCCCGATCCATTGTAGCGCGCCGCAAATGGAACTTCTCGAAAAAGCCGCGCAATTGCCCTTGCAGCCCGGGGTGTACCTCTTCGAGGACGCCGCCGGGAAAATTCTCTACGTGGGCAAGGCGCGGTCGCTGCGCGCGCGCGTGAAATCCTATTTTCTCGAATCCAGGTGGCGCGACGCGAAGACGGGCTCGCTCGTGCGCGAGATCGCCGATCTCCGACTACATCGTCGTCGACAACGAGAAGGAATCGCTCGCGCTTGAAAACAATCTGATCAAGCAGCACAAGCCGAAATTCAATGTCCTGCTGCGCGACGATAAGACCTATCCCTACATCCGCTACACGGCCTTCGAAAAATATCCGCGCGTCTATGTGACGCGGCGGCTCAAAAAGGACGGCTCGATCTATTTCGGCCCCTACTTCCCCGCGAGCCTCGCGTACCGCCTGGTCCATTTGATTCACAAGCATTTTCTGGTCCCCTCGTGCACGGTGGACCTCACGCGCCGCCATCCGCGCCCCTGCCTGCAATATTACATTCACCGCTGCCTGGGGCCGTGCGCCGAAGGGCTGGTCACGGACGACCGCTACGCGGAAGCCGCGCGCGACGTCCGGATGTTCCTCGAAGGGCGCCGGAGCGATCTGGCGCGCAGCTTGCGCGAGCGCATGGAAAAAGCCTCCAGCGAGCAGAACTACGAGGAAGCCGTGGGCTATCGCGATCTCCTGCGCACCATCGCCGAAATGGAAGAGCGCCAGAAAATCGCCGCGGCGGAAGGCGACGATACGGACGTGCTCGCCTGGTACGCCGAGCCCCCACAGGTGGCCGCCAATCTTTTCCACTTGCGCGGCGGGCGCGTGGTGGACCGCCGCGATTTTTACTGGGAGGAGATCGAGGAATTCGATCCCGCGGAATTTCTGCCGTCGCTTCTGAAGCAGCTCTATCTGGATGCCGGCTATCTGCCGCGCTACATCCACACGCCCATGGATTTCGACGAACGCGAGCTGCTGGAAGACATTCCTCGGCGAGAAGGCGGGGCACAGGGTGGAAATCCTCGCGCCGCAGCGCGGCCCGAAGCACGCATTCCTGGAACTCGTGGAGCGCAATGCAAGGCACTCCTTCGTGCAGCGGTTCCGCGTGCTGCGGCCCAGCTCCAAAGCCATCGCGGAGGCGCTCGAATCCGCGCTCGGCCTCCCCGAGCCGCCGCGCGAATCGAGAGCTTCGATATTTCGCACATCCAGGGCTCGGACACCGTCGCCTCCATGGTCGTCTGGGAAGACGGCCGCATGAAGAAATCCGATTATCGCAAATTCATTATGCGCGGAGAGGCCCTCGCGGAGGGGCCGGAAAAATCCGCCGGCCTGCTGCGCGACGATTTCGCCAGCATGCGCGAAGCCGTCGAGCGCCGCTACCGCCGCCTGCGCGACGAAAAAAAGCCCCTGCCGAGCCTCATCCTGATTGACGGCGGCCTCGGCCAACTGCACGCGGCGGCGCAAGCGCTCGAAAAGCTCGAAATCATCAACCAGCCGGTCGCCAGCATCGCCAAGAAGGAAGAAATTCTCTACGTCCTCGGCCGCGAGGATGAGCCGGTGGCGCTCGATGCGCATTCTCCTGTGCTGCACCTCATCCAGCAGATTCGCGACGAGACGCACCGCTTCGCCGTCACGTTCCACCGCCAGCGGCGGTCGAGCCGGCGGCTGCGCTCGTCGCTCGTGGAAATTCCCGGCGTGGGCGAACGCACGGCGCAAAAACTCCTGCGCCGCTTCGGCAGCGTGGCGCGCCTGCGGGCGCTGAGCGTCGAGGAATTGGCGGCGGAGCTGCCCCGCGCCCGGGCGCGGCTCGTTTACGACGCTTTGCGCGGCGGGTGATAAGGGAAAGGGGATATAATAGGCATTATGGCGAAGGATGTGATCCACGTTTCGGACAAAGAAGCCGCCAGCGATTTCGCTTCGTTGCTGGCTCGCGTGCGCGAGGGCGCCGAAGTCGTCATTGAACACGACGCGCGGCCGGTGGCCGTGGTGCGTCCGGCGGAGGCATTTCGTGGACGCCTTCTTTCGGAATCCATCGCTTTAGCGGAAGCGCATGCAAAGGAATTGGGTTACGAGCCTACGATGGACCCGGATTTCGCCGCCGACCTAAGAGAGATCATAAACAGCCGTAAGCCGCGTAACCTCTCGGCATGGGAATAATCCTCGACTCCAGCATTCTCATCGCGGCAGAGCGCGGCGGCGAGGGTGTGCGGCAAATCCTCAAACGCGTGCGTGTTGCGCATGGCGAGACCGAAGCGGGACTCTCCGCCGTCACCATCGTTGAGCTGACACATGGCATCTATCGAGCCAAAAACGATGCGGACCGCGAACGGCGCCGGTTATTCACCGATGAGCTCTGCCGCGACGTGGTGGTCCATCCCGTGACGCTCGAAGTTGCTCAACTTGCCGGGAAGATTGAGGGCGAGCAGGCTTCACACGGCGTAAGCATCGCGTTCGAAGACCTCCTAATCGGTGCGACCGCATTGCATCTGGCCTATGTGGTAGCTACTCTCAATGTTCGGCACTTTCGATTGATTCCCGGCCTTTCCGTCGTTCAACTCTAACTGGAAGTAAGCGGTCAACCGGTGAGCCGCCGCAAACTTTGACTTGAAAAAACTCTCCAAGTGAGTACGCTAAGTTCGCGGGACGGTGAACCGATGGCGGAAACTTCGGCGGCAAACGCGGCGGGCCATTTCGGCGGTACCCAGCGGCGCGATGCGTGGTGGCTCGAAAACGTGCCCTTCATCGTGGTGCTGGGCGCGTTTGCCATTTACACCACGTGGCGCGCTCTCGAAGGAAAATTCTACTGGGCCGACCCGTATCTCTCGCCATTCTATTCCCCGCTGATTGACCCCCATCACCACTGGTGGCCGTTTTCCCCGGCGATTCTGATTCTCGCGGGGCCGCTGGGCTTTCGCCTCACCTGCTACTACTACCGCAAGGCATATTACCGCGCCTTTTTCGCCGATCCGCCGGCGTGCGCGGTGGGCGAACCAAGCGGCAGAAAATATCGCGGCGAGACGGTCTTTCCGTTCATCCTCCAAAACGTCCATCGCTATTTCTTCTACATCGCGGTCGTGTTTGTCGCCTTCCTCTGGTACGACGCGATTGTGGCCTTCGATTTCCACGGAAAATTCGGCATCGGCGTGGGCTCGCTCGTGATGCTCGTCAACGTCATTCTTCTCACGATTTACACCTTCTCCTGCCATTCCCTGCGCCACCTCATCGGCGGAAAGCTCGATTGCTTCTCCTGCTCGACGCTGGGGCCGCCGCGCCGTTCCGCGTGGCAATTGGTCACCACGCTCAATGAGGACCACATGCTCTGGGCTTGGGCGAGCATGATCTCCGTGGGGCTTACCGACCTCTACATCCGCCTGGTAGCTTCGGGCGCCCTGAAGGATATCCGGCTGCTGTGACTCCCAAACACGAAACGCACGAGTACGACGTCCTCATCATCGGCGCGGGCGGCGCCGGCCTGCGCGCCGCCATCGAAGCTCTCGCGCAAGGCGCGCGCATCGGCGTGGTCTGCAAGTCCCTGCTCGGCAAGGCGCACACGGTGATGGCCGAAGGCGGCGTCGCCGCGGCCATGGCCAACGTGGACAAGGCGGACGACTGGCGCACGCATTTCCGCGACACCATGCGCGGCGGAAAATTTCTCAACAACTGGCGCATGGCGCAGCTCCACGCCCAGGAAGCCCCGGACCGCGTCCGCGAACTCGAGCACTGGGGCGCGCTCTTCGATCGCACCGAGAGCGGCGAAATCCTCCAGCGCGCCTTCGGCGGCCACACCTTCAAGCGCCTCTGCCACGTGGGCGACCGCACGGGCCTCGAAATGATCCGCACGCTGCAGGATCGCGGCGTGCAGATGGGCTTCGACGTTTTCATGGAATGCACCATCACGCGCCTCGTCACCGACGGCGGCCGAATCGCGGGCGCCTTCGGCTACTGGCGCGAAAGCGGACGCTTCGTCACGTTCCGGGCGAAATCCATCGTCATCGCCACGGGCGGCATCGGAAAATCCTGGAAAATCACCTCGAACTCCTGGGAGTGCACCGGCGACGGCATGGCCCTGGCCTACGACGCGGGCGCCGAGCTCCAGGATATGGAGTTCGTGCAGTTTCATCCCACGGGAATGGTGTGGCCGCCGGGCGTGCAGGGCATTCTCGTCACCGAAGCGGTGCGCGGCGAAGGCGGCATCCTGCGCAACAAAAATGGCGAGCGCTTCATGGAGAAGTACGATCCCAAGCGCATGGAGCTTTCCACGCGCGACGTGGTGGCGCGCTCGATTTACACCGAGGTGCGCGAAGGCCGCGGCACCGAGCACGGCGGCGCGTTTCTCGATATCTCCCACAAGCCCGCCGAATACGTCAAGAAAAAGCTGCCCAGCATGTACCACCAGTTCAAGGAACTGGCGGACGTGGACATCACCAAGGGGCCCATGGAAGTCGGCCCCACGTGCCACTACATGATGGGCGGCATTCGCGTCGAGGCGGACAACGGGACAGTCCTCGATTCCCGGCCTCTTCGCCGCCGGCGAAGCAGCCGCCGGCCTGCATGGCGCGAACCGCCTGGGAGGCAATTCCCTTTCGGACCTGTTGGTTTTCGGCCGCCGCGCCGGCCTGGCCGCCGCGGAGTACGCCAAAAATACCGCCGCGCCCGCGCTCGACGCGGCGCAAATCGCGGAGGCCGAACGCGAGGTCCTCGCGCCCTTCGAGCGCGCCACGGGAGAGAATCCTTACGCGATCCAGCGCGATTTGCAGCAGACGATGCAGAATCTCGTGGGCATTTTCCGCACTGAGGAGGATTTGCGCCGCGCGCTCGCCGAGCTCGATAAACTCAAGGCCCGCGCGGCAAATATCCGCGTGGAAGGCTCGCGGCTGTACAATCCGGGTTGGCACCTTTCGCATGAGTTGCAATCCATGCTGACCGTCTCCGAAGCCGTCACGCTCTCCGCGCTCGCCCGCCGCGAAAGCCGCGGCGCGCACAGCCGCCTGGATTTTCCGAAATTGGACGACGCATGGGGAAAAAAGAATAATGTAGTAGTGAAAAGAGACGGCGCCATGACGCTAACCGAAGTCCCCATTCCGGAATTGCCCCCGGATTTGAAAAAAATCCTGGCGGAAGATAAATAGAGTTTTTACTATTTCAAGTTGGAAGTTCGTTGCAAGGTTTTTAGGGGGTCGGAGCTTCAGCTCCGACATTAAGGCCCACCTCTTCCGGGGCTTTCGCGGTTCGTGCGTCCCGACGCTTTTTGTCGGGAAGCCCCTGAAGATCGGCGGAGGATCGAGATGGCGGAAGCAGTCCTGCGCGTGTTCCGGGGCGACGCGAACGGCGGCGCGACGGCCGACTATCGCGTGCCGCTCGTTCCCGGCATGGTGGTGCTCGACGCAGTCCACTCCATTCAGGCGCACCAGGCGCCCGATCTCGCCGTGCGCTGGAACTGCAAGGCCGGCAAATGCGGCTCGTGCTCCGCCGAAGTGAACGGCCGGCCGCGCCTGATGTGCAAGACGCGCATGGATTCCCTGCCCCCGGGCGAGCCCGTCACGATTTTCCCCATGAAGACCTTTCCGCTGATCAAGGATTTGGTCACCGACGTCACTTGGAATTACGAGGTCAACCAAAAGATCCCCCCGTTCACGCCGCGCCCGGCGTGGAATGGAAAATGTACCAGAAGGACGTGGACCGCGTCCAGGAATTCCGCAAGTGCATCGAATGCTTCCTCTGCCAGAACGTCTGCCACGTCCTGCGCGAGCACGGCAAGGAGGCGCAGTTCGGCGGCCCGCGCTTTTTCGTGCGCGTGGCGGGCCTGGAAATGCACCCGCTCGATGGCGCCAACCGCATCAAAATGCTGAAAGACGAACTCGGCATCGGGCTGTGCAACATCACCAAATGCTGCACCGAGGTCTGCCCCGAGGAAATTCACATCACCGATAATGCCATCATCCCGCTCAAGGAACGCGTCGTGGACGAGTTTTACGATCCGCTGACGATGCTCTTCCGCAAAATTCGCGGCGCGCCTTGAAGCGCGCCGACGCCGATGCTAGACTCGATGCGGCTCAAGATTTACGTTGGTGACAAATGAAATTCTTAACCAATTGGACGCCGCCCTTCCCAAATGCGGCGCTCGAGGATGCCTCCCGTGGCTGACCACAAGCAGGACGAAACATTCAAGGTAATCGACCGGCGGCCTTTCACCGAGGAAGGCGAGTTGCGCAAGGAGGCCGTCGAGCAAGAGCGGCGCGACGAGGAAGCGGCCGCGAAGAAGCCCGCGGCTCGTCCGCAATCCAATCCGCAAGCGAGATTCGGCGCACCGCCCCAGGCCGCCCCGCCAGCTCCCGCCGGCTCCTCCGGTCTCATCCTGGAGGACGCCGGCCAAACGCCCGCGGGAGCCATCGAGCCCTCGCCCAATTTCCAAATGCTCATCGATTTTTTAATGC
The DNA here is from genome assembly GCA_963823205.1 of Terriglobia bacterium. Taxonomy (GTDB): domain Bacteria; phylum Acidobacteriota; class Terriglobia; order Acidiferrales; family UBA7541; genus Palsa-295. The sequence goes on from CAWGKL010000006.1 coordinate 27,243, forward strand.
GCAACGCCGCGGCCATGCTCGGAGGGATGAACGACCCGCGCACGGGCCAGCCCATCGTGGACCTCGAGGGCGCCCGCGAAGTGATCAACATGCTGGACGCCCTGCGCGAAAAGACGCGCGGAAATATCGCCAAGTCCGATGGCGATTTGCTCGTCGAGGTGATCGGAGGCCTCAAACTCACGTTCATGGAGATTTCCAAGGCTGCCGCCGAGGCCATGGCGAAAAAGGCCGGCGCGAAAAAGTGACGCTGCCGCATGGGGAGTTGGAGACCGAAACCGGGTAACATCCCTCCTTTGAACTCATGTCTTCCTTGCAACTGACCGTTCTGGGATCGGGCACCTCCATGGGCGTGCCGACTCTCGGCTGCCGCTGCCCCGTCTGCCAATCTGCCGACCCGCGCGACAATCGCACTCGCCCCTCCGTCCTGCTCGCCTACGCCGGACGAAATGTGGTGATTGATACCACGCCCGACTTCCGCTTCCAGGCCCTGCGCGCGCGCATGGAGCGCCTCGACGCCGTGCTCTACACCCACGGCCACGCGGACCACGTCCTGGGCCTCGACGACATTCGCCCGTTCAACCTGAAACAAAATCAGGCCGTTGCCGTTTATGGAGCTCCCGAGACGCTCGCCATCTTGCGCAGACAATTCCCCTACATCTTCGACGGCGGACCCGTCGAGAGCACCCTGCCCAGCGTTGAGCTGCACCCCATTGACGGCCTGTTTGAACTCTTCGGCGCGAAAATCGTCCCCGTGCCCGCGCTCCACGGGCCGCAACCGGTGCTCGGATTCCGCTTCGGCGGGGCCGCCTATTTGACGGATTTTCTCCGCGTCCCGGAAGCCTCGAAGGCGCTGCTCGAAGGCCTCGACGATTTTATTCTGGACGCGCTGCGCTACCGGCCTCATCCCATGCATTCCAATATCGAGCAATCGCTCGCCCTCGTCGCGGAATTGAAACCCCGGCGCGCCTGGTTCACCCACATCTGCCACGACCTGGGCCACGCGGAAACCGACGCCCGACTCCCCGATAACGTGCGCCTCGCCTACGACAGCCTCCAATTCGAGGTGCGGCTCTGATGGAGTTCGTGAAATTGTATTCCGCCGAGCAATGGCCGGCGCGCTTCGGAAGCGCCCGCAAGCCGGCGGCTGTAACCATCGGCAATTTCGACGGCGTTCATCTGGGACACCAGAAAATCCTCCGCGACACGCGCGAATTGGCCGCGCGAACGCAAGCCATGGCCGTTGTGCTCACGTTTTATCCCCACCCCGCGCGTGTCCTGCGCCCCGCCCAGGCCCCCTTGCTGCTCATGACCCTCGATCAAAGGCTCGCCGCCATCAACAAAATCGGCCTCCATGCCGCGCTGGTTCTTCCCTTTGATGAAAGGCTCGCGAAAATGAGCGCGGAGGATTTCGTCCGGAAATTCCTAAAGGAGACGCTCGAGGCTTCCGCGGTGGTGATCGGAAATAATTTCCGCTTCGGGCGCGGTCAGCAGGGCGACGCGAAACTCCTCGATTGCATGGGCCTCGACGCCTATCCCTCCCCGCCCGTCGAAATGGATGGCCTCCCGGTATCGAGTTCCGCCATTCGCCTGGCCGTCGCCGAAGGGCGCATGGGGCCGGCGGCGCGCATGCTCGGCAGGCCCTTTTCTCTTGCCGGCGAAATCGTGCCCGGCACGGGGCAGGGACGCAAGCTCGTCGTCCCCACGCTGAATCTCAGCACCCAGCAGGAATTGCTCCCCAAGCTCGGCGTCTATGTTACGGAGGCGATTGTCGGCGGAGAAACCTATCGTTCGGCCACGAATGTCGGCACGCGGCCCACGTTCGATGGCCAGCGTGTGGCCGTCGAATCTCACCTGCTCGATTTCAGCGGGGACCTCGCCGGAGGAGAATTGGAAATTCGTTTCCTCAAGCGCCTCCGCGACGAACAGAAATTCCCAAGCCCGGAAGCCCTGCGCGAGCAAGTGCTCAACGATATAGAGCAGGCCCAGGAATTCTTCCGCGCTTCCAAGCCAGGTTTTTCTCAATAGAGGTGGATTAGCAAGCACAACAAAGGGGTTTCACGGTTCACGGTTCACGGTTCACGAGTCACAAGTCACGAATCACGGTTCACGATTCACGATTCACGATTCACGCCTTCTGCCGACAATCCGCGCAAAGCCCGCCGACTTCGGTCCGCGTAATCGTGATCTCCATTCCGCAGTCGTGCGAAATCTGCCGTTTCAGCTCTTCGTAAAGCTCGCTTTCGAATTCGCGCACTTTTCCGCAGCGGATGCAGGCCACGTGGATGTGGTCGCGTGGGCCGTGGCTTTCGTAGTAATGGCGATGCCCGCGCAGGTGCAGCAGGTCCAGCTCGTCAATCAGGCCGTGGGTTTTCAGCATTTCGAGCGTGCGATACACGGTCACGCGCGTGATGTTGGAATCAATCTTCTGCGCGCGCTCCAGAATTTCTCCGGCGTCCAGGTGCCGCGGCGCGCCTTCCATCACCTGCAGCAGCACGCGGCGCTGGCGCGTCAGCCGAATGCCCCGCGCGCCCAGTTCGCGCTGCAGGCGCCCCGGCGCTTCGTGCACATTGATGCGCTCGCCCCTCGATACACGATGTGCGGGAGTTGCGGACATGGCCTTCCTCGCGCCCAGTATACCAAAAGTCGCGCGGTGGACGCCGCTCCGCGCGGGAGCGCGCCGCCCTGCCCGCCCCAAGGCGCTCTAGTTAATGATTGTGCGTCTGGATCACTCGGAGGATGTCGCTATACATCACAAACGCGAAGAGGCCCAGCAGAAAAACCAGCCCCACCTGCACGAATCGCTCCTTCACCGCGACGCTCAAATCGCGGCCCATTACGCTTTCGATCGCCAGCATCAGCACGTGGCCGCCATCGAGTATGGGAATGGGGAGAAGATTCAGCACGGCCAGGTCCAGGCTCAGGAAAGCCAGAAATCCCAGCAAGTTCATGGGGCCGCCCTTGGCAGCCTGCCCCGACAGCTGCACAATGCCCACCGGCCCCGCCAGATCGTGCACCGAAATCTTTCCGGTCAATAATCCCGCGAGCGTTCCCCAGATTTGCCGCGTTCCGGAAATCACGGCTATCCCGGCATATTTTGTGGAATCTACGATGCTCTGGCGCCGGTAAAACTCCGCCGTCTTCGGCGAGACGCCCACGAGCCACGCCATTTGGCCGTCGGGCGTCATGGTATGAATGGGAGTGACGTCCACCGGAATGTCCTTCCCCTCCCGGCGGACCACAAAATGAATGGGATTCCCCCCGGAGTTGCGCACTTGCTCCACCATCTGCGGCCAGGTGACCACGGGCTTGCCGTTGATCGAGACGATCTGATCGCCCGATTGCATCCCCGCCCTATCCGCCGGGGAGCCCAGCGCAACTTCGTCGGCCACGGCTGCGAGCGCCGGATACCCCACCTCCGAATCAAGTGAAGCCTGCCCCTGCGGAACCTGAATCTTCAATGTCTCCCGCGATCCGCCCCGCAAAACCACCACGGAGAGCGTATCGCCGGGCTTCGCCTTGTTCACCTGCGTGAGCACGTCTTCCCACGCCGGCGTATTCGCTCCATTCACTGCCACGATGCGGTCGCCCGGCTCGACGCCCGCCGCCCCCGCGGAATTTCCCGGCACGGCCGCCACAACGGCCGGCTCGCGCAGGTACGCTTCGGTAGGCACGCCGACAAAGGCGTAAATTCCCCAGAACACCGCATAGGCAACCAGGATATTCATGCACGGCCCGGCAATGGCGATCAGCAGCCGCTGCCAGCGCGGCCTCGAGAGAAATTCGTCCGGAGCGCCGGTGCGCTGCTCCGAAGGATTGTCCCCCGCCATGCGCACGTAGCCGCCCAGCGGCAGCGCGCTGACTCGGTAATCGGTGTCGCCGCGCTTCACGCCCCACAGCCGCTTCCCGAAGCCGATGGAAAACACTTCCACGCGAACGCCGCACAGCTTCGCGACGACGAAATGCCCCCATTCGTGCAGCAAAATCAGCACGCCCAGAACGGCGGCTCCGGCAACTACGTCCCTCAGCAGATTCCCCATAGCACCTCTGCTTCTATTGTAAGAGAAAATCGCGCTATTTAAAAACGCCCTGCCGGCGCACGGTGCGCAAGGTCAAACGAACTAGCCCTTGTGCCGCGACACTTCCTCGCGCCCCAGCCGCCGCGCCTCGGCGTCGGCGGCCAGGACGTCGTCCACGGTGCGAAACGCGCCGCGCGGCATGCGCTCGAGCACGCGCTCGATCACCTGCGCGATCCCCGGAAACGGCAGCTTCCGCTCCAAAAATGCCGCCACGGCGATTTCGTCCGCCGCATTCAGAGCGCACGGCAGCGCCCCTCCCTTTCGCAGCGCTTCCCGCGCCAATTCCAGGCACGGAAACTTGCCCGCCGGCACCTCCTCGAAATCGAGCTGCCGCAGCGCGCTCCAATCGAGCGCGCATCTATTCGATGCCACGCGCTCGGGAAAGGTCAGCGCATACTGGATGGGCATGCGCATGTCCGTGGGGCCCATCTGCGCCACGATCGAGCCATCCACGAATTCCACCATGGAATGAATCGTGGACTGCGGATGGATCAGCACGTGGATTTTTTCGAGCTCCATGCCGAAAAGCCACCGCGCCTCGATCACCTCGAACCCCTTGTTCATCAGCGTCGCCGAATCCGTCGTGATGCGCCGGCCCATCTTCCAATTGGGGTGCGCGAGCGCCTGCTCGGGCGTCACTTTCGCCAGTTGCGCCGCCGGCGTCGCGCGAAACGGCCCTCCCGACGCGGTAAGCACCAGCCGCTTCACTTCCCGCCGCTCGCCCGCGCGCAGGCACTGATGGATGGCGTTGTGCTCGCTGTCCACCGGCAGCAGCGCCACGCCGCGCCGCCGCACCGCGGCCATCACCACTTCTCCCGCCGCCACCAGCACTTCCTTATTCGCCAGCGCGATATTTTTTCCGTGCTCGATGGCCTGGTACGTAGCACGCAACCCCACCACTCCCACGGCCGCCGAAACCACCGTCTCCGCCTCGGGAAGCGTGGCCACGCGCTCGATGCCTTCCGCGCCGAATAGAATTTCCAGCGGCGGCTCCCCGGCGCCCCGATCCGCAAGCACGGCGCACAGCTCGCGGGCCGCGCTCTGCGTAGCCATCGAGACGGCGCTGGGCCGGTACTTGAAAACCTGTTCCGCGGCCAGCGCCACGTTCGACCCCGCGGCCAGCCCCACCACCTCGAAGCGGCCCGGCAGCGCCTCCACAACGCTCAGGCATTGGCGGCCAATCGAGCCGGTCGAACCCAAAATGGAGATGCGTTTCATGCGCGACGGATGCTCCGCGCACTTTCGCGCGGCAGATGCAATTTTAGGTAGTGGGTCAGTTTGAATTTTCTTGATCGTGACACAAAGAGCCAAAATTCAAGCTGACCCACTATCCAATTTTATAGGTGTTCGAGAAATTTTGCGACCGCTCACATATTCCGGTAGTGGGCCAGTTTGAATTTTCTTGATCGTCACGCAAAGAGCCAAATTCAAACGGACCCGCCACCCATATTCCGCATGGCCAGCCACGTGTACGCCGCCCACACCACCGGCGCGGCGAAGATCAGGCTGTCCACGCGGTCGAGCATCCCTCCGTGGCCGGGCAGCAGCGAGCTCGAATCCTTCACGCCCGCGCCGCGCTTGTACGCCGACTCGACTAAATCTCCCATTTGCCCCGCGATATTCCCCAGCCCGGCGATCACCAGCATGGTGACCATGTCCGTCTGCATCCAGTGTGAAAAGAAAACAGCCACCAGCAGCGACCCCACCACGTTCCCCAGCGCCCCCTCCCACGTCTTCTTCGGGCTCAGCGCCGGCGCCATCGGGATGCTCCCCAGCGACCGCCCGATGAAATAGGCGAACATGTCCCCGGCCCAGACCAGGCACAGCGTGAAGAGCACCAGTTCGCGGCCCACGCCCGCGATTTCGCCCATGCGCACGAAATAGCTGAAAGGCAGCGCCACGAAAAGCAGCCCGGCCGCGCCGATCGAAATCGCCGGAAGAATATCGTGCAGAGGCCGGCGCGTGCCCATGGCGATTCCCGCCGCGCCAAAAACAAAAATCAGAAGCGCGGCTTCGATCGAGACCACGCCCCCCGCGGCATTGCGGACGATGGATTCGCCCCCGCCCAGCGTATGTGTCTCCACCAGCCCTAGAGAATATTGCGCGTAGAAAAGCCCGGCGGCGCACACGAGCGTCCATTTGCGGAAGGGCCGCAGCCCGATGCGCGCGCCCAGGTCCAGAAACTCGGCCAGCGCCACGATGGCGACCCCCGCGGCCGCCGCGGCAAGCAGCGCCGGCGGGCCAAACCACACCAGCGCCACCACCACGGGAATCATCACCACGGCTGTCAGCACGCGAAGCAGCATGGTGCGGTGCGTGAGTGTGGGAAGGATCATCGCGTATCAGCCGCGTCCCGCTCTCGCGGCGCCTTTGCCTCCGCCGGCGGCCGCCCCGCGCGCGCCCAGGCCTCCGTAGCGGCGCTCGCGCTTCTGATAATCGAGCAGGGCTTCGAGCAATCGCGCGCGCGAAAAATCGGGCCACAGCGTCTCGGTGACGAAGATTTCCGCGTAGGCAATCTGCCACAGCAGGAAATTGCTCACGCGCATCTCCCCGCTCGTGCGAATCAATAAATCCGGATCGGGAAGGCCCGCGGTGTAAAGGTATTCGGAAATCGTCTCCTCGTCGGCCTGGAAATGTGCGCCGCCGTTCGCGCGCGCCGCGCCGAGCATGGCGTTGAAGGCGTCCACCAACTCCGCCCGCCCGCCGTAGTTGAGCGCCACCACCAGCTTCATCCCCGTGTTGGCCGCGGTGAGCCGCACGCTCTCCGCCAAGTCCTTCTGCACGGCCTCGGGGAGCTGGCCCGCGCGCCCGATAATGAGCAGGCGGATATTATTCTTGTGGATGGCGGGAAGTTCGCGCTTCAAATATTCGCGCAGCAGCCGCATCAGGAAATCCACCTCGGTCTCGGGACGCCGCCAGTTTTCCATCGAGAAGGCGTACAGCGTGAGGCAGGGAATTTTCAACCGCGCGGAGGTCTCTATAATCTCGCGCGCCGCTTTCACTCCGGCGCGGTGCCCGGCCACGCGCGGCAGGTGCCGCCGCTCCGCCCAGCGCCCGTTGCCGTCCATGATCACGGCCACGTGCCGCGGCAAGCGCTTGGCATCGAGTTTTTCGAGAAGCTCCGCTTCCTCGCGGTCGGCAGGCTTCCTAACATCGCGGGTTTTCACCGGAATTCGCTCGAGGACCGTCCGCACGCGAAAGTAGCACACGCGCCGCAACCGTGCAAGGCGCGATCCCGCACAGGCTTTAGTAGCACAGGCACTCTTGCCTGTGTGCCGTTGCTTTTTGCAGTCGTAGCACAGGTTTACCCTGACTAAGGAAGGACACTCTTGCCCGTGTGCCTTTTGCCGATTCCTCCTCTGTCAGCGCATCTAGCGCCCCCATCCGCCTTCCCTCCTCCCTCATCCCTCATCCCTCTCCCCTCGCTTGCCGCGCCGAAGTCCGCCTTTTGGACTCCGGATGATTCTGCGGAGCGGATTCATCGCGTAGGCGGGCCCTCATCCCTCGCCCCTCGCCCATACCCTCAATGGGGCCTACACTAGTGATAAATTTCCTCGTGTCAATGCCACGAGAACCATACGTTGCGCAAGCCAAAGGCCCAAATCCGAAATTCCGGGTTACTATCGGGGCGGGAGAGACGAGTCCCGTGGCGGGAATTTTTATCAGCTACAGACGCGGAGACAGCATCGGCCATACCGGCCGCTTGTTCGATCTGCTCACCAAACACCTCGGCGCGGGGCAGGTGTTTATGGACATCAACACGATCGGCCCAGGCGAAGACTACCTGGAGGTGATCAAGAAAACCACCGAATCCTGCGAACGTCCTGCTGGCAGTGATCGGACGTTCCTGGCTGAATGCCGCGGACGAAAATGGGAATCGCCGGCTGGATGACCCCGGCGATTTTGTACGCCTGGAAATCGGAAACGTGCTGGAAAAGGGAGCCCGCGTGGTCCCCGTGCTGGTGGATGGCGCGCGCATGCCCGACGCAAAATCTCTTCCGCCGGATTTGAAAAAGCTTGCGCTTCGCAATGCGTGGGAGATCAATGACAAAAGCTTTCACCAGGACGTGAAGCAGCTCATCGAGGCGCTGCAGAAGATGCAGCCGGCACTGCAGCCGGCGCCATCCCATTCCCTGACGGAGCGATCGCCGCAAGCGGCGTCTGCCGCGAGCAGTTCCGCCGCGATGGGGTCCGCTGCGGTGGCCGGAGAGCGGGGCGCGCATCCACGGCGCGCCGATAGGATTCGGAAAGGAATTTATGTCGGGATTGGCGCGGTTGCACTGTTGGCGCTCGCGCTTGTGGGATTCTTTGCATGGATGAAGTCAACGCCGCCAATGGGATCGAGCAGCGGGACTTACGATATTCCATCCTTGCAGGCCGGCGTGGACGGGCCGCTGCTATTTTTTCTGGCCGATCCCAACCGTCCCGTGCCGCCGCTCGGGCAAAGAACCTACGCAAATAATTTTCATTCGGCGCTCACCTCCGGGAAGCGCATCTTTTGGCAAGTGGGCTTGAATTTCCAGGGGCAATTCCCGCCGCGCGATTACGAAATCCAAAGCGTGTGGTACCGCGATTCGAAGGAAATATATCGCGGCACGGGGAACTATAAAGGCTCGGACGTTTCCTCGCGCGCCTTCCACAACCGCTTCGGTTGGGACCCGCCGGGAGGACGCCTTGACGCGGGACAGTACCGGGTTGATCTGTTTATTGGCGGCCAACAAATTACGTCAGGCGCTTTTGTCGTGCAGTAAACCAACAGGGCCAAGCCTTCTGCCCTCCGTCCTCGTCCCTCACCCCTCGCTTGCCGCGCCGAAGTCCGCCTTTTGGACTCCGGATGATTCTGCGGAGCGGATTCATCGCGTAGGCGGGTCCCTCGCCCCCCACCCCTCGCCCCTCGTCCCCCGCCTCGGTGCCTCTTTACCCTGAGTGACTTACCGAAGGGCGTGGCTTTCCTGCTTTTAAGACCACTTAAGGGGCGTTTTCGTGTCATTTTTGTGCATTTTAGGGCGTTTTATGAGCGTCAATTCACGCTCAATTGAAGGGCTTAAACCGGGATTTCCGATTTGGACTTTCGACTCGCGCATCGTAATACTCCTTCTACCCTCGACGCAAGAAATTTGTGACCGGAGCAGCCCGCCAGCGAGGCTTTCGCGTTCCGACGGCTCGTTTGTGCCATCTGACGAGTCCTGCTTGCTGTCGCGTAATCAATTTCTAAGACACCGCTCCGCCCCTTCCCCCTTAGCCGCACATTTCGCGCCCTCAGTCCGAGCACTACCCAGTCGGCACCGGCAACGCCCAGATCCGCTGCAACATCGTCCCGAACCGGCGTCGGGTCAGGTGACTTTCTGCCAGTAACAGCCAGTAGTACCGTGCGTGTTTCACCAGACGCCCGCCAGTCTTGACGAGGCGTTGCTGCAGGCTGGTCAGCGACCAGGCGTCGATTTTCCTCGGCAGCACCAGACGGCGCCAAAGGTTGCCCAAGTTGTAGGCCAGCAGGCTCAACTGTAAACGTGCTTCATTGGCCCGGAACCGATGGCACGATAGCCGAGTCCAATGTGTCGCCTGCTTGCCTTCCTTGATCCATTGCTCGGTCGTGCCCCGCTTACTATAGAAACGCACGACCGCCCGGCTGGCCAGGCTGAGATTCGTGACGATAAAGCCGACTCGCGGAAACAACTCGCCGACGTGGAACTCCACCTTCGCTACCACCCGCCGCGCCGTTTTCCAACTGGCCGCTTGGTAGAGAAAGCCCTTGTACCGGACCACTGGTTTGTGGCTCGGCCTTCCCACTGGTCGCGTCAGCAACTCCGCAATGTCCCGCTCCAGGTTGTCGTTGGCCGGTATGCGGATGGCATACTTCACGCCGCGCTCCTCCATCGCTTCATAGATCTCCGGTTTGGCAAACGCCGCGTCCGCCCGGAAAGCTACTTCCTTGCCCTCCGCCTGTTGGCGCTCGATCTCTGGCAACAGCAACTCATCCCAGTCTTCGGCGCTGTGCACGTTGCCCGAGCGCAACTTCGCCCCCAAGCAGTCGCCGTGACTGTTGAACAGAAATAGCGGGTGGTAACAGACCGACTCGAAGTGCCCGTTGTAGGCGCTGCCCTCCTGCTCACCGTGAACCGGACTCTCACTGAAATCCATGTCGAGCACGACGCGGTCGGAGCCATCAAAAGACTCGGCTTGCCCCAACGTCTCCCGGTTCAACGCCATCAGCCCGATCAGATTCTCTTCCCTGGTCAGCAGCTCGGTCTCGAACCAATGCAAGGTCGAGGTCAGCGCCGCGCCCCGGTCCCAGATTCTCTGCGAGCTGATCAATCGAAACGTCGGATCGGCTGCCAGTCGTTCGGCGTCGTTGAGGTCTTCGTAGCCTGCCAAGCGGCTGTAGACCGACTGCCGCAGTAAATCGGCCAGCGTGAACTGCTTGTTCAAGCCTTGTCGCGAGTCGCTCAAGTGTTTCTCGATGAGCTTCTCCAGACCCAGCCGCTCATCCAACTCGCGAACCAAAATCAGGCCGCCATCGGAAGTCACCCGCGATCCCTGGAAATCGATCTTCAAAGAAGCATTGAACAAGAGCTGAAATGGCTGATTTTGTTTCTCACCCACTGGGTATGCACCTCCAAGCCGTCCTTACCGCGTCCAAACCCGCATAAATACAGATGCCGCCGAACATCCGAAGGTTCGTAAGAAAAGTTCAAATTGGAAATCCGGGTTAAATTACTCGAAGTGTTAGGGAATTCCACGCTGATAATTACTCGAAGTTCTACACAAATTTTCGAGGAATTCATGTTTGATTAAAACCCCAATTATTCGAAGACTTTGTCAGCATCTTTACTTCAATCATTCGGCCGATTTTGTCAGCATTTTTACTCGAATGATTCGAGCTTTTCGGGCGGGACAAATTAGAAGAAATGCAGAGGCAAAATTGCGCCGCCGAGGCCGGCGGCGGAGGGGTTGAAGATCGTGGCGTACACCAACACTACGGTGAGAATAATCATCACGACGCTCGCGGTCCATGCGACGGCGTTGAAGCCCCAGGAATTGGTGTGCTCGCCCATCAGGTCGCGCCGGTTAATCAGCAGCAGAATGAAAATTAGGACCACGGGCAGCCAGACGCCGTTGGCTACCTGCGAGAGCACCAGAATCTTCAGCAGCGGCGCCTTGGGAATCAAAATAATCCCCGCGCCGACGACGATCATGGCGGTGTAGAGCCCATAAAACGTGGGTGCTTCCTTCAGCTTGTTGTCGAGCCCCGCCTCGAATCCCAGGCCTTCGCAAATCACGTGCGCCGTCGAGAGCGGCAGAATGGACGCGGCGAAAAGCGACGCGTTCAGCAGCCCAAACGCAAAAAGCCCGGCGGCCCATTTGCCCGCGACCGGTTCGAGCGCCTGCGCCGCCTGGCCCGCGTCGGTGATGTTCGTCAGGCCATGAACGTGCAGCGTGGCGGCGCAGCAAACGATGATGAAAAATACGATCACCATGCACGAGACGCTGCCCACCAGCACGTCCAAGCGCGCGTGCTTGTACTGCCGCGGCCCCACGCGCTTTTCGACGAAACTGGCCTGCATATAGAAGAATTGCCACGGAGCGATGGTCGTGCCGATCAGCCCGGTGAGCATCAGCAGGTAAGCGGCATTCATGTGCAGCGAAGGAATCACCGTCTGCTTCGCGGCCAGCAGCCAATCCGGCTTGGCGAGAAACGCCGAGAACACATAGGTGAGATAGAAACCGCAGGCCACCAGAAAAATTTTCTCCACCTGCCGATAGGTGCCGCGCACCACCAGAATCCAGACGAGCACCGCCGCGATGGGCACGGCAATATATTTGCTGATGCCGAAGATCTGCATCGAAGCCGCCACTCCGGCGAATTCCGCCACCGTGTTGCCCATATCCACGGCCAGCGCCGCCAGCATGACGAAGAACGTCGAGCGAAGGCCGAACTCCTCGCGAATCAGATCCGAAAGGCCCTTGCCGGTGATCACCCCCAAGCGCGCGCACATCTCCTCGCTGACGTAAAGCGCGATGGTCATGGGAATGAGCGACCAGAGCAGCGCATAGCCGAATTGCGCCCCGGCGATGGTGTACGTGGTGATGCCGCCGGCGTCGTTATCCACATTCGAGGTGATCAGGCCCGGGCCGATGACCGCCAGAAACACGGCCAGGCGCCGGCGCGTGGACCGCGTGCGGCGCATGAACTCCTTGCCGCGGCCGGTCCAGCGGGAAAGCGCGTCGGTGGATTTTGTGTTCATAACGATTTTCGCAGCGACGAATTTAAGCGGCGCAGCCGCCCCGAATTACTCGGGCCATTCGACGAATCCAAGCAGCGTTTCTGGCCCGAATTCCTCGAACGATTCGACGATTGTTAGGCAGCGTTTCTGGCCCGAATTCCTCGAACGATTCGACGATTTTTAGGCAGGCTCGCTGCAAAAAAGTACTCGAATCATTCGATTACTTTCTGCCCAAAAAGTGCTCGAAAGGTTCGACTAATTTAAGCCCTTAAGTGGCCTTAAAATGCCAATTTTTGCCATTTTTTGGCGCTTTTTTGCGCTTTTTGACACCCTATCCTACGGGCTGCATCCCTTCCCCCCTCGGGGCCAGCCCCCCCCCCTGCTATCTATAATTGCGCGCGCAAATGGCTGACCACGTCGTCCACCGTGATGGCCCCGATGGGATGGTTTTCCTCGTTGACCACGGCCAGGCTGCGCAGGTTGTATTTGTCGAAAATCTCGAAGATTTCGTTGTCGCGCGTGTCCGGCTTCACGAAGAGCAAGGGCTCGAACACGAACTCGGACATGCGCTGCTCGGCGCTGGCCAGGAGCAGGCGCGCCAGCGGAACCGTGCCGGCCAGAGCGGCATCGCGGTTGACGAGGATGACGTTGTCGAGCTGATCCACGGGAATCTCGTGGAAGCGGATGTAATCGAGCACCTCGCCGCGCGTGGCGTCTTCCCCCAGGACCACGATTTCGGAATTCATCATGCCGCCCGCGGTGTTGGGCTCGAAGCGCAAGAGTTTTTCCACTTCCTGGGCCTCGCGATGCTGCATCTTCTCGAGCACTTCGGCGGATTTTTCGGGCGCCAGGCTCTGGATCAAATCGGCGGCCTCATCCGGACTCATCTCCTCGATGATGTCCGCGGCTTTCCCGGGCGCGAGCTTTTCCACGACCTGGGTCTGCAGGCGCTTGTCCAACTCGGCAATGGTTTCGGCGGCGGTCTCTTCGTCGAGGGAAACAATGATGGATTGCCGCTCGTCGGGAGAAAGCTCTTCCATGATGTCGGCGAGATCGGCGGGATGGAGCTTGGACAGCCTGTCGCCGGAAAGCCGGAGCTTCACCCGGCGCAGCGGGTCCGGCTCAATCAGGTTGACGAATTCCCAGCGGATGGTCTTGGGCGGAAGTTTGCTTTGGATGCGGCGAATGGCCATGGGCGAAACCACGCCCTGCAGCAGGCGGCCCACGGCGGCCTGGAGACCCACGTCCACGTCGGTGATGCGCAACTCGGTATTGCCGTTGGTCTGCTGATCGGCCAGGTCCACGTCGTTCACGCGGACGACCTTGCGGCCGTGGGTGTCAATAATCTGCTGGTCGAGAAGGTCCTTGCGCACGGCCAGCCAGGCTTCATTGGGATGGTAAAGCTCGAGAGCGGATTCCTCGGTTGTGAGATTGACGCGGCCGGGAGCCACCGAGGCAATTTGGTCGTAGCGCGCCACGAGCGGGCGGTATTGCCCGCGTCCCAGGAGTAGGCGCGAGACGCGGTTCTGCTGTTCGGCCGGCACGATGAACATCTCCTTGACGCGGCCTACAAAATTGCCGAGCGAGTCGTACGTCTCGGCGCCCAGGATTTCCGTGGCGTGAAGCATGGCGGCTCCTAGTGTGGTGAGTTGTAAGTTCGTTGCATAATTCCGGAGGTCCTCAGGGGCTAAAGCCCGCTAAAAAGACGGTGCTTAATGTCGGAGATGAAGCTCCGACCCCCTAAAAACCATGCAACGAATTTCTGACTCAGGGCACTTGCTGTCTGTCACTGCTTTCGAGAACGCCTCGCGCGAAGCTCATGGCCTCGCTAAATAAAAAAAGCCCGGGGCCGGAGATGCACCCGGCCACGGGCGGAAAATCACCGCCCTGTGATTACTTCCTGCCGGGCCCTGCCTCCCTGCCGCCGTGGACGCCTATGGCGCGGGAGCAGCGATCCACAATGAGCGGAGAATCGGACTGCCCTTCCCGGGCTCCCTGCGGCCCAGTGGGGCGATTACTTCCAGGCTCCGAATTGGACGAAAGGTCTTCCATTTCGATGCGCTTGCGCTCACCTCGACTACTAAAGGCAGATGCGGATTTTGTCAAGCGAAGAGTGCGCGTTTTACGAAATTTTTACGCGGGAAAAGCATATTCCGCGGGAAACGGCCGCGCCGGCGGCAATGGGCCGCATAAAGGTCTCCATAGCTGGCGCGAATGTAGTCGCGAGGCGAAAACCCAAGGGCGCGGGCCACCCGGTCTATTTTCCCAGGACCGCCCTCCAGCTCCAGGAAGGCGCCGATGGGGGTCTCATCCAGGTCCACTTCAAGGGCTGGGAGCCGGAATGCGGTCCGGTATTTCTCATAGCGGAATACGGGATGGAAGCCGATGCCGCGAAGCATCATGGGCCAGCCCCGGGGTTTGCGGACAACCCACTCGCGTTCGAGCCTTTCCTTGTATCGCCGTGAGGGCGAAAGCAGCGGCGCCTTGAGCGTCAGAATGGCGCGAGCACGGCGGCCAAGAAATGCCGTTTTGCCCATGCTGCGGCCGCGTGCCGAGGGCGCCAGGGTTTCGACGCGCAGCCGCAGAAGGCAGCCGGCACGGCGGAGAGAGGAATCGGGCGTGTCGTAGAGCGTGTTGCGCTCAAAGACGCGCCCGCGCGGCGCGGCACGGAGACGCCGGAGATTGCGGACGAGCGCAGGCCCACCGGTGACGCGGAGTTTGATTTCGGTTTCGCGATTTGTACGGCCGCGGGAAGTCACGCCTGAGTATAGCTCAGCCGTGGCGCGGCTAAGGAGGAAGCGCGATGGCAGGTACTGTCGTAATTTGGAGCGCAAAATATCAGCGGATTGTGTCGCACCTACGGCGCTCAGACGAATTTGTTATTTCTACCCAGGGTTTCCACCCTGGGCTAACTTCTGTCGCCCCTATGGGGCTGATCAATCATCGAATTTGGGACAGTACCCGGCGGGAAGGAACGGTGTTGCCAAACGAGAGCGCGCAACAGCATAATCGCTTCCCTGCCGGGACCGAGCGCATCCATGAATGATCAGACAACTCCGCTGATGCAGCAATATCACGCCGCCAAAAAGCAGCATCCGGCGGCGCTGCTGCTCTTCCGCCTGGGGGATTTCTACGAGCTATTCTTCGACGACGCGGTGGTGGCCTCGCGCATCCTGCAAATCACGCTGACCGCGCGCAACAAGGAAAAAGGCGCGCCCGTGCCGATGTGCGGAGTTCCCTACCACGCGGCCGAGAATTACATCGCGCGGCTCGTTGGCGCGGGCCACAAGGTGGCCATCTGCGAGCAGATGGAAGAGCCGGGGCCCGGAAAGAAGCTGGTGAGGCGCGAGGTGATTCGCGTGCTGACGCCAGGGACGGCGGCGTTCACGTCACTTGTGGAACCGAAGGAGAATAATTTCCTGGCGGCCGTGGCGCGCAGCGCCGCGGCCTCCGCCGCCGCGGCGGGCGGACGGTCGCCCTCCCGCCCGGCGGAGCCGAGAATCGGCCTGGCCTTCGTGGATCTATCCACGGGAGAATTTCGCTCGACGGAGTTTTCCGGCGAGCGAGCGGAGGCGCGCCTGGGAGACGAACTGGGCATTTTGCGGCCGCGCGAAATTCTGCTGCCGCGATCCGCAAAGCCCACGCTCTTTCCCGAAACGAGCGCGTCCAGTTCGGGGCAACTTGAGTTTCGCGCCACAGGCGCCGTGGAAACGCGGCTCGACGAATGGATTTTCGAGGCCTCCTACGCGACGCGCCTGCTGGAGGAGCAGTTCCGAGTGGCCGGCCTCGAAGGGTTGGGACTGGCCGGGCATCCGCAGGCCGCGGCGGCGGCGGGCGCCATTGTCCATTATCTGCGCGAGACCTCGGCCATCGGCGCGCGCAAGCCGGAAGACAACGCGGCGGCGGCGGCCGCGCGGCCGGCCGGAACGGGGCTCGAGCACCTGGATCGAATCACATACTACGAGCAGCAGGACCGCATGATTCTCGACCAGGTGACGGTGCGGAATCTGGAACTGGCGGAGCCCGCGCCGGGAGAGGACGCGCGCGCCACTCTGCTGGGCGCCATGGATGAAACCGCGACGGGCATGGGAGCGCGCCTGGTGCGCGGGTGGATTCTGCGCCCGGAAATCGCGCTCGAGGAGATCGAGGCGCGGCTCGACGCGGTGGCGGATTTGAAGTCGCGGACCGTGCTGCGCGAGGAGATTTACAGCGAGGCTCGAAAATATTCTGGACCTGGAGCGGCTGGCCAGCCGCGTGACGATTGGCGTGGCCACGCCGCGGGATTTGCTGGCGCTGGGGGCGTCGCTCGGAAAAATTCCGCGGCTGCGGGAGCTATTGGGAACGGAAGGAAAGGCCGGCGCGCGGCTGGCGGCGCTGCGCGAGCAATTGGATGAGATGGCGGATGTGCGCGAAATTATCGCGCGCGGAATCGCGGACGACCCTCCGGCCATGCCCAACGAGCCGGGCGTGATCCGCGCCGGGTTCCACGCGGAGCTCGACGAACTGCGCGACACCATGAAGCACGGCCGCCAGATCATCGCGGCCATGGAGGAACGCGAGAGAAAACGCACGGGAATCGGGTCCCTGAAAATCCGCTACAACCAGGTGTTCGGCTTCTACA
Source organism: Terriglobia bacterium (assembly GCA_963823205.1). Taxonomy (GTDB): domain Bacteria; phylum Acidobacteriota; class Terriglobia; order Acidiferrales; family UBA7541; genus Palsa-295. The sequence goes on from CAWGKL010000006.1 coordinate 44,165, forward strand.
TCGAGGTGTCCAAACCCAACCTGCACCTGGCGCCCGCGGACTACGAGAGGAAGCAGACGCTGGTGAACGCGGAGCGCTTCACTTCGGGCGAGCTGAAGGAGCAGGAGCGCAAAATCCTTTCGGCCGAGGAGCGGGTGCTCGAAATCGAGCGGCGGCTTTTTTTCGAAATCCGCGAGGCCATCGCGCGGAACGCAGCCCGGCTGCGGCGGACGGCGGCGGCCATCGCGCAGCTCGACGCGCTCGTGAATTTCGCGCGCATCGCCGCGGCGCGGAATTATTCCAGGCCCGAATTCACCGAGAAAGCCGCCGCGCCGGCGGGTCCGCAGCTAACAGCCAAGGGCGCGGCACGCGGCGCGCGCGGCGAGCTCGTGATTGCCGGCGGGCGCCACCCGGTGATCGAAAAGCTGCTCGAAGAGAGGGGCGAGCGGTTTGTGCCCAACGATTTGTATCTGGGCGACGCCTCGCCCTTCCTGCTGATTATCACCGGGCCGAACATGGGCGGGAAATCCACGTATTTGAGGCAGACGGCGCTTATTTCCATTCTGGCGCAGGCGGGGTCGTTCGTTCCGGCGGCGCAGGCCAAGCTGCCGCTCGTCGACCGCATTTTCACGCGCATCGGGGCGTCGGATAATCTGGCGCGGGGCCGCTCGACATTTCTCGTGGAGATGAGCGAGGTGGCCGCGATTCTGAATACCGCGACGCCGGCAAGCCTGGTGCTGCTCGACGAAGTGGGACGCGGGACATCGACCTTCGACGGGCTTTCCATCGCCTGGGCCGTGGCGGAGGCGCTGCATGCGGGCGCGCGGCCGCGGACGCTCTTCGCCACGCACTACCATGAGCTGACGGACCTCGAACCGCTGCTCGCGGGGGTGAAGAACGTGCACGTATCGGTGCGCGAGGCCGGGAGCGAGATCGTGTTCTTGCGGCGGGTCGAGCCGGGGAGCGCGAACAAAAGCTACGGCATCGAAGTGGCGCGGCTGGCGGGGCTGCCGGACGCGGTGATCGCGCGCGCGCGGGAAATTTTGCGGCGGCACGAGCAGAGCGAAGAAAAGCTCGCCGGGGAGCTTTCCCCCGGGGCCGCGCCGCACGCGCCCGCGCAGACGCAGACGAGTTTTACGGCCCTCGATGAATCCGTGCTCGAAGCGCTGCGGGGAGCGGATCTCGAGAAGCTGACGCCGCTCGAAGCGCTCAACCTGCTGGCGTCGCTGCAAAAGCAGATGGAATAGTTTTCCATTTTTCCATTTTCCATTTTCGCCGTTCGGCGTGCGCGGGCCGCGAGGAGCGTCATGCGGGTGCTGGGAATCATGTCGGGAAATTCGGCGGACGGCATTGACGTGGCGCTCGCGCGCATCTCCGGCGCGCCCCCCGCAATTCAGGCCACACTCGAAGGACATCATCACGTCCCCTTCCCCCCGCGCGTGCGGGAGGCGATTCTGCGGCTGGCCAACGGCGGCGCAACCACGGCGGCGGAGGTGAGCGAGCTCAATTTTCGGCTGGGCAAGGAGTTTGCGGAGGCGGCGATCGGCGCATGCCAAATTTGGCGGGTGCCCCTGCGGGATGTTTCGCTGATCGGCTCGCATGGACAGACCATCCACCACCAGGGGCCGAACCACTGGTCGAGGGCCGGGTGGCACATGGCCTCCACGATGCAGATCGGGGAGCCGAACGTCATCGCCGAACGCACGGGAATAGCGACGATTGCGGATTTTCGTCCCGCGGATATGGCCGCCGGGGGGCAGGGCGCGCCGCTCGTGCCCTTCGTGGATTACCTGCTCTACCGGCACGCGAAGATCGGGCGGGCGGCGCTCAATATCGGGGGGATTGCCAACGTGACCGTGATTCCCGCGGGCGCGCGGCCGGAGGACGTCTTCGCGTTCGACACCGGCCCGGGAAACATGATCGTGGACGCCCTGGCCGAGCGCATCACGCGGGGGCGCGCGCCATTCGACCGGGACGCGCGCATGGCGCTCAAGGGGCGCACGATTCCGGAACTGCTGGCGCGGCTGATGCGTGAAAAGTACCTGCGGACAAAACCGCCCAAGACGGCGGGGCGCGAACAGTTTGGACGCGCCTACGTGGAGCGGCTGCTGGCCTGGGGAAAAAGGCACCACGGCGAGCCGGTGGATTTGCTGCGCACGGCGGCGGTGTTCACTTCGTTTTCGATCGCCGACGCCTTTCGCCGATTTATTTTGCCGCGCGCCCAGGTGCGCGAATTGATCGTAGCCGGAGGAGGCACGCGCAATCCCCTGATCATGGCGCAACTCGCGGCGGCGCTTCCGGGAATCGAAATCTCGCCCTCCGGCCGATTTGGCGTCCCCGCGGAGGCCAAGGAAGCGTTTGCGTTTGCCGTGTTGGCCTACGAGGCCTACCACGGGCGCGTGAATAATCTGCCCTCCGCCACGGGGGCAAGGCGGGCCGTCGTGATGGGAAAGAGCGTGGATCCTTGGGGCGCGAGAAAAAATAAATGACGGCGAAGGCCCGAGACGAGGAGCGAAGGACGCCGGGATGTTCCCCAAGGTATAGGCGCCGGGCCGCGGTAGGGGCGTTTTGTGGGTGGCTCGCGATGGGCGCCGCGGGCTGCGCGCGCCGGCCCGCGGGTGAACCAGCGGCGGTGAATTTCCTGATCGAGTCGCAGCCCACAAACCTGGACCCGCGGATCGGCACGGACTCGCAATCGGAGGAGCTGGACGGCCTGATCTTTGACGGCTTGGTCCAGCGCGACGCGCAGATGAACGTCGTCGGCGACTTGGCTGAAAGATGGGAAACCCCGGACCCCTTGACGTACGTGTTTCATCTGCGGCGGGGGGTGAAGTTCCACGACGGGCGGCGGCTGACCTCGGCGGACGTGAAGTTTACGCTCGACTCCATCATTTCGGGAGCCGTGCAGTCACCGAAGCGAGGGGCGTTCCGGCTCGTCGAGTCGGTCGAGGCGCCCGATGATGCTACGGTGATCATCCGCCTGCGGGAGCCCTACGCGTCGTTTATTTATAACGTGACCCGGCTGGCCATCGGGATCGTTCCCGCGGGTTCGGGCGCGGAGATGGCGCGGCATCCGGTGGGAACCGGACCATTTCGTTTCGTGAGCATGGCGCAGGACGAAGAAATAATCCTCGAACGAAATCCGGATTACTTCGGGCCGATGCCGAGTATCGGCCGCGTCCGATTCCGGATCGTGCCGGACGCGATCGTGCGGGCGCTCGAATTGCGCAAAGGCACCGCGGACGTGGGAGGGGTGAACTCGCTTACGCCGGACATGGTCGCGGCGCTGGCCAAACAGCCGCGAATCGAGGCCACGGAGTCGCCCGGCACGCAGCTCCGCTATGTGGCGTTCAATTTCGACGATCCCATCCTGGCGCATCGCGAAGTTCGCCAGGCCCTGGCTTACGCCACCGATCGCGCCACGATGATCCAATATTTGCTGCACGGGCAGGCGCGGGCCGCCTCCGGCCTGCTCCCGCCGAACAACTGGGCGTACGAGCCGGACGTGAAACAGTATCCCTACGATCCCGCGCGCGCGGAGCAGTTGCTGGATGCGGCCGGATTTCCCAGGCGCGCGGACGGCGTGCGCTTCCATTTGGAGCTGAAGACTTCCACGGAAGAATCGGCGCGACTGCTCGGCGAAGTTCTGGCGGACGAATGGAAGCGCGTCGGCATCGCACTGGAATTGCGCCCGCTCGAAAACGCGACGCTCCTGGCGGATGTCTCGCGCGGAAGCTTTCAACTGTATACGCTTCTGTGGACGGGCTACGTGAACAACGATCCGGATATTTTCGATTACGTGTTCAGTTCCCGGCGCATGCCGCCGCTGGGCGCCAATCGCGGCCACTACCATAACCCGGCTCTCGATGCCCTGCTCGACCGGCAGCGCGTGGAGATGAACCCCCAAAAGCGCAAGGAGATATTGTCGGAGATTCAGAAGATGGCCGCCGAGGACGAGCCGTATATCAATCTGTGGTACCTGGATAACGTCTGCGTGCATCGCGACACGGTGACGGGAATCGTGATCTCTCCTGGAGGAGATTACGATTTTCTAGAGCAAGCGACGCTGCGGGGGACAAGCGACTCCGCGGAGCAGCATTAGGGATGTGTTAGCATTGCCCCGATGGTTCCTTCGAGCACCTGGACCGAGGCTTTTCGCGCGCTCGGGGCGCATAAGCTGCGCTCATTTCTTTCCACGTTGGGAATCACCATCGGCACGGCCTGCGTGGTTCTCGTAGTCACCGTCTCTCTTACCGCGCGGGAGTACCTGGTGGGGCTGGTCGAATCCATCGGTTCGAATCTTGTGTATGCGGAAATGGTGTGGACCGGAGGGCCCATTCCTCTCGAGGATGAGCTTAACGCGGCGGACGCCCAGGCTTTGCGCGACAACATTCCCCAGGTGGAGCGGGTGGCCGGTTCGATTCATCTTCCCACGATGATTGATGTCGGCTCGAACGCCTATTCCGCGAGCCTCGTGGGAGTCACCGAGGATTTTGGAATGATCCGGCATCTGCAAATCTTGCGCGGGCGCTATCTGGACCAGGACGAGTTCGCTACTCGAAGCAAGGTCTGCCTGGTGACGGAAGAACTTGCCAGCGAGGCCTTCCCCGCCGACGACCCCATCGGCAAGAACATCCAGGTGGGCGAGCTCACGTTTACGGTCGTGGGCGTATTTCGGGAGGCGGGTTCGACGCTGGGGCTGACGGAGATTCAGCGCAATACGATCCTGGCGCCCTTTTCGGTGATTGCCTACGACACGGGGAACTACGCGTACTTCAACCTCTATGCCCAGGCCCGCGATCCCGAGGACGTGCCCTTCGTCACCCGGCGCGTGGGGGAGATTTTGCGAAGCAGGCACCGGCCGGGGGCCGCGTATCGCGTGGAAAATTTGACTTCGCTCCTCGATGTGGTCCGCAACATCTCCCTGGCCACTTCCCTTTCCTTGCTGGCGGTGGCATTCATCTGCATGACGGTGGGGGGCGTGAACATCATGAATATCATGCTCGTGACCGTGAAGGAGCGGACGCACGAGATCGGGGTGCGCAGGGCCGTGGGGGCGCGCCGCGACGACATTCGACGCCAATTTCTCTCCGAGGCGGTCTTGATCAGCGGCACGGGCGCTCTGGCGGGCATCCTCGCCGGCATCGCCATCCCGGTGGTGGCGCGACCCCTGCTGCCCGAGGACATGAGCGTCCCTTTTTCCTGGCTCTCCGTTGTGGTGGCCTTCGCGGTGTCCTGCATCATCGGCGTGACGTTCGGATACTTGCCCGCCGAGAAGGCCGCCGCGCTCGAGCCCACGGAGTGTTTGCGCTACGAATGAGGGGCTTTACCCCGCCCCGGGTCTCCGGCCGCGGGCGCCGCGCCAGCGATGGGCTGCGGCGGCTCTGTTGACATCCTGCCTGAAATAGACGCTGGATGGGTCCGAGGTTTCCGCCGTTCCGGCGCCGAGATTCTTCCTCCTTCGCCAGGGCACGCGATTTCCGCGCAAAATCGAGGGCAAGGCACGGAAATCGGGCTGCTCAGTCGTCAGAATGACAGCGCGTGCGGGGTGGAGCAGGAGGGGATGTCAACAGAGCCGGCTGCGCGTTACGAATCGAGCGCCTTTCTGATTTCGGACTCGGGCACGGCCCCTTCGCGCACCACGCCCCATTCCTCCCCGTCTATGCGCACGATGGTCGAGGCCAGCGTCGCGCCCGTGTCGCCGGAATCGAGGATGAGCGGCAGGCGGTTGCCAAGCTGCTCGACGATCTGCCGGGCGTTGGTGCAGGAAGGATGGCCGGAGAGATTGGCGCTCGTGCCCGTAATGGGTCCGCCCGCCGCTTCGATGAGCGCCGCGGCAACGGCCGAGTCCGGCCAGCGAAGCGCCACGCGCCCGCTGTTGCCGGTCACCTTGAGAGGCAAACGATGCGTGGCCTCGATGACCAGCGTCAACGCGCCGGGCCAGAATTTGTTCGCGAGGGCCAAAAATGCGTCGGGAATGTCGCGAGCGAGCGTCACGGCCTGCTCGACCGAATTCACGAGAATCGGCAAGGCGCGCGTTTCCGGACGGCCCTTCACCTGAAAAACCCGCTCGATGGCGGAGAGATTGAAAGGGTCGGCGGAGAGTCCATAGAACGTATCCGTGGGAATTCCAATCACGCTGCCGCGCTCGATGAAGCCCGCGGCATACTCAATCAGGTGGGGCTCCGGCGCCTGCGATGAAATCCTAAGGAGTTCGGCGGGCAAATGTTCGCTCGCGGCGGGTTGCGCCGTACGCTCGGGGCAACTTACCATGAGCGCCCGAGCAGAATCAAGGCGCGCGCGGCCTGGGTGGTGTTTCAGATTCGATTTTTGCGACGCCGCTGGATGGTGCTGGCTATCATTCCGGCAACTCCTATGGTTGCGCCTATCAAGAAGAAGAGGAACATAATTAGTGGCGTAAACTTGTAGAGCCATCCATGAGAATGGGTAGTGCGGGTAACATTGCTTGCCAGGACACCGACAACAATCCCAGCGACAATGATTCCGGCGCCGATTCGCTTGAGAAGCATGGGGGGGAGTATAAGCAGCGGTGGATCAGTTTGCCAGGAGAATGATTTCCTCTAGGCTCCAAACGTGGATAGTGTCCTAATTTGAAAAATTTCCCAGTCTTGAGGGCTGGACGAGGGATTCATCGCTCAAACACCGAGCGATGGAAAACCGTACTTCGACTGCGTCCCGCGCCCGCCAAAAGGCGGCGGGAAAACCAGGAACGCGGGACTCCGCTCAGAGTGACTGCACAATACGTTTCGCTCGAATTAAGACACTATCGCGGCCCGCCGGTCCGCGACCTCTCCATGTCAATGTGGGTAATGGGTCAGTTTGAATTTTGGCTTTTTGTGTCACGATGAAGAAAATCCAGACTGACCCACCACCTTAATGTGAATGGATTTGCAAAAATCGCCGGGATGCATCATCATCGTTGTCTTTGTGGTTCCCGCCCTTTTAAATCGAGCGGGTATGGAACGCAGCTTCGAACCGGGGCTGCTACATCTTCGAATCAAATAGGGGGAAACGCATGCGCAGGCCCGTAAGTATTGCTCCGCCAAAAGGAAAACTCGGCGTGCTCACGCCGGGAATGGGAGCGGTGAGCACCACGCTCATGGCGGGTGTGGAACTGGTGAGGCAGGGCGAATCCGTTCCGGTAGGCTCGCTCACGCAGATGGGCACCATTCGCCTGGGAAAACGCACGGAGTCGCGCGTGCCGAAAATCAAGGAGTTCGTGCGTCTGGCGGGCCTCGACGACCTCGTCTTCGGCGGCTGGGACATCTACCCGGACAATGCCTATCAGGCCGCCGCCAACGCGGGCGTGCTCAGCCCGCAAGACCTGGCCAAGGCCGAAAAGTTCCTGAAGGGCCTGAAACCCATGACGGCCGCGTTTGACCGCAATTATGTGAAAAATATTGAGGGCCCGAACGTCAAGAAAGGGAAGAACAAGTTCGATCTCGCCGAGCAGATTCGCGAGGACATCCGCGAGTTCAAGAAGAAGAACAAGCTCGACCGCCTCGTGATGGTCTGGTGCGGTTCCACGGAAATCTTCATGAAGCCGCAGGACGTTCACAAGGACATGGCCTCGTTCGAGAAGGCCATGAAGTCCAACCACCCGGCCATCGCTCCGTCCATGCTCTACGCCTACGCGGCCATGAGCGAGGGCGTCCCCTACGCCAATGGCGCGCCCAATCTCTCCGCGGACATTCCCGCGCTCATCGCCTACGCGAAGGAAAAGGACGTGCCCATCGCCGGCAAGGATTTCAAGACCGGCCAAACCCTGATGAAAACCATCCTCTCGCCGGGACTCAAGGCGCGCATGATCGGCTTGCGCGGCTGGTTTTCCACCAATATTCTGGGCAACCGCGACGGCGAGGTGCTCGACGATCCCGGCTCCTTCAAGACCAAGGAGGAATCGAAGCTCGGGGCGCTCGAATATATTCTCCAGCCCAAAATTTATCCCGAGCTGTACGGAAATTTCCATCACATGGTCCGCATCAACTATTACCCGCCCAGCGGCGACAACAAGGAAGGCTGGGACAACATCGACATTTTCGGCTGGCTCGGCTACCCCATGCAGATCAAGGTGGATTTCCTCTGCCGCGATTCGATTCTGGCGGCGCCCATCGTTCTCGACCTGGTCCTGTTCCTCGACCTGGCCAAGCGCGCGGGAATGCGCGGAATCCAGGAATGGCTGAGCTTCTATTTCAAGTCGCCGATGTGCGCGCCGGAGCTTTACCCGGAGCACGATCTGTTCATTCAATTGATGAAGCTGAAGAATACACTCCGCTGGATGATGGGCGAGGAGTTGATCACTCACCTGGGCGCCGAATATTACGATTAGGACCGTTTCAACTCACTGCCACCCCGGGGCGCTCGCATCCCCATTCAAGAAACCTATCGAAGTGATGTAAAGATTTCATAAAGATGAAAGACGGCGGGGCTTGACGCCAATCGGTGCGTGGGGTAACCTCCGCCTCTTAAATTCCCTAAATCTGCTTGCCGCACTGGATTGCGGAGGAGGCGAATGGACCCAAAAGCCGTTCTCGATTTCGCCGCGAAAAATAACGCCAAAATTCTGGACCTGCGCTTCGTGGATGTTCCGGGCGTCTGGCAGCACGTCAGCTACCCGATCGCAGGAACTGATCCTGGATTCCTTCCAGGATGGCTTCGGGATGGACGCGAGCTCCATTCGCGGCTGGGCGTCAATTCACGAATCGGACATGCTGCTGATGCCCGATCCCAACACCGCCTTCATGGACCCTTTCCGCGACACGCCGACACTCGTGATGATCTGCGACGCCGTGGACCCGCCGACGCGCAAGCCCTATGGCCGCGACGTCCGCAATCTGGCCCACCGCGCCGAAGCCTACCTGCTCAAGACGGGCATCGCGGACCAGGCCTTCTTCGGGGCCGAAGCCGAGTTTTTCATCTTCGATAGCGTGCGCTTCGATTCGCGGGAGCAGCACTCCTTCTACTACGTGGACTCCGACGAAGGCCGCTGGAATTCCGGACGCGCCGAGCACAATCTGGGTTACCGGCCGCGCTATAAGGAAGGCTACTTCCCCGTTCCGCCCACGGACCACTTTCAGGACCTGCGCACGGACATGGTCCTGCAGATGCAAGCGTGCGGGATCGAAGTCGAATGCCACCACCACGAAGTAGCCACCGCGGGGCAAGCCGAAATTGATTTCAGGTTCGATACGCTGATCAAGGCGGCGGACAACATGATGAAGTACAAATACATCTGCCGCAACGTCGCCTATCAGTACGGCAAGACGGTCACGTTCATGCCCAAGCCGATTTTCTCGGACAATGGCTCGGGCATGCACACCCACCAATCGCTCTGGAACAAGGGCAAACCGCTCTTTGCCGGCGACGGCTATGCGGGGCTGAGCCCAATGGCTCTGCATTACATCGGGGGCTTGCTGAAGCACGCGCCGGCGATCGTGGCCTTCGCCGCGCCGGGAACCAACTCCTACAAGCGGCTTGTGCCGGGATTTGAAGCGCCCGTGAACCTGGCCTACTCGAAGCGCAACCGCTCGGCGGCCGTGCGCATCCCGGTCTATTCGGAAAATCCCAAGTCCAAGCGGCTGGAATTCCGGCCGCCCGACCCATCGTGCAACCCGTATCTGGCTTATTCGGCCATGCTCATGGCCGGCTTGGACGGCATCGAGAACAAAATTGATCCGGGAGGGCCGCTCGACAAGGACATCTTCGAGCTTTCCGCGGAAGAGATGAAGCATGTTCCATCTCTGCCAGGCTCGCTCGACGAGGCGCTCGGTGCGCTCCAGAAGGACCACGCCTTCCTGACCAAGGGCGGCGTCTTCAGCAAGGAGTTCATCGATCTTTGGATTGATTACAAAATGGCCAAAGAAGTGACTCCCTTGCGCATGCGCCCGCACCCGTACGAGTTCCATTTGTACTACGACATTTAAACTTCGAGCGTTCCGGGCCGGGGCCCGGCGCCGCGAAAATCAAAGGGCGTCCCAATGGAGTTCATGGGGACGCCCTTTTCCTTTGCGCGCTTCGCGGCTGTGGCCTTCGCGCGGACAGGGCCTTGGCGAGAATGGCCGCGGAGCGGGAAATTTGCTTTTTATTGTGTAGCGAGAGAAGAAGTTCGAAGCGGCCACACGGGAGCGCCGAATCGCCCAATCGAACGACCGGCCTCAGATGAAGAGTTCTTCGTCCTGCGGAGCGGTGGCATCCGGGGCCGGGCTGCGGCGCTGCCCGCCGCGGATCATATCAAGCCCCGCCTTCAGGCCCTTGAGCATCGCGGACACCTGGCGCACAGGTTCCCATACCGTGCTGCGGACCTTCGATCCGGCCTCTTCGATCACTTCGAGCGTGCCCGTGATGATGTGGTCGGCGCGGATGACCTGAATGCGCAGCCGCTCGACGGCATCGGAGAAAACGCGGTCCACGCGCTGCGCCTGGCTGCGGGCCACGCGCGAGATTTCCGAAGCATCGCTCATGACGCTCGCGATGCGTTCCTCGGAATCTTCGAGGATGCGGCCGGTGCGAAGAAGAATGGGGTCCAGGCGGGCCTGGAGTTGAGAGGCGATGCGGGTGAATCGTTCGGCTGTCTCGCGCATCACGACGAACATCGCCACAAGAATCGCCATTTGCACGACGATCGCCATCGCCGCGATCACAATGAATGCTTCGAGCCAGCCGGACATCTCCACCCCTTCCCGAGCTCAGGAAACTTTCGCTTCCCGCTTGTAGGTCTGCTTGCCCGCGTCCACCGCCGAAGAGATGGCGTCCTTCTGGCGGGACATGATTTCCTTGCTGCGCTCGATCAGATCCTCGGCGCGCTCGCGAAGCTCTCGCGCCTTTCTCTGCGCGTATTCCTTGCCCTCGTCGGCCTTGGCGGAGAGATATTCGCGCGTCTCCTCACCGGACTTGGGCGCGAATAGAATTCCCACCAGCGCGCCGATGCCCAGCCCTACTAGGAAAAAACTGACTTTGGATCCTACGCTATCGCTCATTTTGCGCCTCCTAATTTTCACCTTAGCATAGCACTCCGTCGCGGGCAATGATACCCCTGGGCGCAATCCCTTGGTTTGCGCCTCGCGCGCGCACGCCGCTCTCGGCTTGGCGCGCCCCGCGCGCTAATGCTTCGCCGCTTCGCGGATGCGAAAATTCGTGGTCAATTTTCGGAGGACAAACTCTTGAAGGACGTCCACGCCGCTCGTCGCCGCAATGCCGAGTCCGGCCCTTTCAAACGTCAAGGCGGCTCCGCGATCGTTCGACGGATAGTAAAGATTCGAAATGCTGCCCGCAGCGAGGTTTCCGAAGACATTCGAGTAGTTTGGCTGCCAGCGCCCGTTATCGCCCTTGCAGATCAAGGAGTTCTCCAGCGCGTAGAGGAGGCGCGAACGCTTGCTGCCGGTTCCATTGTAAAAATAGCGCGGATCTTGTTTCAAAAGCGACGGGAGAATGGCGCTCCCGATGTACGTGCCGGTCATGAGATCCGCATACGTGGAGCCGTAGCGCTTTCCATAACCCTGCGCGCCTTGCCCATATTCACGGAAATTATTGTCCGCCTGCTCGATTCCGGCAATGGCCCCGGTCACTGCGAAGGTGACGGGATCCAGCGTGGTCTTCCAGGCAAGCTCGAACTTTTGCTTCGTGGTGAGAGGAACCGCATCGCTCTGGAGGTAGCTGACATAGAAATTGGGAACGAAGCCGAGCAGGCGCTGCGTTTCTTGGACCTTGATCTGCTGTTCCGCCAATGCGGTCTGTGAGGGCAGGACCCGCACCTGCGTGGTGACGGTGGCAATCGCCAGCGTGATCTGCGGAATAATGCAGACCTCACCCGGCCGCAGGTTTCCAGAGTACACTTGCGTGGCGAAGGCCGGGGCCGTGATGGTGAGCTGGAACGGCCCGGGAGCGATATTTTCAAAGGAGAATTGCCCGCTGTCTCCGGATTGCGCCTCCGCGTTTGCAGATTGACCTTTCCACGTCAGTCTCAGCCGGGCTCCAGCCACGAAGGTCCCACTCGGATCCACAATCGTCCCGATGATCCTTCCCGACAATCGCTCGTCGGGCGCCTGATGGCCGGCCGATTCCTTTGTTCCCGATGCACTCGCTGGACCGCTTCCCGCTCGCGGGGCGATAGGGGGTTGTTGAGACTGCGCCAGAACCGGGGACGCGCAAGTGAGGACGCTTAGGATTAGCCAAACCGAGCAGATGCGTGCAAGGACCGGACTCCGAAGGCTTCGGCCCGAAGACTTCTTGCGCAACTGTTTTCCCGGGGAATTCACGACTATCGTTCTTCGCCTTCTATCCTTCTGTTCTAACAGCAAGGTTTGACCCCATCCCTGATTACCTGAAGTGGGATGCAAAGTTCCATAGATGTGTCACGGTCCGTGAGCTATGCGTTAACGGCCCGTCCAAATCGCGACTCTTCCGACGTTTAAGACTGCATCGGGCGGTAAAGAGGTGAACAGAGGAATCCGCGGCAAAGAAAAAAGGCGCCCCAATGAAGTTCATCGGGGCGCCTTTGGACTAATTTTCCTGCCGCCAGGGAGAGAGAGAAAGTCTTTGTGAACCGAGCCTTCTTGCCGTCAACCTCTATTGCTGATTGGCGACGTGGAGATCGTGCACGCCGGAAAGCAGATACACGACCGTGCCCAGCGATTGCGGCACCCACCAGGAGTGGCGCACAAAATTATTGTTGGCGCGCTGCATCTTGTGACTCGCGAAATCGAGCAGCACGGGGCAAATCTGAGATACGGCGTAAATGGAGTCGGAGTTCGCCACGGGCCGCAGGAAGGGGTCCTCCTCGCGAGCGCCGTGCGAGACGGCATCGCGCGTCGCATAGGCATCGAAGGCAGCCGCGCCGTGCTCGACGAGCGAGAGCGCCAGCCACTTCTTGCGCGAGGGCAGCGATTCCGCGTCGAAATGAACCGACTTTTCCATGGGGAGTTCCGGAACTCGAATCGTCGAAAGTGAGGTCTGCGCCGGCGTATTCATGGCATCCGTATTGAACGCCTCCGTCGTTGCTTCCGGGGCCAGGTTCACAGGCACCGGGGCGAGAGGGGCATTCATGCTCGTGGGCCTGTCATTCCCCGCTGCAAGGGCCGGTGGTGCGGGACTGCTTGGCGCGGCGGCCGATGTCGGCGCCTGCGCTGCCTTTTCTACTGTAAAGGCTTGCGCAACCGGCGCTATCTGAAACAAAAGTGCGGCAACGGCTAGGATCATGAACGGACTCTCCTCTATTTTTGGTTCTAAGCCGGTCTCGGAATGGGAGAAGCACGGCTAGTACCACGCAGAGAGTCTGCTAAGGCCTGTATTTGCAATAGATGAAGGACTTTTGGAGAGGCGCCCCGGAGGAATTATCTTTCCACATACCATAGAAGTGGAAGGAAAATTCCACTTTTTGGTCGTTTTCGGGGGGCTAGCAGGGTGGGGCGGCAGGAACGAGGCGCCGGAGCTCGGCTGACGTTGGTAAGGCCTGCTCTCGCGGGAGATTCGTTGTGTTCCGGGCGGCAGGAGCGTACGATGCGCGAGGCAGAGGTTCAAATCGGAAATTCCGGGCTAATTGGTAAACCCTGGCATATACTCGGCGACGTTCGCAAGGCAGACGAGGGAGGAAAGAGCATGTTTCACTTGATCTGGTACGTTCTTATCGGGCTCATCGCGGGATTCATCGCGAAATCGGTGATGCACGTGAACATAACGTTGTTCTGGACGATGGTGGTCGGCGTGGTCGGATCAATCCTCGGCGGCGGCGTCAGCCACATGCTTTGGCGTCCGATGAGCGATCGATTTCATCCCGCCGGCATTATCTTCTCGACATTGGGCGCGATGCTGGTTCTCTTCATTTGCCATAAGCTGAATATTCATTTCCCGCCCGTGCCTCACCTCTCATTCCATTAGGATGGTCGCGTCTCAGGTTGGTTGGAACGCCGCCACGTTGCACAAAAATCCCTCGTCAGAGGGGAATTTGCGGGCTTGGAAGCGCTGGACCGGAATAAGCAGCCGCGACGGATTGTGGTAGCTGTGATTCGTGGCGATGCCGTTGGGGCGCGCCATGGATTCGCTTCGCTCACCACAGGTCTGCGTGCGGCGGTTCGTTTTGCATTATGGCAAGGGACATGGGAAACGGACCGACCAGAAAAAAGCCCCACACTTCCCGATACAGAGCATCGGGTCCGGTGTCGGGTCCGATGAAGTGCTCAGCTTCGCTTTTCGTAGTCAGTGTGCAGTGGTCGGGTCACGCCGCGTGAAGAGTCGCGCCTCCGTCCTCAAGGGTCTGTCAGAGATCATAAATCACTTTGGGGGCAAAGGCGGCCCGCAACGCATTCATCACAGCCAGAATGTCGATAACTTCTTGAGTGATGGCGCCACTTACCGGACTTATATGACCGGTGGCTGCAAAGGCCATGCCAATGACGCTCAGCGCCATACCGCCCACAGCGCTTTGGAGTGCGATGGATCGCATGCGGCGGCTGATGTGCATGAATTCATCCACTTTGTTCAGGGAGTTATCCATGATCACGACGCCGGCCGCTTCCGCTGTCACGTCGCTGTTCTCTCCGATGGCCATGCCCACTGTGGCCGCCATCATGGCCGGGGCGTCGTTGATGCCGTCCCCTACATAAAGTGTCTTGGCGGCGGCAGTTTCCTTGCGGACGATCGCAAGCTTGTCTTCAGGACTTTTCTGAGCGTAGATTTCGGTGATACCCACTTGCTCAGCGAGGTAACGAGCCTCCGACTCACGATCTCCCGACACGATCATCACCCGCTGGAATTGGTGCTTGGGACCCAAATGCTTCACAAAGGAACGGCTCTCCGCTCGGGGCGCGTCGCGAAAGCGGAGGGTGGCCGCGTAGCGACTGTCGATTGCCACGACGCACTCGAGTCCGCCGCCGAGCGGTGGGAGTTGATCGATGCCAGAGATCCCTTGTGCCGCGAGCTTGGCGCGGCTAGTGATCTGTAATTGATGGCCCGAGATGGTTCCTCGCAGCCCCCGGCCGGGGTGTTCGCTCACCTCCGTAGCCTCGGGGAGCTCCAGAGCTTCTTCTTTCGCCGACGTGAGGATGGCTCTCGCCAACGGATGCTTGGAGTAACGCTCCAGACTTGCCACGAGTGTCAGCACCTCCCGCTGCGCAAAGCCAGGGGCAATGAGTTGCTCCGTCAGTTTTGGCTGGCCATAGGTGAGCGTCCCGGTTTTGTCGAAAATCGCGGTCCGACATCCGGCGATTTGCTCAAGTACGACCGGACTCTTGACGATGATCGCCCTGCGGGCGCAGAGGGAAATCGAGCCCATGATTGCGATGGGGATGGCGAGAAGCAAAGGGCAAGGCGTGGCAATGACCAACACAGCAAGGAAGCGGATCGATTCACCACTGATTACCCAGGCTAGAATCGCCACCGCCAGCGCGACCGGCGTGTAAATGGCTCCGAGTTGATCGCCAAGCCGCCGCAACTGAGGCCGCTGAGACTCGGACTCGCGCATGACTTCCATGATCTTCGCGTAGCGCGAATCGGCCGGTCGCTGAGTTGTGCGAATAGTCAGGGCCGACTCGCCGTTGATCGCGCCGGAGATCACCGTCGAGCCGCTGGTTTTAGTAATCTTGAATGGCTCACCGGTGAGATAGGATTCATCCATCACCCCGTGGCCATCGGTCACGACGCCATCCGCCGGACAGATCTCGTGCGGATAAATCACGAGGGCATCACCCACGGCAATCTCCGCCAATGCCACATCCAGCACTTCCGTTGTGCGTTTTCGGTGGGCAATCGAAGGCATCCGTTTAGCCAGCGCTGCAAGGACCGAAGAGGCGCTCCGCAAGGCATAACTTTCCAATGCTTCTCCGCCAGAAAGCATCAAGACGATAATCGAGCCGGCCAGATATTCGCCCAGCAGGATGGAAGTAATGATGGAAATCCCCCCCAGCAGATCGGAACCAAATTCCCGCTTCAGGAGCTTCCGAAGCAGGTCATAGAGGAGCGGAAGGCCCCCGATAACGAGCGTGGACAGCAGTGGAATCTGATAGATGCGCGGCGTGGTGTGAAAGCCGAAGCGGAGCACCAGATGGAGGGAAATTGTCGCGACGGAAAACGCCGCAATAACCGTGGACTTGCGGCGCCAAAGACTGGAGAGGAGCGATTGACTCAGCTTTGGCTGTGCGACGTTGACTTGGCCACTGGACAATGGTTTTTTCAAAGTAGTCTTCATAGCGAACGAGCCCAGCCGCTGTCGTAGCCGTAATTCACCGTGCGCCCGCTCTTCTCCGTTACGCTCGTCCGATGGCCCGCCGCATCCAGCGTGTAGGCATGGCCGAAATTCGCCGGCGGTATCACCGTGTACGACGCGCCGTGAATGATACTCCCTGCCTGGTGCAGTACGCCTAGCAGCCGTGAGGCGCTCCATTCCCTTATCCCACAATAAGAAGCTAGCGGGCTAGCGAGGTCACGATAAGATAGGACCGCAGCCGCGGATCCATCCAGTCGCGCAGCGCGTCACCGAGAAGATTGAAGGCCAGCACAGCGGCCATCACGGCCAGCGCCGGGAAGATTACCAGATGCGGCGCGTCGAAGAGGTGGCTGCGCCCGTCGTTGAGCATCGCGCCCCAGCTGGGCATGGGCGCGAGCACGCCCAGCCCCAGAAAGCTCAGGGTGGACTCCGCCAGAATCGCCCCGGCCATGCCGATCGTCGCCTGCACAAGCACGGGCGGAAGAATATTGGGCAGAATGTGGCGGACGAGAATCCGGGCATGCGACGCTCCGAGCGAACGCGCCGCGAGAACGTACTCCATTTCCTTGGCCTGCAAGACCTGCGCGCGAGCGAGCCGCGCATAGCCGGCCCAGCCTGTGACGACGAGCGCGAGAATCACCTTGCCGATCCCCGGCCCCAGAAACGCGGCGAAGGCGATGGCCAGCAGGATTCCGGGGAAGGAAAGAAACGCATTGATGAGCACGATGTTCACGAACCCGTCGAACCACCGGCCGCAATACCCGGCGATCGAACCGATCGCGAGGCCGGTGATCCCCGCGCCGAGCACGACGCACACGCTCACGAGCATGGATATGCGCGCGCCGAAGAGAATGCGCGAGAGGATGTCGCGCCCCAATTCGTCCGTGCCCATCCAGTGCGCCGCGCTCGGCGGGGCCAGCCGCGCGGCCAGATTTTGCGCCGTGGGATCGGCAGGCGCGAGCCACGGCGCCGTTATCGCCACGAAAACGAGCACGACCGCCAGAGCCAGTCCCACGCGGGCGGGTCCATTGCGCCGGAGATAATCGAAAAAATTTCTCATTCCAAGCGCACCCGCGGATCGGCCACGGCGCAGGCCAGGTCCGTCAAGAAATTCACGGCCACGTACGAAACGGCGATCAGCAGAATACAGCCCTGCAGCAGGGGATAATCGCGCGCCTGGATGGCCTGCACGGTCAGCCGCCCGATCCCCGGCCAGGAGAAAATCGTTTCCGTGACGATGGCGCCCGCCAGCAGGGTGCCGAACTGCAACCCAAGCATGGTGAGAATGGGTATCAGGGCGTTTCGAAATGCGTGGCGAAATAATACCGCCCCCTCCGAAAGCCCCTTGGCCCGCGCCGTGCGGACGTAGTCGCTCGAAAGCTCTTCCATCGTCGCCGTTCGAACCATGCGCGTCAGGATCGCGGCAATCGCCGCGCCCAGCGTGATCGCCGGCAGCACCAGATGCGCAATTCCTCCGCGCCCCGACACCGGCAGCCAGCCCAAAATTACGCTGAACAGAAGGATGAGGACCGGGCCCAGCGCAAAATTGGGAATGGAAAGTCCCAGGAGCGTGAACACACCCACGGCGTGGTCCGTGGCTCCCCCGCGCCGCTCCGCGGCCGCGAGCCCCGCGGGTATTCCTATCGCCGCGCATACCAGCAACGCCACGACCGCCAACTCCAGCGTGGCGGGGTAGTGCGACAGCACTACTTGCGCGACCGGCTGCTGAAAGCGGAACGATTCGCCCAAATCGCCGTGGAGAACTCCCTTGATATAGCGCCCGTATTGCACCGGCACCGGCAAGTCCAGCCCCAGCGTATGCCTCAGTTGCTGTATGTCTTCGGCGCGCGCGCCTTCGCCGAGCATCTGCTGGACAGGATCACCCGGAACGATATGCGCGAGCATGAACACCATCGTGACGATCAGCCACAGCGCCGGGAGGGCCAGCAGGAGGCGAAAAAATATGTAGCGTGTCATTTTCCGCGCCGGCCCGCCTTGCGGGAGGCTTGCCCGCCGCCGCGGGCCTGCCCGGAAGGGTTTGCAGCGGCAGCGGCAGCGGCAGCCGCCTGGGATTGCTCCGCCGAATCGGCGGGAAGGGAGTGTTCGGGCGGGGCTCCCGGCGCGGAGCGCAGCGGCTTGATCTTCACGCGCGAAACGCGGCGGTGATCCATTTCCATCACCGTAAAGCGGTAGCCGCCGGCTTCAAAGCTTTCACGCCCGCGGGGCATGAACCCCAGCCGGCTGAGGATGAATCCACCGAGCGTTTCATACGACGGGTCTTCGGGCAGGGCGATGTTGTACTGCGTCTCGAGGTCGCGCACGTTGATGGCGGCGTCGAAAATCATCCCGCCATCGGCGAGCACGAGCGGCCATTCGACTACGTCGAATTCGTCGTGGATTTCGCCGACCATCTGCTCGAGGATGTCTTCGAGCGTCACCAGCCCCAGAATGCTCCCAAACTCGTCCACGACCATGGCCAGGCCCGTGCGGCGCGCGCGGAATTCCAGCAGCAATTCGCTGGCGGGCTTCGTCTCGGGCACGATCAGAGCATCGCGCACCAGATTCTTCAACCGGAATTCGCCGGCGGGCGAACCCTCCTCGCCGGGCCGCAGACGATCAAGCAGGACCCAGATCATATCCTTGATGTGGATAAAACCGAGAATGTGGTCGAGCGAGCCTTCGTAGACGGGAATGCGCGACCGCTGCGTGGTCGCGAACATTCTCATCACCTCTTCCAGGCCAGCATCGGAGCGCAGCGCGTAGATGTCCGGGCGCGGCACCATCACTTCGCGCACCTGCACCTGCCCCAGCTCCATCGCGTTTTGAATGAATTTCACGTCCACGGGAGGCAGCAGCCCGCGGTCGCCCGCCTGCTGGATCATGATTTGCAACTCTTCGGTGGAACGCGCCAGGGTGTGGCTGTGAGACGACGCCACACCCATCACCCCCAGAATCTTTTCGGAAACGCCGTCCAGCAGATCAATCGCCCACCGAAACGTGTTCAGAAACCAAGAAAAAGGCCGGGCCACTAGCAGCGCCACGCGCTCGGCCCGCGCCAGGCTCAGCCCCTTGGGCACCAGCTCGCCGAGAATCACTTGCAGCACGGTAAGCAGCGCGAAGGCCAGCACGAGCGCCGCGCCGTGCGCGACGACGGCGCCCCAGGGGCTGGCCATCTTCCCCACGAGGGCGCCCAAAATCCCCGCCAGCGTAATCTCACCCAGATAGCCGAGCAGCAGGCTCGCGAGCGTTACCCCCACTTGCACGCCGGAAACCACGCGCCCCATGTCGCTGACGAGCTGTTCGACGATCCGCGCGCGCGGGTCGCCTTCCTCGACGAGCTGTCGCACGCGCGAAAGCCGCACGGCCACGAGCGAGAACTCCGTGGCGGCGAAAAAGGCGTTCACGCCGACTAGAAATAGGACGCCGAATAGGTGCAGTGCGCTCATGGGGCTGCGATAGGGGTCACCGCTGGATTCTGTATCGTTTTAGCGGGCCGCGCAAGGGGAGCGAAATAATGTGTTTTTGGCGCTCCCGAGCGGCGTAGCTGCGCCAGAATTTAGCCCAGCCCGGAAGGATTGGGTCAGGTTGTGACGACGCTCACGCGTGCGGAAGCAGCAGCGCGTCGCAAGGCGCCGTCGGTCGTTGCCAGGGGCAAACCCGAACGCATGGCGAGCGACAGATATGCCGCGTCATAGTTTGTCAGGCCGTGCGCCTGCGCGAGGGCGGTCAATTCGAGGATTTCGGAGGGAATTTGCTGCGCGGCCTCGATCGGGAGAGCCTTCAATCGCGTGACAAACCCGTTAACTTGGTCGAGGCTGATTCGTTTGCGCCGGTGGGCCATCAGCAAGCCGTTGCCAACTTCATAGAACCACAAGAGGGGAACCAGGGCGCGCCTTTCGGAAAGGCTTTGAAGGACGGCCACGCTGTATTCTCGATCCGCTTCGTCTTCCAGAAACCACTGGAGCGCCAGAGAAGCGTCCAGCACGAAATCACTCACAGACGGTGGCCCTCGCGAATCAGGTCCTTAACCGAGACACCTTCGAGGCGCACGCGATTCTTCTCAACAAAGGCGAGCATTTCGCGAACAGCTTCGCGCTCGGCGCCATTAGGGGTCCCGGCAACCGAGGATTGTTCCCTCTCGCGCAGAATTTGCAGGGCTTTGCCAATCACTTCCTCTGCGTTGCGGAAATGGCCGGTTTTGAGCTTGTCCTTGACGATCTTTTCCTGCTCGGGCGTCAGATGGATGTTCATCGCCTTAGGCTCCAGGGTTCCAGTGCCACTATGATAGCAGTCTCACCGCTCTTCGGTGAACGGATCCTTTGCACGGCGTGCGCCGCGTTCCGCTTCGCCACGCCGTTGCATCCCACTTGCGCGGCCGCCATTGGAGGATGCAAAATCCACTCATGGCTCTCGAATTCACCACGCCGTATGTCCACGAAGGGCGCCTCGGTGCCTCCCTGCGTCCTTGCTTCCTCGCACCCCTGCCTCCCTTCTGCTGTTCCACAAGAAAATTGGTGCCATTCTGCGGCGTGGGTTAGAATGCTGCCTCAATTGGCTAGCAGGCGGGCCAGCGGGTTTCGCAATGGGAATGGCGCGGCGCGGGTGAAAATGAGATGAGTCCAGCTCCGAACAAAGCTCCGGAACCGCAGCGCAAGGGCGAATTCGAAAAGTCGCTCACGCGGCTCGAAGAAGTCGTGAAGCGCCTGGAAAGCACGGACCTTTCGCTCGATGAAGCCATGAAGCTCTTCGAAGAGGGCGTAAAGCTTTCGCACGAATGCCAGAAGCAACTGGAGGAAGCCGAAGGGCGCGTGGAAATTCTGTTGAAGAAGGCGGACGGCAAGATTGTTGCGGAGCCGTTCGAGCCGGAAGATGAATCCTCCTAGCGCGGAGCCCGACTTCCCTGTCATCGCCAGCCAGTCCGCGCTCGTCGCATCCCGCCGCGCGCATGAAGCTTCCCGATTTTTTCGAGGCGGACCACGCCTCCGTCGAAGCGGCTCTGGAAAAGCTTCTCCCGCCGGAGAAGACGCCGCCGCCCTCGATTCATCGCGCCATGCGCTACAGCGTGTTTGCGGGCGGAAAGCGGATTCGTCCCATTCTGTGCCTGGAAGCGGCGCGCATGTTCACGGAAAATATCGAGGGCGCCGTTCATGCCAGGTGCGCGCTCGAATTCATCCACACCTATTCGCTGATTCACGACGATCTTCCCGCGCTCGATAACGACGATCTACGCCGCGGCAAACCGACGTGCCACAAAGTGTTCGGCGAGGCGCTCGCGATTCTGGCCGGCGACGCGCTGCTGACGCTGGCCTTCCAGACGCTGGCCGCCGCTCCCATCGAGCCGGCCCGCCGCGTGCGCGTGATTGCCGAAATCGCCGCCGCCGCCGGGACGGTCGGCGGCATGGTCGGCGGACAAGTGGCCGATCTCGAGGCCGAACGAAAGCCGGTCGACGCCGCGACGCTCGAATATATTCACCGATCGAAAACGGCGGCGCTGATTCGCGGCTCGATTGTCGCCGGGGCCATCGCCGGGGGCGCCGCGCACGAGGATGTCGAGCGGCTGCGCGGTTCGGCGAAAACATCGGCTGGGCGTTTCAGGTGGTCGACGACATACTCGATGTGGAAGAATCCTCCGCCGCGCTCGGGAAGACGGCCGGCAAAGACCAGGCCCAGCAGAAGGCCACCTACCCCGCGCTCTACGGCATCGAAAAATCGCGCGCCATCGCCGCCGATCTGGAAGCAAAGGCGCTCGGTGAACTCGATTCCCGCGGCGAGCGGGCCATGCGGCTGCGGCAGCTCGCGCAATATCTCGTCGCGCGGCGGTCATGAATTGCGCGGGGCGTGAATGGGATGGTCGCTGAGCGCTCGGAAAAACAATCCCCGGCCCGGAAAATCGCGCCTCGATGTGCTTCTCGTGGAGCGCGGCCTGGCGCCCTCGCGCGAGCGCGCGCAGGCATTGCTTCTGGCTGGGCAGGTAAGTGTGAACGGCGCGCGAGCCGAAAAGCCGGGAAGCCAAATTTCCATCGATGCCCGAATCGAAATCACGGGCGAAACGCTGCGCTACGCAAGCCGGGGAGGGCTGAAGCTCGAAGGCGCACTCGAGGATTTTGGAATAACGCCGCGCGGCAAAATCTGCCTGGATATCGGCAGCTCGACCGGCGGCTTCACGGATTGCCTGCTCGAGCATGGCGCGCGCAAGGTGTATGCCGTGGACGTGACCATCGACGCAGCTCGATTGGAAGCTGCGCCAGGACGAGCGCGTGTCGAACGATTGAGTGCAATGCGCGCTACCTGCGGCCGGAGGACGTCGGCGAGGCCGTGGAATTGATTACCGTGGACGTGTCGTTCATTTCGGTCACCAAGATTCTTTCCGCGATTCTTCCGGTTGCGGCTCCCGGCGCGGATTTTTTGATTCTCATCAAGCCGCAATTCGAGCTGGAAAAGCGCGAGGTGGGCAAGGGCGGGATCGTGCGCGACGCGCGGCTGCGCGAAAAGGCCATCGAGCGGGTGACCACCGCGGCGGCGCGCGCCGGCGTGGCCATCGCAGGCGTGCGGCCCAGCCGGCTCGCGGGCGCCGGAAGGCAACCAGGAGTTTTTTCTTCACGCGCGGCGGCGCGAGTAGAATAGAATGGCGCGTTCAAGCAAATGATTCGCTCCGCCGGCATCGTCTGCAAACCCCTGAAGGACGCGGTGTGCTCCGATGGTCCCGCCGCTGATGGCGTGGCTGCGCGAGCGGAAGATCGACGTCTTCGTCAGACACGGAGACGCAGGCGTGCATTGACCCCGGAACAGCCGGGCTCCCGCGCGAAGCCCTGGCCGGCAAGATTGACCTCCTGATCGTTCTGGGCGGCGACGGCACGCTGCTTTCGGCCGCGCGCGCGCTCGACGGGCCACAAAGTTCCGATTCTTGCCGTCAATCTGGGCGGCCTGGGATTCCTGACGAGCGTGACGCGCGAGGAGATTTATCCCGTGCTCGAGCAAGTGCTCGCCGGCAAGCACGGAACCAGCGAGCGGATGATGCTCGAAGCCGAGAGTATTGCGCAACGGGGCCACAGCCGAGCGGCAATCCGCGCTGAACGACGCGGTGATCAACAAAGCCGCGCTCGCGCGCATGCTGGATTTCGACTTAAACGTGAACGGCGCCCATGTGGGCCGCTATCGCGCCGATGGGCTGATCGTGGCCACGCCGACGGGCTCGACCGCGTATTCGCTGGCCGCGGGCGGGCCCATCGTCCATCCGGAGGTGGATGCGCTTGCTGATCACGCCGATTTGTCCGCACATGCTGACGAACCGGCCGCTGGTGGTGCCCGATACGGCGCGCGTGGAAATTGACATCGCCGCCGCGGAAGAGCCGGTGTACCTGACGCTCGACGGCCAAATCGGCTTTCAGCTGGAACCGAACGACCGCGTGGCCATCACGAAATCGGCCAGCCGGGTCGTTTTCATCCGGCCGCCCGAGAAAACCTATTTCGAAGTGCTGCGGAACAAGTTGCGGTGGGGAGAACGATGACGCGCGGCGCGCGGAAAACCCACACAGGCATCCCTTAGCCTCAGGACGGGTCGGCTCGTCATTCGGGAGCTTCAGGGGCTGAAGCCCATTGCTATTCCAAGCCTTATGTCGCGGCTGAAGCCGCGACCTACAAGGCCCTCGAATTTTTCGCGTGCTATGCTTGCACCTTCAAAACGACGAGGGTGCGGTCGTCGGAGGGATGCACGCCGCCCGAGAAGCGGTCGGTCTCTTCGAGGATGCGGTCGGCGAGGCCGTCCGCGGAGAGTTGGGCATAATCGGTGATCAGTTGGGCGATGGCCTGGTGGCCGAAGAATTTTCCTTCCGCGTCCTGGGCGTCGCCGATGCCATCGGAGTGAAATACGACGATGTCGCCCGCGTCCAATATATAGCTGCGCTCCTCGTACGCGGCCTCTTCGAACATACCCAATGGGAAGCCAACGAGACGCATTTTTTCGCACCGCCCACCGTGGTAAAGGAGCGGCTGCTCCTGCCCGGCATTGGCGACACGCAGGCGGCGGCGCCGGCGGCTCCAGGTGGCGAAGCAGAGAGTGATGAAGCGCCCTTCGATGAGACGTTCGCCCAGGAATCCATTGATGGCGCGCAACATGCTGGCCGGCCGCGGCTTCTGCGAACCGAGGCTGCGAAGCGTGCCGACGGCCACGGCGCCATAGAGCGCGGCCGCGCTTCCCTTCCCGCTTACGTCTCCCAGGGCGATGCCCAGATCCTGCGGGCCGTAGCGGAGAAAGTCGTAGACGTCGCCGCTGAGCACGCGGGAGGGGACCACGCGCGCGGCGATATCCAGGCCAAATTCCGGGCCGGGCAGCCTGGGCAGGAGCGCCCCCTGGATGCGGCGCGCCGCATTCAGGTCGCTTTCCATGCGGCTTTCATCGCTGCGCACGCGCTCGTACAGGCGCGCGTTTTCGATGGACACCGCCAGGTGTGCCGCAAGGATGGAGAGCACTTGCACGTGGTCCGGCGTGAAATAATTGAGCTGCGGGCTTTCCAGGTCCATGACGCCGACGACGCGGTTCTTGGAAATCATGGGAACCACGAGCTCCGAACGCGTTTCGGGATTGAGCATGCGGTAGCGCGGATCGGCGGTCACATCGGGGACCATGATCGGGCGCCGCAGCGACGCCGCCGCGCCGATGATGCCTTCGTGCGCGGCCACGGTATATTTTTCCTGCACGCGCTGTCCGAATTTCACGGTGACGCGGGAATGAAACTCGTTCGAGTCTTCGTCGAAGAGAAGGATGCTGAAAATTTGGTAATCAATCAGGCGCTTGGTCAGTCTCCACGGCGCGGCGCAACACCTCTTCCAGGCGAAGCGTGGAGTTGGCTTCGCGCCCGATTTCGTTGAGTAGAAGTAGGGTTTCGGCCTGCTTCTGGGCATTCTCGTAGAGCCGCGCGTTTTCGATGGCCGTGCCCACGCGGCTGGCCACGACGGTGAGAATGTTCTGCTGGGACGGGGTGAAATAGTCGGGCTCGCGGCTTTCGATGTCCATCACGCCGATCACCCGCCCGCGCACGATCAGCGGCACGGCCAGCTCGGAGCGCACGGCTTCCACGGCGCTCATATAGCGCGGGTCATTGGCAACATCGCCCACGCGAATGGCCTGCCCCGTGGCGGCCGCGGCGCCGATGATGCCGTCTCCCAGCGGGACGCGCCAGTGTTCCACCACTTCGGCGCGATGGCCGATGGCGAAGCGGAAAAAGAGCTTTTGTGTGTTCTCGTCGAGCAGCAGAATGGCGAAAATCTCGTAATCCACCAGCCGCTTGATCTGCGCACCGGCGCTGGAGAGCACTTCGTCCAGATTGAGGGACGCGTTGATCTCCTGGCTGATCTCCGTGAGGACCGCCAGCGTCTCTGCCGGGATTTCCAGCGCCGAATTGAGTTCCGCCGAGTCCATGGGAATCCGATGAGCTTCAGGGGTTGAAACCCCCGAAGAAAGGAGACGCCTTTCGGCGGGGTTGAAACCCCGCCCTACAAAGCACGACGTTTTTCAGCCAGCTGCTAAATCTCCGCCTGCGCGAACATGAAAGAAAGCATTATAACAGGCGCGGAATGGCACCTTGACGAGAAGAAGTGAAAGAGCGGGAAATGATTTCCCGTCAGTAATTTACCGGGGGCGTCGGCGGGGGCGGCTTGTGGGAAGGGTGGCCCAGCGCTTCGGCGACGATTTGTACGCTGGCGCTCGACCCGATGCGGGTCGCGCCCGCCTCGAGCATGTTTTGCAAGTCCCCGAGCGTGCGCACGCCGCCCGCGGCCTTGATCCCCATTTCAGGGCCGACCGTCTCGCGGATCAACCGGACATCCTCGATGGTCGCACCGCCGGGGCCGAAGCCCGTGGAGGTCTTCACGAAATCGGCGCCGACGGATTTGGCCGCGAGCGCGCCGCGCACCTTTTCTTCCGAGGCGAGCAACGCGGTTTCGAGAATCACTTTGCAGATCGCTCCGCGGCGATGGCATGCCTCGACGACTCCGCGAATATCGGCTTCCACGGCTTCGTTCTGGCCGGATTTCAGCGCTCCGACGTTGATGACCATATCGATTTCCCGCGCTCCGGCGTGGATGGCCTCTTCCGCCTCGAAAACCTTTACTTGCGGCAGCGTAGCTCCCAGAGGGAAACCCACAACCGTAGCGACGCGGACGGCGCCGCCTCGCACGAGCTCGGCCGCCTGAGGAACGTTCCACGGATTGACGCACACAGCCGCGAAGCCATGGTGCAGCGCTTCTTCGCACAGCTTGCGAATTGCCTCGGGCGTCGCGTCAGGCTTCAGCAGGGTGTGGTCTATCAGGCGGGCGATGTGAGCCGCGGCAGAGCCGGCTTTCAAAGTCGCGGATTTTCGCGCGTTTGTGCTCACGGCTGCGGCACCAAGCGCCCATGTTAGCACAAGGGTTTTCCAGGGCATCGAGGACTCCGAGCGCGCAGGGGGGAGCGAGAGCGCACAGCGGCGGAGCTTCCGAGGGGCGTTAACGGGGAGAAGGGTGGAGGATGCAAACGTCCTTCAGATTGCGGTAGCGCTCGGCGCAATCCAGTCCGTAGCCTACGACGAATTCGTTGGGAATCGTAAATCCGACGTAGTCCGCCTTCACCGCCTTCAGCCGGCGCGAGGGCTTATCCAGCAGGGCGGCGACGCGGAGAGTCTTCGGCTTTCGCTGCCGCAGAATGCGCAAGAGATAGCTGAGCGTAAGCCCGGTATCGAGGATGTCTTCCACGAGGATCACGTTCAGCCCGGCGATGCTGCTATCGAGGTCCTTCAGCAGGCGCACCTGCCCGGAGGATTCCCTGCCCCGGCCATAGCTCGATACGGCGATAAAATTGATCGAGGTGTCGAGATTGATTTCGCGGACCAGATCGGAGAGAAAAATGCACGCGCCCTTGAGAACGCCCACCAGATGCACGCGCTGGCCGCGGAAGTCCCGCGAAATCCGGCGGGCCGTTTCCCGGACGCGCTTTTCGATCGCGGCGCGGCGGATCAGCACTTTGAGTTTTTCCCGCCGATGGGCCGGCATTTTCAGGGCGTCCCCGAGGAGCGAACGCGGCTACTCTATCCCATGCGAATCAGGGCTGACAAGATAAGCGGGCGGATAACTTCCGGCGAATGGAGGCGCCCCGCTAGAATTGCCTGGCGAGGATGCCGGTCAGTTGGAGGCTCTTGTCTTGGTCGAGGAGCAATGCCGTGTTGGCGTCCAGCACGTAGTAGATGAGATTGTAAATTGCGTCCGGGTTTGTGGCGCTCAGGATGAACGGGGCGGTCGAGACCGGAGAGGCCGTTCCGCGGCCGGTGGTGGCATTCGGCGCGGCCATCGAGCCGCCCGCGACGCTGATCGGATCGCCCTCGAAGGGTTCGTCGCCGAAAATGTTGATGTCGAGATTGCCAACGAAACCGCTCAGCGTAAACGCCCCTTCCGCGTTCTGCTGATAGGAAGCCGGGGTTTTGAAGAAAAGGCCCTGGCCCGCCAGACCCATGTCGAAATTGCCCCCGCTCAGGGAGGTAGTGGTGCTTTGCGGGTAGGCGACGCCCGTCGAAACGGCCGTGGAATCGAGTTCCAGCATCAACGCCAATCCCTGCGGCGCGGTGGTGGGATATACGGCAAATTCAGCGATGCTGCCCGCCGCCGGACACGTCCCTTTGCCCGCGTACACGAGCAGATCAACCCGTCCTGTGACTGGGTTGGTGGTGGGGCACGAAAAAATCGCGGTATTCAACTTGAGGGTTCCCGCGTTGTTGCTGTCCATCACGCCGCTGTTTCCGCCAGGGACGAAAACGCCGCCCGCCGCGTAGGCGCCGGCCGCGGAGTTTCCTCCATTGGTAAAGACGTAGTTGGAGCCCGAGAACGAATTCGTGGTGGATGCACTATAGACGTCGCCTGCGACGAAGGCGGCCGAGTCCGTTTCGACGAGGTGCAGGTGCGTGCCACCGCCGAGTGAATAGAATGCGTAATGCCGCGTGCCCGTGGTCGTGCTCGTCAGTGTGAGCGTCCCCCGCCCCGTGCCCGGAAACATGGGATCGAACGAGTAGGTGTCCGCCGCGGCTGTATTCGTGCCGCCGATTGTGACGGCGCCGTTATCGTTAACGTCGAGGAACGTGTTGGCCGCCGGGATGCCGCCCGAGCCGCTGGCAAAGATCGTGCCGCCGATCCCCAGCGGTTTGTGCGCTGCGTCGGTGCCCAGAAGACTCAATGCATACGCACCGGAAATAAAAGTATCGGAGTTCGCCAGGTCGTTCCCGGTCTGCTGGTCAATCGTTCCGCTTCCGGTGACATCGTCATTGAAGCGGATCATCAGGGCGTGCTGGTTCGACGTGAGGGCGAACTGCCATGTCTCGCTCGCTTGCGGGGTATTGACCGTGGCCGTGACGCGGCCATTCGGGCCGACCACGTAGGTCCCGGGGTAAAGGGAGTTGACAGGCGGGACGAACCCCACCTGGGTCGTAATCCCCGCCAGAAAACTTTCGCGGTCCTCGACGCCGCTGGTTATGTGGCCATTGCCATCGGCGTTGAAGCTGCCCGCAACGGCCAGAAAACCCGAAGCGTCGTTCCCCGTATAGGAAAAAGCGTAGGGGCCTTTCAGGGATTGATCGGAATAATAGATTGTGGCCGTGGCCGTGGCCGTAAAGGGTCCCTGCGGAATCGTGTTGTCCGTGGCCGTGATTGTCACCTGAGCATTCGGCGGTGGGAAAAGGGGGAGCCTATAAAGCCCGGTCAAATCAATCGAGCCGATGTTGCCTCCGCTCGTGGAGGTGACGGTCCACGTCGCACTCGGATCGGGCACGCTGTTTTCCAGAGCCATAAATTGAAAACTGCTCCCGGCTGCAACATTTACGGCGGCAGGGCTCACCGTGATGCCGAGCACGACCGTAACCTGAACGACCACGGTATTGGACGTCAGGATGCTGTTGGTGGAGGACGTGGTGCTCTGCTCCGCCGTGGCCGTGATTTGCACCTGTCCATTGTTGGTGGCGGGCACAAATCCCGGCGCGGTGTATACGCCCACCTGATTGTCCGTGCTGAGCGGCACGATGGTGCCCACCGTCGAGTTGCCACCGGCGATTCCATTCACGTACCAGGTGACCGCCGTGGTGGTGGAAATAGACGTGTCCGAGAGGGTGACGGTAGCCGTAAAATCGAAGACCGTGTTGATAGGAACGTCCGTGGTAGCCGCTGGAGCGACGGCAACGGCAGTTACGGTCGCCGTGCTGCTGCTGCCGCCATTGCCCCCGCAAGCCGAGGAGAACAACGCGGCCCCGACCGCCGCCGCAAGAAGAAAAAACGCGGAAATTCTCCTCCGCATCAGGGCCTTTTCCTCCGGGCGTTCGCCGGAATTTCCGAAGCGAGAGGCGCGGCCGGCAAGGGCGGTGTCCGCAACTGTCTTCTCATCGTAATTTCTCCCACCATAATCATCGCGTCCACTATGCCCTTTATCCTTGCGCATCCGCGCACATGGGCGCAGGGATTCTCTATTATTCCCAAATGAAAGGAAAAAGTTCCCATTGTTTCTGGCCGGGCCGGTTCCCTGCAGGATTTCCTCCGCCTCGTCCCCAGCGCAAATACAGCCCATCCTGTGAATGTGCATTCTACACAGGCGCGGCCCCATTCACATACTGCAAATTATCGTCAGGAGGGAAGATGCGGGAAAGGCCGCTCAGGTTGCGCCCAGCCGAGGGATTTTAAAAGGAAGCGGCGTGAGGGAGCGAGGCGCAATAAACCGGGGATTTCTCTTCGTCAATCGCGATAAACGAATTCAAGTTCGACGCCCGCAACCTCGATGGTATCGCCCGACGACAGCCGGATCGGGCGGGGGATGGGCCGGCCATTGACGCTGGGGATTTTATCGGCCGCGCCGACGTAGTAGGAATTATCCTCCCGGCGATTGATCTGCGCGGCGGCTTTGGGCGCAAACCAGCCTTTCAGCTTGACGGTGGCCATGGCCGATTTGCCGATCACGGTGAGCTTGTCGGTGAGCGTGTATTCGGCGCGGTCCGTCTTTCCCTTGCGCACCACAAGCGTGGCCAATTTCAGGCGTCCCGGAGCCACTTGCGAGGCTTCGCCCACGGCCGCGACCTTTTCGAGAAAATCGCGCCGTTCCTTGGTATCCAGCATGACGGTTTCGTTGATTTTAGGCGCGGCGGGCTTCGGCTCCGTCCGCTGCGAGGAAGAGCCATTTTCGGGCGATTCCCGGACCAGGATGGTGTGCTTCCCAATCGCCACGGAACCCCCGTCGCGAGCGTCACCGTCTTCACGCGCTGCCCATTGACGAATGTGCCGTTCATGTTGCCGAAATCCTCGATCATCATGCGCCCTTCCTCATGGAACACGCGGGCGTGATAATGCGAGACCGCCGGGTTGTCAATCACCAGCCCATTGGCCGGAGAACGCCCGATGCTCACTTCGTTTGCGCCTAGCGGAATTTCCCGCAATACGGACTCTCCGAATACCAGCACCAGCTTCTTCATGCGAGCGCCCTCCCAAGAGCATATTTTTCAATTCAAAATTCGCCGCGCGACCTCCGCGCCGCGGGCTATACACAGCTTGCGAACCGCCCCATCAGCCGGCCGGCCCACGCGAGCGCCCCGGAGGGCTTCGCCACGTCGCGCAGCACCACGGCCGTAATGTTGTCCCCGCCCCCGCACGGT
>CAWGKL010000007.1:0-312760 GCA_963823205.1 Terriglobia bacterium
TCGGAAACCAGCCGCTACTGGATTTCCGGGCAGGCCAATATCATCCTGCAGTGGCATCCTTCGTTCCCGGCGGAGTACAGCGGGCCGCATAGCCTGCGGCCAGGGGCGGAAAGCGCCACATCGAAGGTCTTCACACTGTACCTCGGGTACGAACTTACGCGCACGACCGAGGTCTTCCTTGACCCCGAGAGCGCCTCGGGCAGCGGCCTCAGCGGCGGGCTGGGCCTCGCCGGGAATGCCAACCTCGATATCGTGCACATCTCAAGCGGCGCCTCGCTCGGGGCGAAACCGTACATCGCGCGCATCATGCTGCGGCAGATCATTCCGCTTTCGAGCGACCGCGTGGACGCCGAACGCGGGCCGCTCGGCCTTGCCACGTCTCTTCCGGCGCGGCGCATCGAAATCCGCGTGGGCAAGTTCAGCTTGACTGATTTCTTCGACGCGAATTCCTGGGGGTCGGACACCCACCTGCAATTCCTGAATGGGGCCGTGGATAGCGACGGGGCCTACGACTACGCCGCGAACACCCGCGGCTATACCGACGGCGTGCTCCTGGAATACGACGACCACTGGTGGTCGGCGCGGTTCGCCGAAGCGCTGATGCCCAAAATGGCGAACGGCATTTTCCTCGACGCGGACGTTGCGCGCACGCGGTCGGAAAATCTCGAATTCGAGGCGCGCGGAAACCGGATCGCGAATCGCGCGGGTGTGGTGCGCCTGCTCAGCTACCTCAACCACGCCAACATGGGAAATTATGAGCAGGCCATCCACGACTACCTCGATCACGAAACCCCCACCCCGGAAATCATTTTCACACGCCGCCAGGGACGGCACAAATACGGCTTCGGGCTGAATTTCGAGCAGGAGATTACGCCGGAGGTGGGCGTCTTCGGCCGCTTGGGCTGGAGCGACGGGCACAACGAGTCATTCGCCTACACGGAGGACGACCGCACGATCGAGTTCGGGGGCTTCACGAAGGGCGATCCGTGGGGCCGGCGAAACGATCGCGCGGGCGTTGCTTTCGTCGCCAACGGGATCACGGCCGCTCACCAGGAGTATCTGGCGCTGGGCGGGCTCGGCTTTGTGCTCGGCGATGGCGGGCTGAACTTCGGCCCGGAAAAAATCTTCGAGTGCTTTTACACCGCGCATCTGTGGCGCGGCTTCTTCGCCGCATTCGATTTGCAGCACGTCAATAATCCCGGCTACAACATGGACCGCGGGCCCGTGATCATTCCCGGCGTGCGTTTCCACGCCGATTTCTAGCGTGTGTGGCAGCACGACGCCGCGGCTTATTTGGGCTTGGTTGCGCCGGCTGCTTTCTGCACGGGCAAAATCACCAGCGCGGGTTGCAGCGCCTCGAGCGCTTCGGGCGGAAGCTTGTCGGCGCGGTTGAGAAGCGCGGTCACTTGCCACATCTGGTCGTCCGTGAGCGCGGCGTGGAAGCTGGGCATGCCGCTGAGCCGGATTCCATTGTCCACCTTCCAGTAGGTCACGCCCGCGGGATCGTCCGTTACCATGCCGCGAGGCGTGAAGAGCTGCGGGGCGTGGGGGAACATGCCCCTTCCCTCCGGAGAGGGGGGTTGCTGCGGCAAGCCGTGGCAGAAGGCGCAATCCTGCTTATAAATTTCGGCGCCGGCCACAAGATCGGCTGTCGTGAGGCCGGAAACGTCGCGGTCGGGCGCTTCGCGGCGAATTCGCGCGTTGCGCGCGGTGCTTACAATCCTTCTTTCGAACGGCAAGGAGCGGTCCGTCGCGGCCACGGGCAATCGGCCGGTCATTACATAAAACGCGCCTATAAGCGGAAGAATGAGCAACCCTACAACCAAGCCGATCACAAAATATTTCATATTGAATCCTCCATTCCAGCCGGAGAGCAGCGATGGGCAATCCGCTAAAGGGGAGCGTGAGCAGGAAGGCTCACGGGGCTGCTACCCCGCTTTGACAGAGGCGGCGGAGCAGAAGCGTTCGAAGGCCCGCGTGAGATCGGCTGTGATGGAGAGAGGGTCGCGGCTTTCGATGTCGGACCTCTCCAGCATGAAGGCCACCTTTCCGTCGCGCATCAAGGCAATCGAAGGCGAAGACGGGGCGTAGCCGGTGAAATAAGTTCGCGCCTGTTCCGTGGCTTCGCGGTCCTGTCCCGCAAACACCGTCAGCAGGACTTCCGGACGCGCGGGATTCGAGAGAGCCCTCGCAATCGCCGGACGCGCTTTACCTGCGGCGCATCCGCAGACGGAATTTACAACCACAAGCGTCGTCCGCTTCTCTTGCTTCAGGGCGGCATCCACTTCCTCCGGCGTGCGCATTTCGCGGAAACCGATACTTGTCAATTCCTCACGCATGGCTCGAACCATTTCTTCTGGGAACATCGCCACTCCTTTGCCGATGGCCGGCTCAAGCAAGGATTATAGCACGCGCGATTTTTGCCCATGCGGCGCGGCTGCATGCTTTTGCGCACAGCCGATCCCGGCGCCAACAAGCGGATGAAATCGCTCAGGGATCGTGCTACGGTAATTGCCGTTGGTTTCGGCTCAAAAAAAGCACATGGGGAACATTCAAATCACGCTGCCTGACGGCGCCACGCGCGAAGTGCCGAGCGGCACCACCGCCGCCGAGATCGCCAACCAGATTTCGCCCAGGCTCGCCAAGGAAGCGCTCGTCGCGCGCGCCGGCGACGAACTGGTGGACCTCTCGCGGCCCCTCGACCACAACGTTAAACTCTCGATCCTGACGGCCAAGGATCCCGACGCGGTGCAGGTGTTCCGCCACTCGGCGGCGCATTTGCTCGCCGCCGCCGTGCTCGAACTCTATCCCGGCGTCAAGCTGGGCATCGGTCCGCCTATTGAAAATGGCTTCTTCTACGAATTCATGCGCGAGGAGCCGTTCACGCCGGAAGACCTCGAAAAAATCGAGGCCAAGATGCGCGAGCTGGCCGCGCAGGACATCCCCAACGAGCGCAGAATGATCCCCAAGCCCGAGGCGCTCGACCTCTATCGCAAGAGCAACCAGGAATTCAAATGCGAGCTGGTCGAGGAAAAGGCCACGGAGCCGATGGTGTCGTTCTACACCACGGGAAAATTCATTGATTTCTGCCGCGGGCCGCACATCCCTTCCACGGGCCGCATCCGCGCGTTCAAGCTGATGAACATTTCGGGCGCCTACTGGAAGGGCCAGGAAGGCAATCCGCAGATGCAGCGAATATACGGCGCATGCTTCACGGACCAGAAAGAACTCGACGAATATCTACACCGGCTCGAGGAAGCGAAGCGCCGCGACCACCGCAGGCTCGGCCAGGACCTCGATCTCTTCAGCATCCAGGACGACGCCGGCCCCGGGCTGATTTTCTGGCATCCCAAGGGCGGCATCATCCGCCGGCAGATGGAAGACTGGCTCCGCGCCGAGCTTCTTCGGCGGGGCTACGATCTTGTATATACGCCGCACATCATGCTGCTCGACCTGTGGAAGACGAGCGGCCACGCCAATTTTTATCACGAGAACATGTTCGGCCCCATCGAAGTCGAGAAGGCCGAATACCAGCTCAAGCCCATGAACTGCCCGGGCCACATCCTGATCTTCCAATCGCGGCTGCGGAGCTATCGCGAGCTCCCCATCCGCCTCGCGGAGCTCGGCACGGTATACCGCTATGAGCGCTCGGGCGTGCTCCACGGCCTTCTGCGCGTGCGTGGCTTCACCCAGGACGATGCGCACATCTTCTGCAAGCCAGAGCAGATCGAAAAGGAAATCGAGGATTGCGTCGAGTTCGCCTGGGAAGTCCTGCGCGTCTTCGGCTTCGACCGCTATGAAGTGGAATTATCGGTGCGCGATCCTTCGCGGCCGGGCGACTACGCCGGCACCGTCGAGGAATGGGAACGCGCGGAAGGGGCGCTGGTGCACACGCTCGAGCGCATGAAGGTGCCCTACAAGCTGATGCCCGGCGAAGCGGTGTTCTATGGCCCGAAAATTGACGTGAAGCTCGTGGACGCCATCGGCCGCCCTTGGCAGCTTTCCACCGTGCAGTTCGATTTCAACTTGCCGCGGCGTTTCCATCTCGAATATGTCGGCGAAGATGGCTCGCGCCATCAGCCGCTGATGGTCCATCGCGCGCTGTGGGGCTCGGTCGAGCGGTTTTTCGGCGTCCTGATCGAGCACTACGCGGGCGCATTCCCGGCGTGGCTCGCGCCCGTGCAGGCGTCCGTGCTGCCACTGAGCGAGAAGACGATGGATTACGCGCACAAGGTCACGAAGCAGCTCAAGGACGCCGGCTTTCGCGTCCATCTCGACGACCGCAACGAAAAGCTGCAAGCCAAAATCCGCGACGCCCAGCTCGAAAAGATTCCCTACATGCTTATCCTGGGCGGGAAGGAAGCAGAGGCCGGAACGGTCTCCGTGCGGCACCGCGCCAAGGGTGATCTCGGCCCGCGCCCGCTCGAGCAATTCATCGCCGACCTGCGCGAGGAGATTGATCTGCGCAGGATTGTTTAGAAATCCAGCGTTCCGCGCACTTGCAGCCGCTGAAATGATGCACTGAAATCGCCGGTAAACGCCGCTTGCCGGAGGCCGCGAAAGCCGTGCTATACTTTTCGCCCTGTCCCCCCGGCGGCCTTTTCTGTAGCCGGAAGGACGGACAAGCAGGCGGCGAAAGCGAATTTCGTCGGCCCGGGAGGTGGGTTTATCGCTGAGCGAGGTGGCGGTCTTCGGGTGAACGAGCGCATTCGCGCGCGGGAAGTCCGCGTGATTGACGATGCAGGGAATCAATTGGGCGTGATGACCCTGCTCGACGCGATGAAGACAGCGCGGGATTCCGGCTTGGATGTGGTGGAAATTTCTCCAAGCGCCGTGCCTCCCGTGTGCAAGCTTGTGGATTACGGCAAGTTCCTCTACGAGCAAAGCAAGAAAGCGCATGAGGCCAAGAAGCATCAGAAGAGCTCTCACATCAAGGAAGTGAAGTTCCGGCCTTCCACCGCCGAGCACGATTATCAGGTTCGCAAGAATCAGATCATTCGGTTTCTCGCCGAAGGCCACAAGGTGAAAGCCATGATCTTCCATCGCGGGCGCGAGATGGCTCACCAGAGCGTCGGCCGCGCCAAAATGGAGCGGTTGCTGAAGGAGATCGTGGACCACGCCCAGGTGGAATTCGGGCCGCGCATGGAGGCCAATATCCTGCTCGCGCTGCTCGCGCCCAAGAAGGGCGCCGTAGCCGCGGCGCCGGCGCGTCCTGCACAGCCCGCCGCGGGCGGCCAAGCCTGAGAATTTATTTGCTCAAGAGGAATCGTGAAAAAGAATAAGAAAATGAAGTTGAAGACGCATCGCGGCGCGGCCAAGCGCTTCAAGATCACTTCCACCGGAAAAATAATGCGCTGGCATTCCGGCAAGCGCCACCTGCTGGGCACAAAAAAGCCCCGGCGCATGCGCAAGCTGCTCAATAAGATTGAGGTGAATCCCGCGGACGTGCCCAACGTGCGCCGCGCGCTTCCCTACGGAATTTAGTTTTTTCGCGCCTGGCAGTGCGCCACCCACCGCGGCGGGCCTGCCGACCGAAAAGCCGGAACCTCCGGCTTGCTTTATCCGGCCTCCGAGTAACATCGGAAGCGCCGGGCGCCACATGAACACGCCGCGGAGACTAGCGCTAGCGCGCTGTGACAGGCCCGGATTTCAGGCAGGTCGTGTGCGTCTGCGCGCCTTCTCCGCGCAAATGAAACTTTTCTCGAAATCAAAACAGGAGAATCGGGAACATGGCTCGAGTGAAACGCGGCACCAAGCGGCGCGCGCGCCGCAAGAAACTGCTCAAGCACGCCAAGGGCTTTTTTCTCACCAAGAGCAAGCTCTTCCGCTCGGCGAAGGAGGCGGTGAACCGTTCGCTGCGCTATAGCTATCGCGATCGCCGCACGCGCAAGCGCGATTTCCGCACACTCTGGATTCAGCGCATCGGCGCCGCGGCGCGCAATAATGGCATCACCTACAGCCAGTTGATTCATGGCCTGAAGGTAGGCGGCGTCGAAATTGACAGAAAAATTCTGGCGGACATGGCCGTGCGCGACGCCGAAGGCTTTTCGTCTCTGGTGGCATCGGCGAAGCAGCATCTGGCGAAGACGCCCGCCGCACCGCCGCAATCGGCAGCGTAGTGCGTGTAATATTGACGCCGGTATTGGCGACGGTTATGTAGCTCACCCCGGTTCGGCGAGGTGAGGCCTTTTCGGGGTTGAATGAAACCCTCGGGTCTGACGACGTAAAGCGTCGGAAGACCCGAGCTACATGAACAAATCTGAAACCGCCGCCGAGACGGCGGAGCTACATAGCACCACCTCTCAATGACAATTGATCCCACAACGCAAACGCTCGCGCAGCTCGGGGACACGACGCCCGAAAAAGTTGCCGCGCGTTTCGCGGAACTGAGTCAGGCGTTTGATGAACAGGCCGCTCGTGACTTAGCGGATCTTGAGAGCTGGCGGATTTTTGTCGTTAAATGGACGGGCCGCAAGTCCGGGGTTCTCTTACTCATCACCGACAACTGGCTAAAGCCGGCGCCGCCGGAACTGAAAAGGATCGTCGGGCAGGAGCTGAACAAGCTCAAAGCGCAC
Source organism: Terriglobia bacterium (assembly GCA_963823205.1). Lineage (GTDB taxonomy): Bacteria > Acidobacteriota > Terriglobia > Acidiferrales > UBA7541 > Palsa-295. The sequence continues at coordinate 6,576 of CAWGKL010000007.1, forward strand.
ATCGAAACGACGCTCGAAGAAAAGCGCAAGGAAATCGAGGCCGCAGCCGATTCCTCGGCCGCAGCGCGCGATCAAATTGACCTCTCGCTTCCAGGCATCGATCGTGCGATCGGCACGCGCCACCTGATCCGCCAGACATTCGAGGAACTCGAGCGCATCTTCCTCTCGATTGGTTTCAGCGTCGTCGAGGGGCCGGAGATCGAGACGCCCTACTACAATTTCGAGGCACTCAACATCCCCGAGCACCATCCCGCGCGCGACAACATGGATACGTTCTACATCGAAGGCGCGCGCTCGCCTCATCTGCTGCGCACGCACACCTCGCCGATGCAGATTCGCACCATGGAGAAGGAAAAACCGCCGTTGCGCATCGTCGTGCCGGGAAAAGTCTATCGCCGCGACAATCCCGATTCGACGCACGGCTACATGTTCCACCAGATCGAGGGGCTGGCCGTGGACACGGACATCACCTTCTGCGACTTCAAGGGCACGGTGGAATATTTCGTGCGCGAATTTCTGGGCCCCAAGGCCAAGACGCGCCTGCGCCCGAGCTATTTCCCGTTCACCGAGCCGTCGGCGGAAGTGGACGCCACATGTCACGTCTGTGGCGGAAGCGGCTGCCGCGTCTGCAAATTTTCCGGCTGGATCGAATTGTTCGGCGCGGGCATGGTCAATCCGGCGGTCTACGGCTTCGTGAACTACGACGCCCGAAAGCTTTCGGGCTTCGCATTCGGCATGGGCGTGGACCGCCTGGCAATGATGAAGTACGGCATCAGCGAGCTGCCGCTGCTCTATCAGAACGACGTGCGCTTCCTGCGCCAGTTTCCATGACTTTACAATCTGTGGAGGGGCAGATGTCGATTGACGGATGCGAAAGTACCTTTGAAGACCTAGCTACGAAGATCCTACCGAAGTATATGAGCGATCTTAACGACGCCATGCGAAACCCTCATCGAATGACTGTGTTCTGCACTCCGGGCGACGGCGTCAAAACCATCGCCAAAAAGTTGGGAAAAGAGGATGACTTCTCCGGATGTTATGTGCTGCTGCGGCGCGATAGCAAGCCGCTTTACGTCGGTATATCGCGCGGCGTTATAGGGAGATTGCGGCAGCACGTTACCGGAACAACGCACTTCGATGCGACCCTCGCATACCGGATGGCGTCTAAGAAGGTTCGGCATGGGAAGACGCAGGCGATTGCCATGAAAGATCGCGTGTTCCGGCAAGCCTTTAAGAGCAAGCAACGGTTCTTAAAAGGCTGCACCGCCGCATTCATCGAGATACCGAAACGAAAAGCGGTGGAGCTCTATCTGTTTGAGGCGTACTGCGCAATGGAATTGAATACGTGTGAGTGGAATACGTTTCGCACCCACTGAGCGAACCTTAGACGCATGAAGGTTATTTACAACTGGCTGAAAGAATTCGTGGACGTGGCCGCGCCGGCGGCGGAGTCTGCGCGCGCGGCTTTCGCTTGCGGGGATACCCGTGGACGCGATCGAAGAGTCCGTGGCGGGGCCGGTGCTCGACGCGGAGATTACGGCAAACCGTCCCGACTGCCTCGGCCATTACGGAATCGCGCGCGAAATTGCGGCGATCTACCGGCTGCCGCTCAAGCCCGTTCAGCCAAAGCTGAAGGAATCGGCCGAAAAGACCTCGGACGCAACGCGCGTCGAAATCGAATCCCCGGACCTCTGCGGGCGCTACACCGCGAGGATCTTGCGCGGCGTAAAAATCGGCCCTTCGCCCGACTGGCTGCGCGAGCGCCTCGAAGCCATGGGCCAGAAATCCATCAACAACGTGGTGGACGCGACGAACGCGGTGATGTTCGAGCTGGGCCAGCCTCTGCACGCCTTCGACCTCGACAAGCTCGCCGAACACCGTATCGTGGTGCGGCGCGCGCGGCCGGGGGAAAAGATGCGCACGCTCGATGGCGTCGAGCGCGCCCTCGCAAAAGATATGTGCGTGATTGCGGACGCGGCGCGCGCCGTGGCTATCGCTGGCGTGATGGGCGGCGCGGAAAGCGAAATCGGCGCGAGCAGCCACAATCTTCTGATCGAATCCGCCTGGTTCGAGCCCACGTCCATTCGCCGCACATCGAAGGCGCTCGGTCTGCGCACGGAAGCCTCCTACCGCTTCGAACGCGGCGCCGACCCGGAAATGGCGGAGATGGCCTCGCGCCGCGCGGCGGAATTGATCCAGCAGTTGGGCGGCGGCGAAATTCCGGCGGGCGTCGTGGACGTGTATCCGCGCCGCGAGCCCCGGCGGAAAATCGAATTCACGCGCAAGGAACTCCTGCGCGTGATGGGCGCGGACGTCCCCGATCGCGATATCGAGGAAATTCTCGGCGCGCTCGGATTCCATCCCGTTCGCGCGGACGCACATCGCGGCGCCGCAGGTTCGCCGGATGCCGCTTGGCAATGCGAACAGCCTTCCTGGCGGCGCGACGTGGCGCGCGAGATCGATCTGGTCGAGGAGGTCGCGCGGCACTACGGCTACGACAAATTTCCGCCGCGGCTGCCGCCCGCGAAGCAGCCGGCGCATGGGCTGCCCCACGCCGAGGCGATGGACCGCCTGCGCGAGCGCGTGATCGCGCTCGGCTATCAGGAAATCGTGGCGATTCCTCTGGTGGACGCGCGCCGCGATGAACTATTTCGCGCCGAGGGCATTGCGCCCGCGGTGATCGGCAATCCGCTCGCGGAGGATGCCTCCGTGATGCGCTCGACGGGAATCGTCAGCATGATTGGCGCGCTTGAGTGGAATCTGAATCGCAGCCAGCGCAATCTGCGCCTCTTCGAAATCGGCAAGACGTACGAATTGCGAAACGGCGAGCCGGTGGAAACACCGGTACTCACGCTCGGGGCCACTGGCCTCGCGCGCGAAAAAACAATTCATGAACCCGCGCGCGAATTCGGCTTCGCGGATTTGAAAGGCGATCTCGACCGCCTCGGTGAACTTGCGGGCGGCCTCGCATGGCAATCGGGGGAGCCGGGCTGGCTCGCCGGCGGACGCGCGGCGCGGATTTCGCTCGCGCGGAATGGCGGCGCGGGCCAGGGCCATGGACTGGGCCTCGCAGGCCAGCTTTCCCGGCGCATCGCGGAGCAACTCAAGCTGCGCCAGGACATTTTTCTCGCCGAACTCGCGCTCGAATCCCTCGTCACAGGCATGGAAGCGTCGCGCGCGGCTCTGCGTTTTGCGCCCTTCGGCCGTTTCCCCGCCGTCGAACGCGATTTCTCCGTGGTGCTTCCCGATGGAATCACCTTCGCGCAAGTGGCGGAGACGATTCGCGCCCTCGGAATCGCCGAACTGCGCGGCATCCAGGCCGCCGATCTGTTCCGCGGCGGGCAAATCCCGGCCGGAAAATATTCGCTGATGATTCGCGTGACGTTCGAGAGCGCGCAGGCAACGCTCACCGACGCCCAGATCGCCGATTTTTCCTCCCGCATCGTCACCGCACTCGACGAGCGCCTCGGCGCCTCCCTTCGAGTATCTTGAATCTTGGCGCCCGGCCGCCGGCGGCTCTTCCCGCGCGGGCCATCCGCGCCGCCGCGCGACCATACCGCTTGCAGCGGCGGCGCCAATGCCCGACAATGGCCGCAGCCGAGCCGGGGGAGCAATAACGTGAAAATCGAAATTTACGACCAGAGCTATAATTTGAGCGCGGAACAAGACGAGGAATACGTCAAGGAGCTTGCCGCTTTCGTGGACGGAAAGATGCGCGCCGTCGCGGAGGCCACGCGCACCGTGGACTCGCTCAAAGTGGCCGTGCTCGCGGCCGTGAATATAGCGGACGAGCTCTTCACCCTGCAGGGGCGCCAGCAGGAAATCGAAGGCCCGCTGCGCAAGCGCGTCGAGAAATGCGTGGCCCTGGTCGAAAAGGCCCTGGAACATTCCAATTGAAGATCGCCGAGCAAAGGCATCTGACCCCGCGCTTTCGCCCGTTCCGCCTCTCGATGGCACGGCCCGATTCGAAGCTATGTACGCCAGCCCATGATTCCACTCGGTGAAGTCACGGAGGTTCCCGCACGCGGGCCCGGCCTCGTCGCTCTGGGCCTGAGCGCCTGCGCGACGCTTTCAACGATTTTCGGAGGCTTGGTCGCGGTCCATGGCCAGAAGCGCTCCCACCTGCTCTTGGGGACGGGAGCCGGAATGCTTCTGGGCGCCACATTCTTCGATCTCTTGCCTGAGTCGGTGGACGTGGGGCGCTCGCAAGGTTGGGGATGTCCGAGTGATCTTTCTTATCCTCGTGGCCGGCTTCCTTGCCTTCTATGTTTTGGAACGAACTCTCATTCTGCATTCCTGTGTCGAGGGGGATTGTTCCAACGAAGCGCATCGCCGGTTCGGCCGGATGGGCGCTCTGGGCCTCATCGCGCACAGCACTCTGGATGGCGCCGCCATCGGCGCCGCGTCGCTCGTGAGCTGGCGCGAGGGTCTGATAGTGGCTCTTGCCATCGTGGCTCACGACATGAGCGACGGACTGAACACGATGATGCTGGTGACTCGGGGGGAAAAGGCGCGACGAACCGATTACATATTTCTGGGAATGGACGCCATTGCGCCGGTGATAGGCGCGGCTCTTGCCCTCGTATTCCTGCCGTCACCGAATTGGCTGGCGGCTTTTCTTGCCGTGGCATCGGGCTTTTTTCTCTATACGGCCACTTCCGATCTGCTGCCGGAGGCGCATCGGCGCTCCCCGAGTCCTTCGGTCACGATGGTGACGATTGCGGGAGTGGCTTTTATGGCTGTGGCTGTCGGATTGACTCGCCTGGACTACGTTTCCCTCCATCAATTGATACGGTCCATGTTCTAGCCGCCCAGGCCTGCCGCAGAGGGCCATACGGTATCTAATAGGTGTAAAAAAAAATGGAACCTTTATGCCCCCCTGGGCATCCCAGTTATACTAAATGTCGGGGTAGCGTCGAGTTCAGTATGTCCAAGCGAATCCTGATGCGTGTGCTGTCGGTGGCCCTGATCCTCTCCGTGGGGGCCCTGGCCGTTCACGCCGCCAGCCATTGGCACGCCGACGCTTGCGGAGAACGGCACTGTCAGATTTGCCAGGTCGGGCACGCTGCCATCCCGCAGTCCGCCCCTCATGTGGTAATGCAGGCGTCCGTGCCGGTGGCAAGGTTCACGCCGGCTGAAGAACCCGCTCTTGTTTTGGAACCAGACCGCGATTCCAGCGTTCCTCGCGCCCCTCCCGCGTAGCGCCATTTTTCATATTGATTCTCTCCAAGCACTCGCCGCCTGAATGACGGCGCGCGCCCGTCTCCACATTTTTCGCCGCCGGTTCAGATGCGCCGGGGCCACATTTCTGGGGGAGAAAATCCAATGAGATATGCAGCCGCACGATTCGGATTGCTGTTTTTCGTTGCCACTATTGTAGCCGCCTTCGGTGCGCCCGTGGCCTGGGCTCAGACGGCGGGGGCAGTCCCGGTTAAAGGGACGGTAAAAGACCCCACAGGAGCAGTGGTGGTGAATGCCGGTGTCACCATCGAGGATCCCGTGAGCGAATATGAGCGCAGCACTACGACGGACACTACGGGCGGTTTCACCTTCCCGAACGTGCCCTTCAATCCTTATCACATGACGGTGACTGCGGCAGGATTCGCTCCTTTTGTCGAAGATATTGATGTCCGCTCCGCCGTCCCTATGAACATCAGCGTCGCCCTCACGCTGGCCGGAACTGCCACCACGGTAACGGTTACAGGGGAGTCGAACAACCTCCTCGAGAATGAGCCGACCGCTCACACGGACGTGGACCGCGCCTTATTCGAAAAAGTTCCGCTGGAAAGCGCCTCTTCGTCGCTAAGTTCACTCGTCACCCTTGCATCGCCAGGAATCGCTGCGGATTCGAACGGCCTCTTCCACGGACTCGGCGACCATGCCGAGAATTCGTTCTCCGTGGACGGCCAGCCCATCACCGATCAGCAGAGCAAGGTCTTCTCCAACCAGGTCCCCGTGGATGCCATTCAATCCCTGACGGTCATTGCCGGCGCGCCACCGGCCGAGTATGGGGATAAGACGAGCGTCGTGATTGATGTCACCACGCGGTCGGGCCAGGGGGTTACCACGCCTCACGGCAGCGTGACGGCGGATTATGGCTCTTTCGGCACGTCGAATGGAGGCTTCGACCTCGAGTACGGCGGTCAGAAGTGGGGAAACTTCATTTCTGCGAATGGTTTGAATACCGGCCGGTTCCTCGACCCGCCGGAATTCATCGTGATGCACGACAAGGGAAATGAAGAAAACGTGTTCGACCGCGTGGATTACCAGCTCACCAGCGCCGATTCCATTCACCTGAACTTCCAGTACACGCGCTCCTGGTTCCAAACGCCGAATTCGTTCGATGCCCAGCATGCCCTGATGTGGTTCGGAGAATCCCTGGGCTCCGGGCAATCCGTGGGGGTCAGCAATGGGGGGTTTGCTCCCTCCGCCGCACAGGGCTGCACCACTTCCGTTTTTTGCGGCAAGGCGGTCGGCCCAGCGGATCAAAGATCTCAGATCCAAACGTTCAACATTGCGCCCTCTTGGAACCATCTGATTGGTTCCAATGCCGTGCTGACCTTCGGCGGCTTCGCCCGCCGGGATGCTTATAACTACTACCCGAGCGGCGATCCCTTCTCAGACCTGGGTCCGCCAAGCCTGCAAAGAGAAACGGTGAGCCAATACCGGACGCTTCTAAATGCCGGGGGCCATTCCGAGCTGTCCTACGTGAAGGGCATTCACAACATAAAGGCGGGAATTGTATATGAACAGACGTTTCTCAACGAGAGTGACACCCTGGGCATCGTTGATCCCACGCTCAACGCGCCCTGCATAAATCCCATTACGGAGATTCCCGTGATCGGCCCTGCAGGCGTCTCGATGCCATCTCAGTGCGCGGCACATTTGCTCGACCCAAATGATGGCTCAGTGAGCGCCGGGTCGGCGCAGTACCCCGTTTTCGATCCGGATCTGTTTCCATTTGACCTGACGCGGGGGGGAACTCTGTTTCGCACCTCATCTATGTTTCCCCTTCACACGGACGTGAAAGAGCTCGGCGCTCTACGTGCAAGACACGATCACGAAGGGAAACTGGAACTTCAACGTCGGCATTCGCGGTGATCTCTACAATGGGCTTACGGTTGCCCGCCAGGCGGAGCCGCGCGTCGGCATCGCCTACAACATCAAACCGAGCAGCACGGTTCTTCGCATCTCCTACGCACGGACTCTCGAAACTCCGTTTAACGAAAATCTGGTCCTTTCAAGCATCGGTTGCGGCAACCCTGTCTTGAGCGTTCTGTTGTCCTGCTCATCAAGCTCCCTGACAGCAGTGCAACCCGGCTTTCGCAATGAGTTCCACGCCGGGCTGGAACAGGCTTTCGGCAAGCACGTAGTAGTTGACGGCGAGTACATCTGGAAATACACCCACAACGCCTACGACTTCAGCGTGCTCGGCAATACACCAATTACGTTTCCAATAGAGTGGGCCAGCTCAAAGATTCCCGGATTTGCCGTTCGTGCGACGGTTACCAACTATCACGGATTCACGGCCTACGTCGTGATGTCCAGTGTCGCTGCCCGCTTTTTCAACCCGCAGGTCGCGGGAGCCGGGGCAATTCCCTCCGCGCCGAGCGGTGTTTTCCGGATTGACCACGACGAACATTTCAACCAGACCACCCACATGCAGTACCAACCGTGGAAAACAGGACCATGGGTCGGCTTCAACTGGCGCTACGACAGCGGCCTCGTCGCTGGCGCGACGCCGTGCTTCGGAGTCTTGGCAACTAACACTTGCCCAGGCACTATAGGCGCCACTCCCGCCACCGGCTCTGTCTCGCTGATAGCTTCGAACGTGGGTGGAGTGCCCTTGAGTGCCGATCAGGAATTTGAGGCGGGATTTTTTTGCGGATCGCTACACCCAACCCCCACCACACCACTGCCTTTCAACTGCCCGGCCACGCAGTTCGGCTCCACGCTCATAAAGGTGCCACAGCCCAATACCGAGGATGACGATCACAACCCTCCGCGCATCCAGCAGCGCAACCTCTTCGATCTGGCTATCGGCGACGACAATCTTTTCCGCGGCGACCGCTACAAGTGGAGCGCCCGCGTCACGGTGATCAATCTCGCCAACAATTATGCGCTCTACAACTTCCTCTCCACGTTCAGCGGCACGCACTATGTGACGCCCCGCACCGTGACCGGGGAGGTGGGTTTTCACTTCTGAGGCCTCGACAGAAAGATACAGGAACGGGGGCCATGACCTAGGGGTTTCTCTCTATGGCTCCCCATTCCTGAATTTCGTACAATCCCCAAAAGTGGGAAGACTCTATGAGCGCGACGAAGAAACATGGACGGGATGATTTAAACAGCTCCACGCTCCATCTTTCACATGCTCATTGCCCCGACAGTGTACTTTCTCTCTGGAGGTGAAAAATGAAAAAGCAAATCATTCGTTTAGCCTTAGGTTCCGCTCTGGCGCTCGCGTTTACGCTGCCGATGGCCCGCGCCACGTTTGGCGATCCGGGCGACAATTGTCACAGGCGGCTTGAATCCGATCGCGCACGCATTGACCGCGATTCTGAGCGGTACGGCTCGGATAGTTGGAGAGTAAGACATGATGTTGACCGCATGGAAAACGATCGGCACTGGTGCCGCGATCACCACGCGGATTGGGACCACTCCCGGTTCGATATCGGGATATATCTCAGGAAATAAGCATCAATGGGCCAAATCGCAATACACCCCATAGGTTGAAGTTCTGTTGATTCACTCGGCGGGGCGGCGGGCGATAACGGATACTTCGCTATCGCCTGCCCGCCGCGCTGCATCTCGAAGTTCCCAGCCCGGCAAGCGGGTTCATGGTGCGTAGTCTCTCCCCCGTTACAAAATCCTTACAAATCCCCAGTTGACACATTCTTTCAACTAAAATAGCCTTCTAGTTGTAACTCATTTTCAACTAGAGGAGCGGTTTAATTCTAACTCTTGGCGCCCTGTCGCCCCTTTCGATCATTCGGCTTTCCGCAGATTTCGCCCTTCGCCCGCCGATGCGTATCGCCGGCTTCCTATGCCTGGCAGCCGCGGCCATTTGGGCGCCGTCGCCCACCGCGGCGCAGGAGACGCCCTACTTTGTCGCCTACTCGCATCATCTGGAGGAACCGGGTAATCTCGATATCGAGTTCAATCCCCTTTATGGGACCCAGCGCGGCGGGAACGGCTACCTCGCCGCCACGATGGAATTCGAATACGGAGTCAAAGCCTGGTGGACCTCGGAGCTCTATCTCGACGGCCAGTCCACGTTCAGCGACAGCACGATCTTCACCGGCTTCCGCTGGGAGAACCGCTTCCGCCCGCTGATGCGCGAGCACTGGATCAATCCCTTGCTCTACTTGGAATATGAGAACGTGAATGACGCGGACAAAACGATGGTCGAAGTCACCGGGTTCGATAATCAGGCGGACGACATCCCTCGAAATGCGCTCCTCCGCCGCAAGACGGACCACGAGGCGGAGTTGAAATTGATTCTCTCGAGCGATTTCAAGGGGTGGAACCTCTCGGAAAATTTCATCACCGAGAAAAACCTGGGCCACGATCCCTGGGAGTTCGGCTACGCCGTGGGCGCGAGCCGGCCACTGCGGCTGGCCGATACGCCGCGCCCCTGCAATTTCTGCCGCGAAAATTTTCTGGCCGGCGCCGAATTCTACGGCGGCCTGGGAACTTCGTGGAATCTCACCACGTCTGGCACGTCGCACTACGCCGCGCCCATTTTGGGCTGGCAGCTTCCGAGCGGCGTCACGCTGCGCATTTCGCCGGGATTCGGCCTTAACAGCAATAGCCATGGCTTTATCCTGCGCTGGGGCGCCTCCTATGAATTCGAGGGTGTCGGCTGGCGGCTGCGGAAGCTATTCCAATGAACGCCCGGTTCATTCCCGCTATGTTTCTCCTCGCGTCGCTGGTTGCGGCGGCCGCCGGCAGGGCGCGCGATTGGACCACCGACGACCGTGGCGTGCTTACCGCCATCGCGCGGGCGCCCGTGAAGGCCCGCGCCTGGGAAAACCCATACGCGGGCCGGCCGGATGCCGTCCTAGCCGGCGAAAAACTCTTTCGCCGGCACTGCGCCGGATGCCACGGCGAAGACGCCACGGGACGCGGGCGCGCCGCCAATCTGCGCTCTCCCGCGGTCCAGAATGCGGCGCCCGGCGAACTCGTCTGGCTGCTGCGCAACGGCAATCTTCGCGCGGGGATGCCGTCGTGGTCGGGGCTGCCCGACGAGCGCCTGTGGCAAATCGCCGCGTACCTCAAAACGTTGCGCTGAAAATTCCTGCTACAATAATCCCCGGAGATGGCCTGCGACGCAGGTGACGCTGCGAAAGCCTTTTGAACCAACACTGGATCCCAGGGCGCCCCCGTCGTCCTGCCCTTGCGCATGCCCTGGTACTTTCGGGGAAGCCTTAAAGCAGGCGCAGGGCGCCCACCTATTTGTGGGGTTCAGGGCCTGGCAGCGCACGGCAAAGTGGACCGCTCCATTCTAGAAGCTGGAAACTCGAAGCTCGACGCTGGAAGAAAAAGCTCCCCATGAGAATTCTTTTCATCGGCGACATTGTGGGCTCGCCGGGCCGCAAGATCGTTCACGACCGGCTTGCGGACATCCTGGCGCAGCGCGAGGTTGACCTCTGCATCGCCAACGGCGAAAACGCCGCCTCCGGCTTCGGCATCACTCCGCGCATCGCCGAGGACTTGCTCGCTTCGGGGATCGAAGTGATCACCGGCGGCAATCACATCTGGGACCGCAAAGAGATTCTCGAATTCTTTCCGCAGGAGCCGCGCCTGCTGCGTCCCGCCAATTTCCCCCCTGGCTCGCCCGGCAGCGGGCTTTATATCGGCCGCGCGAGGAACGGAACGGGCTACGCCGTCCTGAATCTGCAAGGCCGCACATTCATGACGCCCCTCGACGATCCCTTCCGCACGGCCCTCGCCGAACTCGCCCGAATCCCGCCGGACGTAAAAGTAATCGTCGTGGACATGCACGCCGAGGCCACCTCCGAAAAGCAGGCCATGGGCTGGTACCTCGACGGAAAAGTTTCCGCCGTCATCGGGACGCACACCCACGTTGCCACGGCCGATTTTCGCGTCCTCCCCGGAGGCACCGCCTTCATCACCGACGTGGGCATGACCGGCCCGCACGATTCCGTCATCGGCATGGAGAAGCAGGGCGTGCTGCAGCGCTTCCTCGACGCCATGCCCGCGCGCTTTGCCGTCGCCGAAGGCGACGTGCAGATGAACACCGTCCTCATAGACGTGGACGAAGCCACCGGCCGCGCCCGCTCCATTGACCGCCTCAATTTCCGCCTCGATTAAGCTGCTGGTTGCCGCTAACCCAAATTTTGCTATGTGCATATCGGCGAAAAAACGCGGAACTTTTGCGCCCCCTCGCCGGAATTAGGATTGAAAGCGGAACGATTCACACGACGGGAGAATAGACAGATGAAAATTCATTCGAAAGCTGTAATCGCAATACTCGCAGTGGTATTAAGCGCACCCTTCGCGCTGGCGCAGGACCCGCAGCAGGGCCCGGGGCCGGAGCAAATGGGTCCCCCAGACCCCCAAGGAGGAGGCCCCCAATTTATCTGGCGGCAACGCTTTGTGGGCCAGGGCGACGAGGACGGAAATGTCCGCTGGGGAGGAGGGAACCGCGGATGGGGTCGTGGCGGCGGGATGGGAATGGACGGACGCGGCCAGGGACGGCGGGGATTCATGCTCGCAAAGCTCGTCAATAACCCCGATATCCGCCAGAAGTTGGGCATCACCGACGAACAAGCAGCCAAGATTCGCCAGCAGTTTTCGGACTTCCGGATCGCGGAGGTCCGCAACCAGGCGGACGTGGAAGTGAAGCGCATCGAATTGCGCGACCTGCTCAGCGCGGATAATCCCGATAAGGCCGCGATTGATTCGAAGATCGACGAAATCGGCGCCGCGCGGCTTGCCGGGGCAAAAGCGCGCGTGGATTTCGGCCTCTCGATGAAGGATGCCCTCACTCCCGACCAGCGCGCGAAGCTCAAAGACATGATGTCCCACCGCTTCGGCGAGCATGATCGCGACGGCTTCCGCGGACCGCACCACCCGCATCCGATGGGGCCAGGAGGGCAGTCTACTCCTCCGGCGGCGCCTGACGGTCAAGCGCCGGCAAATCCGCCCGCTGGCCCGGGCAGCAATTAGGCAGGGTTGAACTGGATAACACCTGCGCGCAGCGGCGCATCGGATGGCGTGAAAGCGGTTATACTTCACGCGACCATGCTCCGCCGCGGGCAACTCGGTCTGTCACTCGCTCTTCTCGCCTTCACGGCAGCCGCCTGGAATCTGGCGCCTGCCGCGGGCCAGGTTGAAAATACCGCCCAGGAAATTCTCGCGCGCTCCCGCGTGTTCCCTGAAATCGGCCCAGGCGTGGTCGCGCTGAAGCGCGATTCCTCGGGGCGGTATTACATCTTGGCCGCGCCCGCCAAGACCATTGCGGTCTATGGCCCGAGCGGCAATCGCATCGGGCAAATTCCCAAGGCCAACTCGGGCAGCGCGAAAATCGTCTACGCCGAAGACATGGACCTCGACGCCGGCGGGCAGCTCTATGTGGCGGACCGCGGCGCGAATGCGGTGAAGGTGTTCGGCCCCGATGGCGCACTGGCCGCGTCCATTCCGGTCGTGGCTCCCACGTCGCTCGCCGCGCTTTCGGACCGTGAATTTGCCGTCGTCACCGTGCGCTCCGCCCGGCTCGTCACCATTTTCGACACTCAAGGAAATCTCGTGCGCAGCTTCGGGGAATTCGCCGACGCCAGCGAACGCGCGGACCTGAATCAATACCTCAATCGCGGGCGAGTCTTCTCCGATCCCGCCGGGCATATCTATTTCGCCTTCACCTATCTTCCGGAACCGACATTCCGGAAATACGACCGCTACGGCTATGCCGCCTATGAGGTTTCCCTTTCCTCGCCCGAGTTCGCGTCCCGTGCGCAAGCCGAGCGCAACGAATTTGTCACCCTCGCCAAGCGCGACGATATCCCCGCGATGAAATCGGTGGTCAGCGCGCTCGGCGTGGACCCCGCCTCGCAGGAAGTCTGGGCCGCCGTGGGCGACGTGCTTCTGCACTTCGATAAAGACGGCAATCGCCTCGCTTCCTATCGCACGGCCACGAGCGATGGCGCGCCGCTCGAGCCCATTGCGATCCTTGTTGAGCCGGACCGCATCCTGCTCGCGGCCGATCCGCTCGGAATTTTCGATTTCGCCAGACCGGATAAGCTGCCATCCACGACGCCACAGCGCTGAATTCGAGGCGGCTTGTTGAAATCGCTCCTGTGAAAATTCCATGCGATGTTCCGTTGCTCCTTTGCTGCGCCGCGCGCGTTTTACGCACTGCCCGCACGTTTTCACGGCGGAGATCCTGTCCCATGGCGCTGTGGAAAAACTGTGAATCCTCTGTGGAGAGTGGGCCCTCGCATCGCTCAATTTTCTCTTGCTCATCGCGTCGCATTTAGGCAGAATCCCACCTCGCGTATCCGCTTCCACTGCGATTGAGATGCGCGCGCTCTTGGGATGCCGCTCAGGGGGGACGCACTCTAGCGGCACCTAACCTGGAAAACTGGTTCCCAAAACACCCGCTTTGCGGGGAGTAGGATATCCACAGCATTTCCACATCGGTGGAAATTGCACTGAGGCTGATTTTCTTGATTAACCTTTGGGACAAAGTCCTTCAGCACACAGAGCGGCGCGTCAATCCGCACAGTTTTACCACCTGGTTTCGTCCCACACGCCAGGAACGCGCTACGGACGACCGCCTGGTGATCCGCGTACCTTCTCGCATGTTCTCCAAGCGCCTCACGGAAACCTATGGCGAGCTTCTCAAAGCCGTGCTCACGGAAATCGGCCGCCCCAGTCTGGCGCTGGAATTTGTGTGCGCGCAACCAGAGACTGTGCCCCCGCCCGCGGCGGCGGCTTCGCAAGCCAAGCTCGATTTCGACTCTTCGAATCACCAACTGAACCCGCGCTATACCTTCGATACATTCGTGGTGGGCGCGTCCAACCAGTTTGCGCACGCGGCCGCCGGCGCCGTGGCCGAGCAGCCGTCGAAATCCTACAACCCGCTGTTTCTCTACGGCGGAGTGGGGCTCGGGAAGACCCACTTGATGCAGGCCATCGGCCATACGCTCAAGCGGCGCAACCCGGCCCTGCGCCTCACCTACATCAGCGCCGAGAAATTCACGAACGAGGTGATCGCCTCCATCCGCTTTGAGCGCATGGCCGCTTTCCGCGACCGCTTTCGCAATATGGACGTCCTGATGGTGGACGATATCCAGTTCATTGCCACGCGCGAGCGCACGCAGGAGGAGTTTTTTCACACCTTCAACGCGCTCTATGATCAGCAGAAGCAGATCGTCATCTCCTCCGACTGCCCACCCAAGGAAATTTCGTCCATTGAGGAGCGCCTGCGGTCCCGCTTCGAATGGGGCCTGATTGCCGATATTCAGCCGCCGGACCTGGAGACGAAAATCGCCATCCTCCAGAAAAAAGCGGAAAGCGAACGCGTGTACGTGCCGGACGACGTGGCGGAATACATCGCGCGCGCCATCAAATCCAACATCCGCGAGCTCGAGGGCGCGCTCATCCGCCTGATGGCTTATGCCTCGCTCACCGGCGCGGAGATGAATCTCCCCACCGCGCAACAGGTGCTCAAGAACATCATCGAGACGGCGGAGAAGAAGGTAACCATCGAGCAGGTCCAAAGGCGTGTCGGTGAGCACTTCGGCCTTCGCGCCCAGGATCTGAAGATACGCAGCAATTCCAGGGTGATCGCCTTCCCGCGGCAGGTTGCCATGTTTCTTGTGAAACAACTCACCTCCGCCTCGCTCCCGGAGATCGGCAAGCAGTTTGGCGGCAAGCATCACACCACGGTCCTGCACTCGATCAATAAAATCGAGACTCTACGGCAGGTGGACAAGGATTTGAACAAAACGATCAACAGGCTGCTTGACTCATTTGGATAGGCTTATGGGTGGGATTAGGCTAGACCTGCTTTCATAGTTGTGGATATGTTGTGATAGATACGTTGGGGATTATAGCCGGTGGGCTTTTCCGTCGCGTATATATAGATTCCCACATAGCCACAGCGGTGGTAATGGATGTAAATAGCGTGGGTTAGGGCGATTTCCGCAGAATCCACACCTGCGGCGACGACGGCGGTCTTCTTATATACATTTATTCAGAAAGGAAAAAGCAGTACAGTAGCCGGTACAACCTAATGACTCCAGAAACCAGCGCGAGGACCGCACAAGAAATGGAATTCACCGTAAAAAAGTTTGATCTAGTCGGGGAACTGGAAATGACGCAGGGTGTTGTCGAGCGCAAGACGACAATCCCCATCCTCTCGAATATTCTTTGCGAGGCGAAGGGGAACCGGCTCGCGATTACGGCCACGGACCTTGAGCTCGAGTATCCACGCGTCGTGCGAGGCGAAGGTCAAGAAAGAGGGCGCGGGGACCATCCCGGCAAAAAAACTACTCGACCTTGTGCGGCTATTGCCGGAAGAAGAAATCCGCTTTAAGTTGCAAGAAAACCATTGGGTTCACATCACCTGCGATCGGCGCAATTACAAACTCGTGGGCATGTCCAAGGAGAATTTCCCAGCGCTTCCAGCCTTTCCTCAGCCGCTGGTCCACATCCCGGCGGCATTGCTCGCGGACGCCATTGCCAAGACCACATTCGCCATTTCACTCGAAGAATCCCGCTATACACTGAACGGCGCGCTCCTGGTAATTAAGCCTGGATCGCTCACGATGGTCGCAACCGATGGCCACCGCTTGGCCATGGTCGAGACGAACCACAAATTCGAAGGTTTTTCAGGCGAAGCACGTCTACTGGTCCCCAAGAAGGCGATGACGGAGGTGCAACGCCTGGCTGCACAGGCTGAACCCGACGCCCTGGTCGAATTTGCCCAGGATGAAAGCCACCTCTTCTTCAAGTTTGACGGGCGCCTTCTCACCTCGCGCAAACTGACCGGCCAATTCCCCAATTACGAAGCCGTGCTGCCGCGCGACGCAAACAAGACCGTCGTTCTCGAGCGCGGCGAGCTGCAAGACGCGCTCCGCCGCGTTTCCCAGCTTGCCGATCAGCGCTCGCATGCCGTGAAGTTCATGCTGGCGAAGGAAGGCCTGGAAATTTCCTCCTCCAGCCCCGAATATGGCGAAGCGAAAGAGGCCATTGAAAAGGAATACAAAGGCGAGCCCATCGCCATCGGATTCAACGCGCAATATCTCCTCGATTTTCTGGCCGCCGCTCCCGATGGCCCCATCAGCTTCGAACTCAAGGACGAGCAGTCCGCCGGGCAGCTCCGTCCGATCACGGATGAGTCCAGCCGCTACCGCTACGTCGTCATGCCCATGCGCATCTGAGCGGGAAACGGTCGAAAACGCGGCCATCTCGCCGCTGAGAACAAGCGCCCTCACGCTGCTCCGGTCGCATTATTCATGCGTGGAATTAACGGGGGCCATCCGCCGCGCGCAGAGCGCCTTCAATACGCCGCAAACAGACTGACAGCACAGGCGATACAGTCGTCGCAAGGAGACAAAATCGCCTTGTGAAATCGCCCGAATTTCGGTAAAATCTGTTGTTACATATTCCTTCAGCACGGCAAGCAGTT
The DNA here is from genome assembly GCA_963823205.1 of Terriglobia bacterium. Lineage (GTDB taxonomy): Bacteria > Acidobacteriota > Terriglobia > Acidiferrales > UBA7541 > Palsa-295. Next base: position 23,236 of record CAWGKL010000007.1, read on the forward strand.
CGCATCAAACTTGCGCCGGGCCAAGCCCGCTTGCACCAGAACAAGCGAGCCGCAAACGGCGGTGACGCAAGCGAGAAACGCTCCCCTTCCGCAGGGGAAAATAGCAGCTTCGCCGCGTCCCCCCGAAAATTTTCGGATCGGGACGGGATGAAGCTCGATGGCAACCCTTCGAGTCCCGGCTCGATCCCGCAAGGCGGGAGAGTGCGGGGCCAATGGGCAGGCAAGTGTCGGCCACTCCGCGCGACCGCCTTCCCGAGCACGACATAGCATCCGAACAGCGCGCACTCTTTGAGGAGACGCACGACCCATGGGTGAAAAAGAAACTCCGGCCTCGAAGGGCCTCGGCCACAAGTACGACGCCACTTCGATCAAAGTCCTCGGCGGCATTGAAGCCGTCCGCAAGCGCCCCGCAATGTACATCGGCTCGACGGGCGAGATGGGGCTCCACCATCTCGTCTGGGAAGTCGTGGATAATTCGGTGGACGAAGCCATGGCCGGCTACTGCGACGAGATCAACGTCCTCGTCCACGACGATAACAGCGTCACCGTGATTGACAACGGCCGCGGCATTCCCGTGGACATGCACGCCACGGAGAAAAAGCCCGCCGCCGAAGTCGTGATGACCGTCCTGCACGCGGGCGGAAAATTCGATAGCGACACGTACAAAGTTTCGGGTGGCCTCCACGGCGTGGGCGTCTCGGTCGTCAACGCGCTCTCCGACTGGCTCGATCTCGAAATCTGGCGCGAAGGCGAGGTGTGGGAGCAATCGTACGAGAAGGGCGTCCCCACCACGAAGCTGAAATCTTCCGGCAAAACGAAAAAGACCGGGACGAAAATCACGTTCCACGCCGACGAGTCCATCTTTACAACCATCAACTACGGCTTCGACACGCTTTCGCAGCGCCTCCGCGAGTTGGCCTTCCTCAACAAGGGTCTCAAGATCACGCTCGAAGACGAGCGCTCCGGCAAGAAAGCCGAGTTCCGCTTCACTGGCGGCATTTCCGAATTCGTCAAGCACCTCAACCGAGGCAAGGGCGTCCTGCACGATTCGCCCATCTACATGGAAGGCAAGCGCGAGCAGGTGGACATCGAAATCGCGCTCCAATACAACGACAGCTACGCCGAAAATATTTTCGCCTTCGCCAACACGATCAATACCGTGGACGGCGGCACGCACCTGGCCGGCTTCCGCTCCGCCCTCACGCGCACCATCAACTACTACGCCAGCTCCGCCGGCATGCTCAAGGAGCAGAAGGACGAAGTGTCCATTACGGGCGACGACGTGCGCGAGGGCCTCGTTGCCGTGGTTTCCGTGAAGTTGCCGCAGCCCCAGTTCGAGGGCCAGACCAAGGGGAAACTCAATAGCGATATCAAGGGCCTCGTCGAATCGCTCGTCAACGAAAGGCTCGGCGAATATTTCGACAAGCATTCCTCCATCGCCCGGAAAATCATCGGCAAGACCATTGACGCCGCCCGCGCCCGCGAAGCCGCCCGCAAAGCGCGCGAACTCACGCGCCGCAAATCCGCGCTCGATTCCAGCGGCCTCCCCGGAAAACTCGCCGATTGCCAGGAACGCGACCCCGCCCGCTGCGAACTTTTCATCGTCGAGGGCGAATCCGCCGGCGGCTCAGCCAAGGGGGGACGCGACCGCCGCTACCAGGCCATCCTGCCGCTCAAGGGCAAAATCCTCAACGTCGAAAAGGCGCGCTACGATAAGATGCTCGGCCACGAGGAAATCCGCTGCATCATCACTGCGCTCGGCACCGGCATCGGCAAGGACGATTTCGACGCCGCCAAGCTCCGCTATCATAAAGTGATCCTCATGACCGACGCCGACGTGGACGGCAGCCACATCCGGACTCTACTTTTGACATTCTTTTTTAGGCACATGCGCGCGCTCATCGAAAAGGAACACATCTACATCGCCCAGCCGCCGCTCTATCGCGTGAAACGCGGCAAGATGGACCGCTACATCCGCGACGAGCGCGAATTTTCGCGCGAGCTGATGAAGCGCGCCACCGAAGAGCACGTCGTGAAGGGCAAGGACGGCAAATCCCTCGAGGGCGGCGCCCTCACGCAATTCCTGCTGAACATCCAGGAGTACGACCAAGTGGCCGCCAAGCTCGCCCGCCGCCTGCGCGAACCCACGCTCGTCGAGCCTGCTGGCCGAAAGCGACCTCGAAAAGAAAGCCGATTTCGCGGACAAGAAAAAATTGCAGGAACTCGCCAAGGCCATCGAGAAGTCCAAGCTCAATCTCGAAGCCAAGCTCGAATTCGACGAGGAGCACAGCCTGCACGAGCTGCTCCTGAAAAATGGCGGAGAGCGCCGCGTCAATTGGGCGCTGGCCGCATCGCCGGATTACAAGCGCCTCCGCGCGCTGCACCAGGCCATCGAAGAAAATAATAAGCCGCCCTTCACCATCATTCACAATGGCGATAAGACCACGAAGGAAAGCGCCGTTCTGCTGCTCAATTACGTCCTCGAAGACGCCAAAAAAGAGTTCACCATCACGCGCTTCAAGGGTCTCGGCGAAATGAATCCCGAGCAGCTCTGGGCGACCACGATGAACGCCGAGACGCGCACGCTCTTGAAGGTGCGACTCGAGGACGCCGTGGCTGCCGAGGACATCTTTTCAACGCTCATGGGCGAAAACGTCGAGCAGCGCCGCAAATTCATCGAGGACAACGCCCTCAACGTCGTCAATCTGGATATTTAGTGGTGCAGACCCGTTCCGGAGGAAGCCAAGTATCCGCTCGGCTATAACAACTCGAGCAGCTCTTCGATTGTGAGTTCGGTTTGTTTGAGGATGTCCGAAAGGGTTCCTTTGGCGAGAGTTGAATGCTGGGGTACGACGGTGCGAAGAACCTTCTCGTCGGTTCGCTTTTCAAGCGAAACGTGGCTCCCCTTCTGCCTCAGCACCACGAATCCAGCGCGCTGTAGCGCTCGAACAAGGCGCTCACCGGAAGTGCTGGGCACCCGAGGCACGTTACTTAGCGATTTCGACGAAGGTCCAGAAGGGCTGCTGGGATGGAGTTTCCGATTCGGGACCACCCCATGTTTCGATGTAGGAGCTCGATGGCTTCTCGCAGGCTGGCGCGGGCCGATTCCACGTCCTTCCCTTGCGAGGTGACGCTGAGCTCGGGACAGCGGGCAACGTACCAATCGTCTTCTTTGGTGATGAGCGCCGAGAACCGGTAATTCATAGAAGCGATGCTAGCGGAAGATGGCGGGCGAGCGCAAGCGGTTGATGATTCGAGGCGTTCACGGAGAGAACATGACCAAGCAGCTCTCACATTTCGCGATTCACGTTGACGATCTCGATCGCGCGCGCAAATTTTACGGCGGCATATTCGGCTGGACGTTTCAGGGCTTCGGCGGCGGCCCGATCACGGACTTCTGCCAGATTCGCGACACCGGCGGCAATTTGCTCTCGCCGCTTGGCGCGATGCAGTCGCGCAAATTCAATCCGGCGCCGCAGGCGGTCTACGGCTTCGAATGCTCGATCGCGGTGGACGATGTGGACGCGATCACGCGGGCGGTCGAAGCGAATGGCGGGAAAGTCGCAATGCCGAAAGCCGCGATCCCCGGAGTCGGCTGGGTGGCGAAGTTCCTCGATACCGAAGGCGATCTTGTGTGCGCCGTGCAATACGATGCGGCAGCGCGATAAGGTACGGCGCGTAATGCCGCTCGACGAATCACGAGTTACGCATTACATGTCACGAAAGGGTCTCAATGGCTGATGAGCAAAACCAATCGATCATGACGCCGGTTGATATCGAATCGGAAATGAAGAAGTCGTACCTCGATTACGCCATGAGCGTAATCATCGGCCGCGCGCTTCCCGATGTCCGCGACGGCTTGAAGCCCGTGCACCGCCGCATCCTTTTCGGCATGTACGAACTGGGCCTCACCTCCACCAAGCCCTATCGCAAATGCGCCAAAATCGTCGGCGAAGTCCTCGGCAAATTCCATCCCCATGGCGATTCGCCCGTGTACGACGCGCTCGTGCGCATGGCGCAGGATTTCAACATGCGCTACCCGCTCGTGGATGGCCAGGGCAACTTCGGCTCCGTGGACGGCGACCCGCCCGCAGCCATGCGCTACACCGAAGCGCGCCTTTCGAAGATCGCCGAAGAGACGCTCGCCGACATCGAAAAGGAAACCGTTGATTTCGTCCCCAACTTCGATGAAAGCGAAAAAGAGCCGGTCGTCCTCCCCTCGCGCATTCCGAACCTGCTCGTCAACGGCTCTTCCGGCATCGCCGTCGGCATGGCCACGAATATCCCGCCGCACAACCTGCGCGAAACCATCGAAGCCGCCATCCTGCTGATCGAAGAGCCGGACGCCAATCTCAAAAAAATCATGAAGCTCGTCCCCGGTCCGGATTTTCCCACCGGCGGCTACATCTACGGCCGCGAAGGAATCGAGCAAGCCTACAAAACCGGCCGCGGCTCGTTCCAGGTGCGCGCCAAGGCCGCCATCGAACAGCGCGCCAAGGACCGCCAGGACATCGTCATCACCGAGCTGCCCTATCAGGTGAACAAAGCGCGGCTCATCGAGCACATCGCCGAGCTGATCCAGAACAAGAAAATCGAAGGCATCGCCAACGTCCGCGATGAATCCGACCGCGAGGGCATGCGCATCGTCATCGAGGTGAAGCGCGACGAAGAGCCTCAGCTCATCCTCAATCACCTCTTCAAGCACACGCAGATGCAGGAATCCTTCGGGATGATTCTGCTGGCCATCGTCGCCGGGCAGCCGCGCGAGCTGGGCCTGCTGCACTTGCTTCAGCTTTTCATTGACCACCGCGTGGACGTGGTTCGCCGCCGCACCCAGTACGATCTGCGCAAGGCCCGCGAGCGCGAGCATATCCTGCTCGGCTATCGCATCGCGCTCGACCACATTGACAACGTCATCAAAATCATTCGCGGCTCCTCCAGCCGCGCCAACGCCCGCGACAATTTGCACGAATTTTTCGAAAGCAAGTCCGTGCGCGTGCTCGTCGCCGGCAAGGAAACCTCCATTCGCGGCGTCCGGCTCGACGCCAAGAAATACGGCATCACTGTCGCGGGCAGCGGCGAAGGCCTGGGCCTCAGCTACATCCAGATTGACGCCATCCTCGAGCTGCAACTGCACCGCCTCACGCAGCTTTCCGTGGATGAAATCCTCAAGGAGCTCGCGCAAATCCGCGGCCGCATCGCCGAGCTCGAGGACATCCTCGCGAGCGAAAAAAAGCTCAAGGCCGTGATCGTCGCCGAACTCCGCGAAGTGGTGAAGTCCTACGGCGACGACCGCCGCACCCAGATCGTCAACCGCGTCGAGGAAATCAAGCTCGAAGACCTCATCAAGGACGAGGAGATGGCCATCACCGTCAGCCACGCGGGCTATATCAAGCGCACGTCGGTGGACGTCTATCGCCATCAATCCCGCGGCGGCAAGGGCCGCATCGGCGCGAAAACGCGCGAAGAGGACTTCGTCGAGCACTTCTTCGTGGCCTCGGCGCACAGCTACATTCTGCTGTTCACCTCGAAGGGCCGCATCTACTGGCTCAAGGCCTATGAAATTCCCGAAGCGGCCGCTGCTACGCGCGGAAAGGCCATCAATAGTATTGTCCGTTTCCAGGAGGGGGAAAAGCTCACCGCCGTCGTCGTCGCGCGCAATCTCGAGGAAGAAAACAAATTCGTTTTCCTGGCCACGCGCAACGGCACCGTGAAAAAAACCGCCATCGCCGAATTCTCCAATCCGCGCCCTTCGGGAATCATCGCCATCAACCTGGAGCCGGGCGACGAGCTGATCGGCGCGAAGCTCACCGACGGCAAGCAGATGGTCTTTCTCGCCAGCCACCACGGCCAGGCCATCCTTTTCCGCGAAACGGAAGTGCGCCCCATGGGCCGCAATGCCGGCGGCGTCAACGGCATGGACCTGGCCAAGGGCGATTACGTCGTCTCCATGGACGCCGCCCAGCCCGATTTCGGAATCATCGAAAAGGAGTACAACAAGACGGCGCAGGACCTCGACGAACTCGAAAGCGACCATATCCGCGAATCGCTCACCTCGCTGATGCTCACCGTCGCGGAAAAAGGCTACGGCAAGCGCACGCCGCTCGCCGAATACCGCGTCACCTCGCGCGGCGGCAAGGGCGTCATCAACCTGAAATCCACCGACCGCAACGGCCCCGTCGTTGCGGCCTTGCAAGTCCGCGAGGATTCCGACGTGATGATTATCACCGGCCACGGCAAGGTGATCCGCGTCCACGCCGCCGAAATCCGTGAGGCCGGCCGCTCCACGCAGGGCGTCCGCCTGCTGCGCCTCGACGAAGGCGACCGCATCGCCGCTGCCGCCGCCATCCTCGAAGAAGAACCCGGCGCCCCCGAGCCGGAAAAGAAATAGCGCTGGAGAAAAAATAGCCCAGGAGAAGATCTCGATGCTCTCGATTCGGCCCGCAACGATAGAAGATGTCCCGCTGCTCACGTCCTTGGTCCGCGAGCTTGCGGAATACGACCGCCTGAGCCAAGAAACCAGCGTCATCGAAGACGATCTCATCCGCGACGGCTTCGGCCTCGCCCCGAAATTCCGTGCCGTCATCGCGGAATGGAACGGCCAACCCGCCGGATACGCCGTCTTTTTCGAGTTCTATTCCACCTTTCAGGGGCGCGCCGGATTATTTTTGGACGACCTCTATGTCCGTCCCCCGCTCCGCATGCAGGGAATCGGCAGGGCGCTGCTCGCGCATGTGGCCGGCATCGCGTGGAAAGAGGGCTACTTCTGCGTCCGCTGGGAGGTGCTCAATTGGAACGCGCCGGCGATCGAGTTCTACCGCCAGTTGGGCGCCGTCTTCTTCGACGAATGGAAGGCCGCCTGCCTCATCGGCGAGGCCCTCGAAGCCGTCGCCGCCGAGGCCAAATGACGAAGCAAAGTGACGATTCAAGGATGTTTGTAGGTCGTGGCTTTAGCCACGACGAAAAGGCTTCAAATAAAAGGGCTTTAGCCCCTGAAGTACGCCGCGGATGAAACCATGAATCATCGGGAAAAACTTGCGAATCTGCTGCGCACGAAATCCCTTGTCCGCGGCGAATTCACGCTGGCCTCCGGCAAGAAGAGCGACTACTACCTCGATTGCCGCCTGACGACGCTCGATGCGGAAGGCGCGCTCCTCACCGGCTACTGCGTTCTCGAACTTCTCGACGAAATGAAAATCAAGCCCGACGCCATTGGCGGCCTCAGCATGGGCGCCGATCCCGTGGTCTCTGCGGCCATCGTGGTGAGCGCGATCGAAAAGCGACCAGTGCAGGGGTTCCTGGTCCGCAAGGAGGCAAAGGGCCACGGCCGCCAGAAGCAGATCGAAGGATTGGAGAATCCGGGCGGCAAGCGCGTCGCAATCGTGGATGACGTTTGCACCACGGGCGGCTCGACGCTCGAAGCCATCGCTGCCGCCGAGCGCGAAGACTGCGAAGTCGTGGCCGTCATCAGCCTCGTGGACCGCGAAGAGGGCGGCTCCGACATCCTCCGCGCCAAATACAACTACCGCTCGCTCTTCACCGCCCGCGAACTCCTCGCCCCGGCGCAGTGAACCGCCGCTCCCCGTTTACGGCTCCGTAGTCTACTTTCCAGCCGGCGGTTTCGCGCGTTTCAGGCCTTTGCCGCCTTCGGTGCTCAGCAACGTGAGGGAGTCTTTCGCGTTGAACGGGTATTGACGCACGGACTGTTGCCCCGTGGTGTTCAGCGAAACGTCCACGCGCCGGTTATTGGCCAGGACGATCACCGGCAGGTTGCTCTCGAGTTTTTGCCGGTCGTCGTCGCTCAAGTCGGGATTCTCGTCAATCAGCTGTTTCACTTGTTCCGCGTCCAGGTTTTCCTGCTTGCCCAGGGAGCGAGTCTCGATGTTTGCGGCCGGAACTCCGTGCTCGACCAGGAAGCTCTTGGCCCGTTCCACGCGCCGCTCCGTCAGCCCGTTGTTATATTCGACCGAGCCGCGGCGATCGGCGTGCCCCTCGAGGATCAGATGGGCATCCGGCTTGTATGTGAGATACCGGTTGAAATCGCCGGCGAGCGATAGCAGAACTGTCTGCTGGCTCTCCACCAGCCCGCCGGTGGGATTCGCTTCCGTGGGCCGCGCGGTCGGGAAATATATGCTGTGAAGCGCAAGCCTTTCCTCCAGCTCCTTCACTTCCGGGGGAGGCGCGGGCGCCTGCACATCCACGTTTATCGTGCAATCGGCCGTTCCGGTGTAGCCATTGTCCACGTGGCCCATTATCACGTACGTCCCAGGCGCCAGATCGGCCGTCTCAAACTCGACGGATGATCCCGAGCCTTCCACTTTCCCGCCACTGGCGTTCCATGTGAAAGTTAACGGGTCATTATCGGGATCGCTGGCGATGGCTGTAATTTCCACTGGCTGGCCAACCGTGACGGTTCCGTGATCCGCGGAGCAAGTCATCGTTGGTGGACGATGCGGCCGCTGTTCCACGCGAATTTCCGCCGAGCAATCGGCTGTACCGCCGTGCCCATTATCCACGTGCGCTCCCACCGTATAAGTCCCCGGAACCGTGCCGGAAGAGTTCCACCTTGCCCGAGGACCGCTGCCTTCCACGCTCCCGCCGGTCCTCGTCCAGGAATATGTCAGAGCATAGCTGTTGGGATCGCTCGCGTCCGCGCGCACGGCCGCAATGTCCCCCGATCCGGCGTAGACCTTTTGCGGATCCGCCGAACAGGAAGCCACCGGAGCCCGCGGTGGCGGGGGTGGCGCTCCGCCGCCCAACAAAATCACGATGCCAGCCTGCGCCCTTAAGCCCCGGAGATTGGTGGCCGGAGTCACACTCGAGGGACCATACCGGTAATTCGAATATACAAAGTCGGCCCTGAACAGTCGCAGAGCAAAGTGCCTCGACAGGTTCACATCCAGGCCGCCCCCAGCCATGAACCCCAATTTGTTGATGGAGTGGAAGGCATCCGGCGAAAGATCGTGCACGCCCACTAAAAACTCGAGGAATGGCGAAAAATGGCTCATGCGGCCATCAAATGTTGGGGATTGAGCGCAGCGGAACGTAATCTTCGGCCCCACGGAAACGTTCCAGAAAGCGGCGTCGTCGATTCTCATGGGTACCCCAACTTCGCCGGTGTGCCAATGCTCGCTGCCATCGAGTGTGATTCCCACCCAGCGGTTGAAATCATAGGTGACGCTGCCGCCAAAGCCGCGCGGATTCGATTCCAGATTGCTGCTCAAGGGAACCAAACCATGGGGGAGCACACCATGCACCGTCGCGCCGGGATACAGGAAGGAATATCCACCGAATATCTCCCACTTCGGAGCAGACCAATCCTGCGCTGCCGTAGGCGTGCCAAACGCACAGAGGACAAAAATCACAGCCGCCAGCATTGTCAGGACGCCGCCCCAATGGCTCTTCGAATCGGATGACATGCGAGTATTCCTCCTAACGTGAATCATGTGACACTCGGTCTTCCCAGCTACACGGCAGTGGACCAGCCTCGCGCCGGCCCACCGCTCGAATGCTTCATGGACATGCGGGCACATTCACCGGATTGCTGTCCAATGTGACGGCTCCTGTCGACGCCAGCGCCCTGCCATCGAGCGTCGCGCCGGTGGTAAGCGTGACGGATGCCAAAGCCATGATGGTTCCTTGGAACGTTGTGTTGGTTCCCAGGGTCGCTGAACTGCCGACCTGCCAGAACACGTTGTGAGCGCTGGCGCTATTTTCCAGGACCACCTGGCTGTTGCCGGCTGCGGTGGTCAGTGAGGACATGATCTGGAATATCCAAGTCGCGTTCGGATTGCCGCCACCGTTGAGCGTGAGGATCCCGGTTATTCCTAGTGAGGGCTGGGCGCTCGTGGTCTTATAAACGCCGGCGGGAAGGGTTTGCCCTCCTATATCCGCGGTGAGGACGGCCCCTCCGGCCGCTCCCGCGGCGGCGTTATACGCCGTGGTCAATGCACCTTGGGCCGCCATGGCATTCGCATCGCCCGCGTGTTTGGCACCCGTAAGTGTTCCCGGCGGAAACCCCGTGATCGAAGCTGCCGGCCATATCCCCACATCTCCCGTAACGACCGTGGGGCCTACACTGGTTACAGCGGGCGTGGCGCCCAAAATTCCGTAAGGGCACGCCGCTCCCAGCGTTACGATTCCGACGGGTGGCGCACACGAAGCGGAGGTGGTGAACATCCACGGAAAATTGGCCCCCAGCGCATTGCCGAGCGTGTCCGTCGCCCCGGTCGTGATCGTGGCCGTGTACGTGGTGCTGGGTGCGAGAGCCGCCGTGGGCGTGAACGTGGCAATATCGGTCGCCGCCACGTAGGAAACTTCTCCGGCAACGCCGACCCCCCCTGTGCTCAAAGTAAACGTAGTGATGTTGATGGTCGCAGGGTTCATCGCTTTGCTGAATGTGGCGCTGATAATCGCGGTATTGGGACAGACCGGGGAGGCGCCGATCGGCGGAGTTTCGCTGATCACTGTCGGCAGACACGAAGCCGAGGTGGTGAACATCCACGGAAAATTGGCCGCGAGCGTATTGCCGAACGTGTCCGTCGCCCCGGTCGTGATCGTGGCGGTATAAGTGGTGCTGGGTGCAAGAGCCGCGGTGGGTGTGAACGTGGCAATATCGGTCGCTGCGACGTAGGAAACTTCTCCGGCAACACTCACCCCGCCCGAGGTCACGGTGAACGTAGTCATGTTGATGGTCGCGGGGTTCATCGCCTTGCTGAATGTGGCGCTGATAATCGCGGTATTGGGGCAGACCGGGGAGGCGCCGATCGGGGGAGTTTCGCTGATCACTGTCGGCGGGGTTTCGGGATCGCCGGGACCGCCCGCCCCGGCATTTTTGTCCGGATCGCCGCACCCGCTCACAAGACCTGCTATCACGAATGCCAGTAACCCGATCTTTCGTACCGTTACCTTACGCATTAGCTTCCCCTCCTAATGATCCTTAAGTGGCGTTCCCCTGCGTCTCCATCCACGCCTCACGGAGGCAGCTAGAATGAAACGGCGGACGATCGGCGGCAAAAGAGCTCGCTTTCACCGCACATGGCGTGAATGCCGGGAAGCTCCGCAACATTTGCCGGCTCGGCCATACACATGCGCACAGCGCTTGCGCGCGCGCAAGCAAGTGAAAGCGGGCGGTTTCGAGTTCTCAGTTCCATAATTACTTCCCGCGGAAGGGAACCAAGGCAAGGCACGTGCCAAATGTAATTTGCGACTTCTGGTTCTCAGGAAGGGGAATTCATTCAGGATAAGCTTTTGATTTCAAAGGCGAAGACGATTCGACTCGTCTTCGACTTCCGAAGAGCGTTTCACCTTCTGACTCGACTTCGTTCCAAATTGGGAAGGAAGCAGAGCCATTTGAGGATGATCCCGTTGTGCTCTCTGCTCATACCGTCAGAGTCTCCTGCTTGCTTCACACCTGTCGCGAACGCATCAAAACGGGTGTTACGCTATCGCACTCTCTCCCGCGATCTCCCTGCTCCGACGCAGTGAATCGAGGGCGAGCTGAAGAGCCAAGATTAAGGTGCCGAAACCCGCCGTAACTGCTCGGCGCGCTTCCGGGTTAACGCACCCACTGCTCGAATGCTTCATGGACATGCGGGCACATTCACCGGATTGCTGTCTAACGTGACGGCTCCTGTTGAACGCCAGCGCCCTGCCATCGAGCGTCGCGCCGGTGGTAAGCGTGACGGATGCCAAAGCCATGATGGTTCCTTGGAACGTTGTGTTGGTTCCCAGGGTCGCTGAACTGCCGACCTGCCAGAACACGTTGTGAGCGCTGGCGCCATTTTCGAGGATCACCTGGCTGTTGTCGGCTGCGGTGGTCAGTGAGGACATGATCTGGAATATCCAAGTCGAATTCGGATCGCCCCCACCGTTGAGCGTGAGGATCCCGGTTATTCCTAGTGAGGGCTGGGCGCTCGTGGTCTTATAAACGCCGGCGGGAAGGGTTTGCCCTCCTATATCCGCCGTGAGGACGGTCCCTCCGCCTGCTCCCGCAACCTCGTTGTACGCCGTGGTTAAGTCTCCTTGGGCCATCATGGCAGTCGCATCGTCAATGTATTCCGTTCCCGTGAATGTTCCCGGCGGGAACCCCGTGATCGAAGCGGCCGGCCATATCCCCACATTTCCCGTAACCACCGTGGGGCCTACACTGGTTACAGCGGGCGTGGCGCCCAAAATTCCGAAAGGGCATGCCGCTCCCAACGTTACGATTCCGACGGGTGGCGTACACGAAGCGGACGTGGTGAACATCCACATAAAAGTGGTCGCGAGCGTATTGCCGAGCGTGTCCATCGCCCCGGTCGTGATCGTGGCCGTGTACGTGGTGCTGGGTGCGAGAGCCGCCGTGGGCGTGAACGTGGCAATATCGGTCGCCGCCACGTAGGAGACTTGCCCGGCAACGCCCACCCCGCCCGTGGTCAAAGTGAACGTAGTCGTGTTGATGGTCGCAGGATTCATCGCCTTGCTGAATGTGGCGCTGATAATCGCGGTGTTGGGGCAAACCGGGGAGGCGTCGATGGGCGGGGTTTCGCTCGTCACTGTCGGCGCACACGAAGCGGAGGTGGTGAACATCCACATAAAAGTGGTCGCGAGCGCATTGCCGAGCGTGTCCGTCGCCCCGGTCGTGATCATGGCGGTATAAGTGGTGCTGGGTGCAAGAGCCGCCGTGGGTGTGAACGTGGCAATATCGGTCGCTGCGACGTAGGAAACTTCTCCGGCAACGCTCACCCCGCCCGAGGTCACGGTAAACGTAGTCGTGTTGATGGTCGCGGGGTTCATCGCCTTGCTGAATGTGGCGCTGATAATCGCGGTGTTGGGGCAGACCGGGGAGACGCCGATGGGCGGAGTTTCGCTCGTCACTGTCGGGGGGATTGGTGGCGCACACGAAGCGGAGGTGGTGAACATCCACATAAAAGTGGTCGCGAGCGTATTGCCGAGCGTGTCGGCCGCCCCGGTCGTGATCGTGGCCGTGTACGTGGTGCTGGGTGCGAGAGCCGCCGTGGGTGTGAACGTGGCAATATCGGTCGCTGCGACGTAGGAAACTTCTCCGGCAACGCCGACCCCGCCCGTGGTCACAGTAAACGTAGTCGTGTTGATGGTCGCGGGGTTCATCGCCTTGCTGAATGTGGCGCTGATAATCGCGGTATTGGGGCAAACCGGGGAGGCGCCGATGGGCGGAGTTTCGCTCGTCACTGTCGGGGGGATTGGTGGCGCACACGAAGCGGAGGTGGTGAACATCCACATAAAAGTGGTCGCGAGCGTATTGCCGAGCGTGTCCGTCGCCCCGGTCGTGATCGTGGTCGTGTACGTGGTGCTGGGTGCGAGAGCCGCCGTGGGTGTGAACGTGGCAATATCGGTCGCCGCCACGTAGGAGACTTGCCCCGCAACGCCGACCCCGCCCGTGGTCACAGTAAACGTAGTCGTGTTGATGGTCGCGGGGTTCATCGCCTTGCTGAATGTGGCGCTGATAATCGCGGTGTTGGGGCAAACCGGGGAGGCATCAACGGGCGGAGTTTCGCTCGTCACTGTCGGGGGGATTGGTGGCGCACACGAAGCGGAGGTGGTGAACATCCACGGAAAATTGGCCCCCAGCGCATTGCCGAGCGTGTCCGTCGCCCCGGTCGTAATCATGGCGGTATAAGTGGTGCTGGGTGCGAGAGCCGCCGTGGGCGTGAACGTGGCAATATCGGTCGCCGCCACGTAGGAGACTTGCCCGGCAACGCCCACCCCGCCCGTGGTCAAAGTGAACGTAGTCGTGTTGATGGTCGCAGGATTCATCGCCTTGCTGAATGTGGCGCTGATAATCGCGGTATTGGGACAGACCGGGGAGGCACCGATCGGGGGAGTTTCGCTGATCACTGTCGGCAGACACGAAGCCGAGGTGGTGAACATCCACGGAAAATTGGCCGCGAGCGTATTGCCGAACGTGTCCGTCGCCCCGGTCGTGATCGTGGCGGTATAAGTGGTGCTGGGTGCAAGAGCCGCGGTGGGTGTGAACGTGGCAATATCGGTCGCTGCGACGTAGGAAACTTCTCCGGCAACACTCACCCCGCCCGAGGTCACGGTGAACGTAGTCATGTTGATGGTCGCGGGGTTCATCGCCTTGCTGAATGTGGCGCTGATAATCGCGGTATTGGGGCAGACCGGGGAGGCGCCGATCGGGGGAGTTTCGCTGATCACTGTCGGCGGGGTTTCGGGATCGCCGGGACCGCCCGCCCCGGCATTTTTGTCCGGATCGCAGCATCCGGCCACAAAACCCGCCATGAGGAATCCCAGGATCCAGATCATCCGAACCCTAACCTTATGCATCAGGTTTTCCGCCAGAATTACTCACGAGGAAGGGAATATTGGCACAACACATGCCAAAGGTAATTTGGGATTCCTGGTTCTCAGGGATGGGAATTCATTCAGGATAGGTTTTTGATTTTAAAGGCCAAGACAACTCGAATCGTCTTCAACTCCGGAAGACCGATTCACCTTCTGACTCGATTTCGTTCCAAATCGGGAAGGACACAGAGCCATTTGAGGATGATTCTGTTGTGCTCTCTGCTCATACCGTCAGGGTCGCCTGCTTGCTTCCCAGCTGTACCGAATCTTTCTTGGGCGGTGTTCGCCTGCCGCGAAAGCATCACAACTGCCGTTATACGTTTGCACTCTCCCCCGCGATCTCCGCATATCGCGCGGCAAAGACCGAGATAGAATGTCCCCTCTACGTTATCGCGAGGGGGAATCATGAAGCGTTCCGGCCATCTGCCGCAGGCCAGTCTGGCCTATTACGATGCCGCATTCATGGAAAGCGGAGGGGCGCGGCCGCTGCGCATCCTGGCCGAGTATCTCGATCCGCTGGGCCGGCTCCGCCGCGCGGGCGTGGGCGACACCATCGTGATGTTCGGCTCGGCGCGCATTCAATCGCGCGAACACTCGCTCGCCCACCTCAAGAAACTGCGGCGCGAGTCGCGCGGCCGGCGCACCCGCGAATGGCGCGCCAAGATCTCCGCGGCGAAATCCATCGTCGGGATGTCGCGTTATTACGAGGACGCGCGCGAGCTTTCCCACCGCATCACGTCCTGGGGCATGACGCTCGGCTCGGCCCCCAAGCGCTTCGTCATCTGTTCCGGCGGCGGCCCCGGCATCATGGAAGCGGCCAATCGCGGGGCCGCCGAAGCGGGCGGCTCATCGGTGGGACTGAGCATCCAGCTCCCCCACGAGCAGCGGCCCAATCCCTACATCAGCCCGGACCTCAATTTCTGCTTCCATTATTTCTTCATGCGCAAGCTCTGGTTCGCGCAAATCGCCAAGGCCCTGATCGTTTTTCCCGGCGGCTTCGGCACCATGGACGAACTTTGGGAAATGCTCACGCTGCTGCAAACGCAAAAGCTTCCCGCGAACCTTTTGATCCTCATCTACGGCCGGAAATATTGGGATAAGGTGCTCGACTGGCGCCACATGGTCCGCACCGGCACCATCAACGAGTCCGAATACAAGCTGCTGCAATTCGCCGATACCGTGGACGAAGCCTTCGAGCGGGTCCGCACGGAAATGGAGACGCATCACCTGAATCTGGAATCGGATCTGGTTCAGACACTCATATCGCGCTAAATCCCGGCAGGAAGCGGAAGGCTAAAAGCGGAAATTATCCCAGGTGGGTGCTGCCCATCAGGTATTGGTCCATCGCTCGCGCGGCGCTGCGGCCTTCGGAGATGGCCCACACCACCAGCGACTGCCCGCGGCGCATATCGCCGGCCGCGAAGATGCCCGGCTGCGAACTCATGTAGCTTCCATTCGTGGCGACGTTGCCGCGCGCATCCAGGTTCACGCCGAACTGCTCGATCATGCCCTGCTTCACCGGGCCCGTGAAACCCAGCGCCAGCAGCACCAGATCCGCGTCCATGGCGAATTCCGTGCCCGGCATGGGCTCGAACTTGGGCGGCGGGCCCACGCGAATGGCGTGCAGTTGTTTCACGTTGCCCTTTTTCGTCGCCGGTAAATCTCGTTGTCGCCACGGCCCAATCGCGCAGGCCGCCTTCTTCGTGCGCGCTCTTCGGTGCGCAATTGCAGCGGCCACAGCGGCCAGGGAGTGCTGGGGGCGCGCTCCTGGCGGCGGCATGGGCATGATCTCGAATTGGTGCACGGATCGCGCGCCTTTTGCCGGTGGCAGGTGCCCAGGCAATCCGCGCCCGTGTCGCCGCCGCCGATGATGACCACGCGCTTGCCCGTGGCCAGGATCTGGTCCGGAACCTGGTCGCCGGCATTGCGCTTGTTCTGCTGCGGCAGGAACTCCATGGCGAAGTGAATGCCCTTCAGCTCGCGCCCCGGCACGTTCAAATCGCGCGGGATTTTCCGCGCCTCCGCGTCAGCAGAATGGCGTCGAATTCCTTGCGCAGATCCTGCGACGGGCACATTGCCTGCCGACGTGCGCGCAGGTCTCGAAGCGCACGCCCTCCGCCGCCATCTGCTCCAGCCGCCGGTCGAGAACGTGCTTCTCCATCTTGAAGTCGGGAATGCCGTAGCGCAGCAAGGCCGCCGATGCGGTCGGCCTTTTCGAAGAGCGTCACCGAATGCCCGGCGCGATTGAGTTGCTGCGCGGCGGCAAGGCCCGCGGGCCCGGAGCCGACCACCGCGACGCGCTTGCCCGTCCGCGTTTCGGGCGGTTCGGGCTTGATCCAGCCTTCTTTCCAGGCGTGCTCGACGATCGTTTTTTCGATCACCTTGATGGTGACCGGCGGCTCGTTGATGCCCAGCACGCAAGCCGCTTCGCAGGGCGCCGGGCAGATGCGCCCGGTAAACTCCGGAAAATTGTTCGTGGAGTGCAGGACGCGAATCGCTTCCTTCCAGTGGTCGCGATAAACCAGGTCGTTCCAGTCGGGAATGATGTTGTTCACCGGGCAGCCGGTGTGGCAGAAGGGAATGCCGCAATCCATGCAGCGCGCCGCTTGCGTGCGCACCTTTTCTTCCGGGAACGGCTGATAGACTTCGAAGTAATCGTTGACGCGCTCCTCGACGGGGCGCCGCGTCGGCACCTCTCGCGCGTAATTCCTTGAATCCGGTGACCTTACCCACGGATCACCTGCTCCTGCCCGCCCGGCGGCTTTCCGGCCTGCGCCGAGCGAGCACTCCTGGAGGAACGCGCGGAATGCCCAGCACGCGCTTGTATTCGTGCGGGAACACCTTGATGAATTTCGGCAGCATGGCATCCCAGTTTTCAAGAATCCATTTGGCCTGCGGGCTGTCGGTCAGTTCGCCGTGGCGCGCGATCAGCTCGATAGAGCTTGTCGATGTCCTACTGCTCCGATGACCGGCTCGAGGTCCACCTCGGCGCGGTTGCAGCGCAGCGTCGGGAAATCGCCCGCCTGATCGAGCACGTAGGCGATGCCGCCGGTCATGCCCGCGGCGAAATTGCGGCCCGTCCGGCCCAGCACCACCACGAGTCCGTTGGTCATGTACTCGCAGCCGTGGTCGCCCACGCCTTCGACCACGGCCGTGGCGCCGGAATTGCGCACCGCAAAGCGTTCGCCCGCCATGCCGCTGAAGTAGGCCTCGCCGCTGGTCGCGCCGTAGAGGCACACGTTGCCGATCAGGATATTTTCTTCCGGCACGAACTCCGAATTGCGCGGCGTGGTAGATGATCAGCTTGCCGCCGGAAAGCCCCTTGCCCACGTAATCGTTGGCCTCGCCTTCGAGCGTCAGCGTGACGCCCTTGGCCAGGAACGCGCCGAAGCTCTGTCCCGCGCAGCCGGTGAACTGAACGCGAATGGTGTCGTCCGGCAGGCCCGCGGAGCCGTAGCGGCGGGCGATCTCGCCGCTCAGCATGGTGCCCACGGTGCGGTGAATGTTGCGGATGGGCAGGCTGAGCGAAACCGGCGTGCGATTCTCGATCGCCTCCTGCGTCATTTCGATCAGTTTGCGGTCGAGCGCTTCTTCCAGGCCGTGATCCTGCTCATGCAGTGCAGCGGCGCCCCACGTGGCTCGGCACCGGCGGATTGTAGAGAACCGCGGAAAGGTCGATGCCCTTGGCCTTCCAGTGGTCGATGTCCGTCGCGCTGCGCCAGGCAATCCACGCGGCCGACCATTTCGTCCACGGTTGCGGAAGCCGAGCTCGGCCATGACTCTGCCGCAGATCTTCGGCGACGAAGAAGAAGAAATTGATCACGTGCTCGGGCTGGCCCTGGAATTTCTTGCGCAGTTCCGGATCCTGCGTCGCCACGCCCACCGGACAAGTGTTCAGGTGGCATTTGCGCATCATGATGCAGCCCATGGAGATCAGCGGCGTGGTGGAGAACCCGAACTCCTCGGCGCCCAGCAGCGCGGCGATGGCCACGTCGCGGCCGGTTTGCAGCTTGCCGTCCACCTGCAGGCGCACGCGGCTGCGCAGGTCGTTCATCACCAGCACCTGCTGCGTCTCCGAAAGGCCCAGTTCCCAGGGAATGCCCGCGTGGCGAATCGAACTGATGGGCGAAGCGCCGGTGCCGCCGTCGTAGCCGCTGATGAGGATCACGTCGGCATGAGCCTTGGCCACGCCGGCCGCCACCGTTCCCACGCCCGACTTCGGCCACCAGCTTCACGGAAATGCGCGCGCGCGGATTGGCGTTCTTCAGGTCGTGGATGAGCTGCGCCAGATCCTCGATGGAATAGATATCGTGGTGCGGCGGCGGCGAAATCAGGCCCACGCCGGGAATCGAGTGGCGCACGCGCGCGATGACTTCGTCCACTTTGTGGCCGGGCAGCTGGCCGCCTTCGCCGGGCTTGGCGCCCTGCGCGATCTTGATCTGCAAGTCGTCGGCGTTGACCAGGTAATTGGTGGTGACGCCGAAGCGCGCCGAAGCCACCTGCTTGATGGCGCTGCGGCGCAGGTCGCCGTTCGCGTCGGGTTGAAGCGCGCTTCATCCTCGCCGCCCTCGCCGGTGTTGGATTTTCCGCCGATGCGATTCATGGCGATGGCCAGCGTTTCGTGCGCTTCCTTGCTGATCGAGCCGAACGACATGGCGCCGGTCGCAAAGCGCTTCACGATCTCCGCCGCAGGCTCCACATCCTCGAGCGGCACCGGCGGTCCGGCCGGCTTGAAATCGAACATGCCGCGCAGCATCTGCAGATCGCGGTTCTGCTGGTTCACGATGTCCGCGAATTCCTGGAAGGTCTCGAATTTCGATTGCCGCACGGCGTGCTGCAGCTTGCTGACCGTCAGCGGATTCAGCAGGTGGCGCTCGCCGCGCACGCCGGATACTGATATTCGCCGCCGACGCGAAGTTCGGTGTCCGATTCGCTCGGCGGCTGCATGGCGAACTCGTGCTTCATCAGCGCTTCGCGCGCCAGCACTTCCATGCTCACGCCCTCGATGCGCGAGGCCGTGCCGGTGAAGTAGCGCTCCACCAGCGAGTTGATTCAGCCCGATGGCCTCGAAAATCTGCGCGCCCTGATAACTCTGCAGCGTGGAAATCCCCATCTTCGAGAAGGTCTTCAGCAGGCCCTTGTCGATGGCCTTCATGTAGTTCTTGAAAACCTTGTCCCAGGTGTAATCGGCGGGGAACCGGCCATCCTTGTAAAGGTCTTCCAGCGTTTCGATGGCCAGATATGGATTCACGGCGCTCGCGCCATAGCCCAGCAGCAGCGCGAAGTGCATCACCTCGCGCGGCTCGCCGGACTCGACGATCAGCGCCACCTGATTGCGCGTCTTCTCGCGGATCAGATGGTTGTGCACCGCCGAAAGCGCCAGCAAGCTGGGGATGGGCGCGTACTCCTCATCCACGCCGCGGTCGGAGAGAATCAGCAGCGTGTAGCCGGACTTGATCGCCAGCGAAGCCCGGCGGCAAAGCGTCTCCAGACGCCTGCTCGAGTTCGTCTTCGCCGCCATCCACGCGGAAGAGCACGGGCAGCGTGGTGGCCAGGAAATCGCCCCACTTCACGCGGCGCAGCTTTTCCAGCCGCCAGTTGGAGATGATCGGATGCCGCAGCTTCAGCGTGTGGCAGTTCTTGCGGCGTCTCCTCCAGGATGTTTCCTTCGCGCCCGATGTAGCTATTGAGCGACATCACCAGGTCTTCGCGGATCGGATCGATGGCCGGGTTGGTGACCTGCGCGAACGTCTGCTTGAAATAACTGAACAGCAGTTGCGGCTTGTCGGAAAGACACGCCAGCGGCGTGTCGATGCCCATCGAGCCCACCGGCTCCTCGCCCTTCAAGGCCGAGGGCAGCAGGATGGTCTTCAGGTCTTCGTCCGTGTAGCCGAAGGCGCGCTGGCGCATCAGGATGGTTTCGTGGTCGGTGGGCTGCACGCGCGTCGGGCGTCGGGCAGATGGTCGAGCGTGATCTGGTTTTCCTTCAGCCACTGCGCGTACGGCTGCCGCGCCGCCAGTTGCTTCTTGACTTCCTCGTCGGAGATCAAGCGCTTCTGCTCGGTATCCACCAGCAGCATGCGGCCCGGCGCCAAGCCGCCCCTTCATGCGGACATCTTCGGGCTTGACCGGGAGCACGCCCGCTTCCGAGGCCATGATCACCAGTCCATCCGCGGTCACCACGTACCGCCCGGGGCGCAGACCGTTGCGATCGAGCTTGGCGCCGATCACGCGTCCATCGGTAAACGCCACCGCCGCCGGACCGTCCCACGGCTCCATCAGCGACGCGTGATATTCGTAGAACGCCTTGACGTCCTCGGGCATGGTGGTGTCGTGGTCCCACGCTTCCGGAATCAGCATGGACATCACGTGCGGAAGGCTGCGGCCCGCCAGCGTGAGCAACTCCACGGCATTATCGAGCATGGCGGAATCGCTGCCGCCCGGCGTGATGATGGGCAGCAGCTTCTTCATGTCCTCGCCGAACAGCGGAGAAGCCAGCACGGATTGCCGCGCGTACATCCAGTTCATATTTCCGCGCAGCGTGTTGATTTCGCCGTTGTGGCAGACGTAGCGGTAGGGATGCGCCAGCTGCCAGCTCGGAAACGTGTTGGTCGAGAAGCGCTGGTGCACCAGGCACAGCGCGCTCATCACCTCCGGATCCGACAGCTCCTTGTAGAAGTTGGTGATCTGCGGCGCCAGCAGCAGCCCCTTGTAGACAATGGTTCGCGACGGAAAGCGACGGAATGTAGAAAAAGCTCCTTCTCCTTCAGGTCGGACTGCGCCACGGCCGCTTCCGCCCGCTTGCGCACCACGTAGAGCTTGCGCTCCAGCGCATCCTGATCCATGCCCGGCGCGCGGCGGATGAAAATCTGCTCGATGTAAGGCTGCGTGCTGCGCGCCAGGCGCCCGATGGTGTTGCCGTTGATCGGCGTGTCGCGCCAGCCGAGCACGGTCAGCCCATCCTCGCGCGCGATCTTCTCAAGAATGCCCTCGCAGAGGATCCGCTCCTGGCGGTCCACGGGAAGAAATACCATCCCCACGCCGTATTCGCCGGGCGAGGGCAGCGTGAACCCCAGGCGCGCGCATTCGCGCTCGAAGAAGGCATGGGGAATCTGGATCAGGATGCCGGCGCCATCGCCCGTCTGCGGATCGCAGCCGCAGGCGCCGCGATGCGTCAGGTTGATCAGAATCTGGATGCCCTTCGAGACGATGTCGTGGGACTTCTTGCCCTCAATATTGGCCACAAAGCCGATGCCGCACCCATCGTGCTCATTCTGGGGGCTATACAGCCCTTGCGCTGCAGGCAGGCCCCTCCGAATTGGATCGTTTCTTCTCATCCTCAAATGTCCCGTCTTCCCTAAGGGGGCCATCAAGAGTCAGCTCTAGCGACGGCTCCCCCAGCGGACGGTAAACATATAATATACACCCAACCGCCAAAGTCCAAAAACTGCATCTTCGGCTCAAACCGAATTTTTTTGGAGGCCTTTGGCTGGTGTATGATCCCAACTCCACGGGCGCGTTCCTCTCACTCTAACGCGCATTCCGTGAACCGGAGGAAAACACCTTGGGAGGTTTGATCCCCTTAACCGACGCCTCTCGACGGCCCAGGAGTTTCCCCGTCGTCACGGCCGCGATCATCCTCGTGAACGTGATCGTCTTCCTGTTTGAATTGAGGGGTGGGGATGCATTCGTGCTCAAGTGGTCGGCGGTCCCCGCCGATATATTCGCAGGCCATCATTGGATCACCATCCTGACGGCCATGTTCATGCACGCCAGTTGGTCCCACATCATCGGCAACATGATCTTCCTGTGGACCTTTGGCCCCGAGATGGAAGACGCCATGGGCCCATTCCGCTATTTGGCGTTCTATATTCTCGGTGGACTGGTGGCTATGCTGGCCCAGATTGTGGCCAGCCCCCACTCCACGGTTCCCAACCTGGGAGCGAGCGGCGCCATCGCTGCTGTCATGGGCGCATTTCTGGTCACATACCCTCGCGATCAGATTCGCTCCATCCTAGTCATCTTCGTGTTCGTTCAAATTACCTTGATCCCGGCCGCGCTTCTCATCGGCTTCTGGTTTCTCACCCAACTCTTCAGCGCCGGGACGATAGCCACAGCCCAAGGGGGCGGAGTGGCATACCTGGCTCACATCGGAGGCACCCTTTTCGGCGCCGCCACCGCCCGCCTTTTCGAAGACCCGCAGCGGCTCACCGATCAGGGTGCATAACATGTGGCCTCATGCCAATGAAACCCGCGTCGCGACTGCTGCATTGCTGGCCTTGATTGCCGCGGCCGCGCTGGCTGGCGCTGGTCGATCGAATCAGGCGAATCCTGACTTGGCAACATACTTCCGCCAGTACGTCGGCCTGAGCCAGGATCAGACCGCCGCTATTCAAAGCGGACAGCCCTTCGCGAAGAACCTGCCGTCCCGCACTCCGGCCGAGGTCTTCTTGTGGGGCGCGGTTTATATCCACGCTGCTCCCGAGAGCTACCTCAAATTTGCCCACGATTTCGACCGCCTTCGCAAGCTTCCCGACTGCCTTGCGCTCGGCGTGTTTAGCGATCCACCGCGGCTTTCCGACTTCGATGGTTTTGCGCTCACGAGCGATGAGGTCCAGGCCTTGAAGAATTGCAAGCCCGGTGATTGTCAGATTCAGTTGCCCGAAGGCGCCATCGAGAACTATCACGAATCCATCAATTGGTCCGCCCCCGACGTGGACGACCAAGTGAACGAACTCCTGCACAAAAGGGCGCTCGAGCGCCTGCTCGCCTACCAGCGCGAGGGCAACGATGCCCTGGGGGTTTACAACGATAAGCACGACCCGACCGAGGTCGCCCAGCAGTTTGCCTACATGCTCAGCTACGATAAGGCCCTGCCCGTCTACCTGCCGGATTTCTACCACTATCTTCTCGCCTATCCCCAGGCGAAGCCCGCGAACGTCGAAGACACCTTTTATTGGGCACGCGTGAAATTCGGATTGAAGCCCACGCTGCGCGTGGTGCAGATGGTCACCCTGCGGGGGAACCCCGGCGACCCCATCGCGTATGCCGTCGCCGAAAAACAGCTCTATTCGAGCCACTACTTCGAGACCGCGCTCGATATGTCCTTCTGTGTCCGGAGTGACGACCCAAAACAGCCCGGCTTCTATCTGATCATGGCCATGGGTTCGGAGCAGACCGGCCTGACGGGAATAAAAGGATCCATCGTTCGACATGTCGCCGTGGGCCGGTCGGTCTCAAATCTTCAAAACGCGCTCGCGAGCATCAAAGCCGCGCTCGAAGCCAGCCAATAAAATGCAGAACGCGACGCCCCCTGGGAACGCCATTCTCCTGAATGGCGTCTTGTCCCCGTCGAATCGGGAGATGGGGGAGTCAGCCATTTTCGCTTGTCCGAATTTCGTTGCGGCGGCTCGCTGCCAAGCGTTGCATCTGCTCGCGTGCATAGGCTGTATTAGACTGGATGGGCGAGGTTTGGCTGCAACTTTATGAGTAGCCCCACTATCCGTGAACCCCGCTGGCCCGCCTTTGTAGCGATGTTGGGTGCCGCGGGTGTGTACTTGGCCTTGCCGGAGCCGCTCTCCCTGGGTCCGAGCTGGCTGTTGCTGGCAATTGTCGGCCTTTTGTTGGTTCCGATCCTGGTATCCGATCTCTATGGTCATTACCAGGTAGCTTGGATCCTCACATTCATCGCCAACGGCGTCATTACCATCGCCATGATCGCCTCCTTGGTTTTTTTGGTCAGGGGCATACCGCAACATCTTGAAACACCGAAGGAATTGCTGCGTTCGGCGAGCGCACTCTGGATCACCAATATTCTGGTATTCGCGCTTTGGTACTGGAAGCTCGACGCGGGAGGTCCGCTGAGGCGCGATCGGCGCCAAGACTTCTCAAATAGCTCGTTTCTTTTCCCCCAGATGTTGATTCGAGAAGGACGGAACTTATCCTGGAAGCCCAATTTTGTGGACTACCTGTTTCTCGCTTTTAATACGAGTACGGCTTTCTCACCGACGGATACGGCGGTTCTGTCACGCTGGGCAAAGCTCGGCACGATGATCCAGTCATTGATTTCGCTCACAATTGTTGTCTTGCTTGCTGCCCGCGCCGTGAACATTCTCTAACTCTAAAATGTCGGCCAACTCCTCGCCCCGGAACCAAATGCTCTCGCGACATTCCAACGATTGAAAAATTTGAGATTGGCTCCCCGGGCTAGACTCGAACTAGCAACCCTTCGGTTAACAGCCGAATGCTCTGCCATTGAGCTACCGGGGAGCGGCACACGCGGACTGGGAAGAGCGATCGAAAAAAGTGTAGACGAGCCACCCCACAGAGTCAACGCAAGGGAGCGCTACAGGATCGAAAGCAATCCGAACTATTGAAGCTTCTGAGTTGCGGCGTCGTGGCAGATGAGGTTCTCAAAAATTGCCAGAACGTGCTGGCGATAGCGCAGCATGCGTTCGAGGTGCGGGCGCAATTGCGGCTCGCGTTCTGTCTCGCGGTCCCACTTGGCCAGAACGGCCACGGGAACCTCGATATCGCGGCGCAGTTCATCGGCGGAATGACCGCGCAAGAATAGGCCATAGAAAAAAGCCGCCTCGCGCTGCGGGAACTCCAAATCCTGCAGCGCCTCCTCCATCGGATTGGCCATAGTCGCCATTGTGGAAAACCGCAGTTTACAGATTTCAGCGCTCGCGTCAAGGGGCCACGCGGCGTAAAGGGAAACAGCCCGCCCGCCGGGTTAGAGGAGTGTGTGTTCGGCCTTTAGGCTTTGCAGGCTCCGCTACTGGCTCGGAGCGGCTGATACGCGCGCCATAGGGCGGGGTTGCCGTATTGTGCGAGGGGCAAGGTCTGGCCATAGCAACGCTCCCGCTAAGCTAGCTCGAGGAGGTCGCTAGCAAGGAATCAGGGAGGAACAACAGGAGCAATGCGGCGCACACGGTTCGATAAACCGTGCGCGACTTTTTGCGCGGCGATGGGTTGGAATAGGAGTGGCTCGAGGCGTGGTGCGCTATGGGACACGCGCCGTGCCGGAGGCCACAATTGGTACCCCCGTTTCACCCCAAGGAGGCTTGGCCCACCCCCGAGCCTCCTTTTTTTCTTCCTTCCGGCAGCGCAGCTTATTTCTTCGCCTGGGAGTAGTTTTCGGCCACTTGCGCCCAGTTGACGACGTTCCACCAGGCCTCGACGTATTCGGGCCGGCGGTTCTGGTATTTCAAGTAGTAGGCGTGCTCCCACACGTCGAGGCCGAAGAACGCCTGGCCGCCGTCCATGATGGGATTGTCCTGGTTGGCGCTCGATTCAATGGCCAGCTTGCCGTCGCGGACGAGCAGCCAGGCCCAGCCGGAGCCGAACCGCGTGGTGGCCGCCTGATTGAACTTCGTCTTGAAGTCGGCGAAGCTGCCGAAAGCCGATTGAATGGCCTTGGCAAGGTCCCCGCCCGGCTCGCCACCGCCGCCCTTCTTCATAATCTTCCAAAACATGGAGTGGTTCATGTGTCCGCCGCCATTGTTGCGGACGGCGGTGCGAATGTTTTCCGGGACTTTGGCGATTTGCGCGAGCAGCTGCTCTACGGTGAGGCTCTGAAGATCGGTCTGGCCTTCGAGGGCCTTGTTGAGGTTGGTGACGTAGGCCGCATGGTGTTTGTCGTGGTGGATTTCCATGGTCTTCGCGTCAATATAGGGTTCGAGCGCATCGAAAGAATAGGGGAGAGGCGGCAAGCTATAAGTCATTTGCGGAGCTGCTCCTTGTGCGGAAGTTTGGGTCATAAATGTAACTCCTTTTCAGAATTTCCTCCCATAATTATACGCGCCGGGGGAGGGAAGGCGGTAGGGACGTATAACGACAGGTTGGATGCTCCGGAGGACCGAAAGTGCCATCCATCGAACATATAGAACAGCACCCTTTTCGATGGATAAACGAAGGGCGTACTCCCGATAGGCCGCCCGGAGCTCCGCATATGCCCGTGCCACTCCCATCGTGGTTGAGTCATCTATAGTAGGGTGGACGGCGGCGCGCCCCCGGGAGAAGCGCCGCGGAGCGGTAAACGAATCGTCGCAGCTTACGTCTAATATATTTATACTCCGGGGCCGCCAAGGCAGGACCCCAATAGGAAAAAGGAGAAAGCAATGAAAAGCAGTGAATGGCATATACCCCGCTGGGTGGCCACGATCGTGGTCCTGGCGGCGCTGGTCGGTGGAGGGTTGCTGGCGTTGGGATTGAGAAATTGGACGGGGCATCCGGTCTTCGGCGCGCCGAAGCTCGACATAACCGTTGCGCGCGATGCGGGGCCGGTTTCTCTGGGGAGCTTCTCCAACGGTTTCGCGTCGGTTCTGAAGCCCGCGCTTCCAGCGGTGGTGAACATCCATACGTCGAAAATCGTGAAGCAGCGGTCGGGTCCCGAGATGCCCTTCTTCAACGATCCGCTCTTTCGCCAGTTTTTCGGCGGCAACCCCTTCGGGCGGACGGAGCCGCAACCCGAAAGGGAGGAGAGTCTGGGCTCGGGCGTAATCGTTACGGCGGACGGGACGATTCTAACCAATAATCACGTGATTGACGGCGCATCCGATATCAAGGTGGATCTGAGCGATAAGCGGGAGTTTGAAGCCAAGCTCGTGGGCACCGACCCGAAGACGGACGTGGCCGTGCTGAAAATCAACGCCACGAATTTGCCCACGCTGGCCTTCGGGGACTCCTCGAAGCTGCAGGTGGGCGACGTGGTGCTGGCGATCGGCGATCCCTTTGGAATCGGCGAGACGGCCACGATGGGAATCGTGAGCGCCACGGGACGAGGCGGGCTGGGTATCGAGAACTACGAGGACTTTATTCAGACTGACGCAGCCATCAATCCCGGAAACTCCGGCGGGGCCATGATTGATCTTCACGGCAATCTGGTTGGCATCAACACGGCCATCGTATCGGGCGAGGGCGGCGGCGGGAATGAAGGGGTTGGTTTTGCGATTCCAATCAATATGGCGCGCTCCGTGATGGATCAGCTCGTCGCTCATGGCAAGGTCGTGCGCGGCTATTTGGGCATTCACCCCCAGGATGTGACAGCGGACATCGCGAAGCAATTCGGCTTGAACCAGCCAGGCGGTGTGCTGATCGGTGAAGTTATGCCAGACACGCCCGCATCGCGCGCCGGATTGAAGACGGGCGATATCATTCTTGAATTGAATGGCGAGCCGGTGAATTCGGCAAACGAACTCACACTCGGAATTTCCCGGAGTGCGCCAGGGACCACCGAGAAATTGAAAATCTGGCGCGACGGCAAAACCCGGGATGTCAGCCTCGCACTTGCCGAATTCCCTGAGAAGGAAGCGAAGGGCGGCCCGGGCGAAAACAGCAGCAGCGCGCTCGAAGGAGTCGAAGTACAGGACCTGACTCCCGAAATCGCGCAACAGTTGAATTTGCCGTCCGAGACCCACGGCGTTGTGGTGACATCGGTAGATGCTTCCAGCGACGCGGCGGCCGCGGGGCTCAGCCAGGGTGACGTGATTCAGGAAGTCAACCATAAACCGGTGAGCAACATCGAACAGTACAAGCAGGCGCTGGCCGGATCGGGCAAACAGCCGGTGCTGCTGCTTGTGAACCGCGGTGGCGTAACGAATTATATTGTGATTGGCTCGCAGTAAAGAGCTTGACAAGCAGACATCATGCCGCAGGACGCGGTGTACTTGGAGCCGCGTCCTGCGGCTGCTTCTCGTGCCTTCTTTCAGGTCGCAAAATTCGGCGCCCGGATTGGAATTGACAACGCAGTTTCATCTGGGTTATCGCTTTCGGCACTTTTGGGCGTAGAATGGTACTGGAGTTCTATTTATTCCAGCCCTTTGGTTTAGTACTAAATTAGTGGGCGTATTGTTGTCTCTGCGCACACCTGTGGGGTGAGACCTATGGCACGGGCAGCCAATGGGGCGGTATTGAACGACGCGCTACTCCCTGACGGCAAAAGCCGCTGGGGTTCCTTCGGGGCAGGGTTCGGGCTGGAATTCATTGCGGTGACAGTGATCGTGATTCTGCCGATGCTGATGCCGCAGAAGCTCGACGCCGTGAGGCGATATTGGGTCACTCCTCTCGAGGCTCCGCATATCGAGGCTTGGAAGCCGCAGCCGCAGCCGAAACCCGTGCCGGTGAAGCGGGAAGTAGTCAAGGAAATTCCCAAGCCCGAAGAAGTCGTCCCGCCGAAACCAAAAATCTATAATCCTGTCATCACAGCCTCCCATCGCCAAACCCGTGACAGCTCGGAAAAACTTGCCCGTGCCGGACATGACGCAAGTTGCGAAGGTATTTCCCGCTCCAGTCTCTCTGGGCAGTTCGGCGATCCCCACATTGAAGAAACCGCGCGAGGCGGTGCAGACGGGCGGATTTGGTGATCCCAATAGTGTGGCGGACAATGGCAAGCGGGATCGTGCCGTCAACATGAACCAGCTAGGAAGCTATGATCTACCGGCGGGACCGGGCTATGGCAATGGCACGGGCGGAGCAAAGGGAGCGCGTGGAGTGGTGGCCAGCACCGGGTTTGGTAATGGAATTGCGGCGGGCGGTAATGGCTCTGGGGGTCGCGGGGGCGTGCAGCAGGGCGTATTTGCCGACCAACAAGCGGAAGCACCCAAAGTGAAACAAGCAGCGCCCACGGCTCCGAAAACGACACCGGTCGAAATCTTGTTCAAGCCGAAACCGCAATATACGGACGAGGCGCTCGCTAAGAGGGTCCAGGGGGAAGTTCTTTTGCAGGTTGTTTTCACCGCTGCGGGCCAAGTGCAAGTGCAAAACGTGGTGCAGGGGTTGGGTTATGGTTTGAATGAAGCCGCCGAAGCTGCGGCCCGCCAGATTCGCTTCCACCCCGCCCGGCAAGAAGGCCAGCCGGTGGATTCCACAGCGATCGTCCACATCGTATTTGAATTGGCGTACTGAAGGGAGAAATTTCAAATGGGCACGGGGAAGCATCTCTTTTTGTCAGTAATTGTCGTGGGTGTTCTGTCGGGTGCGCCGTCAGCACAAACGCAGACGGCGGACCAGAGTCAGCCGCAAACCGGAGCCGCTGCGGCGACAAGCGCGCCGGTCACTACGGTGAACGAGGCGATGGATCGGATTATCGCGCGCGAGCACCAGGAAGTCTCAACCATCCGGCACTTTACTCCGATTATCGAGACCTATATCCAAGAGATGAAGATGGACAAGGATTTAGGCGCTATACCGTCGGTCGACCATTATTTTCTGGGGCAGGCAAACCTCTCCCGGGGCATCGTTGACACTTCGATGCTGGAGAAGAAAAAGGGCCGGGCCGATTCGCTCAATCCGCTGACGCATCTGAGCAACTACTTCAAATCTGAATTTGTTCCCGCCGGATTTCTGCAGATGATTTATCTTGACGCATATGGCTTCGACCGCCAGCACTATCAGTTCGAGTATGTCGGCAAGGAATTCCTGGGCGGAGTGAAATGCCTTGTGTTCGAACGTCAAGCCGCTGCCGAAATCAGGGAAAGGGCGTTTCGACGGCCGCATCTGGGCCGAAGACCAAAACTTCACGATCGTGCGGTTCAACGGCGTATATATGCCTCTTGTGTCGATAAATGGCTATAACCTCCATTTCGACAGCTGGCGCTTGAACGTACAGCCGGGTCTCTGGTTGCCTGCGTTTATCTATAGCGAGGAATCGAACCATAGCGACCCCATGGGCAACCGTCTGCGCTTCAAATCGCAGACGCGGCTGTGGGGCTACGATTTGCAGAATGTGAACCGCGAATCGGAGTTCAGCGACCTAACGATCGAATCCCCCACGGCCATCCAGGACCAAGCCGCCACGCAGCAAGATCGCTCCCCGGTCGAAGCGGAGCGCCAATGGCAGCACGAAGCCGAACTGAACGTGATTGACCGTCTCCAGCGCGTGGGCTTGCTCGCGGCTCCCGGCGCAGTAGATAAAGTGATGGAGACCGTCGTCAACAACCTCGAAGTGACGAACAATATTGATATCGAGCCGGATGTCCACTGCCGGGTCCTGCTCACCACCACACTGGAGTCCTTTACCATCGGCCATACGATTGTTCTAAGCCGCGGGTTGCTGGATGTTCTTCCGGACGAAGCCACCCTAGCCACCATGCTGGCGCAGGAACTCGCCGATATTGTCGTCACCAAGCCCTCAACCGATCAATGGGGCTTCAACGACGTGACCAACGTATCAACCGCGGATGCCCTCAGTCACTTCTCATTCCGCGACAGCCCGGATCAGGTGCAAATTGTGAGCGAGAAGGCGCTCGAGCTGCTTCAGAATTCGCCGTACAAGGATAAGCTCGCCACCGCAGGCCTTTTCCTGAAGGAACTTAAAACCGAATCCAGTTCGTTGCAGGCGCTGATCAACCCTCACATCGGCAACCGCGTCTATCTGTATACGCAATTAATCAGTACGGCGCCGGCGCTCCAGCCCACGAAGCTCGATCAGATCTCAGCGCTGCCGATCGGGGCGCGCATCAAGCTTGATCCATGGACCGACCAGGTCGAGTTGCTGCAGGCCAAGCCTCTCCCCCTTACTTCAGCGCGGGAAAAAATGCCGTTTGAGGTCACGCCCTTCATGCCCTATTTGACCTACTATCAAAAGCCTGGATCAGGCGATATGGGAGATGCCGCAAAGACCGACCTCGCAAAGAAAATGCAACAGCAGCAGCAACCGCAGTAGCCGCTTTCGAACGATTCCGAATGGCCCGGCGGGGAAGTCACACTCCTGCCGGGCTTTTTTCCGCGTGACACTTCGTATCTGCCCCTAGGCTATTTCCAATTCATGTATGAATGAGGGAAACTCAGGGAGTGATGCCGCGCCAATCCCTGCTCGAATACTTCCAGCCCACCTCGCGCCCGACACAGGATGTGGCTATCATCTGGCGGCGTGGCTACCGCAATGCCCGCTGCACGTATGGCGGACTGATGGGTTCCGCCGCGTACTTCGCTTCGGAGCTTGAGGTGCGCGGAATCGGCAAGGGTGACCGAGTTCTTCTCTGGGGTGAAAATTCCGGCGCGTGGGTCGCGGCGTTTCTCGGATGTCTGATTCGCGGCGCGGTCGCCGTTCCGATGGACGCCATTGCCGAAAAAACATTCGCCGAGCGGGTCGCACAGCAGGCAGGCGTGCGGCTCGCAGTCTTGGGACGGGGTCTGTCCTCTTCCGGCTTGGCCGAGGCCACGGTTTGCCTCGACGATATCGCTCGCGCCGCAGACGGCCGCCCCCCGGACGATTGGTTGCAGTCACTAACTGGGTCGCCGGCTGTCGGGCGAAATGACCTAATCGAAATCGTGTTTACTTCCGGGACCACGGCGGAGCCTCGCGGCGTGGCGCTCACGCATGGGAATCTCCTTGCCAATCTCGAGCCCATCGAAGGCGAAATCGGCCGCTATCGCCGCGCCGAACGCCTCCTGCATCCGTTGCGCTTGCTCGATCTTTTGCCGCTGAGCCACGTCTTCGGCCAGTTGATGGGCATTTTCCTGCCGCAGATTCTGGGAGCCACGGCAATATTTTTGGACACGCTGAATCCTAGCGAAGTGATCCGCGCGATTCACGATGAGCGCGTGACTGTGCTCGCGACCGTGCCGCGCCTCGTCGAATCGCTCGAAGATCAGATCGAGCGCGACTTTGAGGCGCGCGGCCGCCTGGGGAAGTTTCGGCGGGATTTTCAAGCGGCCGAGGGCGAGCATTTCTTGAAGCGCTGGTGGCGCTTTCGCGCCATCCGCCGCCGGTTCGGCTGGAAATTTCTGGCCGTGATTTCGGGCGGAGCCGCCCTCCCTCCCGCCGTGGAGAAATTCTGGAGCCGCCTCGGATACGCCGTCATTCAAGGCTACGGCCTCACCGAGACCTCTTCCCTCATCAGCCTCAACCATCCCTTCCATCTCGAGCACGGTTCCATCGGCAAGGCCCTGCCGACCTCGGAAGTGAAATTGGCGCAGGACGGCGAAATCCTGGTGCGCGGGGAAAATGTAGCGGCGGGATATTGGAAAGATGCAGGGGTCGCGACGCTGCTCGATGCCGATGGTTGGTTTCACACCGGTGATCTTGGTGAGCGAGACGCAAACGGGAACATGCGCTTTAAGGGCCGCCGGAAGAATGTGATTGTAACGCCCGAGGGCATGAACGTTCACCCGGAAGACTTGGAAGCAGAGCTGCGCAAAGAGCCAGGCGTACGCGATTGCGCCGTCGTGGGCTTGGCTCGCGACGGCAACGCCGAACCCTGCGCTGTGCTCCTGCTTCGCGATCCTTCGGCAGAGATCGGGGGCGCTGCCACCATCGTTGAAAGCGCAAACCAACGGCTCGCGCCGTTCCAGCGGATGCGGCACTGGATGGTATGGCCCGAGAAGGATTTCCCGCGCACGCCGTCGCAAAAACCGGCGCTCGCGCGCATCCGAGAAGCCGCTGAGGCGCAACTGGGTGGACAGAAGGAATTGGCCCGCCAAATTGGACGGCAGGATAAGGCGCATGCATCGAACGTGCTCGGCGATATTCTCAAGCGCGTCTCTCGCGGCCGTTCGGCGTTGGATGAGGCGTCCAAGCTCCAGCTTACATCGATCGAACGCGTCGAGTTGCTGAGCGCTCTCGAAGACCGCTACCAAGTGGACCTGAGCGAAACGGAATTCAGCCACGCGGAAACCATACAGGAAATCGAGCGCTTGATTGGCCAGCCGCCGGCGCGGGTGCCCGCGTTTCATTATCCGCGATGGCCGCAGAGCTGGCCCCTGCGGGTGATTCGCGCGGCCGTATGGAAACTGCTGGGCCGCCCGGCCATGCTTCTTCTCGGGTGGCCGCGCATCGAGGGCCGCGAAAATCTCCGCGGGCTGGTTGGGCCGGCGCTCGTGGTCGCAAACCACGTCACATATTTTGATCCCGCATACGTTCTCGAAGCGCTTCCGGGGCGCTTCCGCCGCAAACTCGCCGTCGCCATGGATGGAGAGCTGCTCGAATCCATGCGCCATCCTCCGCCGGGGACCGCATTCTTCGCGGGACTGGCGAATCGCGCCGCTTACTGGCTGATCGTGTCCCTGTTCAATGTTTTTCCACTGCCGCAGAAGTCCGGGTTTCGCAGAAGCTTTGCGTTCGCGGGCGATCTGGTGGATCGCGGCTGGAGCGTGCTGGTTTTCCCCGAAGGGCAGCGTACGCGCGATGGACGCATGGGCCCGTTCCGGGCCGGCATCGGATTGCTCGCCGCGAGCTTGCACGTGCCGATCGTACCGCTGCGGCTTGGCGGGATATTCGAGCGGAAGGCAGCGGGCAAGAGGTGGGCGCGCCCGGGGCAGATCAAGGTCGCCATCGGCACGCCCATCGCCTTCCAGGAATCGGATTCAGCCGAAGAGATCGCGCGGATTCTCGAGCAGGGCGTCTCCGCGCTGGAATGACCGTCATGCGTTGCCGGCCTTCGCCTGGCCGGACACAATCCAGCCATCGGCAAGCTGAATGATGCGGTTGCCGTAGGCGGCCCAGGCTTCATTGTGCGTCACCTGGATGATCGTGGTGCCGTCATCGTTCAGTTTTTTGAGCAGATCCATGATCATCTTGCCCTGGCTTGAGTGGAGGCTGCCGGTCGGCTCGTCGGCAAGAATCAGTTTCGGCTTTCCGATCACGGCGCGCGCCACGGCGACAAGTTGTTGCTGTCCGCCCGAAAGCTGATTCGGGAAAAGCGGCTTTTTGGCCACAATCTGAAAGCGATCGAGGACGTCCGCCACCATCCCTTCGCGCTCGGATTTCTTGATGTCGCGATAGGAGAGCGGCAGGTCGAGATTCTCGGCCACGGTGAGATTATCGAGCAGATGATACTGCTGGAAGACGAAGCCGATGTATTGCTTGTGCAGCTCGACGCGGCGGCGATTATCCAGCTTGTGCACGGGGTGTTCGAACAGGCGGTATTCCCCCCTCCAGGCCCCATCGAGCATCCCGATAATCCCCAGCAGCGTGGACTTTCCCGCTCCGGAGGGACCCATGACTGTGACGAATTCGCCCTCGCCAATTTCCAGGTTGATGCGGCGAAGCACCCACGTCTTTCCGGCGCCCGATTCGTAGAATTTTTCGACGTTGGTGAGCGTGATCAGTTGCATTCTCCCGGCGGGGCGCCTTCGGTGATACGGCCGTCGAATAGATGGATCGTCCGGTCGGCGATGCTGGCATAGCGCGGGTCGTGTGTGACCATGCAGATGGTCGCGCCTTCGCGGTGCAGCTCGCGCAGCAGCTCCATCACCGCTTCGCTGTTCTTCGAATCCAAATTCCCCGTGGGTTCGTCCGCCAGCAGGATGGACGGCTGTCCCACGAGCGCACGCGCGACCGCTACACGCTGCTGCTGGCCCCCCGAAAGCTGCGAGGGATAATGCTTCATCCGGTGCGCCATCCCCACGCGCTCGAGCGCCTTCTCCACGCGCTTTTTCCGCTCCTCGGACGAGATGCTGCGATAGGTCAGCGGCAGCTCCACGTTTTCGTAAACCGTGAGATCGCCGATCAGGTTGAATGCCTGGAAGATGAAGCCAATCTCGCGGTTGCGAATGCGCGTGCGGTCGGAAAGCGAAAGCTTTTCCACCGCCTCCGTATGGATCCAGTAATTGCCCTGCGTCGGCGAATCGAGCAGGCCCAGGATCGAGAGCAGCGTGGATTTGCCGCAGCCGGAAGGCCCGGCAATCGAGAGGAACTCGCCCTCCTTGATCTCGAGGTGCACGCCGCTCAGGGCGTGCGTCTCGACCTCATCGGTGTGAAAAATCTTGCTGACGTCTTCGAGGCGAATCAACGGCTGGCCGCTGGCGTTCATGCTGCGCTCCTCCCCCTCTCGGAACATGGCTATCCAATCCGGCGAAGTCCCGGCCTATTTCAGCTGCACCCGGTCGAAATTGTCCTCGGCCGACATGTCCGACAGAATCACCTGGTCACCCACTTCGAGCCCCTTCAGGATCTCGATCGTATTCACCGACGCCCGTCCCAATTGCACTTGGACGCGATCAGCCTCTTTTCCATCATCCACCAGCTTGAAGAGACCGGCCGTGCTCTCGGGATCGCCGTGGACCGGACGCCCCACAAAAAGGACGTTTGCCAGGTTCTGGATTTCGATTGTGCCTTCGACGCTCAGTTGCGGCACGGCGCCTTCCGGCAACGGACCATCCAGATGGACATCCACCGTGCGCGTTCCGTTGACCACCGCTGGATCAATTCGCATCACTTGGCCGGAAATCAGGCCGTTGTGCGTATCAATCGAGGCCTTTTGCCCTATCTGAACGTCCTTCGCCTGCGTCTCGGCAATCTCGAGCGCGGCCTTCAGTTGCGTCTGGTTCGCCACTTTGGCAAGCACCGTTCCCTGCGTGATCTTCTGTCCGACTTCCGCGTCCACTTCCTGCAGCACGCCGTCAATCCCCGCCCGGACCTTCATCTGGTCCAGTTGCGTCTTGTACAACTGATCGAGCGCCCGGTCTTCATCCACGGTTGCCTGCTGGACGGCCAGCTGCGCCGGAATCGAGTCCGAGAACGTCTCCACTTCCTTCTTTGCGAGATCGTCCTGCTTGCCCAGCTCCTGCGCCTGCACCTCGTCCTTCTTCAAAACCAGATCGGACACCAGGCCATTGGCAGCGAGCTTTTCGTCGGAGTCCGCCTGAAGCTTGGCCTGCTGATATTGCGACGCGATGTTGGCCGCCGCCGTGCGCTTGTCCATCAGCTGATTCTGGAGCGTCGCCTTTGTTTGTTCGTAGGCCGCCTGAGCGCCTTTCAGCGCGTATTCCGCATTGAGCGCCGTCTGCTCCAACTGCGGATCGCTCAATTCCATGACGATAGTGTCTTTCTTCACCGTGATTCCGGCCAGAAGATGCTTGTCCACGCGCCCGTCCGCCGGCGCCGGGAGCCAGACGATGGTTTCCGGCACAAGCGTTCCCAGGCCGCGAACCTCGATGAGCATCGGCCCGCGCCTCACCGTGTCGGTCCAAATTGTGGACCGGTCCACGCTGGGCGCGGCTGGCTTCAGCCGCGAAAGCGCCCCCGTAATCAGGATGGCGAGGAGCAGCCCTGCGCCGGCATACACGTAGCGGCGAATCTTTTTCTTCCGCGCGATTTCGGGACGGGCTATGTCCACGGGAACGGCCTCATCTTTCTAGCGTATATATACGACAAATCGTGTTTCGATATTGCTCGATTCGTTGGAACTGTTTCCTCATTCTAGTGTTGCCTCATGCAAATCCGTAGCAATTTCTTAGGCGCTCTCACCCGCTCACAAAGCCGCCCCGATCGCGCGCTATCGTATCTTCCACTACTCGTACCGCAACGCCACCATCGGATCCACCCGCATCGCCCTCCGCGCCGGAATCCAGCACGCCCCCAGCGCCACTGCCACGAGCACAAAGCTCACGAGCAACAAAATGACCGGGTCTCGCATACTTACTCCGTACAACATGCCTTCCAATAACCTTGTCAGCATGAGTGCCGCTCCCACACCCAATATCGCTCCCACAAGGACGAGTTCATTCCCTCGGCCAGCACCATCTGCAAAAGGTTCACCGGCTGAGCGCCGAGCGCGATCCTTATGCCGATCTCGCGCGTCCGCTGAGCAACGGCATGGGAGATAACACCGTAGATGCCCACGCTCGCCAAGACCAAGGCGAGGCCAGCAAAGATGCTCAGCAAGAGCAGCATGAAGCTCCGTAACTCCAGAGAGCGCGAAAGTATTTGGTCCATCGAACGAGTCTTGCCGATGGGTACCGCCGGATCCACCGCAGCCACGGCCTCTCTCACGTCGCGGGCGAGGCTGAGCGGCGCCACGCTCGTGCGCACCACAATGCTCCGCGGAAACCAGCCCTCGAACAAATTCGAGGTTCCGAAGGTGGCCTGCGCCGCCGGAATGAACGTGGTCGGCTTCGCCGGCCGGTCCAAATAACTCTTTGCGTCTCCGACTACCCCCACCACCTCGCACAAGATGCCGCTCACATAGAGCCGCTCACCCAGAACGCTATGGCCTGGAAAGAAACGGCGCGCCACAGCTTCGTTGACGATCACCACGCGATCCGACTTATCCGTATCGGCATCGTTGAACAGACGGCCTTGCCTCAGCGGAATTTCGATGGCCCGGAAATAGCCCGGAGTAATTTCCCGGTAATCCATGCTGATCACTTCCGATTCATTCGGGCCGGCAATCTTGACGCCGTTGTTTCCGCCGCGCTCGAGCGGCAATCCTCCCGCCACTACGCCCGCCGCTTCTACGCCTGGCAAGGCCTCCACGCGCTGCTCCACCGCGCGATAAAAATCCGCCACCGCCGGCGTGTTGTTGTACTTCGAGCCGTTCAACCAGAACTGCACCGTCAGCACGCGGTGGGAATCAAACCCCGGGCTGACGCTCACCAGCCTTGCGAAGGTGGCAATCATCAACCCCGCGCCGGTCAGCAGCACCAGCGACAGGGCAAACTCGCCAATCACCAGTCCCTGCCGCAAGCGCGAACGCCCCGCTCCGGCGCTTGCCCTTCCCGAACCTTCCTTGAGCGCTTCGTTTAGATTTGTTTTCGATGCGTAAATCGCCGGTGCGATTCCGAACAGGGCGCCTGTCAGCGCGGAAATCAAAAACGTGAAACCGGACACCCATCCATCCACATGAATGTCGCCCCATCGTGGCATGCCGGCCGGAGCCGCCGCCAGCAGGGATTTCAACCCGGCAGCAGCCACCAACAACCCGAGTGCGCCCCCTGCCATTGCGATCAGCATGCTCTCCGTCAGCAATTGGCGCAGGAGCCGCGCCCGTGAAGCCCCAACGGCGATTCGCACGGCGATTTCTCGCACGCGCGACCCGCCACGCGCAAGCAGCAAATTCGCCACGTTGGCACAGGCGATCATTAGCACAAAGCCGACCGCGCCGAGCAGCACGAAAAGGTACGGCCGCACTTCAGCGCCGATCATGAATTGATACGGCAAGAAGCTCATGCCCGCTTTTGCTGGAACGTTGCGAGGGAACTCCTTGCGGAATTGTTCCGTAACAAGATTCATTTGCGCATTAAGCTGCGGTGCCGTTACTTCGTCCTTCAACCGGGCGATTACGCTGACGTTCTCCCCACTTCCGGCAGTCTTGGCCACAAGCGCAAGTGGCACCCACACATCGAATGGCGGGCCGGCGTCAAATGCCGTCGCCTCTGCATCGAAATGGGCGGGCATGATTCCAATGACGGTATAGGGATCGCCGTTTAGGGAGATCGTCTTGCCCACTGCCGCCGGATCGCCCGCAAACATGCGCAACCACAGCGCGTGACTGAGGATCGCCACACGCTCGCCATCGCCTCGATCCTCCCCGACCAGAAAATCGCGGCCTGCTGCGGGATGAACTTCCAGCACTCGAAAATAATCCACAGAGACAGGCATACCCCGCACGTGTTCGGCCGCATTCCCGGCGGCGAGATTGTAATGAACGTAGGTGTACCCGGCGATGTGCTCGAAGTCCTGGTCGTATTCCTGCAAGCGTTGCAATTGCTTCGCTGTCAGGCTCATCTCCTCGGATTGCCCCTCGTAAGTTTCGGCAAGCTGGACGATACGTTCCGGCTTCGGGAATGGCAGCGGGCGGAATAGCACTCCATAGACGATCGTAAAGATTGCCGTGTTGGCGCCGATGCCCAGCGCCAGCGTGAGGACGGCGACGATCGTGAACCCGGGATTTTTGCGCAACATGCGCAGGCCGAAGCGCACGTCCTGAAGCAGGCTTTCGAGCAGCGGGAATCCGCGGCGGTCTCGATAGCTCTCTTTCGTCTGCTCCATGCCGCCGAGCTTGATGAGCGCCTGCCGCCGCGCCTCTTCTGGGCTCATCCCGCGACCGAGATTCTCCTCAATGTGCATTTGGAGATGAGCTTCGAGCTCCTCGGCCAGCTCGCGGTCACGCAGCTTCCTGTTAAACAAGCCGCTCCATCGCACGAGCCACCCGCGCAGCCGTCTCACGAATGTTCCTCCCCCGGCGCGAGAAACCGCGCGACGATGGCGGTCGCCTGCTCCCACTCGCGCTCTTCGCGCTCGAGCTGCTTCCGTCCCGCGCGCGTGAGCTTGTAATATTTGGCCTTGCGATTGTTGTCGGAGACGCCCCACTCGGAAGCGATGTAGCCTTCCTGCTCGAGCTTCAGCAGCGCCGGGTACAGCGTCCCGTAGTTGACCGATAGCCGCGCGCCGCTCGTCTGCTCGATGCGCCGGGCAATCCCGTACCCGTGCAGCGGCCCGAGCGCTTCCAGAGTCTTCAGCACCATCAGGGCCAGGGTTCCCTGCCAGACGTCCGCTTTTCCGGTTGTGGGTTTCACGTTTGCTCCTATGGAATAGCCATATGGAAGATGCCACAGTTCCTATGGGAACGCAATAGAAAAATATGGCTTCCTCCGCGCCAGGCCACGCTTGGGCAGCGCCGCGCCAATCGCGTATATTGAACTCCTGCGCGGGAGGGACCCATGAAACCAACAATCGGATTGATTGGCCTCGGACTGATGGGCAAGCCCATGGGGCGTAATCTGCTCAAGGCGGGATTCCCGCTCGTCGTCTGGAATCGCACCGCCGCGAAAGCGAAAGACCTCGCGCGCGAAGGCGCAAAACTCGCGGCCAATCCTCGCGAAGCCGCCGCGCAAGCGGACGTGCTGATCACGATTGTGAGCGATCCGCCGGCCCTCGAAGACGTCCTTTGGGGCGCGCATGGCGCGCTCGACGGTTTGCGCCGCGGCAGCGTGCTGGTGGATTCGAGCACGGTGACGCCGGATCTCGAGCGCCGCGTGGCCGCGGCATGCGCCGAGCGCGGCGTGGATTTTCTCGATGCGCCGGTGACGGGAGGCACATGGGGCGCCGAAAAGGGTGAATTGGTCTTCATGATCGGCGGCAAGGCCGAGGTGCTTGAACGCGTGAAGCCCATGCTTTCCGCCATGGGCCAGAAATTCTTCCTGCTCGGGCCGAATGGTGCAGGCCAGACGGTCAAGCTCGCAATGAACCTCCTGATGGCGGTCGAAGTGGATGCGCTGGCCGAATCGCTCGCCCTCGTCACGGCGGCGGGAATCCCGGGGGAACGCTTCGTGGAAGTGATGCAATCGGGCATGGGGCGCGCGCCGGTCCTCGATGTGAAGGCGCCGCTAATCTTGAAGGACGAATTTCCGGCCAGTTTTCCTCTGCGCTTGATGCATAAGGATGTGAGGCTCGCGCTAGAACTTGCGCGGCAGCGTGGCGTGGCGATGCCTGTGGGCTCAGCTGCGTATGCCACCTATACCGCCGTCATGGACGCGTCGAAGGACGACCCCGACTTCGCCGCCGTCGCCCGCTTCTGGAAAAGGTCCGCCCGCGCGTAGCGCCTGCTACATCAAGCAAGGTTGCCGGGAGGGAAAAACGCGAGGGGGAGATCGCGGACAGTGCGGAGGCCGGCGGGAGCGGCAAGAATGGCGGGGATGGCGTTGACGACGACGGCGGCCGTGGCGATATCTCCATGCGCCCCTCCTGGAATCGTGAGCGAAATATCCGGCTCGCCTTCCAATTCCACTGTGTCGGCGGGACGCTTCGCGCCGGCATACATCTTCAGCTCCAGCACGATTTTTTCCTTGCCGCCGGCGATTCCGCGCGCGACTTGGCGAACCCCCGCCACCTGCCCCGCCGCGATTCCCAGAAATTCGGTCTTCACGGCCTCTTCGGCGATCACCGGCTCG
This sequence comes from Terriglobia bacterium, assembly GCA_963823205.1. Lineage (GTDB taxonomy): Bacteria > Acidobacteriota > Terriglobia > Acidiferrales > UBA7541 > Palsa-295. The sequence continues at coordinate 64,177 of CAWGKL010000007.1, forward strand.
ATCGTCTCCCGGATATCGTCGAGCGCGAAGCCCAGCCCCTCTGCAACCAGCGCCACTGATTCCGGCAGGCCGTGGTGCTTGATGGTTCCGGCGGCGGCTTGCTTGCGAAATTCTTCGGGCGTCATACCGGCGCCGATTTTCCGCAGCAGCGGAAGGCGGCGCTTCGCGGCGTCCACCACGCGCACAGCCTTGGCCGCATCCACCCGCTGCGAAAGGGCCGAAAGCGTAAGGATGAGCTTATCCATCACAAAGCCCGGATTGACCCCCGCGCCGACAAGCGCCACTCCTTCCTCCTTTGCGGCGGCATCGAGCTTCGCGGAAAGTTCCGGATGCTTGCGAAACGGATAGGCCAGCTCCTCGCATGTGGAGACGATGCAGCAGCCCGCCGAAATGCACGCGAGAAGCTCGTCCATCACGCCTTCGAGATCCGAGGAAGTCGCGTGCAGCACCACATCCACCGGTTGATCGAGCGCGGCGGGCGCGCGGCCTGAAATGGCGACGCCCCATGGGGCATCGGGCGCGCCGGCCACTTCTCCCAGGTCGCGCCCGGCCTTGGCTGGGTCGCGGTCAATCGCGCCCACGATTTCAAGGGAAGCCTTCTCCCGCATGAGGCGGGCGATCGAGGCGCCGATGGGGCCGACTCCGAATTGCACCACGCGGATTTTTTTGTTCACTTTTTTCCTTGATTCCAGGCAGTCCTAAAGTAAAGCCTTCTCGGGCAGGCTGCAACCGGATTTGATTCGCATCTGCGCCGGCGGTACGGCCAATGGGGCGCGGATTAGGAAGGCTCGACGCTGGCGCGGATTTCCTGCCAGCGCTTGGGGCGCCTTTTCGCGTCCAGCACTTTCTTGCGCAGGCGGATGGATCGGGGCGTGACTTCCACGTATTCGTCGTCCGCGATGAACTCGATGGCCTTTTCGAGCGTCATGTCGCGCGGAGGAATCAGGCGGATGGCCTCGTCGGCGGAGGATGAGCGCATGTTGGTCTGCTTCTTTTCCTTGGTGATGTTCACGTTCATATCGTCTTCGCGCGCATTTTCACCCACGATCATTCCCTCGTAGACCTCCACGCCCGGCCCCACGAACATTTCGCCGCGTTCCTGGATGCCCCAGATGGCGTAGGCCACGGAAACGCCCCCGCGGTCGGCCACCAGCGCGCCGGTCAGCCGCATGGCCATGTCCCCGGCATAGTCGGTCCAGCCCTCGAGCAGGGAGTAAATCAGCGCCGTGCCGCGCGTGTCCGTGAGCATCTGGCTGCGCAGCCCGATCAAGCCACGCGAAGGAATGCTGAACTCCATGCGCACGCGGCCCGAGTGATGGTTCACCATTTTCTTCATTTCCCCGCGGCGGCCACCGAGCGATTCCATCACGATCCCGATGAATGCTTCCGGGCAATCCACCACCAGAAGCTCGAGCGGCTCGATCCGCCGGCCGTTCTCGGTGCGCACCACGATTTCGGGCTTGCCGACCATCAGCTCATATCCTTCGCGGCGCATGGTCTCGATCAGGATGGCGAGCTGCAATTCGCCGCGGCCCAGAACGCGAAAGGCGTCCGTCGAGCCGGTTTCTTCCATGCGCAGGGAAACGTTGGTGAGCAGCTCCTTATCAAGTCGGGCGCGAAGATCCCGGGAAGTCACATATTGGCCTTCGCGGCCAGCGAAGGGCGACGTATTGATCGTAAACACCATTGCCAGTGTGGGTTCATCAATGGTGAGAGGTTCGAGGGGAGCGGGACGTTCGAGGTCGGTGATGCTCTCGCCGATCTGTATGCCTTCGACGCCCGCGATAGCCACGATATCGCCCGCGGCCACGCTCTCGGCTTCGTCGCGTTCGAGGCCGCGGAAGGTGAAAAGTTTCGTGATCTTCGTCGGCTCGATCGCTCCATTCAATTTCGAGATGGCCACTTCCGTGCCGCGCTGCAAAGTTCCTTGAAAGACGCGCGCAATCGCCAGACGCCCCAGAAAATCGCTGTAGTCGAGATTGGTCACCTGGATTTGAAGCACGCCAGCCGGATCACCCGAGGGCGCGGGAATCGAAGCGGCAATCGCCTCGAAGAGCGGCTCGAGAGTCGTCGAGCCGTCGTCCAGATTGCGGTGCGCCACTCCCTTCTTCGCGTTCGTGTAGATCACTGGGAAATCCAGCTGGTCTTCGGCGGCGTCGAGATCAATGAAGAGATCATAGATTTCGTCCAGCACGGCGGCGGGACGCGCATCGGCGCGGTCAATCTTGTTGAGGACCACAATCGGCGGCAGCTTCGCGGCCAGCGCCTTCTGCAGCACGTAGCGCGTCTGCGGCAGCGGCCCTTCGCTCGCGTCCACCAGCAGCAGGACGCCATCCACCATGCGCAGCGCGCGCTCCACTTCGCCGCCGAAATCGCTGTGCCCGGGCGTATCCACGATGTTGATCTTCGTTCCGCGATACGTCAGCGCCGTATTCTTGGCCAGAATCGTGATCCCGCGCTCGCGCTCCAGCTCGTTCGAGTCCATCACGCGCCGGGGCACGTCCTGGTTCTCGCGGAAAATACCGCTTTGGTGCAGCATGGCGTCCACGAGCGTCGTTTTCCCGTGGTCCACATGCGCGACGATGGCGATATTGCGAATCGGTGTCGTCATTGGTTTCGAGCCCAACGAAAAAAGCTGCACGGGCGCACTTGCAGCCGCGAGCGATACTCAGGAAGGATCATTCCGGAGCGCTAAACGGAATCCTATTTTAGCACGTCCCGGCATGAGCGGCCATCTCGCGAAACGTGCGGTGCCGCCAGCGCACTATTCGTGCGGGTAAGAGCTTGGTAGTGACCTCAGATACGCGATGATGGCTTGCGCATCGGCATGATTCATGTGGTAGATGTGCATGGGAGGTTGGATCGGCAGCCCGTTGGGGTCCAGGCCCTTTTCGAGCACCATCTCGCCCTGTTCATCCGTGAATCCTTGAAAGCCTGCCAGACCGGGCGCGCGCATGGCCCAGTTCGACGTGGAATGGACGGGCATAATCCAGATGGGCGCGCCCTCGAGCCATCGCGAGTGGTCAAGTTCGCCATTGGAGTCCCGCGGCGTATGGCATTCCTGGCACATGGCCACATCTTCGACCAGATATCTCCCTCGCTCGACCGGGCTTTGCGCGGCCGCCGGGCTTTTCTGCGGAGGCGCGGCCGAGCTTTCGCGGGAGAGCAGATTCGAAGCCGCCATGCCGGCAGCGAGTGAGATCAGCAGATATAAATCCCATCTGTAGATTTTTTTCATAGCGTGTCCGTCCCGGATTTTATTTGAGATGCGACCTTTGCATTGGGGGCGCCGCGGCCGCCTGCTCGAACGCAAAAGTATCGCAAAAAGCGCGCGGAGGTGTCTATCCGGTTTTTTCTCTTCTTGCGGGGGAACTAGCTCCTGGTTCGGGCCGCGGAACCGGCGGCCGAGAAGCCCATGCGCAGCCGATTGCCGGTGGGCGTCGGCTCGTACTCGAGCGTATCGGCGAATCGGCGCAACAACCGAATGCCCTGGCCTCCGACTCGGATCTCTTCACGCGGATTGAGTGCGGGCATCTCGGGCGCATCCAGAGGATTGAACCGAGGCGCCTCATCCTCAACGACGATGACGAAGCATCCTTCCCGGGGCATCGTGAAGCGCACCGTCACCGGGCGATCCACTTCCCGGCCATAGCCGTGGCGTATGATATTGGAGACCGCTTCCTCCAAACATAGATTCATCGCGAACTGGATGTTTCCCGGAATGGCGTGCCGCGACGCCAGGCCTTCGATCCATGCGGGAAGCTGCGCCATTTCGGAAAGCCGGCTCCGTAGAGTCAGCCGATCCTCCGTCTGGTCCGTGCCGTTCCCCGTCATCGTGCGCGCGGGTCCTTCCAGCGAGCCGCCTGGGTCTATGCGAGCGCGGCAAGCGCGCTTTGAAGTTCATGGTGCACGGGAATCAAGGTGTCGATGCCGCTCGTCTTTAGCACCTGTTCGACCATTTCATTGGGGCCAAAGAGAACGATCTTCCCCCCGCGGCTCTTGATGGCGCGCGCCGGCGCCACAAGCGCCCGCAGGCCCATGGACCCGAGGAACGAAACTTGCTGCAGGTCCACCAGGACCGCCTTCTTGCTGCCGGCAATTACATTCATCTTCAAATCCACGGCGGCGGCGCCTTCGATGTCCAGCCTGCCGTCAAGAATCACTTTGGTGATGCCCCCCGTCAATTCCTCGGTCACGATTGCCATGTCGTCGCCTCCCTGCTGGTTGCGTCTGTGCAGCGTCCCCTATAGGTTCTTGTTCCGACGGCGAAACGTCCTGCGCGTTGTGTCCCAGGACCATACGCTGCGCAGGTTACAGGAGTGTTACAACCTGCGGCAGCCCTGCCGTCTTATTTCAGTGTCACCACGATCTCCGTATCCGGATACAGGCCCTGCGGCATGCCCGACCCCGGCGGCATTCCCTTGCTTCGCGCCTCGATCCTCAGCGTATTTCGCTTCTTCGCCAAGAACTCAGTGCTCACCGTGTTCGACGTCTTCTCCACGGCGCCGCTTTTTGCCTTGACTCGAAACTCCTGCACGCCGGGCGGAACATAAAATTCCTCGTCTCCGAGGTTGCTTTTGGCGCCCGTCTTTTGGAGATAGACCTTCCCGTTCATCAGCACTGTAAAATCCACGCTCGCCGGCATTCTCTCCGCATCAATCTCCAGCTTGGCGTTTTGCTTCCGGTCAAGCTTCTTCGGATCGAAGCCCACGGCGGCAGGCTCTGGTGCAGCCTCTGCGGGCTTCGGTGGAGAGAGGGCGACGACCTTGGCCTCGGCCGTGGCATCCGCCGGCTTTTCCGGGGCGACGCCTGCACTCGCAGGCGCCGTCTTAGCCGGCGTCTTCTTGGGTGGCGTCTTAGGCGCTTGCTTGGGCGTCCCCGCAACTTCGTTGGGCGCATGAGTCTCCGCTGTTTCGGCGACAGGGGTAGCGCTCGTCGTGGCGGGAGGCGGTGCCACCGCTTGGACCGCCGCTTGAACTGCGGGTTGAACCACGGATTTCTGACGGCTCCGCACGGCGTACCAGACGCCCGCCGCCGCTGTCACAGCCACTGCCACCATAATCACCGCCGCCAGCATCAGCCGGTTGTCGTGCTTGCCCCCGCGTGCCCCGGTGCGTCCTGGCTGTTGCATGGCAGCCGCCGCTCCAGCCGCTGCCATGGGTGCCGATCCGATCAAGGTTGCATCGGGATCGCTTTCCGCAGCCGCTCTGGCGGGTGCGGCGCTTTGTAGCTTGCCCTTGTCTCCCGTGCGCAGTGTGTCGAGTTCGCGTGCTAATTCCTCCCCGGTCTGGTATCGGTCCTCGGGGCTTTTCGCCAGGCACTTCAGGATGACGCTCTCAAGTTTCGCCGGAACCGACGGATTCAGCTTTCGTGGCGGCACCGGCTCCGTGTGCACCACTTTGTACGACACCGCCGTCATGCTCTCCCCGGGAAACGGCTGCTCGCCCGTGGCCATCCAGTAGAGCACTACGCCCAGCGAGAAAATGTCCGCCCGCCGGTCAATCGGCGCCCCCGTGAACTGCTCCGGCGGCATGAATGCCGGCGTGCCCACCATCTGCCCGGTCAGCGTCGTCTGTCCCTCCGCGAGCTTGGCCACGCCAAAGTCGGTGATCTTCGGCCTTTCGATTCCATACATTTCGCGCGAGGTCAGCAGGATATTGGCGGGTTTGATGTCGCGGTGCACCACTCCATGCTGATGCGCGTACCCCAGCGCCTCGGCGATCTTTTGCCCGATCTCGCACACGCGATCCAGGCTTAGGCGCTCTCCCTGTTTCGCTGTGTCCGCGAGAGTCCGCCCGGTCACAAACTCCATCACCAGAAAGGGCATGCCCTCATGCTCGCCCACGTCGAACACCGGCACGATCCCCGGATGCGCCAGCGCTCCTGCCGCGCGCGCTTCGCGGTAGAAACGCTCGCGAAACTCGCTCCCTTGCTCGCTCGCCAGTACCACCGAGATGATGGTCTTCAGCGCCACCACGCGATCCATGGCGGGGTCCTTCGCGCGGTACACCGTCCCCATCGCGCCGCGTCCCAGTTCCGCGAGGATCTCGTAACGCCCGATTTTCTTCGGTGTTTCTATCGGCTGATTCCCTGATTCTGGCATAGCCCTTTTTGCGCCCCCTAAGTCGCGGAACTGGCGCTCTGTGCGGCGGCGCGATAGCGCACCAGCAGAAGCGTGATATCGTCCGCCTGCTTTGCCCCCCTGCTGAACTCCTCGACGGACTCCACAATCCTCTGCTGCAGCCTGCTCCAGTGGAGCGTCCTGCTGCCCCGCGAGTACACCCTCGAGCCGCTTGACGCCGAAGAGCTGCTTGTCCGCGTCCTCCGCTTCGGTGACCCCATCGCTGAAAAGAACCAGAGTGTCGCCCGGCTCCAGCTTCGCTCGCGCCGCGGGGTGCTTGGCTTCCGGAACGAGTCCCACCGGAACCGAGCCTTCGGTGAATAGCGGGGTCACCTTGCCGTGGCGCAGCAGCAGCGGCGAGGGATGCCCGGCATTGAAGTATTCTAGGTTCCCGCGGGCGTCGAGCATGCCGAAAAACAGCGTGGCGTACCGCCCCGTGTCGCCATGCTCGCATAAAAATTCATTGATGTGCTGGAAGACGCGTGCCGGCTTCGCTCCCATGGTCATCCCCGAAAGCGCCCCCTGCAGCATGGTGGTCAGCAGCGCCGCGCCCAGACCCTTGCCCGCTACATCCGCGATCAGAAACGCCGTGCGCTCGTCGCCCATCGGGAATACATCGAAATAGTCGCCGCCCACCTCAAGGCACGGCCTGTTCATACCGCTGACGCCCAAATGCGGAAAGTCCCGAAACTCGCGGGGAAGCAGGGCCTGCTGGATGTTCCGCGCGATGCCCAATTCCTGCTCGATGCGCTGGCGTTCGCGCTCGTGTTCCACGAGTCGCGCGTTGTCCAGTATGCTGGCGCTTTCGATGGCGATGGCGTCCAGAATTTGCCGGTCCAGTTTGGAAAACGCCGCCGGCCGCCGCGAATCGAGGTACAAAACTCCGAGGAAGTGCCCGCGCCCCACGCGCGCCATGGACTCCTCCGTATTGGCCCGCGGCATTGAATAGAGCGGAATCGCCACCACGCTGCGCAGGCGCTGCGCCACGATGCTCTGCGCCCCTTGCAGAGCCCCTTCCGCTTGGTGCATGTTGTCGGTGATCACGCCGGTTTGCCGCTCGACCGCCAGTCCCACGGCCGTCTGGCTCGGCGAAAATCCTTCCGCCGCAAGGCTCGTCGCTCCGCTGCGCCGCGCCAGCCGCTGCCGCAGCGCGCCTGAGGCATCCGCTTCGAGCAGCAGCGCGCGGTCCGCGTCCGTCACCGCGATGGCGCGATCCAGCATAGCCTCCAGTACTGCGTCGAGCGGAAGCTGGGAATGAAGTAGCCGCGTCGCCTCCAGCAGCAGATTCAGCTTCCCCATCCCACCGGATGTTATATCCATCTTGTCTACGGTTTCCATGCGCGTAAGCAGGGTTTGAATCGCGGCGTCGCCTTCGGAGGAGCGGAAAATCAATTTGTGCGCATCGTCCAGACCGAAGCTGACCACGTCCCCGTCTTTCAAGATTTCCCTTGCGGTTTTCTTGCCATTGATGAAGATGCCCGCGTGGTGCCCGCGATCCTCGAGATAATAGTGGCCGTCCTGCGCGACGATTGCGGCGCACTGCCTCGAGATGCGCTTGTCGGGGATCGCCAGGTGGTTTCCCACTTCGCCGCGGCCGATGAAAAAGGGCCATTCAGTCACGCGCACGCGCTGCTGCGGACGGTCTGGGGAGATGACCTCAAGAGTCACTTCGCCGACGGCTGGGGCATCCGGCATAAGGGTTACGCTGTCTCGGGATTGTAACATACGGTCTCGACGAGGCGTTTATGCTCGCGGAGGCTCGATCGAGCGCCGGCAAAAAAGGTAAATTACAGCGAGCATTGCCAGCCGCGGCCCATTTTCCTGAATTTGTATGGTGCCCAAGAGAGGACTCGAACCTCCACTCCCTTGCGGGAACTAGCTCCTGAAGCTAGCGCGTCTGCCAATTCCGCCACTTGGGCTTCGAGCGGTGCAAAACGAGGCAAATCCATATTGCCGTCCGGCTCCTCGTTTGTCAACGAAGCACAGCCGCGCGAAGAATCGTTGACCAGCCGCCGCCCCAGCGTCTACAGTGGTTTGGGGGGTCGCGGGAGGAGGAAGGTACCCATGGCAACAGCCCGCGCAATGATCGAGCGCCGCCGCTCCAGCCGCATTCAGATGCGCATCCCCGTGCGCGTTTTCACCGACGGCGCGCGCGGCGAGCCGCTCGGCGCCCCCGCCGAGGCCATCGCCATCAGCCACAATGGCGCGCTGCTTCGCGCGGCTTTTTCACCCGCTCTCGGTTCCCGCATCAAGGTTCAGAACGCCCATTCGCAAGAAACTCGAGAGTTCCGCGTGATTCGCGTTAGCATCTCCGCGGTGGACGGTTCCTTCGAACTGGGAGTTGAGATCCTGCATCCCGCCCGCAATTTCTGGGGCATCCCTCTCTCTGACGGTTCCCGCAAGGCTTGACTCCTAAACCTTCCCGTAGTGCTATAATCCACCTCATAAACACATAGCGGGGCCCGCGCCGGGCCGATCTCCTTTCGGCAAAGTCCTCACGGCCTGCGGGCAGGGAGGTGGCTATGGAAACGCTGGGGAACGCGATGTACGGGCTGCTGGCGGCGTGGGGGGCAGTGACCGTAGTCCTGATTTGCATCCTGATTTATCGCAGCGCGCTTTCCAATCGCGAGGAAGATCAAATATTCCTCTGCGCAGCGCAAGAATTCATGGCCGCCGATCAGCGGGCCATTGTGGCGCGAATCGAACGGCTGGCCTTGCCGATACGCGTCCTCATGGTCGCTTCTGGGACGCTCCTTGCCGCGATTGCGGGGCTGGCGCTCTGGGACATATTCAAGAAGTTTTGACCGGTCGAGGCGGCTGCCGCGAATTGCGTGGCGCCTTGTCCGTCCGCCATTCGCTGGGGGAGAGACAGGTGAAGCGGCGCGGCCTGTTGCCACTTCGGAGATCCTCTCGCATAATCGTACCCGATGACCACAACCCTTCCGCGCTGGCTGCTCCGCACTGCGCGCATCGTTATGCTTATCTTCTGGCTCGAACTCGGACTGTTGCTGATCCTCGTCCCTTGGTCGGACATCTGGGAGGCCAATTATTTTCTTTATAAGTATCCGGCCTGGGGCTTCTTCATGAACAACACGTTTCTCCGCGGCGCCATTTCCGGGCTTGGACTCCTGAACGTTTTTCTGGCGCTGGGAGCATTTCGCCGCCGGACTTCCACCGTTGCCATTCGCCCCTGAAAAACCGATCCTCTGCTACGTCACCGGCCGGAAACAGCTTGGCGCCGCCGATTCTCCGGGAATCGTGCTCGCGAACATTCGCCGAGCCATCGAAGCAGGCGTGGATTGGGTTCAAATCCGCGAGAAGGATTTGAAGGCGCGGGAACTTCTTGCCCTGGCGCGTCCCGCAGTGGCCATGACGAGAGACGCAGGCCGCGCCACAGACGCGCGCGTTCTGATAAATGACCGGCTTGACGTTGCGCTGGCCGCCGGAGCCGCCGGCGTGCATCTGGGCCATGAATCCACGCCCGCACGCGAAGTGGTTCGCTGGTGCCGCGCCGGAAACGCCCCCGCTGAATTTCTAGTCGGCGTCTCCTGCCACCACATCGAAGAAGCCCGCGAAGCGGAAAGCGCGGGCGCCGGCTATATCTTCTTCGGGCCTGTTTACGCCACGCCTTCCAAGGAGTCCTTCGGGCCGCCGCAAGGAGTGGCAAAGCTCGGCGAGGTCTGCCGCGCCGTGCGCCTGCCCGTGATTGCCATCGGCGGCGTGAATGAAGAAAGCGCCCCGGAATGCCTGCGCGCGGGAGCGGCGGGAATCGCAGCGATTCGATTGTTTCAGCAGGCGCGCGATCCGGCGGCCCTCAAGGATCTGATTGCGCGGCTCCACAATCTTGTTCGGTAATCGGCTACGCGCTCAGCCAGCGCCCCACCGGCTGCCAGCCTTCCACGTGGTCACACACCACCTTGATCACCGCCGTGATAGGGATGGCCAGCACCAGCCCCATCGCGCCCCACATCCATCCCCAAAATAGCAGCGACATGGTCAGCGCCAGCGCGTTCAGCCGTATCCGCCAGCCAATCAGGGCGGGAACCAGCAGGTTGGCCGCCACGATATGGATGAAAGTCAGCATGGCGATGATGCCCAGGAAGGGCCCCACGGTGTGATATTGCGTGAGCCCAATCAGCACAGGCGGCAGCCACGACAGGATTGCGCCGAGATAAGGCACCAGATTGAACACGCCGGATACCAGCGCCGTCAGAAAAGGGAAATCGAGCCCCAGCGACCAGAAAAACAGCCAGCTCACGCCCACCAGGATCAAGCCCACGAGCGCCGTCCCGACGACGTAGCCTCGCAGAACATGGGTGACGTCGGTGAGAGTCTCCTTCACCTGTGTTCTCTCCGTGGCGGGGAAGAGTTGCATTGTGGCGTGCCACACCTGGCGTTTCGCCGCCAGCATGAAAAATAGGAGAAAAGGCTCGAAGGTTGCTCCCAGCACGAGCATGTAGAGCGAGCTCAGTCTTCCGAGCAGCGCGCTGCCCACCGGATGCGATTCTGTGACGGTCAAAATCTTCTGGCCGGCAGGTTCTGGCGGTGTAATTTCCGAAACATGCGCTTCGAGGGCTTCCATTTTCTTTGAGACTGTAATTGCCGCGGAGCGCAGGGGCGCGCGATATTTCGGCCAGTCGGCGCCGAATTGATCCAGCCGCTCGATGAGCATCCACCCCAGCAGGGCCACCAGCGCCAGCGTCACCAGCACCACCAGCAGCGAGCCCAGCGCCCGCGAGACGCGCACGCGCTCCAGCACCGTAACCACAGGATCCAGCAAATATGCCATGAGCACCGCCACCAGCAGCGTCACCAGCACCCAGGACGCCCAGTAGCAGAACGCGATCACGATTCCTGCCGCGATGATGCGCGCGCTCGCGGAGTTGGCCGTTGGCGTCGCGATTTTGGCTTCCTCGATAGGCACGTCTGTACGATAGCACATGCACCGCCGCGCGGCGGCGCTCGTGCCCCCGCATGCACTAGAGCGTCCGCGGAAGTTCCCTGGCGCGTATCGCGCCCGCGCTGGGGTAATCCTTCCGTTAAACGTTTTTCCGCTGAGCCTCTGCGCGGCAACGCCGCAATGGTAAAATCCCTTGCCTGCTTTTTGTCCGGCAAAGGACACGCCTCGCATGGCTGACAAGCTCTTCGGAACGGATGGCATCCGCGGGATACCGGGGGAATACCCGCTCGATGATCGCACGCTCGAACGCACCGGTCTGGCCCTGGGCGAACATATTTCCTCGGATTACCGCCCGGCCCGGGCAACGAGCCTTCGTCCGCGCGTCCTCGTCGGCCGCGATACGCGAGAATCCGGCCCGCACATTGCCGAGTGCATTGCCCGAGGAATCGCTTCCGCCGGCGCGGAGCCTGTTTCCGCCGGCGTGTTGACCACGCCGGGTGTGGCCTGGCTCGTGAATCGCGAGCGATTTGCCGCGGGCGTGGTGATCTCCGCTTCTCACAACCCCTATCACGACAATGGCGTGAAGCTTATTTCCTCCGCGGGAATGAAATTCCCCGACGCGGTCGAGTCGGCTCTCGAGCGTTTCATCCTTTCGCCCAATGGCGCGCTGCCTGCCCCCGCCGCCGCGCGCGCCATGGATGCTTGCGGCGACGAAAAACTGCACGAGGATTATCTCCAGGGCCTGGGGGCCGCGGTCTTTCCCGGCGCGAGCTTCGCGGGAATGAAGATTGTTCTCGACTGCGCCAACGGCGCAGCCAGCAAACTCGCGCCGCGCCTTTTTCGCTCGCTCGGTTTCACCGTCATCGCCATCAACGACGCGCCGGACGGCCGCAACATCAATGCCGGCTGCGGCTCGCTCCATCCCCAGGGCATGCAGAAGCGCACCGCCGATTCTGCCGCGGCTCTCGGCGTGGCATTCGACGGCGACGCCGACCGCGCGATTTTCTCGACCTCCGCGGGAGAACTTGTGAATGGCGATGGCGTCCTGCTCGTCGCGGGCCGCTACCTGAAATCGCTTGGCAGGCTAAAGGGAGATGTCATCGTGGGTACAACCATGGCGAACCTGGGCCTCGAACGCGCCCTCGCCGACGCCGGAATCAAGCTCCTGCGCACCTCCGTGGGCGACCGCTACGTCCTCGAAGAGATGCAACGCATCGGCGCAAACCTCGGTGGCGAGCAATCCGGCCACATCCTCTTTCTCGACGATGCCACCACCGGCGACGGCATGCTCACGGCCGTGAAAATCGCCTCCCTCGTCTCCATCGCCGGGCCGCTCGACGCGCTCATTGCCGGCCTGAAAATTTTTCCGCAGAGCATCGTCAACGTGCGCGTGAAATCCAAGCCGCCTCTCGATTCGCTCCCCGAAGTCGCCCGCCTGCTCGAAAAAGCGGAAAGGGAACTGCGCGATTCCGGACGTGTGGTCCTGCGCTATTCGGGCACCGAGCCGCTCGCTCGCGTGATGGTCGAAGCCGAGCGGGAAGAGGATGTCCGCCGCTGGACCGAATCGCTCGCCAGCGCTCTTCGCTCCGCGATTGGCGCTTGATGCGCCCGCCTGGGGTTTCCCGCTCGATATTCTCCTTCAGCTTGACTAGGGTATTCTTCCAAAGGACATAGATAAAGGCGCTTGCAGGTTTCAGAAACTGGATTTTTCTTCCACAACGTCGAGGTCCAGGACCAGGTGATTTCAGCTAAGTCCAATGGAATTAGTATGATACGTCTTGCCTATAAAACCTCTATGCATGGCATCGCGCGTGCACTTCTTCCCGTCCGGCTGTCTCTTATCCCGGGGTGGGCCGGTTTCGCCGCGCCGAGGCCGGAACTTGGGGTAGAGCAAAAAAAAGAGGGGGCTCGAGAAACGAGCCCCTCTTTTTTTGTCTGCTCGCACCTTCCCAGCAACAACGAATCTATCTTTTCCTCACGATCCGAGCGCAATTCGCGATTCGTTTCCAGGGTAATGTAGCTCAGGTCTCTCGACGCCGTACAATGTAGCTCAGGTCTTCCGGCGCCGTATGCCGGGAGACCTGAGTCTTTTTCCGAGGATTTTTCCGGGGCCTAGCTGCAACCCGAAGTCGAGCCGCAGTTCGAGCACTTGTAGCAACTGCCGTTCGGCGTCATCAGCATGCCGCATTCGGAGCAGTAAGGCGCGTCCTCGATGGCAGCGTGTGCTCGGGCGGATGTTTCCGGCGCGACGGGAGCATGTGCCGCAGCTGCAACAGGCGCGACCGCTGCCGGAGCCGCTTCTCCCTTCGCCTGCGTGGTTTCGTGATCCAAATAATCCGGCGAGATGAATTTCCCGCCCAGCCACCGCCCGATGTAGTCCACCACCGACTTCGCGTAGTGGATCTTCGGATTGCCCGTAAAGCCCGAAGGTTCGAAGCGCGAATTCACGAATTTATCCACGAGCGCCTTCAGCGGAACTCCGTATTGCAGGGCGATGGAGACGGACAGCGCGAAGGCGTCCATGATGCCGGAAAGCGTGGAGCCTTCCTTCGCCATCTTGATGAAGATTTCGCCGGGGGTGCCGTCTTCGTACTTTCCGACGGTGAGATAGCCCTCGTGGCCGCCGATCGAGAATTTGTGCGTGATGGAGGTGCGCTCGCTCGGCAGCTTGCGGCGCCGCGTGCGGTCGAAAAGCTCCTGCTGTTGCGGCGATGGCGCTTCCGGCTTTGCCGCCGCTTGGGGCGCGGCGGTTTTCTCATCCGCTTTCTTGCCCGCCGCGGAGAGAGGCTGCGAGCCTTTGGAATTGTCGCGGTAGATGGCCACGGCCTTGAGCCCGAACTTCCACGACTCCGTATAAGCCTCCATGATGTCTTCGACCGTGGATTCTTCCGGCATGTTGATCGTCTTGCTGATCGCCCCGGAAAGGAACGGTTGCGCCGCGGCCATCATGCGCAGGTGTCCGCGCCAGGCAATCGAGCGCCCCCCGCCCGTCGGCGCAAGCGAGCAATCGAAGACGGGCAGGTGCTCCGGCTTCAGCCACGGTGCACCCTCGATCTTGGCCTGCGCGTCAATATAGTCCACGATTTGCGCCACCTGCTCCGGCGGATATCCCAGCTCCATCAGAGCCTGCGGGACCGTGTTGTTCACGATCTTCATCACGCCCCCGCCCACCAGCCGCTTCTGCTTCACGAGAGCCAGGTCCGGCTCGATCCCCGTCGTGTCGCAATCCATCATGAAGCCGATGGTGCCCGTGGGCGCGAGGACGGAAACCTGCGAATTCTTGTAGCCGAACTTTTCGCCGTGCGCGAGCGCCGTGTCCCAGGAATTCTGCGCCGCATCGAGAAGCGAGGGCTGGACGTTCTCCCGCTTGATGGGCCGCAGCGAGTCGCGGTGCATGCGAATCACATCGAGCATCGCCTCGCGGTTCCGCGCGTAGCCCTCGAACGCCCCCATGCGCTCGGCAATCCGCGCCGATTGGGCATAGGACTCGCCGGTCATCAGCGCCGTGATCGCCCCGCAGAAGTCGCGCCCGCCGTCGGAGTCGTAGGGGAGCGCGAGCGACATCAGCAGCGCCCCCAGGTTCGCATAGCCGATGCCCAGCGGACGGTACTCGTGTGAGTTTTTCCCGATTTTTTCCGTCGGATAGCTGGCGTTGTCCACCAGGATTTCCTGCGCCGTGATGGTCACGTCCACGGCGTGCCGGAATCCCTCCGTATCGAACTGCCCGTTGGACCCCAGAAACTTCAGCAGGTTGAGTGAGGCCAGGTTGCAGGCTGTGTCGTCCAGGAACATGTACTCCGAGCACGGATTCGAGGCGTTGATGGGGCCGGTCGTCTTGCACGTGTGCCAGCGGTTCACCGTCGTGTCGTACTGCATCCCCGGGTCGCCGCACTGCCAGGCGGACTCGGCCATCTTCCGCGCCAGGTCGCGCGCGCGGTATTTGCCGGCCGGCTCGCCGTCGTTCACGTTGCGGCTCCACCAGTCGCGGTCTTCCTCCACGGCGCGCATGAAATCGTCGGTCACGCGCACCGAATGGTTCGCGTTCTGGAAAAACACCGAAGCGTAGGCCTCGCCGTCAATCGAGGAATCGTACCCTTGCTCGATCAGCGTGTGCGCCTTGCGTTCCTCCTTCACTTTGCTCTCGATGAATTCCTCGATGTCCGGATGGTCCACGTTCAGAATCACCATCTTGGCCGCGCGCCGCGTCTTGCCCCCGCTCTTGATCACCCCCGCGAAGGCGTCGAATCCCTTCATGAAGCTCACCGGCCCGGAGGCGATGCCGCCGCCCGAAAGCGATTCGCGGCTGCCCCGCAGCGACGAAAAGTTTGTTCCCGTTCCGGAACCCCACTTGAAGAGCATCCCTTCCGTCTTCGCCAGATTCATGATCGAATCCATATTGTCCTGGACGGAATTGATGAAGCACGCCGAGCACTGCGGCTTGGCCTGCACGCCCACGTTGAACCACACCGGCGAATTGAATGCCATCTTCTGCTCCACCAGCAGGTGCGTCAACTCGTCGCGGAACGCGTTCTTCGATTCGGCATCGGCAAAATAGCCGCCCTGCTCGCCCCAGCGCACGATCGTCTCCGCCACGCGGGTAATCAATTGCCGCACCGAAGTCTCGCGCTCCGGCGTGTTCGGTTTCCCATGAAAATATTTCGACACCACGATGTTCGTCGCCGTCTGCGACCACGCCTTGGGCACCTCCACGTTTTCCTGGCGGAAAATCACCTGCCCCTTATCATTGCCGATTAATGCCGTGCGCCGCTCCCATTCCACCTTGTCGAAGGGCGACACCTTGCCGTCCGTGAACCGCCGATGGAATCGCACTCCCGTTGCGCTCCGGACGTTTTCTTCCGTTCCGATTTTTCCGTTCATTACCATTCTTGTTTCCGCCATGATTTTCTGCCTCCCTGCCGGCACGTGTACGGCCGAATGGTTGGCCGGAGCGCCACGCGGGAGAGAACTGCTGAACCCATTCTACTCCCAACCGGCTGCACCCGGGATGTTATTGCCTGTACCGAAAGACGCACGCGACTGGAGGGGGGTGAATCGAAAAGTGCGCGCGGCAAAAAACGGCGTGACCCCGCCGCACCACCATAAAAAAAGGGAAAAGCTCAGCCAGGCCGCGCAAAAAATCGCTCGTGCGCGGCGCAAAGCCAGGTGCGCCCCCCTTGGGATTTCGATTGACCCTGGTCCGGCTATTTCGTCGTACGGCTACCCGCCAAATGCGACGCCCGGTGTACATCCCCCCGAGTCTGGATGCGGAGTATCATGCGTTGCGAAAATGTTGTCAAGAAAAATTCGCACCGCGGCCACAAAATATTTGGTTCTGCGTGTCGAATGTGTCTACCTATAGTGGTGCCCTCGCACGAACCACACACGCGGTTGTTCCCCGCAAAGATCGCTTCGACGCTTCCCGCGCCTATCATTTCTGTTATTGACTCAATTTGGCGCTGGAAGGGCGGGGATTGCGCGCCCTTTGCACTCCGATGTTTTGCATCGGAGCGACATTTGCGAGCCAGCCTTGAGGGCGAACTGCTATAGCGTCGCCTGCGACCTATGGCGCGAGAAACCGCAGCTTCGCACCAGAAGCGGAGCCAGCAAAACCAAGAACATATTAACAACACTAGCGGCGGCTACACTTTCTTGACCCTTCCCCCGGTGCTCGACTACACTAGCCGTTCCCTTTGGGTAAGCCATTCGCGTCTTACACGCGAACCCAAATCACAGAGGAGCGAGTTCATTGCCGAAACGCACATTTCAGCCTCATGTGCGCGCGCGCCACAAAAAGCACGGCTTCCGCGCGCGCATGAAAAGCCCGGGTGGACGGAAAGTCCTTGCGCAACGCCGCAGGAAAGGGCGCCACAGCCTCACGCGTGTCTGACCCGCCGCCGCTCGATTTTCCCCGCGCCTGCCGTCTCGTGCGCCGCGCCCAATACGACGCCGTGTATCGCGACGCCCGCCGCCGGACGAGCCGCGAGTTCACGGTTTTTCTTCGCCCCAATGGCCTCGCTCTCAGCCGCTTTGGCTGGAGCATCAAAAAGGCGCTGGGCAGCGCTGTCCGGCGCAACCGCATCCGCCGCCGGCTCCGCGAGATTCTCAGGCTGCACCGACAGGAGATTGCCACGGGATGGGACATCGTAATTCATCCGCGCAGCTCGGCCGCGACCGCGGAATTTTCCCCGCTGGCCGGGGAGCTGCTCAAGTTGCTCCCCCGGACGCCCGCGCCGGAATAGAGAATCGCCCTTCGCCTTCGCTCGCCTCATCGGCTGGCTCATGGCTCTTGCTCGCGCTCGTCCGGTTGTATCAGGTTCTTCTTGGCCCGTTCCTCGGAGGCGCGTGCAAGTTTTATCCCTCCTGCTCGAATTACGCCCATGAAGCCATCGCTCGCCACGGCGCTCGCCGCGGCGCCCTGCTGGCCCTCCAGCGCCTCGCTCGCTGCCGCCCATTCACCCAGGGCGGCTTCGATCCCGTGCCGGATAGAGACGATGCGCATGCCCCTCGCGCCGGCCTGCGCGTCGAGGAGCGAGCGCAGTGAAGGAAATGTCCGACCAGGAACGCACCATCCTTTTTATCGTCCTGGCCATGCTCATTTTTTTCACCTGGTCGCACTTCTTTATGCCCAATGTCCCGCCGCCGCAACGGCCCGGGCAGACGGCGGGGCCGGTCGCGCCCGCGCAGAGTTCCACAGCGCCGCCAGCGACTGCCGCACCGGGTAATACGGCCGCTGTCGCCTCCAAAATTCCGGTCATCCAAGCCTCGCAGGAAAAAATCATCGTGGTCGAAAGCACGCTCTCCCGCGTCGAGCTGTCCAGTCGTGGCGGAGTGGTCCGTAGCTGGAAGCTTAAAAACTATCTGGATGACGAGACGCCGCCGCATCCTCTCGACCTCGTCAATCCCGATGCCGCGCTGCAGTTGGGCTGGCCTTTTTCGCTTATGTTTTCCGACCCGCAACTCGAAGCCCGGGCCAATTCCGGCCTCTACGATGTCGCGCCGGCCGCGGAACATTTCGATGCCCCCGCCGAAATCACCTTCCACTGGAGCGACGGTCATCTCGACATCACCAAAATTCTGCGCTTCACCCAGGATTACCAGCTCTCCGTCGAAATCTCCGCCTCTCTCGACGGTAACCCGCTGCCCGCGGCCCTCGCCTGGCGCGGTGGATTCGGCGACAAGGCCGTTTACAAGGCTTCGCAGCTCGTGGGCGTCTTCTACAAGCAGAATGGCAAGCTCGCCGTCTTGCAATACAAAAAACTCGGCGTTTCCGGAAACCAGAGCCAGGTATTCCTGCAGCCCGGCCCCATGGAGTTTCTCGGCATCGAGGACCAGTTCTTCACCGCCGCATTTCTTCCCGACGGCGCCGATCTTTCCCTCTGGGATTGGACCAGCCACGTATCAGGGCAGCGACCCCGAAGCCGAAATGGCTGCCGGCACGCCCACTCCCGTCCCCCTGCGGATGCGGGTTTACGTCGGACCCAAGGACCTCGCGCTTCTGAGCAAGCAGAAGCCCTCGCTCGAAGAGCTGATCAACTTCGGCTGGACCGGCATCATCGCCAAGCCCTGCTCTTCGTTCTGCAATGGATGCACCAATACATTCAGAACTGGGGCTGGGCCATCGTCGTTCTCACTCTGGCCATCACCATGGCTGCTGCTTCCCGATTCGCATGTGGACTTTCGCGCTCGATGAAAAAAATGCAGTCCGTCGCGCCCGGAAATCAAATCCATTCAGGATCGCTACAAAAAGTATTCCATCACCGATCCGCGCAAGCGAAAAATGAACGAAGAAGTCATGGCCGTCTACAATCGCGAAGGCATCAATCCGCATGGGCGGCTGCCTGCCCATGCTGGTGCAGCTTCCCATTCTTTGGGCTTTTTACCGCATGCTGGTCGGTACGATCGAATTGCGCCATGCGCCGTGGATCGGCTGGATTCACGATCTTTCGGCGAAGGACCCGTATTACATCCTGCCGATCTTGATGGCCATTACCTCCTATCTGATGACCAAGATGACGCCCACGCCCGCCGCCGTGGACCCGTCGCAGCAGAAAATGATGGCCCTCATGCCTCTGATGTTCGTCGTCATTTTCTTCCGGCTTTCGAGCGGCCTGAATCTTTACTATTTCACGAGCAACCTCGTCGGCGTGGTCCAGCAGTGGTATCTCAACCGCGCCCATCCGCTCCCTTCCCGGAGCAAATTCAAGAAGAAAAACGAATGAGCGACCGCCGACCCGCCCCGGACAACCGCCCCCCCGCTCTCGTGGGCCGGCACGCCGCCGATGAGCTGCGCCGTTTTCTCTCCCTCGCTGTCCCGGCGCTCGGCCTCGCCCTCGAATACGACATATCCTCCCCCGCCGAACCCGGCGCGCCGCCCGACGATGCCGAAATCGCCGTCGTATTCCACGGCCCCGACCAGGACCTCCTCCTCCAGCGCAACGCCGAGCCTCCTCCTCGCCCTCGAACACATCGCCCATCGCTGGCTCCGTCTCGATCCCCGCTTGCACGACCGTGTGCGCTTCGATTGCGCCGGCTACCGCGACGCGCGCCTCGAGGAGCTGAAACTGTCCGCCCGCGTGGCCGCTCAGCGCGTCCGCGAAACCGGCCAGCCCTTCCGCTTCAATCCCATGCCGCCCCGCGAACGCCGCATCGTTCATCTCGAACTCAATGGCGCTCCCGGCGTCCGCACCTCGAGCGAAGGCTCAGGCGACCGCCGCCTCCTCGTAGTCTATCCCGCTGAAAAGCGCTGATTCTGCGCAGGTTTTAGTAGCACAGGCACTCTTGCCTGTGTGCAGTTCGCCGAAAAACGTTGATTCGGGCCTTTGACAGCTTGATGAAAAGGAGGAGGAGGTTTTGTAGGTCGCGGCTTTAGCCGCGACGTAAACCTGCAAAATCAGTGGGGGCTTTAGCCCCTGAAGTTCCCTCAGATCAGTTTTTCAGCAAGTAGCGAAATTTCGAGCATGTATCCCTGCTTGCCCACGTTCCTGCACTCCGTCGTGCCCAGCCGATCGGTCAGCCCCGCCGTTTCGTGGATGTGCCCGCAGAAAAGTTTGGCAGGCTGCTCGCGCTCCACCCACGCGCGCAGCGCCGGGCTGCCCGCATGTTTTCCCGGCGCGAATTCGTCCAGTTTCGTGCCCCACGGCGGAAAATGAACCATCAGATACAGCGGCCGCACGCCATCAAATTCCTCGAGCGCCCGCTCGATTTCCTCCTCGGTGTATTCTCCCGGCGTGTTGAATGGCGTCACGTTGCTGTACCCCAGCCCGGCGAAATGAATCACTCCACGCGCCGATTCCACCCGCCGCGCCTGCCGGTGAAAGTCCATGAAGCCGAACTCGTGGCACAGCGCCCGCGTCTGTTCGTGCGTCTCATGATTTCCCGGCAGCAGCCATACCCGGCTGCCCAGCGGCCCCAGCACTTCCGCCGGGCGCTCCAGGCCCCGGCCGAACGTGCCCAAATCGCCCGCGGCAATATATACGTCCGCCGGCTGCGCCACGATCCGTTCGAGCGCGCCGATATCGCCATGAATATCGCTGAAAATCAAAATCTTCACGGCGCGCCCTTGCTTAACGAGCTGTCATTCCGAACGGAATCGCGCGCGTCTTTGCTTTCCCCGCGTCTTTTGCGGGCGCGCGATGCAGAGAGGAATCTGCTGTTGCCTTGAAGGTTCGCCCTGACACACAAATTTTGATTCTCACCCAGTCTTTCACCGCCACGCCAGCGTCGTCATCGAATTTTCGCCGCAATGGAATTTGAGACCGCCATGCTCGCCAGCCGCAATTCCACCGTCTTGGCCGCCCCGGATTGGTCACAACCAGCACGCGCTGGCCGTCCGGATTTTCCACGGCCACATGCTGCAGGTCCGTGGCCGCCGCTTTGCGGAATCGAAGCGGCGCGCTCCGCGCCGCATCAGCGCTGGAGTAATGAGCAAATGCCCAATATTGTCCGCTGCGCGTCATCTCTTTCGTCCTGCGAGTTGATGGTACCACGTCCTCGGCGGGATCCGGGTCCGATATTCGGCCGTCCCTGCTCATCGAGCGCCAGGTTCCACGCCGTGATGGAGCTTGCACCAGTTGCCAAGATGTCGCTGAAAATGTCCCGCCCCATTCGCACCAATCCGTTACATTTCCGGATCCGGTGTAGTGCGGCCCTCCTTCGGTCCAATACATCTCCGACCTCCGGATAGGCGTCTTGCACTTTGCTCATCATGTCGGCGAGTGCCGCATAAGCCGTGCCATGCCACGGCATTGAGTATTTGTGAAGCTTTGTCGTCCCCGAGCGTGCACACCGCGCGTCCCCACAAATTGTAGTTGTGGTCCAGGATCCAGATCTTCGTCGGCATCCCGTTGCTTTCCAGCAGCGGGCCCAGATGATCGCGCACGAATTGCGATCTCGTATTCCTGCGCCCAGACGCAAGCGGGCATCTTGCCGTCCTGATCCGTATCCACCTCGTTCTGCGACGTCATCGCCTGCACCGGCACGCCCTCGGCTGCGTAACCCTGCAGAAATTTCAGATGATATTGCGCGTAAATCGGCAGGTAATGCTTGCGCATCGAACCGCCCAGCATCGAGCCGTTGAATTTCATCCAGCCCGGCGGGCTCCACGGAGAGGAAAAAAGAAAAAGCTCCGGGATTCGCTTGGCGCGCCTGGCGCAGCATGGGCAAAATATATTCGCGGTCGTGCTCGATCGAGAATCGCGCAGAGTCCGGATCGGGTTCGCCGTCATCGTAGCTATAAAGCTTTTGCGATAATCGCTCGACCCCACGCAGATGCGGCACACGCTCAGACCCATCTCCGACGGATGGAAAAGCTCGTGAAACAGTTGCTCTCGCGCGTCGGGCGCAAGCTGATTGAACAGATAGCAACTCGCGTCCGTAAGCGCACCCCCGAATCCCAGAATCTCCTGAAACCTCCTGTTGGGATCGAGTTCGATTCGCGCGCCCGTGCCCGTTGGTGACGCCGCTGGCGAAGGCGTCCCGGTAGCGCTCACCGGCTGCCACTCAGCCCCCGGCGCGGCCGCAAACCGGTCGTCGCCCGCCGTCACCCACACCGCAATTTCCCCGCTCGCACCCTCTGACCCTGCCCGCGCCTCTTTACCCTGAGAAACCCACGGTGTGGGTTTCGAAGGGTCCTCCCGCACCAGCGGACCTATCGCCGCCAGCCCCAGCGCCGAAATTCCCAGAAAATCCCTCCGCGATGTTTTTCCCTTCATCGTCGTTTCCCCTCTATTCTGATCTGAAATGTCCCGCCCACCGGCACTACGCGCCTATTTCTGCCCTTTCAGCGCCCGAAAATCAAGTCCAAAGCGAAGACGGACGCCGCGCGCATGCCTGCATTGTAATGTAGCTCAGGTCTGCCGACGCAGTCTGTCGGGAGACCTGAGGCTTTTCCGAGGCTTTTTCAGGTCCGGTTGCAGCCGGACGCATTGCCGCAATTGGAGTCTCTTGCAACACAACTGTACACTTGCTATATTCGAACTGATGAGTTCACTCTAATGCCGAGAACAGGAAAAACTCCGGGCAACGTCGTTTCCGCCCTCCGCGCGCGCACCCATTTTGGCAGCCTGCTGCAGCGCGTCGAAGACGAACGCTGTTCCCTGGTCATCGAAAAGCGAGGAACTCCGCGCGCCGTCCTCCTGAGTATTCGTGACTATGTGCGACTAGCAGCCCCGGAGCCGGAAGTTCTCCGCGTCATCGGCGAGGAATCCCGGGCGAAGGGAACCGATCGCCTCGATTCACGAGAGATTGACCGGGTCATCCGAACGGTGCGTGCGAGCAAAACGAAGCGCAGATGATTCCGCTTCGCCTCGTCCTGGATACGAACATTGTCGTCTCCGCGGCCCTCAAGCCCGACGGCTTGCAACGCACCGTGTTTCTACTCGCGATCACCCCCCCGGCAAGACTCTACGTTTCATCTCCTATCCTCGCGGAATATCGCGACGTGCTCTCGCGCCCCGAGCCCCAGATTAGCAAGGGCCTTCGCCGGCAATTCCTGCAACTCATAAAGAACCGCGCCCATCGCGTTCATCCCAACCTGCGCCTTCAGATTACCGCCGATCCGGACGACAACATCTTTCTTGAATGTGCCGACGCGGCTCGCGCCGATTACCTGATTACCGGAAACATCAGGCACTTCCCCAGGTTTTGGAAGAAGACCAAAATCATCACTTCCCGCGACTTCCTCAGCCTCGTCTCCCCTCATCTCCTCCCCTGACTTGCACTTGCTGTTAAGGTTTAAATGTAGCGCCGGGGCCTTTTAGCCCGGCATCTCGCTCTTGCCTTCGCCACCTCTTGCCCTTGGTTTTTCTGCGTAGGGGCGCAGCATGCTGCGCCCGCTCGGGTCGTAAGACCCGAGGCTTTCGCATTGCCCTCGCCTTTGCCATTGACTATGTAGCGCTGGTCTTTCGCGCTTTTCGCGTCCCGGTGATTTCGACCGGGAAGACCAGCACGGCGTTGCCTCGCACCCGCCTTTTGTAGCGCCGGCCTCTCGCCGGCTCCTCTCCTCGCCTTTGCCTTTGTAGCCGTCGCCTCGAATTGTAGGCCGGCCTGCCCGCCGAAGCAGACTCATCGCGTAGGCGGGGCCTTCCGGGCCGGAGCCGATTCATCGCGAAGGTGGCATCTTGTTCTTTGTGATTTGAGGAATCCAAGCAAGAGGACGAAGTGATAGACTGCACCGCGGCAAGACTCCGATACGGAGGCACGACGATGCTC
This sequence comes from Terriglobia bacterium, assembly GCA_963823205.1. Classification (GTDB taxonomy): domain Bacteria; phylum Acidobacteriota; class Terriglobia; order Acidiferrales; family UBA7541; genus Palsa-295. The sequence continues at coordinate 87,906 of CAWGKL010000007.1, forward strand.
TTGAGACAGGGGCAATTTTTCGGCGAAACCAGGCGGAGTTCTGCCATTTGCGGAGCGGTGCTGACGGACGCCTCGTACGAGGCCAACGCTATCATTCCCAGACACGCGCACCGCGAGGCTTATTTTTGCTTCATCCGCGTGGGCGGCTACGAGGAACGGTGCGGCGCGAACAATTTTGAGCGCAGGCCAAGAAGCGTTGTCTTCCACCCGGATGGAGAAGAGCACTCCGAGCGCATGGGGATATCCCCGGTGTTGTCATTCAACGTGGAACTGAATGCGCAATGGGTTCGCCGAACCCGCGCATTTCAGCGGCCGTGGTGCGACAGCGGCGGGCCTGTGACTGACCTGGCAGCGAGGTTGTTCCGAGAGCTGTCATCGCCTGATGACCTTACGCCTCTTGCCGTGGAGTGCCTTCTCCTCGAAATCGCCATTACGATCGAGCGAACCAGACGGTTCGCCACCGACACATCAACGCTAAGCCGTGCACGCGAGGTGCTTATCAGCCGCTACCGTGAATCTGTACGCATAGAAGAGGTCGCGAAGGAACTAAATATTCATCCTGGACATTTGGCGCGGCTATTTCGAGAACAACTTCGCACCTCACCTTCAGCGTTCCTTAGGCGTCTGCGCGTCAACGAGGCTCGGAGGCTGCTAACGAGCACCGATCAGACTGTCGCGGAGATCGCGGCGGCCGCGGGGTTTTCAGATCAGAGCCACCTAACCCGCGAGTTTCGACGGTCCCTCGGAACAACGCCCGCCGTCTTCAGGCTTCATTCACGTTAGAACCGTTCCAAGAACGTGAATTCCGTTCTAGACTATTGCCCTCCAATACCTAATTATTCGCTCGGAGTGAAGAATCCAAGGAACCGCCCCAACGAAGGCGGCTGGGGGCGCGCGCGCCCAGGAGAACAAAATGGAAATCCTGGTTAAGGAGCACGTCTTGTCCAATCGGCGTTTTCGCGGGAATTTAAAGCGCTTTCCAATGGCCTTGGCCGGACAAAAAATAGGACTACAAGTCAGGACCGCGGTGCTCTACGCCATCTGTTTGCTGCTGTTCCTGGGCATCGGGCGCGCAGTGGCGCAAACAACAATTCCTGATACACCCGCTGGCAAAGCGCTCCAGGCTTGGCCTGACGCTTTCAATAGCGGAGATCGGGCAAAAATCGAGGCCTATATCCAAACCGCGGATCCCAAGGAGTCTGTCAGTTGGATGATGGCGCTCTACGATGGCACCGGCGGACTTGACCTAGTTTCGGTAGACAGCAGTGAGCCGCTGTTGATCAAATTTCGAGTCAAGGAAAGAGCGGGCTCAACCGTCGCAATCGGCAGCATCCAGGCGACAGATGCCCAACCGCCTACCGTGGTGAACTTCAGCCTGCGCGCGATTCCTCCGGGCGCGGCAGTTGAGAATATCAAGCTCGACGGCGCGGAGCGGCAGCGCGTGATTGACGGGGTAGTGGCAGACCTGAACGAGTACTACGTATACCCAGACATCGCGCAAAAGATGGCGGACGCGCTCCGCGCCCATCAGAAGAGCGGAGACTACGATGCCATCACCGATGGCGATGCTTTTGCCGCTTTGGTCACAAACCATCTGCAGGATGTGAGCCACGATAAACATCTGCACGTCAACTACAGCCCTATCAAGCTGCCGCCCGACCAGGATGGCCCCAACCCTGACCAACAGGCGCAGCTCCGAAAGCACATGGAGCATATCAACTGTGGTTTTGAAAAAATCGAGATCCTGCCGCGAAACATAGGCTATCTGAAATTCAATATGTTCGCGGACCCTGATGTCTGTGGCCCAACGGCCGTCGCGGCCATGAATTTTCTCGCCCACGTCAATGCGATTATTTTTGATCTCCGGGATAATGGCGGTGGAGATCCCAAAATGATCGCGCTGATCTCGACCTACCTATTCGACAAGCCCACCCATCTGAATGACTTGTATAACCGCAAGGACGATTCGACGCCTCAGTATTGGACCTTGCCGTATGTACCGGGAACTCGGCTAGCCGACACGTCAACCTTTGTACTCACGTCGAAGGATACGTTCTCGGGTGCCGAGGAATTTTCTTACAATCTTCAGAACCTGAAGCGCGCAACAATTGTCGGAGAAACTACCGGCGGCGGCGCACATCCAGTTTCCGGCCACCGTATCGATGATCACTTCATGATCGGTGTTCCGTACGCTCGCGCCATCAACCCAATCTCGAAGACGAACTGGGAGGGCACCGGCGTTGAACCCGATGTCCGGGTGAAAGCTTCGGACGCACTCGATACAGCAGAGAAATTGGCGACCGACAAAATCCAGAGCAAGTAACAAATCCCGCTAGGGACTGCCCTAGCGCCTGGCAGGAACAGGGAACTCACTTTTTTTCGGAATAACGAACGATTTACGCGCGGCTCTGTGTTCCCGTGGAACGAATGGCAATCGGGATGGGCTTGGCCGTTTCAGCGGCGGCCAGCATGTGGCAATTCCCGTCGAACACCCCGCCCGGCTCGATCACCAGACAAGGAGTATGAATCTCCCCGGTAACGATGGCATTCGGCTGGATGTGGACCTTCCCCTTGGCTCGCACAACCCCGTCAAATCGCCCTGCGATGATCACCTGGTTCCCGATGATTTGCCCCTCGATCAGCGCGTGCTCGCCGATGATCAGCGTTTCCTCGGAAACCAGCGTTCCCTTCATCGCTGAATCAATCCGAAAAGTGCCCGTCGCTTCCAGCTTTCCTTCGAGCTTCACGCCCCGCTCGAGGAACCCGGTCCACTCTCCGGAATCGTGCCGCTTGCGATCGAACCATCCTCGCGCCATGCCCCGCTCCTTAGCTCCGCCGAAACGATCCATTGGTTCGTGTCAGGGCACGACTTTTTACCCTGAGCCTCGAAGGGCAGTCGTGCCGAAAACAAACGCGCGCAGCGCTTACCTCGCTGCCGCAGGCCCTATGGCCGTAGCGACATAATCCTCCTACTCCTCCTATTCTCTCATCAGCAGACCATAAATCCGCGTCAAATCCCCCCCATTGCAGTATTCAAACACTAAATGCCCCGGCCTTCCGCGCCGGATCGGATGCAACAGCACTCGCGTGCCGAATCTCCGCTGCAGTTCATCGAGCGCCCACCGCATATTCGCATCGTGCTGCGCAACTGCCGCCTCGCTTGCCGGATCGGTTCTTGCTCTCAAGCCGCGCGCCGCAAACTTCTCGGTTTGGCGCACCGTTAATCCGCCGCGTGCGATCCGCCGCGCCAGTTCCATCCGATCCTTTGCATCCTCAACGCCCAGCAGCGCGCGTGCATGCCCTGCTGATATGCGTCCCTCCTCGACTAAATTTTGGATCGCGGTCTCCAGGTTCAGCAGCCGAACCGCATTCGCGATCGTCGTGCGTTCTTTTCCGGTGCGCTCCGCCACCTGCTCCTGCGTGAGCATGAATTCACCCATAAGTCTTTGAAAAGCCCGGGCTTGCTCCATCGGATTCAGGTCCTCGCGCTGGATATTTTCAACCAGCGTCATCTCCAGCGCCTTATCCTCGGGCACATTCCGCACGACGACCGGCACCCGGCTGAGCGCGGCCCTCTGCGCCGCGCGCCAGCGCCTCTCGCCCGCTATCAATTGATAGCGCGCACCAATCCTCCGCACTACGAGAGGCTGGACGATGCCACTCACTCGAATCAACCGCGCCAATTCTTCGAGACTTTCTTCGCGGAAGCGTGTCCTGGTCTGATAGGGACTGGGGTCGATTAGATCAATATCAACTTGAAGCAAGCCCTCAGTCGGAAGCGCCGCCGGTACCGCCGGTGCTGCCGCTACCGCTGCCGCCGCTTCCGGCTGTGGCGGCGGAGGCGGAGGCTCCGGCTCCCTGATCAATGCGCTCAGACCCCTGCCCAGCGCGTTTCGCTGCATCGGCAACAACCTCCTTGGCGAGAGAAATATAACTCTCAGCGCCTTTACTATGAATGTCGTAGATGATTACGGGCTTTCCATGACTCGGTGCTTCCGCCAGACGCACATTTCTCGGTATCACTGTCTCGAACACCTGACGTTCCGAAGAAACTGCGCAAATCGGCGGCTACTTGCTTCGATAGCGTTGTCCGGTCATCGTACATCGTCAAAAGGATCCCTTCGATAGCAAGCGATGGATTGACCGTACGCCGGAGCCTCATCAGTGTATCGAGTAGCTCCGACACGCCCTCGAGCGCAAAGTATTCGCACTGGATTGGGATAAGAACGGAATCGCTGGCGGCCAGGGCATTGATAGCGAGAAGGTCGAGAGCCGGCGGACAATCAATCAGAACGTACGAATACTTGCCAGAAATGTCCCCAATTGCGGTCTTAAGGCGGTATTCACGAGCGTCAATTGATACTAATTCTATGGCCGCTCCGACCAGATTTTTGTCGCTTGGAATCAGATCGAAGCCCTCAATGCCCGCGTTTAAAGTGATCTTTTCGATGGGTTCGCCAAGAATCAGGGTCTGGTAAAGTGTTCTGCGCGCAGGGTCTTTGGGAAATCCGAGCGCGCTGGTCGCATTTCCCTGCGGGTCGCAGTCAATTATTAGCGTTCGCTCGCCGGAAGCCGCCAGGCAGGCGCCGAGGTTCACAGCCGTAGTGGTTTTGCCAACTCCGCCCTTCTGGTTTGCAATCGCAATAATTCGCGTCAATTCGCCTCCATTTGCGCTGGAAATGTAGCAGAATGCTTGCACGAGTTGCAAGATGTTTCACGTGGAACAATTTTCCACGCAGAAATGTTTCACGTGAAACAATTTTGAGAGGTTATTGCCTCGATCAACTTCCTACAACCAGGAATCTTCTCTTGGAGACCGGAATATGGAGAGCAGGTGTCCATTGCCAAGATGGCTCTTTGGAAAGACTTAGAGCATCGGCTTCGCCAAGCCAGAGGATGATCTTGCCGGTGCTTGAAAGGCGCTCAGGCGACCATTTTAATAGCTTTTCATAGTTGCCGAGGGCACGAGCGGTGATAAAGTCAAAACCGGAAGGATCGAGCGGCAGGTCTTCCATCCTCTGGCGAGAGACGCCGACATTCTTCAGATCTAATTCTCGCACGGCTTCTGAAAGGAATGTCGCCTTCTTTGTGCTAGATTCTATTAGAGTTACATGCAGTTCTGGATTTGCCATGGCCAATGGCAAGCCCGGAAAACCGGCGCCGGAGCCAACGTCGGCGAGCCGACCATTGCACATTGGCACGGCAGATAGGGCAAAAATGCTCTCGCCGAAGTGAAATTTGATGATCTCGACGGTGTCCGTAACAGTCGTTAGGGAGACGCGCTCGTTCCAGCGCAGGAGCAGGGAGGTGTATTTACGGATTCCACTTATCATAGTCTGAGTTGGCGCAAAGCCATATGTTTCAAGGAGTTCCGCGATATGTTCGTCGGATATCATGGCGTGTAACTATAGATGTAGTATATACCAAGTAAGGGATGAGAGCGAGGGCGAGAGGTGAGGGGGTAGTTCGAGGTACACAACGTCATATGAAAGCATTTTTGATCGCTGGAGGCAAGCTGAAGTGTGTTCGGAGGGGAGAAAGGGTGAAAAAACGGGCTTCAGAATTGCAGCAACGACAGCAATCACTTTGCGCCCTTATGCTCGATAAAATGTACAAAAATGCACGAAAAGTGCGCGTTAAACGCGGTAAATGGGCGCTTGGAAGACCCGGGCGGGTCTATGATGGAAACGTGGGGGTTAGCTGGACCGGAGACACGCCGGATGCAAGATGCGGTCTTCGGGGCCGGCGGGGGAATGCACCAATTTTTCCGGCCTGAGCATATGGCTGGGGCGAGGATGCGATTTTTAGGGTTGGGGTAATGGGCCATTTCCAAATTGCAATGGCATGGTGATTGCTGTGCGCTACTTATGCTCACGCAGACAATTCTCGTGCAAGACAAGGTCCGCAATTCGCTTTTTCTTTGCCTTCGCGGCGCCGTCGGAGTACAATCGCGATGCATACACAGATATCTCGCCAAAATGTGTGCCAGAACCAAACTAACGCGTGGAGCGAAGAAGCTATCGATTTTCAAGTGCGATGCCCGATTGCTTTCTGCTAATCTTCCTCGTCATCGGAGGAGTTTTTCGCAGTGCTGACATCAATTGACTTGTTCTGTGGCGCTGGCGGCCTTTCCGAAGGCTTTCGGCAGGCAGGTTTCCGCTGTCTGTATGCCAACGACTCAAATCAGCACGCGATTGAAACCTTCCGATTTAACCACGCACGGACTTGGACCGATTCCCGCCCGATCGAAGATGTGGACGCCCGCATCGTTCGAGCACTGCGTGCGCCTTTATGCTTGAGCCCAAGCGTGGGGCAGAGAAAGACCCAGCATGGGAACCCGGCTCCCCTCTCTACAATCAGCTAATTTGGTTGAGGGGAACTTATTGTTTGGGCGGGTCCCTGCAAATGAAAAGGCGGAAGCGCTGCACCAACACCGAGTAAGGAGCCCTCGCTATGATGGACCGTGAGGCAAAAGGGTCAGGCGCCAGTAAGATTGGTGTCAACCCAAACGTTAACTGTCTTGATGGAAAGAGCTGTCCAAAATGCGGCTCGTACGGGCCATTTGAGGTCGTGGTTTCAACGCGGGTTCTGCTCTATGACGATGGCACCGATGACGCGGATGATGGCTCAATTGAGTACGACGATGATGCGCTTGCCGTGTGTTGCGCCTGCCAATATCAGGGAAAATTTGGCAACTTCAGTGGTTAATCAGAACGATTGCCGATGATCAACTGGGTATACTTCCCGAAGTCGTCGCCTCCGCCGGAATTCGGCGTTGCCATCGTCTCACTCTTCGAAAAGATGGCCGACGCCATCGATTCAAGTACAAGGTCGGACCAGCATAGCGACACCGTTATGGCACGGCTCCGCCCAAGCTTGGAAAAACTTGGATTTCGGGTCGAGAAGGGGAAGTCCAGCGACGACAAGATAGTTGTTCCCGTGCTCTTTGGGCGCAAAGGCAAGATATTAAAATGTTTCAACGCTGACGCCCATGCTGCCAGTAAGGGATGGGTACTCGAGGTCGAGGCGGGTCGGGCCGTTGATAATAATCAGTTTCTCAAAGATATTTTCCAGGCCTGCATGATGCATGATGTTCTCCATCTTGCGATAGCTGTCCGCAACACATATCGTGGCTCAGATGATTTTGCCAAAGTTGAGAGTTTTCTTGAAACACTCTACGTCAGCGGGCGACTTCAACTTCCCCTTAAGGGCGTTCTACTGATTGGATACTGACCACACGCTGAGGGCGACGCATCCAAGATCAAACAACGAGTATTGGATTCCGAAACTTGCTCGCAATGCGGCTCGCGACAGAACGAATCGCAGATCCCTCCGGAAAATGGGATTTGCGGTTTGGAGAATCTGGGAACATTCACTGAAAGGCCGCCGCACCCATCTCACCCAGCGCAGGCTAGATCGGCGCCTATCAGGTCTGCGAAAAGCAGCTCAAGGACCGCAAAGGCCGCAAGCTCTCCTCCGGGGACATTGACCACTACCACAAAATCGCCGTCGCGCTCGCCGAGACCATTCGCCTGATGCGTGAAATTGACGAAATCATTCCCGCTGGCCCCTGTCCTGGCCGCCCGCTGGCCGCCAGCGCAGTAGGGCGTCGGGGGCGGGGGGTTGCCAGCCCCCCGATACAAAGCATCGGGGCACAGAAAGCGTGCTTCCCGCGTCAGGGTAAAGCGGTCGGGCGCGGCGGTGGATTTAAGTCCCGAGGCGAGGCGGGAGAGATGGAAGCAAAGACTTCATTTCCGGGGCGGGTCATGGTTCAATGTGGGACTGGATTGGGGTTTGCGGAAGGAGAAAGAGAAAATGTTGGTCAGCGAGCGGCTACAGGCCTTACGCAGGGAGAAGAAGATGTCGCAAGGCGAGGTCGAGAAGCGCACGGGTCTGCTGCGCTGCTATATTTCGCGCGTCGAGAACGGGCATACGATTCCCTCCGTCGAAACGCTGGAGAAGATGGCGCGGGCGCTGGAAGTGCCGCTCTACAGGCTTTTTTACGATAGCGATGCTCCGCCGAGCTTTGAGAATCTCCCCTGGTATAACGCGGCGAAGGATATCGCTTGGGGAAGTTCCGGCGAGGAAGCCAGATTGCTTTCGAGTTGGCGAAGGGTGCTGGGGCGCATGGAAGAGGGCGACAGAAGGCTCCTGATGTCTTTCGCACGGAAATTGGCGGCGCGGCGCGGCGGGCAGAAGCCCGTCGCCGCCTAGATTTTCTTCAGGCGCGATTCCCCGAGCGGCCCTGCCTACGCGATGAAACAGCTCCGGCGCGGCGAGCCGAGAGAGAACAAGGACTCCGATATGCGGTACATGCGGATAAAAATTTGCGTGTTGTGTCTGGCGGCGGTGGCGGCGCTTTCGTCATGCGGCGGAGGCGCGGGCGGAGGGGCTGCGGACGACTTTACATTGGCCGCGGCTCCGGGGTCGCAAACTTCGGGAGGGGGAGGAAGCACGTCGTTTACGGTGACAATCACCGCCACGGGAGGGTTTACGGGGAACGTGGCATTGAGCGCGAGCGGGCTGCCGGCGGGCGCGACGCCGAGTTTTGCACCGGGCGTGGTTGCGGGGTCGGGAAATTCCACGCTGACGATTTTGACGTCGAGTTCGACGCCGGCGGCCAGCTCGACAGTGATGATTACGGGGACGAGCGGCGGGCTGGTTCACTCGATGCCCGTGGCGCTTGTTACGATCAACGCGGGGACCATCATCGGGCAGATGACGCTGAGCCAGGATATTACGGAGTTGCACGGAATCTCGGACGCGAATGATTACCGCGTGGTGCCGGGGATAGCGGCTCTGGGCATTCCGCTCCTGAACATTACCAACGGGCCCGCGGGAGCCACGAACGGCGGCCCGGGACATGAAGGGCCGGCGACGGCGCTGCCGGCTCCCATATCGCTTGCGGCAACGTGGGACACGAACCTGGCGAATATGTATGGAACGGTGGTCGGCGCGGAGGCCAAAGAGCTGGCCAACGGGTTCATGGAAGGGCCGGACATCAATATCGCGCGAACGCTGCAGAACGGGCGGACGTTCGAGGCTTACGGGGAGGATCCGTACCTGACGGGGCAGATCGCCGTGGCGGATATCGAGGGCATACAGTCGGCGGGAATCATCGCCGAGGCCAAACATTTCGCCGCCAACAATCAAGAGACGAACCGCACGACCGTGAACGAAATCATAGACGAGCGCACGCTGCGGGAAATCTATCTGCCGGCGTTCGAGGCCAGCGTGGAGCAGGGCGGGGCGGGCGCGGTGATGTGCGCTTACAACATGGTGAACGGCACGTACATGTGCCAGAACAATTATTTGCTGAATCAAATTCTCAAGGGGCAATGGGGATTCAATGGATTCGTGACGTCGGATTTCGGCGCCACACATTCGACGGTGGCGTCGGCGAATTCGGGGCTGGACCTGGAGATGCCGACGGGAGTCTATTTCACGACGGCGCTGATGGAAGCGGCGGTGGCGGCGAACCAGGTGACGCAGGCGACGATCAACGGCATGCTGATGCGGCGATTTCTGACCATGATGCGGTTCAATATTTTTCCAAACGCTCCGGCGTTCACGGGAATCAGCGCGGCCGCGGAGACAGCCGACGGACTGATCGCGCGGCAGATCGCGGAAGCGGGGATGGTGCTGCTCAAAAACAGCGGGGGAGTCCTGCCGCTCAATGCCAGCACGGTGCACAACATCGCGGTGATTGGGCCCTATGCAGGCGCAGCCATGACCGGCGGCGGAGGAAGTTCCAAGGTGACGCCGCTCTACACGGTGGCGCCCGTGGCGGGGATACAGAATCGCGTGGGGGCGGGTGTGACGGTGAACTACGCGGATGGGAGCAACATTCCCACGGCGGTGACGCTGGCGCAAGGCGCCAATGTGGCCATCGTGATGGTGGGCGATAGCGAGGCGGAGGGCGCGGACGATCCGATTTCGCTCAGCGGGAATCAGAACGCGCTGGTGGAGGCGATCGCGGCGGCGAACCACAATACGATCGTGGTGATGAAAAGCGGCACGGGCATCCTGATGCCCTGGGCCGCGAGCGTTCCGACAATTTTGCAAGCGTGGTATCCGGGGGAGGAGGACGGCAACGCCGTGGCGGCGGTGCTCTTTGGCGACGTGAACCCCTCGGGGAAATTACCCCTCACGATTCCGGTGAATGCGTCGGATCCCGATCCTCCCGCCGATGGCAGCGCGCCCGCGCAATATCCGGGAGTGCTGGTGGGAGGCGTCCCCACGGCGACATATTCGGAGGGGATTTTCGTGGGCTACCGGCATTACGACGAAAACAGCATCACGCCGCTCTTTCCCTTCGGCTTCGGGCTTTCGTATACGACATTTCCGTTCTCGAATCTCTCCATCAATCCCACCAGCTTCACCTTCACCGGCAATCCGAACCAGACCGTAACGGTGAGCTTCGACGTGAAGAACACGGGAAGCGTGGCGGGCGCGGAAGTGGCCGAGCTTTATGTGGGCATCCCTTCGACGGCCGTGCCCGAGCCGCCCAAATGGCTGAAGGGATTCGAGAAAATCACGCTCACTCCGGGGCAGACACAGCAGGTGCAACTGACGCTCGACATGCGGTCGTTCGCCTACTGGGATGTGACGAGCGAGAGCTGGCTCGTCGTCCCGGGGACCTACCAGATTATGGTGGGCGATTCCTCGCGGAACATCGAGTTGCAAGCCCCGGTGACGATCAACTGACGACTGTGCTCAATCCAGGAAGATGGGGAGGCAGAGCGGGGGCTTGGTGTGGAAATCGAGGCGTGCGATTTCCTCGAGGGCGCGGTTGAGGATGGCGCTGTTGCAGGCCTCGAGGGTCATGACAAAGGGAAGCGCAGACGACGGGTAATCGGGCTTCTGGAGCACGGCGTCAATGCCGATTTCATAGCGCGCCAGGACGGCGGCGAGCGCGGCGAGAACGCCGGGGCGGTCGTTGACGACGAAGCGCAGGTAATGAGGGACGGTGAAATCTCCGCTCACCGAGGCCGGGACTTCGGCGGGCGCTTCGAGAGCGGGCTCGGGCGCTCCGGCGCTGCGGGCGATGGAGCAGAGATCGGAGACGACGGCGACGGCCGTGGGATCGCCGCCCGCACCGTAGCCGGAGAAGACCATGGGGCCCGCAAATTCGCCCGTGGCGGTGACGAGATTTTTGCCGCCTTCGACGTGCGCGGTGAGCGAGGCGACGGGAACCAGCGCGGGCTGTACGGCGGCGAAAAGGCGGAGCGAGCCGTTGGCGGAGTCCTTTTGCACCGAAGAGATCTGGCGGATGGTGCAGCGGAGTTCGCGGGCGTAGACGAAGTCCACGGCTTCAATGGTGGAAATGGTGCGGCACAGGATTTGCTCGCTGCGCGCCTGGACGCGCAGACCGGCCTGGGCGAGGATGACGAGCTTCGCGCGGGCGTCGTATCCTTCGACGTCGCTCGTGGGGTCGGCTTCGGCGTAGCCCAGCTTCTGGGCTTCGGCGAGGGCGGCTGCAAAGCTCGCGCCGCTCGATTCCATACGGGTGAGGATGTAGTTGCAGGTGCCGTTCAAGATGCCCGCGATTTTGAAGAGGCGGTCGCCGGCCAGGCCCTCCTGGATTCCGATGATGGCGGGAATGCCTCCGGCGACGGAGGCGCCAAAGGCGAGACGCCGGCCATTCTCGCGAGCGAGGGCGAGCAATTCGGGGCCGTGCTCGGCGATGAGCAGCTTATTGGCCGTGACGACGGATTTGCCGGCGCGGAGCGATTTTCGAATCCAGGCGCCGGCAGGCTCAAGGCCTCCGATCAATTCCACGACGACGTCCACATCGGAGGAGAGGAGATCGCCGAAATTTTCCGTCCAGCGGACGTGCGGCGGCACCCAATCCACTTTCTTTTTTTCGACGTTGCGGGCGCAGATGGCGGTGAGATGCAGAGAGCCGTTAGGGTCCGCGGACAACAGCTTGGCGACGGAGCGCCCCACGGTGCCGAAACCCGCGAGGCCGATTCGCAATTTCTTTTGGGCGGACGCGCGTTCGCGAACCGCAGGCCGGCCGGCGGCGCGGGGCTTCGAAGATTTGGAAGTCAAGGTCCGGGGCACCGATGCATCACCTCAACGGCGATTCGTCCATTCAGGGCCGGGCTGATTTTCGGCGAAGGCGCCGGTATCATTCCGGATTCTTCAATTTGAGCTTGGACTTATTCTCTTCCAGAAAGCCGCGGAGTTCCTCGGCGGCGCCGAGCAGGCGAACCCACTGTTCGTAATACAGCGTGACGGGGAAACGCCCCAGCCCATAGACGCTGACGCCGCCCTTCTCGCCCACGCGAAACTCGAGCGTGCCTTTCTTTCGCGGGCCCGCCTGCTTTTCAAGCTCGGCGATGCGAGCGAGCAATTCTTCCTTGCTAGGTTCCGACATTTTTTCCACTCCCGGCGTCGTGCGATTCAGGATAAGCCATCATCTCACGATTGGGCGGGTTTTGCGATTGGCGGAGCGGGGTAAATGACGGAAACAAGGTGTTTCGGGACCGTCCGGGGCTTATGAAAGCCTTATCGTCTCCTTATGCCTTCCTTATGCCCGGTGGATTAGAGTTTTTCAAAGTGCGGTGAAAGGGCGCCCGCATTCGATAGCCGCGCCGGGGAGGAGAGCACACATGGTGGCACTGACATTCAGCATCATCGGTTTCCTGGCATGCGCGTTTTTGATTTACGTGCTCGCGCAATTCCATCGAGAGCTCGGAAAGGGCAAAGCCTTGCGCCTTCCCCATACGCCTCGAGCTGTGACTGTAATGATGATGCCGCTAAGGCTTCCCGCCGAAATCCTCCGCGTATGGGACAAGCGGGCGTCCTGACGCCGGATTTACGGATAGTGGGTCAGTTTGAATTTTGGCTTTTTGTGTCACGATCAAGAAAATTCAAACTGACCCACAGCCGATTCACGCCTGGACACCCCCGCATCCTTATGGAATATTTATGGTTCCTTTATTTCGTCCTGATACCAGGATAGTAGACTGCGCGATGAATTCGGCCGTGCGGGCGCGAGGGGGACGGCCGGCAGTGAGAATGGCGAGCGGGAGACGCGGATGCTAGATATCGTATTTGTGGCCTTAACGGTTGGCTTTTTCGTTGTTTCGCTTTTGTACGTTTGGGCGTGCGAAAAGCTGAAGTAGAGGGAGAGAAATTCATGGCCGGGAACATCGTTCTCCTGGGAATTTGCGTTCTGACGTTCGTTTACCTGCTGGCCGCGCTGCTCTGGCCGGAAAGGTTCTGACATGACGGCGAACGGCTGGCTGCAAATCGGCCTGTTTTTCGTGGCGCTCCTGGCGGTGACGAAGCCGCTGGGCGTGTTCATGGCGCGCGTTTTCGAGCGGCAAAAAACCTTCCTCGATCCGGTGCTGCGTCCCATGGAGCGCTTGATTTACCGGCTCACGTGCATTGACGAGCAGCACGAGATGGATTGGAAAGAGTACACGGTGGCCATGCTGCTCTTCAGCGCGGTGAGCATGCTGCTGCTCTACGCCATCGAGCGGCTGCAGTATTTCCTTCCTTGGAATCCGCAGCATTTCGCGGGCGTGGAGCCGCACTTGGCGTTCAATACCGCGGCCTCGTTTACGACCAACACCAACTGGCAGAACTACGGCGGCGAATCCACCATGAGCTATTTCACGCAGATGGCCGGCCTCGCCTACCACAACTTTGCTTCCGCGGGGGTGGGCATCGCGCTGGCCATCGCCCTGATTCGCGGGATCGCGCGGCGCGAATCGAAGACCATCGGCAACTTCTGGGTGGATTTCACGCGGTGCATGCTGTGGGTGCTGCTTCCCGCATGCCTGGTAATCGCGCTGGTGTTCGTATCGCAAGGCATGATCCAAAATTTGCGGCCCTACGACACAGCGAAATTCTTGAACCCGCAAACGGTGCAGGTTACAGGCGCGGACGGCAAAACCACGACACAGACCATCACCGACCAAGTGATCGCCCAGGGCCCATTTGCCTCCCAGGAGGCCATCAAAATATTTGGCACCAACGGCGGCGGCCCCTTCAACGCCAACAGCTCGCATCCCTTCGAGAATCCGACTCCGCTGACCGACTTCATGCAGATCGTGATGATGCTGTCTCTCGGATCGGGTCTCACATACACGCTCGGCCGCATGACGGGTTCGCAGCGGCACGGGTGGGCGGTGTGGGCGGCCATGGCGATTTTGTGCCTGGCGGGCGTGACGGTGGCCTACTCGATGGAGGCTCGCGGCAATCCGCTGATGCACGGCGTTGACCAGCACGCGAGCGCGATGCAACCCGGCGGCAACATGGAGGGCAAGGAAGTGCGGTTCGGAATTGCGGCCACCGCGAACTTTGCCACGACGACGACGGATGCGAGCTGCGGAGCGGTCAACGGCATGCACGATTCGTTCACGCCGCTGGGGGGCATGGTGCCGCTGGTGAACATCATGATCGGCGAGGTGATTTTCGGCGGGGTAGGCGCGGGGCTCTACGGCATCGTCATTTTCATAATCATTTCGGTGTTCATCGCCGGGCTGATGGTGGGCCGCACGCCGGAATACTTGGGAAAGAAGATTGAAGCGTACGACGTGAAGATGGCCATGCTCACGGTGCTCATCTTCTGCCTGATCGTTCTCGGGTTCACGGGCGTGGCGATCGCTTCGCCGTTCGGCACTTCGTCCATCTCGAACCCCGGCCCGCACGGCCTGACGCAGATTCTGTACGCCTACACGTCCCAGGCCGGCAACAACGGCTCGGCCTTCGCCGGGCTGAACGGGAACACGCCGTGGTGGAACGTCAGCGGGGCTTTCGACATGCTGCTGGGGCGGTTCTTCATGATTATTCCGCCGCTGGCCCTCGCGGGGAGCCTGGCGCGGAAGAAGATCGTCCCGGTATCGGCCGGGACGTTCCCGGTGACCACGCCGCTTTTCACGTTCCTATTGGTATCGGTGATTTTGATCGTCAGCGCGCTGACATTTTTTCCGGCGCTCAGCCTGGGCCCGATTCTCGAGCACCTGCTGATGCACGCCGGGAAGGTTTTCTGAGGCCCTCATGGACACACGAGAGAAAAAGAAATCGCTGTGGACGTGGAATATCGTAGGCGGCGCGGTGCGCGGGTCTCTGATCAAGCTGAATCCGCGCACGCTCGCGAAGAACCCGGTGATGTTCGTGGTGGAAATCGGCTCGGTGGTGACGAGCTTCGATCTGATTCGCGACCATATTCTCGGCCAGCCGGGCTTTGGGTTCGAGCTGCAGATCACGCTCTGGCTGTGGTTCACGGTGCTTTTTGCGAATTTCGCCGAGGCTATGGCCGAAGGGCGCGGAAAGGCCCAGGCGGACACGCTGCGCAAGGCGCGCGCGGAGACGGTGGCCCGGCGGCTGAAGCCGGACGGTTCCACGGAGCAGATAGCGGGATCCAAGCTGCGGGCCGGCGACCTGGTGAAGGTGACCGCGGGCGAACTCATTCCGGGAGACGGCGAGGTAGCCGAAGGCGTCGCTTCGGTGGATGAGTCGGCCATCACGGGCGAATCGGCGCCGGTGATACGCGAATCGGGGGGGACCGCTCGGCGGTGACCGGCGGGACGCGCGTGCTATCGGACGAGATCACCATCCGGATCATGTCGAATCCGGGAGAGACGTTTCTCGACCGGATGATCAAGCTGGTGGAGGGCGCGGAGCGCCAGAAAACGCCGAACGAAATCGCGCTGAATATTTTGCTGGCCGGGCTGACGGTGATTTTTTTGCTGGCGGTGGTGACGCTCCAGCCCATGGCGATTTATTCGGGTTCGCCGCAATCGGCGTTCGTGCTGATTTCGCTGCTGGTGTGCCTGATTCCCACGACCATCGGAGGATTGCTTTCCGCCATCGGAATCGCGGGGATGGACCGCGTGGTGCAGCACAACGTGCTGGCCATGTCCGGCCGGGCGGTGGAAGCGGCGGGGGACGTGGATACGCTTCTGCTGGATAAAACCGGGACGATCACGCTGGGCAATCGGCGCGCGACGGAATTGATCCCCGCTCCGGGCGTGCCGGAGGCGGACCTGGCGGACGCGGCGCAGCTCGCTTCGCTTTCGGATGAAACGCCGGAGGGCCGCTCGATCGTGGTGCTGGCGAAAGAGAAATACGGATTGCGCGGGCGCGAGCTTTCTTCTTATGCGGCGACGTTCATACCGTTTTCGGCGGTCACGCGGATGTCCGGCGTGGACCTGGACGGGCGCCATATCCGCAAGGGCGCATTCGACGCCATCACCCAGCACTGCGCGGAATGCGGCAACAAGGTCCCGCCGGAAGTCGAGGAGGCGGTCAAGACGATCTCGAATTCCGGGGGCACGCCGCTGCTGGTGGCGGAAGACAACCGCATTCTTGGAACCATTCATTTGAAGGACATCATCAAGGGCGGAATGCGCGAGCGGTTTGACCAGTTGCGCGCCATGGGGATTCGCACGGTGATGATTACCGGCGACAACCCTCTGACCGCAGCCGCCATCGCGCGCGAGGCCGGCCTCGACGATTTTCTGGCGCAGGCCAAGCCCGAGGATAAGCTCGCCCTGATCCGCAGCGAACAGGCCAAGGGGAAACTCGTGGCCATGACCGGCGACGGCACCAACGACGCTCCCGCGCTGGCGCAGGCCGACGTGGGCCTCGCGATGAACGCCGGCACGCAGGCCGCCAAAGAAGCCGGGAACATGGTGGACCTCGATTCGAATCCCACGAAGCTGATCGAGGTGGTGGAAATCGGGAAGCAACTGCTGATCACGCGCGGGGCGCTGACCACGTTTTCGGTGGCCAACGACGTGGCGAAATATTTCGCCATCATCCCGGCGATGTTTGCCGGGGCGTTCCCGCAGCTCAACGTCCTGAACATCATGGGGCTGAAGACGGCGCATTCGGCGATTCTTTCGGCGGTGATATTCAACGCGCTGATTATCATTGCGCTCGTCCCGCTGGCCCTGCGCGGCGTGCGCTACCGGCCCATCGGCGCTTCGGCACTGCTGCGCTGGAACCTGCTGATTTACGGCGTGGGCGGCATCATCGCGCCCTTCATCGGAATCAAGGCCATTGACCTGATCATTACGCATATTGGATGGGCGTGAGTTTCGGCGCGGCGCGGGAATTGAATATGAGAAGGACACGGCATGTCGGCTCTCAGCTTGTTCGGGCTCTTTGCGGTCTCGATCATGATCGTCTGTTACGCGCTGGAGAAGCGTCACACGATTTTCATCCTGGCATTCGCGGCCTCGTGCCTGCTGGCCTCGATTTACGGGTTTCTGCAAGGAGCATGGCCATTCGGTTTGCTGGAGGCAGTGTGGTCCATCATTGCCGTCCAGCGCTGGTGGCAAGCGGCGCGGGCGCATGCCGGCGCAACGGCCCCGAGATGAATCTCGCGGCGGCCGGAAGGGTGTGAGGCAGGTATGAAAAAGAATCTTCTGATCGCGGTGTTGTATACGCTGGTGACCACGGCATTTTTCGGAATCGTTTATCCGCTGGCCGTGACGGGCATCGCACAGGCGTTTTTTTCCGGCCGGGCGAATGGCAGTCTGATTCATAAGGGCGGAGTGCTGGTGGGATCGCGTCTATTGGGGCAGCCTTTCACGGCGCCCGGATACTTCTGGTCGCGGCCTTCGGCGGCGGGCACGGCGGGATACGATCCGACGGCTTCGGGAGGATCGAATCTGGGCCCCACGAACAAAGCCCTGACGGATCGCGTGGCCGCGAGCGTCCAAGCATTGCAGCCGACGAATCCCGGTGCTCCGATTCCGGCGGACCTGGTGACAACGTCCGGCTCGGGGCTCGATCCGGATATTTCGCCGGCGTCGGCGGAATTTCAGGTGCCGCGCGTGGCGCGGGAACGCGGGATGAGCGAGCAGGATGTGCGCACGGCGGTCGAAAGGCACACGCAAGGGCGCCAGCTGGGGTTTCTCGGCGAGCCGCGCGTCAACGTGCTGGAGCTGAATCTGGACCTCGACGCGACACACCCACTTCGGTAAGCTGGGCGGTGCGATGAGAAGAGTGGAAGCAATTATCGGAACAGCCAAGCTCGATGCGGTGAAAGACGCGCTTCATGAAGTCGGCGTCGAAGGCATGACGGTGCTCGAAGCGCGCGGGCACGGCCGCCAGAAGGGCCACACGGAGTTCTACCGCGGCCGGGAGTATACAGTGGACCTGATCCCCAAGATCAAGATCGAAATGGTGCTGCCCGACGATATGGTGGATAAGGCCGTGGAGGCCATCCTCAAATCGGCGCGCACGGGACAAATCGGCGACGGCAAAATCTTCATTTCCAAGGTGGGTGACGCCATCCGCATTCGCAACGAGGACCGGGGTCAGGCCGCCATTTAGCCCCCGAGTCTTTCTTTCCCTCCTCCGGCACCCGCGCCGTAGCATGCTTTCGCCCTATTTCAGCACGAGCAGAGCGGTGCCATAGCAGGCCGCCCGCCAGGCTAGCTCTCCCATGTCGCCGGCAAAACCAAGAACGCACACTATACCCTGACGGGTAGTGGGCCAGTTTGAATTTTGGCTCTTTGTGTCACGATCAAGAAAATTCAAACTGGCCCACTACCCCCGGGCGGGTGAGGCAGCCTCCGCCGCTTTTCTGGGATAGAATGGTGGATGCCGCCGGGAGGGTTGGATGATCCACCGATTCATCTCTCATAATGGCCGCCTGCTGCCCATCCAGGGAGCGCGGCTTTCGCCGGGCCAGTCGGGGCTGCTGAACGGCTGGGGGCTGTTCACGACGGTGCGTATCGTCGAGGGAATTCCCTTTGCGTTTGGGCGCCATTGGAAGCGCTTGGAGCGCGATGCGGAACGGACGCATTGCCCCTTCCCCTTCGAGGAAGAGGCGGTTCGCGGACAATTGAGCGAAGTGCTGCGCGCCAACGAGGTGCGGGAAGGGTGCGCGCGAATCTACGCGGTGGCGAATCAGACCGGGCTGTGGCGCAGCGATGAGAATTTGCCCGCGGCGGACCTGCTTATCTGCTCGGCGGACCTCCCCGCGCATCCTGAGCCGGTGCGGCTTTCCGTGCGCGAGCACGGTCGGCACGCGGCCTCGCCGCTGGCCGGGGCGAAGGTGACGTCGTGGCTCAATAATGTGTGGTGCCTCGCGGAGGCACAGCGCGCGGGTTTCGACGAAGTGGTGCTGCTCAACGAGCGCGGGGAAGTGGCCGAATGCACGTCCGCGAATATTTTTTGCGTGCGTGGAGGGCGCGTGGCGACGCCTCCGCTCGATTCGGGATGCCTGGAAGGCGTGACGCGCAACATCCTGCTCGAAATCGGCGCGGGTGCGGGCGCGCCCATGGAGGAGCGTACGCTCTTTCCCGAAGACCTCTATGCCGCGGACGAGGTTTTCATTTCGTCCACCAATCGCGGAGTGCTTGCGGTGGCCGAGATCGGCGGGCGCAAGACCGCCGCTGTGCCGGGACGCGTGACGCAACAATTGGAGAGGGCGTTCGCGGTTTACGTTCGCGAATACATTGACGCGCGCACCGTCGCCCAAGCCAAGCGTTGAAGCGCGGCGTCTCCTTTTGACGGCGCCGATCGAGGAGGCTCCATCCCATGACCGAGCTTGCCAGCAAGACCTGCAAACCGTGCCGCGGAGAAGTCCCGCCGCTCGCGGGCAAGGAACTCGAAGCGCTCGCGAAGCAGGTGCCGCAATGGAAGGTCGTGGACGGGCACCACATCACGCGCGCGTTCACGTTTCCCGATTTCCAGCAGGCGCTGGCGTTTGTGAATAAGGCGGGCGCCATCGCCGAAGAGCAGGGCCACCACCCGGATATTTTGCTCTCCTGGGGCAAAGCGGAAGTCACCACCTGGACGCACAAAATCAACGGGCTTAGCGAAAGCGATTTCATCCTCGCCGCGAAAATCGATAAGTTGTAGGTTGTGGGCGCTCGGTTCCCGTAGGCAAGCGGGATTGTCCTGACAATCTTTTCGTGCCACTGCCGGAATTTCCAATCTGCGTCCTTTAATCTGCTAGGCTAATTCGGTTCGAGGGCTGCCGTTGATGATGAAGCGACTGTTCGCGCGTTACATCGCCGAAGAAGCGCGGCCGATGCTGGCGCTGGCCACGCCGATCGTCCTGGCGGAGCTGGGCTGGATGACGATGGGCATTGTGGACACGATGATGGTGGGGCGGCAGGCATCGAGCGCAGTGGCCATTGGGGCGGTGAGCCTGGGGAGCATCCTCTACTACGTAGTGGCGATATTCGGGACCGGGCTGATGCTGGGGCTGGACACGCTGGTGTCGCGTTCGTATGGCGCGGGGGATTTGGAGGATGCGCACCGGTCGCTCGTCAATGGCGTGTACTTGAGCCTGGCACTGGCCCCGGTGTTGATGGGCACGATCCGCCTGTGGGAGCCGGTTTTGCGCTCGCTTCACATTCAGCAACCCGTGCTCGACCAGGCGATCCCGTATCTTCGCGCGATTAATTGGAGCACGCTGCCGCTGCTGCTCTATTTTGTTTTTCGCCGCTATCTGCAGGGCATCAATTTGGTGAAACCGGTGATGTTCTCGCTGATTTCGGCGAATCTGGTGAATGTGGCGGGCAATTGGGCGTTCATTTACGGCCACTTGGGAATTCGCGCCATGGGGACGGTTGGCTCCGGCTGGGCCACATGCATCGGCCGGATTTATATGGCGTCCGTGCTGCTGGCGTATTGCGTTTATTACGATGTGCGTTACAAGACGGGTTTGCGCCACGCTTCCCGCTGGCCGCACATGCCCCGCGTCTGGAAACTTGTGAGCCTCGGATTCCCCGCGGCCACGCAGCTGGGCTTGGAAGTGGGCGTATTCGCGGTAGCCACAGCCTTGATCGCCAAGCTGGGAGCGGTTGCCCTAGCGAGCCATCAGATTGCACTAAATACGGCTTCGTTCACATACATGGTTCCGCTCGGAATTGGGTCCGCCGCCGCCGTGCGCGTGGGCCAGGCGCTGGGCCGAAAAGACGGCGCCGGCGCGAGCCGCGCGGGTTGGACCGCCCTCGCGCTGGGAGCAGGCTTTATGACCTGCGCGGCGATCGTCTTCTGGGTTGTGCCCGGCGCGATTGTGCGCATCTACTCGCCCGACCCGGTTGTGATCCATGCGGCCAGCGGCCTGCTGTTCGTCGCCGCATTTTTCCAGCTTTTTGACGGCTTGCAGGCTGTCGCGACGGGCGCGCTGCGCGGCGCGGGCGATACGCGCACACCGATGATCTGTTCGGTGGCCTTCTACTGGCTGGTGGGTCTCCCTGTAGGCGATTTTCTCTGCTTCCACCTCGGCTGGGGGGCTGCGGGACTCTGGACGGGATTGTGCGCGGCCCTGATCCTGATCGGGAGCGTGCTGCTCTATATTTGGCGCCGCAAGGAGCGCTCCTTCGATGAGCGCCCGGGCTCATTCGAATCGGTGGCGCTCGAATCGCCGCCGGGCAAGGCATAGGATATGCGAAACCGGTACATGGCTCGGGCTATCGAGCTTTCCATCGAAAATGTGCGCGCGGGGCGCGGCGGTCCCTTTGCCGCGGTAATCGTGAAGAGCGGTGAGATCATCGCCGAGGCCGCCAACGCGGTCACATCGGCGAACGATCCTACGGCTCACGCCGAAATCATGGCCATCCGCGAAGCCTGCCGGAAACTGGGAACCTTCGAGCTCGAGAATTGCGAAATATATGCCACCTGCGAACCCTGCCCCATGTGCCTGGGCGCAATCTACTGGGCGCGGCTGGCGCGCGTTTATTTCGCGGCTCTTTCCGCGGACGCATCCGAGGCGGGATTCGATGACTCGTTCATCTACCGCGAAATCGCGCGACTGCGCGAGGAACGCAAGATCCCGATGATTCCGCTGATGCGCGAAGAGGCGTTGGCCGCGTTCCGCGAGTGGGAAGCGAAGAGCGATAAAATCCGATATTGAGCTCGGCTGCCTGCTCGCACCGGGCGTGGCACCGGAGTTTACGCGTTTACGGAGAGGGCTGCGGCGGGTCGCTGTCAGCAGATTGGCTCTCGACGGCACCTTTCCCGAGCGCCCAGGCGACGAATCCATCCGGCGCATCCTTGACGCCGTAAATATTTGCCATGCTCATGCTCTTGATTCCCTGCCAGTGAATGGCGCGAAGAGTGGCGTTGCTGAGGTCGGCCCTGTCCAGCGTGGCACCCGTGAAATCCGCTTCGGTGAGATCGGCGCCCGAGAAATCGGTGTCGTCCATGTTACATTCCGTGAAAAGTGCGCCGGTGAAGTCGCCCTGGCGAAAATTGGCGAAGTGCAGGTCCGAATCCGCAAAATGCGCAAAACGAAAAGAGCTGTCGCGGGCGTCGGCCGCATGGAAGTCCGAGCGCGCCAGACGCGCGTTCGGAAGCTGAATTCCCTGGAGAAATGCGTCCGAAACATCCACTCCAACGAGTGGGACGCGGTCGGCGTTCAATTCTTCGAGCGCTTCGATCCTTCCCCCGCTTCCTCCCTTTCCTTGCGCGGTGTTGATCACCTGCCAGGCCTGGAAGTGCCGTTGCATGGTTCGATCGCCCGATTCCGAAACGTAAAAGATTACCGCCACCAGGACGCTGAGACTGCCCAGGTATTCCAGGATTTCGAGGACCTTCCAGTTGCTCAGGCGAAAAGCAACCCATTCCAGGATCCAATCCACGTAGAAGAAAGGCGTGGCCCACGGCCGCTTGATTCGCTCTCTTTGCGCAGCCCAGGTTTCCGGCCTCGATCTTGGCGAATAGACTCTCATGGGGCGCCTGTTATTTGCCGTACCTGGCGATGGGCATGGACACGCGGATTGTATTTCGCATGTGCCGGAATGTCTATCGCCCGGTCTGGCGCCGGCAAAGTCCGCGCGGGTGCGTGCGGGAGGAGTTTATGGCACGCCCAAAAACGGGCTGACTCGGGCCGGTATGCCGGCCCGAGCCAGGGGGGCGCTACGAGGTGAGAAACAACTACGGGGACGTTTTCGCCGCCTAGGGCTTCTTCGGGACGACGCCCGGCTTGAACAAGTCGGACAGATCGTTGACGCCCGGCGAGGCCGCATCACCCAGATAAGGACTGCCCGGACCGGGCAGACCCGCGTGGAAGATATCCTGCCAGGTCTTCAAATCAGACGAATGCGTGTAAACGACAGGGCTCGCATAGGGAAGGCCGTTCACGTTCGGATGAGCGCGGTCGGAGATGACGATCTCGCCGATGGTGTGAGTGGCGTCGTCCGCGTTATCGCCCGGGACGCCGTCGCTTTCGGATTCATCCCACCAAATGACGATCACGCCGTGGTTCTTATAGGCGTCCGATGCCATGATCATGGGCACAACCACGCTCAGGAAATCGTCGCCCTGCTTGATGTTGGCGGCGTCGCCGGTGAGGCCTTTGTAGCCGCCCGTGAGCGCGGTGTGTTGGTCGTTGTACTGATCGGGCGAGATCCAGTTGTAATCGGCCACGTTGTCGTTAGCCAGATCGGCTGCCAACTGCTGGAGGGGCGCGTAGTGCGAAGACAGCGGATTCGAGGGAGCCGTATTGGCGGGAGCGCCGCCATTGGCATCGGTGAAGAACACCATGGGATTGTGCTTGGCGGCATAGTTGAACTGCAATGAACCATTATAGAAGTTGGTGGGAGGACCGGTGAAGAATCCCGAGAAACTGACCAGCGGAACGCTCCAATCGGCCGATGAAATAGGGACGTTGGTGGTGGGGGCGGGTTTCGCGGGATAGGGCGGAGCAAGAGTAAGATCAATGTCTTCCTGATACGACTTCCAGGTTTTTCCGGCATTGGTCAGAAGAGTGGCCAAGTGCGCGGAAGTGGTCTGGAGGTTGGAGGGGAAAGGGTCCGCGTCGTTGGCGACGCCAAAATTGGTGCCGGCTTCCGCCCAGAGGTAATTCGGCTCGGAGGGGTGAATATGCGCGCCTGTTCCGAATAAAACGTTATGGTAGGCCGTGGCGTAGGCGACCTGGTCACTGATATCGTTGGGGGCGGTTCCGTTCACAAGGCTGTTGATGAACGGGGCGTTCGGATTTCCGTAAATCTGCTGGATCCCGCCGGTGAACTGGTTGGCTGGCTGAGTCCAATTGTGATTTTCCATGGCGATCACGAAAACGGTCTTGATTTGCTGGGCGCTGGCGGTGAGGCTACCCATGGCAACCAAGAGGGCAAGCACACCCGTAGTGCAGAGAATCCTAACCTTCGACATTTTGTCCTCCAAGTGTTGGATCTGGCGGCTTCTGCTGGATCGCGCTCCAGGTCACTTCATGTGATCCGGCCGGCCAGCGTGCCGCGTGTACAGCGATAGCAGGCTAGTCTTGCAGTATGATGATCGGCACATTACGCGCGGAATAATCTAATCGGAAATATCAATGTTTCCAGCTGAAATCTGGCTGGCGCCAGATGTGGGTTGTGGGCGGATGACGGCAAACTCGGAAGTAACCTAGTGCCGTTCCAACCAAATGAGGCAAACTTGACGGCCTCTGCCGCGTGTCGCGGACACGCTTGGCCTCATTCCGCCGCACCTTCACACACTTCGTCGGAGGCGTCTGAGAGACTGCGGGAATCAAACGCGTGCGTGATGTGAATACTTGAATGTTGTTATCATAAGATAAAAGACGAGTTAATTTTTGCGCCGCTTTCTCGGTGCCTTGGTATTTGGTTTTGGGACGCTTGTGATTTTTTGGTTTTGCAGCACCCTGTCGTTTTTTGAGCTGTTTATATTTTGCCGGCTCCGCTACTGGCTTGAAGCAGCCGATGCTCACGCCATAGGCCGGCATTGCCCTATTTCGCGAAAGGCAGCGCCCTGCCATAGCAATTCTCCCGCTAGGCTAGGTTAGAGATGTCGCTAGCAAATCAAAAAAACCAGGATGCCGGCCTAGGCGATGAATCCGCTCCGCAGAATCTTCCGGAGTCCCAAAGGCGGGCTCCGTACAAGCATCCGGAGCGCAAAAGGCGCGCTTCGGCGCGGCAGGGCCGCCTACAAACCGAGGCTGCCGCTACAAAGGCAAACCTAAGGACATCGCCAGCGAAACCAGATCATTGCTACCGATAAATTCAGACTAACGTGCTACGCCGCTCCTCGGTCTCTTGCCTGTTCCCGGCGCACTTGCTAGACTATCGCGGCAAGAGCGAAACGGTTGCTCCTGCCATTTTTCCCATAAAGGTTTCTCCATGTCGGGACACTCGAAGTGGGCCACCATCAAGCACAAGAAAGCGGCCACGGACGCCCGCCGCGGCAAAATCTTCACCAAGCTCATTCGCGAGCTGACCATCGCCGCCCGCGCCGGCGGCGCCGACCCGGTGACCAATCCCCGCCTGCGCACCGCCATATTGACGGCCAAGGGCGAGAACATGCCCAACGACAATATCGAGCGCGCCATTCAGCGCGGCACCGGTACTCTCGAAGGCGAAACGCTCGATGAAGTGACGTTCGAAGGGTACGGCCCCGGAGGCGTGGGCGTGCTCGTGCAGGTCGTCACCAGCAATCGCAACCGCATCGTCAGCGAGATTCGCCACGTATTTTCGAAGAACGGCGGCAACATGGCCGAATCGGGCGCCGTGGGATGGATGTTCCATCGCAAGGGCGACATTGTCGTCCCCAAGGAACAGGCCGACGAAGAAAAGATGATGGGCATCGTCCTCGATGCCGGCGCGGAGGATCTGCGCGACGATGGTTCGTCGTGGGAAGTCACCACGCCGCCCGAGGCCATGGAAAAAGTCCGCGAGGCGCTTACGGCCGCCGGCATCACCCCGGCCTCCGCCGAGGTAGCCTGGGTGCCGCAAAACTACGTCAAGTTGAGCGGCCCGCAGGCGCAGCAGATGCTTCGCATGGTCGAGGCGCTCGAAGATCACGACGACGTGCAGCACGTCTATGCCAATTTCGATATAGACGAAAGGGAAATTCAGGCGGCCGTCGCCGGATAGTTTCCTTCCCGCGGCACGGCCCGCGAAAAGCGCTACCCTTCGCGTCCGGCCCGCGCGTACACTTGTGGCCGTCATGCCATCCATGCGATTGCATCTGCACACCGGCGTCCGCGCGCGTTCAGGCGATAGGCTGCGCGTGCTGGGGGTGGACCCAGCGGTTGCCGGAATCACCGGCTACGGAATCGTGGAATTCAAAGGCGCCCTGCCCCGCCTGGTTCGCTTTGGCTCCGTGAAGTTTCCGGCGCGGGCCACGTTTGCCGCGCGGCTCCGCGAAATCCATGAATTGATCGCCCAGCTAGTGGAGGAATTTGCGCCCGACGCCGTCGCCGTCGAATCGGTCTTCACGGCGCTGAACGTGAAGACGGCGCTGCGGCTGGCGGAAATGCGCGGCGTGGTGCTGCTGGCCGCGGCGCAGGCCCAGATTCCCGCGCACAGCTATTCGCCGCGTGAAGTGAAGTCGAGCGTCGCCGGCTTCGGCAACGCCTCGAAGCAGCAAATGCAGCAGATGGTGAGCTCCGTGCTCGGCCTGGCCGCTTACCCGGAACCGCCCGACGCCGCCGACGCGCTGGCCGTGGCCCTGTGCCATGCCCATGCGTCGAAGGCGCGCGAACGCATGGCGGCGGCCACATCCCCGCACCGCGCGCCGCGCCGCGGGTCCGGCCGCGCACTCCCGCTCGCCGCCTCCAACCCGAGCTGAAAATGGCTTCCCGCAATACTCATTTCGCGCTTGCCTCCGCGCTTGCCTTTGTCCTCGCGGCCGTCTCGAGCGCCCCCGCGGCTCTGCCATCGGCCTCCGCGGATCAGTCCGCGAGGCAGGCCACCATCACCTTCCGCAAGGTTTTTAAGAGCAGTTACCCGGAGTTCGTCGAAATCAAAATTGACGACTCCGGCTCCGGCACATTCGATATCCGCCAGCTCGAGGACGCGGCCAACCCGCAGCCCTTTGAAGCCGGCGCGCCGCTCGTCGGCAAAATTTTCAGCCTCGCCGCAAGACTCCACAATTTCAATGGGATTGATTTGGATTTGCACAAGCGCCTGGCCAACCTCGGCGAGAAGACGTTCCGCTATGAGAAGGGCGGCGAGGAGCACGAAGTCACTTTCAATTACACCCTCGATCGTTCCGCCAGCGAGCTTCTCAATATCTTCGAAGGCCTCGCCCGCCAGGAGCAGGATCTCTCCGATCTCGTCCGCACCTTGCGCTACGACCGCCTCGGCGTCAACGATGTGGTGGTGGAGACCGACGACGATTACGCGCACAACCTGCTGCCCGAGCCCCAGCGTCTCCTCGGCGCGCTCGATCAAGCCGCCGGGGATGAGCGCGTCGTGGACATTGCCCGCCGCCGCGCCCGTGACCTCGCCGCCCGCATCCGCTCCGCCCAGTAGTGTAGTGGGCTGGATTTGAATAAAGCCACGACGCTCCAAAGATTACCCCCTGGGATACAACTCTCCGGCCGATTCTGGGTTCTATTTATCTGATTTGAAGGGCTGTTGCCGAATGGGTGGAGGGACTCAAGGCCTGCCGTATCGCGCGTCCTTCGGTAAATTTTCGCCATCGGGTGGCCTTCTTCAAAAGGGCGGTTAACTCTTGCGCAATTTCCGGGGGGAACTGCTAAATTTAAACCCATCTTTATGGAACTCTATGGCCATCTGAGGGAATAACCGACATGCGAATCCTAAACACGAAGCTATTTTTTGTGGCTGTTGTTGCCATTTTTTCACCGTTTGCCGCGGCCGTTTGCGCGCAATCAACGAGCGTCCAGCCGCGCATCACCCATGCCGTGGACGAATCGAGCCGCGTAACCTTCAAGGGAACGGTTCACCCGCTGGCCAACGCCGCCAACGATCGCGGCGCCGCGCCGGACGGCATGCAGCTGGAGCGCCTGCATCTGGTGCTCAAGCGCAGCCCGGCGCAGGAGGCCGCTCTCCAGCAGCTCATCAGCGGCATGCACGCGCCGGGTTCGGCCAACTATCACCAATGGCTCACGCCCGAGCAATTCGGCCAGCAGTTCGGCCCCGCGGACCAGGACATCGCGGCCGTGGAATCTTGGCTCGGCTCGCACGGCTTCCAGGTGAGCGCGGTTGAGCCTGGCAAACAGGTGATCGAGTTTTCCGGCAGCGTCGCTCAGGTGCGCGGCGCCTTCCATACCCAGATTCACAAGTACATGGTCCATGGCGAGACGCATTATGGCAATGCCAACGATCCCGATATCCCCTCGGCGCTCGCGACGGTTGTCGGCGGTTTTGATTCGCTCAACAATTTTCGCGCCCACCGCGAGACTCACCTTCTCGGCAAGGCCACTTACGATCCAGCGACCCATAAAGCAACGCCCGAGTGGACCTATCCCGTCCCGGGCGGCGTGAACTACCTCCTCGCTCCCGGCGACTTCGCCGTTCAGTATGACCTCAAGCCGCTCTATACGGCCGGGACCGCCGGCGCCGGCCAGACCATTGCCATCATCAACGATGCCAACATCAACGTCTATCTCATCAACCAGTTCCGCAGCATCTTCGGCCTGAGCGCCAATCCGCCCCAGGTGATCATTGACGGAAACGATCCCGGCATAGACGGCATCAACGATCCCGACGGCCCGAACTTCGATTCGATCGAAGCCTACCTCGATGTGGAATGGGCCGGGGCCGTCGCGCCCGGCGCCACGATCGATCTCGTTATCAGCGCCGACACCGCGCTGCAATCCGGCCTCATCCTCGCCGCCGAGCACGCCGTCTTCGGCAATGTTGCTCCCGTTCTCAGCTTGAGCTTCGGAGAGTGCGAAGCCGGCCTAGGCAGCGGAAACAACGCATTCTTTAGTTT
The DNA here is from genome assembly GCA_963823205.1 of Terriglobia bacterium. Lineage (GTDB taxonomy): Bacteria > Acidobacteriota > Terriglobia > Acidiferrales > UBA7541 > Palsa-295. The sequence continues at coordinate 116,541 of CAWGKL010000007.1, forward strand.
TCTCTGGGAAGAGGCTGCGGCGCAGGGGCAGACCGTCCTCGTCTCCACGGGCGACAGCGGCTCCGCCGGCTGCGATGACGACAACACCCAGGACTATACCGTGAGAGGCCTGGCCGTGAATGGATTTGCGTCCACGCCCTTCGATGTGGCCATCGGCGGCAGCGACTTCTTTTATAGTGCTTTCTATTCAACGCCAGTTGCTCTCGCCGCCCAGCTTGCAAGCTACTGGGGCCCCCCCACTGGCACCAATTCCCCTCCCGCCTCCAACGGCGCCTCGCTCCTCATGCCCATCCCCGAGCAGCCCTGGAACGACAGCCAGTACGGCCTCGATATACTCAGCTTTTACGGCATTAATGGATTCACCACCATCGTCGGAGGCGGCGGCGGAGCCAGCGGCATCTATGCCAAGCCGTCCTGGCAAGCCAGTCTCACCCCCGCGGACGGCGCCCGTGACCTGCCCGACCTTTCCCTATTTGCGGCCGACGGCGCAAATGAAAGCTATTATGCTATCTGCGCCTCGGATGGAGACTGCCAGGCCGGAGGCACTCCTGTTCAGATCAGCGGCGCCGGCGGGACCTCCGCCTCCGCGCAATCCATGGCGGGGATCATGGCGCTCATCAATCAGAAATATGGACGCCAGGGCCAGGCCGACTTCGTTCTCTACGCGCTCAAATCGAATCCATCGTATTCCGCTTCATTCCATGATGTGACCCACGGCACCAATTCCGTGCCCTGTGCCTTCTCGCCAAGCTCGCCTAACTGCATCTCCGTCACTAGCCCCATTACCGACACCGACCCCAATTTAGGCACCGCGATAGAAGGCCAGATAGGCACCGGCAGCACTGCCGACTTTAACGCCGCCGCCGGCTATAACCAGGCCACGGGCCTCGGCACCGTTGACGGCAACGTGCTCGTCACCGACTGGACCCACATCGTGGCCGCCCTCACAGCCAGCACCACTACGCTCACGCCCTCCAAGACCTCGTTCACCCACGGAACCTCGGTTAGCTTCAGCGGCACGGTTACGGGAAGTACGCCGACCGGGGACGTGGCCCTCATGACCGACAGCACGGAACCTGTCAATCAGGGGCAAACATTTTTCACATTGAGCGGCGGGACTTATTCTTCCACTACGTTCTTTCCGGCCGGCATCACTTTCCTGCCCGGCGGCACTTACAACATTTGGGGACAGTACGGCGGCGATTCCAAAAACGCCTCAAGCTCTTCCACCAAAACATCCATCACTGTCACGCCTGAGGCCAGCAGCCTGGAAATTTTCGCCCGCAATGCCAACGGCGGCGTTGCCATCGCGAATGGAGCCGGCAATATTCCCTACGGTACCCAGCTCATCCTGGCCGCAGAGCCCTACCCGACAGCCTTGGGTTGCCTACCCACGAGCTGCGCAGCGTCATTTACTTCCCCTACCGGGACGGTCACTTTCTCCGACAACGGCGCGGCGATCAACACCGCCGACGTGAATGTGGAGGGCGATGCGGAATACAACAGCGCGTTTGCGGTCGGCTCGCACTCCGTGACGGCGGCATATTCCGGGGACAACAGCTATAACAGCTCAACAGCTTCCGCCATCGGTTTCACGATTGCGAAAGACACGCCGGTGTTTTACCTGAGTGCGTCGAACGTGAATGGCAACGGCCAAGTCATCACCGGCCAGGCGACGACCATCAACGCTCTGGTCGAAAACAACAGCAACAATCCGGCTCAATTCTCCGTTCCCGCGGCGGCGCCTACGGGCACAGTCACGGTCACGGGCCTTCCTGCGGGCGTGCCCACTTCGGCCGTCTTGAGTGCGGCGGTTGACCCGCAGACTGGCTACGCCGATGGTGTGGGAATCATCACCGCCCCGGCAAGCACGCCCGCGGGAACCTACAACGTCACGGTTAGCTACAGCGGAGATTCGAATTACAACGCCACGTCGGCTAGCGGCAGTGTAACGATCGTGGGGACCACTGGCCTGCTTGCTTCCACAACATCCGCAAGCTTCACGGGCACGATTTCGCCAACCACGAACATCACCGTCACCGGAACGGTTACCGGTCAAGCCGGACACGCGGCTCCCACGGGCGGCATCATCGTCTTCTCGTCGGGCACCGATGTCACCGAGATACCATTTACTTCGAGTTCGGGAGATTCCTCCAGCTTTTCTGTGACGCTAAACAGTGAGGCGCTCTTCCAGGGAGCCAACTTCGTCACGATCCAATACACAGGTGACGGGACGTATAGCCCATCCGCCGCCACGCTCAATAGCGGCGCTGCGATCTCCAATCCGCTCTCCGATTTCTCCATCGTACCGGAGACCACAATCGTTCCGTTGCCGGCGGGTACGGGAACGGATACGGTGAATGTGAATTCTGTGAACGGCTTCAGCGGTGTAGTCACCTTTACGTGCACCGCGGCTGCCGGCATCACGTGCCCGGCCCCGCCCTCCGCCGCGGTCGTGAGCGGCAGCAGCGCGGCAATCACTCTCAATATCAGCGCTTCGCCTCTGCCGGCCAACGGGAATTACACGGTCCTGCTGACGGGTACGTCGGGCTCCTTCGTGCACACTTTGACGATTCAGGCAGTGGTCAACTCGAATACCACGACGAATTTCAATTTGACGGCCACGGCGCCGAATCCGACGCCCATCACCATCACGACGCCCGGCCTAACAGGCACCTCGGTTGTCACTGCAACCGCGGAAGGCGGTTTGACCGGCACGGTCAATTTCTCGGTGGTTCTCTCGCCCAATAACCTGAATGAGCCTCCCGTTTGCTCCATCCTCGCCCCATCATCCATGGCTTTCAGCGGCGGCAAGGCGACGGCAACGCTCAGCTGTACGACCACTGCGGTGGTTGCGGAGGTTATCCCACCGGCAAATCGTCCGCAGGGCCCGGGATGGCTTAGGGCCAGCGGGGACTTGATGGCCTCAGCGGTGTTTTGCTTCCTGTTGCTATATATGCCGGCCGGGCGGCGCCGCGCGCTTGCGCTCTTCGCCGCGCTCGCCTTTACCGGAATCGCCTTCGGCTGCGGCGGAGGTGGAAGCAGCAGCGGTGGTGGGAACGCCAACGCGGGAACCACTCCGGGAACCTACTTTGCAACTGTGAGTGCATCGGTGACGAATGGCGGCGTCACCATCACTCAGTCAGCCACCATCCCGGTCGTGGTCGAATGATCGCGCGCAAAACTATTGGATGATGATACCGGCGTAGCCGACCACTTGATCGCGCTCGCCGGTGATGTCGCCGGAAGTGGCGTAGCGCACAAGCTGCGCTTGCTTCGTGCCGAGCTCGCGCATGGCGACGAGCATGGCCACCGTCGCCGCATACCCGCACATGGAAATTTCCTCGTTACGCACAGTGTCGTAGAGACCGCGCGGATCGAGCGCGAGAATCCGTTCGATTGCCCGGCCATCTTTCGCGCGCGTGATCGCGTCGCTCTCGTAATGGTTCATGTCCGAGCTGGCGATGACGAGCACGCGCGCGGCGTGGGCCGCCACCACTTGCGCCACGGCGCGCCCCAATTCCTCCATCGCGGGATAGCGGTCCGTGGCCAGCACCACGGGAACAAACCGGAAATCGCCGGCCAGCCGCTGCAGGAACGGAAGCTGCACTTCGAGAGAATGTTCCCGCTCGTGCGCCACGGCGTCCTCTCGCAGGCGTGGACAGGCGCGCGCAAGTTCCGCGGCCAGGGCGGAATCAATCTCCACGTCACCCAGGGGCGTCTGCCAGCTTCCTTCGGTGAGAATGGCCATGGGCTCGCCCTGCGGAAAATGGCGCGGCCCCAGCAAAATCGAGCGCGCGGGAATTTGGAGCGAGGAATAAACGGCTCCGGCGACGTGGCCGGAATAGATGTACCCGGCATGGGGCACGAGACAGCCGAGCGCGGAAATCTTCTCCGCGCGGGCCGGAGCGGAGGGCCGGGAATATTGGTCCACCTGGCGGGCAAGCTCCCGCGGGTCCGAGGGGTAAAAACGTCCGGCAACGGCAGGCGGGCGAATCATGGATTTTCTCATGCGCCGCGCGGCGACAAATCAATGCGGCTTGGAAGGCTTGCCGTAAATCTCGAGGGCTACCGTCTGGCCCTCCTGGTAGAGGATCTTCACCTTGTCGCCGTACCGATAGCCGCCTTGCGCCATAATCGTCCGCATCTCTGACTGGGCCGCCGGGGCATAGGTGAAGGTGTGAATCATGCGCGCGTCGTTCTGCTCGCGGACGACCAGGGAGCGGATGTCCGCATGGATCACTTCCGCTTTCAGCCAGATCTTCGCGCCCGGCTTTGCGGCCGGGTTCGATCCCATTTGTTTTTCAAGGAGGGGCGCGGACGCATCCGTCCTCGCGCCAAGCGGCGGGGTGACAATCGCCAGCCCCGCAGCAAGGACGGCGCAGGCGGCGAAAATCCTACGGCTATTCATCAAAGGAAATCTTCAAAGACTTCAGAAACTTGATGTCCTGGGGCGTGATTTCCACAGGAGACTCGGCCGAGTCGTCTTCCAGGATTTCCTCGTCCACGCTGATATGCATGGATTCCAGGAAGCGCCGGTCGTGGCGCGTCATTCGCGCGTCCTGAGGAGTGCGGCGGGCGAGCCCGATGGTGGCGTCGAGCTTGAGGACAATGTCGAAGCCCGCGGCGCGCACGCTTGCAATCGCTTCGGCGATGCGCTCGGAATCCGACACCGTGTCGTTGATCGCGTGTCCCAGCTCGCGCAGCAACTGCTTCATGTTGTCGTCGAGTTGCAAGGGCGCCACCTCCTGTAAACAGCCCTTCCTACCCCAATTTTAGAGCCGAGGCAAGCGCGAAACAAGGGGTTCGCGGGGGACAGGAGCCGAGGCGGTTACCTGTCCCCGGAAATCTTCGGGCGTGAGGCTGCGGCATGCTGCATGGAAGCGCTCAGATACGTGGGCAAAAAAGGCCGGAAAGGCACTAGAATCGGGGGCATGTCCGCAAGCTTGCCTGCCATCCTGTGGCGCTCAGCAAAGACGACGCTGCGCGTGCTTTGGCGCGCCGCGCGGCAACTCTTCCACGAATCCACGGGAGCGCTCTTCGGGATTTTCGCCGCGTACGGCGCATGGGCCGCGTGGCGGCAGTGGAAACACGGCGTGGCCCTGTGGCTCATGGGCTTTGCCATCGCCTATGCCGTGATGATGGCGGGGTTCGCGTGGGACGCCTTTCGGCGCGCGCGGCGCGTCCGCTGACGAAATGAAACTGATACTGGCATCCGCTTCGCCGCGGCGCGCTGAAATTCTGCGCAACGCAGGGTTCGAGTTCGAGGTGTATCCGGCGCATGTGGATGAGGCTCGAATCCCTGGCGAGAGCCCCGAAGATTACGTCCGGCGTCTCGCCGATGCGAAGGCTCGCCTCGCCGCGGAACACGCCGCGCGGAAACACACGCGGGCGATTATTATCGGTGCGGACACCGCCGTGGTTGCCGCGGGTGAGCTTCTCGGCAAGCCCAGCGGCATCGAGGATGCCGGGAGAATGCTGCGCCTGCTGAGCGGGAGAACGCACGACGTGCTTACGGGCGTATCGGTCCTTCGCGTACCCGAGGGTTCTTCGGCGCTTCATGTGGAGACGACGCGAGTCACGTTCTTGGAGCTCTCCAATAATGATATTGACGATTACATCGCCACAGGTGAGCCATTTGATAAAGCGGGCGCCTACGGAATCCAGGGAATCGGCGGAAGATTCGTGGCGCGGATCGAAGGCTGCTACTTCAACGTGATGGGGCTGCCGCTTGCGAGGGTAGCGTCTCTCATCCGGGCGCTGGAATCGGAACGAACAGCAGGCGCATGAAAGGCGCGTTGCTCGATTCCCGGGAACTCCGAGCCGCTATTTTTTCTCTTCGGTCGAAGTGGAAGCCGGGGGATTTACCGGCTGACTTGGCGGAGCTGGCTGATTTGGCTGATCGCCGCGCATGCCTTCCTTGAATTCACGGACGCCTTGTCCAAGGCCCCGCATCACTTCGGGAATCTTGCGGCCCCCGAAGAGAACAAGGATTACCACCGCGATGATCAGCAAATGCATGGGGCTGTCCCACATAGGGCACCTGCCTTTCGCGCCCGGATTCGTCGAAACCGGGCCCACCCCAACTGTGACGAGATCGAACTAAGCGAGTATAACACGCTCGTTCCCGGCGCGGCGGGTTACATGCTCGCGGCCGGGGAATTCGAGCCAAATCTCATTTGGAAAGAGGATTACCGCGGGCGGCGCTAGGCTGAGGCGATTTCTTCAACAATTTCGAGGGCTGCGCGGCGCGGATTAGGGGCCGCGGTGATGGGGCGTCCGACGACGAGGAAATCGGCTCCGGCTCGAATGGCCTCGGAGGGAGTTGCCACGCGCGCTTGATCGTTTCGAGCGGCGCTTGACCGGCGCACGCCGGGGACTACGATCAAAAATTTTGTGCCGCATGCGCGGCGAATCGCGCCAGCCTCGCGTGCCGAAGCAACCACCCCGTCAAGTCCGGCTTTTTTTGCAAGGCGGGCGAGCGCCACGGCCCGCGATTGCGGCGATCCAGCAATACCCACGCGGCGGAGCGCCGGGGCGTCCAAACTCGTCAATACTGTTACGCCGAGAAGCGCGGGGCGGTTCTTCGTGCCGCCTACGGCCTCGCGCGCGGCGCGCATCATGGCGACATCGCCTGAGGTGTGCACGGTGAGGAGGCGTATATTCGGCAACCGGGAGGCGGCGGCGACCGCCCCGGCCACGGTGTTCGGAATATCGTGAAACTTCAGGTCGAGAAAGATGCCGAATCCGAGGGCCGCGAGCTTTTTGACTGCCGGCGGCCCTTCGGCCGTAAAAGAGCTGGCTGCCAACCTTGAGAAAACCGGCCACGCCACGAAGTTGGCGCGCCAAGGCGCAGGCCGGCCCCAGGCGGCCAACATCCAGGGCGACGATCAGTTGTGATGAACCGAGGCGGGACGTGAGGGCACCTCAAGAAGCTCCAGGCGGACCTTTGCCACGCCGCGCTGGTCAAAGCCAAGTCTCCGCGCAACTTCATAGGAAACGTCGAGTTCGCGGCCCTCAACATAGGGGCCGCGGTCATTGATACGGACCACCTGGCTGCGATGATTCCGGGTATTAACGACCCGGACGATAGACCCCAGGGGCAGGGTTGGGTGCGCGGCCGTGATAGCATTCATGTCGTAAATCTCGCCGTTTGCGGTGGGCTGGCCGTCAAAATCCTCACCATACCAGCTGGAGGTACATTCCCAAACTGCCAACGGCTTGGGCTGGGTGTGATCGGCAAGCTTGTTTTGATGGGAGGGCTGAAGGGAGTTCGCGTATTGAGGAGGGTTGCTCACCTTCCCGACGGACGTAGGATTGACCGAAGGGGCGAGGACGAGCATACCCATTCCTAAAAACACCGTCTCCAGGACAACAAATAGCTTAGCTCTCATATTCACCTAACCTTTTTTGAATCAATGAATTATACTCTTGGAAGAGCGCCAAAGCAAGCTCTTTAAGCTTCAAAAGCTCCTCGCAAGTTACTGATTGTATTGACCTTTTCTTCATTGCACCATAATTCGAGGCCCCCAACTAACCTCTCCGAAGCGCGCGGGTCCTCGAAGTGTGCCGTTCCGACCTCGACCGCCGTGGCTCCTGCAAGAAGATATTCAGCCACGTCGGAGGGGGTCTCAATACCGCCGAGACCTAAAATCGGGATATTTATTACCCGACTGGCCTCATAAACCAACCTGAGTGTTATAGGTTTTATCGCGGCGCCGGACAATCCACCCGTCGTACTGCCGATACGGGACCTTCGAGTGTGTGCATCTATACACATTGCTGGGTATGTGTTTGCCAGGACGACGGCGTCTGCTCCTTCGGATTCGGACGCCTTCGCTGTAAGTCCAATATGTCCAATGTTTGGTGAAAGCTTGACCCACAATGGCCGCTTGGCGACCTTCCTGGCTTCGCGGACCACCTCAGCCGTAAGAGCCGGGTCGGTGCAATACTCGATTCCACCCTTCTCGACGTTGGGGCAGGAGATATTGAGTTCGTAGGCTGCTACTCCTGGGGCGTCTTCCAGGACCCGGATGACCTCCGTATATTCGGAAATGCTGTAGCCAAAGACGTTAGCTATGATTGCGGTGTCATATTGCCGAAGCACGGGGAGCTTTTCGGCGACAAAGGCATGGACGCCGATGTTCTGGAGGCCAACGGCGTTGATCATGCCGCTGGGGGTATCGTAGAGGCGAGGGGAGGGGGCCCCGGCCATGGGCTGAATGGATAGACCCTTTACGGCAATCCCGCCGAGGCGGTTCAGATCAACGAGGTGGGCGAACTCGACGCCATAGGCGAAGGTGCCGCTGGCAGCGATAATGGGGTTTTTTAGGGAAAGGGTACCGACTGTGACTCGGAGGTCAACCCCCGAGTGCCGTTCGGAGATGCGTGCCGGCTCGGGCGAACTCAACGAGCCATAGTGTATCACACGGGTCAAGCGATTCGAGAGAATACCGGAGCGATTGGTGGTGGGTCAGTTTGAATTTTGGCTCTTTGTGTCACGATCAAGAAAATTCAAACTGACCCACCACCCTGCAATTGGGCGGCTCGGAATTCACGGCTGTCTGTGCTAGGATGAGGCAGCCGATGCGTGTCGTCGAGAAAAGGCAACTCCTCTCCGCCGAAGAGATCGGCCGGACGCTCCAAAGACTGGCCCACGAAATCGTTGAAAAAAGCGGGGGGACGAAAGACCTTGCGTTGATCGGTGTGCGCCGGCGGGGCGTGCCGCTCTCCGAGCGGCTGGCGAAGATCATCGGGGGGGGCGCGCGCGTGGATGTTCCGGTGGGAACGCTGGATATCACGCTGTACCGCGACGATCTTTCGACGATCGGCCCGCAGCCCGTGCTGCAATCCACGGAGATTGCGTTTCCGGTGGACGACCGCGACCTGGTGGTGGTGGACGACGTGCTGTACACGGGCCGGACGGCGCGCGCGGCGATGAACGGGCTTTTCGATCTGGGACGGCCGCAGCGGATCCGGCTGTGCGTCCTGGTGGATCGAGGGCACCGCGAACTGCCCATCGAGGCTGCGTTCGTGGGCCGAAGGGTGGAGACAAGCGATACGGAAATCGTGGAGGTCCGCCTTCGGGAAATTGACGGCGAGGAGCGCGTGGTGCTGGTGGACCGCGTTTCGTGAGGTTTCGCCGGTGATTTTGGAGGCGGCAGCTTAAAGGGAAAAAGTGCTCCAGCGCCTGCAACATGTGCTCGGGATCGAGAGTCTTAGTCCGGAGCAGATTACTTTTATTCTGGACCAATCGAAGCCTTTCCAGGAATTCCAGCGTTATCCCCTAAAAAAACTGGCCACGCTGCGCGGGAAGACCGTGGCGCTGGCGTTTTTCGAGCCTTCGACGCGGACGCGCATCAGCTTTGCGACGGCGGCGGCGCGGCTGGGCGCGGATACGATGAGCCTGCAAGCGGAATCGTCGAGCCTGAAGAAGGGCGAATCGCTGCTGGATACGGTGCGCACCCTCGAGGCCATGCGGCCCGACGGAATCGTGATCCGGCACAGCTCATCGGGCGCGCCGGAATTCGTGGCCGAGCGGCTGGGGCTGCCGGTGATCAACGCGGGCGACGGGATGCACGAGCATCCCACGCAGGCGCTGCTGGACGCGCTGACGATCCGCGACCGCAAGGGAAAACTGGAAGGCTGGAACGTGACGATATTAGGAGACATTCTGCACAGCCGCGTGGCGCGGTCGAATATGTACCTGCTGGGGAAGTTCGGCGCGAAGATCACGCTCTCAGGGCCGGCGATGTGGATGCCCGCGGAACTTGAGGCCCTGGCGCCGGGCACGCGGCGCGTGCCGCGGATCGAAGAGGCGCTCGACGGAGCCGATGTGGTTATCGTGCTGCGCGTGCAGACGGAGCGCATTCACGAGCCGGCTCTCGCGGCGGAGGAATATATCCTCGGCTACCAGCTCACGGCGGAGCGGCTGAGGCTGGCGCGGCCCGATGCGCTGGTGCTACATCCCGGGCCGATGATTCGCGGCCTGGAAATTGATCCCGCGGTGGCCGATGGGCCGCAGTGCGGGGTGCTCGAGCAGGTGACGAACGGCTTGGCCGTGCGCATGGCGCTTCTCTATCATCTTACGGGCGGTGCGCCGGTGGACGCTCCGCATCCTGCAAAGGAACGATCGAATGCTGCTGATTAAGAACGGGCGGGTGCTGGACCCGGCGAGTAAAACGGACGCGGCGCTCGACATTCTGCTCGATGGTGAGCGCATCTCAAAAGTGGGCGCGAACCTTGCGGCGCCCGACGCGAAAAATGGCGCGGAAGTGTTCGACGCGAAGGGCCTGATCGTGGCGCCCGGGTTCATTGACCTGCACTGCCATCTGCGCGAGCCGGGGCAGGAAATTTCGGAGACGATCGTGACGGGGACGCGCGCGGCGGTGCGCGGCGGCTTCACGGCCGTGTGCTGCATGCCGAACACGCAGCCGGTGAACGACACGGCGTCGGTAACCTCCGGGATCGTGGAGCGGGCCGCGGCGGCGGCGCGCGCGCGCGTGTGGCCGATTGGCGCGGCGTCGGTGGGGAGCAAGGGCGAGGCGCTGGCGGAGATTCGAGCGATGAAGGACGCCGGGATCGTCGCGGTGAGCGACGACGGCAAGCCCATCGCGACGGCGCGGCTCGTGCGCCAGGTGATGGATTATTGCAACGCGCTGGGCCTTCCGGTGATCGAGCACTGCGAGGATACGTCGCTGGCCGCGGGCGGGGTGATGCGGGAGGGTCCGCAATCGGTGCGGCTGGGACTGAAAGGCATTCCGGCGGAATCGGAATCCATCTGCGCGGGGCGCGACGTGGAAGTGGCGGCGCTTACAGGCGCGCGGCTGCACATCGCGCACATGTCCACGCGGGGATCGCTCGAACACGTGCGCGCGGCGAAGGGGCGCGGGTTGCGCGTGACATGCGAGGTGACGCCGCACCACTTCACGCTGATTGATGAGGACGTGCGCTACGACCCGAATTACAAAATGAATCCGCCGCTGGCATCGCGCGCGGACCGGGACGCGCTGGTCGAAGGGCTGGCGGACGGCAGCGTGGACGCCATCGCCACCGACCACGCGCCGCACCATCCAGGAAGCAAGGACGTGGAATTCGATCGCGCGCCCTTCGGCATCACGGGATTCGAAACGGCTCTGGCGCTGGGGCTCGGCGAGCTGGTGCACAAGGGGCGAATGCCGCTCATGCGGCTCGTGGAGCTTTTTACCACCGGCCCGGCGCGCGTGCTGGGCATGGAGCGAAAAATCGCCGCGGGAGAGCCGGCCGACCTGACGATATTTTCAGCCGAGCTCCCGTGGACGTTTCGCGCGGCCGAATCGGCGAGCAAATCGCGGAACACGCCGTTCGACGGCCGCGAATTTCGCGGCGGGCCGGTGGCCACGATCGTCGCCGGGCGCATCGCCTGGCGGCGGTCACTTGAGGCCCGTGCAGGGGATTAGGGACGTCTCCCCTGGGGGCGGGCCCCTCAATTCATCAGTTGTCAAAGAGCACCAGCAGCCTCGTCAAGAGGGGCTGAGAAATTCAGTGGTTATTGGCGAGTGACTCGTGATTCGTGACATAAAATCGTCTTCAGAGGCTATGTTGTTTCCCGATTTGAGTTTCGCGTTTCGCTTTATTTTCGATTGGTCAGGCAGATTTGTGGCTGGCGACCCCCCCCCCCCTCATTTTGTTGCGATTAGAATTTTGCAGGGGTTTTCAGGGCAAACAGGACCTGTCAGAGTTTTCGCCACTTGTTCGCTTTTTGTGTTAGCGACCCCCCTGTTTTGTTTCGGGTAGAAAAAATTAAGCGATTGATGGCAGGCGGGTTAGGGCGATTTCTATTTCCCAAGTTGTTTCGATTAGAAATTCGCGTTTTGGAGCCACTTTCAGAGCGCGCCGCCAAGGACACAGAAATCTCCTGTTCTCGCTGCGTGGTATTTCAATAAGTTGCGCCGGCCCAGCGAGGCTGGCGCAACAAAAGCAACCTACCGTAGCATATATATACTCATTTGTCAAGGCAATAGTGAAGGACCTGTAGCGGTCTGATTTTAAAGGGAATGCGCCCGGCGGGCATACGTTCGCTTTATTGGTCTTGCAGGGCCCGGTGGCTTCTCCTAATTTACTTTTGTTTTGCTGGCTCCGCCACTGGCTTGAAGCGGCCGGGATAGGTTCGGTTTTGTTTTGGTTTCGCAGCACCGGGGGGCCTTTTTACGTTTATTTTGCTGGCTCCGCTACTGCCGTGGAGCGGCTGATCCTCGCGCCATCGGCCGCGGTTGCCGCATTGCGCGAGAAGCAATAGCCTGCCATAGCAATTCTTCGGCTAGGCTAGCTTAGAGATGTCGCTAGCAAAAAAATCAGGAAGGAACAGTTACAGCGTAAACCGAAGGGGCAAAGGCCTCGGGTCTTACGTCCCGAGCTACATTCGCTTTCTACTGGAGGCGCTGGGGAGAGGAGCGGGGGGACCAATCGGGCTGGGCAAATTCGACGCCCCAGAAGTGAGGGGCGGGGGAGAGGAATTCGACGCCGACGCGGGTGCCTTTTTCGCAGGTGTCGCCGAGATAAACGACGCGGCATTCCTGCTCTTCCTCGGTCACGGGATTGGCAAGGACGAGCTCGGCGCCCAATTCGAGAGGAGCCTGGAGATAGAGCAGGCCGCCGTGGGCGTTGATGACGATGGTCTGGCTGCTCTCGCGGAAATTGCGGCCCTGGGTGTTCTTCCCCTTGGCGTGGACGAAGATGCGCGAGAAAACGCGAGAGCTGCGCCGCGGGGTATCGGTGAGAGTCGTGGCCATGGCAAAGAACTATCGTGCAATGCGGACGGTTGGGAGTCAAACAAAGCGAGGGAGGGGCGTGCCCAAAGTGGCAGTCGTGTTCGGGGTGGGGGTTTTGATTATGGGGGAAGGATGGGCGCAAGAATGAGCGCGGGAGCAGGTTCTTTTTTTTGGTTTTGCAGCACTACGCTTCTGGCTGCGCATCTTTGCGCTCGACAGGGTCGCCGCGGCGACCGACATTCTCTCGGTGGCCATAGAACCCGAGAGCTAGGCTAGCTTAGAGATGTCGCTAGCAAAACACATAGGCCGATCTGCCGCCTTAAACGCAGCGCTACATAGGCAACAGCAAGGAAAAGACCCACCCTCACAAACCGAGGATGGGGCACCCGAAAATTCAAAGGCAACGGCAAAGACGAAAACGAAACTGCAAAATCAAGAGCGAAAGGCGGTACATTTAAACTTTAACAGCAAGAACAGATCGCGTGCAGGAGAGCTGGATGGAACTGATCGAATACATTGAATCCAAACGGGAAGAACATTTGAAGGAGCTCGAGGAGTTTTTACGGATTCCGAGCGTCAGCGCGCAGAGCGAACACAAGCCGGACATCGAAAAAGCGGCGCGGTGGGTGGCGGAAAAGCTGCGCTGGGCGGGTCTGGAAAATGTGGCCATCACGCCGACGAACATGCATCCGCTGGTCTATGGGGAATCGCTGCGCGCCGAGGGAAAGCCGACGATTCTTTTTTACGGGCACTACGACGTGCAGCCGGCCGAGCCGCTGGAATTGTGGACGAGTCCGGCATTCGAGCCCACGGTGCGCGACGGCAATCTTTTCGGGCGGGGCGCGGCGGACGACAAGGGGCAGGTACACATCCACATCAAGGCGCTCGAAGCGCTGAAGAAGGTTCATGGAAAACTGCCCATCAACGTGAAGGTGATGATCGAGGGCGAGGAGGAAGTGGGAAGCGTGAACCTTTGGGAATTCGTGCGCGGGAACCGGGAACGGCTGAAGGCGGACGCGCTGGTGGTGTCGGACACTTCGATGCTGGCGAAGGGCGTGCCTTCGATCACCTACGGGCTGCGCGGCTTGAATTATTACCAGATCGAGATTACGGGGGCGAGGCAGGATTTGCACTCGGGAGTTTTCGGGGGCGCGGCGCCGAATCCGATCACCATCCTGGCGGAAACGATTGCCAAGCTGCACGACAAGAATTTCCGCGTGGCGATACCGGGATTTTACGACGACGTGGCGGCGATTTCGCGCGAGGAGCGCAAGGCGCTCGCGGCTCTGCCGTGGAAGGAGAAGGAATTTCGCAGGACGGTGGGCGCGGCGGGACTGTGCGGCGAGAAGGGGTACACGGTGATCGAGCAGCTATGGACACGGCCGACGCTCGAGCTGAACGGCATTTGGGGCGGGTATACGGGCGAGGGCGCGAAGACGGTGATACCGTCGAAGGCGTATGCGAAATTTTCGACGCGGCTGGTTCCCAACCAGGACCCGGGGAAAATCGCGAAACAGGTGGAGCGGCAAATCCGAAAATTGCTGCCGAAGACAGTGACCGCGAAATTCGAGGTCCTGAGCACGGGCAAGGCGTGGGTGGCGGCGTACACGCATCCGATTTTTCAGCAGGCGATCCGGGCGCTCGAAGCGGGGTTCGGGAAGCGGGCGGTGTTTATTCGCGAGGGAGGGTCCATACCGTTCGTGACGCAGATGCACGACACGTTCAAGGTGCCGTGCGTGCTGATGGGATTCGGGCTGCCGGATGAAAATGCGCACGCGCCGGACGAGCACATCGCGCTCGAAAACTATTTTGGGGGGATCAAGTCCGTGGCGCTGTTTTACGAGCGATTGGCGGCGGGATAGAAAGAAACGGGTAGTATCCCAATTTGGGGCATCATGCGGGATGTGAGCAGCGAGAGGGATTCATCGCTCAAACACCGAGCGATGGAAAACCGTACTTCGACTGCATCCCGCGCCCGCCGGACTGCGGCGGAAAAGAAAATACTGCGCGGGATTTCGCTCAGAATGACTCTGGCTTGGATTTCGTGGTGAGAGTGAGGACGGCGCGACGCGGCTTGCCCTCGCGGTAAAACTGCTTCGGGGCGGCAGGCAAGAAAATCCCGATTTACGGGGCTTTTTTCGGCGTTTTCACTTGCGTTCACCGGGCGGGACGGCTATAGTTCCCCGCGGTATCCCGGACACCGGGGCCCCAAGCAATCACAACCGAGGAGGCGAGAGAATTCGATGGCAACTCCCTTGAGCAAATCAAAGATTATCGCGCACATGGCGGAAAAGGTAAGCACTCCTGAAAAGCCGGTATCGAAGAAGCAAGTAGCGGCTTTCTTTGAAGAGCTATTCAAGCTGGCGGTGAAGGAAGCCAAGAGCGCAGGCAAGTTCGTAATTCCCGGCATCGGGCGCGCGGTGAAGGCGCATCGCAAGGCGCGCATGGGCCGCAATCCCGCGACGGGCGAAGCGATCAAGATCAAGGCGAAGACCGTGGTGCGCTTGCGCGCAGCCAAGGCGTTCAAAGACGCCGTATTGAAATAGCGCAATCGAACGTAGGGCTTTCGAGCATAACCCCCAGGCATGGCCGGTCCCGCAAAATGCGACGCAGGCCTGGGGGTTTGTCTTTTTACGCGCGCGGCGTTCCCACCTATAGGATCGCGAGACGGCATTGCCATGGCGGACTGGCGTCAAGAAAAGCAGGCCGTGATGCGTGAATATTCGGGCCTTCTCACCGATCTCTACGAACTGACGATGGCGGCGGGGTATTGGCAGACCCGTTTCGATGCGCGCGCCACGTTTGAAGTGTTCGCAAGGCACCTGCCCCCGCACCGGAATTATCTGGTGGCCGCGGGGCTCGAACCCGCGCTCGACTACCTCGAAAACGTAAACTTCACCGCGGACGAGATCGCGTATTTGCGCGAGCAGCCAGTATTCCGGAGTATCCGCGACGAATTCTTCAGCTACCTGGGAAAATTCCGATTCAGCGGAGACGTATGGGCCATGCCCGAGGGAACGCTGCTGTTTCCGGGAGAGCCCATGCTGCGCGTGACCGCGCCGATTATCGAAGCGCAGATCATGGAGACGTATCTGCTGGCGACGCTGGGGTATCAGACGATGATCGCGAGCAAGGCGTCGCGCGTGGTGGGGACGGCCGCGGGGCGTCCCATTGTGGATTTTGGAGCGAGGCGCGCGCACGGCAGCCAGGCGGGGGTTTGGAGCGCGCGGGCGGCGGCGATTGGGGGGTGTAAAGGAACGTCGAATATGCTGGCCGGGCAGCGATTGGGAATGAAAATTTACGGGACGCAGGCGCATTCCTGGGTGATGGCGCACGAGGAGGAGGCGGAGGCGTTCCGGAATTTTCTCGACGCGTTTCCCGAGGATTCCGTGCTGTTGCTGGACACATATAATGTGCGCAACGCGGTGAAGGAGATTATCGCCATGGGCCGGAAGCCCGCGGGCGTGCGGCTGGATAGCGGGGACGTCGCCAAGGATAGCCGCTGGGTGCGGCGCGAACTGGACCGAGCCGGGTGGAAGGACGTGAAGGTGTTCGCGTCGGGGGATCTGGACGAATACGAGATTGCAAGGATGGTGGCTAGCGGCGCGGCGATTGACGCGTTTGGGGTGGGAACCGCGCTGGCATCGCCGGGCGACGCGCCGAACCTGAGCCTGATTTACAAGCTGGTGGAAGTGGAGCGCGAGGGAAAAGTCCGCGAGGCGGCAAAATTCAGCCAGGCGAAGGTGACGTATCCGGGACGGAAGCAGGTATATCGTCACGCGCGCGCGGGAGGCGAATTTGCGTACGACCGAGTGGCGCTCGAGGACGAGCCGGCAAACGGCGCGGAGGCGCTGCTCGTGGAAGTGATGCGCGGAGGGCGGCGAACGGCCGCGGCGGAATCGCTCGGCGCGATGCGCGAGCGGTGCGCGGCGGGTCTCAAGCGCCTGCCGCGGCGCTACCGGCAGATTGGGCGTGCAGCGGCCTATCCCGTGCGGTATAGCGCGCGGCTCAAAGCCATGCTCGATCAGGTGCGCCGGCGCGTGCGGCGCACCGCGGTAAAATAGAGGGAAAGGCGCGCGAAAGGCGGGCGAGATATGGCTCCGTGGAAAGCTATTTTCTGGGAAGTGGACGCGCAGGTGGATTTCATGCTGCCGGGGGGAAAACTGTACGTTCCCGGCGCCGAAAAAATCATTCCGAATATCGGGCGGCTGGTGGACGCGGCGTGTACAGGGCTCGTATTTCTGGTATCGAGCGGCGACGCGCACGCGGTGAACGATCCGGAATTCAAGAAATTTCCGCCGCACTGCATTCGCGGAACTCCGGGCGCGCGAATCTTGGCGGAAGGCATGGCGGGGAGTGAGTCTGCGGATTCCGAATGAGGCGTCATTTCAGCTGCCGGAGGATCTTTTGGGCTGCAAGCAGGCCGTGGTCGAGAAGCAGACGCTCGACGTGTTCGATAATCCTCATGCGGGGGCGCTGGTCGAGCGGCTGGGGAGCGGGGCGGAATACGTGGTGTTCGGGGTGACGACGGAACACTGCGTGGGGCTCGCTGCAAGGGGGCTTGTGGAACGCGGGCGCAAGGTTGCGGTGGTGGAAGACGCGATTGCCGCGCTCGATGCGGAAGCGGGCCGGCGAACAATCGAGGAATTGCGGGCGCGGGGCGCGCGGCTGATCTCGACCGAGCAAGCACTCGCGAATCTCCGCGCCGAGATGGTCTAGGAAACGGTCACTCCGCCAGGCTTCACAGTCTTGTCGTAAAGCCACATAAGGATCGCGGTAAAAACTCCGATGGCGGAAATCACCCACCACATTCGGGCCGGGCGCTTCAGAACGCCGCCGAATTCAAACAACAGGTACCCGCCCAGCGGCCCAGCGATGGCATAACCGATGGCGATGGGAAGAAAGGCGTAGCCCATGTAGAGGCCCTGCTGGGCGGGCGGGGCGAGACGCGAGCAATACTCGTAGTAGCGGGAGGCCTGGGTGATTTCGCCAAGGGCCACGACGACTAATAAAGCCGCGAGAGTGGACAACGCCGGATGCACGGCGAGAAGGACCCACGCAATTCCTGAAATCAGGAAGCCTAGGGCGATGGCGCGGACAGCGGCCATGCGGCGCGTGGCATAGGTGATGAGAATTTGGAAGCAGATGACGGTGAGGGCTTCGATGGATAGCATGCGATCCACATCCGCGTTTGCGTCCACATAGCGGCGCATGAAGATGGGCATGGAGATCCAGAGTTGCCAGAAGACAACGTAAAAACCGGAGGAGATCAGAAGAAAGGTGATGAAGCGCACGTTCCCTAAAACAACGAAAATGTTCTTGAGCGCGCTTGAAACTGTTTCGACTTTTGCCTCTCCCGGGCGTCCCGGTTCGCGATAGAAAACGAGCGTCACCCAGAACATCATAAAGGCGCAGCACGCGGCCACGCGAAACACGGCGGGGATGCCCAGGCCCAACCGCTTGCGGACGAGCCAGGCCATCAGGGGGCCGAGCGCGCCGCCGATGTTCACGAGCGTGTAGTAGATCGAGTAACCGAGAGAGCGGACATTTTCGGCGGAGGCGCGCGCCGTGGTTCCCGCGACGCAAGGCTTCACCACGCCAGGCCCGAGCGCCGGAATCAGCAGGAGAGCGAGTACCAGCCACTTGTCGCCGATGGCTCCGCGAAGGGGTTCCATCCAATGCGCCTCGAGCGACCCCAGCAGGAAATAGCCGACGGTCAGCACAAAATAGGCGAAGAGCAACGCGCGCCGGAAACCAAAGCGGTCCGCGAGCGCCCCGGCCAAAATCGGCAGGGCATAGACGACGAATCCGGCGATGCCCAGAAGCGTCCCGGTAAGCTCGCTTGAGAAATGAAGCTGCTCGCTGAGGTAAATGGCGATGACGGCGCTCGTGGCGTAGTAGGCCACGCGCTCGAAAATCTCGGTGAGGTTCGCGACCCAGAAGGGAGGCTCGAAGCCGGAGAGTATTTCGCGCCAGCGGCGTGCGAAAGTCAGAGAGGATCCCCCGCGACGCGACGCCTGAAGTGGAAGGCGCCGCGTCAAGCCGCGATTGTAGCGGAAGCGGCGGCGGGACGGCGTTGATTTTTGGGCTCGCAGGGCTGGGAAAAGCTCCTGCGAATGCGCTTCGCGCTCAGGCTGCCAGCGGCGTTTCCGGCTGCAACCTCTTGTAAACGGCGAGGGCTATGGCGCCCATTCCCCAGATGACGATAAGGAAGGTGATCCAGCCACCGAGATAGGGCAACATGCGGGCCACGCGCAAGAGCGCAAGTCCCAGAGCCAGCCTTCCCAGGGCCGCGCCGGCTCCCGCGTTTGCGCCCAAGAGCTTTTCGCCGAGCCAGGAGCCGACAAAAACCTGCGCGGAATAGAGGGCAATCAGATAAAGCAGGAGCGCGGCGATGCCCAGGCCGAGTCCCACGATCGTGATGCAGGCGATCAATGCAGCAACGGGAGTGGCGACGAGGAGCAGGAAGCCGATGCCTATGCAAGGTCCGGCTCTCCTGCACGCTTTCTCCGCGTCCGTGAAAAAACCAGGCGCAAGCATCAGCAATACGAGACCAAAGACGAAACTCGCGGCCCAGAGAAGCGTCCGGTGCCAATAATAGATCGCCTGCGTATACTTCGAGCCGCGCTTGCTTGTTGTGGTTGTGATGTTGATGGGCGCCGCCAATTGAGCGCTGGGAGAAATATCGGGCTGGCGGCCACCCTCGTACTTCGTTTCACCTTTAATCCGTGCGGCGGGGCCGATGGCGAGCCGGCCCGCATGGAGCGTGGCGTTGCTGTCCAGAGTGCCATTGATCTGGAGGGAGCCGGCATGTGCGAGGACGTTGCCCGCAACTTCGCCATCCAGAGCGGCGTCGGCGACCCAGAACGTCAACGTGCCGCCGATCTTGGCCTTATCCGCCAAATCTAACTCCTGGCTCCCGTCCGTCACGTTCTTACCGACAAACCCATCGAGCAAAAGCGTCTGAGTATAGGAACGGATGTTTCCATCCACTGTGCCATTGACGAGGAGATCCTGCGCAAAGCAGAGGATGTCGCCTTTCACGCGCCCGTTCACCGTCACGATGTGCGACGTTACGATCAGATCGCCGTCCACGGTTCCGTCAATTTGCGTGCGCTGGGCCGCCACAATGAGGTCGGTCTTCACCTCCTGCCCGGCCGGTAGGGTGTAATTCGGTTCGCCGCGTTTCGTTTCCGCCGCCCTGGCCGCCGGAGGGAGGCCGAGCGCGCAAAGGACCGCACCGAGCATGGCTGCGGCGGGCACGAGACCTCGCCGGTGGCGCCGCAGCAGCAATATGGCAATCGTTCCCAGAGTCGCAGTTGCCAAGAACTCCATCATGTTTAGCACCGCATCCCATCCTTTCCAGAAAGCACCGCTGAAGAAAAGCGTGGTGAGGAGATTCCCTCGGGTGAAGCCGGCCTGAGCCGCCTGGGCGAGCCAGGGTTCGATGTAGGCGGTCCAAACCGTGCCGGCGCCCGCGACGCCAAGTCCGAAGGCTGCAATCCATCCCCAAGGAGCCGCGCCGCGCTCGGGTGCCGCGAGCAGGCGCGCCGGAACCGGGTCGTCTTGCGCCGTGAGAGCTTCGTATAGCCAGACATTTTCATTTTTGAGCGCGACGAGGAGTTCGCGGCAATCGGAGCAGCCGGCCGCGTGCTTCGAGAGTTCCTGCGCGCCGGCGGGTTCGAGCTCTCCATCGAGAAAAAGGAGGGCGCTCGTTTCATCAAGATGTGGTTCGAAATGGCTCATAGGTTTCTCCCGGCGAGGGCCGATTGCGCGCCGCTCTGGCTGAACACCTCACGCAGTTGATGGCGCGCGCGCAAGAGCAGCACGCCCACAAGCGGCCGGCGAACGCCCAGCGCATCGGCGATTTCGTCGTAGCTCATGTCCGCGTAGTAGCGCAGGACAAGGGCCATGCGCGCGCGGTCGGGAAGCTTGGCCAGGGCCGTGCGCACCTCGCCGTTCGTGTGCTGGGCTTGCATTTGTTCGAGCTGGCTCGGGCCGGGGTGCTCGAGCGGCAGCGCCTCTACATCGGCGGTTTCGAGGTCCTGGCGTATGCGCCGGCGGCGCAGGGTGTCCCAGCAATGATTTCCCGCGACCTTATAAAGCCACGCGAGGAACGGCCGCGACGAATCGTAGGTGCCGAGCTTGCGGCGCACCTTCATGAAAATCTCCGTGGTCGCATCTTCCGCGTCCTCGCGCGCCGGGAGCGTCCGCCGGCAAAAGCGGAAAATCGCCGGGGCGTGCCGACGATAAAGCTCGCCCCAGGCGTCGGAATCGCCCGCCCGGACCTGGGACAACAACTGCGCCAAATCCGCGTCGCTCATCGCTCCGGCCGTCTTACGTAGGTCCATTGGTTGATACGCATGGCGCGGCACGTATGTTTCACAAGTATCACATGGCCGCCGGCTAGCACTCGAAAAACGGAGGAGCGGCGCGGCGCGGCGGAAGCCCCGCGAGACGGTCTGATATACTCGCACCGAGTTCGCTCCGCGCCAAGCACGCCGGCGGCGCGAAGCCAATTCGCATGTCCGCTCAAGAGCCAAAACGACTGTTCCTGGTTGACGCGATGGGGTACATCTTTCGCGCGTTTTACGCTCCGATGGACCGCTTGCAAACTTCGGCGGGAGTCCCGACGAAGGTGCCGTATTTGTTCGCCACGATGATGCGGCGGCTGCTCAATCACAAGGAGCTGCGGCCCGAGTACGCCGCGGTGGTATTCGACGTCGCCGCGCCCACGTTTCGCGACAAGCTTTTCGCGGAGTACAAAGCGCAGCGGCCGCCCATGCCGCCGGACCTAAGCGTGCAATTGCCGTTCGTTCGTCGGTATTGCGAGGCCATGCGGCTACCTATTCTCGAATATCCGGGATACGAGGCGGACGACGTGATCGGCAGCCTGGCGCGGCAGGCGGCGAAAAAGGATCTCGATGTCTATATCGTCACGAGCGACAAGGACCTGATGCAGCTGGCCCGAGGGCGCGTGCGCCTTCTGAACCCGGCCAAGAATGACTTGATCGTGGACGAAAAAAAAGTCGAAGAGATCATGGGCGTGCCACCGGCGAAAGTGCCGGACGTGATGGCGCTCATGGGCGATTCGATTGACAACATTCCCGGGGCGCGCGATCCGAACGACAAGCCCGCCCCCGGCGAGCGGCGCAAGGCGGGCATCGGGGAGGTGGGCGCGCGGCAATTGATTCAGGAATACGGCAGCGCCGAAGAAGCGCTGAAACATGCGGGGGAGGTGAAAAGGGCGAGCTACCGCGAGGCGCTGGAAAAATGCGGCGAGTTCGTCAAGCTCAGTAAACAGCTCGCATTGATTCCCACCGATGCGCCGGTGCCGCTTTCGCTCGAAGCGCTGCGGATACAAGAGCCGGACGTGGACGCGCTGCGGGAGCTGTACACGGAGCTGGGCTTCACTTCCCTGCTGCGCGAGTTCGCTCCCGTGGCGAGCGGCCGCGAGACGGATTACCAGGCGCTCGATTCACCGGCCGAGCTGCGAAAATTTCTCGGTGCGATTCCGCGCGGCCAGGAGACCGCCCTGTGGCTCACGCTCGACTCCGACGATCCGGACGAGCAAGGATTCGGGAGCCGGGTGGCGGGAGCGGAGGTGTCGGCGAAGCCGGGTGAAGCTCGCACGGCCGCGAATGACGCCGAAAATAAGGCCCTCGGAGCGATGAAGGAGTGGCTTGCCGCGCCGAAGCCGCCCAAAGTGGTCCACGATCCCAAGCTGGTTCACCTGCTGGCCGCGCCGGACTCCGCGGGCGGCGCGACGGGCATTGCCGGAATCCGCGACGCCACGATGCTCTATTCCTATCTTTTGCGGCCCACGACGGCCAACCACGCGTTCGCCGAGGCCGTACTGCGCCATTTGAATTGCACGCTTTCCGGAGCGCCGGGCGAGCGGGCGGATTTTCTTCTGCGCCTCGCTCCGGTGCTGCGCGCGGAAGTCGAAAGACAGGGGCTCACGCATCTCTACGAGCAGATTGACCTGCCGCTCGCGCCCGTGCTGGCGCGCATGGAGGCCGCGGGAGTGCGCGTGAACCGGGAGGAGCTGGGCGTAATTTCGGCGAAGGCGCAGGAAGAAATCGCCAAGCTCGAAAAGAGCATTTACGCGCTTGCCGGATTCGAGTTCAAGATCGGCTCGCCGCAGCAGCTTGCCGAAGTGCTCTTCGACAAGATGAATTTGCAGCCGCCGCGCAGGAGCCGCGCCAAAGCGCGATCGACCGCCGCGGAAGTGCTCGAAGAATTGGCGCTGGTGCACGAGCTGCCGAAAAAAGTGCTGGAATATCGCGAGCTAGCAAAACTGAAATCCACCTATGCCGACGCCTTGCCGCGGCTCGTCCATCCCGCGACGGGCCGACTGCATACGCGGTTCAGCCAGACGGGCACGGCGACGGGCCGGCTCAGTTCGTCGAACCCCAACCTGCAGAACATTCCCGTTCGGACGGAACTGGGGCGCGAAATCCGGGCCGCGTTTGTGGCCCCCCCGGGCCGGCTGCTTCTCTCGGCCGATTATTCGCAGGTGGAGTTGCGCATCCTGGCGCATCTTTCCGAGGATCCTGTGCTCGTGGAAGCATTTCGCCGGGGCGAGGATATCCATTCGCGGACAGCGCAGGAGGTGTTCGGCGCGGCGCCCTTCGCGCAGACGTCCGAGCATCGCCGCGCGGCCAAGGTGATCAACTTCGGCGTGATTTACGGGCTTTCGGCGTTCGGATTGGCGCAGGAGCTGGGGATCAACACGAAGGAAGCCTCGAAATTCATTGCCGCGTATTTCGAGCGCTATAGCGGCGTGAAAAAGTATCTCGACCGTCAGGTGGCCGAAGTCCGCGAGACCGGATTCACGCGGACGCTCTTCGGGCGCGTCCGGCCGATTCCCGAAATCAATTCGCCGCAGCCGAATCTGCGCAGCTTCGCCGAGCGCACGGCCATGAATACGCCGATGCAAGGCGCCGCGGCCGACCTCATCAAGCTGGCCATGATCGAACTCGACGAGCGCCTGGCGGGCGGATTCGAGGGGCGAATGATCCTGCAAGTGCACGATGAATTGCTGTTCGAGGCGCCGGAGAAGGAAATCCCGCGGCTCGTGAAACTGGTGAAGGAAGTGATGGAGGGCGCGCGGAAAATGCGCGTCCCGCTGATTGTGGATACGAAGGTGGGGCCGAACTGGCGCGACATGAAATGAGGCCGCATTCCGTGCATTCCCCCGTGTTAATGTTTTTTCGCAAAAGGAAGCGGCGAGGGAGGTGAAGCCATGGATCACCCGGAAGGTTTTCTGAACCTGGTGAAGGACGCCAAGAAGCGTATCAAGGAAGAGAATTTCCGTGAAACCAAGAAGAGACTCGACGCCAGCGAAAAAATAATTCTCGTGGATACGCGCGAGGACAGCGAATGGGCGCGCGGCCACATTCCCGGCGCGATTCACCTGAGCAAAGGCATCATCGAGCGCGATATCGAAAGGGCCATTCCCGACAAGGAAGCGGCCATCATTCTCTATTGCGGCGGCGGATTTCGCTCCGCGCTGGCCGCGGATAATCTACAGAAGATGGGCTACCACAAGGTGATTTCCATGGACGGCGGCTGGCGCGGCTGGACCGAAGCCGGCTTCCCGGTCATCAAGGATTAGCGCGCCCAAGGCGTGAACTAAATCGCGTGTGCATCCGTGACGAGGTTTCCCCGACAATTCGTGTTTCGATGCGCGCTTGCCTTGTCGTTCAGCGCGGCACTTGCCAATTCTGAGCGGAGTCAGACGCAAGCGCCGCCGCCGCTTTCAGAGGGTCCGATCCGCGTTGTTACGAACGAAGTGATCGCCGCCGTCACTGTGACGGACCCGAGCGGCGAGTTTGTCCTCGACCTTTCACAAAAGGATTTCCATGTGTTCGACGACGGGGTTGAGCAAACCATCGATCATTGGGACCTCGGAGGCGATCCCCTCGCGGTTGTCCTCGTGCTTGAGACAAGCTCTCGCGCGAACGCGATGGTTCCTGCGATTCACAGCCTGGGAAGCATTTTCACCGAGACGGTGATGGCCGTCGACGGCGAAGCGGCGGTCATAACCTACGATTCGACGGCCGAGGTGCGCCAGCCCTTCACGCAGGATCACGACGCCGTCGAGCATGCAATCGCGAGCGCCGAGTTTGTGGATCCGGCGAGCAAACTTTACGATGCGATGGCGCTGGCTGTTGAGACCTTGAAGGATGAGGCTCCGATGCGACGGCGCATCATGCTCATTATCGGCGAATCCCGCGATGATGGGAGCAGGGCGAAGTTGGGCGCTGTCGTCCGCGACGCGGAGCACGCAAATATCTCGATCTACGCTGTCGGGCCGAGCAGCATGACGCGTGACCTCTTTCAGGACGCCCCCGAGCTTTGGGCGGCTCCGGCGATTTTTCTTCTCCAGCAGGGCATAAACAGGAACAAGAGTCATGCGCTCGAAGTTGCGGCAGCCGCGACAGGAGGTATCCACTACGGCGCTGTTCGCGCTGCGACGCTCGGCAACGCGCTCGACAAGATCGGGGGTGAGCTCCACGCGCAGTACATCATCGGCTACCGGCCAAATTCGGAGCGCGCCCCTGGGTTTCACTCGATCAAGGTGACGGTTTCGCGGCCCGGCGTTCTGGTTCGTGCGCGGCCGGGCTACTACGTCGCACAACTGCCGAACTGAGGCAACAGTGAAGGAGATAGCACGCACGGGAAGTTCCCGGCAGGAGAGTTGGCTGGGGCGGTTGGACTCGAACCAACACCGTCCTCATTAACAGTGAGGTGCCCTACCAATTGGACCACGCCCCAACTCGGCCCATCTGATTCCATCTATTCTATCTGATGTACGCGAATCTCGTGCAGACTTTGAAGCCCGGTGGAAATCTTCTGGCGGGACGTTTCTTCCGGATGCTTGGTGGGGAGGCGAACACCCCCGCCGCTATTCCGGAGGGGTAGAGGGGTCGCAAGCGGGGGTAGGTGGCCTGGGGAAGGAAGCCGGCCCAGCCCGCAATCCCCTAAAGGGATCCTCGGCTTTCCTTCCCCTGACCCCGTTTGTTAAGGCACGCCGGGAGCCAAATTTAAGTCATTGATAGGGTTAGACTTCGATTCGAGGTTGCGGGTAAAATGTCCTCACGCCCAGTAAAAATTCCGGTGCTAATGGGGCCTAGGCCATGTACTACATGGACCGCTGTATCTTGGGGGACATCGAAAGCTCAGGCTGGTTGTGTACGGTTTTCCCCCGCTTTTGCAAGCGACACCGAAAGCTAGCCAAGCCCCCGGGTTCTATAGCGTCATCGTGCATGTGGCCAAACGGCGTGTCGGCCACGCTATGGAGCGAGAAGCGGCTGCTCCGTGCCAGAAGCGGAGCCAGCAAAACAAAAGAACTAATACCAACCACTACACGCAGGCTCGAACGCTGGACTTGTCGGGAAGGGCTGCCTACAGTAGAGTTTTGTCCGCAGCAAGAGGGCCCAGGATGAAAGTGCCGGTGATTGATTTAAAGGCGGAGTACACGGAGTTGCGCGGCGAAATTCTGGCCGCGCTCGACCGCGTGGGCGAGAAATCGGCCTTCGTTCTGGGGGAAGACGTGGAAGCCTTCGAGCGCGAGTTCGCGGACTTCTGCGGGACGCGACACTGCGTCGCGCTGAGCTCGGGAACGGCGGCGCTGCACGTGGGCTTGCTGGGGCTGGGCGTCCAGGCGGGACACGAAGTCATCACCAGCCCGAATACGTTCGTTGCCGCGACCGAGGCGATCACCTATTGCGGCGCCGTGCCCGTCTTCGTGGATATTGACCCCGCGACGGCCAATCTCGATGCGCGGCTTCTCGAGCGGGCCATCACGCCCCGCACTCGCGCGATCATGCCGGTTCACCTCTATGGCCGCCCGGCGGATATGGATGCGATCCACGCGGTTGCGGCGCGCCACGATGTGCGCGTGTTGGAAGACGCAGCGCAGGCTCATGGCGCGCACTACCGCGGCCGGCGCGTGGGAGGGTTGGCCAACGCGGGTGCCTTCAGCTTCTATCCAACCAAGAATCTGGGCGCCTGCGGCGAAGGAGGGGCGCTTACGACCGACGACGATCAGATTGCGACATTCGCGCGGGCGGCGCGCTCGCACGGCCAGACGGCGCGTTACGAACATGAGTTCGTGGGCTTTAATTACCGCATGCACGGATATCAAGGCGCCGTGCTGCGGATCAAATTGCGCCGCCTCTATGCCTGGACGGCAAGACGCCAGGAAATCGCGCGGGAGTATCGCCGGCTGCTCGCGGGCGCGCGGCTGGAGATGCCCGTGGACGATTCGCGCGACGAATGCGTGTACCACCAGTTCGTGATTTACGTGAGCAATCGGAACGCGGTGATCGCGCAGCTCCGGGAGCGCGAGATCGAGACCTCCGTGCACTATCCCCGGCCCGTACATCTGCAGCCGGCCTATTCCTCGCTCGGCTATCCGCCGGGAATTTTTCCGCACGCCGAGCGCGCCTGCGAACGCGTGCTGAGCCTACCGATGTTCCCGAGCTTGACGGCGGAGCAGATTGCCCACGTGGGGAATTCCGTGCGTGAGATTGTGGGTGAGAAGTAAGCCGTCAGGCGCTCAGCTGGTCGGGAGCGGATTCACCGCGGGGCGGCGCTGGTTCCGCGGCTTCCCGCCCCGGCGCGGGGGCAAAAGCGACCACCCCGGCGGGGCTTGCCGCGCGCTCGCCGAGCGCTTCCGCCAGGGCTCCGAAAATCATCGCGCAGGAGTCGCGCAGGGCCCGGCCCGTTGTGCTTACGAGCGATTCGACGGCTGCCTGGGCTTGCTCGTCGAGACGGCGCGCGGAAGAAGCCATTGAGGAATCGCAGGCGGCCTCGAGACGTTCCTGATATTTCTCCGCGATTTCGGCGCTCAGGCGTTCCAAGCTCTCGGCCCATTCCCTTTCGCGCGCCTCGCGTTCGGCGCGGTATCCACCGAGGGCCGAGGTGAATTCGGCGGCAAGGGCATCGCGCCCTTCCGCGACGCTCGCTTCCAGATGGGAATGGATTTGCGTAAGGAAGGCTTCGAGCGACTCGCCGGCGCTCGCCTTCAGACGGACCAGGAACTCGCGTGAGAAGAGTTCGAGCTCCGCGGTCCGCTCCTCGAGAGCGCTGCGGCCGGCTTCCGTGAATTGGCGGACCTCCCGCTCGGAAATGCCGCCGAGAACCTGTCCGAATGTAGCCGCGGCGGCTTCCGCGGCCTCCGCGATCTGCGTACGTGCCCGGCTGGCCATCTCGCCGGCGACGCCATCGAGCTGCTGCTGAATCTCCGCAAGACGCGCGGAGGAATGTTCTCCGAGTTGCGCCGCGAATTTGCTCTCCGCCTCGCCGGTCTTTTCTTCCAGGCCATTTCCCGCCGCGGTCAGCGTCTGCTCGACTTGGACTTGCAAGCGCGCCCGCGCCTCGTGCTGGAGCCATTCGGAGGCCCGGCTGATGGATTCGACGGCCGCATGCGAGGCGCGAGCGACGCCGGATTCCAGTTCATCATTGCACTTCAGGAGAGCTTCTTCGCGGGCCGTTTCAAAATCGGCGCGGAGGCTTGCAAGCCCGGCGGCCAGTTGCTCGTCCACTTCGCGGCGGTTGCTTTCGGCAATTTGGCGCAGGCGCTCGCGGTGGAGACGCAAGCCCTCATCCGCCTGCGTCTCACGGGCGGACATCTCGCCCAGCAATTCGGAAGCGCGGGAGATATGCGGGGCGAGCCTCGATTCCAGGTCCGCAAGCGTGCGTTCGGAAATTTGACGGCCCAAAGAATCGAGCGCGGACGCCAACCGCTCGGGCGCTTCCACGGCAATCGCCTCGGCGCGGTGGTTCATTTCCTTGGTTTGAGCTTCCAGGATGCTCTCGAGCCGGCGGTGCAAGTCGTTGAGCGTGTCGTGGGTGGCGGCTTCGAGTTGCGCGGAGTAATTTTTCGTGCGCATCGCCAATTGCTCGATCTCGGCCAGGGCGGACCGGGCGCCCGCCATCTCTTGCTCAAGCTCGGCCTTCACGGCCGCGAGCGCGTCGCGCGCTTCCGCCGAGGCCCGTGCCAGTGGCTCCCGGAGCGCCGCGAGCTGGGTGGCCATTGTTTCCCCGGCATTCCGCAGAGCCTCCTGCGACCGCTCGGACAATCGCTCGGCTAGACGCTGGATACTTCCGTCGAGTGACGACTGCAAAAGCTCGTTCCACTGCGCCTGCGCGATCCCCATCTCCCGCTCGAGACGTTCGCGCCATCTCGCAGCCGCTTCTTCCGCAGCGGCGGCCATTTCCTCCGCAGATACCGGCGGTTTGCGCGAGGCTCGCTCCAGAGAGGCCGCAAGAGGATTCGCGGCGCCGCTGCTCCAACCTTCTAGAAATTTGGCGAGCGTGGCTGGAACCGCCTCGGCTTCGGATGTTTCCGCAAAGCGCTCCGTTTCCGGCGCTGGAGGAACCGCCGAGGCGTCCGGCGGTTTGATCGAGAAGCCGGATGCGGCCCATTCCGCGGGAGCGGGGTCGAGGTTCCAGATGTTTGCAGGGGTTTCCAGTTCGACGGCGATCAGGAAAAGCTCGCGAACGGAACGGGGGCGCTGAATCCAGGCGACCCGCGCGCGCATGCAGCGCTGCTCGGCGCCCTGCGCTATTTCCAGCGTAACCCAGGTATTTTTGGGGAGATGATGCTTCGACGAGTACCGGCAACCATGCAGATTCAAAACCACGGTGGAGGTGCGCTCTTCGAAAGGCTGGCCGAGAAGATCAATTCCGCGAACGGTCACTGGCAGCGAGTGTTGAACGCGCTCGCTTCGCCGGCGTTGAGTGCCGATTTGGTCCGATTCCGCTTCTGGCACGGTTCCCCCCTCCCGCCGCCTGGGCGAGAATAGCACTTTCCCGATTCGGGGTCGAGAGGAGACTCGCTATGGTAGGACTAATACCGGGTGCTTCGTGGTTTTAGGGAGTCGAGAGATCCTCATTTTATGAGCGCAGGACCCGTCCTATTTGAAGGTATTAGGATCGGTGCCGCAGGGGGTGGGGTGTGATCGCGCGCACCGGGACCCAAGTCTCCCAGCGCCCCGAAAGTTTGCAGGGATTTTTGGCCGCCGGACTGCCGCTACTTCTTTTTCTTATCCGCGACCGTCGTATTTACGCCGCCGCTCAAAGAGGCCAGACCATCGAGCACATCTTTTGCTTGTGAGGCGTAAGGGCCGTTGGGGTCGGCATCTATGCACTTTTGAAATGCTTCGGCGGTTCCCGGTGGGAAGACGGAAATTACCTGATTGCCCTCTTGCTTCGTTTCGGCCGTCGCGGCGAGAGCGCTGCCAAGCAGGAACCACGCCTGGGCGTCCTTGGGGTTCAACTGGGTCGCTTTTTGCAAGGGCGCAATGGCGTCCTTCATATCGCCCTTGTTGGAGAGAATGATCCCGATATTCTTGTAGCACATCGCGGCGGTTACCGTGGGATCGAGCGCGGCAGCTTTGTCGCACGCGGCGCTGGCGTCGGCAAGCTTCTGCGCGGCGGCATTCGGGTCGGTCTGCGCGGCAGCTTCGTTGGCCATGTCTTTGCTCAGGTTCGTGTAATAAACCGGCGCGGGCTGGACGGCGATCGCCTTTTGATACGCGTTGATGGCGTCGTCGTATTGCCCGGCGTAATCGTAGGTCTTGCCGAGATTGGCCCAGATTACGGCCTGATTTTTCACGTCGGTCGGCGGATCCGCCTGCTGCGCCTGCTGGAATTCCCCGATGGCGGTCTTGTAATCGTCGTTCAGCTTGTCCTGAATCGGGCCCTTATCCGCGGCGGGCGTGGCGGCGAGTTGCGTCCGCAGCGTGTTGGAATCGTCCATGGCCGCGAGGCCCGCCTCGAAGTGCGCCTTCATGTTATTGAATTTGCTCTTTGAGTCCTCTTCCTTCTTTTGCCCTTCCGGATGGGCGGCTTCAATAATTTTCTTAAAATTAATGGAGACATCGTTGTCCTGCCCGCCATGAATCGTAGCCGTCACTGCATACATGAAGCGCTGGCCGTTTTCATCCGGCTGGCTTTGAATCGTGATTTTGTAAAGGCCCGGCTGCAAGCCCAATTGCGTATAACGCCCCTCTTTGTCCGCCTTCACATCAAACGCCTGGCCGTTGCCCGTGTTTTGTATGATCACGTCTATACCGGCCCATGGTGTGCCGTCATCCGCAATAATTTGGCCGCCGACGGATGTGGCCTGCGCCGCCGAAATCGCAGGGAGCAAAAGCGCCGCAGCCAAAATGATACAGATAGGAATCAATCGACTCATACGAATATCTCCTTTTCCACCCGGGTGCTGGCAGCCATTATCGCGCAATTTGCGACCGATAAGCGATAGGATCGTGCAGTCCGGCTTCGGCAAACGCCCGAAGACGCAGACGGCAACTATCGCATGCGCCGCAAGCTTCCTCCTCGAATTGATAGCACGACCAGGTGAGATCGAAGGGCGCGCCGAGTTCGGCTCCGCGGCGCGCGATTTCGCTCTTGCGCATGGCGATCACCGGCGTTCGAATCTCGATGCGCGTTTCCGGCCGTGTCCCTAGCCGGACGAGCTCGGCGAACGCGCGGTAATATTCCGGGCGGCAATCCGGGTAGCCTGAACTATCTTCCGCCACGGCACCGATGAAAATCGCCGTTGCGCCGGTTACCTCCGCCCAACTCACCGCCGCCGAGAGAAAATGGGCATTGCGGAAGGGAACGTAGGTGACGGGAATGCCCGCGCCCGGCCCAAGCGCCTCTCCCGATTCGGGGACGGCCATGGTCCGGTCGGTGAGCGCCGATCCGCCGATCTGCGCGAAGGCGTCGAATCGGATGGCCAGCCGCTCGCGAACGCCGTAGAAATCGGCGATGGCTTCGAACGAGCGCCGCTCGCGCTGCTCGGTTCGCTGGCCGTAGCTGGCGTGCAGCAGGGCCAGGCGATGCGTCTGGTTGGCGATGGCCGCCGTGACGCAGGAGTCCATCCCTCCGCTCAACAGCACTACCGCCTTGGGCTTTTCCGCCATTCTTTGCTCAAACTCCCTTCATGGCCGGGTCCCAGATAAATTTGTGCAATTGCAAGCCAAGGCGCACAGGCAATCCATCGGCCAGAATCCATTCGGCCAGATCCCGCGCGTCGAGACCGGGCCAGCCGCCCGCCGGGTCGGCGAACACAGGGGAGAAGAGGACCTGGCCTACGCGCGCGGCGAGATGGTGGCGGGCCGTGAAGTCGCGAGCGAAATCGTAATCGCGGCGGCTCGAAACCACAAATTTGATTTCATCCCTCTCGTCCAGGACGTCGAGATTGGCCATCTCGAACGTATCCGCTTCGCCTGAATCCGGGCATTTTACATCCACAATCTTGATCACTTCGCGCGGCAGAACGCCGGTGAAGCGCTCCCCGCTCGTTTCGATCATCACCGTGGAGCCTCGGGCAAGGAGCTCTTTCGCCAGCGCGGGAGTTTCCGGTTGCAGCAAGGGTTCGCCGCCGGTGATTTCCACGAGCGAAATCGCGCCACCGCCTGCCCCCGCCAGCGTGTGCACGCGCTGCAAAACTTCCGCCACCGAATATTTTGTACCGCCATGGAAGGCGTAGGCCGTGTCGCACCATGTGCAGCGAAGGTTGCAGCCCGTGAGACGCACGAAGATGCAGGGCAAACCCGCGCGCGTGCCTTCTCCCTGAATGGATTTGAAGATTTCGGTGATCACCATGGCGTCAATTCTCGCAGAGAATCCGCGACCCCCTTACGGCCGGTAGGTGGCTGCGGCCGTGTCCGTCTCCCAAACCGTGATGCTCGCGATGCGCGCCCCATTCGGCGCCGCCGGAAGTTGCTTCGAGGCTTCGTCGCAGATGTAACGCGCGATATTTTCCGCCGAGGGATTCAGTGCGTCGAACGGGGGTAACTCGTTCAGGTAGCGGTGATCGAGCGCGCGGATCACGCCCTGGATCACGCCCTTCAAATGCACGAAATCGTAGAGCAGCCCGGCCGAATCGAGTTCCGCGCCCTCGAGAGTCACGCGCACCCTGTAATTGTGCCCGTGCAGGTTCTCGCATTTTCCGTGGTAGCCGCGCAGATTGTGCGCCGCGGCGAATGTCTCTTCCACGCTGACTTCGTACATGAGCCGTCCTTCGAGTCCGCAAACGCCGGAAGCCGCGGCCCGCTCGCTTTCGCTATTGCGGATGGCCTTCCATGAAGCGCGCGACCTCGGCGAGGTCCTGCGTGGATGTGTAATCGGGCAGGGACTCGAGAAAAATTCTACCATACTGCATCCGGCGGATGCGGTTATCGAGGATCGCCAGGATTCCGCGATCCGCTTTCGAACGGATCAGCCGGCCGAACCCCTGCTTGAGTGCCAGCACGGCTTCGGGCACCTGATATTCGGCGAAGGCGTTGCGGCCGTCGTCCTGGAGCGCGCGCACGCGCGCCGCCACCACCGGGTCGCTCGGCACGGCGAACGGCAACTTATCTATGATGACGCAAGAGAGCTGCGCCCCGGGCACGTCCACGCCCTGCCAAAAGCTGGAGGTCGCGAACAGCACGGCGTTCGGCGTGGACCGGAAACGGTCGAGCAGGACCGAACGCGGCGCCGTCCCCTGCAGCAGCAGGGGAAAGCTCACGCGTCCCGCCACGCGCTCGTGCACATCCTTCATTTGCGCGTAGCTGGTGAAGAGGCAGAAGGCGCGGCCTTGCGTGATTTCCAGCAGGCGCGTGATTTCATCGGCTGCGGCCGCGGGAAAGGAAGCGTGGCGCACGTCCGGGATCGCCCCGGGGATGTAGAGCAGCGCCTTCTCGCGGAAATTGAACTCCTGCGGCAGCACCAGCTCCTTGGCCGGGAGGATGCCGAGGCGCTGCTTCAAATAGTCGAAACTTCCGCCGACGGCGAGAGTCGCGGAAGTAAGAATCACGGTATCGAACCTTTCGAAAAGTTGTTCGCGGAGGATTTGGCTCACGTCAATCGGCGTGGCCGCCAGAAAAACTCCGCGCCCGCGCCGCTCGTACCAGTAGACGTAGCTTTTTTCCTCGCTTTCGAGGAGGAACTCGAGTTCGCGGCGCAGCTCGGCGGCGCGCCGCGCGAGCGTGAGCACCTCTTCGGGCTTCGGCGTGAGCGCCGAAAGCTCCGCTTCCATGCGCTTGAGGGCGGAGCACAATTCGCCGTAGGCCTCGCGATTCTGTTCGAGGAACGCGCTCCTTTCGGCGGGCCCAAACGGGAAGCGCCCCTCGCGCTCCGGAAAATTTCCGAAAAAGCTGCGCCCGCGCTCGCGGACGCGCGCCAGATGCCGCCGCAGCGGAGCCGCCTCGATCCGCAGAACGCGAAGAATGTTTTCCGTGTCGCGCGCCAGCTCTTCGAAACGGTAGCTCGAAAGCTGCCGGCCGAAATAGTCGCTGGCCACATCCTCGATTTCGTGCGCCTCGTCGAAAACCACGGCGGAATATTCGGGCAGGATCGAGCCGAAATCGTCCTGGCGAAGCGCCAGATCAGCGAAGAAAAGATGATGGTTCACGATGACCAGGTCCGCTTCGTGCGCCCGCTGGTGCATGGCGGTGATGAAGCAGCGCTGGAATTCGGCGCACTTCTGCCCGGTGCACAGGTCGCTGCGCGCGTCGATGCGGTTCCACAGGTCGGCGTCGTCGGGAAGGAATCTCAGCTCGCTGCGGTCGCCCGTCTCCGTGAGCTTCTCCCAATCGCGGATCTGGGAAAACCAGTCCACCTCGTCTATCCCCTTCAGCGCGGCCTGGCCATCCATCTGATGCACTTTCTGCCGGCAAAGAAAATTGGCGCGGCCCTTCATCAGCGCGGCTTTCAGATTCGGAGCAAAATGTTTTTGCAGGAACGGCACGTCCTTCCGGAAGAGCTGCTCCTGAAGGGATTTCGTGGCTGTCGAAATCACCACGCGGCGCCCGCTGCGAATCGCGGGAATCAGATAGGCGAGAGTCTTTCCGGTGCCCGTGCCCGCCTCCATCACGGCGTGCTGGTGCTTTTCGAAGGCTTCCTCGGCGGCGCGGGCCATCTCGAGCTGCGAGGGACGGAACTCATATCCCGGATGGGCCCGCGCCAGCAGGCCGCCGGGACCGAAAATTCCTCGACGGTGACTTCCTCGGATTTCGTGGCGGCGGCTTTTTTCGGCGAGGGAGGCATCGGGGCTAATCGAAAATCACGGTTTTGTTTGCGTAGAGCAGGATGCGGCTTTCAATGTGCCAGCGCACGGCGCGCGAAAGCACGGCCTTTTCAAGGTCGCGTCCCTTCTGAATCAAATCTTCGAGCGTATCGCGATGCGAAATCCGCACCACGTCCTGCTCGATGATGGGCCCTCGTCGAGAATTTCGGTCACGTAGTGGCTCGTCGCGCCGATCAGTTTCACGCCGCGCTCAAAGGCCCGCTCGTGCGGACGCGCCCCCGTGAACGCGGGAAGAAACGAGTGGTGAATATTGATGATGTGGTTCGGCGAAAATTCGCGGATGAAATCCGGCGAAAGGATTTGCATGTAGCGCGCGAGCACCACCAGATCAATCCCGTGCTGCCGCAGCAGCTCGAGTTGCTGCCGCTCGGCCTCGCGCTTCGTTTCCGGCGTGACGGGAATCACATGCAGCGGAATGCCGTAAAAATCCGCCCAGTGCTGCGCCTCCGGATGATTGCTGATGAGCAGGGGAATCTCGCAGGCCAGCTCGCCGGCGCTGTGCCGATAGAGCAGGTCCACGAGGCAATGGTCGTGCTTCGAGACGAAGATTGCCGCCTTCGGTCGCACCGAAGAAAGCGCCACGCGCCATTTCATCCCGAAGCGGCTCGGCGATCGGCTCGAACGAGTTCGCGAAATCGCGCATATCCACGCGAAACCCTCCAGGTCCCATTCCACGCGCATCAGAAAGACGTTGCGCTCGTGATCCTGGTGCTCGTCCGCATGGAGGATATTGCCATTGGCCTGAAAAATGAAATCGGCGATCGAAGCGGTCAGCCCCTTCTGGTCGGCGCAGCTGACGAGCAGGATGGCGCTATTCTTCACGATTGTCTCCGCGAATTTTCCGAGCGGCTTAGGCTGCGCGCACTCGCGCACGGCCGCGGCCCGGAAATCATACTCCACCGGGAAGCGCGGGCACAGTCCTCAGCGGTTTTTGGGCTCGCCGGAAAGATGCGGAAGGATTCTTCGAGCAAGCCGCCCCAGCGCGAAAGGTGATTCAGCGATGGCGCGTGCGTATGGTCGAGTTCCAGCGGCGTGATCGAGACGGCGCCGTCGCGAATGGCGGCATGGTCGGTGTCCGGGTCAATCCCTTCGATGAACTTCTGCTCGCTCAGCCAGTAATAGCGCCGCCCGCGCGGGTCGGTGCCGGGATGCAGCACATTGCGCGTGATCTTCGACGACTGCCGCGTGACGCGCACCGCCCCGTTCCACGGCTGCGGCACATTCACGTTCAGCATCACGCCTACGGGCAACCCTTCTTTCAGGATCAGCGGAACCAGGCTGCGCGTGAAGCACGCCGCCGCCGCGAAATCGAACTTCTCCTTGCCGCGATACGCCACCGAAACCGCGATGGCCGGCACACGATTGATGGCCGCTTCCATCGCCGCGCCAACCGTCCCCGAGTAATAGACGTTTTCGCCCAGGTTCCCGCCGCGATTGATTCCGGAGATGACCAGGTCGGGCTTTTCCTTGAGCAGCGTGTGAAACGCCAGGATCATGGCGTCGGCGGGCGTGCCCTCCACCGCGTATTCGCGCTCGGCGATCTGGTCGCAGTAGATCGGTTGGCGCAGCGTGAGCGATTGCGCGGCGGCGCTGCGCTCCTGCGAAGGCGCCACGATGGTGATCCGTCCTAGGTCGTGCATCGCTGCGGCCAGCGCGCGCAGGCCCGGCGCATGAATCCCGTCGTCATTCGTGATCAGAATATTCGGCATGTAGATTCCGGTGCGGGCGCGGCGCCATCGGTGAAATCCCGCCGGCGCATGGAGGGGAAGATGGTCGGGACGACTGGATTTGAACCAGCGACCTCACGCACCCCAAGCGTGCGCGCTACCAGGCTGCGCCACGTCCCGACTGCTTTGGCTCCCGTTCGAGCCTCTTCAGCGTATCACTCGCGTTCGAGAAGGGTCAAGACAGCGAGGAGTTCTTCGTGCAGATCGAGCAGGAATTTGCGGTGCGCGCGCGAGCCGCGTTCGGCGCTTGCAGCCGGACGCGCCGGCTTGCTTCGCTCCGCGCCTTTTCCCGTTGCCGCCGCTCCTGCTCCGCCAGGTGTTTTCGCGCCCCGGCGATGGTAAAACCCTCCTCGTAGAGCAGGCGCTTGATCTCGAAAACCGTTTCGATATCTTCGCGGCGGTAAAGCCGATGCCCGCTCGGGCTTTTCACCGGCTGCAGCGTGGGGAATTCCGTCTCCCAGTAGCGCAGGACGAAAGTCTTCGTCGCCGTCAACCGGCTCACTTCGCCGATGCGGAAAAGGCTTTTCTCGGGTATTTCCCGCGCTGGTTGTGCGGCACTCGCCATATCTTTGTCTGTATCCTAGGCCGTTTTCCCGCCGTGTCAACCCCCCCTGTCAGATGACTGTTAGCGATCGGAGCCGCGCTTCTTGCTCGGGCGTCTCCGCTGGCCGCGATACTTCTCGCTTCCGCGCTTTTCGCTGTGGCGCGGCGTGCGCTTTCCGCCGGGGCGCATTTCGCGCTTTTCGCTTTCGGGACGCTCGCGCTTTTTCAGCCGCTGCGTGAACCGGATGGGCGTGCCGGTGAAATCGAAGGCGGCGCGCAGCCGGTTCTCAAGAAAGCGCTGATAGCTGAAGTGCAGCGGCTTCGGTTTGGTTCGTGAATAGGACGAACGTCGGCGGCGATGCCGTGGCCTGCGTCACGTAATAAATTTTCACCTTGCGGCTGGCCGGTGACGTCCCGCGGTCGAGATCCACGCCCGCGAGCCAGCGATTCAGCTCGCCCGTCGAAATCCGCCGCTGGCGCGCTTCCGCCACGTTGTCAATCAGCGTATAGAGTTTTTCCACTCGTTCGCCCGTGAGCGCGGAAAGAAAGACCACCGGCGCGTAAGAGAGAAATTTCAATTTTCTCGCGCACCATCGGCTCGTAGTCCGCCAGCAGCTTTTCCGGATTTCCGCCCCGGCCCTTTCCGCCGATGCTGTTTCTCTCTCTCCGCTTTTTCCCGCGCGGCTTCGAGCGCCAAATCCCACTTATTCACCGCGATGATTACGGAGCCGCCCGACTGCTCGGCGTAGCTCGCAATGGTCGCGTCATGCGACGTGACTCCCACGGCCCCATCCGCCACAAGCACGGCCACATCCGCGCGTTCCAGATGCTGCCGCGCCATGATCACGCTCAGTTTTTCCGCCATCAGCTTCGTCTTGCCCTTGCGCCGGATTCCGGCCGTATCGAGGAAGCGGTACATTTTGCCGTGCCGCTCGACCACCGTATCCACCGCGTCGCGCGTGGTGCCCGGCTCGGGCGATACAATGGCGCGCTCCGCTCCCGCCAGTTGGTTGAGCAGCGTGGATTTCCCCACGTTGGGCCGGCCGATGATGGCGATATTGACGTCCGGCGCCGCTTCGGCCTGCTCGCCTTGCGGAAAATCCTTCGTGAGCGCGTCCAGCAGGTCGTCAATCCCGAAGCCGTGCTCGGCCGAAATCGGGAAAACCTCTCCGCCCAGTTCGTAGAACTGCGCGGCAAGGTCCGTCTGCTTCGGCGAATCCACCTTGTTCACCGCCATCACGGGCGGCTTGCCCGCGCGCCGCAGCAGTTGCGCCAGCTCCGCATCGAGCGGCGTCGGCCCCTCGCGCCCATCCACTACCTGCACCACGCGCGCCGCCTTTTCAATCGCCACGCGCGCCTGGCGCAGAATTTCTCCCGGAATGCCGGCCTTCTCTTCGGGGACGATTCCGCCCGTATCCACCACTTCGAACGCGCGGCCCTCCCAATTCCCTCGCCCGTATATGCGGTCGCGCGTAATCCCCGGCTCATTGGTCACGATGGAGCGCCGCGTCCCGGTCAGCCGGTTGAAGAGCGTGGATTTTCCCACATTGGGGCGTCCGACAATCACGATCGATGGGAGGCTTGCGGTCATGGGCTTCGCGCGCTGGCGGCAAACCGCGCCTGGCGGTTTTCGCCTACGTTTTCCTGAGGACGAGACAGGCTCGCAATCATATCGTGTAGCGCCTGTTTTTTCTCCGTGAATCCCGCCATGATGTACCCGATGGCGAGCGGAACCATTCCGGTGATCATCTTGGCGAAAAAGCGCCCACTGGCCCGCCCGAAGCTGATTCGGCGACCCGCCGTGTCCGTGACGATCAGCCCGAGCGCCATCTTTCCGAGAGTCCCCTGATGGGATGAACTTTCCATGGAGGCGTAGTACAGCCACGCCATCGCGAAAACCGGGGCGAGCACAGCAAGAAAAATGAGCATCAGCGCCGCGGGGAAAGCGGGGTTCTGATTGTTGAATCCCGCCGCCAAGCCTTGAATGTAGCTTACCCCCACCAGCAGGACCATGGCCACGATCACTACACCGAGCGCTACAGACGCCACCGCACCATCAATCAAATACGCCACGAAGCGCAGCCAGAAGCCCGCATAGGGGTACTCGAGCGGCGCTGCCACTGCGACTGCCGGAACGGGTGCCACTTGCACGGGCGGCGCCGCCACGGGCGCGGCTGTCGGCGTCGGCCCAGGTGTGGCGACAGCAACCGCGACAACGGCCTCACCGCACGCCCCGCAAAACGCCGCGTCCTGCTCTAAGAGATTTCCGCATTTCATGCAGTACATTTTGCATCCCCTCCTGCTGCGCCGCTGGTTCCCACCCGCGATGCGCCTTCGCTAGTCTTTGCGAATCACCAGGCAGCCCGCGATCATATCGTGCAGCGCCTGTTTCTTCTCTGTGAAGCCCGCCATCATGAACCCGATACATAGGATCAGCGCGGAAATAATCTTCGCGAAGTATCGCCCCGTCGCTCGCCCAAAGCTGATCCTGCGGCCTTCGAGATCCGTCACCATAAGCCCCAGCGCCTTCTTTCCGAGCGTTGCCTGCCACGCGGAGCTTTCCAGCAATGCATAGTAGAGCCACTTCACAACGGACACAATCGCGATGAGCCAAAAGAACGTCCCGATGAGCGCCATAATTTCCCCCGGGTCCATGGGAGCCATGGGCCAATGACGCATAAATGCCATTCGCAGGCCCAGAGCGCCCAAGAAAGGAAACATTAGGATCCTTGCTGCCACGTTGATCGCAATCGAGTCAATAATGATCGCCACGAAGCGCAGCCAAAACCCGGCGTAGGCTACGGGCCGCCGCGCGTCCGCGGTCGCCGACGGGGCCGCCACCGGCGCGCTGCTCTGCCCGCCGGAAACTACGGCAACCGGCTGGCCGCACGCGGCGCAAAAAGATGCTCCTTCCGCCACAGCGCTCCCGCATTTCGAGCAAAACATCTTGTCCTCCCTCGCTTTTTCCATGAAGCCGGCAATGACATACCGGCGAAGCAGAATGCAGCCCCAGGGCTGGGAAGCGAACTTGGTTGTGCATCCTATGTCATGCCTACGGCAAAGGCAAGGAAGCTCCCGATGCGACACGCGTTCAGCCCGGCTGCAAAAATCATTGGAGAAAATAGGCTCCGGGCACCCAGTATCTCCCCGGAC
The DNA here is from genome assembly GCA_963823205.1 of Terriglobia bacterium. Classification (GTDB taxonomy): domain Bacteria; phylum Acidobacteriota; class Terriglobia; order Acidiferrales; family UBA7541; genus Palsa-295. The sequence continues at coordinate 156,812 of CAWGKL010000007.1, forward strand.
ACAACTGTACCATTTTGGGTTTGGCTTCGATTCCGCGCGGCACTAGATTGATAGCCCCGGTCCATAGCGTTATGATGCTGGTTCCGGCGCAGTCGGGCCCAAGGAGGATCAATGTGGGGAGACAAAAAGCAGGACGCTCCCGCTAGGACGCCGCTCCCGCAGCAGCCTAGATTAAACGCAACAACCGCATCACCAATCTCCGGGGAGGCTAAGACAATGGCACCTTTAGATTCGACATATCCCGCGACGGCAGGTTCGGGCGGCACAGCCCGCCTGGGCGCAAGCCTGCACGTTAAAGGGGAAATCACCGGCAATGAGGACCTGTCCATAGACGGCAGCGTCGAGGGACTGGTGCATTTGGAGGATCGCAAGCTGACCATCGGCGCAAGCGCCCGCGTCACGGCGGACGTGATTGCCCGTGAAGTTGTCGTGTACGGGAACGTGAAGGGGAACTTGCGCGCGCGCGACCGCATCGAGATCAAGAAGGATGGCTCGGTGGTGGGCGATTTGACCACCGCTCGCATCATGATCGAGGACGGCGCCTACTTCAAAGGCTCTATTGAAATTGATAAGGCCGGCGAAGCTAGCGGCGGCGCCGCCGATCTTGAGAAACCCGCCTATACGCGGTCGCCTCGAAGCACGGCTGTGGCGAGTTCTTCGGCATCCGACTAGCCATTTCCCGCTTCAGGAAGCGTCAGAGCACGGCCCAGGATTTCTTCGGGACGTGCTCTCGGCACTTCTGCGCCGCGATTTTTGGCGAGTATCATCCCTCCCTATTAAATCCCTGAAATGGCGTTAGAATATTCGCGCGGCCGCGTGACTCCGCCGGCCATGCAACGCGCCGTGAAATTGCCGCATCCGATCTCACGAAACCGAGGTGCGCGGCAGCCAGGGTTTGCACATGCGGATCGAGCGTTCTTTCAATCTCGCCAAAGAACGGGCGCTTCGAACCGCTCGATTGCAGAGAAGCAATAAAACAATCGGGCGCGTGACGGGCGCAATTTTCCTGGCGTGCGCATGCGCCGGATGGATGCAGGCTCAGAACGCTCCTCCGGCTCCTTCTTCCGCCTCCGGCACTCCTTCCGAACCTGTCTTAACGCACCGGCCAACCGAGGCGAATTCACCGGTCGTTGAAACCGTTCCTTTGACCGTGCCGCGGGAAACCCCCTTGCAAGTCGTGCTCGACAAGGAGGTGCGCATCCAAAAAGCGGGCCAGCCCATTCAGGGACGCCTCATCGAGCCCGTGTATGCCTTCGACAAGCTGGTGATTCCTGTTGGAACGGAAGTCGCGGGGCAGATCACGGAGATCGAAAGCGTTTCCGGCGGGCAGCGCGCGGCCGCGGCACTGGATGCCGATTTCACGCCCGCGCGGAAAATCCGGATTGAGTTCAGCGAGATTATCCTATCCGATGGCAAGCGCATTCCGATCCATACGAGCGTAACTCCCGGTTCGGGACAGGTGATTCAGCTTGTGTCCGCCGCTGACGCCGATAGTCAGAAGAAGGGAGTCGCGGACGCGGCGTCGCAAAAAACAAAAGAGGCAAAGCAGCGAGCCAAGCAGGCGTGGGACAGCGCCATGAAGCAGGTCGAAGAGCCCGGCAAGATTCATCGCATCCAACGCTATGGCGTCGCGCTGCTTCCCGTCCACCCGCAATACATAGATGCCGGGACGATCTACTCCGCCGAGCTCGTGCAGCCACTCGATTTCGGGGCCGAGCCGCTCGGTCCTCAGCTTGCATCTTCCCTCAACGCCGCGCCTGTGGACGGCAGCGTCGTACATGCGCGGCTCATCACCGCGCTCAGTTCGGCCACGGCGCAGAAAGGCGACGATGTGGAAGCGATCGTTTCGCAGCCTTTATTTGCTGGAGACCGCCTCATTGTTCCGGAAGGCAGCGTTTTGAAAGGATCCGTCCTCGAAGTGCACGCGGCCCGCCACATGAGCCGAAACGGCCAGCTCCGGATCGTATTTCATGAGTTGTCTCTGCCCAATGGGATCGAGCAGAAAGTGGACGCCATCCTCGCGGGGGTTCAGGCGGGCAAGGCGGACAACGTAAAGCTCGATGCGGAGGGCGGCGCGGAGGCCACCACTCCCAAAACGCGCTACCTAAAAACCGCTGTTTCCATAAGTCTGGCTGCCGTCTCTGCCGGAGGCGACGCCGATGCCAAAGTTCCCAATCCGGCGGGAAACACAAGCAACCGCATCGCCGGCGGCGCGGGTGGATTCAAACTGGTCGGCATCGTGCTGGGCGCGCTGGTTCATTCGCGCGCTTTCGGGTATTCCATGGGAGCCTATGGGGCGGGGATGTCTGTCTATACGAATTTCGTCGCGCGTGGACGCGATGTGGTTTTCCCCAAGGACACGCCGATGGAGATCGGCATCGGCACGCGGCCTCCCGCAGCCGCGCCGGATAGCCCTGCGATGAAGAATTGAACGAAACCACAACCTCAGGTAATGAATCGGCGCCGTGCAATCCCCCGCGTTGACGCAACTGCCAGCAGGCCAGTATAATCAAGGTTAATCAATTGGGCCGGGAGGCAGCATGTACGCGGTGATTCGCAGTGGAGGCAAGCAGTATCGTGTCGCGCCGGGCGAGACCATACAGGTCGAGCGGCTCGAGGGCAAAGTCGGCGGGAAGGTGACATTCGAAGATGTTCTCGCCGTCCGCGACGACGGCAAGAAGCTGGCCGTGGGCGCCCCGGCGGGCAAGGCCAAGGTCACCGGGAAAATCACGAAGCATGTCCGCGGCGCGAAGCTCAAAGTTCTCAAATTCAAGACGGGCGGGCAGTACAAGATTCAGCGCGGCCACCGGCAGGGTTACACGGCCGTCGAAGTCAGCGAAATCCAACTCGCATAAGGGTTCCCGAAAATGGCACACAAGAAGGGCGGCGGATCTTCCACAAACGGGCGCGATTCGCAGGGACAGCGCCTCGGAATCAAACGCTTCGGCGGACAACTGGTTTCCGGCGGGAGCATCCTGATCCGCCAGCGTGGCACGCGTTACAAGGCCGGGAAAAATGTCGGCCGCGCCAAGGACGATTCCCTCTTCGCGCGCACCTCGGGTATCGTGCGATTCGAAGACCGGGGCGGACGAGGTCGCTTCATCAGCGTTCATCCGGCGGAAGATGCCGCGCCCGGCAGCGAAAAGAAGGCTGCCGCACCCGCTGCCGATTGAGACTCTCATATCTATGACGTACCTCTCGGGCCTCGCCCGTTTCTATTTTTTCCCGCAGCCGTGGCGCAGCCTCTATCATTCCATCGTCCTCGCGAAACGAGCGGCATGTGTTTGTTGACGAAGCCAAAATCCTGGTGAAGGGCGGCGATGGCGGAAACGGCTGCATGGCCTTCCGCAGGGAGAAGTTCGTTCCGCGCGGCGGCCCATCGGGCGGCGATGGCGGAAACGGCGGCGACATTTACATCGAATCGAACCCGCACGACAACACGCTCCTGCGCTACCGCTACAACCGCGAGTTTCGCGCCGAGCGTGGGCGCCACGGGGAGGGTTCCAATTGCCACGGACGATCCGGGGACGAGACGGTTCTCGCCGTGCCCGTCGGCACGATCGTGTTGGACGCCGACACGGGCGAGCAGCTTTTCGATTTCACCGAGGCCGGCCAGCGCTTTCTGGCGGCGCGTGGCGGGCATGGCGGGCGCGGAAATTCGCACTTCGCAAAGCCGTGGCACCAGGCCCCGCGCGAACACGAAGACGGGCGGCCCGGCCAAGAGCGCCATCTGCGCCTCGAACTGAAATTGCTCGCGGACGTGGGCCTCGTCGGCTTTCCCAACGCCGGGAAATCCACGCTGATCTCGCGCATTTCCGCCGCGCGGCCCAAGATCGCGGCCTATCCGTTCACGACCCTCGAGCCGCACCTGGGCGTGGTTTCAGCCGATCCCGGCGCCGCTCCGGGCGCGGGGCGCATTTTCGTGGTCGCCGACGTTCCCGGGCTCATCGAAGGAGCGCACGAAGGTGCCGGCCTCGGAACCAGATTTCTCAAGCACATCGAGCGCACACGGCTGATCGCGCATCTCGTGGACACGAGCGACGCGAACGATCGCGACCCGGTCCGCGACTTCGAAATCCTCGAGCACGAGCTTGCGGCATTCAGCCCCGCGCTGGCGGAAAAACCCGTAATCGTGGTGGCCACGAAACTGGACGCCACCACCCATCGGGATCGCCTGGAAGAGTTGCGAGCCTTCGCCGCCAAGCGCGGCTTGGAATTTCATGCCGTCTCTTCCGCCACGGGCCAGGGAATCGCGGAGCTGGTGCGCGCCATGGCGGATGCGCTCGACCGCATTCCCAAACCCGGCGCAGCAGCCGAAACGCCTGCGGAGCCGGCGCGCGGATCCGCGAATCACGCGGAGGAATCATCCGCCCCGTCATCGGCCGAACACCCTGCCGCGCCTCTTCGAGGGAGCATTGACGCCGCACGCCGCTCATAAAACGTCCGGCGGAGAGCATCGCCGCTCCGTGGCGCTCTTCGGCGGGACGTTCGATCCCATCCACGCGGGCCACATCGCCGTGGCCGAGGCGGCCCTGCGGCGATTTCATCTGGACGCCATCTATTTCATTCCCTCCGTGCGCCCGCCGCACAAAACGCGGCCGCGGCTCGCGCGTTTTTTCCACCGCTATGCCATGGTGGCGCTGGCCTGCGCCGAACATCCCAAGTTTCTGCCGTCGCTGGCCGAGGCGCCCGTGGACGGCGCGGCGCCCCGCGTCTGCTACACGATTGATACGGTGCGGAAATTCCACCACGAGCATCCCGGCGATCACCTCTTTTTTATTCTCGGCGCGGACCAATTTTTGGAAATCCCCGCGTGGAAGAGCTACGACTCGCTGCTCGACTCCTGCGATTTCATCGTCGCCAGCCGGCCGGGCTTTCGCCTGGACGCCTTGCGCCTGGTGGTGCCCCCGGAAAAGCTGGGGCGCGCGGAGTCGAACGACCCACACAAAATCGTGCTGCGCAAGTCCGTGGTCTATTTGCTCGCCACGGTCGCCAGCCACGTTTCCTCCACGGAAGTCCGCGAACGCGTCGAGGGCCGCCAAAGCATTCATGGGCTTGTGCCCGCGCGCGTCGAGGAATACATTCTCGGGCAGGCCCTTTACCGGTGACGCTCAAATATCTTCGCCCCGAAATCCGCTGGGCCGTGGAAGCGGCCCAGGATAAACAGGCCGTGGACATCACCGTGCTCAGGCTCACCGGCGTGGGGGCCTTCGCCGAGTATTTTCTGCTCTGTTCCGGGCGCAGCCATCCGCAAATCCAGGCCATCGGCGAAGCGATCGAAGAGCGGCTCGGGCAGCACGGCGTGCGCCTGGCCCATCGCGAGGGAAAAGCCAGCGCGGAGTGGGTCCTTCTGGATTATGGTGATTTTGTGGCGCATATTTTCAGCGAGCGAGCGCGGGAATATTACCGATCTCGAGCGGCTCTGGCGCTCGGCCGAGCGCCTGGATTTTCCCGCGCTCGGAAAGCCGCCGGAGCCGCTGGCGGAATCCGAAAGCGGCGCGGCACAATCATGAGCGCGGCAAACATCGTATGGGTGGCGGCCGATCCGGCCTCGCGCACCGTCCTCGAGGTGGCCGAAAAGCTCGCGCCCACGGCCACCACCCTGCTGATCACCGGCGAAAGCGGCACGGGCAAGGACCAGCTCGCGCGCTGGATTCATGAGCGCGGGCCGCGGCGCGATGCCCCCTTCCTGAAAATTGATTGCGCCAGCCTGCCCTCGGAACTCATTGAATCGGAACTTTTCGGGCACGAGCGCGGCGCCTTCACGGGCGCCGTGGCCCGCAAGCCGGGCCGGCTCGAGATGGCGCAGGGCGGAAGCATTGTGCTCGACGAAGTGGCCGCGCTCACGCCGGCGATGCAGGCAAAACTTCTGCGCGTGCTCGAGGAGCGCACGTTTGAACGGCTGGGCGGAACGGAAACTCTGCACATGGACGCGCGGCTGATGGCGCTGACGAATACCGACTTGACCGGCGCCGTCTCCTCCGGCCGCTTTCGCGAGGACCTTTTCTTCCGCTTGAACGTGCTCGGGATTTTCGTCCCGCCGCTGCGGGAACGCCCGGCGGACATCGCGCCGCTCGCGGCGCACTTTCTCGCGCGGCTCGGGCACGTCCATGGCCGGGCGGATGCGGCGCTCGATCCCGCGGCGCTCGCGCTGCTCGAATCGTACGCCTGGCCGGGAAATGCGCGCGAACTTAAGAATGCAGTCGAGCACGCGCTTGTGTTTGCCAGAGATTCGGTGCTGCGCGCGGAAAAGTTTCCGGAAATCCTCCGCGCCGTGAAGAAAGGGCCCGGCGCTGCGGACGCGCTGCGCTCGCTCGAGGATATCGAGCGCGAGGCCATCCAGGCCACGCTCGAAGCCACGCGCTTCAAAATCGGGCGCGCCGCCGAAGTCCTGGGCATCAGCCGCAAAACGCTTCTCGATAAGCGCAAGAAATACGGCCTGATTTAGGCACCTGCATCTTTTGCTTTTGTAGGCCGTTGCTTCTTACTCTCAGCATCGAAGGGCAGCCACGACGCAAGCAAGATGCTTTGTAGGCCGCGGTTTCAGCCGCGGCATAAGCGGCAACAACTGACAGGGCTTTAGCCCCTGAAGTTCCGGTTTTGCAGCTTTCGCACCGACTGTAAACGTCGGCGCTCAACAATCATGAAAATCCGCCTCATCATGTTCGGCAAAACACGGCGCCCGGAAATCCGTGCGCTCCTCGACGATTACGCCGGGCGCATCCGGCATTACGCCGAAATCGCAATCGCGGAGCTTCGTGATTCCTCGCCCGCCGCGCTGCGCAAATTGAAAATCGAGCCGGGCGCGACGGTCGTGCTACTCGACGCCGCCGGCAAGCAATTCACCTCCGAGCAGTTCGCGCGCTTGCTCGGCGACTTGCGCGACCGTGGGACGCGCGAGCTTGTATTTCTCTGCGGCGACTCCGGGGGCTTTCCTCCTGAACTCTGCGCGAGGACAGAGCACAAGATTTCCCTTTCGACGCTCACCATGCCGCATGAGTTCGCCCGTGTCGTCCTGGCCGAGCAGATTTACCGCGCCTTCGCCATCCTCGCCGGCCATCCCTACCCGAAATAGATCTTGTCGGCGTTTCACTTTCTCCGCCTAACCCGCAGCCAACAAACGACTTCCGCCATTCCCAAAATGGAACAGATTTGACACACATGGTATAATTCAATCGTAATGATAATAGGAGAGTTACATCTCGACCGAAACCATGGTGCCGTAGGCAGGTCGGCGGGTGCCTAGTCCCGCCGCTTTCTCCTCGCCAATCCGGCCCCTCCCCACTCCATATTCCAAATTTTTAATCGGGACACCAACTATTAGAACCCGGTCTATCCTCCTGAAAACAAAGGACGGAAAATTTTCTAATCGGGACTACTTCCCGGTTGCGAAAATCACCGTTTTTCCGTATTCCAAATTCCGTATTTCCTTTAGCTCAGGTCCGCTTTCCAGCCCTGAGGCCCCTTCGGGCCCGCCTTCGCTCCTAGGCTTTTCAGACCAACTCTCCGGTCCTCCGGCTCCCGGTCCCGGCAAGGCGACTCACTACCAGAGAACCGTCGCTCTTGACCTTTTCCAGGCCTCCAGCCACTATGGGAAATTACCTCTGCGGGGCAAACGAATGCCGGAAGGCAAGGGACTGCTCATCGTCTATACCGGGCCGGGCAAGGGCAAGACCACTTGCGCGCTCGGCACCTCGTTTCGCGCCGTGGGGCAGGGGCTGCGCGTGCTGATGGTGCAGTTCATCAAGGGCTCGTGGCACTATGGCGAGCTCGACGCGGCCAAAATGCTCGGCGACGATAAATTCGAAATTCGGCCCATGGGCCGGGGTTTCGTCAAGGTGGGCAGCGCGGATACGGACCCGGAAGACGTGCGGCTGTGCGAGCAGGCGTGGGAATACGGCCGCGAGCAGATCTACAGCGAGCGGTACGATCTGGTGGTGCTCGACGAAATCAACTACGTGATCAGCTATAAAATGCTCGACCCGGAGCGTGTGGTGGCCGCGCTCGAAACCCGCCCCGAGCGAATCCACGTGATTTGCACCGGGCGCAACGCCCATCCCCGGCTGGTCGAAGCCGCCGACATGGTCACGGAGATGCGCGAAGTGAAGCATCCGTATACGAAAGGCATTCTCGCGCAGCGCGGGATTGATTATTAGGAGCGCCGAGCAGCCATGACCTGGTTCAAGAGAGAAAAAGCGCCGATTGAAAATCCCACGCCTGTGGACGAGCGCCGCGTCCGTACGGAGGGCCTTTGGACCAGGTGCAGCGCTTGCCGCGCCACCATCTGGAAAAAGGACCTCGATGAAAATTGGGAAGTGTGCCCCAAATGCGAGCATCACTTCCGGCTGAACGCGCGCCGCCGCCTCGAATTGCTTCTCGACGACGCCCAATGGACCGAGCACGACGGCGAGCTTGCCTCGAGCGATCCGCTCCATTTCACCGACACCAAGCCCTATGCCCAACGCCTCAAGGACGCGCAGGACAAGCTCGGCATGAACGATGCCATCCTCACGGCCGGGGGCCGGCTTAACGGCCGGCCGGTCGTCTGCTGTTCGATGGAATTTGCGTTCATCGGCGGCTCGATGGGCGCCGTGGTGGGCGAAAAGGTGGCGCGCGCGATTGAGCGGTCGCTCGCCGGGCGCCAGCCGCTGATTGTCGTTTCCTGTTCCGGGGGCGCGCGCATGATGGAAGGCACCGTCAGCCTGATGCAGCTCGCCAAGGTTTCCGCGGCGCTCGGGCGGCTCGACGAAGCGCGCGTGCCCTTTATCTCCGTGCTCACCGATCCCACCACGGGAGGCGTCACCGCCAGCTACGCTATGCTCGGCGATTTGAATATCGCCGAACCCGGCGCGCTGATCGGCTTTGCCGGGCCTCGCGTGATCGAGCAGACCATCCGCCAGAAGCTGCCCGAAGGCTTTCAGACCGCCGAATTCCTGCTCGAGCACGGTTTCCTCGACGCCGTCGTTCCTCGCAAGAAGATGAAGCCCTACGTGGCGCGGGCCCTCGACTTCTTTCTCGAATCCGCATGAACTACGAAGAATCCGTCCGCGCGCTCATGGCGCTGGGGCGCGAATTGGGCGCGCCGCGCCAGGCGCGCACGCAAAAATTCGGCCTCGAGAACATCTCGATTCTTGCCCAGGTGCTCGGCAATCCGCAGCGAGCCGCGCCCTGTGTTCACATCGCGGGCACCAACGGCAAGGGTTCCACGGCGGCCATGCTTGAATCCATTCTGCGCGCCGCCGGCCTGCGCACCGGCCTCTATACTTCGCCCCACCTCGAGCGCATCAACGAGCGCATCCGCATCCAGGGCGAGCCTGTATCGGACGGGAACTTTGCCGCGGCGTGGACGCGCGTGCACGGCGCCATCGAGCCGCTGCTGGCCGCGGGGAAATTGGCTGCGCACCCGACATTCTTCGAATGCGTCACGGCCATCGCGTTTTCGGTTTTTGCCGAGCGCGCCGTGGACTTCGCCATCTTCGAAGTGGGGATGGGAGGGCGTCTCGACGCGACCAACATCGTCGAGCCGCAAGTCGCCGTCATCACCTCCATTGATTTCGATCACGAGAATTACCTCGGCCATTCCATCGAAGAAATCGCGGCGGAAAAGGCGGGGATCGTCAAGCGTGGCGCGTACGTGGTGAGCGCCGCCGAACGCCCGGAAGCGCGCGCCGTGATCGCGCGGCGATGCGCGGAGCTGGGCGCGCCCCTGGTGGAAGTGGATTCGGCTTGGCGCCTCGAAGAGGCGCATTCGGCGGGCGGATTCTACCGCGCCGTGGCTACGGTGCCTGATTCCGGGAAAAGATTCGTGCTCGCGCCGTCGCTCGCCGGCCGCTTTCAAATTCGTAACGCCCTTGCGGCTGCCACGGCCGCGAGGCTTCTGGCCGAGCGCGGATTCCATGTGGGCGACGATGCCATTGCGTACGGCATCGCCACGACGCGCTGGCCCGGACGCCTCGAACGCCTTGCCGCTCGCCCCGCCGTCTATCTCGACGGCGCGCACAATCCCCAGGCGGCCAGGGAATTGAAAAAATTCTGGGACGAAAATTTCGAGGGCCGCCGCATCCTGCTTGTCTACGGCGCGATGCGCGATAAAGCCGTGGACGAAATCGCGGGCCTGCTCTTCCCGTGCGCCTCGGCTGTGATTCTCACCGAGCCGCGCCAGCCGCGCGCCATCTCTGCCGCGCGCCTCGCGGAGTTGACCGCGCATCTCACAGGCGACGCCATCGTAGTCCGCGATCCTGCCGCAGCGCTGGAACGCGCGCTCGAAATGGCGTCTCCTGAGGACGCCGTATTTGCTGCCGGCTCGCTCTTCCTTGTCGGGGATCTGCGCAGTTATTGGGGCCGGCGCAAAGCCTCCGATGCCGCCTCCGCAACGCCCAGCGGGCGAGTTGCTCGCGCCTAGCGGCGATGATAGGATGGGCGAGTTATGAGTGCCGAGGAAAACCATAAGCCGCGCGTCGGTGTCCCGTATCGTACACAAAAAGAAGAACTTACGGACGCTGGCAGGAAGATCGAGCCTTATCTGCAGGCCATTCGCCTGGCTGGCGGAGAGCCGGTGGCAATTTCGCTCGCGCTTTCAGCCCAGGAACTCGCAAACCTCGCGCAGTCCCTCGATGCCTTCGTGCTCCCGGGCAGTCCGGCGGACGTTGATCCATCGCTCTTTCATCAGCCGCGGCATTCAGAATGCGCCGATGCGGATCCCGCCCGAGAACGAACCGATTTCTTCTTTCTCGATCATGCCTTCGCGCAAAAAAAGCCGGTTCTGGCGATCTGCTTTGGCATTCAGAGCCTGAACGTATTTCTGGGAGGGAGTCTGATTCAGGACATTCCGAGCGAACTCCACTCTCCGATTCAGCATGACTGGGACCACGAGCAGGGCGCGCCAGAGCCGTTCCATGGCGCGCGCATCGAGCCTGGATCGCGCCTCGCGGAGATGGCCGCCGGCGCTGGCGAGGCCCGCGTGAATAGCTCTCATCATCAGGCGATTCTCGATCCCGGACGCAATCTGCGAGTCGTCGCGCGCGCGCCCGACGGCGTCATCGAAGCCGTCGAAACCTCCGGCGATTCCTCCTGGGTGATGGGCGTGCAATGGCATCCCGAGCGCATCGCGGAAACCGACCCGCTGGCGCAGGCGCTCTTCCGCGAGCTCGTGGCCGCCGCGCGCCAAGCGCCCGCGCGCGCCTAGGCCGGCGGCCCTGGGCGCAGGCAGGCGCGCTCGTGGAATTTTTGAAATGAAACTTCGATTTTTTGCCGGGGGCATATGATTTCACTGGCGGGCAAAGCGGCTCTTGTCACAGGCGGCTCGCGGGGCATCGGCGCCGCGACCGTGAAACTTTTCGCGCAGGCTGGCGCGGATGTCGTGTTTGGCTATCACCGCGACCGTGACGCAGCGGAACAGGTCGAGCAGGAAGCGCGCAAGCACGGCACGCGCATCGAATCCTTCAAGGCCGATCTCGCCAAGATGGCGGAAGCGAAAAAGCTCGTGGACTTCGCGCACGAAAGGCTCGGCCGCCTCGATATTCTGGTCGCCAACGCCGGCATATGGAACCCCGTGGACGCCCCTATCGAAAAGCTCACCGAGCGCGAATGGGACAGTATGATTCGCGTCAATCTGAAAAGCGTCTACGCCGTCGTTCATCATTGCGCTCCGCACATGATCGCCCAGCATGGCGGACGCATCGTCGCCGTCAGCTCCGTGGCCGGGCAATTTGGCCCCGCGTTCCATTCCCACTATGCCGCGAGCAAAGCCGCGATCATCGGTTTTGTGAAGAGCCTTTCCGCGGAGCTTGGGCCACACGATATTTTGGTGAATTGCGTCTCACCCGGCTGGGTGGAAACGGACATGTCCGCGCCGCGGCTGAAAACGCCGAAAGCCATGAAGCTCGCGGCGGAGGCCAGCCCTTTGCACCGCATCGCCAAGCCCTCGGAAATCGCCGGGCCTATCCTTTTCGCCGTATCGGACCTGGCAACCTTCATCACGGGAGCGGTAATCAACGTAAACGGAGGCTCCTTCCGATGCGGATAGCCGGGCGCCTGACCCTCGCCGCGATTCTCGCGTCCTCGGTGCATTTCGCGGCAGTCCGGCATGTGCGCGCGCAGGATGCGCAAGTCCTGATGCCCGACGAGAGCGCGGCCAAGGCCAAGCAGGTGCTCCAGCAGGCCATTGATTCGCTCGGCGGGGCCGCCTATCTGAACGTTCAGGACGCCACCTGCACGGGGGATATAAGCCAGTTCGACCATTCCGGCGCCATGACCGGATATGGAAAGTTCATTCTTTTCTCCATGCCGCCCGATAAGCAACGCCAGGAAAATCTTCCCAAGCGCAATATCATCTATGTCTTCAATGGCGACAATGGATGGACCCTTGACCGCGGCGGTGTCGGCGATGCTCTGGCAACCGACCTCGCTGCATTCCAGGGCGACCTCGAGATAGATATCAACAATATCCTCCGCCGTCGAATCCACGAGCCCGGCATGATTTTCAGATATGACGGCCAGGACGTGGTGAATCTAAAGGAGGTGGATTGGGTCGAACTGGTGGATGGCGGCGACCGCACGTTCCGGATCGCCATTTCGCGCTCCACTCATTTGCCCGTCGAAAAGACTACGGAAACGCAAGATCCCGATACACGAATGAGGACCGTGCAAATCGAGGATTATTCCAATTACCAGCTCATTCAAGGCATCCAGACGCCCTTTCAAATCACGCGCTGGCGCAATCAGATGCACGTTTACCAGGCTTTCTTCACCGACTGCCAGTACAACACCAACCTTTCCGTCTCCCTTTTCACCAGGCAATCCCTCGAAGACCGCTGGGACCAGTTGGGCGGCAAGCACAAAAATAAGAAAGACAAAAGCTAGCGCCGCGCGGTTTCCTTTGCACATTTGTCGTCCCGAGCGAGGGCCGCTTCTCAGGCCCGACGCGGGATCTGCTTTTGTTCTTGTGCCGTAGACGTTGTCAGGCCTGAGTCCACGGGTGTCTTGCGCGCCCCGAGCAAACTTTCCACGTATTTGGCCAGAATGTCGCACTCCAAATTCACCAGGTTGCCCACGGCCAGGGACTGCACATTTGTATGCGCGTACGTGAACGGGATAATCGCCACGTCGGCTACGCCGTTCTCCCAGCGCGCCACCGTCAAGCTGATTCCATCTATGGCAAGCGAACCTTTTTCCGCCACGTAGCGCCGCAGCTCTTCCGGCACGCGCACTCCCAGCCACCAGCTTTCTCCCTCGGACGCCAGCCGCGTCACGCGCCCCGTCCCGTCCACGTGCCCCTGAACGAAATGGCCGCCCAGGCGCGCGCCCGCCGCGAGCGGCCGTTCCAGGTTCACGAAATCGCCCGGCTTTTTCTCGCCAAACGATGTCCGCCCCAGCGTCTCCCCGGACAAGTCCGCCGAGAAATAGTTTTTCCCGCAATCGGCGACGGTCAGGCAGCAGCCGTTCACGGAAATGCTGTCGCCAAGCTTCATTTCTGCGGCGATGGCCGGCGCGTCCGCCAGGTTCACGCGCAGCCGCGCGCCTTCCGCCCCGGCTTCGAGCGCGTCAATTTTTCCGACGGCTTCGACGATTCCTGTAAACATCGTGAAAATATCCTTCCACTATGAAATCTGGCCCGCACGGTTTCACCGAGAGATTGGCAAGCGCGGGCGACCTTGGAAACCACGCCGTTGATGAAATCCGCGCCAGCGGAACGCCGCCTGTTCCCATTACCTTCGGAGCATAAAAGAGAACCATTTTGTCCACAATCCCGGCTTCGAGCGCCGCGCCGTTCAATTCCGCGCCCGCTTCGAGCAGCACATTCAGCATCTCACGTTTGCCCAATTCGCGAATCACGCTGCGCAAATCCACATGCCCACGGCGTGCACCCACGCGAACCACCTCTACACCCGCTCTCTCGAGCGCGCGCGCCTTCGGTGAATCGGCTGATCGCGTTGTGAACACCGTGACATCGCCATCGGCCGATTTCGCAAGTTTTGATTTCAGCGGCAAGCGCAACCTCGAATCCAACACTACGCGCAGGAGCTTTCGCCGCCGCCGCCCGCCGCTGCGATCCGTGAGCAGCGGATTGTCCGCGAGCACCGTGCCGATTCCCGTGAGCAGCGCATCGGCGGAGTGCCGCAGGCGATGGACAGCTTCCCGCGAAGCATCGGCCGTGATCTTCGTGGGGCGTCCGGCGTGCATTGCGATTTGCCCGTCCAGAGTCAGCGCCGATTTGAGCGTCACAAACGGAATGCCCGTGCGAATCCATTTCGCAAAATCCTCGTTCGCCTTCCTCGCGCATTCTTCGTGGATCCCTACATGCACTGCCACGCCTGCGCGTTTCAATGCGGCAAATCCCCCTCCTGCGACCGCCGGATTCGGGTCTTTCATCGCCGCGTATACGTGTTTCACGGCCGCCGAAATGATCGCCCGCGTGCACGGCCCCGTCCTCCCCGTCGTCGAGCACGGCTCCAAATTGACATACAGCGTTGCGCCGCGCGCCTTTGCCCCCGCCTCCTCGAGCGCCGCGATTTCAGCATGGTCGCGCTTGTCGTATTCGTGAAACCCTTCGCCGACTTTTCGGCCATCCTTCACAATCACCGCTCCCACCCGCGGATTGGGATGCGCGAGCCCCGTCGCCTCGTGGGCGAGTGTCATAGCTTCACCCATCCAGCGGACATGGCCCGGAGGCAATTTAGTCGAAGAGCGAATTGACATACGTTTCCGCATCGAAGGGAACCAGATCATCTATCTGCTCGCCCGTTCCGACGAAGCGGATGGGCAGGTTCAGCTCGCGAGCGATGGCCACTACAATCCCCCCCTTCGCCGTGCCGTCGAGTTTTGTGAGCACGATCCCCGTTACACCCGCGTGGCTCCAGAATTCGCGGGCCTGGGTGAGCCCGTTTTGCCCCGTGGTTGCATCGAGTACCAGCAGCACCTCGTGCGGAGCGCCCTCCACGATTTTCGAGGCCGTGCGCTTCATTTTTTCGAGCTCGGCCATCAGGTTCGATTTCGTGTGCAAGCGCCCCGCCGTGTCCACGATGACAATGTCCGCCTGTCGCGCGCGGGCCGCCGTCAGCGCGTCGAAAATCACGGCCGATGGGTCCGCGCCCGATTTCTGCTTGATCACTTCCACGCCGGCGCGCCGCCCCCACACTTCCAGTTGTTCGATGGCGGCCGCGCGAAACGTGTCCGCGGCGCACAACACCACGCTCGCGCCCTGTTCCTTCAGCCGGTGCGCCAGCTTGCCGATTGTCGTTGTCTTGCCGGTGCCGTTCACGCCCACCACGAAGAGCACCCGCGGCACGGCCATGTCCGCGCGGGCGTCTCCGCCTTCGGATCCTGCTCCCGCCGCGGCCAAAATTTTCAGAATTTGGTTCTTTAATTCCCGCTTGAGTGCCGCCGAACCATCCAATTTGTGTTGGTTCACCTGCTCGCGCAGCGCGACCAGCGCCTCCTTGGTGGTTCGAACGCCAATGTCCGCCCGCAGCAACGCCGATTCCAGCTGCTTCAGCAGCTCGGGATCCACCGGGCGGTCGCCGGTCAGCAATTGCTCGATCTGTGCGGCGAGTTCCGAACGCGTTTTGCCGACGGACTTCTTCAGCCGTTCGAGCAGCGTGGGTTCCGGTTTTCCGAAAAGTGAAATCATGCGGCTTGCCGCGCGGTTGCGAACTTCTCATTCTAGCAGACGAATCCCAGCGGGAGGAAAAGCGGCTTGCTTACACTTCCACGAGCAAGGCGGTGAGGCGCAGGCGTCCCTCATGTACCGCGGCCTCGAGGGCGTCCACCACTTTCGGATCGAACTTCGATATGGCCAGTGAACGTATGCGCTTCACCGCCCAGTCCAGATCCATCGCTGATTGGTAGGGACGGTTCGTGGTGATGGCGTCGAGCGTGTCCGCGACGGCGATGATACGCGCCATCAAGGGAATTTGTTCGCCTTCCAAGCCGTAGGGATACCCCTGGCCGTCCATGCGCTCGTGGTGAAGTTCGATGCCCGGCAACACGTCCTTCAACTGCCCGACCGGACGCATGATATTGGCTCCCTTGATGGTGTGCTGCTTCATCACATCGAACTCTTCGTCCGTCAGCTTCCCGGGTTTCTTCAGCACGCGGTCGTCCACGCCGATTTTGCCCACGTCGTGCAGCAGCGCCGAAATGCGCAGGCGGTCCAGATGCTCATCGCTCAATCCCAGCGTCTGCCCGATGATCACCGAGTACTTTGCCACGCGCCCGGAGTGGCCTCGCGTATAGGGGTCCTTCTCGTCAATGGCCGCGGCCAGCATGCGGATCGAGCCTAGGAAGAGCTCGTGGTTTTCCGCCGCCGCCTGCTTCAACCGTTCGACGTACTCCTCGATGTCGCCGGCCATTTTATTGAATGTCTCGGCAAGCTCGCTGATCTCCGCCGCTCCGCGAACCTCCGCCCGTTCATGGAATTCCGCCCGGCTGATCGCGCGCGTGGATCGCACCAGGCCCCGGATCGGACGCGTGATCCCCAGCGCGAAGAAATACCCGAGTACCAGCGCCGCGAACGTCGCGGCCACCACGAAGCTCAGAGCCTGTGCCGTCAGTTCGCTCACGCCCGCGTCTATGCGCGCGTCGTCCAGGCTGCGCTGCGCGATCACCGCCCAGCTCAATTCCGGGATTGTGCTGTACGTCCCGATCATCTCCACGGGCCGGCCCTTGCCTTGTCCGTCCAAAGTGAAATGCATGGTTTCCGTGGTCCGCAGATCTCGTGGCAGGTCTCTGAATTTTCTCACCAGTGGGGAAACCGAGCTGAAATCCTGCCCGGGAACATACTCGTGCGTATTCGGGTAGGCCACGATGTGGCCGTGCATATCCACGATATATACCGTGCGGTCGCGCACGCTCGCGTCGCGGATTCGCCCTACAAGCCGGTCAATCGAAATCACCGAGGCGAACATCCCCGTGAAATGCCCGTCCGCCAGCAGGGGCACGGACATCACCAGCGCCGGTCGCCCATCCTGGCCCAGCGCAAACGGCTCGCTGATGAAATTCAACCCCTGGATGCTGGCCATAAAGGCCCGCTGTAGCGCCGCTTCCACGAAGGGGTCCTGGGTGGCCGGGAAACTCCCCGCCGATTGCCCCTTGGCCTGCTGGTTTACCGCCGTGACGTACAGAATACTCCCGTTGTTCTCCACGAAGTCTTGCAGCAGCCGGGAAATCTGGGGTGCGTGTGCCACGTCGTCCACGTCCTGAATCCAGCCCGTCAGTGCCAGCACCTGCCGCTGGCTTTGGAGCTGTTCGTGGACGCCCTCCTCGAATTGCAGCGTTTCGTTCGCCAGCGACCTCGTTATTTCGCTTTGCTGTACCCGCTCGGTATCCTGCAGCTTCTCTTCGCTCAGCCGCAGCACCTGCCGGTGATAGAGCCATAGCGGGGCGGCGCTTACAAGCAATAGCGCTCCCAGCACAATCCATAGAATGCGCATCTTGCGTGTGGAGAGGTTTTTGAGGGCTTCCATGGGCATGCGATTCCCACTAAAAATGCTAGCGGGTCGTACAGGGCGGCACAACTGGCCGAAGGTACAAGCGTTGGCTGATAGGCCACATGGCTACGCACGTTTGCGCGCCATGCCTTTTGGCTTCATTGATTTACGCGGTCCTGCCCGTGCGCGGGGGGTTGCCATCGTCACAAATCCAGGCCTAACGTGGCGGAGGACCCAGCCGCTCCTCCTTGCCCGCAGCCAGCCGCTCCAGATTCGCGCGATGCTTGGCCAGCACCAGCAGGGAAATCGCCACCACCCCCCAGGTAACGCAAGAGGGCGGGGCATGCCGCGGCTCGTACAGAAAATAAACGAGCACCGGCATGGCCGCCTCCATGAGGATTGATCCGAGCGAGGAGTACCGCCAGAACACCACCACCAATATCCACAGCGCCGCTCCCGCGCCCACAGCCTGCGGGCAGATGGGAAGAAGCGCGCCCAAGCTCGTGGCCACTCCCTTTCCGCCTTTGAATCCCAGCCACACGGGAAACACGTGCCCCACCACCGCCAGTATTGCCGCCGCCATCATCCAGCGGATATTGCCTTCCGTCGAGCGGCTCGCGATCCATACCGCCAGCCAGCCCTTCGCGGAATCGAGCAGCAGGGTCAGCGCACCCGCCACGAACCCGGCGTTGCGCGCCACGTTGGCGGCGCCGATATTGCCGCTGCCGGACTTGCGTATGTCGCCGCCTCCGCGCGCCTTCACGATCAGCAGTCCGAAGGGGATGGACCCCAGCGCGTACGCGATCACACCGATGAGCCAGTGCCAGTGAGAGTTCACGGCGCCGCTTCCACGAATGGATAGGTTTTCATTCGCCTGTATTCCGCGCCCGATGGGCGCAGGATGCTCTCGAACAGATGAAATTCCGTCGCGCGCGCCTGCCCGAAATCGCGCGTCCCGAATTCCGCGGCCGCCCGCACCAGCGCTTCCGCGCCTTCCTCGGACTTCAGCCGGGCGAGCGTCAGGTGCGGAATAAACTCCCGTGCCCCAGCGGGCACGCCCAGGGGAACGAGCACGCGGTCAATTTCCGCCGCCAATTTTCCCAGCTGCGGGGAAGTCTCCACTTCGCTCGCCAGGACGCGGGGGAAGCGTTCGCTCGGAAAAAATCGCGCCCCGCGAAAGCGCATCTCGATGGCGCCGCGCCACTCGACCCTTCCGAGCGCCTCTTGAATCGGCGCGAACCTTTCCGCCTCCACGTGGCCTATGAATTTCACGGTCACGTGCATTCCTTGCGGACGCACCCACTTGACCCCGCGGCACTTCGCCTCGAGATGCGCAACCAGCTTGCCGAACGCCTCGCGCACATCCTCCGGCACATCGAGCGCCACGAAGAGCCTCACAAGCCAACTCCCGCGAGAGAAATTCGAACCTCGTACTTCAGGGGCTAAAGCCCCCTGATTCTTTCACGCTTTTGTCGTGGCTGCCCTTCGATGCTCAGGGTAAAAAGCCACGACCTACAAATCACTTCGGACTCTTACGCGTTCTCAACCCCGTCCCGGCGGGGGAAAAAGAAAATAGCGCCGCACCATATCGAGCGCCGCTTGCGTGGCGCGCTGCCGGATTTGGTCCCGGTCGCCCACGAAACGAAAAACCTTTTCGCGCGCGCCGCGCTCATCGGCGATCCCGATGTACACCAGTCCCACGGGCTTTTCCGGCGTGCCCCCGCCGGGACCGGCGATTCCCGTGACTCCCACGCCCAGCGTCGCGCCCGTCCGTTTCCGGATGCCATCGGCAAGGGCGAGCGCCACTTCGCTGCTCACCGCGCCTTTCGATTCGATCAGCTCCGGCGCCACGCCCGCGAAGCTCGTCTTCATCTCGTTGCTGTAGCAGACCACGCCGCCGAGGAAGTAGGCCGAGCTGCCCGGCACGTTGGTCAGCCGCTCGGCCAGCATGCCTCCGGTACAACTTTCCGCCGCGGCAATCGTCGAGCGATTCTCCGTGAGCGCGCGCGCCACGACTTCTTCGAGCGTCTCGCCGCGCGCCGAGTAGAGATACTCGCCGAGCGCCAGCGCCATCCGCTCGCTCATTTCATCGAGAAGTTTTTCCGCCTTGGCGGCGTCGCTCGACCACAGGCGCGGGTGAAGCTGTATGCCCGTGGGCGCGGCAAGGATGGTCGTCTCCGTCTCGGGATACACGGCATAGAGCGGCGAGACGCGCTGCTCGGCTTCCGATTCCGCAAGCCCCGTCACGCGCAGGTCGCGCGAGAAGAGCCGCTCGCTCGCCCCCAGCCGCGCGAGCCGCGGCTTCACTTCCGCGTCGAACATGGCGCGAAGCTCGCCGGGGACGCCGGGAAGCAAAATCACGATGTGGCCGCCGTCTTCGAGCCAAAGCCCCGGCGCGGTGCCGCGCGGATTGGGCAGGATTGTGGCGCCCTCGGGGACCATGGCCTGGCGGACATTGATTTCCGCCATCACGCGCCCGGAGCGCCGGAATCGCTCCTGGATGTGGCACAGGAGCGCGTCGTCGCGTTTGAGTTTGCGCCCCAGAAGCTCCGCGACGGTTTCGCGCGTGCGGTCGTCGTCGGTGGGGCCCAGGCCCCCGGAGGAGACCACGACTTCGGCGCGGTCGAGCGCATGCCGGAAGGACGTGCGCATCTCGTCGCGCGTATCGCCGACCACGGCTTTGTGTATCACGCGAATCCCGAGTTTATTGAGCTCCGAGGTGAGAAAGAGCGAATTGGTGTCCACGCGGTCCGGCGTGAGCAGCTCCGACCCCACCGCAATGATTTCCGCTTTCATGCAGTAAGAGTTTTACTCGATGACGCCGAGTCAGCGCAATAGAAGGGGGGTGGGGGGAATTGCAGATGAAGAGGCCGGGTGAGGCGTGAGGGATGAGGGGCGAGGGGCGAAGGTGAAGACACCCACGCTCTGTGGTCGCCGATGCTGCGGACTCGCGAATACTTTCGCTAATTGTTCTCTTTTCGTCCTGGCGACCCCCCCTGTTTTGTTTCGATTAGGAAAAATTAAGTTATTGATGTCAGGGGAGTTGCGGCGATTTCTATTTCCTGGGTTGTTTCGATTAGAATTCTGGAGGCTGGATGCTTGAAGCTGCAAGGGGCCTCGTGAGGCGGCTGCCTCGATTTGCCGGGCCCCTGACTGCGTCATCACGGACACACGTCCTTTCCTCCTGTTACATGGCAATTCTGGAGTTGAGCGCGCCCTATCGGGTCTGGCACGCTCAACAAAGACAAACCATTATAGCATAGAGATACCTATATTGTCAATACCATAATAGGGGGAATTATATACTTGACTCCCTAAAGGCTATTTCGGTGAGTGCTTTTTGGCGTATTTTCCAGACGTGCCGTGTTTAATAGACGGTTTGCTGTTCGGTCCCTTACGCGGACGAACGGGAATCATCGGGATTTCACATTTAGGACAGATAATGCTATAGCCCCCGTTCTTAGTTTCGCCGCATTTGTCACATTTCATTCGCATACCGATAGGCTAGACCAATCTATGCACGCCTTCAAGTTGCCATTGACAAACAGCAAGCCTTGTTATATATTCCGGTCGTGCTCAAGTGTCCCCATTGCGGAAAGTCAATTTCAGACGCTATTGTTACCGCCCATTCTGGCAAGATAGGCGGCAAGGAAACAGCCAAGCGCGGGCCTGAGTACTTCCGAAAGATCGCGGGCATGAGAAAGAATCGCAAGGGTGGCAGACCGCGAAAAACATGAATTGGCCCGCTCTAATAGAACTCGCGGGAGTTGCTGTTGCTTATCTAGTGGGCCGCAGGCAAGGTCGAGATGGGGAAAGGGCTTACCAACTAAGCCTTCGCCAAGCCACTCCTAGAATTGGTACTCGGGTTGAATTTCTTGGGATCGGCCCTCTCAACGTCGCTAATCAACTTCGGTACTCCATCGAAACAACAATCTACAACGACGGTGGCCTTGTGGCGTCCAAGTTGGAGGGTAATTGGAAATTGTCGTCCTCGTACAACTTTCTCAATGCGAGTGAGGTCATCCGAGCCGATTCGCTTCCGGCCATTTTGCCACTGAAATTGAATCACGAGCTTGGGTATCATCGCCCCAATGTCTGGGCCAAGCCCGAGATCGTCCTCCAAGTGGACATTGATTTGGTCTATGGTGGGATAGAGGGTAGACAAGAGGAGTATTCCGCCACCTACAAGTATGATTCCGCTAGCCACACCATGTTGCAAGTAAAGAAATGACAGCATTCCCGCCAAGACAGTAATTGTTCCAATCTCGCAAAGCAGGGTACGAATCATATTTTCTCCATTTTTCGCTTGACATAACAGCAAGCCTTGCTGTATTATTTGGCTCAGAGGACAAGCCAATGAGCCGAAGCACAATCAGCACCTTTCAGCTTTTTGAATTGTTTCCCGATGTTGATACTGCCAGAAAATACTTGGAATCGCGCCTCTGGCCCAACGGCGTGACCTGTCCAAAGTGCAAAACCAAAGAGCGCATCGGGACTCGCAAAGACGGCTTCTACCGCTGCCATGTCTGCAAACTGGACTTTACTGTGCGGACAGGAACGATATTTGAGCGCAGCCACGTTCCTTTGCACAAGTGGATTTATGCCATGTATCTGCTAGTGACCGCTCGCAAGGGCATTTCCTCACTCCAACTCGGCAAAGAGATTGGTATTACGCAAAAGTCCGCTTGGTTTGTTCTCCAGCGGCTCCGCGAGGCTTGCGGTAACGACCTGACCATGCTGCGCGGCATCGTCGAAATGGACGAGGCTTATCTTGGCGGTCTGGAAAAGAGCAAACATGAAAGCAAGAAACTCCGGGCTGGCCGCGGCGGAGTTGGCAAGATAGCGGTAATCGGTATGCGTGAACGCGGCGGGCGCACAAAGGCGCTATCCGTTCCAGAGGTTGACAGGCGCACGTTGTATCTGGCCGCGATGCGAAATATCGAAAAAGGCTCCGCAATACACACGGACGAAAGTAAAGGCTATGTGGGCATCAATCGCCTATCCTATGACCACCAGACAATCAATCATGGGAAAGGAGAGTACGTTCGCAAGGGCGTAACCACAAATAACGTGGAAAGTGTATTCGCCGTAATGAAACGCGGGTTGCACGGCGTATATCACCACGCCAGTCTGACCTGCCCGACTTTTTGTACCAGGGCTAGTGAGAGAGTTTACATCACAACCTCATCGGGCAAGGGGGCAAATGGCGGCTCGCAGGGAGCCGTAGGCGACCGGAGAGCCGCCATTTGCGGCGCGAACGTCGCTGGCGCCGGCGGCCTGTAGCCCAGCGCCGAGTGCGGACGCAGCGTGTTATATATCACCCGCCATTTCTCGATCACCACCTGTGCCTCCCTCAGCGAATAGAAAATCTCTCCGTTCAGGCATTCGTCCCGCAACTTCCCGTTGAAACTTTCGCAGTAGCCGTTCTCCCAGGGGCTCCCCGGTTCGATGTACAGCGTCCCCGTACCCACCTTCGCCAGCCACTTCCGCAGTTCGTCGGCGACGAACTCCGGGCCGTTGTCCGAGCGAATGTTCTCCGGAATTCCCCGGTACAGCATCACGTCCGCCAGCGCTTCGATTACTTCGTACCTTCCCAGTCTTCGGGCCACCCGAATCGCCAAACACTCCCGCGTGTACTCGTCGATCAGCGTCAGCATGCGCAGTGTTCTTCCGTCGTGCGTCTTTCCACTCACGAAGTCGTAGCTCCACACATGATTCGCTCGCTCTGGCCGCAAGCGAATGCACGACCCGTCGTTCAACCACAATCTCCCTCGTGGCCTTCGTTTCTGCGGCACTTTCAACCCTTCCCGCCGCCAGATTCGCTGTACTCGGTCTTTGCCTACATGCCAACCTCGATCCCGCAGCACCGCTGTGATCCGCCGGTAGCCGTAGCGCCCGTATTCGCCGGCCAGCGCCACGATCTCTCGTGTCAGCGCATCTTCGTCCGTTCGGTAGATCCCCTCGTAGCGTTGTGTCCCTCTCCACTGCCCCAGCAGCCGGCAGGCATGCCGCTCCGATACCCGGTAACTCTCGCGTGCATGCCTGACCGCGCCACGCCGCCGCTCAGGGCCTAGAAGTTTCCCTCCGCGAACGTCCTTCAGAATTTGCTTCTCCAAAGACAGCTCTGCCACCAGCCGCTTCAGCTTGGCGTTTTCCCGTTCCAGTTCCTTGAGACGTTTGGCCTGATCGAGTTTTAATCCGCCGAATTCCTTCCGCCAGCGGTAGTAGGTCTGTGCGGTGATCTCGGCTTCTTTGCAGGCTTGCGGAGTGGTTTTCCCGTTGGCGAGTTCCACTTCAACCTGCCGTAACAACGTCACAATCTGCTCCGGCTTGTATTTCTTCATTGGCATACCAGCTTCCCTCCAGAGTGAATTCTCTCTCACTCCCGCTGGTACAAAAAATCCCGGTCAGGTCAAGTCCTAAGCACATTGACCGCTACATAGATGAATTCACATGGCGGTTGAACGATGGCAACGTCAAGTGACCTGCCCGACTTTTTGTACCAGGGCTAGTGAGAGAGTTTACATCACAACCTCATCGGGCAAGGGGGCAAATGGCGGCTCGCAGGGAGCCGTAGGCGACCGGAGAGCCGCCATTTGCGGCGCGAACGTCGCTGGCGCCGGCGGCCTGTAGCCCAGCGCCGAGTGCGGACGCAGCGTGTTATATATCACCCGCCATTTCTCGATCACCACCTGTGCCTCCCTCAGCGAATAGAAAATCTCTCCGTTCAGGCATTCGTCCCGCAACTTCCCGTTGAAACTTTCGCAGTAGCCGTTCTCCCAGGGGCTCCCCGGTTCGATGTACAGCGTCCCCGTACCCACCTTCGCCAGCCACTTCCGCAGTTCGTCGGCGACGAACTCCGGGCCGTTGTCCGAGCGAATGTTCTCCGGAATTCCCCGGTACAGCATCACGTCCGCCAGCGCTTCGATTACTTCGTACCTTCCCAGTCTTCGGGCCACCCGAATCGCCAAACACTCCCGCGTGTACTCGTTGATCAGCGTCAGCATGCGCAGTGTTCTTCCGTCGTGCGTCTTTCCACTCACGAAGTCGTAGCTCCACACATGATTCGCTCGCTCTGGCCGCAAGCGAATGCACGACCCGTCGTTCAACCACAATCTCCCTCGTGGCCTTTGTTTCTGCGGCACTTTCAACCCTTCCCGCCGCCAGATTCGCTGTACTCGGTCTTTGCCTACATGCCAACCTCGATCCCGCAGCACCGCTGTGATCCGCCGGTAGCCGTAGCGCCCGTATTCGCCGGCCAGCGCCACGATCTCTCGTGTCAGCGCATCTTCGTCCGTTCGGTAGATCCCCTCGTAGCGTTGTGTCCCTCTCCACTGCCCCAGCAGCCGGCAGGCATGCCGCTCCGATACCCGGTAACTCTCGCGTGCATGCCTGACCGCGCCACGCCGCCGCTCAGGGCCTAGAAGTTTCCCTCCGCAACGTCCTTCAGAATTTGCTTCTCCAAAGACAGCTCTGCCACCAGCCGCTTCAGCTTGGCGTTTTCCCGTTCCAGTTCCTTGAGACGTTTGGCCTGATCGAGTTTTAATCCGCCGAATTCCTTCCGCCAGCGGTAGTAGGTCTGTGCGGTGATCTCGGCTTCTTTGCAGGCTTGCGGAGTGGTTTTCCCGTTGGCGAGTTCCACTTCAACCTGCCGTAACAACGTCACAATCTGCTCCGGCTTGTATTTCTTCATTGGCATACCAGCTTCCCTCCAGAGTGAATTCTCTCTCACTCCCGCTGGTACAAAAAATCCCGGTCAGGTCAAAAGCCGATCTGCATCGCGGGTGATGCCGATGCGCACGCTTTTGCCGATCGTGCCAGTCGTTTGCCCGGTTGCCGCCAACCAGAGCGGGCCGGCAGCGCACAAGTCCAATCCGTCTTGCCGAAGATCAATCTGCAATGCCTTGGCCAATCGCCCCGGACCTCTGCCGAGGTCGGCCAGGCGCGCCGCGCCGCAAGAGGCGGCCATCCATTGGATCCCTTCCAGCGGCTCGACGGCACGCAACAGAACTCCGCCACCAACCTCGGGCGCCTCGCTCGTCACATTCAGCAGGAACGATGACCCATAAGCGAAATACACATAGGCGTGTCCTCGTCGCAGAAAGAGGGAGCGATTGCGCCGCGTCATTCCATGGAATGCGTGTCCGGCTGCGTCACCGACCGGGTAGGCTTCCGTTTCGACGATGCGCCCGATTAGCCTGCCGGAGTCAACGTCATGGACCACGACTTTGCCAATCAAATAGCGCGCCAACTCCACGGTGTCCACAGGAAGCTCCGCCCGGCGTAGACGCCGCAGCCGGCGAACGAAACTGGTTTGAACTGAGAGCCTCAATTGGGGCGGCATTTAGCCGTTGAGGGGGAGGCCCTCGACATCCCAATCGAGGGTGTAGAGGGCGTCGGTGGTGGCGATCATGGCGCGATGCGTGGGCAGGAGGGCCATTCCGGCGATGTTGGTTCCTCCGAGGACGAGTTCGGGCTGGGCGTCGGGCGTAAGGCGCACGATGCCGCGCGTCCCGCCGAGCGACCCGGAAACGTACAGATTGCCAGCGCGATCGAACGCCAATCCTTGCGGGCGCCCCATGCCGCGGAAAAAGACGCTGACCTCGCCGGCGGAAGAGATGCGGTAGACGCGGTCGAAGCTGGAAGTGGTGGGGCCGGTGACGAAAAGCTCGTCCGCGGGGCTGAAGGCCAGATGGTAGGCGGAAAGCGAAGGCTCGAGCGTGGCGAAGACGAAAATTTCGCGCTCCGGGCTGATCTTGAAAATCGTTCCGCTGCGGTCGCCCACGTAGAGGTTTCCGGCGCGGTCGAAAGCGATGCCCGTGGCGATGCCCATGCCTTCGATCCATTGCATGGAGCGGCCGTCGGGCGAAACGCGGTGGATGGTGCCGTCGTTGCGGCAGGAAACGAAGAGATAACCCTCGCGGTCCACGGCCAGGCCGGTGGGATTCATGAGTTCGGTGAGGAACGGCTTGACCGTGTGATTCGCGGTGATTTTATAGAGCGAGACAGGCACCTTCTGGCCGCGCTGTCCGCTGAACGTGACGTAGACGTTCCCGGCCGAATCCACCGCGGGATTGGCGACGGCGTGGAGGTTGTCCGCGATCTGCACGCCCAGCGCCATCGGGAAGGGAGCGCTTTCGGCGCCGCCCATGCGCACGCGCACGGCGCCGCCCGCCGCGCCCTCGGGGACGCGCGCGATCAGAAGATTTTCCGCGGCCATCACCAGGCTTGCTTCCGCCGAGCCGAACTGCACCTCGGGCCGCGCCTGGTTGCGCACGGCGAAGCCGCTGCCTCGAATGGAAATTTCGCCGCCGGGAAGGGCCGCGGCGGGCTTCACGCTTTCGATTCTCGGGATGCCGTTCGTTTTCACAAATGCTTCCTGACGCTAAAGGTGCAAGAAGGCCCGCGCGATCCACAAACCCATGGAGGCATAGATTCCGGCGACCCAGTCGTCCGCCATGATACCCCAGCCGCCCGGCAACCGCTCCGCCTGGCGCGCCGGAAACGGCTTCCAGATATCGAACACACGAAAAAGTATAAAACCCAGCAACAAATATTTCCAGTTGAGCGGGGCAGTGGCCGCGACAGTTGTGCCGGCCCCATTGGAGTAAACGCTGAGAGTGCTTCGGAGCGCGAGCAGGTAGGTGAGAAATTGGCCCGAGACTTCGTCAATCACCACATATTGCGGATCTTTCGTCGGGGAGAATTTCTCCGCTCGATTCGAAGCCCACACGCCCACAACGCCGAGAAGAATGCAAATTGCGACCGCGACCAAGGGAATGTGAGTAACGCCGACTCGACTGTAGGCATGCAGGCCGGAAGTGGAGCTGGTGACGGATAGGAAGCGTGGGTCCGCGGCACAATACAAAATAACGCCGGCGAGCGAGCCCCAGGTGCCGGGAGCAACGGGAATGTAGCCGAGGCCGCAAACGGTGGCGATGAAAAGGGCGAAGCGCGGCTTGTAAAGCATGGCCGAGGGCGGCGCGGCGGGCGGAGGCGATTCAGCTTTCGCGTTCATCCGCATCTCGCTCGGGAATTTCGGGCATGGATTCGTCCATCACGGGCTCGGTGATTTTATATTTTTCGCTTGCCCAGTTGCCGAGATCGAGCAAGCGGCAGCGCTCGCTGCAAAAGGGAAAATCGGCGTGTGTCTCGGAATCGACAGGCTTGCGGCATATCGGGCACGCCCATTGCATGGCAGTGGAACTAAGACTAACACGAATGGTTTTGCCGCGGCATGGCCCTCGCTAGGGGAATGCTTGTCGGCGGGATTTCCTTCACAAGGAAGGTCCTTCATGTTGACGCTCGGGTTCGCGGCGGTTAAGCTTGCCGTGCCTACCCCGGAATCCTTGCGGGTCTGGCCAAGGAGAACCCGATTACGCACCCTGCGCCGAATTCGGATCCAGCGCTGTCACATCTGGAGGCCCTGCGGTCCGACGTTCGCGACGAAATCAAGCTCAGGATCAAACAACGAGACCGCTATTCGATCCAGCTCACACTGGCCGTAGGAGCCATTGTCGCGTTCGCATTTTCCAAGGATGGATTCCGGATGGCCCTCGTGGCACCGCCGTTGGTGTCAATCTACTTCACGGTCTTGATTCTTTACAGCTACCGAGTTCACGGCGTTCTTGCCGATTATCTGAGGGAACAGATTGAGCCCTTAACGGCCAAGGCCGCCGGCACGGCCGCAGAGGTCGAATTCGAGTTCTGGTACAAGAGACGGGCCACGCCCGGCATTCGCAGATGGTTCTTCATCGGAACGCTATGGGTGCTTACGATCCTCAGTATGGCGTACCTTTTGTATGCGGAGCGGGCCAACCACTTCAATGAAGTGGTATTGTGGTTCTTGGCGATTATATACGTGGTGGCGGCTAGCGTGATCTCGTACTGCTTTCGGGAGAAAAGACCATTAGGGAATGGCCCGAAAAAATCGTGAGGCGTTATCCCGTCGCAGTCTTCTTGGACCGTGACGGGACAATCAACGTTGATTCCCACTATGCGCACGATCCATCCGCGCTTGAACTGATTCCGCACGCTGCTGAGGGACTAAGATTTCTATCACAGCTGCCTGTGCACATCATCGTCGCCACAAACCAGGCGGGCATTGCGCTGGGATATTTTAACGAAAGCGACATGGCAGCCTTTCATGAGGCTCTGCGCGCACGTGTGCGCGAACTCGGCGCGAGAATTGATGCTTTCTACTACTGCCCGCACTTCGAATTGGTGAACTTGCCCCCCGGAGTTGCACCGTGCGCGTGCTCGAAGCCCGCGCCGGGCATGTTGATCGAGGCCGCAACGGATTTCGGTTTGAGCCTCAGCGGAAGTTTCATGATCGGTGATAAAACGTCGGACATTGCGGCGGGCCGGGCCGTGGCGTGCGCCACGGTACTTCTCAAAACGGGAAAAGCGGGGGGTGAGCATCCGCCAACGCCAGCTGAGCCCGATTACGTGTGCGAGGATTTGGAAGAGGCGGCGCACATAGTTGGGCAATTCATGCCTTCTATCTCCAACCCGCGCTTCGCGCAGCAGAGCGAGAGTCACTAGAAAGTTCCGCGGCGAGCCCTTCTGATTTTTTGCTAATACGGCGGGAATGGGAACTTCCATTTCTTGCCCGTTCAAGCGCGGCGGTGGCAGGGCTATCTGGGAGGGGGAGAGGAGCGGAGTTCGGCGCGGATCTGGGCGGTGAGATCGGAGGCG
Source organism: Terriglobia bacterium (assembly GCA_963823205.1). Classification (GTDB taxonomy): domain Bacteria; phylum Acidobacteriota; class Terriglobia; order Acidiferrales; family UBA7541; genus Palsa-295. Next base: position 185,935 of record CAWGKL010000007.1, read on the forward strand.
CTCGCGGTTTTCGCGCCGGGCTCGGCAATGTCCGCGGTGCGAAAGCCGCGGTCGAGGACGCGGTCCACGGCGGATTCGATGGCCTGGGATTCGGGGGCGAGGCCGAAGGATTCGCGCAGCAGGAGCGAGGCCGAAAGGATGGCGCCCAGCGGGCAGGCCACGTTCCTGCCCGCGAGTGATGGAGCCGAGCCGTGGATAGGCTCGTAGAGGGCCGGCTGGCCATCGCGGCCACGGCTCATGGAGGGGATGAGGCCAATGGAACCGGCGAGCGCCGCGGCCTCGTCGCTCAAGATGTCGCCGAAAAGATTGGAAGTGAGAATGACGCCGAACTGCGCGGGGCGAAGCAGAATCTGCATGGCGGCGTTATCCACGTAGAGATGCTCGAGTGTGACGCCGGGATAATCGGGGGCGAGCGCCGTGACAGTCTGCCGCCAGAGCGCCGAGGTGGCCAGCACGTTGGCCTTGTCCACGCTCGCGAGGCGGCCCTGGCGCGCGGCGGCGCGGCCGAAGGCGTAGCGGGCGACGCGCTCGACTTCCGCGGCGGAGTATTCGGCGATGTCCATGGCGCGGGCGGCGCCTTTTTCGCCGTGGAATTCGTGCGCGCCGAAGTAGATGTCTCCGGCAAGCTCGCGAACGATTTCGAAATCGCAATCCCGAATGCGCTCGGGGCGCAGCGGCGAAATCCCCACGAGCGCGGGCCGCAAGCGGATGGGCCGCAGATTGATGTAAAGCTCGAGCGCCTTGCGCAGGCCGAGCAGGCCGGATTCCGGGCGCTTGCCGAGCGGCAGAGAATCCCACTGCGGGCCGCCGACGGCGCCGAGCAGAATCGCGTCGGCAGAGCGGCAGCCGGCGAGCGTTTCTTCGGGCAAGGGCACGCCGGAGCGCTCGATGGCCGCGCCGCCGAAGGCGAGTTCGCGAAATTCGAAGCGATGGCCGAAGGCGGCGGCGGAATCCTCAAGCACTTGGACGGCGGCGCGCGTGACCTCGGGGCCGATGCCGTCTCCTGGCAACACGGCGATGGTCTTTCGCAGTCCGGCCATGGAATTTTTTTCCTTTTTCCTTGGGTCTCAGCGCACGGTGGAGGTTTTCGTGCCGGCGCCGGCAGGCTCGTGCGCGAGCGAGCGGCGCACCTGGTGATAAATCGAGAGCAGATCGCGGTCGGTGATTTCCTTTTCAGCGTCGGCGCGGGCGATGATGAGCGGATAGCATTCGGCAAGCTCCGCGTCCGTGATTTCGTAGCCCAGATCGGCCAGGCGGGCGCGAAATGCGTTGCGCCCGGAATGTTTTCCCAGCACCAAGCGGCGCGCGGGCACGCCGACCTCCTCCGGATTGATGATTTCGTAGGTGAGCGGATTTTTCAGGATGCCATCCTGATGGATGCCGGCTTCGTGGGCGAAGGCGTTCGCGCCTACGACCGCTTTGTTCGGCACGACGGGCACGCCGGTGATGGAGGTGAGCATGCGGCTGACGGGATAGAGCTTTTCCAGGCGGAGATGCGTGGCTACGGCGTAGTGGTTCTGGCGGACGTGCAGGGCTACAGCCAGCTCTTCGAGCGAGGCGTTGCCGGCGCGCTCGCCGATGCCGTTGATGGTGCACTCGATCTGGCGCACACCGGCCTCGATGGCGGCGAGGGAGTTGGCGACGGCGAGGCCGAGGTCGTCGTGGCAGTGGGCGCTGAGCACGACATCGGGATGGGCGGCGAGGCGCGCGCGGATTCCGCGGAACATCTCGGCGTATTCGTCCGGCGTGGAATAGCCGACGGTGTCGGGCAAATTGATAATGGTGGCGCCGGATTCGACGGCGGCGAGGACCGCGCGAGAGAGGTAATCCATATCCGTGCGGCTGGCATCCTCAGCGGAAAACTCGACTTCCTCGCAGCGGAGGCGCGCGAAGCGCACCATTTCGGAGATGCGTTCGAGGGCTTCTTCGCGCGTGGTGTGCAGCTTGTATTTCAGGTGCAGGTCCGAAGTGGCGAGGAAGAGGTGGAGGCGGGGCTTGGCGGCCGGCTCGATACCGCGCAGGGCGGCTTCGATATCGTCCTGGCGAGCGCGGGCCAGGGCGGCTACGCGGCAATGCTTGATTTCGCTGGCTACGGCCCGCGTGGCTTCGAGATCGCCGGGGGAGGCGATGGGGAAGCCGGCTTCGAGGACGTCCACGCCCAGCTCTTCGATCGCGCGGGCCAGACGGAGCTTTTCTTCGCGATTCATGGAAAAGCCGGGGGATTGCTCGCCGTCGCGCAGGGTGGTGTCGAAGATCTGGACGATATCCATGGGGGCTCCTCCGAGCGCTTTCAGTAGAGCGCGGAAGGGGGCCAGGAGTCCAATTTATAATTGTTGCAGAGTGAATAAACCGCGCTTATAAAGGGAGGGACCGCCCGGGAGGGCGGCCCGCATGGATTTGGCATCGCTTTTGGTGTTTCAGACCGTGGCGCGCGAGAAGAGCTTTTCGCGCGCGGCCGAGAAGCTCTATCGCACGCAGCCGGCGGTGAGCATTTCAGTGCGCAAACTCGAGGAATGGGTGGGCCAGCCGCTTTTCGTGCGCGGATCCGGAGCCGGGATGCTGACGGACGCGGGTGCGCTGGTCCTGGAATACGCGGAGCGCATGTTGAATATGCGCGAGGAAATCCGCAAAGGGATCAAGGAGCTGCAGGGCCTGGAGCGCGGGCAGGTGTCCGTGGGCGTGAACGAAAGCTCGATCCATGCGCTGCTGCCGGCGCTGGGGCGTTACCGCGAGCTGCATCCCGGGATTCACATCCGCGTGCAGCGCGTGTTTTCGCGCGACGTGCCGCGCGAAGTGCTGAATCACCATCTCGATCTCGGCGTGATTTCCTACCTGCCGGAGGAGCGCGAACTGGCCGCCACGGAATTCTACCGGGATTCGCTCGCGCTGGTGGTCTGGCCGGGGCACCGGCTGGGGAAGAAGCGGGAAGTGGATATCAGCGAGCTGGGGGAAGAGACGTTCGTGGCGCACATCGTGGAATCGCCCTACCGGCAAAAAGTGCTGCAGATGTTCGCGCGCCACCGCGTTTCCTGCCGGATGGATATCGAGCTGCCGACGATCGAGAGCATCAAGAGGTTCGTGGAGATGAAGAAGGGAGTGGCCATCGTGCCGCGGATGTGCGTGGAGCGCGAAATCGAGCGGGGCGACCTGCGGGAACTGCGCCTGCGGCAGATGCGCATCCAGCGGCGGCTTTACTTGATCTACCGGCAGGACCGGCCGCTGGCCGCCGCCGCGCAGGAACTGATCGAAGTGCTGCGCCGGAAGCCCCCGGCTCCCCGGGCAAAAAAAAGGGGATGACCTATGCGTGGTCTGCCGTGGAGCGGCCTTTCCAGGCGACGTAGGCCGCGCCCATGAGAGGGCACTCCTCGTTGAGCACCACGTGGATGGGAATCTGCGAAACGAAAGCCTGCATTTTGTCCTTGCGAACAGCGGCGGCGACGAAGTGATTGTCCTTCATCTTCGGCAGAACCTTCGCCGCGATGCCTCCCGCGACGTAGATTCCATCGCGCGCGACGGTGCGCACGGCGAGGTTGCCGGCCTCCGAACCGTACATTTCGACCCACAGGTTGACCGCAGCGGTGCACACCGGACATTCGCCAGAGAGTCCGCGGTCGGTGATTTCCGGGCCGGAGTCGCCGCCCGGCGTGTCAAAATCCGGATGCCGGACGGCGGGATCGAGGAATTCGTGCACCTTGCGAAATCCATCGCCGGCGAGGATGGTCTCGACGCTGACGAACTCATGGCGCGCCTTCAGGAATTTCCACAATTCTGCCTGTTGTTCCGTGCTGGGCGCGAAATCGGCGTGACCGGCTTCGGTCGCCAGAGCCATGTGCCGGGCGCCATCCCAAAAAAGGATGGCCTCTCCCAGCCCCGTTCCGGCGGCGATCACGGCTCGCGGGGCTTTGGGAGCGGGAACGCCGGGATTGAGGGTCAAGAGATCGCCGGGTCCCATGAGGCCAATGCCATAGGCGTCCGATTCGAGATCGTTCAGGAGCCATACGCGACCGAGCCCCAGAAGCTTCGTGAAAACCGAGCCATCCACGACCCACGGCAGGTTGGTGGCGTGAACGACGTTGTTTATCACGGGTCCGGCGATTCCGAACGCCGCGGCGGTGATCTTGGAGGGGTTCTCGCGGAGAAAATCCTTGACCACTTCCAGCAGGCCGGAATATTGCCGGCTGGAGTAACGCTTATGAGCGACGCGGACGAGCTTTCCCTGCTGGTCGTCGAACAAACCGAGATTCGTTTTTGTCCCCCCGATGTCACCCGCAAGAATCATCCATTCCTCCAGAGTTTAGGATATAAAGCGGAGCAAAACGTTACACCGCCACAGCCGCTTCAAAGGACGCGCCAGTGGCGGCCCTCGGACGCGGTCAATGCGTCAGCGGCCCCAGGCCCCTGGCTCCCCGCCGGATAATTGGGGAAAGGAGGCGGGGGAGCTTTTTGCCACGCATCGAGAATCGGGTCCACAAGCCCCCAGGCGGCTTCCACGCCGTCGGCACGGTCAAAGAGCGTAGCATCGCCGCGCAGGCAATCGTTGATGAGCGTGCTATAAGCATCGGGGGAAGCGCCGCCGAATGCCTGGCGGTATCGAAAATCCATGGTGACCGGGCCGATGTGCATCTGCGCGCCGGGCGATTTGGCGCCGAAGGAGAGAGAAATCCCTTCATCCGGCTGGATATTCAGCACCAGCAAATTGGGCTGGAGATTCTCGCCGCGGAACACGAGGTGAGGCGCCTCCTTGAATTGGATGGCCACTTCCGTCACGGGCCGCGCCAGGCGCTTGCCGGTGCGCAGGTAGAAGGGCACGCCGCTCCAGCGCCAGTTGTCCACCAGAAGCTTCAAAGCCACGAACGTCTCGGTGGAGGAGTTGGGATTCACGCCGAGCTCCTGGCGGTATCCGGGCACGGGCGCGCCGTTGACGTTTCCTGGGCCGTACTGGCCGCGCACGACCGATTTCCAGATCATCTCCCCGGCAAATGGCCGGATGGATTGCAGCACTTTGATCTTTTCATTGCGAACCGAGGTGGCATCGAAGGCCGCGGGAGCTTCGAGGGCCACGAGCGAGGTGAGCTGCAGCACGTGGCTCTGGATCATGTCGCGCATCGCTCCCGTGGATTCATAAAACGCCGCGCGGCGCTCCACTCCCAACGATTCCGCCGCGGTGATCTGCACGTGATCAATGTAATTGCGGTTCCAGAGCGGCTCAAAGATGCCGTTGCCGAAGCGGAAGACGAGCAGATTCTGCACCGTCTGCTTCCCGAGATAATGGTCAATGCGATAGACCTGCGATTCCGCGAAGACATTCAGCACCTTCTTGTTCAAATCCTCCGCCGAAGCGCCGTCGTGGCCGAACGGCTTTTCGATAATGATGCGAGTCCACGATTTATCCGTCGTGGGCCGCGCCAAGCCCGCGCTTCCAAGCTGCTGGATGATGTGCGGATAGACGTCCGGGGGTGTGGCGAGATAAAAGAGGCGATTCCCCGCAAGCTGCCCTTCGCGATCGAGTTCTTCGAGGCGCCGCGCCAGCCGCCGGTACGATTCGGGATCGTCGTAATCCCCGGTGAAATACTGCAACTGCTTCAGGAAATCCTCCCGTGGGCCGCCCTGCGCCCCTGCCCCTGGATCCTTGGGCAGGTCTTTTCCCGCACCGCTACGGAAATCATCGTCGCTCATGTGCGTGCGCGCAAATCCCAAAAGACGGAAGCGCGGAGCGAGGCAACCGTGCCGCGCCAAGTCGAAGAGCGCGGGCAGGAGCTTGCGATGCGCCAAGTCGCCCGAGGCGCCGAACATGACAATCACGCAAGGGTCGCCCGGCACCTCGCAGTAATAGGCACCTGCCTGGGGCATCTCGGCGACATCGGTTGGGCGACTGCTCATCCAGTATCCCTTTCCCCCCAGGGGGGCCAAAAAACGGGCGTGCTTTTATCTCAGAATTGTGGCTGAACCGCAAGAACTTAGCTCATTATTGTAGCAAGGAAACCAGGCGTCTGTCCCGGCGTGCTCTCCCTTCCACTTTTTTGTGCCTCGCCATCCGGAACGTGCTAGACTCCGCCTAGTCTCCCGGGTAAGGGTGGAAGTATGAAGTTCCGCAATTTGCTGGCTCTCCTGGTTCTCCTCTTTGGAAGTGCAACCCGCTGCCATGGTCAGGGTGAGGACCCAAGCATCAATGGACCAAACCTTGCACCAAGGGGCGGGGGGTACACGATCAGCGGAAGTGTCCGTGACGATGTCACAGGGCAGGCGCTCAATGGCATACGCGTGGATTTGAAGAAGGAAGGGATCGCAGTGGAAAGCGCGTACACGGGCAACAATGGCGGCTTTCAATTCAATTCCATACCCAACGGGGAATATATCCTCGAAGTAAACGTGGATGGTTACGAGACTGCCGATCAAGATGTGGATATCTCGCGCCAGCCGGTTTATGGAGTTTCCATAGATCTCAAGAAGCCGGTCTCTCTGTCTCCCGCGGAATCGAAGGGCGCTGCCATATCCGCCCATGAGTTGATGATCCCTTCGAAAGCCCGCGACGCCTATGACGAGGGTGTCGGCCTACTGCGTTCAAATCCGGCGGACTACAAGGCTGCGATTGTTCAGTTCCAGCGCGCCATCCAGATTTTCCCGGGTTACTACGAGGCCTATTGCGTCGAAGGAGCCTCCTACATGTCGCTCGGAGATGCGCCATCGGCCGAACAGGCCGCACGGAAGTCCATTGAGCTCAGCTCCGGCAAGTATCCCCAGGCTCTTTTCCTGCTGGCGGCGATTCTCAATAAGGGCGGCCGATTTGCGGAAGCGGAGACCGAGGCGCGGCAGGCAGTCGCCCTGGACGATTCCGCCTGGCAAGGACACTTCGAACTGGCGCACGCCCTTTCAGGGCTCAATCGGCCGCAAGAAGCGGAACCGGAAGCCATTCGGGCACGCGACCTGAATTCGGCGAATCCCAGAGCCTTTTTGCTCCTCGCCAATATCCATGGACAGCTCCAAAACAGCGCCGCCGTACTCGAAGATCTGGATGGCTATCTCAAAATCGCGCCGCCTGGCCCGCAGACGGATGCGGTTCGCCAAAGCCGCGACCAGTTGCAGAAGAGTATTCCGGATGCGCAAGCGCGACCGACGCTGCAGCCTGCCAAGCCCCAACCTTGATTTTCTGGTCTCCTGCTGATCCGCCGGTATGGTCGCGCCATGGCGCTGGAATTTCCCCTGTGCTTGCAGTATCTTGAATCACGGGAAAAATTCACGGGAGGCATTTCCATGGCCGAAGAGAAACGACCGGACGCCGCTGCGGCAGCCACCGCACCTGAGGTAGGCACGCAAACGGTTCGCATGGTGAAGTGCGTGAAACTCGGCCGGGAGTTGCCCGGCCTCGACCGGATTCCCTGGAAAGGCGAAATCGGCAAGCGCGTCTATGACAACGTCTCGAAGGAAGCATGGAAGGCGTGGGTGGAGCACTCGAAGATGCTTATGAACGAATTTCGTCTCAATCCGCTCGATCCCAACTCGCTGAAGGTGATGGAAGAGCAGATGGAAACTTATTTTTTCGGCGATGGCGCCAAACCTCCCGAAGGCTACGTCCCCCCGAAACATTAGAAGTTGCGTCAGCGATAAGAAGCCGTCTCACGAGCGAGCCTTTGAGGAGACCGGTCGGATTCTGCGCGCTACGGGGTTTGTCCTGGCGGATCGCTCGTCCCCTCCCACGCATGGCCGCAGGAGTGGCATTTCCAGCCATGATGCTTGAGCGGAATCAGCGCTGGAAGACCCGTGTACCACGAAAAGAAAAGACTGCCGTAGGCCACCCGCTTGATCAATTCCTGAAAGGAAATGTCGAATGACCGGCAGTTTGGGCAGTGCGGTTGTTGGTACTCTCCCGTTCCCTCCGCAAGGAAAGTTTCCGGGCGGCTTTGTTCCAGCAAAGCTGCTGCCGCCTCAGCATCCTCCTCACGAACGCAAAGCTTGACGCCTCCCAGCGCATTCGACCAGAACCAATCCATCCGGATCGTGTTCTCGTCACGAAGAAAGGACTCGATGCCCGTTGAGTCGAGGGCGCTCTTGGCCACCAGAGCCTCGGGAGCGCTCGTGTATTGACGGAGGATCACGATCTTGGAGGCTTCTTCCTCCTCCGGGGCTGAATCACGCAGCGTGATTCCGAGCTTTCGTCGCGACAGCTCCGTTTTCAGCGCCTCCCGCGCCATTTCCGTAAGCGACCACGCTTCGTCCGCGAGCTTTTCGAGCTGGCTTTCACTCATCCGCGCGTAGGTTTGAGTCAGCCGCTGTCGTTCTTTTTCCGGATCAAACGTAGGCACAGTGGGCGCAGTATACGCGAAACACAGCGCTCAGCCGAGCCGCAGGCTGCAAAAAGCGGTCACGGTCATGTGGCAGCAATCATGGGCGGCCTTGCAATTCAATCCTTCCGTACTAAGATAGATCATGGAGTTTTTAATCGAAGATGGGCGCCGCAGCCGAAGTAAGCACCGCGCGATCCGCCGCGCGCGAGAACGCATCTCCACATGACCGCTGCCTCGAAAAATTCGTTCTCGGCGCGCGCGGCGCTGCGCGTGGGCGGCGATTCATTCGAAATCTATCGCCTGGACGCGCTGGCTCGCGCGGGAGTTGGCCATGTTGCGCGCCTGCCAGTTTCCCTCAAGGTCCTGCTCGAAGGCCTTCTGCGGCACGAGGACAATCATTTCGTGTATGCGGACGATATCCGCGCCCTGGCGGGCTGGGACCCCTCGAACGCAGCGGGCGCCGGAGAAAAAGAAGTTTCCTTTATGCCCGCGCGCGTCCTGCTCCAGGATTTTACGGGCGTTCCGGCCGTGGTGGACCTCGCCGCGATGCGCGACGCCATGCGCGACCTGGGCGGCGATCCCAAAAAAATCAATCCGCTGCTCCCGGCGGAGCTGGTGATTGACCACTCCGTGCAGGTGGACAGGTTCGGCACAACCGGCGCTTTCGCCTTCAACGCCGAGCTCGAAATGCAGCGCAATATCGAGCGATACGCCTTTCTCCGCTGGGGACAGAAGGGTTTTCAGAATTTCAAGGTCGTCCCGCCGGATACGGGCATCTGCCACCAGGTGAACCTGGAATATCTTTCGCGCGTGGTCTTCAGCGAGAAACAGGAGGGCGTGTGGGTGGCCTTCCCCGATTCGCTTGTGGGCACCGATTCGCACACGACGATGGTCAACGGCCTGGGGGTATTCGGCTGGGGCGTGGGCGGAATCGAAGCGGAAGCGGCGATGCTCGGCCAGCCCCTTTCCATGCTGATTCCGGACGTGGTCGGCTTCAAGCTGCACGGCCGGCTGCCCGAAGGCGCCACGGCCACGGACCTCGTCTTGACGGTCACGCAGATGCTGCGGAAGAAAGGCGTGGTCGGGAAATTCGTGGAATTTTACGGCACGGGGCTTACGAGTCTGACGATCCCCGACCGCGCGACGATCGCCAATATGGCTCCCGAATACGGCGCCACGATGGGTTTCTTCCCCGTGGACGCGGAAACGCTCGCGTACCTTCGGTTCACGGGACGCAGCGAGGACCGCGTGCGCCTCGTCGAAGCGTACACGAAGGAGCAAGGGCTCTTCCGCACGGATCAGACCGCCGACCCGATATTCTCGAGCCGCATCGAGCTCGACCTTGCGTCCGTGGTGCCTACGATGGCCGGCCCCAAGCGGCCGCAGGATAGCGTGCCGCTAACGGAGGCCAAGGAGGCGTTCGAGAAATCGCTCACGGCCGCTCCCAAGCACGTCCTCGTGCGGAACAATGGAGACCAATTCGACCTGAGCGACGGCTCCGTGGTGATCGCCGCCATCACGAGCTGCACGAACACCTCGAATCCCTCGCTGATGCTCGGCGCGGGCCTGCTGGCCAAGAAGGCCGTCGAGCGCGGGCTTCGCTCGAAGCCCTGGGTGAAGACAAGCTTTGCGCCGGGATCGAAGGTGGTGAGCGATTATCTGGAAAAGTCCGGGCTGATGCCCTACCTCGAATCGCTGCGCTTTCACCTGGTCGGCTATGGCTGCACTACTTGCATCGGCAACAGTGGGCCGCTTCCCGAATCCATCGGCAAGGCAATCAAGGATAATAATCTCGTCGCCGTTTCGGTGCTCAGCGGGAACCGCAATTTCGAGGGGCGCATCAATCCACTGTGCCGCGCGAACTATCTGGCTTCACCGCCGCTGGTGGTGGCCTACGCGCTGGCCGGGCGGATGGATTTCGACATGGCCACGGAGCCGCTGGGCACGGATTCATCCGGGCAGGGCGTATTTCTGCGCGACATCTGGCCGGCGCCCGGCGAAGTGGAATCCGCGATGCGCAGTTCCGTCTCGAGCGACATGTTCCGCAAGGAATATGCCGCCGTTTTCACGGGCGACGAGCACTGGCGCGCTCTCCCCGTTCCCGAAGGCGATTTGTACGCGTGGGACGCGAAATCCACATACATCAAGAATCCGCCCTTCTTCGAGAACATGCCGGTCTCGCCCGCGGAGCTCAAGGATTTGTACAATCTCCGCGCGCTCGCCGCGCTCGGCGACAGCATCACCACCGACCACATTTCACCCGCCGGCTCGATTCCCGCGGATAGCCCCGCCGGAAAATACTTGATTTCGCTGGGCGTGGAGCCGAAGGATTTCAATTCCTATGGCGCGCGGCGCGGCAACCACGAGGTGATGATGCGCGGAACGTTTGCAAATATCCGGCTGCGCAACCGCCTCGCTCCGGGCACGGAGGGCGGCTGGACGATCCATCAGCCGGGCGGGGAAAAAATGGCGATTTACGACGCGGCGATGAAGTACCGCGCCGAGGGCGTGCCGCTCATCGTGATCGCGGGGAAGGAATACGGCTCGGGGTCGTCGCGCGACTGGGCGGCCAAGGGAACGATTCTGCTCGGCGTGCGCGCCGTGCTGGCGGAAAGCTTCGAGCGCATCCACAGGAGCAACCTCGCCGGCATGGGCGTCTTGCCGCTCGAATTTATGCCGGGCGAAAATGCGGAATCGCTGGGACTCACGGGACGGGAGGTGTTCGCTCTCGAGGGCCTCGCCCGGGATTTCCAGCCGCGCAAGAAAATCGACGTGCGCGCGCGCGGCGCGGACGGCAAGGAAAAAACGTTTGCCGCCATCGCGCGCGTGGATACGCCCTTCGAGGCCGCCTATTACCGGAACGGCGGCATTCTGCCCTACGTCCTGCGCCAGATGCTGTAATGGCGCGCGCCTATTGATTTTTCTTTTTTCCGAAAAGGCCGCCGACAAGGCCGGAGGCTGCGCTGGCGGCACCCTTGGCGGTCCCTGCTCCGCCCTTGAGCATGCCGCTGGCCATCCCGGCGACATCGGGTATGAAAATCGGATCCTTGGTGGTGCCCTCGATTTTGAAGGGGATGCCGCTGCTCGATGAAGACTTCCCTCCTCCCGTGAAGGATGAGAGCCCCGAGGTCAGCGAGCCGATACCTCCCGCGAGTTTCGCGGACATTTTGCAATCGAGTTTGCCGGCAGGGCTGACATTCATGGTGCCGGTGACCGTCCCGATGGACGGGACGACGAGATTCACATTGTTCGCCTGGGTTCCCGCGGGATCCTGGTGGAGATTCGCGCTGAACGTCTGAATTTCCGTGTTCGATCCGCCGCCCTTCCCGAGTCCCGCGAAAGGCCCGAGCGCCCCCAGCTTGCTCGTGAGATTGAAGCCCGTCATTTCGCCGTTCGAGAGATTGATGGGACCTGCGATCGTGAGTCTATCCACGGGGCCGGTGATCGTAAGGTTCGCATTGAGCGTTCCGCTCTTGAGCGACGCTCCGGATGGAAGCGTGACGCCCACCGCCGGCAGAACGCCCTCCAGGTCCGGAACGGACATTCCCTTCCCAGCCATTCTCATTTGAACCGTGGTCGTCGTGCCCGCCGTGTCGTAGGTCCCGGTCAACGCGGCCAGCGCCTTCCCGATGTGCACGTCACCCTGCGTGAGAGTTCCCTTCTGGCTTGCCACTTCGTATGCCGTGGCGTAATCAACGTTCACCGGGACGCTCGCTGGCGAGCCTCCGGCCACGAGCTTCACTTTGTTGACGCTGACTGTGCCGTTCGATTTCATTTCGCGACCATCCGAAGTGAGATCGCCGCTAAAATCCACGATTCCGCCGAGCCCCGACGCCGGATCCAGGAAACCTGTTTTTGCCAAGTCGAGATTCTTCACCTCGATTTTGGCGTCGAGAGGTGTTTGTGCCGCGTCGGTGGGATCAATCGGGCCGGCCTTCCCATCCAGGCTGACCGTTCCATCGCCCGGCGTTTTCGCCGAAAACGTGAATGGGAATTGCGACGTGTAGGAAAGATCGGAGGCTTCGATATTCACGCCCTGATACGTTTGCGTCTTTCCGTGGGCACCCGGCGTGCCCACCACGATTGTGGCGTTGGAAATCTTTAATTCCTCGACGGAGAGGTTCGTCGTGCCCGAGCTTTGGCTCTGGGAAGCCTTGGACGCGCCTCCGAGACTCGAGAAATTCCATTTGCCCGAGGCCGAATGCAGGAGCGAAACCTGTGGATCGGTGACCGTAAACGAACTCACGGCGAGCCTGCCGGAAAAAATCAGCGGCAGCAGAGCCACGCCCGCCTTCACCTCCTTCGCTTGCAGAAATGGCGACTGGCTGAAGGCGGGATCATCGGCGATCGAAACATCGTCCACCGTGACGCCTCCGGAAAGAATCGAGAGCCCGATGTTTCCCACCTCGACTTTGCGGCCGAGCGCCGCGGTGAGATCCGTCTCGAGCGTGGGTTTGAACCTGTTCACGTCAACGAAGAACGGCAGTGCGATGACGATTACGATCAATACGACAACCACAGCAGCGACGATTATCAGAACCGTTTTTGCCAAGTTCTTTTTCATTTTGGCCAGCCTCCGCGGAGAGTTTCTTGAGAGAGAGACGCGCCGTACGAGTCCGCCTGGGAGCCCCATCATAACCCCTCAGACCGGCGGGCGGCAATCGGCCGCCGTCCCGGGAGGGCTGTGTCGCGTCCCGCGAACAATGCGGAGCGCGGTCCGCAAGTTTTCTGCACTTTTCGAGCTATGGAGAGGGAACAGGCCGGCATGGCTCGAGAAAAATAGCGTTGAATCGGGGCGCGCCGGCGGGGCTTGCCTACTGCTTGCGCCAAAAATAGGATGCGGGGTGGAGGAATTCAATGCCCACGCGCGCCCGTCCCTGGGCACGCTCGCCGACATGCGCCACGCGGCACTCCTGTTCGGCTTGATTGCGCATGTTAATCAGAAACAGGCGCTGGTCGCATGCCACAATGCTTTCGAGAGCCAAAAGGCAGCCGTCTTTATTGGCGTCCAAGGTTTCGATCTGTTCGTGAAATGGCTGCTTGTCCGCGTCCGACCCATAAACCAGCACCGGCACCGAATATCTATGGCGCAGAATCTTCCGCCGGTCGCGAGCTTCTGGGACGACATTTTCCTTGGGACTCGTGAGGCCCGCGCGCACTCTTTCTTGTTCGGCTTGTTTGATTGCTTCCCAGATGCGGCTCACGGCCGTCTCCCCAATGACTGGCCCGCTTCAGCCTGTGCCCCAACAATAGCGATCTGGCTGCCCTACGAGGGGAAAAGATTCGGACCTGTATTCCTTTAGGTAAATGGAGTGCAGGCGAGTGACAATGCCGCGCGCCGCGCTTAAAATGGAGTGTTTGCGCTTGGGCGCCACAACGGATGTCTCGAAACCAAAACAAGTTTTCGCGCGTTCGCGTCCTGATCTTCGATCTCGACGGGACGCTGATTGACTCCAAACTCGATTTGGCGCTTTCCGTCAACGCCATGCTCGAGGACATGGGACGCGCGCGGCTCGCGCACGAGATCATTTACGGCTACGTGGGCAATGGCGCTCCGCATCTGGTCCGGCGGGCGCTTGGTGAAGGGGCCACGGACGCAGAAGTCGAAGCTGGCCTGGCGCATTTCCTTTCCTACTATCATGCGCACATGCTCGACAACACCACGGCCTATCCCGGCGTGCGCGAGGGCCTGGAACTGCTGCGAACCCATGCCATGGCCGTCCTCACGAACAAGCCGGTCGTCTTCAGCCGCGAGATAATCGAACGCATGGGCCTGGCGCACTTTTTCCGGTTCGTGTATGGCGGCAACAGTTTCCCGGCGAAGAAGCCGGACCCCATGGGCGTGGAAGTCCTGCTGCGCGATTTGGCGGCGGAACCGGGCGAAGCCATGATGGTGGGAGATTCCGACGTGGATGTGCGCACGGCGCGCAACGCCGGCGTGTGGGCTTGCGGCGTGAGTTACGGCCTGGGCTCGGAGGGCCTGCGCGCTCATCCCCCGGACCTGATGCTCGCGAGCCTCGCCGAACTTCCCGCGCATCTCAATCGGCGTAGCGGTTAATGCGCAATGCGTTGATCGAAAATTCAATGGCATAAAATTATGGATCAAACGGTAAAGAAACAAGTGAAGAGTGGGCTGCGGTTGGGTACGGGTGTGGGCTTGTTCATGATCGGGGGGATACTCATGGCTGCCGGATTGGGCAGGGTCGTGTGGTCAGCAACTCCGCCGCATTACGTAGTCTGGCCCGAGCCGATAGGGTGGACGGAACTCGTGCTGGCTGCGACGATCCTACTATTTTCCGCAGGAGTATGGTGGCAACTTTTCGCGGGTTACATGCTTATAGGGTCCCTTAAGAGTGTCATAGTTCTCATAACAGGGAGAGACTTATATGCTCCTTATGGGCCTTTCCCCCGTCCAGAGGCGGCCGCGCTTGCAGCCTATTGTGTGGCGACGATCCTGTTGATGTGGCGATTTGCCAAAAATCCACCAACGATCTTCGATCGGATCGCGCTGACCGCATGCTTGTTCTCCATTGCCTGGCGAGCAGGTAGAGCCGAGTTTTCAAATTTTGATCTCGGGCTAACAGTTGGGCCAGGCTGCCTTTTTTTTGCCTGGGCGTATCAGCGCATCCCGAGGTAATTGGGCGCGGCTTATTTCTTCGCGTAGGCGGACTTGTACCATGCCCAGGTGCGCTGCAAACCTTCCTCGAAAAGCACGCGAGGCTCGTAGCCAAGCACCTTGCGCGCGAGCGAAATATCGGCCTGCGAATCGCGGATATCGCCCGTGCGCGGCGGGACGTATTTCGCCTCTATCTTTTTCCCGGTAATCTTTCCGAGCAGTTTCAGCACTCCGTTCAGCGTGATGCGTGCTCCCGTGCCGCCATTGAACACTTTTCCGGAAGCGCCCGGCGCTTCGCAGGCCCGCAGGGTTTCGTCCACCACGTTTTCGACATAGGTGAAATCGCGCGATTGCTCGCCGTCTCCAAAGACCACCGGCTGCTGCCCTTCGATCACCGCCAGCATGAAGCGCGAGAGCACGCCGGAATAGGGCGACGTGGGATCCTGCCGCGGCCCGAAGACGTTGAAGTAGCGCACGCTCGCATTTTCCAGCCCATACGAGTGCCCGAACGCCTGCGCATAAAGCTCGCCCGCATATTTCGTCACGCCATAGGGCGAGATGGGCTCGGGCTTCATCGTCTCGACCTTCGGCAGCGTGGGCGTTTCGCCGTAGGCGGAGGATGATGCGGCGTACACGAACCGGCGCACCTTGGCCATGCGCGCCGCCACGAGCACATTCAGCGTGCCGTCTATATTGATGCGGTTCGTCTCGAGCGGGTCCGCGACGGACCGGGGAACCGATGTGCGCGCGGCGAGATGGATCACGCAGTCCACACCGCGGCAGGCCGCTTCCACCGTGGGCAGGTCCGTGATACTGCCCTGCCGAAAATCTATCTTGCCGCGGACATCCGCAAGATTTGCTTCCTTGCCCGCGGAGAGATCGTCCAGCACGGTCACGCTGTGGCCGCGGCGAACGAGCTCATCCACGATGTTGGAGCCGATGAAGCCGGCGCCGCCGGTCACCAGATAACGCATCTTCGGAAATCCCTCCTGGAAAGGACGGCCCATGGCGCGGGAATCATGCTCTTCCGCCCGGCGCGTCGCGACCGCATAATTTGCGTTGTGCCTTTCAAGTACGCTTGAATATAGCTTGGCCGTTTGCGGCGCGGCAAGAATAATGATGGCGCTGCCCGGTTCTTTTCGCGCAACACTTTGGAGCCCAATCGAATCTCACTGGGAACGATGAACACAGGCCACGGACGCCACGGAAAATTGATGCGCGCCATTCTTCTCGCGGCCATCCTGGCGCCGCTCGCACTGGTTCTCTCCGTGCTCCTTCCCGCGCCGCCTGCCGGGGAATTGCCCGTGCCGTTTCGCGCGGGCGAGACGCTCGATT
This sequence comes from Terriglobia bacterium, assembly GCA_963823205.1. Lineage (GTDB taxonomy): Bacteria > Acidobacteriota > Terriglobia > Acidiferrales > UBA7541 > Palsa-295. Next base: position 202,168 of record CAWGKL010000007.1, read on the forward strand.
ACCGCGTGGCATGGGCGGCCTTCTCGAGCGCGGCTTCGCTGGAATTGAGCGTGCCCGAGCGCCGCAATCTCTTTGGCCGGGAGACCTGGCATCTCCGCGCCGCGGGGCACACGCTCAACACCGTGCGGTCGCTCTTCACCATTGACGACCAGTCCGATTCCTATAGCGACGTCGCGACGCTCGAAAGCCGCCAGTATGAGATTCATTTGAACGAATTGGGGCGCAAACAGGACGAGATACTGCACTTCCTTGCGGAGGGGCAAGCGTCGCGTGCGCCGGGCCCCGTGGTGATGGTTCCCGCGGGCACATACGACCCGCTCGGGGCGCTCTACGCGCTGCGCGGCGTGAATTGGCGGCGTGAACAGGAGTTCCATATCCCCGTGTGCGACGGCCACGACGTGTATGAGATGGCCGCGAAGCTCGAAGCCAGCGGCGAAAGCGTTGCCGTGGACGCGGGCGACTTTACGGCGACGCACATCTCGATTCACCTCTACCAGCGCGGCCAGGAACTGCCCGAAAACCGCTTCGACCTCTGGCTCGCCGACGACCCTGCGCGCACTCCTGTCAAGATGCAGGCCCAGCTGCCCCTCGGCACCCTCCGCCTCCAACTCACCCGCGCCACGCCATAACTCGCCCCGATTTTCGCGACATTGGTCATAGATTTAAATGTGGCCACCGTGGGAGAAAGGCAAGATGCCGCGCTTAAAGCCCCCTTCCCTTCGTGCCTCAGGGCAAGCCTTCGTCAGGGCAGCTCGGCGCTACATTTAGACCTGCACGTCCGGAGAGGCGGTCGGCAGTGGCGGAGTCAATCTTCGGGAACGACCCAATCATCGGGCGGGAAATCGATTTTCCAGAACGTGGGCGAGGGCGTGACAAATTCAAGGCCGATTTGCGCCTTGCCGGCCTGCGCCGTGCCGATATGGGTGACGGTGCATTCGAGGGCCTCTTTCGTGGTCAGATTCGTCATGGTGACCTTCTGGCGCATGGCCATCTCCGCCGCGAGCGCCACCAGCGCTCCGTGAGCGTTCACGACGAGCGTGCGCGATTCTTCGGCGAAATCCTGGCCCTTAAACGTCTTGCCGGTGACCTTCACGGGCACGCTCAAGAGCACGCGCATGCTCCTGCGCCTGGAACTGGAAGCGTCGGCAGTCCACGCGTGCTTGTCCTTTGGCTTAGCGATGGCCATGGATGACTCCCCCCAACAGCCTAGCGTTTCGTAAAGGCGGGGACAATAGTACGGGCGGCCCGCTTGTGTTTTTGAGTAAACAGGGCGCCAACGGCAAATTCAAGAGTAAGGCGCCAGCCTACGCGATGAATCCGCTTCGGCCCGGCAGCCCCACCTAAAAGGCAAAATCTACAGAAGCAAGGGCGAGATGCCTCGCACCGCTGGGGCGTTCGCGACACAAAGGCAAGATGCCGGGCTTAAGGCCCCGGCGCTACATTTAAACCTGACGGCGAGAAAAAAGCGCCCACCTGACCCTTCCTTCGTCAGGGTAAACAGGACGCGCCCTTCGGCTATGCTCAGGGCAGGCAAACAGCGCGCGCCTGTTTAGCAGGGCACGATTTTTTCGCGGTGCTGCTTGACGCGGCGCGTGGCATTGCGCGAATCCACGACGAGCTTGGAATGGCGGACAATCGCTTCGTAGTCGTAGCTGGTATGGTCCGTGGCGATGAGCACGCAGTCGTAGCTTGCTAGGCGGTCCGGCGAAAGCGGGACGGAGCGCAGATTCGAGAAGTCGTAGTGGCGCATCTTGTGAAGCGCCGGGAAGTAGGGGTCGTTGTAGTCCAGGGCGGCGCCGTGCTGGGTGAGCAGCTCAAGCAGCTTGAGGGAGGGCGACTCGCGCAGATCGTCCACGTCCTTCTTATAGGCCACGCCGAGCAGAAGCACCTTCGATCCCTTGATGCTCTTCTGGCGCTCGTTCAGGGCCGTGGCCACCGCCTCGATGACATGGTAGGGCATAGCCGTATTGACTTCGCCGGCTAGCTCGATGAACCGCGCCGCGAAATCGTATTCGCGCGCTTTCCAAGAGAGATAATACGGGTCCACGGGGATGCAGTGGCCGCCGAGGCCCGGCCCCGGATAAAAGGGCATGAAGCCGAACGGCTTGGTGGCGGCGCCGTCAATAATTTCCCAGATGTCGAGTCCCATGCGCAGGCAAAGCTGCTTGAGCTCGTTCACGAGGGCGATATTGACGCAGCGAAAGATGTTTTCGAGGAGCTTCACCATTTCCGCCGCGCGCGTGCAGCTCACGGGCACCACGCGCGAGACAATTTGGGCGTACAGCCCGGCGGCGGCGCGTCCGCTGGGCGGGTTGACGCCTCCCACCACCTTGGGAATCTGCGCCAGGCCGTACTGCTTGTTGCCGGGGTCTTCGCGCTCCGGCGAGAAGGCCAGATAAAAATCGGTGGCGACGTTTTCAGCGCCTGCATCCGTGGAGATGGGACAGCGCAAGCCGCCTTTTTCGAGAATGGGGAGAACGAGTTCCTCGGTTGTGCCCGGGTAGGTGGTGCTCTCGAGGACGATGAGCTGGTTACGTTCGAGATTCGGGGCGATGGAGTGCGCCGTCTTCTCGACGTAGGTCAGGTCCGGCTCGCGGCGCTCGTCAAGCGGCGTGGGAACGCAGATGAGGACAGCATCCATGCCGCGCAGGCGCGAGAAGTCCGTCGTGGCGTCGAATCGCTTGGCCTCCACGTGCGCGCGGATTTTTTCGGCCGGGATGTGCTGGATGTAAGACTCTCCGGCGTTCAATTTGTCTATTTTGGATTTGTCCACGTCGAAGCCGGTCACGCGCTGGCCGACATCGCAGAAGCGCAGCGCCAGCGGCAGGCCCACGTAGCCGCACCCGATGATCCCGATCTGGACGCCCTTACCCGCGAAAAAATCCGGCTTGCGTTCCACACCCATTCCGCCTCCTCGCGATTGCCGTGATGGGCACTCGCCCGCCGCGCGGCCCGGCGGGGCACAAACTCCAACGGAAAACCACTATAGCAAGAATCGGAAGGGTCACAAGGAAAGGGGCGGGCGGAGTGTTCTATGTCTTACGCGGCGGGCGCGGGTGCGGATCAATACGTAACGCCCGAGACGAAGCCGGCGTAGGGCTTGGCGGCCATGGCCATTTCCAGCGTGACGCGCTGTTTTTGTTGATAGGAGAGATTGGCCATGTGGCCGGCGACCGCGGAGCGGTAGCCGATATCCACGGGTGCATTGGGCGTCTTGCGGGTGCGAATGCAATCAATCCAGTTGGCCATGTGGTTCTGGTCGGGAGTATCGCCGAGAAGCGCCGCGCCGGTAGGCCGATTGACCTTCTCGGGATAGTAATGAGTGGTTTCGGGAGACTTGCCGGTCACCATGTCGTTGCTACCCCAGACATGCTCGACGGTGCCGTCGCTTCCGAGCAAGCGTTCGCACAAACCGAAGTGATTGTTGCTGAAGGTGGATTGCCAGGTGACCACCAGATCGCCAGGGAAATCGAGCGTGACGACAATCGTATCGGGCACTTCGCGACCATCCCTTTCGGAGAAGACCCCTCCGGATTGGTACGCGGCCGTGGGCAGCGGCAGATCGAGCGCGGTCATAATCCAGGCAATCTGGTGGACCATGTTCTCGGTCACATTTCCGCCGGAAAATTCCCAGAACAGCCGCCAATTGATGAATTTGTTGGCGTCGAAAGGCTCGTCGGGGCGGCCGTTCAAGAACGCGTCCCAGCGGACATTTTTAGGAGTGCAATCGGCGGGTATGGGGCGCACCCATTGGCCGTGGCCGTGGGGCGTGTTGCGGCTCATCCAGGATTCGACCTGGGTGACCTCGCCGACGATGCCTTGCGCGAGCCACTGGCGGGCATCGGCGAGCGCACCGGAGCTTTCATGCTGGAGGCCGATTTGCACCACGCGATCGGATTTTTTTGCCGCGGCGAGACATGCTTCGGCCTCGGGGATGGACCAGGTCATGGTCTTTTCGGAATAGAGGTCCTTGCCGGCGGCAAGTGTGTCTAGAAAATGGCGTGCATGGATGTGCAGAGGACTCGCGACGATCACGGCGTCAATGTCCTGCCGCGCCAGCAGGTCGCGATGGTCCGCAAAGATGAGGGCATTGGGGTACAACTGGCGGGCCTCGTCTTGCCGGCGGGTATAGATATCGGCTACGGCGGCACATTCGACGTTGGGCAAAGCCAGCAAATCTTTGAGGTCCTGGTGGCCGCGGTCGCCCGCCCCGATCAAGCCGATGCGGATGCGATCATTGGCGCCGAGCACACGCGAAGTGGGATACGCGAGAAAGGCCGCCGTTCCCAGAGCAGCCTGCTTCATGAATTCACGTCTCGTGTTCCTGGCCATCTATGCTCTCCTATGGAATGTTCTCGCGCATCCGAGCGCGCGTGTGCGCACTCGACCGATTCATGGCGAAGATGCTACGCGCTTGATCCGAAGTACGATCGAAGAGGCAGAAAAGACGCCGCTTCGAGCGCTCCCGCCTCTTGCAAGTCCTTTTTCTCTCCTGCCCAGCTTTCCCGCGTGGACTCCTCCGGCGTGCCGGCGCCGCGCCAGTGGGTTTCCAGGCTCACGGCGTAGTGATAGCCGTCGCGCTTGAGCGCCTTGAACTGGCCCACCCAATCAATGATGCCGGTTCCCACGGCGGCCCAATCGTAGGTTCCGTCGGCCTTCTTCACAACATCCTTGCAGTGGCAGTGCCCGATGCGGTCCTTGGGCAAGAGGCCGTAGCCATGCGGGAACACATCCTCGCCGCGCGACGCTGCGTTTGCGGCGTCCCAATTCAGCATGAGATAGGGAGACTGCACCGCGGCGAGCGTGTGGGCCGCTTCGGCTGCGGTGGCCGTATTGCAAGCGGGTTCGTTCTCGAGCAGCAGAATCACGCCTTGCTTTCCCGCCGTGGCGGCTGCCTCCAGCAACTTCCGGTTGATGGCCGCGCGGTAGGGCGCCTGGTCGTCGAGCCGCCAGAAATCGAAAAAGCGCACGCGATCGGTGCGGAAGGCTTTGGCCAGCTCGATCGTGCGCTCAAGCACTTCCTTTTGCTGATCGTAGGTAAAGCCGGCGCCGAACTCATCGTGCTTGGGGCTGAATTTCGATATGGGCGCGCCCGGCCAATCCACCTTGAAAAGCGGGCTGCAAATATCGGTGACGCGCAGGCTGTACTTTTCGAGTATGCGGCGCGCTTCGTCCACTTCCTTCGAATCCAGGTTCATTATGTTTTTGTTCCACATGCCGCGCAGCTCGATCCAGTCCATGCCGAACTCGCGCGAAGCCACAGCGCAGGCGCGGTCGAAATCCTGCGTGATTTCATCGTTGATGACGCCCAATCGAAATGGGGACTTCATACCTTTATACCGATCCTCTCTTTGAGATACTGCTCGGCGATGGCGGCCGATTCCTTGGGCGTGCGCGCTGGATCCGGCTCACTATCCAGCTCGACCACGGCCCAGCCGCGGAATTTCACGCGCTTCAGCGCGGCGAAAATCGCCGGGAAGTCCACCTTCCCGCGGCCCAACTCCACCCAGCGGTAGGTATGCTTCGAATCGGCGCTCTGCGGCAGCTCTTCGAACGTCCTTGATATGGAGGAAGAGCAGGCGATCATGGAATTTTTCGATGGCCTTGGCCGAGTCGCCGCCGCCCTGGTAATAGTGGCCCACGTCCAATAAGAGCTTGGCGTAGCGCGGGTCACAGGCTTCCATGATTTGGTCCACTTCCTCGGGACGCTCACCGAGGGAACCCATGTGATTGTGAAAACCGAGCGAAATTCCCAGGTCGGCGGTGCGCTTTCCGACTTCCGTCAGCACTTGGCCCATTCGCTGGTAGTCCGCTGGCGTGATGGCGCGGTCTTTCGGACGCTGGCCGATCACCTGGAGATAAAGCCCGCCGGCATCACGGGTGAATTGCGCGTGCGCAACGGATGTAGCGATTTGTTGCGCTTCGACGGCTGGGTCAATACTTATCGTACCGCTCGAAAGCGCGACCATCTGGAGATCGTGCTTCTCGAGCAGATCCCGGAGTTCCCGGGCGCTCGCGAACTCCTGGATGCAGTTCGAGCGCAACTGGATGCCGGGGTAGCCCAGGGCGGCAATATCCTCGATGGCCTGCCGGTCGTTTCCGTTCCAGGCGATGGCCGCATATCCGATATGGATTCTGGCCACGGCGTGTGAAATGGGCGTATCGAAGTACGACAAATCCATCGGCGGATAAAGTTTTTCAGAGGCCAGCAGGGCCTTCCAGGGAAGCGAGGATGCTGCTGCGCCGGCCGCCAGCACGCCGACGCTTCCGAGGAACCTACGGCGTGGAATTCGAGATTCCATTTATGTTCCTCCTTCTAATGGAGCGGATGGACCTAGGCGCATGAAGACGCGCATGGCGCGTTTCGCAATGTGCAGACCGTGTTGGCAAATACTATCGAGCGTGGGGACGTACCTTCAAACCACCATGCACCACCACCGGCGACAACCATACCACCAAATAGCGCCGCTTATAAACCCGGCGGTCCCGTCATCGAGCGACCCCGGCTCCATCCCGTTGCGTCGTTTGGCCCGGCAAGATCATCCAAACGGATGATATTCTTGGCCGCGAAAGAGTGAGAAAGGGCGAGCCGGGCTCGCCAGTCTATTCGGACGACTCGTTTGAGTCCGTGGTTACACCAACCGCGGGTGTGAGCGTGCGATGAGCGATTCCGCCCAAGCTATACCGCTGGATCCAACCGCGTCGCGCCCTGCCACCAACCCGTGGTTGATCGCCGTGGTGGTGGCCATGGCGGCATTCATGGAGGTGTTGGACACCAGCATCGCCAACGTCGCGCTGCCCCACATTGCCGGAAACCTAGGCGTCACGACGGATGACGCCACATGGGTCCTGACTTCCTACCTCGTTTCGAATGCCATCGTTTTGCCCATCAGCGGCTGGATTGCTGGGATGATTGGACGCAAGCGGTTCTTCATGATGTGCATCGTCCTATTCACCATCAGCTCGATGCTGTGCGGATTCGCGCCCAGCCTCGGAATGCTCATCGTGTTTCGCATCCTCCAGGGCGCGGGCGGCGGGGGGCTTCAGCCCATGGCTCAGGCCATCCTGGCCGATACGTTCCCTCCCGAGAAGCGCGGACTGGCCTTCGGACTCTACGGCATCACGGCCGTACTGGCCCCTACCATCGGTCCCACCCTCGGCGGATGGATCACGGATAACTACACCTGGCGCTGGATTTTTTACATCAATCTGCCCGTGGGGATCCTTGCGCTCTACCTGGTCTATATGCTTGTGCAGGACCCGCTTTACTTGCGGCAGAGGCGCGCGAGCGGAATGAATTTCGACTATATCGGCGTTGCTTTGCTCACCCTCGGCGTGGGGTCTTTGCAGGTGATGCTTGACAAGGGACAGGACGACGACTGGTTTGGCTCGCGCTTCATCACAACGCTTGCCGTGCTCGCCTTCGTCGGCCTTGTATCGCTGGTCGTCTGGGAATGGTTCAACAAGTCTCCCATCATCGAAGTCCGGCTCTTCAAGAATTCCAACTTTTTGGCGTCGAACATGATGATATTCTTTCTCGGCGTCATCTACTTCGCGAGCCTCGTGATGTTGCCGCTGTTTCTGCAAACCGTGCTGGGATATACGGCGCAGAACTCGGGGCTGGTTCTTTCGGCCAGCGGCTTCGTCCTGCTTTTCGAGTTACCCCTTGTCGGTAAGTTGACAACGATGGTTCCGGCAAAATATCTGACCGCGTTCGGCTGGCTTCTGATGTCGGCCAGCATGTTCTTCACGGTGGCGCATCTGGATGCGCTCATCAGCTTCAGTTTCGCGTCGTCGTTGCGCGTCTTCCAGGGGATTGGCCTGGGATTCCTTTTCGTTCCCATCACGCTGGCCTCATACGTGGGGCTTCCGGCGGAGAAGAGCAACAGCATTTCGGGGATCGTCAATTTCATGCGGAATATGGGCTCGAGCGTGGGAACATCCATGGTGACGACATTGCTGGCGCAGCGCGCGCAAGTCCACCAGGTGTATCTGGCGGCCCACACGACTCCGGGCGGGCCAACTTTTCAGCAGCGTGTGCAAAGCCTCACGCAATATTTCGCCGCCGCGGGAACGGACCGTGTGACCGCGCTGCATCGCGCGTATGGTGTCGTCTATCAGCGACTGATCGGTGAGGCTACGACTTTGGCGTATATTGATACCTTCATGGTGCTGGCGATCGCCGCTGCGATCATGTTCGTGCTGGCGTTCCTTCTGAAAAGGAATGATCCGCGCGGCGGCGGCGAGGTCGCGGCGGGATGAACCCGCAAGGAGAAAGGAGCGGCCCATGATCCGAGTCATTACCATCGACCGCGAGTACGGCAGCGGAGGTCCCGATATTGCCGCGCGGCTCGCCGAGCGGCTGGGATGGAAGCTATGGGACCAACTGCTGACAAACGAAATCGCGCGCCAGATGGAATGCGATTGCCGCACCGTCGAGGAGCGCGAGGAGCGCAGGGATTCTTTCCAATATCGTCTCTTCAAGTCCTTCATGCGCGGCAGCTTCGAAGGAACGCTCAACGCCCCGCGACTCAAGATGGTGGATGCGGAGTGCATCCGCCAGGTGGCGCAGCAGGTGGTGAATCAGGCCGCGAAAGAGGGAAACTGCGTCATTGTCGGACGCGGCTCGGCGTATTATTTGCGGGAACGGCCGGACGCCTTTCATGTGTTTATCTATGCTCCCCTCGCGGAGAAGGTGCGCCGGCTGCGGCAAGCGGGGAAGAGCGAGGAGGAGGCCGTGCAGCTTGCGGAAACCGTGGACCGCGACCGCGCGGCCTACATCCGGCAATACTTCGGTCTCGAGTGGCCCAATCGGCCCCTCTTCCATTTGATGATCAACTCGGTGATCGGCGACGAAGCGGTGATTCAGACCATTCTTGATGGGATCCAAGTGTTCGAGAGGCAACCCGTGGCGTCAGCATCGGCGTCCAAGCATGCCTGAGCGGGCGCCGGCGCTAATTCCACCGGCGAAGCTCCCAAGCCCTCAGAAGACACGCAGGGAAACAACCTCAACTAGGATATGATGCCTTCCCGGCAAAAGACTGCGCGCATGAATTCGAGAAGGGGGACCGTATTGATGCTGAGGCTCTGGGGATTGTACGTATTGCTGCTGGTATTCGCCGCACCGGCGATGGCGCAAGTTACACCTGAAAACCCGGAACAGCAGCCGCAGCCAACTGCGGCGCCTGCCACACCGGCGCCGCCGCCGAGCATGCCCCAATGGGATCTCTCCGCAGGGTACACGCTCCAGATTTTCAAACAGCCCATCGGTTCACACCTCAGTTTGCAGGGGTGGTATGGCTCCGCTGAGTACAACTTCTTTTCCTGGCTGGGAGTCGAGGCGCAAGCCTCGGGAGATTATAGGCATCAGCCCTTCCCGGGCGCGGATGTAAGTATCTATGGCGCCATGGCCGGTCCTCGCATCTACCCGCTTCGCCATCACAAGCTCGAGCCCTGGGTTCATTTTCTGTACGGTGGGGCGGTCGGCCAGTTCTTCTTTCCAGCGAATGGCGGATTCCATTCTATAACGTACACGTATGACAGCAAATCCTGGGAGGGTGGCGGCGGCTTCGACCTAAACCGGTGGCCGCACTGGGGGATTCGCTTGATTGAGATTGATTACGAGCGTACGAAGTTTGGCGGATCCAAAAATCAACCCAACTATCGCCTTGCCATCGGATTTACGTACCGCTTCGGCAAGAAATAACTGCCTACCGGCAGGAAGCCGGCCAGCCGTGCGCAGGTGCGGCTGTTTACCTTCCGCCGGGATGTTCTTTCCGAATCATTGCCGTGACGATAGGTCAACCCTAAATTGCACTTGCGGAACGGCCAGCCCTCGTAGCAGATTACGCCAGTATGGAGCTTCCTCTCGAAGGCATGGGACTGCGGTGGGCGGTGCAGATCGCCGCCCTGGGCACGGCGGCGTTGCTCATCTATCCAGCGGCTAAAATCTGGATGGCCAGTTCCGAAATTCATTCCGGTCGCCTCGATAGGATGGAGCGTGGCGCAGCCCTTGTGCCAGCTAATGGAGACGCGTGGGACCAACTGGGCCGCTTCGAGCAATACGACTTCGCAAACCCAAATTCTTTCCAAGCCGTGGCCGACTACCGCAAAGCCGTCGAGGACGACCCGCTCTCTGCGTATTACTGGATGGATTTGGCCAGCGCCTATGAAGATACGGGCGATTTAGCGCGCGCCGAAAATGCATATGATCGCGCCAGGAGCGTCTACCCATCTTCCGCGCTGGTGGCATGGAATTACGGAAACTTTCTTCTGCGTCAGCAAGACTATCCAGAGGCCTACGCGCAAATCCGGTTGGCCATCGAGCGCGACCCGTCGCTCCTGCCCATGGCCATTTCACGCGCTTGGCGATCGAGTGAAAACCTCGATCAGCTCGTCGGCCAGGTGCTCCCCGCGAATCCCGACGCGTATTTGCAGGCCCTGGATTTCCTCGCAACGATTCAGCAGACGGACGCGGCCCTGGGTCTCTGGCAGCGGCTCGCGGCCATGGGGAAGCCCTTTCCTTTGCAGCGATCGTTTTCCTTTATCGAGGAGCTGATCCGCGCGGACCGCGGCGACGACGCCCGCCGCGTGTGGCTTGAAGCTCTGGCCGCCGCGGGATTGCCCCACGAGGAACCCGCCGATCATTCCCTTATCTGGGATGGCGGCTTCGGCTCGGACTTTGCCAATGGCGGCCTCGGCTGGCGCTGGGATTCTCCTGTCGGAGCGGAGATCGCTTTCGATTCCGCCGCTCCACCAAGCGGCGCGCGCGCCCTGCGGCTCGATTTCAACGGTGGAACGAACCTGTCGCTGCAAACTCCTTCCCAATACGTCGCGGTCGAGCCCGGCCGCACCTTCCATTTCCATGCCCTGGTACGGACGGATCAAATTTCGACCGACAGCGGGATCTGCTTCTGGATTATAGATCCCAACCATCCCGGGGTGAGTCTTCAGACGGATGCGTATATCGGAACGCATCCCTGGACTCCCGTGGATGCCGATGTGACCACGGGCGCGGACACTCATTTCCTGCTGGTCCGGGTGGTCCGCCAACCCAGCCAGTTCTTCGAGAACAAACTCAGTGGAACGGCCTGGATAGCCAACGTCTCGCTCGTTCCCTCCGGTGCGGCGGGGGCGCAGCCCTCACCATGAAGCTCCTACGGATGGGACTGTGCCTTTTGCTCGCTTTCAGCGTGCTGGCGTTTGGCGCTGTCGAAACATGGTCTATGTCACTTATTGAAATAGCAGCCGCGCTGCTCCTGATGGGCTGGGCGTTCATCGTCTCGCGCGATGCGGGCGCAAAAATCCAGTGGAGCCCGCTGAACGCGCCTCTGCTTGGCTTCGTCGCCATCGGGCTTCTACAATTGCTCATCCACCGCACGGCCTACCCGTTCCTCACCCGCCAGGAATTGCTCAGGCTCGCGGCATATTTCGTCGTGTTCTTTCTCACGGCCCAAGCCTTCCGGAGCCGGGCCGACCTTTCGGGGCTGGCCTGGTTTCTGGTTGCTCTGTGCTTTGCGGTTTCGTTGCTGGCCATCATCCAGCATTTCACCTCCAATGGAAAGATTTACTGGTTCCAGGAGGTGGCGTCGGGAGCCGATGTCTTCGGCCCCTACGTGAACCGCAATCATTTCGCCGGGTTCGTGGAGCTTACGCTGCCGGTGGGTCTGGGGCTGATGGTTTTCCGGGGTGTGCGCAGGGACCTATTCCTCCTGGCTGGCTTGCTGACGGTTGTCCCCGTGAGCGCGCTCGTTCTTTCTGGTTCCCGGGCGGGTATCATCAGCCTTGCTTTCGGATTGGGAGTTCTGGCGCTGCTGGTGCGGAGCCAGCGAGCGTTGCAGGGACCTCGCATGACGGCTGTCGCGCTCGTGGCTCTCGCGTCCGTGGCGCTCATCGCCTGGGTGGGGGCTCGGGGGGCGATCGAGAGATTCTTGCCACAGCACAACAATGGAATTTCAGTTACACGGCGTGCCTCGATGTTTCGCGGAGCCGTCCACATTTTTCGGGATCATCCAGTCCTGGGCGCGGGCCTGGGGACGCTTGTCTCCGTGTACCCCGGCTATGAAAGGCAGTACGACGGCAGGATCGTGGACCATGTCCACGACGATTACATCGAAGCCCTTGCCGAAACGGGGCTGCTCGGCGCCCTATGCGGTCTCGCCTTCCTTTGGCGGCTCTATCGCCACGCGCGGGAAAGCTTCCAGGCCGAGCAAAACCACTTCTCGCGCGCGCTGCACGCGGGAGCGATCGCCGCCCTCAGCGCACTGCTGCTACATAGCTTCGCCGACTTCAATTTGCACATTCCTTCGAATGCGCTGCTTTTCCTGGTGATGGCCTATCTTGCAACGTCGGCGCCGCTGCCCTCCGAGTCTCCTGCGCCGCGCCACCGGCAGCCTGCGCGGGAGCCGGCCATCATCGGCAGATGAATTTCCGCGGAGACGACCAAGCTATCGGCATCACCGTCATCGCCAAGGAAAAGTGAACCTTTGCCAAGGAGACCCGGGCCTGATAGGTTGTGGTCCTTGAGGAAAAGGTCTCACCCTTGCCTACGCGGAGCCGAGAGTGATTAACGGGAAGCGCGTGGTGGTCGTGATGCCGGCCTACAACGCCGCGAGGACGCTCGAGAAAACCGTCCTGGAGCTGCCTGAAATTGTGGACGTCACCATCCTGGTGGACGACCACAGTTCCGATGAGACGGTGAAGATTGCGGAGGGCCTCGGCTTGCACGTTTTCGCCCACGACAGAAACTACGGGTATGGAAGAAACCAGCAGACCTGCTATCGCGAAGCGCTGGCTGCCGGAGCGGATATTGTCGTGATGGTGCATCCCGATTACCAATACACGCCGCTCTTGGTGTCGGCCATGGCCGGCATGGTTGCCTATGGGGTCTACGATGTGGTGTCAGGTTCGCGAATCCTGGCGGGCGGCGCTCTGAAAGGCGGGATGCCCTTCTATAAATATGTTGCCAACCGCTTCCTCACGGCATTCGAAAATATTTTTACGGGAGCAAAATTGTCCGAATATCATTCGGGTTTCAGAGCGTTCGCCAAGGATGTTTTAATTAACCTGCCGATACTGGAGAATTCGGATGACTTCGTTTTTGACAATGAAATTCTGGCTCAGTGCATTTGCTTCGGTTACCGCATCGGCGAAATTTCCTGTCCCACAAAGTACTTTCCGGACGCGTCGTCGCTCAATTTCGCGCATAGCGTGAACTATGGGTTCGGAGTGCTGGGCACGACGATGAAATGCTGGTTGCAAAAGTCCGGATGGGTGCGCTTTCGTCTGTTTAGTCCCACAGGAAGGAAACTGCTCTTCGACTATTACGCCGCCGTGGACGCGCACCCCACGGAAAACGACAGCCACGAGCATTAAGCCCCGCATTCAAGAAGCCCAGGAGGTGACGAATCAGAATTATGCTCTCGCGCCGAGCCAGTCATCCATGGCTGCGCCGACTTCACTCAGTTTCCCCAAGAAAAAGTGGTCCACGCCTTCGATGATTACCAGGCGCTTCGGCTCGGGCAACGTGGCAAAGAGCGCCTCCACTCGCGCGCGCGAACCGAATTCATCGTTCCCGCCCTGGATGATGAGCTTGGGCTTGGCACACGTTTGCAGATACGACATATCCATGGCGGCATTGTCCGCGGGTATTCCCAAGCCAACGAGACGCGTTACGCGCGCGTCTTCGCAGCCGGCACGGAGTCCAACCCACGCTCCAAAACTGAATCCACCCAGGAGAACGGGCTTGCCGGGAAATTCGCGCGCCAGATACTCCAGCGCCGCGCGAACGTCGTCCTGTTCGCCGCGGCCATGGTCGTGCTCCCCTTCGCTTAGTCCCGCGCCGCGAAAATTAAATCGCAGCACAGGGATGCCGCGGCGATGGAGGGCTTTGGCGGCCTGATAGACCACTTTGTTGTGCATCGTCCCGCCGAAAAGCGGATGCGGATGGCACAGCAGCGCGGCGAAAGGAGGGTCCGGGAGGGGCGAGGTCCACAGCATGGCTTCGAGCCGGCCTGCCGGGCCCGCCAGAGAGAAACGGCGATGGAAAACTTCGGCCATGAAGTTCGCGAGCGGGAAAACTTAACGAGAAACTCTTCCCATCCCGATCTGCACGCGAAGAGGAGGCGCCACCGGCCGGTGCTTGCGCAGTTCCTCGAGACTTGCCGCAGCGTTTTCGATCATATATTCCATCCTAGCGGCAGCGGGGGGCCGGGTCAAACCCTCACGTGGGGCTCGGCGAAAGCGTGCCACGCGAATAAAAGCAACGTCAGGAGCGATCCGTCGGCGATCGTTCAAAAGTCATTGCGTACGGGCGAGAGCGGTGATAGCTTGGACGTTACCCGCAGGGATCGTGAGGTCGCATGGAAGACGGCGTGGAACGCAGGGCCGCCCGGCGTTTTACGATGATGCTTCCCCTGAAGGTGCGGTTTTCCTCGGGAGACGGCATCGCGGAAAAAGAAGCCGAGACGCGCGACGTGAGCTTCCGCGGCCTCTATTTCACGATCGAAGCGCGCCTGGAAACCGGCAACCCCATCGAATTCGTGCTGACGCTGCCGCAGCAGATTACGCTTGCGGGCGACGTGCACATCCGCTGCTACGCGCACGTCCTGCGCGTCGAACCGCAGAATGGCCGCCGCGGCATCGCCGCCCGTATCGAGCGCTACGAATTCCTTCCCGCCGCGTGACGCGGCCCGCCCATCGAGGCGCCCTTGCGCGCATCCGCGGGCCGGAAAGCTTCTTTCACCGCAAGGATTTCCTTCTCTTATTTCATCCCGTGACACATGATTTGAACGCGGGAAACCTGCCATGACGCGAAACACCCTGCTGATTGATGCGGACGACACGCTCTGGGAAAACAACATTTTTTTCGAGAGCGTCATCGCCCGGTTCATTTTGGGGCTCGAACACCTCGGCTATACCCCGGATTACATTCGCCGCATACTCAACGAAACCGAGCGCCGCAACATACGCCAGCACGGCTATGGCGTGCGCAGCTTCCTGCGCTCGCTCGAGGAGACCTATTTGAAGCTCGCGGGAAACATGGCGCGCCGCGAAATCGTCAAGGAGATCGAGCAAATCGGCGCGGAACTGGAAAACACGCCGCCGCGCATTCTGGATGGGGTTCCCGAAACACTGGCCTACCTTTCGAAACACCACCGCCTGATCCTGCTCACCAAGGGGGAGCCCGCCGAGCAAGCGGGCAAGGTCGAGCGCTCGGGCTTGCAATCCCATTTCGAAGCAATCGAAATTGTGCTGGAAAAGGATTCGCAAACATACGGGCGGATGATCGAGCAATTCAAAATCGTTAAATCGCAGGGATGGATGGTGGGGAATAGCCCGCGCAGCGATATCAACCCGGCCTTGCGCGCGGGTCTCAACGCCGTGTTAATTCCTCATGCGGCTACCTGGGAACTGGAGAGGGCGGAGCTCGAAGGCGGCGCGGGGAAACTGCTGATCCTTCCGGCGTTCCGCGAATTACGCGCGCATTTTTAGTGGCGCTACGGCAGCGGGCTGCGAAACCGAAAGGGAATATATACGACGGCTTCGACATCCACGGGAACGCCATCGCGCGAGGCCGGGCGGAACTTCCACCGCGCCAGGGCCACCATGGCATTGCGGTCGAGCCGTGGATCAATCCCGTGCACCAGCTGGATGCTGTCCACCGAACCATCTTTGCGGATAATTGCGTAGAGGATCACCTGGCCGTCCACGTTTTCTCTGATCGCCGCCTGCGGATATTGGGGGTCCACTTTCTCGATGAGAACCGGCGTGGCAAGCTGGCCCCTTTGTCTATACCGTGGATCATCCTCATCGAGCTGCGCAAAATTCAGAATCCAGCTTCCGGCAGCGCTGGTGAAGTTCGGCATGTTGACGTGCAGTGTGTACACTTCCTTGCCCGAAAGGATTTTTTCCGGCGCAATGTCGGGATCAATGGCGCCCACGACGGAGGGGCCTGTTCGCTCGCCGATCACGCCCCCCGCAGGCAACATCGGCTTCAGGTTCAGGTTCCCGGGACGCCTTGCCGCAGGCACAATTCCTCCGCTGATGCTCACCGACGCCGGGAGGTTTGCATTGCCGCCGGTGCCTCCGGCATAGCCCATTCCAGACGCTGAAGTCGAATTCGCGCTTGACCCGGAGCCGGCTCCGCCAGCGTCGTGCTCCGACCCGCCGGCAGCGCCCGCCTTCGTTCCTTCGGGAGAGATGGAGATGCGCGCGGCGAGGTTTCCCTGCGGGACGGCAATCTCAGGCGCAGCGGGCCCGGGCGTCGCCGAAAGTGCGATCAGCCGGTGCAGGCTGGCGTCGCCCGCGGAATCGGCGGAGCCGACCTCGGGAGCGGCAACGGCATCGGTGCGCGCGTGGTTCCGCTCGGCCGCCGGCGCCGACATCGGCTGCAACGGCATCTGCAACTGCGGATTCGTGCTGGCCGCCCGGGTGATGTTCAGCGGTCCGGGATTCCTCTCGTTGTTTGTCACCTCTGGTGCGGCCACATCGCGCGCGCTGTGCCGCTCGATGCGCGGCGCCGCCGCGGTGGAAGAAATTTGATACTGCGGCTTTACGGGCGCCGTCGCGGCCCATTCCACGATGTTGGGAAGTTGCGGAACAATTTTTGGCGGCGTGGGAGGGGCATCGGGCTGGATCAAAGTCTGGCGCGGGTGCGTGATGTGCACGGGGATGGAAATAATCGTTTGCCGCGGATGGTAAGCGTCCGCGCCATGCTGCTCGATCGGCTTCCTCGAGTCTGTTGGTTGTTTGACCGGGTTGGATTTCAACGCGGGAGCGCGCAGAGAGATCCGCGGGAGGTCCTGCGGAGGTGTATACCATGCGACTTCGATTTGCACGGGCGCTAAGGTTGTCTTCGGCTCCGGCAGGAAACTCCAGATGGGAAGCGCGAGGATCAAGACCGCGGCAACGTGCCACAAGCACGACGCTGCGAAGGCCCTGCCGGGAAGTTTCCCGCGCACCCATTCCACGCGCAGGGCCGAATCGCCCGGCACAGTGCCGTCTTCTGCCGGGCGCGGGGTGGTGAACGGATCGCGCAGGCTCGACCAAAATTCGCGCCATGGCGATTCCCACCGAACACTCAGGTCCGGCGCAGTCGCGCGCGCTTGCGGCGATTCCACGGGCAGGTCCGGCAGAAGCTCGCGCGCGTATTGTGCGGATGGCTCCATGCGGCGGTCTATTATACTCGATGAAATCGGATGCGCGGCCCTAGGCTGCGGCTGCCAGGCGATAAAAACTCAAGGCGGCATCCCCCTGTTCGACGAGACGGTTGCGCTCGACGCGGCGGAATCGCTCGGGCAGGTCACTCTTGCGATGGTGCTCCACGATGACCATGCCGCGCGGGGCGATCAGATGAGAGGCATCGAGAAATTCGAGAGCGCGCCGTTGTTCGCCGGCGTCGTCATACGGAGGATCGAGGAAAATAAAATCGGCGATCAGTCGCCGCGCCGCCAGTTTTTCCAAGCCGCGAACGGCGTCCGCCGCGATCACTTCCGCGCCGGCGCGGATTTCGAGCGCCTGTAGATTTTCTCTCACGCGCTGCGCGCTCGCCGCGTGGGCTTCGATGAAGATCACTTCGCGCGCGCCCCGGCTGATCGCTTCGATACCGATTGCGCCGGTGCCGGCATAAACGTCCACGAAGAACGAGTCTTCCACCGAAGGGCCGAGGATGTTGAAGAGCGTTTCGCGCAAGCGGTCGCTGGTGGGCCGCAGGCGGAGCTTGGCCGGTCCCTTCAAACGCCGGCTTCGGTATTTTCCTGCAATCACTCGCATGTCTATCCCACGGAGGCCAGTTGATAGCGCTTCTGCCACGCCGGGTTGAGCGATTCGAGCTGTCCGACCACTTCATTTGCCCGCGCGGAATCCTCCGCGAGCGCGAAGGCTTCGCTCCTCGCGAGTTCGAGCAGTTCGCGGTCGCGCAGCGGCTGGGCAAACGAAAAGGCCGCGTCGCCATGCTGCCGCGTGCCGAAAAATTCGCCGGGACCGCGCTGTTTCAAGTCGCGCTCGGCGATTTCGAATCCGTTGGATGTGGCGACCATCGTCTCGATGCGCTCGCGCGCTTCTCCCGCGATGGACTTCGGCGCCACCAGAATGCAGTGAGATTTTTCCACGCCCCGCCCGATTCGCCCGCGAAGCTGATGGAGCTGCGCGAGGCCGAAACGGTCGGCGTGCTCGATCACCATCACGGTGGCGTTCGGCACATCCACGCCGACTTCGATCACGGTCGTCGCGACCAGAATTTGAAGTTCACCGGCGCGGAAGCGCTCCATCACCGCGTCCTTTTCTTCATTCCCGAGCCGCCCGTGCAGCAACCCCACGCGCAGTTTCGGGAAAGCGCGCTTTGCCAGGCGCTCGCATTCCTCCGTGGCCGCCTTCAATTCTTGCTTCGATTCCTCGACGACGGGATAGACGATGAACGCCTGGCGTCCGCGCGCGATTTCGCGGCGCAGAAATTCCCACACGCCGGGCAATTGCGCGTCGGAAGTCCAGCGCGTTTCCACCGGCGTGCGCCCGGGAGGCATTTCATCAATCACGGAAATATCGAGATCGCCATAGAGCGTGAGCGCGAGCGTACGCGGAATAGGCGTGGCGGTCATCACCAGAACGTGCGGCGAAGCGCCCTTTTCTATCAGCCGCTTGCGCTGCAATACGCCGAAGCGGTGCTGCTCATCCACGATGGCCAAGCCCAGCCGCGCGAATCGCACAGGCTCTTCGAGCAGCGCATGCGTGCCGACGACGAATTGCGCTTCACCGCTTTCGATGCGCCTGAGGACTCCGCTTTTTTCCGCGCTTTTGCGCCCACCCACGATCAGATCCACGCGGTAGCCCGCGGGTTCGAAGATGCGCCGCGCGGAAAGGAAGTGCTGCGCGGCGAGAATTTCCGTGGGGGCCATCAACGCGACCTGATAACCGTTCTCGATCACGATCGTCGCGGCCTCGAGCGCCACAATCGTCTTGCCGCTGCCTACGTCGCCCTCAAGCAGCCGGTGCATCGGAAACGCCTGTTCAAGGCCCGCGGCGATTTCCGCGAGCACGCGCTTCTGCGCCGCGGTGGGCTTGAACGGGAGAATGCGCTTCAACGCGGCGCGGATTTTGTCCTCGCGGATGCGCATGGCGATCCCGAGCCGGCGATCTTCGCGCTGGCGGCGGAGCGCCAAGGCGAGTTGATAATAAAAAAACTCCTCGAAGATCAGCCGTATCTGCGCGGGGCTGCGAAAAGCGTTCAATAGATCGAGGCTCTCGTTCTTGGGCGGAAAATGCGCGTAGAGCAGGGCTTCGCGCCTGGTAGGAAGACGATAACGCTCGCGAAGGTTCTCGGGAAGTGGATCCGGCACGCCGCCGTCGAAATCGAGCAGAATGCCGTAAATGATGCGGCGCAGCATGCGCGAGCTGATCCCGCCGAGCGCTTCGTAGACCGGCACGATGCGTCCCACTTCGGTGGAATCCGCGGGCGCTTTGTCGCCGCTCCCCACAAGCTCGATCTGCGGGTTTATCATTTCGATGCGTCCCGGACGGTACGGGTCTAGCTCTGCTTTCCCATGGAGCACAAGCCGCTGTTTTTCTTTCAAGCGTCCTTCGAGATATGTGCCATGAAAAAAGCGCGCGTGCAAAATGCCAGAAGCGTCGCGCACCGTCGCGTGAAAAACCGGGCCGCGACCTCGCGCAAAACGGACCGTCCCTCCGCCACCGGCGACTTCTACGAGGACGGTGTGTGTTTGTCCGGGAACGATTTCCGCGATCGGTGTGAAGCGGATACGATCTTCATAGCGGAACGGAAGATAGCTGAGCAGGTCGCCGACGGTCGTAATGCCGCGCTGTTCGAGAACTGCCGCGCGTTGCGGACCCACACCTCGCAGATACTTCACCGGATTGTTCAGCAGGATGCGCATGCAACGCTTTCCACTATTTCACCCTCGCACGTTGCGGGGCCGGTTTTCAAGTATGTACACATAAAATGGAGAGGAAGCCCCCGCCGCGCGCCTTCGTTGCGTTACTTCGAGCAGTTGAGATATTGAGCGCCCGTTTACATGCCGCCCCGGCTGCCATAAAATAGGAATCCTGCCTACCTTGCGGGCGATTCGGCGGACACTCAAATGTCCCGACCGGCAGCGAACTCGGGCGACTGACTCAATGACAACGTCGCGGCAATTCCTTGGAGCGACTCCCCGGAGATGGCTGGAATATCTGGTGGCTATTCTTGTGGGCAACGCGATCTATTATTTTTCCCTGGTTCCGCACCTACCTAATGCCCTCCGCCATCAAGGATTGAGAGTGGATTGGGGGACGGGGGTGGATTTTGGCGTTTGCGTGGCGGTGTACGGGCTAATTCGGCTAGGATCGCTCTTGTAACATGAAGTAAATAAATAGCTTAGAAATCTTGAGGCGGTGTATGGACTGATCTGGGTGGGGTCGATGCTGCAAAATTCAGAAAACAAGTAACTTAGGAAAAATGATAGGAAAGAAAAGGAGCGTGAATTGACGCTCACAAAAGGCCGTTAAAGGCGTCTAAAAGGTAAGAAAACGGCGGAAAGGGACCATTCCGGAGGGACAAAGCTTCGCGGCCTGAAAATAAAGGGCTTAGCGGGGCGAGAAACCCGGCCGGCGACAAACGGGATGGAGACGAGCGTCGCACTCGAGGGAGTTGCGAGCCAGGCAGCGGCGGCGAAGCGCGCCGAGGAGCACGCGCTGGTCCGCAAAGCGCAGGCGGGAGACCGCCTGGCCTTCGAGGAGTTGGTGCGGCAGTACGACCGGGAGGTGCTGCGGCTGGCGCTGAACATCGTGCAACGTCCCGAGGACGCACGGGACATTTATCAGGAGAGCTTTCTGCGCGTGTACCGGAACCTGGGGCGTTTCCGGTTCGAGAGCAGTTTTTCCACATGGCTATACAGGATCGTGACAAACGCGGCGCTCGATCATCTGCGCCGGCGAACGAGCCGTCGAGAAGATCAAGCGCCCGCGTTCGAAACGCCCGAGGGGGGAACAAGCGACTTCTTCGACCAACAGCCGGAGCGGAACGCAGGGACAAATCCGGAAAAGCGGCTGCAGGGGAAGGAAGTGGGGGAACAGATCGCGGAGGCGATGAAACGGCTCACGCCGCGCGAGCGAGTGGTCTTCGAGATGAAGCATTATTTTGGAATGCGTCTGCGGGCCATCGGGGAGATGCTGGGGACGTCGGAAGAAACGGCGAAGAATTCGCTCTACCGCGCGACACAAAAGTTGCGGGAGAGCCTGGCGGGATTGCGGTAGGCAATTGAAGGTAGAGGAAGATGGAATATGCAGCGGGATGAGAATGAAAAGCTAATGCCTGCTATGGCGGGCGGGCGAGAAGGCGCTACACCTTCCCGACACAATTCGTCGGGATGCACAAGACGCACACAAGGCGAGGATGGGGTCCCGCAGGACCATCCGGGACGCATACACCGCGCACCCGGAGATTCAAAGGCTTGCGAGGAGTGGGCGCCACTCGTGATGCTGCTGGCGGCGGGGTCCGTGCGAACTTGTTCGGACGGACCGTGCGGGGAGCTTGACGCGTCGGAGCAAGAGCGCGTGGCGGGGCATGTGGCGGAGTGCGCGGCGTGCTCGGCGGAGCTCGACCGGGGAAAAGGGTTGCTCGCGCTGCTGGCGGAACATCGGAAAAATCCGGATGCGCCGCTGCTCGCGGAATGCCGCGCAAGCCTAGAGGATGCGCTCGACCGGGAAGAAGAGGAAGGATGGCTCGGGCGGATTGCAGGGGCGGTGTTCGGTTCGAATCGGCAAGCGAACTGGGGTTCGAATTGGCTGGCGGCGGGAACGTCATGGAGCGCGGCGGTGCTGCTAGCGATCGGTTTTTCAGTGGGAGTGCTGGGGCCACGATTGCTGCGGCATCCTGTGGCCCCGGTCTCGCATGCGGCAAAAAGCGGCGCGCCTGAGACAACTGGAAATTTGAACGGGGACACAGACGCGAACGCCGACACTGACTCTGACGGAGGCGCGAGTAGAGAGGCGTCCGCGGCAAGCTCCCATTCCGTTGTGAGCGCGCTTGATCTTCCCACGGCCGATCTTGCGGGGATCAACGTGATGCAGCCGGATGGAGACGAGTTGCCGCAGGTGAGATTGCAACTGCAGGCGCGGGAGCCGGTGACGCTCGAAGGCAATGTGAACGATGACAATGTGGAGCAAGTGCTGCTTTACATGCTGCACGATGATGAGCGGTTTTGTTCCGGGGCACGGCTCGATGCCGTGGACCTGCTGCGCGCGCGGAACAACGATCCAAAGGTTCGCACGGCGCTGTGCCATACGGTCCATGCGGACCGAGATGCGGCGGTGCGGTTGAAGGCGCTCGAAGCCCTGAACGGGTCCGACATGCAGGATTCGGATATGGTGCTGCAAACGGTGCTGGATGCGCTCGAAAGCGACCAGAATCCCGGCGTGCGCATCGAGGCAGTGGACACGCTGCGAGATATGGCGGCGAAGGGGCAAGTGGCGTCGGATGATCGCGCGCTCGCCGTCCTGCGCGACCGCATGGCGAAGGACCCCGACACGTACATTCGCGCGCAGAGCGCAGCTGCGATTCGCGAGCTGGGTCCGCACCAGAAGTTCTAGCGCCGTTCCAAATACGCCCCGTTGGCGACGAGAATAGGGTGCCATCTGGCGAGCAGATCTTCACCTTTGGAGGGTTGCGCCAGCGTTAGCTACTCTTCATATGGGCCAAGGAAACGCTCGCCATTGAAGTGAATTAGATGAGTTGGCGCGTCCGCCACCCATACCTCAGTTTCCCATGATATGTCGCCTAGGTATTTCGTCATCGTATGGCGGTCTAAGAACGCAGTGACAAAAACCAAACCGGCCTTCGAGCCTTTGAACAAGGCTTTGAGTTCATTCCGCCTTTTCGGGTTGACAGGTCCGTGGCTGGTTACCGCTTCAATCAAGACAAGCCAGTCCTTCTTCCTGATGTAGACCACGACATCCGGCATCTTGCCGTGCACTTCGATACTGACACCGATCAACTTGAGTAGCTTTTCATCGAAATAGGCGAACTTCTCATGGGTGTCGCCAACGTAAACGAGAGTCGCGCGCCCGGTGAACAATTCACAGAAGTCCTTGATGATTCGCTCGACAAGGATGTTCTGCCCGCCAGGAGATAGCGTAATTGTCTTGCCGGGCGCTATTTTGACCGGTATCCTCTTCAACTTTCGCTCCTGGGCGCATTTCGACTTTAGGGTCTCGACGGAGGCAAGATACGTCTTCAAGCCCTTTTCCCAGTCAGCCGTGCGGTATGTCCGGAGCAGTCTCAGGAGCCCCGCTTCGATGCGGTAAACAGCGTTCGGACTATTGGTAGGGCGCGAAGGCTCATCGGGGTTGATGACAACAATGCCCGCTTCCAAGAACTGATGAACGGTTTGGCGCCTTACCGTTTCACGCGTGTTGGGGGCGTACTCCTTGCCGTAGTGGGCCTTGAAGAAATTCATCATAGGAGTGATACCCATGAGCGGATCGGTCGCTTCCGACCAGGAGACATCTGGCTTGAGTCCGACGAGAGATAAGAGGGTCAGCGCGGAGCGCTCATTCTGTTGCTCACGTGGCACACCCAAATCGCTCAGTATTGCTAGCGCCTCTTCGATTCTTCGTCTCGCCTTTACAGGGTCAGCTTTCGTATGTGCCAAGAGGAACACCTCCTGCGCGAGCCATTCATCAACGGTCTTCTGGTCTGGAAACTTTTCACCGATTCTTGCGCCCAGCTTCTCAAGTTCCGCTGCGGTCGGATACTTCAGGTTCCGTAGATCTGTAGCGTTCACTTGGGTGTGCCCATTGAATTGACGGAAGTGAAGGTCAACGAGCGTGGAGTTGAGGTAGGCCGCAAGTCCCTTCGCGAACGTGATGGGGAGGCCGCTGCCTTCCCGATGGAAATAGTTGATGTGGTTCTCGAAGCCAACTCGTTGCCAAGTAATGCGCTCTGCGTCATACACGGCGGCGACTACGCGGCGATTCTCTTCCTTCGAAGAAAATCTTTTCACGAGCACATACGTTCCGCCGGGGACGAGTAGCTCTTCGGTGTCTGGCAAGACAGCTATCGCCTGTGGCTTTTTGCTGCCGGGCTTTGGCCATCGAATGTACCCCTCCTCGAAGTTTCGGGGGTAGATGAGGGGCACAGTATCGGCGCTTGGGTGCTCGCGCAAAAACTTGGTCGCTCGAAAGTCCACTACCCGGCCAGTTGAGACTTTGATTTTTAGCTCGTTTAGCGTTGAAGGCAGCGAGCGCACTTGCTCAGCCACCGATGCGCCGAGTTCGTCAGGAACGATGTGAATGAAATGTTCGAGGTCGCTCGGGCGCACGACTTTCTCGTATGGTAATTCCCGAACCGTGATGAACTCGTCGTCCGGGCCGGCGCTTGTGGTGATGGTCACGGTCGAATCAGTGACGCCACCCTTGACTCCGTGGATGATAATGTTCTCTTGCAGCACGTCATCCTCTTTGAAGGCGACTTGCCGGGACTCGAAAACATGGATGCGGTGAAGCGCGAGCGTACCAAGGAGCATTTCTCGGAAGGGCTTGAAATAGGGACCGTTGCAAAAGCTGCGGGGAGTAATAGCAACCAGCTCTCCGCCCGCAGCGAGCATCATAAGGACAACAGACAAGAACCCTGTGTAAAGGTTAGACGTCTCTACGCCGATTTCTCGTAGCATCAGGCGTGTTTCGGACTCGCTGTTTATTTTTTTGTATGGTGGGTTTAGGATTGCGCAATTGAAACGGCTGGTGGGCGTGAACATTTGCTGACGCAGCATCCGTACCCCATCGTCTATGAAATCACGCCTTAACAGTTCGGACTCGAACTCGATGCCCGCTTCTTCGCAAGCCTTTTTGCACTGGCTGAGCGTATCGTCGAGATAATCGGCAAGGTCGCCGTCTATCTCGTATGCGGTGGCAAGCAGCTTCTTTGGCTTGTTGGAACGCGTGCAGATTTCGCTGACGAAAGCTGCTGTAAGGGAGCCTACGCCTGCGCCGGGGTCTAAGAGTGCGATGCTTTCTTGCCCGGCCTCGAACATGGACGCCATTAGCTTGGCCGTCGGGGGCGGCGTCATGAACTGGCCCAGGCCCGCGCGGCGCTCCGGGTCAAGCTTCCGATTCGCGTCAAGGCGGAAGAAATCGACGGCTTCCACTAGCACGGGGCAATTCCCATTCTTTCGGTTTGCTTTCGGCCGCAGTATGCCACTCATCTTGGGCGCGCTCAACATAACAATTCGGGAGGGCGGCAGGAGACCCGTCGCGGGATATGGAAGCCAAGGGACGGGTCGCGTCGGATGATCGGGCGCTCGCCGTCCTGCGCGACCGCATGGCGAAGGATCCCGATACGTACATTCGGGCGCAGAGCGCAGCGGCCATTCGGGAGCTGGGCCGAGCGGCCCTTCAAAACCCACACCGTGGGTCCCCCGCCACGGCGGGCAGGCTCAGGGTAAGGCGGCGATTCGAGAGCTGGGTCCGAGCGGCCCTTCAAAACCCACACCGTGGGTTTCCCGCCACGGCGGGCAGGCTCAGGGTAAACAGAAGTTCTAATCCTGCGTTTCCAATTTGAACTTCACCGACGAACCTCCGGGCATGCGCCGTAGTCTGTATTTATGCGTGGCCAAGCTGTGTCGCGCCTATGGCGCTCACGCGAATTTATATTCGTACCCCGGGTTTCCACCCGGGGCTAACTTCTGTCGCGCCTACAGCGCTGGGGAGTGCTTGTGCAACTGCAAAAGGCAAAGGCACACAGGCATCCCTCGGATTCGGGACAGGGGAGTGCCCTTCCCTTTCTGCGTGAGGGTAAAGCTGCGTCAGGGCGGGCAGAATGGCGACGTAAAGGCGAGGGCCGCGCCTGCCTATCGGCGGGCAGGCCCGCCTACGCGATAGACCTGCTACGGCGGGCAAGCGGGTTTGATTGTGCGTTTACATTTGAGCAAGAGGACGGGGAATAAGCTTGTGGTCCGTTCGAAGCGGCAGTCACAATACAAAGGTGTGGTTCGCTCGACCCGCCCCTTCTCCCACGATCGAATCCTCCGAGGGTTGAGGGACCGGCGATATGGATTGCGGATTGCGCTGCGTTGTTAGCAGCCGGGCGCTGACACGTGCTTGGGAGTTACTAGGCGATGAGGAAAAAGCGGCTGGGCGAGTTGTTGAGCGAACGCGGCCATATTTCGCACGCGGACCTCACGAGAGCGATTAAGGAGCAACAAGTAAGGCTCGTCCACTTGGGCGAGTTGATGCTGGAACGAGGGTTCGTATCGAAGCAGAACCTGTCCGCCGCGCTCGCCGAAGTCACGCGCGTGCCGTATGTAGACTGCGACAACATGAGCTGGACCCCGAAGTCACCAAATTACTTCCCCATGCCGTAGCGAGACGGTGTTGCGCCCTGCCGATTCATTGCCAGGGGAGCAAACTGGTGGTCGTGATGGCGACGCCGCAAAACATCCAAATCATTGACGAGCTGCGGTTTTCGACGGCCATGGAAATCGTGCCGCGCTTCGCGTTCCGCGGAGAAATCGAGGCGGCGGTGGAGAAGTGGTACGGGGCAGCGGAGCAGGCCGAAGCCGTGGTGGTGGAGGCGATTGACCCGGCGAAACAGGATATGGGGATGGAGTTCATTTCCGTCGAGCTCGCAGCAGCGGAATATCGAGGCCATGCAGGAAATGCAGGCCGAACTCCTCAGGAAGAACACACCAGCGGTTCACCTGGTGGCCGCCATGATTTCGGCGGCAGTGACTAAGGACGCGAGCGACATTCACATCGAGCCGCAAGCGACCGACACGGGAGTCCGGCTGCGGGTGGACGGGATGTTGCGGGATTTCGAGCGTATCCCGCGGTCGCTGCAGAATTCCCTGGTCTCGCGGATCAAAATCCTTTCGGACATGGACATCGCAGAGCGCCGGACACCGCAGGACGGGCGCTTCCTGGTGAAATTTTCGGGGAGGAAAGTGGAAATGCGGGTCTCCACGCTGCCGACGCAGTATGGGGAGAAGGTGGTGATGCGGCTGCTGGAATCCAAGGCGCCGCTGCAAGATTTTACGTTGCTGGGAATATCGCCCGAGATAAGCGAGACACTGACGAGGATCCTGGACCGGCCGCAAGGAATGCTTCTGGTGACAGGGCCGACGGGCTCGGGCAAAAGCACGACGCTCTATTGTTCGCTGGGCGTGGTGCGCAAGCCGACGGTGAATATCGTCACAGTGGAAGACCCGGTGGAGTACGGGATGCCTGGGATCAATCAGGTGCAGGTGAATACGAAGGCAGGGCTGACGTTTGCGAGCTGCCTGAGGTCCATTTTGCGGCAGGACCCGGATATCATCATGGTGGGCGAAATCCGGGACGCGGAAACGGCGGAAATCGCGGTGAAGGCGGCGCAGACCGGGCACCTGGTGCTTTCGACTCTGCACACGAACGACAGCGTTTCAGCGGTCACGAGGCTGCTGGACATCGGGATCCCGGGATTTCAGATTGCGGCGTCGGTGACAGGGATTATGGCGCAGCGGCTGGTGAGGCGGCTGTGTTCGTGCCACGAACAAATTCCCGCCAGCCACAAATATATTTTGCGCCTGCTCCAAGAGGGAATTGTGAATCCGCCCGCCATGGAGCACGTTCCCCGGGGATGCGCGGAGTGCGATCTGACGGGATACAAGGGGCGGATAGGAATCTACGAGTTGCTGCTGATGGACGACACGATTCGCTCGGCCATACGTTCCGGCGGCCGCAACGAGGAAATTCGCGACCTGGCCCGGAACAACGGCATGAAGCTGATGCAGGAAAACGCGCTGGAGCGAGTGTGCGAGGGACTGACAACGCTCGATGAAGTGCAGCGTGTGGTGCCGTTCGAGCGCATTCATGGCGGCCGTTGCGCCTCCTGCCAGCACGAACTCTCGGCCGCCTTCCTATTCTGCCCCCATTGCGGGGAGAAGAAGTTCTGGGACCAGAACGCATCGAATTCCCCGCGGCATTCGCTTGTGGTGGAAGAAGCGGTTAAACCATGAAGGCGAGACACAATGGAAGGCGGGGGGGCGCGGAGAGGCTGACGGCCCGGAAATCAGATTTGTGCGACCTTTCGGTGACATACGAGGGGCACAGCGACGTGATCGTCTGCCGACAGCCGGATGTCAGCACGCGGGGGATGTTCATCAATACGAACCGCAGGCTACCGGAGGGCGCCGTCTTGAATGTGCGCTTCCGGCTGACGCGCACCGGCGAGGCAATTCAGGCGCGGGCCGAGGTGCGTTACTGCCTCCCGGGAGTCGGCGTGGGGGTCGAGTTTGTCGAGATCTCCCCGGAATCCCTGCGCGCGATCAAGACGGAAATCGAGCTTTGGGGCGGTAGGGCTCCCGCGAAGAAACTCCTGCAATCCAAATAGAGGGCCGGGCGAGAACCGAAGCCGGGGCGCGCTGGTCTGCTGGCGGACAGTTGTAAACTACATATAACAATATCTATAATATTAATATGGCGGAGGGGTGCGGGCGGGTGGGAAAGAAAAAGCAGATCCCTCCCCGCAGAACCATGCGGGTTCGGGTCCGGTGCCGGGTCCCGGGGAGCCGGGACCGGCGGACTCCAGAAAGCGGAAATGACAACGGCGGGAAAGAGGAAGGCGGTGGAGGCGATGAACAAGAAGACGCAGCAGGCGCTGGGGGCTTACATGCATCTGGTCTGGGCGAGCGAATCGCTGACGGCGTATTTGAGCGGGCAGCTGGGGACGTGGGAATTGAGCATGGGACAGTTCCGGATGCTGGAGGCGCTGGCGTGCCTGGGTCCGCTGAGCCCGACGATGCTGTCGGAGAAGCTGCTTTGCGGGAGCAGCAACCTGAGCGTGGTGGCGCGGAATTTGGAGAAGCGCGGGCTGGTGGTTTGCCGGCGGGAGCACAGAGACCCGCGGAGAAAGACGGTGCACCTGACGCCGGAGGGAAGGGCGCTGATCTCGGAGGTGTTGCCAAAGCACGCGAAGGTGGTGGGGGCGAAGATGAGCATGCTCAACAGCCAGGAAAAACAGATGCTGCGGCGGGTCTGCCAAAAACTGGTGCGAGGGGATGTGCTGAAGTTTAGACAGGCGATGATGCGAGTGGAGGAGGATTGAGGGATGAGGGGCGAGGGATTAGGGGCGCTTGGGTGCGTCGCCGGGGTCGGCGATGAAAATGACGCCGACGCCATTGGGGGATTTTTCATGGCCCGGGTCGCAATGGACGACAATCGCGCGGAGCGGGACGGCGGAGGAGGGAGGCGAATTTCCCGCCGGTCCGAACTCGACGCGCAATTCGGATTGGAGGGGCGGGCACTTGTTGAGAGAGAGATAGGCGCCTTGAAGGCTGAGGTCGAGCACGGCGGCATTTTCCTGGAAGGGAGCGCCGTCAGCGGAATGGCCGGAAACCACGGCGGCGAAATGGAGGGGCCGGCGCTGTCCGAAGCGGGCGTCACTGACGGTGACGCCAATACTGCGGCCGCTGAGAGACAGGGACATCCCTTCGGAGGCGGCCCAAGTGGCGGGAAACTCGGCGCGCGCGGCGGAGAGGAAGTTGTCCACGGCCTGGTCGGAAGAGTCGGGGTCGTGGTGAAAGAGGACGAGGTTCGCGACGTTCGAATCGCGGGCGAGCTTCACTCCTTCGAGCCAACTGGAATGGCCCCAGCCCTTGCGCGAGGAAGCAAGCTGCTCGGGGGAATATTGGGAGTCGTAGATGAGGACGTTCGCGCCGCGGGCGAGTTCGCGGAGGCTGCGGTCGAATTCCGGAACGCCCGGCTCATTGTCGGTGGCGTAAACGAAGGAGCCCGCGGGGGTGTCCAAGCGATAGCCGAGGCAACCCTGGGGATGATTGAGCCAGGCGGTGGTGATGCGCGTTTCTCCGATTTGCCAATGATCGCCGCCCTGGATTTCGCGGAAGGAGCGCGCGGCGGTCATCAAGCAGACGTTGGCGGGGAAATAGGGGCTGGCCAACTGGGCTTCAAAGACCTTGCGAAGGCTATCGGGGCCGAGAAATTGGGACTGAAAGCTGTAAAAATGGAAGCGGTTTTGGGAGTGGAAGAAGGGCTGAAAGAAGGGGATGCCCTGAATGTGGTCCCAGTGGTAATGGGTGACCAGGACGGAAGCCTCGATGCCTTGCTGGGCCTGAGATTGGGACCAGAGATGGCCGAGCATGCGCAGGCCGGTGCCGCAATCGAGAATGAAGCGGGAGCCGTCGGGAGCCAAGAGGTCGAGGCAGGACGTGTTTCCGCCGTAGCGCCAGGTGTCGCGCTCGGGGGTGGGAGTCGAGCCGCGGACTCCCCAGAAGACCAGCTTGGCAACGTCGTGCGGCATGGCCGGGCGAATCGTGACGCGCGCCCCGATACAAACCATCGGGACACAAACAACGTGGAATTGATGGTAGGCGGTGGCGGCGATGGAAGTCAATTGAGTTTCCCCGGGAGCGTTCGTTGAGGGAGAGAGCGAAGGCAGGCTCGAGGGAGGAAGCGCGGCCGGAAGAGAGGTTCCTGTTACTTTCCGCGCGCGGCAGAGGAGGGTAGTAGGCCAGTTTGAATTTTGGCTCTTTGTGTCACGATTCCAAGAAAATTCAAACTGGCCCACTACCCAGAGGAGGGGGGACTTTCCGCGCGGGCACACTGCGAGTAGAATTTTAGCGATGCACTTGGATAGGAATGCGCACAGGCATGGAATCTCCGGGAGCGGCGGGCTGCCGGGCGGCAAGGGAATCCATGCGCACGGGGAGGAAGCCGGCGCGGGGATGAGCCGGGTGCTGGGCGTGGCGATCGCCGCCACGGTGGTGCTGGTGGGCGTGGAACTTGCGGCGGGATATTGGGGGCGATCGATCGCGCTGGCGAGCGACGCGGTGCACAACGCGGCGGACGTGCCGACGCTGGTGATATCGTGGCTGGCGGTGCGGTGGGCGACGCGGCCCCCGACGGCGGAGAAAACGTACGGATATCATCGCGGGGGAATTCTAGCGGCGTTTGTGAACGCCATGGTGCTGGTGTTCGCGGCGCTCTTCGTGATTTACATTTCGATCGGCCGGCTGTGGCATCCCGTGGAGGTGCGCACGGGGGTGATGCTGTGGGTGGCGGCCGTGGCGCTCGCGATCAACGGAGGAATCGCGCTGGGAGTCCACGGGCACAGGCGCGACCTGAACGTGCGCACGGTGTGGATACACAATCTGGGGGACGCGCTTTCCAATATCGCGGTGTTTGCGGGCGCGGTGGCGATCCGGTGGACCGGCGCGCGATGGATCGACGCGGCCCTGGGGATGGGAATCGGAGCGATGGTGCTGTGGACCGTGGCGGGTATCCTGCGAGAGAGCGGCCACATCCTGCTGGAGGGCCTGCCGCGAAATATGCGCCTGGAAGACGTGGCGCGCGCCATCCTGCGGGTGGAGGGTGTGCAGGAGGTGCACGACATTCATATCTGGACTCTGGGAACCGACCTGCAGGCGCTATCGTGCCACATCCGCATTCCGGACATGCACATGGAGGAGTGCGAAGGAATTCAGGCGCGAATCCGGGAGACGCTGGAGCACGATTTTCAAATCACGCACATCACGGTTCAATTCGAACGCGCGGGGCTGCCCGCCGAAGCGGGTCCTTACATGCCCGAGCCGGTGCGAGGGACGAGGGGCGAGGGGTGACATAGGGCGTCCTTGGGTATTGGACCAGTTTGAATTTTGGCTCTTTGTGGCACGATTCCAAGAAAATTCAAACTGGCCCACTACCCGTCCTTGCGGCGGGATGCGCCGACATGCGAAAATTGGCGGGAAACGCTGAAAACGCTGCTGGCGATATCGTCTAAAGGTTAGGACGGAGCCCTCTCAAGGCTCAAATCCGGGTTCGAGTCCCGGTATCGCTACCAAATTATTCTGCCTTTGGCTAACAGGGTTATCGTGGCCGTCCCTTTTTGTTTATTCATATTTTGCAGCACTACGCTTCTGGCCCGGCATCGGACGTTTCGACAGGCATGGTCACATCCTGCCGGTGGCTATCGTGCCGGAAAGCCGAGCCAGCCGACCAATGGCGCGCGGGGAGGCTATTGGGTGACGGTCTTCGCGGTGTCGTTCACTTTGAAGTCCGAGCCGGATACAGGCTCGCAGACGGAGGAAATATCGTCCACATCGGTGACGCGGACGACGCCGATGGGCGTGGCCATGCGGCGGATGACCTGGCCGGTGGAGGGATCCTTGATCTCGCGGGTGACGCGCGAAATGGTGAGCTGATCGCCGACCTTCACGCCGTCCTTGGCGCCGACGTTCAGGATCACCTGCCCGCTATCCACGGCGGCAACGAGGCCCTGGACGATGATGGTGCGGATGGCCACCTTGGAGTTATCGGCAATCAGGCCGGCGCTGAGCTGCTCGGTGGCGGCTTTGACGGCTTCGCCGATGATGGTCTGCTGGAAGTCGCTATTGCCGAAATCCACGTTGCCGCCGCCCCAGCCATTCCAACTGCCGCCGCCGCCCAGGAGTCCCGTGCTCGAGCGCGAGGATTCGCCGTGGCCGTCGGCCACGCCGAGAATTTCGGCGGTGTCAATATCCACGATGCGTGCGTCGAGGGTGACGAGGGCCTTGGTGTTCTTGTGGGAAAAGCCGCCGACACCGAAACCGCCCCAGCCGCCGCCTCCGCCGCCGACATTCGTGTTCTTGGTATCGTTTCCGAATTCGGTGATGCCGCCGACGATGATGGCGTCCACGCCCAGAAGTTTTCCGATTTTGGCGGCGGAAGTGGGATCGGCGCGATTGCTATTGGAGAAATTCTGCTCGGCGAGGACTTTGTCGAGCGCCTGACGCTCGATGACCGAATAGGTGCCGTCCTGAACGAGGTATTTTACGAGCAGGTCGGTGATGCCCTTGCCGATGTCCACGTCCTTGCCGAAAACGGCGGCGGAACTGGTTTGCACGGTGGCGTAGTCGAAATCGAAGATGGCCACGCGCTTCTTGCGCCCCTGGGGCTGCGCGGGCGGGCCGGCCGGGGAGGCGGAAGCTGTGCCCGCGGGGGGCGTTTGGGCCTTCGCGGCGGGCGGTTGGAGCGCTCCCGCGGCAAAATAGGCCGCCAGAATCAGGATGGCACGCGAGGCTTTTTTCATGGAGTGTCTCCCCCCACTTCGATGCGTCCGGGCAGATATGAAAATGGGCACGGCTGGGCGGAAATCTTACTTTTCGGGGTGGCGGGTGTCAACAGGCGAATGGGGCGAGGAGGCAGATGTTACAAAGACAAAGAAGTTTATAGGCTATGTTTTGCCGGCCCGCGTACGCGATGAAACTGCTCCGGCGGGTAAACTCCGCTACGGGCATGGAGCGGCGGAACCTCGCGCCATAGCGTGGTGGTTGTCCGCCACGGCGGATCTTCGATCCGACACGGCGGATAGGCTCAGGATGAAGTTGAATTCCCGAGCTAGGTACGCGTGTTCAGGAACTTGCAGACATCCTTGACGGCGTTGCTGAGGAGCTGCGTCTTGGTGGCGTAGATGGTGTCGCCACCCTTGGCGATGACCATGAACCTGTAATCACCCGACCAGCCACCCGCGTAGAGCATGTAGTCCGAACGGGCGGGATTGGTGGTGAGGGTTACGTTGGGGCACTTTTGGCTGATGTCCTTCATGAGGTCAACCGGAGAGACCATGGATTGGCGCGCCAGCACAAGCTTGAGCGGCTTGCCCGAGGGAACCTGGGCGCGCGCCACGGCGGGCAGGCACGCCACACCCGCCATTAAGATGACCAAGCTAAGAATTATTTTTTTCATTGGCGAAATCTCCTTCCGCCCGGGCAAGGGTCAAAATTCCGCCGGGTTGCGGATATGAACTCACACCCATATTAGAACACTTTTGGGGGAAAAAAGTTGCGTGGCGCCAAGGAAGCAATGGCGGATGGCGGAGAGGCAGGGACCCCCTACGCCCTTCGGGCTCCGGGGGTTAAAATTCGTTTCCGCAAGGTTGCCATTCCAGAGCCGCTCTTTCGGAAATAGTGAGCCTTCGGGAGTTCGCCCGGGCAGGCGGGGATGGCGGAGAGGCAGGGATTCGAACCCTGGGTACAGGTTTTGGCCCGTACAACGGTTTAGCAAACCGCCGCCTTCAGCCTCTCGGCCACCTCTCCGCGGCAAATCGGGGCATGTAAGAAGCGCGTGCCCCGGCATTATAACATCAAGCGCATGGATAGGGCGGCGGGGCTACAACACAATTCCCTCCCGGCGGAGTCTAATAGTTCAGGCCCATTTCATCCCAAGGAGATTGCCCATGCCATCACGCAACGCAAGAGCTTTCAGGACCGCTATATCGGCCGCGATATTCCTGCTATTGCTGGGGGGAAGCGGCGCCGCCATCCGCGCGGCGCAGGCGGGAAACGACGCGGCCACGGCGAAGAGCCAGGCCGCGAGCACAACCGCAAAGGATCGGACGGATCTTTCGGTGACGGTATACAACTCGAATCTGGCGCTGGTGCGCGACGTGCGCCAGATTCAAGTGCAAGCCGGCGTTTTCCCCCTGCTCTTCGAGGACGTGGCGGCGTCGATCATGCCCGCGACGGTGCATTTCCGGTCGCTTACCGACCCCGCGAAGCTCGACGTGGTCGAGCAAGATTACGAGTACGACCTGCTCGATCCGCAGAAGCTGCTCGAGAAATACGTGGGCCGCGAGGTGACACTGGTGCGCGAAGAAAAAGATGCAGGCTCGACGAAATGGACGGAGACGAAGGCGGTGCTCGTGGCCGACAACAACGGCCCGGTGTGGAAAATCGGGGATGAGATCGTCACGGGAATGTCCGCCGATTCCTACCGCTTCCCCGATTTGCCGGAAAATCTATATAGCAGCCCGACACTGGTGTGGACGCTCGACAATCGCGGCGCGGAGACGCAGAGCGTGGAGGCTTCCTATCTGACGAGCGACATGAACTGGAGCGCCGACTACGTGCTGACCGTGGGGCGCGATGAAAAGACCGCGGACCTGGACGGGTGGGTGACGCTGGAAAACAAGAGCGGCGTGGCATACACGAACGCAAAGTTGCAGCTTGTGGCCGGGGAGGTCCATCGCGCCGAAGAGCCGAGCCCGGTAGGAGCCGTCGCGGAGTCCATGGCCGCGCCCGCGCCGCCTCAGTTCCAGCAAGAAGCCTTTTCGGAATATCACCTCTACACGCTGGGGCGGCGCACCTCGATTCAGAATAATGAATCGAAGCAGATCAGCCTGCTCACCGGGAGCAACGTGCCGGTGGAAAAATATCTGATGGTCGAAGGAGAGCCCGACTATTACCGCAATCCGCAGGGAATCGGGAACGCGACTCCCGAGCCGGTGGAGGTCTATTACGGGTTCAAGAATGACGAGAAGTCGGGCTTGGGCATGCCGCTGCCCGGAGGAACGGTGCGCGTCTATCAGGCGGATGCGGAGGGGAGCACGCAGTTCGCGGGCGAGGACACGATCGAACACACGCCGAAGGATGAGGAGGTGCGGATCCACGTGGGCAACGCATTCGACGTGGTGTGCGAGCGCAAGCAGACGGACTACAAGAAGCTGGCAAACGATCGCTATGAAATGGAGTACGAAATCACGCTGCGCAACCACAAAGACGGGCCGGTGACGGTGGAAGTGCGCGAGCCGGTGGGAGGCGATTGGGAAGTGGTGAACTCGAGTTACAAATGGACCAAGCTGGATGCCACGACGATCGGTTTCGAGATACCCGTGGACAAGGATGGCGCGGCGACGCTCGACTATCGCGTGCGGGTGAAGTGGTAGAGGACGAAGCCCGGCGCGCGGAAGGGCGAAACGCAGGCGCCGTCAGTTCCCGGCGGGGGAGCCGGCCGCGAGTTGCCGCTGAAGCAGGGCAAGCTCACGCGCGAAAATCGGATTGGCGGGAAATTCGGCGGCGAGGTCGGCGAGCAGAGGCTCGGCGAGAGCATCCTGATGCTCGCGCTCGTACGTCAGGGCCAGCATGATTTTCGCAAAGGGCTGCAAATAGTGACCGTGGTCCGCGGCGAGACGCAACTGCTCCATCCCCTGTATGCGGTCGCCGTGAATCCCGCCGAACCATAAAAAGGCGCGCTTGTAACCCGGCAGGCAGCCGATGACGTAGTTGCTCATGCCCAGGGCGACGTAGGCGTCGAGAGCGTTGGGGTCAATGGCGAGGAGGGTCTTGGCCTCGCTTTCGGCCTTGCGCATCAAGCCGAGGCCGGCGACCTGCTTCTTTTCAATGAGAGCGTCATAATTCGATTCCATGCCGTCGGCCATGGTGAGGATGAGAAGGCCGTGAACATCGCGCGGATTGGATTTGAGGATGCGGCGGGCGGCGTCGCGGGCCGCGCGGTTGGCGCCGAGAAACGGCTCGTTGTGGTTATTCAAGGCGGTGCCGTCCACGCCACCGAGGAATTTCGCATCGTTCAGAAAAAACGCCGATGTGAGCACGCCCTTATCATTGAATTCCTGATAGAGATAGCTGGCGGCCTCGGCGGCTTTGCCGAGCGGATCATCGGGCCGCATGGCCTGGAAGGAAGAAAACTTGGCGCGGGCGGCGTCGAAACGAAGCTCATAGAGATCGCGGAAGCCCGCGTCCACGACCCTGGCGGAGGGATCGGGATCCATGCGCGGAACTTCCCGTGTATTCATCCCCTGGGCCGCGCTCCCAGGCGCCGTAGAGAGGATGGCGCAGCAGAGGAACGCCGCGGCAAGCGAAACCGCCGCGATACGACCGGCCGTGATGGATGTGAAATTCTTCATGGGTGCTGCCCGGGGGCACGCCTTCAGAGGAGCGCCCGCCGCCACCAGTTCCAACCTGGCATCACCAGCCCTAACCTACAACCGCCCAACTCAACCTATTCTATAGGAGTGTTCCGGGGCAGGGAGGGTTGCATGGCGCGCCGTTGTCCTAACCGGAATCACGATTTGGGCCTGTGATTTGCGCATTGTATGCCTCCCCTGACCTGGACACGATGAATTAAAGCCGCGTCAAAGGATGTTGACGGAGATGCGCAAGCCGGGATGAAAGCGGTCGTACATGAAATAGCCGCCATCGTCGTACACGACGTACACGTCATCCGAATAGGCCCAGCCGAACGGCCACGGATCAATGAATCCGAACGAGTAGCCGCCATACTCGAAGCGCCTGCGATCATAGTCGCCTTGGTTCACGCGGAAGCTGTGCCCGCTGCCAAAGTGGGAGGAGTAACTGGGATCGGAGATGCGGCCGTGCGCGTAGTTACCTCTGCTTCCACCGCCTCCACTATTTCCACCCGTAGCGCGCGTCTGCTGCACGCGTGACTGGCTGCTTCCGCCACTACTTTGGCGCGTATTCACGGCGTTTGTCTGTGGCCGGCTGGTGTGCGCGGCCTGTTGGGTGTGCTGTTGCTGAGCGGGCCTGGCCGACTGAGAGTGTGTGGCCTGCGAATGTCCAGCCTGCGAATTCCCGCCCTGCGAATGCCCCCCGCTTCCCTTGTCATCATGTTGCCGCGCATAGGCGGGAACAGTGGCCCCGAGAGCGAGAAGGAGTGCTGCCGTAGCTATCGTGAATTTCATGTGTGTGCCTCAAAGACAGTCTGGGGGATGCGGACTTGCTTGTCTGTCTTAAACAGCACACGTTCTGCCTGCGCAGAGAGAGATGACGAGCGGCATCTAAAATACACATTCGGCGGAGTTTAGCATCGGGAGGCGGCCCTATAGATTGTTCAAAAAGAAGTGGGTGATGCGCTCGAAGAGCTGGATGCGCGCGGGACGGTCGCCAATGGGATGCCCGCGGCCGGGGAAGATCATCACATCCGCGGGATAGTTGCGGCGGAGGATCAATGCGTTGAGCACTTCGGAGGTGTTCGCGAAGTGGACGTTGTCGTCGCCGGTGCCGTGAGCGAGCATCAGCTTTCCCTGGAGGCCCGCGGCCTGGTTGACCGGGGAAGAATTGTCGTAGGCGTCGGGATTGTCCTGGGGGCGGCCCATGTAGCGCTCGGTGTAGGTGGTGTCGTACAAGCGCCAGTCGCTGACCGGGGCGACGGCTACGCCGGCTTTGAAGACGCCGGGAGCGTTGAAGAGGGCCTCGAGGGTCATGGTGCCGCCGTAACTCCATCCCCAGATGCCGATGCGCGAGGAGTCCACGTAAGGCAGGGACGTGAGATATTTGACGCCCGCGAGCTGGTCTTCGAGTTCGACTTTGCCCAACTGGTGATAAATGGGGGTCTCGAAGGCGTGGCCGCGACTCGCGGAGCCGCGATTATCCAGCATGAAGATGATGTAGCCCTTCTGGGCCATCATTTGGTGCCACAGAAAATCGGCGCCGCCCCATACATTCCGAACCATCTGGATTTGCGGGCCGCCATAGACGTGGATGAGGA
Source organism: Terriglobia bacterium (assembly GCA_963823205.1). Classification (GTDB taxonomy): domain Bacteria; phylum Acidobacteriota; class Terriglobia; order Acidiferrales; family UBA7541; genus Palsa-295. Next base: position 240,427 of record CAWGKL010000007.1, read on the forward strand.
CAGGATATTTGCGCGAGGGGTCGAAGTCCGGGGGCTTGATCATCAGGGCGCAGAGTTTTGTGCCGTCGTTCGCCGGGAGATCGAGGAATTCGACGGGAGAAAGGTGATAGTCGAGGAGTTCGGGGACGGCGTTTTCGTTGATCGCGGAGACGAGCGAACCGTCCATGCGGTCGAGATACTGGCGCGGGGGTGAAGCGGTGTTGGAGTAGGTATCCACGAAGGCGGAGGCGTCGGGCGCGAAGAGGACTTCGTGCGTTCCGGGCTGGGATGTGATGCGCGTGATGGCACGGTCATCGAGAGAAATTCGATAGAGCTGGGTGTCGTGCACATCGTCCTTGTTTGAGAGGAAGTAGATGGCGGCGTGCGCTTCGTCCACGGCAGGACGGCTGGACGCGCCGGGGCCGATGCCGCCGCTGCCGGTGATGGCCCAGGCGCCGGTCATCAACTCTTCGAGGGGCCGGCCGGAGAGATCGTAAATATAGTAGTGGCGGAAGCCGGTGCGCTCGCTGGACCAGAGGAAACGCTTTTGATCGGAGAAGAAGTAGAGGTCATCGGCGAGATTGATCCAAAATTTGTCGGTTTCCGAGAGGATGGTGCGCGAAGAGCCGGTGGAGGAGTCGCAAAAGAGGAGGTCGAGGCGATTCTGGGCGCGGTTGAGGCGCTCGATGGCCACGCGCCGGCTATCGCGGAGCCATTCGACGCGGGCGGGATAAACGTCCGTGCCGGCGCCCGTATCCATCCATTTTGTTTCGCCGCCGGCGACGGGGACGACGCCCACGCGGACGATGGGGTTCGCCTCACCCGCCTGCGGGAAGCGCGTGTACGCGATGGCGCCCGCGGGGGAACTCATGTCCATGATGGGGTAGCGGGTGACGGGCCGCTCGTCCATTTCGTAGTAGGCGATTTTTGTGGAATCCGGTGACCACCAGTAGGCCGTGGTGGCGTCGAGCTCTTCGGGATAAAGCCAGTCGAGCCGGCCTTTGAGAATTTCTTCGCTGCCGCCCGCGGTGAGCGGCTTGGGCTGGCCGCCCTCGACGCTGACGATCCAAAGGTTCGAATCGCGCACGAAGCCGACCCATTTGCCGTCGGGGGAGAATTGGGGGTCTTCGATATCGTCCGCGCCGCTTACGAGGGATTTCGAGGCCATTTTTTTCAAATCGAGCAGGACGAGGTCGCTCGAGCCGGTGAAGAGCAGCGCATCGCCCGAGGGAGACCAGAGATAATTTTCCGGCTGGATTCGTCCCAGGCCCGTGGACTGTACGGCTTGGGCCTTTTCCGGCTGCATCACGGCATTGAGCGTCTCCGCGTTTACGAGCAGGCGGCGCTGGCCGGTGGCCGCGTCCATGGTCCAGAGCTCGATGCCGCCGGAGTTATTGAGCGCGAGATAGGAGATGCGTTTGGCGTCCGGGCACCATTCGATTCCGGGGGTGAGCTGGCCGCTGAGGCTGGGGGCGCTATAGATGCGCTCGACGGTGAGCTCCTTCGCTGCTGCGGGCTGCGGCCGAGCCGGCGGCGCGCCAAGCGCGGGGGAGAATGCGGCGAAGAGAAGATAGGGAGCGATCGAGAGGCGTGAAACGCGGAGCATGATTCCCTTCCCTCCGAATAGGCGCGCGAGTTTATCTTGCCGGGACATGAAACGGATAGAGCAAAGGCGCAAAATGCGGCACCCGGAAACTATTCCGCGCGCTGGGCCGCGGGAGCCGGAGCATCGGATGCCCGATCCGCTTCGCCCCCTTTGCGCCGAATCAGAAACGCACCGATCGTGACGGCGAGCGCCAGCGGGAGAAACTTCAAGCCATCGCGGATCAATGCTCCGGGCCCGACCTGTTCCTCCGGGCCGATGCCGCAACCGCAATTGATCCCGAGACCCCGATGATAGGCGGAGGCAATGGCGGCCATGAATCCGCACAACGTCAGCGTGGCGAGGAGCGACGAATAGCGGAGGGCAATCCCCGTGATCAACCAGAGCCCCAAGAAGAGTTCGAAGAAGGGCAGGAAATGCGCGAGGGCGTTTGCGGCTTGCGCCGAAAGCATTTCGTAGGAGTACACCTGCATCGTGAACAGAGAGAGAGAGACCTTGATCGAATGGACGGACCACGCCATGTCCAGCTGGGGTTTCAGCTTGCCGTATGCGGCAACGATAAAGATGGCACCGAGCGCGATTCGGCCGAGGAGAAGAAGGATTGACCCGAAGCTGTGGCGCGGGCGGGGGTTCATGGGAGTGAGCTCATCGCGCGGCTACTGGCTCAAGAGCGAATCGAAAAATTGCTTCAGGATGGGCCAGGAAACCAAGCCGCTGCCCGGAGGAAGGCGCTGGCCCTTGTATGTGATGACATAGGTGGGGGTGAATTTTACCGGCACTTGATTGCCGAGCGCGATGTCCTGCTGGATGTACGCATCGAGCGGGCAGGGATGGGGCGGAGTGGGGCCGCCGGCCGAGGGGCCCGGGGGATCGCAGCCATGCATGCGCAGCTGCACACGCTTGAAATCGGCCGGGGACATGGCGGCGGCAACGTACTTCTCCATGTTGCCGTCGTTTTCCCAGGAAGTCTGATTGTCATAAAGCGCCGCTTCGACGGCCTCAAATTGGCCGACCTGCGCGGCAGCGTTTGCCCAGCGTGCCGCCTGGCCCGAATATTTGTGGCCGGAAAGAGGAAAATCGTGATGAAGGAGATAGACCTTGCCCGATGCCACGTAATCGTTAATCAAGGAACGCAAGGTTTGTTCGTAGAGGGCGCGGCACGCCGGGCACTGGTAATCGGTGAAGACCTCCATGGTGATCGGCGCATTCGGCGAGCCATAGGACTTGACCGGCGGGCGAGCGGAGCCCGCAGGCTTGGCGTGCTCGGCCGTAGCCTGGCGGGGAGTGCGCGAAGCGGCGTGCGAAGCGAGCGCCACTGCAAGGATGGCCAGAGCAGCCAGGGTCCACAATGCCCTTCTGGCGTAGATGCCGGCACGTGTCACGCGTGAAGATTGCCATGGAAGATTCAATTCCGCCTCCCCCGTGTTGCGACGAGACAAACGCGGATTATTGTAGCGCGATTTGGGTCCATTGCAGCGTATTCGTGGAATGACGGGTAGTGGGTCAGTTTGAATTTTGACCTCTTGTGTCACGGTCAAGAAAATTCAAACTGACCCACTACCTGGAATGACGCGGTGCGAGTTCTGCAACGAAGGGGTGGGATGGAACATCGAACTGAAAGGTTCGACATGTGAGGGAAGGGGCGCAAGGGCGTGGATGCGGCGGAGGGGGGGGGGGGAGATTCGCTTCCGAAGGGGAGAATACTTGCGTAAGTATAGTATATACAGCGTGATACAGGCACACAATGAACTTGACAATGCAACACTCAAGTTGTATAATCGTGTTGGTTTTAAGATTAACTACACGGGCTGAAAGCGTCGGAGGCGGTCCGACGGTACAGGAGCGATTTCCATGAGCAAGATCATCGGGATTGATTTGGGCACGACGAATTCGGTGGTGGCCGTGATGCAGGGAGGAGAGCCGGCTGTGATCCCCAACCAGGAAGGGGCGCGCACGACGCCCTCGGTGGTGGGGATTACGAAGAATGGAGACCGGCTGGTGGGGCAGGTAGCCAAGCGGCAGGCCATCACCAATCCGGAAAACACGATTTATTCCATCAAGCGCTTCATGGGACGGCGCTACGACGAAGTAAGCGAAGAGATGAAAATGGTTCCCTACAAAGTGGTCCGCCAAGGGGATCACGTGGCCATCGTGTGCCAGGGGAAGGAGTACACGCCTCCCGAGATTTCGGCGATGATCCTGCGAAAGCTGAAGGATGCGGCGGAGGATTTTCTGGGCGAGAAAGTGACCGAGGCGGTGATCACCGTGCCGGCGTACTTCAACGATGCGCAGCGCAATGCGACAAAGGATGCCGGAAAGATCGCCGGGTTGGACGTGAAGCGCATCATCAACGAGCCCACGGCGGCGGCGCTGGCCTATGGGCTGGACAAGAAGAAGGACGAAACCATCGCCGTGTACGACTTCGGCGGCGGGACATTCGACATTTCCATTCTCGAGGTGGGCGAGGGCGTGATCGAGGTGAAGGCCACGAATGGCGACACGCACCTCGGCGGGGACAACATTGACCAGCGCATCGTGGACTGGCTGATCGAGGAGTTCAAGAAGGATGAAGGGCTCGATCTGCGGGCCAAGGGCAACGAAATGGCATTGCAACGGCTGCGGGACGCGGCGGAGCGGGCCAAAATCGAGCTTTCCACAACGATCGAGACGGAGATCAACCTGCCGTTCGTCACCGCCGATGCCAGCGGGCCGAAGCACCTGGTGAAGAAGCTGACGCGGGCGAAGCTGGAAGCCATGGTGGACGATATTATCCAGCGCTCGGCCGAGCCGTGCCGGCTGTGCATGAAGGATGCCGGCGTGGATGCCAGCAAGATCAACGAAGTGGTGATGGTCGGCGGACAGACGCGGATGCCGCGCATCCAGGCGCTGGTGAAAGAGCTCTTCGGGCGGGAAGGACACAAGGGCGTCAACCCGGATGAAGTGGTGGCGGTGGGCGCGGCGATTCAGGGCGGCGTGCTGGGCGGGGAAGTGAAAGACATTCTGCTGCTAGACGTGACGCCTCTTTCGCTGGGCGTGGAAACGCTGGGCGGGGTGACGACCGTGCTGATCCCGCGCAACACGACGATTCCCACGCGCAAGTCGGAGATATTCTCGACGGCGGCGGACAGCCAAACATCGGTGGAAATCCACGTGCTGCAAGGGGAGCGGCCGGTGGCCAGCGGGAACCGCACGCTGGGGAAGTTTCAACTGGTGGGGATTCCGCCGGCGCCGCGCGGGGTGCCGCAGGTGGAGGTGACGTTCGATATCGACGCGAACGGAATTTTGAACGTCTCGGCCAAGGACACGGCTACGAACAAGGAGCAGAAGATCACGATCACGGCTTCGACGGGGCTCAGCAAGGAAGAAGCCGAGCGCATGAAGAAGGAAGCCGACGCGCACGCGGCGGAGGACAAGGCGCGGCTTTCGGAGGTCGAGGCGCGGAACCGGCTGGACAACCTTGTGTATCAGACCGAGAAGGTGGTCAAGGAAAACCGGGAAAAACTCGGGGAGGCGGACGCCAAGGGCGCCGAAGATGCGATGGCAGAGGCGCGCCGCGCGCTCAGCGAAGGCGGCATCGAGAAATTGAACGCGGCGGCGGACAACCTGACGAAGGTGTCGCACGGCATCGCCGAATCGCTTTACAAGGCGCAGCAGAGCGCGGGCGGCGCTGGAGGCGGGGCGGGCGCCGCGGGGGCCGGGGCGGCTCCGGGCGGCGGAAGCACGCCCGGGCAAGGCGACGTGGTGGACGCCGAGTTCGTGGACGTAGACGACTCGAAGAAGCCCAATTGAAATCGTCCACGAGGAGAAGGTGTTGACGACCCGCACGATCCGGCGGACGAGCGCGCCGCAAGCGGTACAGAAAATACGGGACGGCGTGTACATGGTGCAGGCGGCCATTTCCGAAAGCCCCAGCGCCGATTGGCGCAGGCTCTTCTACGATGCGCAGCAGGACGTGCCGCCGGATTTCGCGCCGCGCTCGGTGGAGATCAGCGGCACGTTTCTGCGGTTCAAGTCGGACCCCGCAACCGTGGAGCAGAAAATAGCCGTGCTGGACCGGTGGCTGGAAAGAGCCAGCCAGAAGGAAGCCGGGATGGGCGGGCGTTCCGAGGTGCAGCAGCAAAAGAAAGATGAACTGGCGCGCGAGGCGCAGGAACTGGCCGAATGGAATGCGCGCTGGGCCAGACTGTGACGTCCAAGCCTTCTCTTCCCCGTTGAAATGGCCACCAAAACCAAACAGGATTATTACGAGCTGCTCGGCGTGGCGCGCAAGGCTTCGGCGAAGGACATTCGCGCGGCCTATCGCAAGCTGGCGCGCAAATATCATCCGGACCTGAATCCGGGCGACAAATCCGCGGAAGAGAAATTCAAGCAAATTCAGGAAGCGTATGAAAACCTTTCGGACACGAAAAAGCGCCAGATGTACGACCAGTTCGGATTCAATGTTCCGGGCCCCGGCGGGGGCGCGCCGCCGGGCGCGCCCTACGGAGGTGGGGACGCCGAGGACATCCATTTCGATTTCGGGGGGTTCGATTTCGGCGGGGGCGGCGGGGGTGCGGGCGGCGGCGCGAGTTTCCGGGATCTTTTCAATCAGGTTTTCCGCGGGGCGAACGCCGCGCAGGCGGCGCACGAGCGCGAGCCGGGCACGGATCTGGAATACCAGATTGACATCACCTTTGGCGAAGCCATGCGCGGAGCCGTCAAGAAGCTGAACATCACGCACCTGGAGGTTTGCCCGGTGTGCCACGGCGCGGGCTTCGCTCCGGGGGACGAAAAGGTTTGCCCCACGTGCAACGGGACGGGACAGGTGACGCAGACGAGCGGGAAGATGCGCTTTCAGATCACCTGCGCGCGGTGCGGCGGGCGCGGAAAGCTGCGCACTCTTTGTCCCCATTGCGGGGGTGAAGGGCGCGTGCCGCGCGTGGAGACTTTGGAGGTGCGCATCCCGCCGGGGGCGCAGACGGGATCTCGCGTCCGCGTGGCGGGGCGGGGGAATGCGGGCGTGCACGGGGGACCGCCGGGGGACCTATACATCATCACGAACGTCCAGGCGCATCCATTCTTCGAGCGCCGCGGCGACGATCTTTACACGGTGGTGCCGGTGACCGTGCCGGAGGCGTCGCTGGGGGCGAAGGTGGAAGTGCCCACGATTGACGGGCGCGCGCAGGTGCGGATTCCTCCGGGGACCAATAGCGGGAAGAAACTTCGGCTGCGGGAGAAGGGCGCGCCTTCCGCGCGGCATCCCGGCAAGCGCGGCGACCAGATTATCGAGGTGCAGGTGGTGGTGCCCAAGCCGGAAGACGAGCGCGTGCGGAATCTGCTGCGCGATCTGGGCAAGATTGACAACGAAGACCCGCGCAAGGAACTTTTCGCGCGCGCGTCGCTGTGAGGGGCTAAGGAGACGAGGATGGCAGCGCGGCCCAGGAAAAGAGCGAAAGCCGGCTACATGATCAGCGCCGTCGCCGACCTCTACAAGCTGCATCCGCAGACGCTGCGGCTCTACGAGCGCGTGGGGCTGCTGAAGCCTTCGCGTTCGCAGGGGAATACGCGGCTCTACACGGACGCGGACCTGGAGCGGCTGGAGGTGATCCTGAATTTGACGCGCGAGCTGGGCGTGAACCTGGCGGGGATCGAAATCATCCTGAACATGCGCGACCGGATGGGCGAGATGCAGACGCAGATGCAATCGTTCATCGAGTACGTGCGCACGGAAGTGGCGCGCAACTTCACCGTGGCCGGCGAGAGCCGCGCGCGCAACGCCATTGTCCGCACGGTTCCCCGGCACACCATCCGCATGGAGAAGTGACGCCCACTTGAAAACAGTTCCCAATGAAGGCGGAGAGTTACCAACAGAACGGATGCTCAAAATAATCTGATTCTTAATTCTTAGAGTTTGATGTCTTTGGGATGGAGTACGGTCAGACCAGGAATCTGCTTGAAATCACCTTTTTCATCGAACGTCAGAATATTTTCAATATCATTGTTTTTCATCACGACACTGTGGATCACATCTCCGACTCCAGAATGGTAGCTGAGGATGCCCTGCCTTACGTGATAGAAAAACTCAGCAAAGTCATAGTCCTTTCGCGGACTGACATCAATCACATTCATGCGCAGGCCGCTCAGGCGCCTCTCATTCACAAGCTGATTCTCAATCTCCGCCACGAGGGTTCGATCCATCTGCTTACCTGAAATCAAGACGTTTGCCATTTCAGTGACGGCCCACATGGACGTGCAAAGCTGCGCGTCTTTGAGCTGGGCAAATACATCCAAGGCATTTTCAACCAACTTCTTTTTTGCCTCTTCCGCTTTGTCAACCGCGAAGTAGGCGATGAGGATGTTGCTATCGAGGTATATCCGTCTCATTTCTTCTTCGCGCGAAAATGGACGGTCTCTTTCGTCTTGAAGGTTTTTAACGCCCTGAAAGAAACTGTTTTGCCCGATTTGGTCCTAAAATGCACCCTCGTAGGCCTGGTTGCGGTCTTAGAGGCAGCAAATCGGACGTTCTTCTTTGCCATGACCTGATTTTACCATTTACGCGGCTTTTTTCCACACGATGTCACAGTTTGCACAGGCGCGTGTGCTTGCGCTGGGCGCGCGCCGCGCTTATGCTTGCGAAATGGCGCGAGCGGATTGCCCCACATGCGGAGGAAGCGGCTGGAAGGTGGTCGAGCGGACCACGGAAGGGGCGCAGGCGCTCGCGGCGGCGGAAGCGGCGCGGCCCGGCGGGGCTTCGGGCGAGGCGAAAATGGTGTGGGCCGTGCCGTGCGATTGCACCGCGGGCGACCATACCGAGCGCGTGCTCGCGCGGGCGCGCGTGCCCGAACGCTATCGCCACTGCGACTTCGAAAATTTCGAGACGGACAATGAAATTGAGCGGGCGCCTCGCGAGGAGCTGGAGAGCTGGAACCGCAGCCTCACGCAGGCAAAGCTGGTCGTCCGGCGCTTCGCGGGGGAGTTTCCCACCGGCCCGGAGCACGGGCTATTGCTCATGGGCCCCTGCGGAGTGGGGAAGACGCATCTGGCCGTCGCGGCGCTGAAGGAAATTATTCTGCGCGGGCACAGCGGCCTTTTCTACGACTACCGGGAGCTGCTGAAGGAAATTCAGGATAGCTACAATGCCGAGAGCCAGGCCACGGAGATGGGCGTCCTCGAGCCGGTGCTGAAGGCGGAAATTCTGGTGCTCGACGATACGGGGTCGAGCAAGCCTTCGCTCTGGGCGCTGGAAACCGTGGGGCACGTGCTGAACACGCGCTACAACGAGAGCCGCGTGACCATTCTCACGACGAATTTCCTCGATTCCGATGCGGCGAGTGTGGCCGGCCCTGCCGCCCGCGAGACCTCCGGCGGGCGCGCGGCGGGGATGAGACCCTCCGCGATCGAGGACTCGCTCACCGACCGCGTCGGGAGGCGCATCCGCTCGCGCCTGTACGAAATGTGCCGCACGGTGGAGATGATGGCCCCGGACTACCGCAAGGAAATCCGCAATATCAGCCGCTCGCGTGCCTAGACATGCAGATAATTTACTGTCTGACCGAGCAGGATTTGTTGGAGGCCCAAAGAACCTACTGCGAAGGTTCCTCCCGCCTTCGACGAACAACGTATCGGGCTCTCAAATGGATCCTACGTCTTTTCCTGCTTGGGTCGGGCCTATTTCTAGCTCTGTTCGATAAGGACACGAGGATCCTCGGGATCATTCTCGCTGCGATACCCATTTATTTCATCGTCATAGCGCCGTTCGCACAGAAGCTGTCTGCCAAGCGTTTTTTCCGAAAGAATCCGCATCTGCAGAAAGAATTCAAGGTTGAAATTTCCGAGCAAGGCATGAAATCCTCGGGCGAAAATTTCCATTCAGAAGTGGGTTGGCCACACTTCCTCAAATGGCAAGAGCCCGAGCGGATTTTCCTCCTATATAACAGCACGCGTGTGTATAGCATTTTTCCAAAGCGTGCGTTTGCAGCAGGAGAAGCAGATGCCTTTCGGTCGCTACTGACGGAAAAAATCCCAAGACGCTAACCGCTGTTTGCTCGGCTCACAGGGCGGGCGTAGAATGAAACTGTTTACTTCGCCGCACCATCGCCGCATCCGTGGGTGTGACGATTCGCGGGGCGCGAACATCATACATGGTGGCGCTCGCAGACAAATTCGGACGCTCGATCACGGAGTTGCGCGTTTCGGTGACGGACCGCTGCAATTTTCATTGCGTGTATTGCCGGTCCGCGGATCGAGGAAAGGCACGCGGCCGCCGGGACGGCGCTCGAATGGAGCGAGTACGAGCGGCTGGTGCGGATTCTGGCGGGGATGGGGATTCGCAAGGTGCGCGTGACGGGGGGTGAGCCGCTGGTCCGGCGCGGCATCGAGGGTTTCATCGCGCGCTTGAAAGCCCTGGGCATTGAGGACCTTTCCCTGACCACGAACGGGCGGCTTCTGGCGGAGCGCTTGGACGGCCTGGTCGCCGCCGGGCTCGACCGGATCAATATCAGCCTCGATTCGCTCGACCGCAAGAAATTCGAGCGCATCACGCGGAGCGACAGCTTGGAGCAGGTGATGGCGGGAATCGAGGCGGCGCAGGCTTCGCGGCTGCGCCCGGTGAAGGTGAACGCCGTGCTGGTGCGCGGGCTGAACGACGATGAAGTGGAGGCCTTCGCCGAATTCGCGCGCGAGCGCGACCTGATCATGCGCTTCATCGAGTTCATGCCGCTGGACGCGGACCGCGCGTGGACGCGCGCGAGCGTGGTGGAGGCCGCGGAAGTGCATCGGCGAATTTCGGCGCGCTGGCCGCTGGTGCCGGTGGTCCACGGGCGGAGCGAGACGGCGCGGAAATACAGGTTTGCGGATGGACGGGGCGAAATCGGGCTGATCGCGCCGGTCTCGCAGCCCTTCTGCGGCCAATGCTCGCGCATCCGGCTGACGGCCGACGGCAAGCTGCGAACGTGCCTCTTCAGCAAGGAAGATCACGATTTGAAATTCCTTTTGCGCGGCGAAGCGACGGACCGCGATATCGAAGGGGAAATTCGCTCGATCGTGGCGGAGAAGGAGAAGGGGCACCGCATCAACGAGCCGGATTTCGCGCCGCCCGCGCGCACCATGGTCTCTATCGGCGGCTGATTTTTATGGCAGACGAGGACGCCAAATTATTTTCGCTCACCGAAGCGGAACGTGTGCGCGCGCAGATCGAGCCGATTCTGATTGGGGCGATGGATTCGAGGCGGAAGATGTCCGAGCTCGATGAGGAGCTGGGCGCGCTGGCCGAGCGGATTCAACGATCCGGCGGCATGCTGGTCCCCTACGAAAAGACGGCCAAGCTGCGGTTCGAGCGCAACCGCTTCGAGGAGGCTGTTCACGACGCGGTCGAACGCATCCATTCGACCGGGTGCATCGTCAAGGACCTCGACGCGGGCCTGCTGGATTTTCCCGCGCGCATCAATGGCGAGGACGTGTATCTTTGCTGGAGGCTGGGCGAGGATCGCATCCGATTCTACCACCGGCAGGACGAGGGCTTTTCCGGGCGCAAGCCGATTGATCCCCGCGACGCCGGCCACGGCAGTTCCATTCAGTAGCGTCTCTGGCACCCGCTTCCCGATTCCTTCCGCAAGCACCCCCTTGAAACTTCGCTCCCCAATTGCTAGCGTGACGTGGGAGCGCTCTCCATGAACGAATTCTATTCACACCACTCTTAGGGACAAGCCGATGACGCAAACGGCCGAAAATCGGCTGAAAAATTCCGCGAGTCCGTATCTCCGCTCCGCCGCGCACCAGCCGGTGGACTGGCACGAGTGGGGCGAAGCGGCCTTTCAAAAGGCGCGCGCCGAAGGCAAGCCCGTGCTGCTCGACATCGGCGCGGTGTGGTGCCACTGGTGCCACGTGATTGACCGCGAGAGCTACGAAAATCCCGAAATCGCGGCCATGATCAACAAGCTATTTATAGCCGTGAAGGTGGACCGCGACGAGCGGCCCGACGTGGACGCGCGCTATCAATCGGCGGTGAGCGCGATTTCGGGCCAAGGAGGGTGGCCGCTGACGGCCTTCCTGACGCCGGACGGAAAACCGTTCTACGGGGGCACGTATTTCCCGCCCGATGATGCCATGGGGCGTCCCGGATTCAGGCGCATCCTGGCGGGGATTTCCGAAGCCTTCCAGACGCGCCGGCAGGAGGTGGACGTGTCCGCGCAGGCGCTCGAGGACGCCGTGGCCAAGGCGGAAATGTTCGCGGGCGCGCGGGGGAAGGTCGATGCGGGCGCGGCGGAGGGGGTGATCGAAGCGGCGCTCGCGCAATTCGATGAAGCGCACGGCGGCTTCGGCCACGCGCCGAAGTTTCCGCATGCGAGCGTGGTGGATTTGCTGCTCGAGCGGTATCAGACGACGCGCGACGCGCCTCTGCTGCACGCAGCCGAGCGCACGCTCGAAGGCATGGCGCTTGGGGGCGTGTACGACCAACTGGGCGGAGGGTTCCATCGCTATTCGGTGGATGAACGCTGGCTCGTGCCGCACTTCGAAAAGATGTCGTACGACAATTCCGAGCTGCTGAAGAATTTTCTGCACGGCTGGCAGGTCACCGGCAAAGCTCTTTTCCGCGAAACGGCCGAGGGAATCATCGCGTGGGTGAATGAAGTGCTTTGTGACCGGGAGCGCGGAGGATTTTACGCGAGCCAGGACGCCGACCAGACGCTCGACGATGACGGCGATTATTTCACGTGGACGCTTGGGGAGGTCCGCGCGGCGCTTTCGCCCGAAGAGGCGCGGGCCGTGGAGATTTACTACGATATCGGGGCGCAGGGCGAGATGCACCACGATCCGGAGAGGAACGTCCTATGGGTGGCGGCGAGCGTCGAAGAGGTGGCAAAGAAGCTGCGGCTGGACGAAGCGAGCGCGCGGATTCTGCTGGGGCGCGCGCGAGGGAAATTGCTGGCGGCAAGGCGCGAGCGCCGGCCGATTCCCGCCGTGGATGAAACGATTTATACGGGCTGGAATGCGATGTTCGTCTCCGCGTATCTCGATGCCGCGCGCGTGCTGGCGCGGGACGATTGCCGCAACTTCGCGCTCAAGACGCTGGAACGCATCCTTGCGGAAACGTGGGATGAGTCGAAAGGGTTTCTTCATCGCGCGGGAGGGCCGCGCCTCGATGGGGCGCTCGACGATCAGGTGTTTGCGGCCGGGGCGCTGCTCGATGCCTATGAGGTGACGCTCGACGGCCGCTATTTCGATATCGCGGAACGCGCCATGCGCGTGGCCGTGGAACGGTTCGGCCACGCCGAGGGCGGCGGCTTTTTCGACCGCGCGAAAGACGCTGCGCCGATGGGCGGGCTCGAGGTGCGGCGAAAACCGATGCAGGATTCGCCCACGCCGGGCGCAAATTCCGTCGCGGCCATGGTTCTCGATCGGCTGTATGGATTCACGGGCGAAAAGCTCTATCGCGAGTGGGCGGAGACGACGCTCGAAGCGTTCGCGGGGCTCGCGCCGCAGTACGGACTCTTCGCAGGAACGTACGGGCTGGCTGCGCTGCTGCATGCGCGGCATACGCTCGAGGTGGTGGTGACCGGCGCGGCGGGGGACGCGAAGGCGGCGGAGCTCGAAAAAGCGGCGGGGGAAGTTTATCGGTTCGGGAAGGCGGTGCTGCGCGTGACGCCGGAGCGGCTGGCGCGGGGCAGATTGCCCGCGGCGCTCGGCGAGACGCTGCCCCACCTGGATGCCGGCAAGGCCCAGGCGCTGGTGTGCGTGGAGACGACGTGCCATCCGCCGGTGACGGAGGCGGAAAGGCTGAGGGTGCTGGTCGGTTCGTGAAGAGGAATCCTTCGCTCGCTGCGCTCCGCTCAGGATGACGACCCTCATCGGGTCGTCAGCGCCGCGGGCGCGGCGCGGAATTCGCAGTAGCCCCGCAAGGGCAGGCTTGTCCTCAGGGGCTTCCCGACAAAAAGCGTCGGGACGCATAAAACGCGAAAGCCCTCCCTTTTGGCGAGCGGTTTTTGTCGGAGCTGAAGCTCCGACCCCCTAAAAAACCATTCGTGGGACAGCTTCTATGCGATTTCGCGGACGGCGGCGGCGACGTGCCGCGCGGAAATTCCGAAGGCCTCCAACAATTCGTCCTCTTTGCCGGAATGGGGCATGCCGCTGACGGCGAGGAGGCGTGACTTTGCGGGCGTGACGCCGGCCTCGGCCAGCGCCGAAAGAACCGCCTCGCCGAGGCCGCCTTCGGGCCAGTGGTCTTCGACAGTAACCAAGCGGCCGCCCGCGGCCTTCACCTCCGCAGCGATAGCCTGGGGATCGAGCGGCTTCAGGCAATAGAGGTCCACGACGCGAACGGCGATGCCTTGCGATTTCAGGTCGTCGGCGGCCTTGAGCGCTTCGTAAAGCGTGATGCCCGCGCCGAACACGACGGCGCGGTCTTGAGCGCTCTGGCGGAGGACTTTGAAGCCGGGGACGGGGAATTTGTCGTCCTTGGAATAGAGGATGGGGGTCTTGGGGCGCGAGGTGCGGAGGTAGTTGATGCCGGGACGGCGCGCCATGGTTTCGGTGAGGCGCTCGGCGCAGACGGCGTCCGACGGATAGAAAACGGCGGAGCCGTGGACGGCGCGGAACATGGCGAGATCTTCGAGGGCCATTTGCGAAGGGCCGTCTTCGCCGATGGAGATGCCGGCGTGCGAGCCGCAGAGATTGATGTTGGCGCGGCTGATGGCGGCCATGCGGACATTGTCGTAGGCGCGCGAGAGGAAACAGGCGAAGGTATCGAGGAAGGGTACCTTGCCGCGAGCGGCCAGACCCACGCCGGCGCTGACGAGATTTTGCTCGGCAATATAGCCCTGATAGAAATGGCTGGGAAAGGCGTCCTGGAAAATTTCCGAGAAGGTGGAGTTCTTCACGTCGCCGGAAATGGCCACGAGATGAGGATTCACGGCGCCAAGGCGCTTGAGGGCAAACCCGTAGGCCTCGCGCGTGGCCACGGGCTTGTCGGCGGGATAATCCGGAGGAGCGGGCGCGGGAAAATCCGGGGGCTGAGGGAGCGACGCGCGCGCGTAGGATTTTCCGGGGTCGGGGGGCACGTCAATGGCGGGGCCGATTTCCTTGAGCGCCTGCTGGAGTTGTTCGGGCGAGAAGGCCTTGCCGTGCCAGTGCTCCTTGCCGGCCACGAAGCTGACGCCGTGGCCTTTTACGGTGCGCGCCAGGATGGCTTGCGGGCGGCCGCTGGTGGATTTGGCGCGGTCGAGCGCCGAGAGAACCGCGCGGACGTCGTGGCCATCAATCACTTCCGTGGCCCAGCCTTCGGATTCGAATTTGCGGCGATAGGTTTCCATATCGTGCTGATACATCGTAGGCTCGCTCTGGCCGAGCGCGTTCACGTCGGCGAGCAGGGTGAGATTGTCTAATTTGTAGTGGCCGGCAAAGGCGGCGGCTTCCCAAATCTGGCCCTCGGCCATTTCGCCATCGCCCGTGAGGACGTAGACGCGGGTGGAACTCTTATCCATGCGCGCGCCGATGGCCAGGCCAGCCCCGACGGACAATCCCTGTCCCAGCGAACCGGTGGCGGCATCCACGCCGGGGATGCGGGGCGTGGGATGGCCTTCGAGCTCGCTCGAAAATTGGCGGAGGGTCATTAAGCGCGACTCGGGAAACACGCCCGCTTCCGCGAGCGCCGCGTAGAGCACGGGCGCCGCATGGCCCTTGGAGAGCACGAAGCGGTCGCCATCGGGAGAGTTGGGATTCTTGGGATCGAATTTCATGGCGTAGAAGAAGGTGCCGGCGACAAGCTCGGCAGCCGACATGCAAGACGTGGGATGGCCCGAGCCGGCCGCGGTGGTGGCCATGATCGAAAGAACGCTCAGGCGGCGGGCCTTTTCCTTAATGCCATCGACGACGGAGGCGGAGGGTGCTGCTATGGGGGTGGCGCTCATGGATGCTCCTTGGCTGCTCCAATAGAGATGCGATTTTACCCGTTTCGGACGCGGGCCGCGAGCCGCTTTCATAAATTTTTAACGGGCAGCCCGCCGCGGCAAACGCGGCTGCAAGATGGCGTCGGCAAGGCGCGCGACCTGGACCATTTCCGCGAACGTCGTGGACGCGGACGATGTGCGCTCCTTGCAGGATGCTCGTGGCCACGGCCGCCGCCGTGCCCCATCGCCGCTCACCAGCCGGGACGCCGCTGAGCGCTTCGGCAATGAATTTTTTGCGCGACACGCCGACGAGAAGGGGAAAGCCGAGGCGGGCGAGCTCCGGCAGCCGCGCGAGCAATTCGAAATTTTGCTCGAAGGTTTTTCCGAAGCCGATGCCGGGATCGAGGATGAGCTGGGATCTGGGGATGCCCGTGCGGCGCGCCCGCTTGACCGCGCGGCGGAGCCCGGCCGTCACGTCGCGCATCACGTCGCGCGCGAACGGCCCCTTCTGCATGGTGCGCGGCTCGCCGCGCATGTGCATAAGGACGAGCGGGAGCTTGCGCCGGCGCGCGATATCAGCGAGGCGTGGATCGCGGCGAAGCGCCGAGACATCATTCAGGATTTGGGCCCCTGCGGCGGCCGCGGCTTCGGCTACTTCCGCTTTGCTCGTGTCCACCGAGATGGGAATCTTCAGAAGTCCGCGAAGTTTTCGGAGCACGGGCAGGATTCGCCGCAGCTCTACCTCGGCGGAAACGGGTCGTGCGCCGGGGCGCGTGGATTCGCCGCCGATATCGAGGATGTCGGCTCCGGCGCGCTCGATTTCGAGGGCGCGGGCCACCGCCCGGCGGGCGTCGAGAAAGAGGCCGCCATCGGAGAAACTATCGGGCGTGACGTTGAGCACACCCATGACAAGAGTGCGCTCGCCGAGCAGGAGCGAGCCCGAGGGCAGCCCCGCCACGGCGGGCAGGCGCAGCCGGAATTTCTTGCGGCGGAACATTGACCACATGGACCGCTATTGAATCATGGTTTTCGCGGCACGAGGAAATTCAATCGAGATCGAAATCGCGGAGGGGCTTTTCGACGGGCGCGTCCTTGGCTTTCTTAAGGCCTTCGGCGAATTTGCGCGCGAGGACGTCCTCTTTCGTTTTTTCGGCTTCGACGGAGGCGCGGAATTTCGCTTCGACGGCTTCGTCGTGCTCGCGCAACATGCGGGCGGTGTTGTCGAGGTCCACCGACGACGGGGGCCTGGGCGGCGGAACGTGCGAGAGCACGGCGCCGAGGGAGCGGTCCACGGTCAGTTTTGCGTGACAGCAGGGGCAGCCTATTTCAAAAGTGTCCGCGGACTTTTGCGCCATGCCGGTATTCTACGCCAAATCGGGTAGTGTCCTAAATTTGAAAACATTTCCCAGTCTTGAGGGTTGGAAGAGGGATTCTTCGACTGCGTCCCGCGCCCGCCAAAAGGCGGCGGGAAAACCAAGAACACGGGACTCCGCTCAGAATGACCGTGCAATGCGTTTCGCTCAAATCTAGGACGCGACGCCAAATCGGGAGAGGAGAGCATGCGGGGGGCAGAAACCGCGCTGCGACTGCGAAAACCAAAGGCGCACAGGCAGGAGAGCCCTTCCCTTCCTCCGTCAGGGCAAGCCTTCGTCAGGGTAAACCTGTGCTACTAAGATTTTTCGGCGAACGGTTATGCCGGGGCGGGTTTTTCGCCCTTGGCAAGGCCGGGGATGGGGCGCGGCTCGGGACGCAAGGTGAGACTGGGGCTCCTTGGCCGGCACCGCGGGCGCCGAAGGCGGCGGGGGAACCGGTTTATCGGGAAGGGTCTTGCCTTCCATGAGGAGCTTGAGTTCGGTGGCGTCGAGCACTTCGCGATCGAGCAGGGCCTGCGCCACGCGTTCCAGGACTTCGCCATGGGTTTCGAGGATGTGGCGGGCGCGCGAGTAGCCGGTGTTGACGATGGCGCGGACTTCAACGTCAATTTTGATGGCCGTGTCCTCGGAATAATCGCGGTGCTGGGCGATTTCGCGGCCGAGGAAGATGGCTTCCTCCTTCTTGCCGAAGGTGAGGGGCCCGAGCGGGCTCATGCCCCATTCGCAGACCATCTGGCGGGCGATTTCGGTGGCGCGCTCAATGTCGTTGCCCGCGCCGGTGGTGATGTGGTGCAGGAACATCTCCTCGGCGGCGCGGCCGCCCATCAAAACGGCGAGTTGGGACTCGAGAAATTCCTTCGTGTAGGTGTGCTTGTCGTCGATGGGCAATTGCATGGTGACGCCCAGGGCCATGCCGCGGGGAATGATGGTGACCTTGTGGAGGGGATCGGCACCCGGCGTCAAGGCGGCGACGAGGGCGTGGCCCGCTTCGTGGTACGCGGTGTTGCGCTTTTCCTCGTCCGAAAGAATCATGGATTTTCGCTCGACGCCCATGAGGACTTTGTCCTTGGACATCTCGAAGTCGGCCATGGTGACGAACTTGCGGTTCTGGCGCGCGGCCCAGAGGGCGGATTCGTTCACGAGGTTGGCGACATCGGCGCCCGAAAATCCGGGCGTGCCGCGGGCGATGACGGAAAGGTCCACATCGTCGGAAAGAGGGACTTTGCGTGTATGGACGCGGAGGATTTCCTCGCGGCCCCTCACGTCCGGCCTGGGCACAACTACGCGGCGGTCAAAGCGGCCCGGGCGGAGCAGAGCCGGGTCGAGCACATCCGGGCGGTTGGTGGCGGCAATCAAGATGACGCCCTCGTTCGATTCGAAGCCGTCCATTTCGACGAGGAGGGCGTTCAGGGTTTGCTCGCGCTCGTCGTGGCCCCCGCCGAGGCCGGCGCCGCGATGGCGGCCAACGGCGTCAATTTCGTCAATGAAGATGATGCAGGGCGCGTTCTTCTTGCCCTGCTCGAAGAGGTCGCGGACGCGGCTGGCGCCCACGCCGACAAACATCTCGACGAAATCCGAGCCGGAAATGGAGAAGAATGGGACATTGGCTTCGCCGGCGATGGCGCGCGCCAGAAGGGTTTTTCCCGTACCCGGAGGCCCGACGAGGAGCACTCCCTTGGGGATGCGGCCGCCGAGTTTCTGGAATTTTTGCGGGTCCTTCAGGAAGTCGATGATTTCGTAAAGCTCTTCTTTGGCTTCGTCAATTCCGGCGACGTCCTTGAAGGTGGCCTTCTTTTGCTGCGCGGTGAGCAAGCGGGCGCGGGATTTTCCGAAGCTGAGCGCTTTGTTCCCGCCGGCCTGCATCTGGCGCATCATGAAGACCCATAAGAGCCCCAGCAGGATCAGAGGGAGGAGATTGATAAGCAATGTGACCCAATCGGCGCTTTTCACTTCCTTGTAGTTGAAGGGGATGCCTTTATCCTGCAGGGACTTGGTGGTATCCGGGATAGCCGTATTGGCGATGGTGACGGCGTGGAACTTGCCGCCATCGCGGTAATCGCCCTGAAGCTCGGCGCTATTAGGCGAGAGAAGGATGGTGACATCCTTGATGTCGCCTGTCTGGAGCTTGGCGAGGAAAGTCGAGTAGTTAAGCTCATCCTCGTGCGCTGTTTGTCCGCCGGTCGAGGCCATCCTCCACAGGATGACCGCCAGCAAGATCATCAAGAGCCAGAATAAAATTGTGCGTACCGTAGAGTTCACGCTTTTACCTCGACATGCTCATCTATTTAGATGCGGCGGCGAAGCCGAACGATTTGCGCAACATCACCTCAAAGGCGGTCTTCTTCGATCACGGCTCCCCACTGCGTGCTTGCGCGCGCGCGAAAGTCCTCCGCGGGAGGCATGCCGCGCGCCCAGATGATGCGACCGCCGCTTTCGAGCACGGGCCAAGTGCCCCGTTCCTCGCTGGGGATGCGCTCGGCGAGGAACATGCTTTTCAATTTGCGGGGCTGGCGGCGTCCGCGGGGCGTGTAAGCGTCTCCTGCCCGCCAATTGCGCAAGATCAATGGATCTCGGATCAAGCCGGCGTCCAGGGCTTCCCCCTGTCTTTTAGTGTCGCGCTGCGCGAAAGGCCAGTCAATCACTTTCAGGCAGAAGCGGCTGCCAAGTTCCGGAACGGAAACAGTGGCTACGCCGCGGTCCGGGAGGCTGACAACATATTGATATGCGCCCGGTTGCGCCGTGTTTTTGGCGGCGGCTCGGGAACCCGCCCGATGAGGCGCCCGGGAAAACACGAGCGCGTCGAAAATCCGTTCGACCAAGACGCCATTGGGGAGCTCGATGCGCCGCCCGCTCGAGGAATCCGCGGCGAGATGAATCACCTGCTCGACATGGGTGGCGGAAAGCTCGCGGCGATCCCCGCGCAGGCATTCATATAGACGCCGGACGAGCCGCTGGGTAAGCGCGCGGAAGGGAAAGGAAGATGGGCCGCGGCGAGGCGTTTGGCCGAGGAGCGCGTTTCCGGCCGGGCCGAGGGGCGAGAGCAAGTCCGGGATTCGGATGGTCCACTTGCCATCGTGTTCCTCGGCGAAGGCGCGGAGCCGATCTTCGACGAGCGCGGCCCAGAAGGTCTGCTCTTCCCGCGAAAGGCGGGAAAGTTGGGCCAGATGGCGGACGATGCGCGGGGAAAAATCGCGTTCGAGAACGGGCAAGAGCTGTTCACGGATGCGCGCGCGCTGGCGGCGAAGATCGCGATTCGTGGAATCCTCGCACCAAGCCTGGCCGAGGGCGCCGAGATACCGCCGGAGGTCCTGCCGGCGCGTGCGGAGAAGCGGCCGGACGACCGCGCCGGCAAGGGGATAAATTCCCGCGAGGCCCGCGGGGCCGGTTCCGCGAAAGAGGTGGGCGAGCACGGTTTCGGCTTGATCATCGGCCGTGTGAGCCACGGCGATGCGCGTGGCGCGGCCTTCTTGGGCGAGGCGCTCGAAAAACGAATAGCGAAGGCGCCGCGCCGCGTCCTCGAGATTCCAGCGATGGCGCGCGGCAGCCGCTGCGACGTCCTCGCGCGTGACGATGAATGCAAGGCCGCGCGCGCGCGCCAGCTCGGCGACGAATCGCGCATGCGCGTCCGACTCCGCGCCGCGGAGGGCATGATCGAAATGCACGACGAGCAGAGAGATTCCCAGCGCGTCGCGAAGGCTTTCCAGAAGACGCAGAAGCGCAACCGAGTCCGCGCCGCCGGAAACGGCGACACCGACACGATCCCCGGGGACCATCATGTGCGCGCCGCGAATGGTCTCCAAAACTTCCTGTTCGAGAGGCGTTTTCATTGGCTCGTGCGTTCCTGCCCGCAGTGCGGGAACAAGCCATGATAGCAGCGGGATGGAGGACGGTCGAGCGCCGCGACTTCGCCCAGCGAAGGATGGACGGCGCTAGAAGCCGCTTTCAAGCTGGCGATTGAACAGGTCGCGGCTTTGAGAAATCCGGCGGTCGAGAGCGACAGCGGCAAAATAAGAGCAGTTCCGGCGTTCCTGCTCAACCCAGGAGAACACGGGGGGGACGATGGGGCGCGACAAGCGGCCGAGGGCGCGGAGCAGGCCGTAATAAATCCCGATGGCGCGGATTTCGGTTTGATCGCGGCCGCCCTCCAAGCAAAGGTGCAGGAGTTGGAGGAGACGCTCGAAATCGTCCGCGGCGACGCCGGCATCTTCAATCCCGGTCACTTCGCGAACGCCTTCGGAGAGCTCCACGGCGCGCGTGGATGCCAGGATCGAGCGGCAGTAGGAGACGAAGAATTGGAGGAATGCCGCGAGCGAAACGACGCAGATCAGCGCTGCAATCATCGAGCGCCCACGGCGAGAGGAGCCGTGGCCAGCCGCGCCTCCTCCGGAACTTTAACGAATGTGTATACCCAGGCCGCGGGCAGCCATGTCCCGATGATGGCCGGAGCCCAATGCAGGATGATCAGCCAAAGACCCGGAAAAAGGTTTTGGAGGGCATAGGTTCCCGCAGCCGCGCTGAAATAAATGCCAAGGGCGAGGATCAGCTGCACCAGCCGGGTGCGCGTTTCACGCAGCTTCAGCACCGCGCCCCACAGAAGATACGTCAAAACAAGACCCACGAAATAGATGTTCTGGCTGAACTCGCCAACAAATTGTTCCGTCAAATGCCCTTGATGCTCGCGAACCACAAGGTAGGAGAAGAGCGCCGTGGCGGCGAGCAACAGCGACGCGGCGCCGCGAATATAGCGCCCGACGTGCATTTCGACGAAAACCTGCTGATAAAATTGGATGATTACGGCAAACATCAAAATCATGGACAAGCCATCCGTATAGTAATAAAAATCGAAATACTGATAGGAACCGATGCCGAACTTCTTGATGCACGCATACTGGCCGCACTCGATTAAAGCGGCGCAGAGCATATAGATGTTCAGAGAGAGGTAACGGAAGAAAGCCCGGCGGTAAATGGTGCAGAGAACCACGCCCACTTCCAGAAGGAAGCTGCCTACCCAGAGCGCATAATCAAAGGGGCCAAGCATTCTCGAGTTTCCCCGAAGGCTTGGCCCCTTTGAAACGGCGTTACCACTGAGACCATGCCTTTTTACTGCGCCGGGGGACGAATCGGCGCCGGGCCGCCACCAATAGCTGTCAGCGACGGGGGACGAATCGGTGCCGGGCCGCCGCCAATAGCTGTCAGCGACGGCGAGGCCGTCATTGCATTCCCGCTGTTTGCGACCGCTGAATGGGTTGTCAAAGACTTCAAACCCATCGCACTGGTCAAAACCAGCAGGACGAACACTGCGACGATCAGCCACTTATTCATGGGCCCTCCCAAGGAGATACTCCTACGGGGAGGGAGTCTATAAGCGGTCTGATGCCGTCAAGAGGAGAATTTTCAGGTATGTGTCTAAACGGTACACACACCCCTCCTCTGACTGGCTGAGCCAGAGCCTTTTCCCAATTGTCGGGCGAAATTTAACTTCCTCGGTGGGGTGCGTCAATGTTACCAAAGTACTAGTCTGGCAGCTCAACTGGGAAGCCGGTCAGAGTTTCGCGAAGAGAGGAGCCAGGGCGCCTCGAACTCGAATGGCGACTGCCTCAGGCGTATACGATGGCCCTCTCCGATTCCACTGCCATCAGCACCTTGACACCCTGCGGAACGAACCCTTAGCATCGAAGTTATCCCCGTGCCGGCGTAGCTCAGTGGAAGAGCGAGGGTCTCATAATCCCTAGGCCGTGGGTTCGATTCCCCCCGCCGGCACCATTTCCGCTTTTTCTGCTCACTTAATTGTTTCCAGCGGTATCGCGCTTTCCCAGAGCTTCAAGAACCGCACTCTTTTGCAGGCGCGAGTCGGTCCCTCGCTTCCGGTCATATTCCCAGATGTCGCCGGCGCCACTCTCTCCCACGCCGACCGCAATCCTAGTCCCATCGGGCGAAAGGGCCGAGCTGGACTAAACTCCAGGCTGACCGACTGTCCCGAGCCGTACACCATGGCGGTTGTACCAAGTCATCTGGCGGCTGGAAGCGTTGGGAGCGGTTAGATAACGTCGCAGAAGAACGATCAATGACCGCGGCGGGAGGAGCGAACAAAATGCCAAGAAATGGCGGGCTTTAAACCATCCGGTAAGTAAATTGTTTCAGCGGGACCGGAAGAGCAAGAAGCACGCGGGACGATCTACTGCGGCAGTCAGTCCACAGCAGGTTGGCGGGCTGCGAGGACTTCCACGATGCTGAGCGACAGGCAGCCGAAGCGGATGAAGCGCAAGCCAGAAGTCCCCATCGGAAAGTCCGTCTAGAGAGGTTGACGCTCGCGCTCGTAAGGGAGCGCGAAAATCATAGCTGGCCTTCTTTGCTGGGTGTTCCATTCCGAGACGTCTGCCCGATTTGGGAAAGTTCAATGTAGTCCACTTCAACCAATCCAACTAAATCTCGCATTATCTCTGCTGGAAGTTCCTTTTGATCAACCTCTGTGCCTGATTATCGGAGGCCTTTCGTCGCCAATTCTTGGAGTGCAACGTGCTAGGGGAATCGGCAGCCTCGCATACAGAGGTTGAAATTTCATTCTGGCGAAGCGGCAGGCAAAAGGACCATTCATGCACCGGGGAATATTCACGGTCGAGCAAACAGAACAGACCGGCAGTGGATGCATGCAGCAGATCGCCGCAAGAGGAGTGCCGGGGATGATGCAGATGGCGCTGAAGAGTGCGTGGAGGCTCGCTTGCATTCTGGGAGCGGTTTCAGTTGTGTGCGTGGCGAGCCGGGCGCAGGGTCGGCAGGCGGCCCAGGGGCCGGCGCCGACGTTGGCGCGCGAGTCTGTCCACGTCCGA
This sequence comes from Terriglobia bacterium, assembly GCA_963823205.1. Classification (GTDB taxonomy): domain Bacteria; phylum Acidobacteriota; class Terriglobia; order Acidiferrales; family UBA7541; genus Palsa-295. The sequence goes on from CAWGKL010000007.1 coordinate 264,071, forward strand.
ACTCGGGAGCGAGAATCTGACGCGCGTGGCGGCATCGGCAATGGATATCAAGGCGGTGCTGGTGAAAGACGCGGGGCTGATGGTGGAGTTGAAGCGCTGGATCGCAAAGGACGCGACCGACCATGGCCAGGTCGTGAGCGACGCAGATCTGACCGACGATGCGATATTCGAGCGCCTGGAAGCAGACGTTGCATTCCGGTCCATTGCCACGGCGCTTCTCCAGCGGTACGGCTATCTTCTTCCGAGGTTCAATCCCGGCTCGGAGCCAGCCGCGGAGCGCGAAGTGATGTTCGAGCTGCGGGCGAGATGGCTCGCGCAAAAGGAACGGCAACAGGCGAATCAACCGTTGCCGCAGAACCTTACAGATACGAGTCTGGTGCGACCCGCAGTTTGATCCGAACTCGGATTGCAATGCGGAGCAGATATTTCAGGCACCGCGTGAAGCCTCCGGGCAACAGCAGCAACAAGAACAGGGAGAGCAGCGACAACAGCAGCAGCAACCACAATATCTGCAGCAACAACCACAAGAGCAGGAACAGCAGGAAGAGCCAGGAGGGCCTCCCTCGAAAATGGCTCCATCGGAGCCGAGTGCGCCGGCCGCACCGGGCGGCGGCAACTTTCTAGAGCGGACGCAGCTATTGCAACCGGAAGGCGAATCCGGCTCTGAGCTATCCACATCCGAGACATCCCAGTCCGGCGCCTCGTACATTTCCGCGCCGTCTTTTGGCAGCCTGGCAGAGAACGCGCCGGAGACTTCCGCAATGGGCAGGGGAAACTCGGACGCGATGTTCGGCGGTCTATTGCCGGAGGAAAATCCCGGAGGCGGCAGTTCGGATAATGGATTCCCCCCGAATGGAGTGGAGACGGAAAGCCGCCGAACGATCGCACCGACAACCTCACAGATGGCACCATTTCAAAGAGTTCCGCAGATGGCGCTATTTCAACCGGCGCGAATGGTCCGCGAACCAAGCCCTTACGACGACATTCCATCCATTTACGACATGTACATGCAAGCGGTGCCCCGGCCCGCGGTTCCGAGGCGATTCGGGACGGAAATCTTCGAAAATGGGGTGCGCGATCCTCAGTTGATTCCCATGGACTTGCCCGCCGGCCCCGATTACGTGGTGGGACCCGGCGACGGATTGGCCATCAATCTTTGGGGCGGCGTTTCGGGGCGCTTCTACCGCACCGTGGACCGGGAAGGACGGGTAAGCCTTCCGGAGGTTGGTCCCATCCTGGTGAGCGGGAAGAGCCTGGCGGACGTTCAGGAAAACATGCAACAGATCCTGCGGACGCAATACCGGGACGTGAGCGCCGACGTTTCGCTGGGGCGGCTGAGGACGATTCGGGTCTACGTGGTGGGTGACGTTCGGAACCCCGGCGCCTACGACATCAGTTCGCTTTCGACGCCGCTGAACGCGCTGTTCGCCGCGGGCGGGCCAACGGAAGGCGGGTCGCTGCGAATATTGAAGCACAATCGCGGCAATCAACTGGTGGAGCAAGTGGACGTTTACGACCTGCTGCTGCACGGCGTGAAGGGAGACATGGAGCGGCTGGAGGACGGCGACACGGTGCTGGCACCTCCCATGGGGCCGCAAGTGATCGTCGAAGGGATGGTCCGGCGTCCCGCGATCTACGAGCTGAAGGACGAGAAAAATTTGTCGGAGGTTCTGGAGCTGGCGGGCGGCCTGCTGCCCTCCGCCACGCTGCGGCACATAGAAGTGGAGCGAATCGTGGCGCACGAAAAACGGACCATGCTGAGCGTGGATATCCCCGAGGAGCAGGAGGGAGCCGAAGCCGCGAAGACGCTGGACACATTCGAAATCCAGGATGGCGACCGCATCCGCGTCTACCCCATCGCGCCGTACAACCAGGACGCCGTGTACCTCGAAGGGCACGTGTTGCGTCCGGGGCGGTACGGCTACCGGGCGGGAATGCGAGTGACCGACGTGATTGCGTCGTATAAGGACCTGCTGCCGGAACCCGCGTCGCAATACGCCGAAATCATCCGCCTGAAAGCGCCGGATTTCCGGCCGAGCGTGGAGAGCTTCGATCTGGGGGAGGCGCTTTCGAATCCGGCCGAGGCGCCCGTGCTCGAGCCGCTGGATACGGTCCGCGTTTTCAGCCGGTACGACTTCGAAAATCCGCCCACGATTTCGGTGGGAGGAAGCGTCCGCAATCCGGGAACCTACCGGACATCGGGCGAGATTCATCTGCGGGATGCCATCGCGCTGGCGGGCGGACTCGATCCCGAAGCGGAAACGGAAAATACGCAGGTGTTTCGATACTTGCAGGACGGCCAACTGGAAATCTTCAGCGTGAGCTTGAGCGGCGCGCTCGCGGGAGACCCGGCGGAGAATATTCCGCTCGCGCCGCGGGACCGGCTGCTGGTTCATCGGAATCCGGAGGCAGTGGAACCGGCCACGGTGTACGTGAAGGGCGAGGTAGCGAAGCCGGGCCGGTACCCGCTGACCGCGAACATGCGCGTGGCGGATCTGATTCTTGTTGGCGGCGGTCTGCAACCCGGCGCGGATACGCGAGCGGCGGACTTGACGCATCTCCAGTGGCAAAGCGAGAAACAACTGACCGGAGAGAGTGAAGAAATCGCGATTTCGGCTGCGCTCGCCAACGATCCGAAGGCCAACGCCGCTCTTCACAATGGAGACGTGCTGACGATCCGGCAGCTTCCGGGGTGGAATGACCTGGGCGCATTCGTCACCGTGAAGGGCGAGGTGGGACACCCGGGCGGCTACGGAATCCAGCCCGGCGAGCGGCTCAGTCTCGATTTTGGAACGAGCGGGTGGCTTTGAGCCGGATGCGTATCCCTACGGCGCGGTGCTGGAAAGGACGCAGGTCCGCGACCTGGAAGTAAGGGCGCGCACGGAATTGATCCTGCGTGTCCGAGATGCGCAGACGAACCTGCAAACCTTGCCCGAAACCGATCCGAAGCAAAAACAGGCCAAGGAGATGGCCATCGAGCAGTGGCAGACCACGCTGGATCAGTTGGTCAGCACGCCTCCCGCGGGGCGCGTCACCATTCGCATCTCGTCCAATATCAAAAGGTGGAAGAACACCGCGGATGACATCGAGGTACGGGCGGGAGACACGCTCGTGATTCCCAAGAGGCCGAGCTTCGTGATGGTGAGCGGGCAGGTCTTTAACGCCACAGCCGTTTCCTACCGCCCGGGGAAGTCCGCCAAGTGGTACCTGAGCCAGGCGGGAGGACCGACGCAGCTCGCCAACAAAAAGGCAATCTTTGTGATTCGGGCGGATGGATCGGTGCTCGGTTCAGGACAAGGCGGCATGTGGAGCGGAGATTCGCTGGGCCGCACGCTCGAGCCGGGAGACGCCGTGGTGGTGCCGGGAAAAGCGCTCAGCGGGGGCGTGCAGTGGCAGAACGCCTTCGCGGCCGCGCAAGTAGCGTCGTCGGTGACGAGCACGCTCTTCTTTGCGCTGAAGTATTAGCGAGATTCGAGAATGACCCGATGGGGGAAAAGATTTGTGGTGAGTTGCTGTTTGTTGGCAGCCGCGGAAGCGGCGAGCCGGAATTGCTGGGTCCAAGCCCAGGACAAAGCCCAGGAGCAAGAGGCCAGCGCGACCGAACCCGTGGAAGAAAGCGGCGCCAAGGGAGTTTCCCAGGACGCCGCGAAGCCTCCCGTGCAGCCCGCGGTCGAGCGAGAGAGTTGGAGAGAGCACGACAATTCGCTGGGGCCGCATTTGCTGAAAGATTTTGCGAGCGATCAAAAGGAGATTTGGACAAGCCCATTCCACCTGCGCATGGTGGACGCCGATTGGCTGGCGCCGCTGGGACTGGCGACGGGGGCCATGCTGGCGACAGATACCGAAGCGAGCAGGCATTTGTCGAATTCGCCGGGCCGGCTGAACGAATTCAAAAACTTTTCGGATTATGGAATCGCTTCGATGGCGGGCGCCGCGGGCGGGCTCTATCTGTGGGGACAGATGACGCATGACGATCACAAGCGCGAGACGGGATTGCTGGCCGGGGAAGCCGCGGCCAATAGTCTGGCGGTGATGTACGCTTTCAAGTATGGGTTCGGCCGCGAACGCCCGCTCGCGGACAATTACCAGGGCAAGTTCTGGCAAGGGGGGGATTCGTTTCCTTCCGAGCACGCTGCGGCGGCGTGGTCCATCGCGAGCGTCGTGGCGCACGAGTATCCCGGGCCGCTCACGCAAATAGTAGCCTACGGGCTTGCATCGGCCGTGAGCGCCTCGCGCGTGAACGCGAAACAACATTTTGCTTCCGACATCCTCATCGGCAGCGCGATCGGCTGGTTTTCAGGGTGGCAAGCGTATCACGCGCATCACGATCCGGAAGTTGGCGGGGGCGAGTGGGAAACGTACGCGGAGTCTCAGGACGAGGGGCCCGGCCGACCGTCCACGAGCAGCAAAGGCTCGCCGTATGTAGAGGCTCGACAGGCTGGATCTATCCCGCGCTCGAACGGCTCGCGGCGCTGGGCTACATTCGTTCGGAATTTCTCGGGCTGCGCCCGTGGACGCGCATGGAATGCGCACACCTGCTCGAGGAGGCGGGCGACCAGATGGAAGCCCAGGGCGAGTCCGATTCGGGAGAAGCACCAGGGATTTATGACGTACTGGAACGGGAATTCCGTCGAGAGCTCGACGGAGGGAGCGAGCGCTCCCTTCGGCTGGAATCCCTCTATACGGGGGTGACGGGGATTGATGGGCCGCCGCTGAACAACAGCTATAATTTCGGGCAGACGATCATCAACAATTATGGGCGCCCCTACCAAGAAGGGTTCAACAGCTACAGCGGATTTTCAGGGTACGGCACGGAGGGGCGCTTCACGATTTATGTGCGGGGAGAATATCAGCACGCACCTTCCGCACCCGCCTATTCGCAAACGATACGAAACGCGATAGCCGTGATGGATGAAAATCCGGTGCAGCCAGCGATTCCCGTCCCGGCTACAAATCAATTTCGCCTGCTCGACACCTACATCGCCGCAAGCGTCGCGGGGTGGGACCTGGCATTCGGCAAGCAGAGCCTCTGGTGGGGGCCGGGAGAGGGCGGACCTTTGCTTTTCAGCGACAACGCCGAGCCGACCTATATGTTTCGTGCGAGCCGCGTCGAGGCCTTCACTCTTCCCTGGATCTTTCATTGGCTGGGTCCCATGAAATCGGATCTTTTTGTCGGCAAGCTTTCGGGCAATGAATTCCCGCCGCGGCCTCTGCTTCATGGCGAGACGATCAGCCTCAAGCCCACGTCCAATTTAGAGCTTGGTTTTTCGCGCATGGCCGAATTCGGAGGAGTAGGAACGTCCGTTAACACCAGCAGCCATTTGGAATAGTTACGCGGGTTTTTTTCACTCATCCACGCTCTATGGGCCCAACGATAATCCCGGAAAGCGTATGGGCGGTTTTGACTTTTCTTACCGAGTTCCATTCGTGAGAAATTGGCTGACGATTTATACCGGTTCGCTTTCGGACGACGATCCGTCGCCGCTCGGCAATCCTCCGCGATCCGCCTACGACCCAGGTATTTATATGCCCCGTTTGCCAAGGTTGCCGAAGTTGGATCTTCGAGTCGAAGCCGAGTATACAAATCTACCAATTCCCGGAAGCGTTGGAGGGCATTTCGTTTATTTCGATAGTTTCTATCACGACCTATACACAAACAAGAACAACATCATCGGCAGCTGGATCGGAAGAGAAGGACAAGGCATGCAGGCCTGGAGCACATATTGGTTTAGCTCCCGGAACAGCCTCCAATTTGGATTTCGCCACGCGAAGGTCGCCGAAGATTTCATTCCCGACGGAGAAACGGTGAGTGATGGCTCCGCAACATTCCATTGGTGGGTGCACGACGACGTGAGCCTATCGGGTTCTATCCAGTATGAAAGGTGGCTTGCGCCCATTGTGGCGCCGGGTCCGCAAACGAACTGGACTGGATCGTTCCAGGTCCAGTTTTGGCCCGATGCGTGGAAATTATAAAACCAGCAGAATATTACTCTATGGTTACTATACGTGCATACGAGGGCGGCCTAAGGACGATGCGCAAGCTCGAACAGGAAGCAACCTATTCGGATACGATCACGGTGGATCAACATTTTGCCGCCGAGATTTTCGCGCAGGAGTTGGAACTCCACGCCATGCGCGAGAGGAGAGTGGAGCGAGCGCGCCTGCTCTGGTCGCAGCGGCGCTTTGTCTGCCGTATGACGGTTATCGGCTTCGTTTTAGCCACCATGGTGGCTCTCTTGATTCCCAAGCGCTTCCAAGCGACGACGCAGTTGATGCCTCCTGACTCGGAATCCGGCAGCGGCCTGGCTTTGGTGGCGGCCCTTTCAGGCCAATCGGGCGGTCTCGGTGCGATGGCTAGCGATCTTCTTGGAGTCAAGAGCACCGGTTCGCTGTTTGTCGGGGTGTTGCGCAGCCGGACCGTGGAGGATCGCATTATCAGCCGCTTCAGCCTTAAAAAGGTTTATGGGACTGGTTTCAGCTACGTGGCTCGACAACGGTTGGAGGAAAACACTGGAATCAATGAGGACCGCAAGAGCGGAATCATTACGCTGAGCGTGACCGATCGCGATCCAACGCGCGCTGCCGGGATTGCAGGGGCTTACGTGGACGAGCTCGATACTCTTATGGCGCAACTGAATACATCGTCCGCACATCGCGAGCGCGTCTTTCTCGAAGAGCGCCTAAACACCGTGAATCAAAACCTCGAATCCGCCGAAACAGATTTCGGGCGATTCGCGAGTAAGCACGGAACAATTGATATTTCCGAACAAGGCAAAGCGATGGTCGAAGCCGCCGCGGCCCTCGAGGGCCAACTGATTGCGGCACAGTCCGAGCTCGAAGGCCTTAAGCAAATCTACACCGATGACAATGTGCGTGTGCGCTCAACCCAGGCGCGCATCAATGAGCTGCGCTCCCAGCTTCAGAAGCTGGGCGGAAGCGTGAGCGACAGTTCTTCCGACGATAACGCAGCGGTTTCAGACACTGCGTATCCGACGATTCGACAACTGCCCATGCTGGGCATTCCTTATGCGGATAAATACCGACAGTTGAAAGTTGAAGAAGCCGTCTACGAGACGCTCACGAAAGAATATGAGGTCGCCAAGGTAGAGGAGGCAAAGGAGATTCCATCGGTGAAGGTCTTGGATCCTCCCGAGGTCCCCGAGCACAAATCATTCCCTCCCAGGCTCAAGATCGCGGGTATGGGTTCTCTCTTGGCGATGTGCTTGGGCCCACTTTGGATTTTGGCCAAAACACGCTGGCAAGGCATCGTTGCTGACGATCCGGCGAAACAATTGACCCAGGAGATTCTTTACACGTTGAGAGCACAGATACCGTGGGTGTCGTCGAACGGATCGCATTCATCGAAGGATGTCTCAAAGGCGGATGAGCCGTTAGATGTCCGAGGCGACGAATCGCCCCGAGATGCAGAAGCATAGGTAGCTCTCAGAACTTGCTGAAATAAAGTTAGTTAGGTCACAAAGGCCCTGTAAGTGAGAGGGCGAAGCTGTCTTTCGACATTCCACTGAGGTGCATGGGGAGGATTGTGACGGAGTCAAGGATCGCCGAGAACACAAACGAGCACAGTTATCATTGGCACCATGCGTCTCGGGCGGGAGATTGTGGGTCCCACTGGTATGTGGCTCAGACGTATGCGCGGCACGAAAAATGTGTGGCGGAACAACTCGACGGGAGGGGCATCGAACAATTTTTGCCGCTCTATGAGACGGTCAGCCGATGGAAAGACCGCCGAGTGCGACTGCAACTGCCTTTGTTCGCCGGCTACATTTTCATCCGCCTGCCATTGCGCGATCGGTTGCGCGTCTTGGAACTTCCAAGCATTCTCAGTATTGTCGGCTTTGGTGGCAGGTACGCGGCCGTGTCGGACGTAGAGATCGAGAACCTACGTCGCGCCAGCTTTCCGTGTACTCCCGCCGAACCCTGGCCGTATTTGAAGGTGGGCCGGCGAGTCCGCGTCAAGAACGGCCCACTCAGCGGAACGGAGGGAATTCTAATCCGTAAGAAGAATATTTATCGCCTGGTGCTATCGCTCGACCTCATTATGCGGTCCATTGCCGCAGAAGTGGATGCAACAAATGTCGAGCCAATTTGACACGGGCTCAACAAAATCCGAGGCGTATGCAAGCCAGCGTTCGGGGCCTTCCGAAGGGCAGCGCGCCGCGCCGCATCCATTCTTGACGGGCCGGCCGCCGCGTGCGCATTACATCCCGGCCGTTTGCGGGACTCGAGGGAATCCAGCGACGCAGGCGGAGCAAAGTGCTTGCAATCGTCTCTATCGAATGAGTGCAGTCCTTGATGGCGGTAGAAGTAGACGTGAGTGAGATTTCGCCGGGCCTTTAACGATCCCATGGTTCCACCACAGGAAGCAGTGTCCGCCGTCGCGACAATAGAAGTCTCACCGGGATTCGAAAGCCCCCGAGCCCGAGGGGCCAGTTCGCTCGCGCGCGGCATGTTCTTATTGGGTCTCGGTACGGTAACTGTCACAGGGCTCACGCTTCTGGTGACCCGCATGTACGCCGATCGGTACGGGGCGGCAAACCTTTCCGCGATTCTGATTTTTCGCTTATACGGCTCGGTCTTGATCGGTGTATTTGGATTGGGCATGCCCATCGCGCTGCAGCGGAATGTGGCATTCCTCGCGGTCTCGCCTCGGCGGGCGAAGACGGCCGCACTTGTGGGTCTGGGCATTGGCATTGGCAGCTTCGGAGCCGCCTGCTTGGTCTCCGCATTGCTATCCTCGACGATTGCGGCATTTCTGGGAAATCCATCCACCGCACCCGTCTGGAAAGCGTTTATGGCGTTGTCCTTTACCCAGGCGCTCGGAAACATGGTGTCGCTGGTACAGATTGCCCGGCACCGATGGATGGAAGCAAGCGCTGTTACGGCCGCCACCATGGGGGTGGCGCCGTTCCTGTCATTGTTGGTCTTGCCTCACAGAGATTTGGCCGCGGTTTTGTATTGGGCCTCCGCCGCCGCCTTAGCGTTCACGCTTCCTTCGTCTATCGAAATATGCCGTTGGGCCCTCGCGGACCGTCTCGCAGGAATCCGCCGGGAAAGCCGGTTGCTGCTCGGCTACGGTTTGCCTCGTGCGCTTGGAAATGCGGCAGAACCGATCCTCGACCTGATGCTGCCCTGGCTGGCGCTATTCTCCGGCTCGGGCCTTCTGGGGGCCGGCGAACTCGCCATCGGCCTCGCAATGCTTCGCCCGCTGAACCCTGTGACCGGCGCAATGAGTCTGGTGTTGACGCCGTCTGCCGCGAAGCTGGCCGCGCAGGGCGATGCGGCGGCGCAGGCCAGCCAGACTCGCCGCGTTGCCGAGTGGGCTTTCCACATCGGATTGTTCGCCACGGTCCAGCTCGTCATCTGGGCGGATGTGCTGGTCGCCTTATGGCTGGGGCCCGGCCACACGACGCGGATCGGAGCGATAAGAATCATCTGCCTCGCGCTGCTCCCGACTTTTTTCTACGCCTCCGTCCGCGGAATCATTGACGGCGAGAACGAGCAGCCGATCAACACAGTCAATTTCTTGCTGTCCTTCGCAGTCATGCTGATCGCCGCAGCAGCGGCGCGCCTTTTGCGGGTCGGTGAGCTGGCGCTGGCGGCGGCGTATCTGATCTCGCGGATTGCCCTGGGGTGTCTCACGCTGCGCTACGTCATCCGGACTCACGCGCCCGATCTCCGGAAGCTACGCGTCGGCAGCGCCCTGGCTCTCGCCCTGAGCATGGGCGCAGTTGCGGTTGCCGTGCGCGGCTTCCTCCCCTTGCAGTACGGTCCGTTCGCGGTGATGGTGTTAGCGCCGATCTCGTTTGCGGGATTCGTCGCGATCCTGGGTGCATCGGGGACCGAGTGGGCTCGTTATCTGTTGCTGCGGGTCGGCGCAACGTCATGAACCTGATGGGCGCGTGGTTCCGGATTTTCGCTCCAGAAGCGCAATCCCTCGCACAAAGCTATCGCTAAGAGACCCCATGCCCTTTGACAAATGCTTGGCGCTGCTATTCAGCGCGATGATCCTGGGCCAGGCCTATTGGGTGCGGCGACGTGTGGGTACGTGGCTGTTTCCGGCCTGCCTCTTTGGGCTCTTCTGGTTTGCCTACACCTTTTTCCCTTTGGTCGTTTTATTTTCGATGCCCGTGGAGCCCTATGCGATCGCTTTCCTATTTCTGTGCACTGTGGCGTTTTCGATCGGGTCGCTGCCTTTTGAATGGAGAACCGCCTTTTTGAGAAACGCGCAGAAGCGCAAGACGGCCGCGCTGGTGTACGGCAGCCCCTTTCTGAAGACCGTCTTTTACATGGCGACGCTTGCGTCGCTAGCGTTCGTCGTTCTGAATACACTTGACCAGGGCTTCTCGCTCCATGATTTCGCATACGATTTTTTCGCGAGCGCCACCTCCTTCGCGCTTATGCGCTACGACGAAAGCCTGAGTGCCAACATATACGGACCATTGAGCATAGTCCTTGCTTACCTGGGGGCCATCCTAGGGGGGTTGCTCTATCCAACCGTGCCTAGGAAGAATGGGCGGCGGTTCGTCCTTGTTTTATCTTTTCTTCCCTCCATCGTTCTGGCAGTTGCCCAGTCGTCTAAAGGGACTCTCATCTTGTGCATTGTATTTTTCTATGCGGGGATACTGGTGCACCGCGCCTCGGCGGGTACGCTGCGCTTGATTGAAAAAGGCAGCATCAAGTCACTGACGCTTTATGCGACCATTTTGATATCGATCGCAACGATATCCATTATCTCCCGCGGGCTAGCGGCCATCGAAGATACTTCCGACCTCCTTGACAAGATACTGAACTACTATTCGCTATACGCTTTCGGCCATATCTACGCCTTTTCCGATTGGTTTGCCTTCGTTATCGGAAGGCACTCTGAACTCAGTTACAACCCGGGAAGCGCCAGCTACGGTTATTACACCTTTGCGCCTCTGTTCCGACTGATAGGTATCCATAAGGAGCTGCCGATCGGCACTTATGATGACTTCTATTCCTTTGGGGGATCGCTGCCCACGAACATCTTCACGATGTTTCGCGGACTCATCGAGGATTTCGGATTGGTGGGCTGCCTTCTATTCATGCTCGCGACTGGCGTTCTGCTTCATTGGGCCTTTCAGGCCATGCTACGCAACAAAAGACCTGTGTTTACCGTGGCAGTCTTCATATTCATGATGGGCTATTTCTATCAGTCCGCCTTGATCAGCTTGCTGATCTGGAACAGCATTTACGTGACGTTTGTCCTGGTTTGTGCGGTGCTACAACTCAACAAGCTGATTATCAAAAAACGCTCGCCGGCTAGAACCGTGGGAGCTGCCCGGCGTGGCGGGCAAGCCTCTGCAGCCGCGGCTTTCACCGCCTTAGGTCCCGGGGTATCCGGAATATGAGGCTCGGTTTCGTCTGCACGAATTATAACAACTGCACCTACACCCGGGAAGCGGTGTCGTCGCTGTGCAGGAATGGGGGGGATCGTCATCGGATCGTCGTGGTCGACAATAATTCCGATGAACAGAACGTCAAGGCGCTGAAGAGCCTGGCGCGTGAGTTCGAGCGCGTTGAACTGATCTTGAACAAAGAGAACGTGGGTTATTTCAAAGGCTTGAACATGGGCATCAAGCACCTGAGATCGAGCGAGCCGGAGATTGACGTCATCGTTGTCGGGAACAACGACCTGGTTTTCCCGGCCGATTTCGCCGAGTGCATTGAGAGGAACCTGCCGACGTTGGAGAGGTACGCCGTTCTTTCACCGGACATCGTAACGCTGGATGGCATCCATCAAAATCCGCATGTCATCCGCAAAATTGGGAACTTTCGGGAGTTCATGAAAAGTCTGTACTATGCAAACTACTACTTGGCGCTCGGAATTTGCGAACTGGCCAAGGCCAGCCGGAGCTTTACCGAGAGGCGGGATCATGGCCATCACGAGAAGGCGCAGGAAATCTACCTGGGCCTTGGGGCTTGCTACGTGCTCGGCCCCTTGTTCTTCCGTCATTTCGAGGAATTGTGGGCGCCGACATTCATGCTGAACGAGGAGTACTTTCTCAGCAAACAGCTCAGCGAGAAAGGCTTCCGCATTTACTACGAGTCTTCTATTAAAGTCTTGCATCACGGTCATGGGTCCTGGAGCACTGTTACCGGCAGGAAAACTTGGAAAATTGGGCGTGATGCGCATAAGGTTTACCGACAATACGTCAAGATATTCAGTTGAACCGTGCTTGTTAGGGCTCAATGCCCAGTCCTGCGGCCATATATCTGCGATCCGACCCACACAAAGACTTCAGATTCTGCGTTGCAAGGGCCATCAGGACTGAAGTGTTGTTCATCTGCCTAGGCCCCGAAGTGCAGCAGCTAATATGAGTGAATCCATTATCGAAAATCGCTCCGGGCTGATGCTTCGCGTGCGAGACCACTGGGAAGCGGAAGTTTGCGGTAGCCGATACGCCTCTGCCTGGGCCCATGATCGAAGAAAGTTCTTCGAGGAAGCCGACCGGATTCGATATGAACTCGAACCAATGCTGATTCCGTTTGCGCAGTTCGAACAGGCCAAGGGGAAAAGAGTCTTAGAAGTGGGACTGGGCACGGGCGCAGATTTTTCCCGGTGGGTGCGGGCGGCTGCGATCGCGTTCGGCCGGGACCTCACTCATGCTTCTGTGGGTCTGGTTCAAGAACGGCTGGAACTTGCCGGACTGAACGCAAACGTTGCTGTTGGAGACGCGGAAGACCTGAAGGAGTTTCCGGACAACTATTTCGATATCTACTATTCATGGGGAGTGCTTCATCATACTGCCTCTCCGGAGAGGGCGATCGCGGAGGCACATCGAGTCTTGAAACCAGGGGGCCAACTAAAGCTAATGCTTTACCACTACCCGAGCGTGGGGGCTTTTCTCTTGTGGTTATTGTATGGGCCGTTTCGGCTGAATTTTCAAGGGCCACGTAAGTGCGTGGCTCAGCACTATGAGAGTCTCGGTACCAAGATGTATACAACCAGCGAAGCGCGGGCACTGCTCGGGAATTATTTTGCAAATTATCGAATCCAAATCCATCTTTATCTCGGGGCGGGTGACTTGCTAACGCATCGGTTTTCAAGCAAGTACGACGGACGAAAATGGGCGGTGGCCAAGGCCGTCTATCCGCGCTGGTTTGTCAGGCATGTCCTTGGCGAACGATTTGGAACTGGAATGATGATTTCCACGATGAAATGAGGAAAAAAGAGATGGCCTGGCCCCTAGAAACCGAGAGGTTCCTCGTTACCGGCGGCGCCGGTGCGATTGGGTCGCGGCTCGTGCGGCGTTTGCTCCACGATGGCGCCGACCACGTGTTGGTCGTTGATGATTTGTCTTCAGGCTATCGATGGCTCCTACCGGAAGATCCGAGGGTGCAATTTGCCGCGCAGGATGTCGTGAAGCTTGCTGACGGAAGTCCGCGCATCGATTCCCCTGTGGTCTTCCATCTGGCCGCATTCTTCGCGAATCAGAACAGTGTGGATCATCCGCTCGACGACCTGCACACCAATGGAGAAGGCACTCTGGCAGCCCTGCTGTGGGCCAGGGCAAACCACGCTCGCGCGTTCGTGTATGCCTCGGCGGGATGCTCGATTGCGGGGCACGGCATCGAGGCGCCGATTCGGGAGGACATGCCCGTGAGCCTGCACTTGGACACGCCGTATCAGATCACCAAGGCGCTTGGAGAGTTCTACTGCAATTACTTTCAAGCGAACCTGGCCACGGTTCGGTGCAGGTTCTTCAACTCCTATGGTCCTGGAGAGCTGCCGGGCGCATACCGAAACGTGGTCCCCAACTTTATCTGGTGGGCCTTGCGGGACGAACCCTTACTCATCACGGGAACAGGGGAAGAAACCCGGGATTTCATTTATGTGGATGATCTAGTGGGCGGTTTGGTGCGCTCCGCCTCATCGTCCGCGGCTTCCGGCTTGGCGATGAACCTGGGCACGGGAGTCCAGACGCAAATCCTGGACTTGGCGCGCATGGTCATCGAGGCATGTGGGTCTCGAAGCGAGATCCGGTTTGCGGCCAGGCGCGCCTGGGACAAGAGCACCCACCGCGAAGCGGATATCAGCCTGGCGCAAAAGACGCTCGGATTTCATCCTCAGGTTGGAGTGACCGAGGGCATCCGCAGAACGGTTGCGTGGTTCCGCGAGAACTTCGAGCAAATTGAAAGGGAGACGGCCGCGAGGCAGATGCTGGGAGTGGGCGCATGAAAGTGCTGGTCACAGGGGCGGCGGGATTCATCGGTTCCCACGTGGTGGACGCGCTCGTCGCGCGGGGAGCGGAAGTGATAGGGCTGGACAGCCTCGACCCCGGAGTTCATCGGGCGCTGCCCGGTTACCTGAACCCTGGCGCGGACTACTGCTTCGCAGATCTACGCACGCTTCAGCCGGATGGTCGGTTCGCGGGAATCGAGGGAATCGTGCACCTTGCGGCTCTCGGGGGAGTTTCCCGGGCGGCTCGTGAGCCGGCCAATATTATCCAGGCGAATTGCGGAGGGACGGCGCGACTGGCGGAACTCGCGCGTACGTTGCCGCGATTGCGCCGCATTGTCCTGGGCAGCAGCTTCAGCATATACGGCAGTAACTATAGGTATCGCTGCCCGAACTGCGCAGCGGAGTCCAACGCGCACCGCGATGTGACAAACCTGGAACGGGCCATTTTTGAGGTCCCGTGTCCGCGCTGTGGAACCGAGTCCGAGGTTGTGCCGATTACCGAGGAGGCAGTGCCGGCGCCACTGGAGACCTATGGCGCTTCCAAATACATGCAAGAGCTCTGCTTCCGGGGTTTCTCCGGCCCGGAGGTGCGCATCCTGCGCTTCAGTTCCGTCTATGGATCTCGCCTCAGGCTGGACGATGGTGAAGCAACGATCATCGCGCGCTTAGCTGGCTGGATTCGTGCGGGAGTTCGTCCCCGGCTGCTCGAGGACGGCCGTCAAATCCGCGACTGGGTTTTCGTCGCAGACGTCGTGGACGGCCTCCTGGCGGCGCTGCATTCCGAGGGTGTAGCACCACCAATTGTGAATGTCTGCTCGGGCAACCCGGTGCGGCTCATCGAGGCATGCAAATGCATGGCCCGGGCGATGGGAGTTTTTTGCGCGCCCGAAATCGCGGGGGGCTACCGTGCCGGCGACATGCGGCACTGCCTTGGTAACCCGGCGCGGTTCGCTGAGCTGATCGGCCGGAAACCGCGCCCTCTGGAAGAAGGGGCCGTCCCCGCATTTGTCAACGGGGCTCATTCAGCCTCCGCGGGAGAGCAGATTTCGAGCCTGGCCGCGACACATTAGTTTTTTCTCGTAGTTCGCCTGCACGGCAATTACTTTCATTTTAAGGCGCTGAGTCATGTGCGGAATCCTAATAACCTCCGGACTGTCTGGAGCCTTTCACCACCGGCTGCTGCACAGTCTGCGAAAACGCGGACCCGACGAAATCGGATTCTGGGCGGACAGCCGCATTCAGATGGGCCACAGCCGGCTGGCGGTGATCGGCCTCGATGAACGAAGCACGGAACCCATTGAAAACGAGACCCACGTGCTCGCCTACAACGGGGAGATTTATAACTTCGTGGAGCTGCGCAAGCGGATGGAGAGCGAAGGACAGCCCTTGGAGGGAGCGAATGACGCGGCTGTGTTGCTCGAAGCCTGGAACCGATGGGGGCCGAAGATTTTGACGGAGCTAAACGGCTTTTGGGCTTTCGCGATCTACGAGAAGAGGAGCGGCAAACTCACCCTCGTGCGCGATCAGTTCGGAATAAAACCGCTGTACTACTGGCGGGATGGGCGGAAACTCTGCGTCTCTTCCATGTTACGCACGATTGTGGAGGTCATCGGGCACGCGCCCGAGCTCGATTATCGGGCGCTTTCCGAGTACGCGCGATACCAGTTCACTTTTGGCGAGAAAACCTTTCTGAAAGGGATCCGAAAGGTAACTCCAGGCCACCTGATTGAAATTAACCTGGCAAGCGGCGAGGAGCGCGATCGTTGCTATGAGGATATCTTCAATCACGTGGGCGCGGCCTTCGTACCGCTCTCCCCGGAATGGATCGAGGATACGAGGAATTTGCTGCGAGAGTGCGTCTACGAATCAACCATCAGCGACACTTCCTTCACGACGTTCTGCAGCGGCGGCATTGATTCCAGCCTCATCACGCGAGTTGCCAGGCCGGAAGTCGCCTACCATGCAAATTATTCCGACCCAGACTGCAATGAGACATTCTTTGCCAGGCAGGTCATTGAAGGCACTCCGACCCGCCTTTTTGTCGTCAATGCGGGGGAAAGGTTTGATTTGGTCGAAAAGCTGCACGATGTGCTCGGGGACTTTGACGAGCCGGCAATCGGATCGGTGATACTTCCCCTGGACGACTTGCTCCAACAAGTGAAGCGGCGGTACAAGGTGATCCTCACCGGGACGGGTGGGGACGAATTGTTTGCCGGCTATGTTCGCTACCAACTGGCTCTCGGCCAATGCTTTCAGGACTCCTACAAGTCACTTTTCGCGAGGATGAAGGACCTGCAGTCCGCGGCAGACCGCTTTGAGATGTGTCACCGGAAAGGCGATCCTGCGCTCTACCGATTCTACGACGCGTCCGTGGAGGAAACTTTTCGCGAAGTATTTCATAGCTGCCAGGACGGGGGAGGCGAACTGGGCGGGATGATGCGGTTCGACAGGCGGTACTTTCTGGGGGGACTTCTCAATATCGACGACAAAATGTGCGGCCGGCATTCGTTGGAGAGCCGGCCGAGCTTTCTGCATCAGCGATTTGTCCGGCACGTGATTCATCTCGATCCCGGCGCCTTTCTTTCCAATGGGACCATTAAGCCCGTCTTGCGCGAGATTGCTGTGGGCATCCTGCCCAAGTCCCTGACACATCGCGCCGATAAGATGGGTTTCACGACTCCCATCGGCACCTTCATCAATCAGAATTCGCATAAGATTCGTGAGCAGCTCCAAACGTCCCATTACCGCGAGCTTTACGATCTGAAACGGATGAACTTCAGGGCAGAGACGAAATACTCCCGGGAAGTTTTTGGGTTGTTGATTTTAGATCTATGGCTGAACCGCTACGCCCGAACCGGGGCGTCTCAGGCTGCCCTTGCCGTATCCGCCGGCTGATAAAAGCGATGCGCATTCTGTGCCTTACCCAGTGGTTTACGCCCGAGCCGGAGAGCAGCCGCGGACTTCCCTTCGCGAAGTGGCTCCAACGGAGGGGTCACGAAGTTACTGTGCTTACTGGTTTTCCAAACTATCCGAGCGGCGTGCTGTATCCGGGTTATCGGCTTCGACCGCGCCAGTGGGACGAGATCGAGGGAGTCCGAGTCTTGCGCGTGGCGCTGTATCCCAACCATGATCGATCCGCCTTCAAGCGCACCGCAAACTACTTAAGCTTTGCCGCGGCGGCGGCGCTCATTGGGCTTCCGAGCATCGGCAAGGTCGATGTGGTTTATGGTATGGCTACTCCACCAACAGTGGGGATTCCGCCTCTTGTGAAGCAGCTTTTTCACAAGGTCCCCTATCTTTTCAATGTGACAGATATCTGGCCCGAGGCCGTGCTCGATTCCGGGATGCTCGACGATGGTGTGGCACAACAACTTTTGTCACGGCTACTCACCGGAATTTGCCGCCGCGTGTACGGCCGGGCGCGATTCGTCACGACCATCGGATGCGAATCCAAGCGTATTCTGATCGAGCGTGGGTTGCAGGAAGAAAGGGTGCACGCTGTTTACAACTGGGTGGACGAAGATAGATTCAAGCCTCTTCCGCGTGATCCCGAAGTGGCCCGGCGGCTGGGCCTGGATGGCCGGTTTAATTTTGTCTATGCGGGCAATTTTGGCCCATTCCAAGACTTGCATACCGTGATTCGTGCGGCAGCCCTGTTGCGTCATATCCCGGACATCCAAGTCGTGTTGATCGGCACAGGACAGTCTGGAGAGCGAAGTTCGTGCGCACGCCGCTGAACTTGGATTGCCGAACGTGCGTTTCATCAAACGCTTAAGTCAGCGTGAGATGCCCGGCGTGTGCAGCGCGGCGGACGTTTTATTGATTCACCTTATTGACCGGCCTTTCTTGAGGGCCACCGTCCCGAGCAAGACCCAAGAGTCTCTGGCTACGGGACGTCCCATCTTGATGTCCTCCCTCGGAGAGTCAGCCGACATTGTCCGTGAAGCGGGCGCTGGAGTAACTTGTCCGCCTGAGAATGAAAAGGCCCTGGCCAGTTGTATGGAGATGCTTTATCGCGCTCGGTCGAGTGAGCGTGAGGAAATGGCCAAACGGGGGCGCAAGTTCTATCTCGATCGAATGTCGCGGGAGGTTGGCGCAAGAAAAATAGAAGCTCTTCTTGAACAAGCGATTGCATGAGGATTGGCCACAAGGCAACTCATGAAATCCCTTCGATAGCTATCTTGGAGAAAGGATTGTGGAATCGATGAGCATCTCCGCTACCAAGCAGATCAGCACGGATGTTTCGCCCAGACCGGGCGCCAGACCAGAGGAATTGCGGGAAGCGCTGGACAGGCTGAGGTCTAGACGCTCGGATGATTTCCTGGCTACGCTTGACGAACGCAAACAGCAAGAAAGGCAGTGGGCCAATTTTAGCCGTGACGAAAATATTCCTCAAGCCACTCGCGGCACCAATGAGCAACGCCGTGCCAATTTCAAGTGGTACTCCACGACCCAATTGTCCATGGACTATAGGGACCGATGGCTTGCCGACCATGTTCCGGGGAAGGTTTTTGTCGATTACGCATGCGGGAATGGCTCGGAGACTTTGAAAGCGGCGCGGATGAGAGCCGCATTGGCCCTGGGCATCAACGTTAGTAATGTTTCCATTCACAATGCCGAGAAGGCCGCAGCACGGGAAGGCTTGTCCGACCGGTGTGTATTCCTTGAAGGAGATTGTGAGAATACGGGACTGCCGGACAACTCCGTTGATGTGATTCTCTGTAGCTATATGCTGCACCATCTGGATCTGACCTATGCATATCCGGAGATGCATCGCATTTTGAGGCCCGGCGGCTGCATTCTGGCGAGTGAGGCGCTGAACTATAATCCTCTGATTAAGTTGTACCGCAAACTGACTCCCGACCTGCGAACCGAATGGGAGAAAGAACACATTCTTTCCTTGAAGGACGTTCGCGCCGCCAAGAGGTATTTCAATGTCGGTGAAATTCGCTACTGGCACCTGTTCAGTGTTTTTGGCGCCCCTGTGCGCGGGATTCCGCCCCTCTTCCGGGTATGCATGCCATCATTGAATGCCATCGACCGCATCATTACTCGGATCCCGGCTGTGCAATTGATGGCTTGGCAGTTCTCATTTGAATTGTATAAGCCGCGCCACTGAGCACGATTTGATGGCTAACCGGAAGGCCGGCATCCGAGGAATTCGCAACCCGTTGTACGTTCACATGAAGCGATGCTTGGACGTGATTTGCGCCGTTGTTGGATCGATTCTACTCTCTCCCTTCTTCGTGCTCGTCGCGATATGGATCAAGCTCGATTCCGATGGACCGGTCTTCTACAGAGGCGTGCGCATCGGTCTCCAGGGAAGCCCCTTTCGCATTTTCAAATTTCGGACGATGGTCGAAAACGCCGAGAGCGGAGGCACCGCCACGGCTTATCGAGATCCTCGGATCACTCGAAGCGGCCAATGGCTGCGTCGCTGGAAGTTGGACGAGCTACCGCAGCTCTTGAATGTTCTGCGAGGCGAGATGAGTATCGTCGGGCCTCGGCCTGAGGTCGAGGAGCATACGTGCTGTTATACCGGCGCAGAACAAATCATCCTTTCCGTCAAGCCGGGGATCACCGACGAAGCTTCGATTCGCTTTCGCCATTTGGGTGAATTGCTGGACTCGGACGACCCCAATCGAGTGTTCATCGAGAGATACCGTGCGGAAAAAAATCGGCTCCGTGTTCTTTACGTCCAGCAGAAGAGTTTTCTGGGCGATCTCCGTCTGATTTTCCGAACTCTTTACCGGGTCATGATGAGGGGTTAACGCCAAATGGAATACGCCACGCTTGGTGCCGGCGGGTGTTCGATCTCCCGCGTGGGGTTTGGTTGTGCTCCGGCCAGCGGATATGACTATGGGCCGATGGACGAGTCTGCGTGGATGGACTCGGTCCGCGCGAGTGTTGACCTGGGCATTACTTTCTTTGATGTAGCCAACGTCTATGGGTTCGGGCGCGCCGAAGAATTGCTTTCCCAATCTCTGGGAGGGAGGCGCCATGAAGTCATACTGGCTACGAAGTTCGGCTTGGTGTGGGATCACCAGGGCCGCGTGAGCCGGGACTCGAGTCCAAAGCGGATCGCTCAAGCATTGGCCGAAAGCCTTCGGCGTTTGCGGGTCGACAACATCCCCTTGTACCAACTCCACTGGCCCGACTTCGTGACACCGCTCGAAGACATACTCGAAGTGCTTGTCTCTTTTCGGGACGCGGGCAAGATCCGGTTTATCGGAGTTTCAAACGTTTCGTTGGATCAGCTGGAGCGGGCTTGCCGAACGCAGCCGGTCAACTCCGTGCAGGTTGCCTACAACTTGCTCCGCCGCGGCGTCGAGGATGGCTTTCTAGACTGGTGCAGAGCCACCCATACGAGCGTGCTGGCGCACAGCGGCTTGGCGAGGGGACTGCTTTCTGGAAAGCGGCCGGCGGGCTCGCATTTCACCGGCACAGACACTCGCAACTCGAGTTCCTATTTCTCGGCGGAAGGATTGGCGGAGAAGCAGGAGCTCATCCAAGCCCTCAACGAAATCGGGCAACGGAATGGCCGCACTGCATCGGCGGTCGCTCTGCGCTGGGTGCTGGATCGCCCTGAAGTGGCCAGCGTGATCGTGGGGATGAAGAGCGCCTCGCAGGACTGCATGACAATCTGCAAGCCGTGGGATGGCGTCTCGCCTCGGATGATTACGAACTGCTCTCTTCGCTTTCTGTCGCCTGCCCGGGCAGCCTCGAAGACAGCCTGGCCGGGAGGGTTCCAAACCCATGAAGTCTTTTCGCACGACCGTTGAACAGCAGGTGGGACAAGAGATAGAAGATTTATTTCTTCAATCTCCGGACCCCGCCGAGAGCAAGTTGGAGAATTTTCCGAAGTACGTCCGGAGACAACACCTGAAACGGTTCCTTGCCCTCTACGAAATCTTCAAACGGGTTATGCCCGTGAAGGGATCCGTCGTGGAGTGCGGCGTGTACCAGGGGTTTGGATTAATGAGTTGGGCGAAGCTGAGCACCATTCTCGAGCCAGAGAATTTGACGCGCAGGATCTATGGTTTCGACACCTTTGAGGGGTTTCCTCACGTTGGGGAGAAGGATGCGAACCCCCTGGCGGCACCGCGGCCAGGCGACCTCCGAGCCGCTTCGGTCAAAGAACTGGAAAAGCTAATTGCCCTGTACGATCAAGACCGTTTTCTTGGCCATATCGACAAGGTTCACCTCATTCGGGGAGACGTTATGCAAACGATCCCGAGTTTCGTGGGGGATCACCCGCACTTGCTGGTGAGTCTGCTGTTCATGGACTTCGACCTCTATGAACCGACACGCGTCGCGCTTGAGCATTTTGTTCCGCGGATGCCGCGGGGCGCAATCCTGGCGTTCGACGAACTCGATAATCCGATGTGGCCTGGGGAGACACAGGCAGTGCTCGAGGGACTCTCACTTCGAAACTTGCGCCTACAGCGTCTGGAATGGGATCCCTATATTGCCTTTGCCGCGATTGAATAGGACATGAGTGATCCCATGGCCTCATCTTCTGATTCTTCGGTGCTCGCAAGACGGATCCGGGAGTCGGCCCTGCGCATGATTGCCCGCGCCGGGAGTTCACACGCGGGTTCTGCGCTGTTGATCGCGGATCTGCTAGCCGTGCTCTACGGACAGATCCTGAGGATCAATCCCCGGGAGCCGAACAGGGCGAACCGCGACCGGTTTGTTCTCAGCAAGGGTCACGCCTGCGCGGCCCTATATGCGGTTCTTGCGGAGAAAGGATTCTTTCCAGTGGCTTGGCTGGACAATTTTTACCGTGATGGTGCGCCGCTGGCCGGACATGTGACGCATGTTGGCGTCCCTGGAATAGAAGTCTCGACGGGGTCGTTGGGACACGGGCTGGCGATCGCTTGCGGAATGGCTCTGGCCGCCAAGCGGGATTCTGTTACGTATCGGGTATTTGCATTGCTCAGCGACGGCGAGTGCGACGAGGGTTCGACCTGGGAGGCCGCCCTATTTGCGCCTCATCATCGCCTCGACAACCTTGTGGCCATCGTGGATTACAACAAGATTCAGAGCTTGGGGACGATCAAAGAAGTCCTCGGCCTAGAACCGCTGGCGGCCAAGTGGGAAGCCTTCGGATGGGCGGTACGAGAAATCGACGGCCACAATATTTCCCAGATTGAGTCCGTACTCCGTGTCCTCCCCGCTGTTCCAGGCAAGCCGACCTGCGTCGTCGCGCATACGGTGAAGGGCAAAGGTGTCAGCTTTATGGAGAACAACCTGTTGTGGCACTACCGCGCGCCCGATGACCAGGAACTGCGCCGAGCCTTGACCGAACTGGACGGGCACGCATGAGAACCGCCTTTTTTCGTGCGCTGATGGAATTTGCTGAACGAGACGAGCGCATTTGTCTAGTGGTCGGCGATCTTGGGTTCGGGGTCGTGGAGCCGTTCGCGCAGCGCTTCCCGAACCGGTTTCTTAACGTCGGCGTGGCCGAGCAGAACATGACCGGCATCGCGGCGGGCATGGCGCTCAGCGGCAAAATTGTCTTCACTTATTCGATCGCCAACTTTCCCATTCTGCGCTGCCTGGAGCAGATCCGAAACGACGTTCTGCTATCACCGGGCGAACGTGAAGATCGTCGCCGTGGGCGGAGGTTTTGCTTACGGCGCTCTGGGCATGACTCATCATTCCACGGAGGATCTGGCGATTCTTCGGTCCTTGCCGGGAATGACAGTTGTCGCTCCCGGGGATCCCCTGGAAGCGGCAGCAGCGACGCACGCGATCGCTGCGCACCCGGGGCCGTGCTATTTGCGGTTGGGGCGCGCAGGGGAGCCAAACGTTCACCGCCGCCCCATTGATTTGCATCTGGGAAAGGCAATCCAAATTCGCGACGGGAATGATCTCACGCTGATTTCCACGGGAGGGATGCTGGAAACGGCAGATCATGTTGCCGAAAAGCTTCGTGTCACGGGCGTGCAGGCACGCGTGCTTAGCATGCATACGGTGCGACCCCTCGATGTGGAGGCCGTGCTCGCAGCGGCCCGCGAGACCCGTGCAGTTTTCACCATGGAGGAACACAGCGTGACGGGTGGTCTCGGAGGCGCAGTGGCTGAAGTTCTGGCTGAATCGAGGGGGCGAAACGTCACTTTTAGAAGGTTTGGCCTTCCCCCAACCTTTTCCTGCATGGTCGGAACCCAGCAATACCTTCGAACTCAGCACGGCCTTTCGACTGAGTCCCTGGCAAAGGCGATCCGCTCGATGTTGGAGAAATCCCGTACCCTCGGCGACAGCGCCCCAGAGGACGCCGATCGCCTGGATATGGAGGAAGCACATTTTAGTTGAGCAAGTTTGAATGCACCGGGAGATGTCATGGTGTACAAAGTCCCATTCGCCAACCCGAAGACACATTGCAGCAAGTGGAAGAGTGAGATGGACGCTGCCATTGCGGGTTGCCTCACCAACGGTCACTTGGTTTGTCGCGGCGATCTCTGCGATTGCCCACTGCCGAGCTCAGCTTGTATTGATTGTCTCCACCGATAGGCAATTCTGAAGAGTTCACTCCATAACTGAAGATCAAGGAATGTTTCCTCTTGCCATTTTGAGACGCAGGATCTGGTTCATCGCACTGTTCCAGACCGTCCTTGTGCTCGCAGCTCTCCTCCTCGCCTGGTTGCTGCGCTTTGATTTCTCTCTGCCTTACCGCAATCTGCTGTTTATCGCCGCGCCCGTTTTGATCTCGATCCGCCTGGGCACGCTCCGGCTATTCAATCTGCACCGCGGATGGTGGCATTTCAGCGGGATCAACGAAGCAATGAACATTCTGAAGGCGGTCACGGCAGGAACGGCCATTTTTTGGCTGCTCATGATGGCTCTCAACGTCACATCCTTTCCAAGGTCCATTTATATTCTCGAAGCAGTGCTCACAGCCGGGTTCCTTTCCGGAGGCAGATTGTTCTCGCGGGTGCTGGCCGAGGGCATTCGCCCCGGCGTAAAAACCTCCCGAAAAGTGATTCTCATCGGAGCGGGATTCGCGGCACAGATGGTGATCCGGGAAATCGAGCGGGCCGGAAGTGGTTACGAGATTCTTGGCTGCGTGGACGATGATCCTTCCAAACAGGGGATCCGGATTCAAGGTACGTTGGTGATTGGCCGTGTGGACGAGCTCGGCGCTCTGCTCGCCCGCTTTCCCGCGGACGAAATCCTCATTGCGATTCCCTCTGCAACGGGAGCGCAGATGCAGCGATTCACGGACATATGTCAGGAGGCCCAGGTACGCTTCCGAACGGTCCCAGCACTCCGGGACATCATCAACGGCCAACTAACGCTCCGGCATATCCGCGAAGTCCTAATTGAAGACTTGCTGGGCCGCGATCCCGTGGAGACGGATCTGGGTTTCGTCCGGCGCGAGCTGGAAGGCCGAGTCGTTCTCGTCACGGGCGCGGCCGGTTCTATCGGGTCGGAGCTCTGCCGCCAGATACAAACATACAACCCAAGCCGCCTTGTGTGCGTGGATCAGAGCGAGACCGGACTCTTCTATTTGCAGCACGAACTGACCGAAATAAGAGCGGATGACACCGGCGTATTCTGCGTGGCGGATATCGGGGATGTCCATCGGATTCGCGCCATTTTCAAGGAACACCACCCCCATGTCGTATTTCATGCCGCAGCCTACAAGCACGTGCCCATTATGGAGCGGAACGCCCAGGAAGCCGTAAGGAACAACGTCATAGCGCTTTTGGGGTTGTTGGATATTGCCGAGGAGCACTTCTGCAAAAGCTTCGTGCTGATTTCGTCCGATAAGGCGGTGAATCCGACGAACGTAATGGGCGCTACGAAACGGCTGGGAGAATTGATCGTGGCATGCCGTGATGCGAACTCGATGCGATGCGTTTCGGTGCGATTTGGAAACGTTCTTGGATCGAGCGGAAGTGTGGTTCCCATTTTTCAGCAGCAGATCCGGAATAACCAGCCGCTTACGATCACCCACCCCGAAATTAGGCGATTCTTCATGATTACGCGTGAAGCTGTCGCGCTGGTCCTGCAAGCCTTCGCTATTGGGAGCCATGGCGACATTCTTGTTTTGGACATGGGCGCGCCTATACGGATACTGGATTTGGCTCGTAATCTCATTCGCCTTTCCGGCAAGTCCGAGCACGATGTAGAAATTCAATTCACGGGTTTGCGCGACGGGGAAAAGCTGGAAGAAGAGCTGTTTTACCACCATGAGAGGGTGTTCCCCACATCGTGTGAGAAGATCAAGCGGACCAACGGACCGCTGAAGGATTGGTCGGAGTTATGTCGTCAGTTGGATGAGCTTCGCGCATCCATGACTGTCGATGGCGCGGGGTCAATTCGTGCCAAGATCAAGGAAATCGTCCCCGAATACAGCTTCCACGAAGACCTCGAGCACGAAAAAGTTGGCGAACTGCCTGTGGAATCTCACCTGCAAAAAGCCGCGGGCCACGGCTAACTGTTGTCCCCCCCCCGTACTCCACCCCAGAGTGCCGCCTCCGGATAACGGCCGACGGCAAGCTTCGCACATGCCTTTTCAGCTACGGCCTCACCCACCACGCGCATATCAACTGTGACAACGGCAACGATAGGCGTGGAAGACTGCTCCAAGACCGTCAGCAGGCCGCGCAGGGGGCAGAAGCCGTCCACCGGGTCAACGACTTCGCGATCGAAGAGACCGGCTGCTCGGACGGCTCGTTACTGGTGAGTGGGGGCGACAGGGCTATCCGAGACGATGTCCAAAGTGGTCTCTTTAGCGAAGGAAGCGTCTACTTCCACGGACCCTTCGGGACCGTCGTTGACAAATGTGGCGGATCCTACGGATTCGGCGGGGATGCTCACGTCTTTCCCGGATCCGACGATCTTGCAGACCCGGTTTCCCGCGGAGATTGTGAAGCCGATGGGCTCCAAATGGAATGTTCCTTCCGAGGCCGGGCTGACGGTGAGAACGCCCGAAACATCGCGATCGGATGTATTCGTGAAGCAGTAGGAATCCGCCGGGGGCTGAATGTTCTGATCCGTATCCACACTGAAGATGCGAAATTTGCTGTACACGTGGCTCCTATAGTAGCGGTGTTTGCTCTGTTCCACGTAAATATCGGCGGTCTTCGGAAGCCAGAGTTGCATGTTGTCCGATCGAAATTGGACGGCCGCATATTCGATCGAAAGGTGTTCTTCCGCCAAACGGATCTTTTTGATGGACGCAACCAAGTCGGATTCCAATCGCAACACCTGAAAGGTGCCGGCGTCAATCCAAGCGCGGCCCTTGAGCGAAACTGGATAAGGGCGGTCATCTATCACGTATTCGCGGATGCGAACAGCCCGGTCCTTCCGCTGTTCAAAGTAAACCTGCCAAGCGGGGCGGCCCGCCCATTGCCCCAGCCCTTCGCATGTGAAGTCAAAATCGGAGGCGAGCATGGGATGGAAAATCAGAGCCATGCCCGGCAAGCCCTCCGTGGCGATTCCTTCCGGAAATTGGCTTGCGTCGAGACTTCCATTCCGGTACTCCTCCAATTGGAACAATCCGGCGGAATTCCGCGCAACCGAGACGAGGTAGTCGAAAGAACGGCTTTCGGGATGGGCGTCGCGTTTACCTTTTTTATTGATTTTAAAATGCTCGACATGCTCTAGAGCGCTGAATTTATCCAGGTTGTTGATGAACTGCCCCATGCGCTAGCCCGCGCCCTCCAATACCGCGGGCAGAGAACATGGCACATCCGGCGCGACCTCGGGCATGGAATCCGTCGCGCTGGGGCCAATCCAAGAAAACTGCTTTGGGTTTGGATCGTCTGGGCGCAAATAAGACTGGAGACCGGAGAAAATGTAGGAGGACGTTTGCGGCTGCATAATCAAGAAGAGAGTTTTGAGACCTGATTGGACTTCAACGTTCCGCTTCAGCGGCGCGAAGCCTGGCG
Source organism: Terriglobia bacterium (assembly GCA_963823205.1). GTDB lineage: Bacteria > Acidobacteriota > Terriglobia > Acidiferrales > UBA7541 > Palsa-295. The sequence continues at coordinate 291,200 of CAWGKL010000007.1, forward strand.
CGCTCGCCTCGATCAGATAGTTTCCAGGACGAATGGCGGAAAAGGTCGTCTCGCTGCCGGACTCGAGCTTGTTTCCTTCCATCTCCGTGCCTTGGCTTGAAACCACGCGGACGTCCGCCGAACCGCCGTAGGGGAAACCGTCTTGAAGCCGCAGGCAAATCCTCAACGAGGCGGGCCTGACAATGGGGAGCGGCTGAAGCGGTCGGGCAAAAAGACCCTCTTCCGAAACCTGCAGGTCGGCTGCGCCCAGCAGGGTCCAGAAAAAGGCATTCGTGTTCGGATCGTTCGTGAGCAAGAACGCAAGAGGTATGGCGGCAGCATCGCTCGTCGCCACCGGCTGCATGATCAGGAAGAGAGTCACGAGGCCTTGTCCCGATTGGGTCTCAACGCTCTGTCTCACATTTAGGAAGCCAGGCGCGCTTGCTTCGGCCATATAAGTTCCGGGCGGAAGGTCAGGAAAGATCATCTCGCCCTCAGACTCGGTGGTGATACCCGGAATGGGGGAGCCTTGACTCGCAAAGACGTGAAGAACCGCCATATCGCTGAAGCGAGAACCGTCCCGCAGCCGCAGGCAAATTTTCAACGAGGCTGGTTCCGCAATGGGAGGTCGCGGGGCGGAAGGCTTCTCTAAAGGATCCTGCCGGGCTTGGGCCGAAATAGACGGCGGAAATAACGCTAGGGGCAGAGTCAGGCAGGGAAGAAGAACCCAGCGCATGATCCCTCCCACGCCGGCTGCCTTGCTTGAACTGCCCGAAACCGCGTGGTGGGGAACGCCACGCATCGTACACACCTCAGGAGGGGGACCGTCGGCAAAATTCTACTATGATTCCCGAAAGATGCAATCGCGAATAAAATGCCCGGCGCGGTCTGGCCGCGCATCATGAGGCGGGATGAAAGGCTCCTGCATGGAAAGGGTTCAGTGCGCGGCCTTTTGATGAGAAAGCTTGAGGATGATCTCGACGTCGAGGCGAGTGTCGTAGCTGGAAATGGTGCGGGTGGCGGACATGAGGTCGCCATGCTCGGCGTGAATCTCGTAGTCCACGTTGGGATCAAGTCCGCTGAAGCGATAGTTGCCGGCGTCATCGCAAATATGGGTTTTCGCGACCTGCGACTTCACATTCAAGAGGTAAACGACGCTGGAGGCGACGGGGTTCTCATCCTTGTCTATCACACTTCCGTGAACCGTGCGAAGCCCGGCGTCCTTCTTATCCTGCGCGCGTGCTGGCAGAGCGGTGAGAAACGCGAGCGTGGCCAGGAGAGCGGCTGGAAAAACCCAGCGCGGGTTTCTGCGCGGTCGCTCGAATAGCGGCGGCAGTCCGCGCGGGAGTTTCATTTTGTGGCAGGGCGTGGAAGGGGAAAGATGGGGAAAGACCCCGGAGAAAGTCATTCGGCTTCCTCCTCCTCTTCTTCCTCTCCCTTTTTGACGCTCGATTCTTCGTCCGCCTCGTCTTCATCTTCATCGTCATCTTCCGAAAGAACGATGAGATGCACGGGATGCGTCTGGGTGATTTCCAGTTCGACATCGCATTCCGGGCAGCTCAGGATTTCGCCTTCTTCCACTTCGTCTTCGTCAAAATCAATCTCGGCGTCGCATTCCGGACATTTGGTCACGGGGATCTCTCCTTTCTGGGCGAACCCCCATCCGACGGCGTTATTATATAACGCCCTTGTCAAGCTTTTGCGCGGAGGAGCGCGTAAAGGTGCCTAGTCACCGTGAATATCCGGATCGCCCCGTGGTGGGAGTGGGCGGGGTTGTGATTTCAGATGGCCGCGCGTTGGTGGTCCGGCGCGGCGGGCCGCCGCTCGAAGGCCGGTGGTCCATACCAGGCGGGATGCTCGAGACAGGCGAGACGCTCTATGAGGGAGTGCGGCGAGAGCTTGCCGAGGAAACCGGAATGGATGTGCGCGTGGTGGAATTGATCGAAGTGTTTGAGCGAATTTCTCTCGATGCAGCCGGCAAGACAAAGTATCACTTCGTGGTTCTCGATTATCTTTGCGAGGCGGTCGGAGGCGAGGCGCGCGCCGGAAGCGACGTGACCGATGTGGCGTGGGCCACACCGTCGGAACTCGGCCGGTATTCGCTCACGGAGACGGCCACGCGCGTAATCGAGAAGGCTTTCGAGATGGTGCGTTCCCGCTAGGCCCGATGGACTCCCCCGGAATCCTGAAATCGGCACCGATGTGGCGTGTTCGCGGGGGAGACTAGCTCGCGGCGGCTGCTTCCGGCAAGCGTCCGAAGCGGCGCTCGCGTCCGAGGAAATCCTCGACGGCGGTGGCAAGATCGGCGGCATCGAATTCGGGCCACATGCGCGGCGTGAAGAGCAATTCGGCGTAGGCACATTCCCAGAGCATGAAATCGCTGAGCCGCCGTTCGCCGCCCGTGCGAATCAGCAGGTCCACGTCCGGGGCGGGACCGCCTCCATGCGTTACTTCGCCCAAGCGCCGCGCGAATTCCCGGTCGGATATTTCCAGGCTCGAAAGCATCCAGCAGGCGGCGCGGAGAATGGCTTCGCGGGAAGAGTAGTCGAGCGCGATGCGCAGTTCGAGCGCGCGGCCCGCCGCGGTCGTGCGCTCGGCCGATTCGATGGCATCCACGAGCGAGCGTGGGATACGGTCGCGGCGTCCGATCACACGCAGGCGAACATTCCCCGCGGCGCATTCGGCCGCCTCGTTGCGAAGGTAGTCTTCGAGCAGGCCGAGCAGGGAGGTCACTTCGCTCGACGGGCGCTCCCAGTTATTCGAGGAAAACGCGTATAGCGTGAGCGTGCCGATGCCGAGCGAAGGAGCGGCGCGCATGATGCGGCGAACGGCGGCTGCGCCGGCGCGATGGCCTTCAGAGCGTGGCAGACCGCGCGCGGCAGCCCAGCGGCCGTTGCCGTCGAGCAGAATGGCGACGTGAAGTTTGAGAATGGAGCGCGAAAAAGAGGTCAGCGTTCGTGCTGTCATCGGCATAGCGAGAATCAACCTTCGCGCGTCGCGCGAATCAGGGCTTCCATGTGATCGAGGTACTTTTCGAGCGCCCGCCGGCCCGCGGCCATCAAGCGGTACTCGGTCTTCGGCAGGCGTCCGGCAAAGGATTTTGTGCAGGAGATGTAGCCTGCATCCTCCAGCTTGCGCGCGTGGACGCTCAGGTTTCCGTCGGACGCGCGGAGGAGGCGCTTCAGCTCGTTAAAGGCCAGCGAGGTATTCACGGCGAGCGCGCTGACAATGGCCAGGCGCGTGCGCTCGTGGATCACGCGATCGAGCGAGGCCGCGGCCGTTTCCGCCGCGCGCGCGCCCGGCTGGTTGTGCTTCGCCCTTTCCTCTCGAGCACAGCGAACGGCTCCCGATTTAGCCGCCATATTTCCTCGCAATCACGGCCCCGAAGACGACGTGCAATCCGCCAAAACCGGCGGCCAGAAATATATTTCCCCAGCTCCATGGACAGAAGAGAGCCGTCGCACCGAGGACCATAAAGCAGAGCCCCATAAGGGGCACGATGCGAATCGAAAATGCGCCGCCGGTGACGACCCCCGTTCCGTACAGCAGGAGCCACACTCCCGCAACGGCCCCCGTGAGCCCGCTTCGCACGAGCAGAAGTGTCAAAAGCGCGCCCACGAGAAGCGGCGGCGCGAAGCTGTAGACAAAGCGGCGGCCCGGCCCGGAAAAAAGAGAAGTCCCCGACTCACGCGCCTTTGAGAATGTCGTCCAGACGGCGATGGCGATGGCCAGGAGCGCCTCGGCGATCCAGGTAGCCAGCCAATCGAAAGAGGAGGTTTGCCGGGAAGCGATTGCCGCGGCGCCGAGCGCGGTAATGCCGAGGGCGATTCCGCCCCAGCCGGGAACGGCGGTAAAGGAGCCCGCCCGCTCCATTGTTTCGCGGATGAAGCGGAGATTATCGCGGGCGCGATCGTCGAGCGCGACCGGATGCGTGTGACGAGGCCGGAGCGGTTCAGAAGGAGGCATCACACAGACGATAGCAGGACTCCTAAGCTTGTCAAGTACTTTGTAGAATAAAGTGAAAACCGGCCATACGGCCGCGGGCTGCCCCGGCTTTGCTCACGACGAGGGGGATGGACCGGGGCGCCTGGGATAGCGCGCGAGGAACCAATTCCAGCGGATGAAGGCAAGGTCGCCGAACATCAGCAAGCTATCGCGAAGAACGTGAACTTTCGTGGCGGCATCGTGCGCCCAGCGCACCGGCACTTCCAGCACACGCAGGCCATGGCGCCGCGCGAGAAAAAGAATCTCGGGATCGAAACCGAACCGCTCGATCCGCTGCTGCTCGAAAACGATTCGCGAGGGCTCGCGCACGAACGCCTTGAAGCCGCACTGCGTATCGTGGAACGGCAGGCCGGTGAAGAGGCGCACAAAGCCATTGAAGATGATGCCGGCGAATTCGCGGAACCGCGACTGGTGCGCGGCAATCAGCGAGCGATCGAGGGCGCGCGAGCCGATGGCCACGTCGTTGCCCGCCCGGATGGCGGCCAGGAGCTTTTCGGACTCTTCGATCGGCGAAGAAAGATCCGCATCCGTGAAGAGCGCGATGCGGCCGCGCGCTTCGAGCATGCCGTGCCGGACGCTGTACCCCTTTCCGCGATTATTACCGTTCGATAGAAGGCGGAGACGCGGCAGCGCGGACGCCCACTCCTGGGCGATGCGTGCTGTGCCGTCCGTCGAGCCGTCGTCCACAACGAGAATCTCGATTTGGCCGATGTCCATCCGCCGGCTGGCGAAATAATCGCGCAGGAGCCCGAGGGCCCGGCCGAGCCGCTTCTCCTCGTTGTAGGCGGGAATGACGATGGAAAGTTCCAGCGCCTCGTAGGTCATCGTGCGATCATCCGCGATCCGGTTTCCTGGGTTCCGGACTCCAGCCGTAGCGGCCCAGGAGCGGCACAAACCGGCAAGCATAGAGCGATTGCCGGGTTGTGCGGCCGTCGCGCTTCACGATACGGAGCAGTTCCTGCTCCCGCGCACTTCCCACGGGAATCACGATGCGGCCGCCCTCAGCCAATTGCTCCACGAGCGGCGGAGGAACGGCCGGGGCCGCGGCCGTGACTAGAATTGCTTCGTAGGGCGCCGCGGCCGGCCAGCCTAGCGAGCCATCGCCTTCTTCCACGCGCACATTTGCATAACCCAGCCGCGCCAGGCGCACGCGCGCCGCAGCGGCTAGACGGGCTTGCGCCTCAACGGCAATCACGCTGTGCGCCAGCAAGGACAGCACCGCCGCCTGATATCCCGAGCCGGCGCCGACTTCCAGCACACGCTCGTGACCCTCGAGCGAGAGCGCGTCGGCCATAGCCGCCACCATAAACGGCTGCGAGATCGTCTGCCCCTCGCCGATGGGCAGCGGTTCATCGGCATAGGCCTGCCGAACGTGCTCGGGCGCCACGAAAAGGTGGCGCGGGACCGTCTCCATCGCGTCCAGCACACGCTGCGAATGGATGCCGCGTTCGCGAATCTGGCGAGCAACCATATCGCGGCGGGAAGCCTCAAACTCCGCGCCAGTGCTCGTGAGGGCATGGCCATTGCCGTTCATGCGAACGACGCCTTTCGAGTGAGCATGGAAAGTTTCCCGCCGTTGGCGCGGAGCCGGAGATCCGGCTGCGTGACAAGCGGCATCTTTTTCATTTTCCCCGTGCCGAAGCTATCACAGCCGTGCGCGCCGATTCCACAGAAACGCGCGGTAACAATTCTCTTGAAAACAGGCCCAAGCGAACGCATGCAGGGCCGGTTTTTCGAGCGCGATGCATGGGACAATCTCTCCGTGACGACCGCACTCGCGTCCGGTATGATGCCCTCTGCCCAGCCGGTTACCAGCCCTTAACCTTAAGGAGATGAGGATGAAATTTTCAATCGCAGTCATAGCCGCAGCCATAATCGTGGCGATTCCGGCATTTGCGCAAGCGACTGCTCCAGGAGCACAGGGACAGCCATCCATGCATCACCAACCCGGCGCCCCCTCCCCAAGCGCGCAGCCGAGCGCGGACGCGGCCCCGGGAGCTCCTGCCGCAGAAACGGTTGACCCGGCGAAGGAAGCGGCGATCCGCCATCTCATGGATATCACGCAGACCTCCAAACTGGGAGATACGATCCGGGGGGCCATCTCCAATCAGGTCCAGAGCGTGATGAGCCGGACCATTCAGCCCGACCAGCTACAGAAATTCATGGACGCGTTCAACCAGAAATTCGACGCCAACGCGCCTTCGAGCGCCGTCACAGACGCCATGGTTCCCATCTATGCGCGCCACTTTTCGACGGAGGACATTCAAGGAATCACTCAGTTTTATGAATCGCCAACCGGCCAGCGCCTCGTGAAGGAGATGCCCGGCGTCATCCAGGAAACTCATTCCATCGGCGTGCAGATGGATCAGAAGGCCGCGGTTGATGTTCTGCGCGGCATGTCCGACGATTACCCTCAGCTCAAGCCCATGCTCCCGCCCGATGAAACCAAGCCCGCCGCGACGCCCGCGCCGGCCCCTGGCGCTGCGCCTGCCCCGGCGCCCCCTTCCGGTTCAGCCCCGGCTCCCGGGACACCGCCCGCGCCATCACCATCTCCCGCGCCGCCGAAGTAGCGAGGCTTTTGATTTCATCGCCGAAAATTCGCCTTGGATGCGCGGCCGCTGCCGTTCTTTGGGTCATCCTTGCGGCCTCGGGTTTCGAGGTCCCGCAGGCGCCGCAGCACGCGGCTCCCATCACAGTTTCCGCGGCCATCAGCCTCCAGGACGCTCTCGACGAAATCGGGCGCGCCTACGAGCTTGGCCATCCTGGCGCGAAGGTTACCTTCAACTATAGCGGCTCCGGAACATTGCAGCACCAAATCGAGCAGGGCGCTCCCGTGGATGTTTTCTTCTCGGCCGCCGAAAAGCAGATGGACGCGCTCGAATCGGAGGGGCTGATCCTTGCGGGAACGCGGCGCGATGTTGCGACGAACACGCTAGTCCTGATCGCGCCTGCGAATTCCGCCCTCATGCAGAATTTCCAGGACCTCGCGCGGCCCGAGATTAAAGTGGTCGCGCTCGGCGAGCCGGCAACCGTCCCCGCGGGAATGTACGCGCGTGAGACGCTCGATCACCTCGGGCTGCTGGCGGCGGTCCAGAAAAAGACCGTTTACGCCAAGGACGTCCGCCAGGTGCTGACGTATGTGGAGACGGGGAACGCCGACGCGGGTATCGTCTATCAGACCGATGCGAGAATTTCTTCGCGGGTGCGCGTGGCCGCCATGGCGCCCGCGGATTCGCACGAGCCGATCGTGTATCCCCTGGCGATCGTAAAAGCTACCAAGAATATTGCCGCAGCGCGAGCGTTCCTGGAATACCTGGCCGGGCCGGAGGCGCGCGCGATTTTCGTGAAGTACGGCTTCGGCGCAGCGGAAAGATAGGCCGGGAAGCGCTGATCCGGCTACAATTCTCTCCCCATGGATTGGTCTCCGCTGTGGATATCGCTGGCGACGAGCGCCGCCGCGACGGCCATAACCCTGGCCGCAGGACTCGCGGCGGCGGCGTGGCGCGAGCGGCGCACGGGCCCTGCGATGGTGCTGCTGGATGGAATTTTTCTCCTTCCACTGGTCCTGCCGCCCACCGTTGTTGGATTTTTCCTCTTACTGCTCTTCGGACGCCACGGCCCGCTGGGGAAGCTGCTGCTTCTCTTCGGCGCAACCGTGGTCTTCTCCTGGCCCGCCACCGTGATCGCAGCGGCGGTGGTGGCCTTCCCGCTGATGTACCTGACGGCGCGCGCCGCGCTCGAACAGGTGGACACGCATTTCCTGCAAGCGGCGCGGACGCTGGGCGCGTCGGAATGGCGCGTGTTTCGAGAGGTGGCGCTGCCGCTGGCCTGGCCGGGAGTGCTGGCGGGAACGATTCTTTCGTTCGCGCGCGCCCTGGGCGAATTTGGGGCCACGCTGATGCTCGCCGGGAACATCCCCGGAAAGACGGCGACGATTCCGATCGCCATTTACTTCGCCGTGGAAGCGGACGATATTCCGCGCGCGCTCGAGTGGTGCTTCCTGGATCTGGCGATCTCGCTGGCGTTGCTCGGAGGCCTTTACTATTGGACGCGCGCGATGAGCGCCGGACGCGCGCGCTGGGCGCGGCGCTGACGTGCCTCTCGAAGTCCAAATCGTTAAGCGGCTTCCCGATTTTGCGCTGGACGCCACCTTCACGGCGCCCGATGCCCCGCTGAGCGTTCTGGGCCCTTCGGGCGCGGGAAAGACGATGCTGCTTCGCTCGATCGCAGGGCTGGAGCGGCCCGACCGCGGCCGCATCGCGCTCGGCGGGAAAGTGCTGTTTGACGCCGAGCGGCATATTCATATTCCGCCGCGTGGCCGCCGCGTCGGAATGCTTTTCCAGCACTATGCGCTCTTTCCGCACCGCACCGTCGCCGAAAACATCGCCTTCGGCCTGCGCCATTTGCCGCGCGAGGAACGAGCCAAGAGCGTGTCGGAGCTGGCCGCGCGCACGCACGTCACAGGGCTCGAGCAACGCTATCCGAAAGAACTTTCCGGCGGTGAACAGCAGCGCGTGGCGCTCGCTCGCGCGCTGGCCATCGAGCCGGAAGCGCTGCTGCTCGATGAGCCGCTTGCGGCGCTCGATACACACCTGCGAAGCCAGATGGAAACGCAGCTTGCAGGAAATTTTTTCGGCTTACCGGCGGCCGGCGCTCCTCGTTACGCACAATATCGAGGAGGCCTACCGGCTAGGCGGCAGGCTGCTGGTGCTCTCGCGCGGGCGCGTCGCCGCATTCGGAGCGAAGGAGGAAATATTTCGCCACCCTCCCACCCTGGAAGTGGCGCGGCTCACGGGCTGCAAGAATTTTTCCCGCGCGCGCGAGATTTCGCCGGGTACGGTCGAGGCGCTCGACTGGGGCTGCCGGCTGCACGTCGCGCAGGCCATGGCGCGGCCGGCCGCATATGCCGGGATCCGCGCGCATCACATCGAGTTCGTGGAATCCATGAGTGGCGCCGCCCGCGCAGAAGAGGAAAATATCTTTCCCTGCTGGCTGGTGCGCTCCTCCGAGACTCCCTTCCGCATTACGCTCTATCTGCGCCTTCATCGGCCGCCCGATCCATCCGGCGAGTATCATTTGCAAGCCGAGGTCTTCAAGGAGAAGTGGCAGCGCTTCCGCGACCGGCCGTTCCCGTGGCATGTGCGGCTTTCTCCCGATTCGATTTTCCTGCTTCCGGAGTGAAGCCGTTCCCGCCTGACGCGCCCGGGGCAAAAAGGCGCTATCATGAAACCGTCGCCTGCGGAAAACGCGGATGAATCGCGAACAATACGAAAAATACTCACGCCAGATTCTCTTTTCGGGCATCGGCGAAGCCGGACAGGAAAAACTCCTCGAGTCGAGCGCCGTGCTTGTGGGCTGCGGCGCGCTCGGGACCGTGGCCGCGGGTCTGCTCGTCCGCGCGGGAGTGGGCCGGCTGCGCATCATTGACCGCGATTTCGTCGAGCCTTCCAATTTGCAGCGCCAGACGCTCTTCGAGGAAGCCGATGCGCGCGAGGCCATGCCCAAGGCCGCCGCCGCCGAACGGCGTTTGCGGGCCATCAATTCCGGAGTCCAGGTCGAAGGGATCGTCGCCGATCTCACGCCGGGAAATGCCGCCGAGCTTCTTTCCGGATTCGGCGTCATCCTCGATGGAACGGATAATTTCGAGACGCGGCTTCTTCTGAACGACGCAGCCCTCTCGCTGGGCATCCCCTGGATTTACGCGGCCGCCGTCGCTAGCTATGGCGTCACCATGACCATCCTTCCCGGCTCGAACCGCTTGCCTAGCTTGCCTGGCTGGTGACGGCGATGAATCTTCTTTGATGGGCGCGCCCATCGCTGGCGAAGCCACATGCGACACGGCAGGCGTGCTCAACGCCGCGGCGAGCGTCGTGGCGTCCATCGAAGCAGCCGAAGCCCTGAAAATCCTCGCGGGGAAGCCGGAGGCATTGCACGGGCGGTTGATCTCTTGCGACGTCTGGAGCGGAAAATTTCAATCCGTCCGCGTGGCGCGCAATCCCGATTGCCGCGCCTGCGGGCGCCGCGATTTCACGTTTCTCGAAGGCCAAGCCCAACCGCACATCACGATGTGCGGGCGCGATTCGGTGCAGATCCACGAACGCGGCCGGAAACTCGATCTCGGCGAGCTCAGCCGCCGCCTGGCCGCGGCCGCCGCTGAGGTCCGCAACAACGAGTTTCTCCTTCGCTTCCGCGTTCCCCCGTACGAGATCACTGTCTTCGCCGACGGCCGCGCCATCGTGAAAGGCACGCAGGATCCCGCCGTGGCGCGCTCGCTCTATGCGCGCTTCATCAGCGCATGAATCGAAGAGAAGCCCTCATTTCCTTCGGGGAGAATCCATTGGACCGGCTCTAGCCGGCAAAGCGGCGGAGGGAGGATTGCCTCATGGCGGCGCGATCCATGTTTTCGCGGCAATTCATAAGCGTCAGAAGCGTGCTCAGGACGCGCGCCTTGATTTCATCGGACATCGTAAATCCGCTGGTAGCCACATGGACCAGCGCTTCCCCGCGGGCGGCAATTCTCTCGATGAATTCCAACTGGCGCTCGTGGCTGGCCTTGCCGAGCGCCGTTTCGCGGTGTACCTCCGCGCATTCCTGCTCGATGAAAAGAGTGAAGTGCAGAAGGCACAGACGGTCGGCGGCGAGCCGCGCCGGCACGGCGGTCCTGCACCCCTTTGCGCTGCACGCGTCTGCCACGGATCCACCCGGAAGAGCCCTTGATTTGTAGCATCATCCGCCGCGAATTTCCAGATTACTCGGGCGTTATGCGCCGAATCAAATAGCAGCTAGCGCGGGAGCGGGGGCAAACACCCCCGCCCGCCTAGCAATTCAGGAGGCATCCGTCTCTGCCGGGGCAGCGGAGCCCTCGGCTCGGAGTCCCTTTGCGCGGAACGTAGCCAGAAGAACCAAAATGCTCGTCATCAAAATGACGGCAAAAACGAGCGAAGTGAGGAACACAAGTTCCACCGGCATGGCTTGAATCACTTCCAGCGCCAGAACGGCCGTAATCAGGCCGCGCGGAATGAGCAGGATGGCAAATTCGCGCTCGCGCGCCGTTGTTCCGCGCCATACGGCGCGGCTGCACTCGACGGCGATGGCGCGCGCGAATATGCATACCCCGAGAACGCCGAGCGACGGCACGAACATATTTCGAAGCCCCCCGAACTGGATCATCGCGCCGAGCAGCACGAAGAAGAAACTGCGCACGAGAAATGCCAGACTCGGAGTGAAAGGAATGGATTTCGTGGCTCGTGTCCAGCGCCAGAATTTCGAACCCGAACTCCTTCATGGAATTGCGCGGATTGGGCAGATTCGCAAGCGTTGCACCGAAGGCCATCACGGCAAAAAGTTCGCTGCCTCCGAGCGCGTGCGTCCCGGAATAGAGAAGCAATACGGCGGCGAACGTCAACGCCTGCCAGAATTTCTTGTCCGAAACAGCCGGCAGCAGCCGGACCCAAAGGAAACCGGCCACCACCGCGGTCGCCAATCCCAGCAGGAATTTAAAAAGGAAGAGCATGGCCACGCCGCTCGCGATGGATTCGCCGCTTCCCGGGACCAGCCCCGCCCGCCCCAAAATGGACGCCAGCAACCCGTGCGTCGTGGCACCTCCGCCGGAGGCGAGGTCCACCAGGACGCCCACGGCAAGCGCCCCGAGCCCGTCGCCGAACGAAGTTTCAATCACCAGCGTGGTCTTAAAATCGTGCCGCAGGTCGAGCTGCTCCAATACCGGCAAGACGATCGAGCCGCTCATGCACGCAAGCGTGGCGGCAGCCAGCATGGAGGGCATCTTCTGCATGGCCAGCGCGAAGATACAGAAATACGTGATGCCCGCGAACGACAGCCCATAGCTCAGCGTGGCAAGAACCAAGCCCGCGGCGAACTGTTTCAGAGCGCGGTGGAGATCGAGCTCCAATCCCGCGGAAAATAGGATCAGAATCAGCGCCAGAGTGCCGAAAACGCGCGTCACTTCGGCAAATCGCGCTGCATCGAACCAGTGCAGCACAGGCCCCAGAAGGATTCCGGTCGCGAGCAGTACGAGCACGTCGGGAACGCGTGTCCACCGGGATAGGCGATGCGCCGCAAATGCCAGCACCAGAAGCCCGCCCAGGAGTCCGAAGAAGTTCGTAAGATTGAGGGTCACAGCGAGGCTCGCGTCTTACTGCCCTTGCGCGGAGGCGTGCTCACCGATGCGAAAGGGAGCCCACGGCCCGGCATCCATGTCGCGCAGGATGGGCGATTGCCAGGAAAATTCCGGATGGGCGGCGAGGAATTTCGCCGCGTCGAAATTCGTCCCGCAGGGATGGCCGATGCGCGCGACGAAGCTCATGGCCGCGGCCATGCTGCTATCCATCACCTTCCCTTGCACGGCGCCAAACGGCTCGTAAGGTTTCACATCCGCGCTTGGTTCACCTTCGCTCGATGCATCCCCATGTCCGCAGAGCGTGCGCAGATTCGCGCCCTCCTTCTTCGTATAGGTATCGAAATGATCGGCGAGAAAGACCTGCGCCAGGCTCGTATCAATCTTCCCCTTGTTTGCTCCCAGGAGTTGGTCCCAGCGGACGTGGCGCGCGTTCGCCGAATTCGCCGGGTTGTCCGGATCGAATGTGGTTTCGTCGCGTGTGACGGCGGGATCGCTGGGGAAATTGGAGCCCGCAAAATAGCCGTCGGTTGTGCGCCAGACCTTGGTGTGCTTCAGGCCCAGTTCGAATCGCGCGATCTCGCCTGTCTTGCGGTCACCCAGCAGCCAGTCGTTCGCATAGCCTCCGTTGTTGCCGTCCAGCATGATCTTCACGTAGCCGTCAATCGAGCGGGCGTATTGCATGGCTTTGCGCGCGCGCACGAACTCCGGCTTGCCGTTGGGGTCCCAGCCGTGGAAATTCGAGATGGTCGTTTCCGTCACCAGAATCCCGGCGGAATTGACGCCGAAATCATCGTCGCTCGCGATCACGCCGGGAAAGCCGTCCATCAAGATGCGGTAGCCTTGCTGCGGCACGATATCGAAAATAATGTTCCAGCGCACGCCCTCGACGTACGACGTCCAGTTATTGTGCGCCATCACGATTTGATGGTCCTTCGTCCAGCTTCCCGTGGCTACGAACGCGCTGCAATGCCCATACCGGGGAGTGTCCCTGGAAATAGCGGACGTGCTCGTGCTGTTCGTCTGGCTCTTGAGCCATGGCACGTAGTAATCGGGCAGCTCCGCGAATGCGTTCAAGGCCACCACGTCCCACAGATCGAGCTTTACGCCGTGGTCCACTAAGCCGTCGGTGATGCCCTGCAGTTCGGCCTGATATTCCGGGTCAATCTTCGGCCAGAGCATTTGGCGGGCGGCGCGGCGGAAAAATTCCCAGTCATAACCGCTTGCATGCGTCGCCTCCAGGCGGATCGTTGCGAAGGCATCCGCAATTTCCGGGGCCAGCAGATAACCGTGCTGGACTCCGATGTCGTGCGGCGAGCCTTCCAGGTGAACATAAATCCATCCGCCGCGCTCGAAGCGGTAGCCACGGCCATGCGTCGTGTCATAGATGCTGTCCTGCCTCGCACCCGCTGGGCTTGCAGCTTCCGCTGCCGGCCGCCGCGCCCTCGCGAAAAACTGCGCCGCGAAAAGCGTGCATCCGAGCACGATCGCAAGAACGCAGACGAGCGGTTTCCTCTGCAATAGCATCAATGGTCTTCTCCTCTGCGAAGATGCGATGCATGGCGAGGCCCATGCGTTGAATCAAGTGGGATCGCCGCAGGTGTTGCGAACAGCACAAACGATGTTAGGCGCGCCCCGCGCACGTGTCAACGCATTGCGCTCGCGGCGCGCGGCGGGCGTATAATCAAGGCGTACATGGGACCACGCTCTCTCAAGCCCCGCCCCTTCTTCCGGCCGGAACCTGCATGAAAACTGCGCAGCATTTGGACAATCGCGAACGGGTGCTTCTTGTGGGCGTGAGTATAAAGAAGCCCGCACGCGCGCAGGCAGGCGCCCTTGCGGCTGCAGGCCGCGATTCGCTCGCGGAGCTGGAAGAGCTGGCCCAGAGCGCCGGGGCGAAGATTGCCGGCAGCCTCCTGCAAGTGCGCGATTCGATTGACCCGGCAACGCTCGTGGGGCGCGGCAAGCTCGAAGAGATACGAACGGAGATTGAGTCCCGGCACGTGCCGCTGGTGATCGTGGACCACAACCTGACGCCCGTGCAACTCCGCAACATGGAAAAAGCCACGGGCTGCCGCGTGATTGACCGCACGCAGCTCATCCTCGACATCTTCGCCACGCACGCCCACAGCCGCGAGGGCCAGCTTCAGGTCGAGCTAGCGCAGTTGAATTATCTGCTCCCGCGATTGACCGGGCGCGGCGAGGAACTTTCGCGGCTCGGCGGCGGCATCGGCACGCGCGGTCCCGGCGAGCAAAAGCTCGAAACCGACCGCCGCAGGATCCGCGACCGCGTCCGCAAAATCCGCGACGCCATTGAAACCGTTCGAACGCAGCGGGCCACGCGACGCCGCGCGCGCCGGGCCGTGCCGCTGGGGATGATGGCGCTCGTCGGGTATACCAACGCCGGAAAATCCGCGCTGTTCAACGCCCTGACCGATGCCGGTGTTTTAACCTCCTCGAAGATGTTTGCCACGCTCGACCCCACGATTCGTGCGGTCCGTTTGCCGTCGCGCCGCCGCGTCCTGCTGTCGGATACCGTGGGATTTCTCCGCGACCTGCCGCCGGACCTGATTGCCGCCTTTCGCGCCACGCTCGAGGAAGTCGAAGAAGCGGCGCTGATTCTTCATGTGACCGATATTTCGAATCCGCACCACGCCGAACACGATGCCGAGGTCCTGAAAGTTCTCCGCGACCTCGGCGTCCACGACCGCCCGCGGCTGCACATCCTCAATAAGATTGACCGGCTCAGCGGTGACGATCTCGCGGCCCTGCAAAAGGCGAACGCCAACGGCCAGCAGCGAATCTTCACTTCGGCGGTGACCGGGGCGGGGCTCGAGGATTTGCTCGCGCGCATGGACACCATGATGCCGGTGGATCCGCTCGTGCACTTACGTTTGCGCATACCACTTTCCGATGGACGCCATCTTTCGTTGATCCGGGCGGGAGGGCATGTGCTTCATTCCGAAGTGCTCAATAACGACCTTCATATCGAAGCTGAATTGCCCGAGTCCCTCGCCCGCCAACTGGAGGAATTCGTCCTGGAATCGCATCCCCAGGCATGGGAGCCCTAGCCGGCCCTTCGGCGGGACCGAAATGAAGAGCAGCCTGGGTTTACTATTTTAAAAAAATTGACCAAAATTGCCAGTTCTGACGCCTTCGGTGGAAATCTCTGTGGAAAAATGGCCCCAATTGTGACGGATGACGCGCCTCATATTGGTTTTCAATTTGGGTTTGGCTTGCATGAGATTCGCATAACTCCTGTGCCCTCAGTATCTTAATGGTGTAAGTCGGACTCCTTTATTTCCATTGGCTTCCCTTTTAGTTACTTCCAGAGGCACATTGAATTTGCACAGACTTGCAGCATCGCTTTGAGCTAAGAGTTACTAGGGCATGGATTTGCATTCGTTTCCCTGCCTGGATTTTCATATGGCTATTTTCGACCTGCGGAGCCGCACAGGCCTTGAATTGTGTTGATTTTGACGGGCAGCGAATGTACACTCCCCTTTCCTAGTTGAAACTGGGTTTCAACTAGCTGAATTATGCTTTCTGCTCTCCTGGTTGCTCTCCGAGAAGGCGTCGAAGCCGCGCTTGTCGTCGGCATCGTACTCGTGTATTTGAACCGCACCGGGCGGCGCGCCCTGACGCGCTATGTGTGGGCGGGCGTCGGCCTGGCCTGCGCCGCCAGCGTGGCCGCCGCCATTCTCCTCCAGCGATTGGCCATCAGCGAGGACGGATTCGAAGGCCTGCTGATGCTGCTGGCCGCCGTCTTCGTGGTCACCATGATCGTCTGGATGAACCGCGTGGCGCGCCACCTGAGAAAAGAAATCGAGCAGCGCGTGGAAGCGTACGCGCAGAAATCCACGCGCGCGGCCGGATGGGGCATCGGCGCGTTCGTTTTCCTGATGGTGGTGCGCGAGGGCGCGGAGCTGGTTCTGATCCTGCGCGCCGTGGAGCTTTCGAGCGAGGGCGTGCAGGTCTGGATCGGGACGGCGCTGGGCATCGCCATCGCCGTGGCCGTGGGGCTTTTCTTCTTTCAGGGAACGCTGCGAATTCCGCTGCACCGCTTTTTCTCCGCCACGAGCGTGATCTTGATGGTCGTGGCGTTTCAGCTGGCGCTCACCGGCGTGCACGAGCTGAGCGAGGCCATGTGGATCTGGTCGAGCAAGAGGGAAATGGCCACGATCGGTCCGATCGTGCGCAACGAGGTTTTCTTTTTTGTCGTGATTCTGGGAGCGGCGGCGCTGGTGGTGCTGCGCGAATGGTTCAGCGCCAAGCAGCCCGGCCGCGGACGCCCCGATGAATCCCGCCGAGCGGCGCATGCGCGAATGGGAATTCCGGCGGCAGCGGCGGTGGAGCTTTGCGCGGCGATTCTTGTGCTCGCTCGTGGTGCTCTCGCTGGCTGCGGAATTCGTTTACGCGCGCGACGCAGGCTGCGCCGGCGCCGGCGAAGATGCTCGTCGCGCAGGATAATCAGGTCCGCATCCCGCTTTCCGAACTGACCGACGCGAGCCTGCATTTTTATACCGCCGACGTGAATAACACGGTGATCCGTTTCCTCGTGATTCACAAGACCAACGGCGATTACGTCACGGCGCTCGACGCCTGCCAGATCTGCGGCAGGGCCGGATACCGCCAGGAAGGCCAGAACGTGGTTTGCCGCAATTGCGGCGCGACGATTTACATTCCCTCCATCGGCGAGAAGGGCGGCTGCAATCCGATGCCGGTGAAATCGCGCGTGGAAGGGGGAGAAGTGATCGTGGATCTTTCGGCGCTTGCGAGCGCCGCCTCGAAGATTCACCATCCTGAAATCGAATGTTCGCACGCCTCGTAGGAGAATCTTTCGTGCGCAATCCGCGCCGCAAAATGCTCGACGGCTGCCGCGCTGGTGGTGGGCATGGCCGTGGCTACGGCCACGCTTACCGTCGCGCTCGAAGTGGGCGACCGGCTGGCGCGCGAATTCCGCAGCCTGGGCGCGAATCTGCTGGTCACGCCGCAATCGGACACGCTGCCGCTCGAAATCGGCGGCGTGGATTACCGCCCCGTGGATGAGGGCGCGTACCTCGAGCGAAGCGGACCTCGGCAAGCTCAAGACGATTTTCTGGCGCCACAACATTCTCGGGTTCACGCCGTTTCTCGACGTGCCTGCGTATATCGGCATCGACAGTGCGCGAGCAGACGGCTAACCTAACCGCGCACGACGTCACACTGATCGGCACATGGTACGAGCACGAGTCCCGTCTCCGGACGGAACGAAATTCACGACCGGCTCAGCATCACGCATCCCTGGTGGAAGATTCGAGGGCCGGTGGTTCGGCGACGGCGCCGACGAATGCGTAGTCGGCGCGAATCTGGCCGCGAAAGATCCCGGAATATTCGCGGTCGGCAAGACCGTTCGATGCCAGGAGCAACACCGCAAACGTGGCGCTTTCCGCTGGTGGTGACGGGCATCGTCTCCACCGGCGGCGCGGAAGACAATGCCGTGCTCGTGCCGCTTTCGGTCGCGCAAAGCTTTCCGGCCATCCCGGCCAATTCCGGCAGCTTTTCGTGAGCGCGCTGACCAAGCCCGCCGATGCGCTCTCCGAGCGCGAATCCCAGTCGCATGACGCCCACCGAATACGACCGCTGGTTCTGCTCGCCCTACATTTCGTCGATCAGCTACCAGATCGAGGCAGGTGCTGCCGGGCACGGACGTGCGCGCGATTCGCCGCGTGGCCGAAACGGAAGGAAGAATTCTCTCGCACGTCAGCACGCTGCTCTGGATCGTCACGCTTGCGGCGCTGATCGCCGCGGCGCTGGCCGTGGCGGCGACTTCGGCGGCGACCGTGCTCGAGCGGCGCGCCGAAATCGGCATCATGAAGGCGATCGGCGCGACGAACGCGCTGGTCGGCGGCATTTTTCTTGCCGAGCAATTGATGCTGGCGCTTGTGGGCGGCGCGATCGGCTTTGTCTTGGGCGCGTGGCCTCGCGCGCGTGCTGGGCGCGAGCGTGTTCGGCACGCCTGCTGCGCCGCGCTTGGTTCTTCTGCCCGTGATTCTGGGGCTCGCCGCGCTCGTCGCCATCGCTGGGCAGCCTGATTCCCTTGCGGCGCGCGGCGCATTTCGATCCCGCGCCGATTCTGCGGGGCGAGTAATGTTCGGGCGCCTGCTCTGGCAAATTGCTTCGAGGGAGCCGCGGACGCTTGGCGGTGGCGCTGGTCGCGGTGATAGCGGCGCGGCGGTGATTTCCGCGCTGCTGAATCTCGATTTCGATATCGAGCGCAAACTGACGCAGGAATTCCGCATGCTGGGCGCCGAACCTGGTGATTTCTCCCGCTCAGCGGCGCACGATCGGCGGACGCCGGATGCTGCCAGCGGCAGCTCCCGCTCAGCCGACGTTAATGGACGAGAGCCGCTGTCGCTCGCGACGATCGAAATCGACGAACTCCGAACGTCGTCGGCGGCCGCGCCCTATCTTTACGTCGTGGCGCGCGCGGCAGACACGCCCGTGGTCGTCGCCGGAACGTGGCTCGACGAGGCGCGCAAGCTCGAGCCCACCTGGAAGCTCGAAGGAGACTGGATCGCTCGCGCGAAGACGAAACGCGCTGCCTGGTCGGCCGCAACGTGGCGCGGCAGTTTCAGCTTGCGCCGGGCAGCCAGCTCGAATTGAACTATCATGGGGCGCAACGCGCACCTACGGTTCCGGGCGTGGTCGACGCAGGCGGCGCGGAAGACAACAGATTTTCGTGAATCTTCCCGTGGCGCAGAAGCTCGCTGGCCTGCGCGGGAAAAATTGAACTGGTGCAGTTGAGCGTGAGCGGAACGTCCGCGAGCATTGCGGCGTATGCCGCGCGGCTCGCCAGCGCGCTTCCGGACTATGATGTGCGGCCCATTCGGCAGGTCACCGAAGCCGAAGGGCAATCTGCTCGATCGCACGCGGCTGCTGATCGTTTCCATGATCGTGCTGATTCTGGCGCTCACGGCGCTGTGCGTGCTTGCGACCATGGCGGCGCTGGCGATGGAGCGGCGCGAAGATGTGGGACTTGATGAAGGCGCTCGGCGGCTCGATTTCGCGCATTGTGGCGATTATTCCTGGCCGAGGTGGGCGTGCTCGGCGCGGCCGGCGGGTTGATCGGCTGCCTCGCGGGCGTGGCGCTGTCGCGCTGGATGGGCCAGCGCGTTTTCGGCACGTCCATCACGCCGCGCTGGGAGATTTTTCCGCTGACCATTGTGCTGATGGTGGCCGTGGCGCTGGCGGGCGCGTTGCCGTTGCGCCTGCTTGGGAGAGTAAAGCCGGCTGTGATTCTGCGAGGGGAATAGTGGCGGCGCTGGTCCAAATCGAAAACCTGCGAAAGGAGTTCGGCGAACGTGCGCGCGCTCGATGGCGTGTCGTTCCGCGTGGAGGAGGGCGAATGGATCGCCATCATGGGCCCTTCGGGCTCCGGCAAGACGACGCTGATCAATATTCTCGGCGGCCTCGACACGCCCACATCCGGCCGCGCCATTGTGGACGGCACGGACGTGGCGCGGCTCGACGAAGCGGCCTCACGCGCTTCCGCGCCGAGAAAATCGGCTTCATTTTCCAGCAATTTCATCTGGTGCCCTATCTCACCGCGCTCGAAAACGTGATGCTCGCGCAGTATTTTCACAGCACCACGGATGAAAACGAGGCGCGCGAGGCGCTCGGCCGCGTCGGCCTGGGCGATCGCGTCGAGCATGTTGCCCGGGCAGCTTTCCGGAGGCGAGCAGCAGCGCGTGGCCGTGGCGCGCGCGCTGATCAACCATCCGAAACTGATTCTGGCGGACGAGCCCACGGGAAATCTCGACGAAGCGAACGAGGAAATCGTGATCCGCCTGCTGCGCGAACTGCACTCCGAGGGGCACACGATTCTGATGGTGACGCACGCGCCCTCGATCGGGCAGCCTGGCCGACCGCCGCATCGACCTGGCGCACGGCCGCCTGGCGCAGATCACGGAAATTTCCGCGGAAGAAGAAATTCGCTTCGACCACGTGCTCGAACAGGTGTGGATTTTCGGCGAAGAAGGCGCGACGCCCGAGCTCGCGGGCATGCGGGAAAGCGGCGTGAAGGATCCCGCCAGTTTGATCGCGCGGCTGAAGGATCTGGGACTGCTCGAAGTGCGCAACAGCGAAGTTGCGCTCACCGCGCGCGGCGAAAATCGCGCGCGCGATATCGTCCGCCGCCGCCGTCTCGCCGAACGCCTGCTCACCGACACATTTTCGGTCGCCGAATCGGAAGCCGATTCGCACGCCTGCAAATTCGAGCACATCATCAGCCCCGAACTCGACCAGCGCATCTGCACGTTTCTCGGCCATCCCAAAACGTGTCCGCACGGCAATCCCATTCCCCCCGGCCGCTGCTGCCCGCAGCGTTAGCGGGGTAAGCAAAGGAGGCAGATGAAGTAGAGGAGGCAGAGGAGAAACCGTCCTCCCTCGCCTCCGTGGCGGGCAGGCACGCGAGGACAGGCTCAGGGATATTCGCAAAATCTTCGCTTTTGCTCTCGTGGACCCCCCTCGTTTTGTTTCGAGTAGAAAAAATTAAGTCGCTGATAAGAGTGGGGTTACAGCGATTTCTATTTCCCGACTTGTTTCGATTAGAATTCTGGAAGCTGGGCGCTAGAGACTGGGTGCTGGAGACCTCCCTGGGGATGGGGTTGGATTGCCTTCTAAGTATCATACCATATTATAACATGGATGTCAAATCGGGCCCATTCGGGGCATTCCGCAAGCCCTTTGGGGAGTGGCGGTTAGAACCCTTATACAGATGCGGCGGGGATGCGATTTTTGCGGGGTTTGGGGCGGGCGACGGGCGCGGCTATTTCTTGTGCGGCCGTCTGTGGAGAGAGCGAATCAGCGCCGGAACGGATCGAAAGGGGCCATGCACGCGGCCCTTTCGAATGTCCTCCAGGCCTTCGGCAAGGCGCTTTTCCACGAGAGCTTTCGGGGTAAGAATCAGACGGTCGTCTTCCAGATCAACCTCAAGATAATCTCCGGGAGTGAGCCGCAACTGATCGTGAATGATTTTTGGAATAACCACCTGCCGGCTAACACCGATTTTGACGGCGATAGCCGACCGGCTCCCCTTGAACTGTGTTTTCATATATTTGTATTGTATAGTGCGATGCTTGCCGTGTCAACGATTGGGCGGGGGACATTCCGCGAGAAGTCATCTCATAAATGTTTCGTGTCAGGGCACGGCTTTTTACCCTGAGCTTCGAAGGGCAGCCGTGCCGAAAAGCGCTCACAATTCAGGGGTTTTAACCCCTGAGGTCGAGAGGACGCTCGGCCACGCCATTTATGAGATGACTTGGAGTCGTTTGGGGGGGGCTGGTGGTCAGAACCCTTCTGCTGGCGCGGCGAGGATGCGATTTTTGCGGGGGTTGGGGCGGGCACATATTTCGGGTGGCCCCTCCGAATCGCAATGGTATTGTCTCGGAACGTCCTTACTT
>CAWGKL010000008.1:0-49828 GCA_963823205.1 Terriglobia bacterium
ACAAGGACGGCTACATCTGGGTCCTCGGCCGCGTGGACGACGTTGTCATGAGTCGCCGGCCACCGCCCTCATACTCCATGGAAATTGAAAGCGTGCTGGTGAGCCATCCGGCGGTCGCCGAAGCCGCCGTCGTCGCCCGCCCCGACGAAATCAAGGGCGAGGCCATCATCTGCTTCGTCACGCTGCGTTCGGGCTTCACGCCAAGCCCGGAATTGCGCAAGGCGCTCATTGACCACGTCTCCAACGCCATCGGCACCATCGCCCGCCCCACCGACGTCCGCTTCGCCGACCTCCTCCCCAAAACGCGCAGCGGCAAAATCATGCGCCGCCTCCTCCGCGAAGTCGCCTCCAAAGGCAATGTCTCCGGCGACACCACCACCCTCGAGGATCTCTCCGTAATCGAGCGCCTAGCCAAATCCCAAGGCCAAGACGAAGACTGACGTCGCGACGGCGAGCGGTCGACGCAGGCGGCTCAACTCAGCAGTAGATTTCCTTGCGATGTCCCACGCGGAGGACGAGGACAATCAGGTGGTCGTCCTCGATCTTGCAGATGAGCCTGTAATCGCCCAGCCGCAAATGGCGGCCAACCGATCTAGGCCGGGACTCCTCAATTACTACTTCAATTGTCGGCGACCCGCCTCTGAGTCTAACGCGCAAAAACATGCAATAAGGGCGCAAAAACGTGCAAAAAACTGCATTTTAGGGCCGTTTAAAGCCTTAAATTACTTGATACTTTCAAATAATTCGACCGGATAATATGGATCGAGATGTTTGAACTTTCAAACATTTTTTCAAGGAATTTGATCTTAAGCTTTCAAGAAAGTATTCGAGGAACTTGACCGCGTAAAACGGGCCTAAAATGCTCGAATAGTTCGAGGAATTCGAGGGCACAAATTATCTCGAATTCGAGCGATATTGTGGCGGGCGGGGGTTAGAGGGGTCGTCGGCTTTCGCGTTTTCTGCGTCCCGATGCCTTGTATCGGGAGGCCGCCCATGGCTGCTTCATTACCTTTTTTGAGCGGGATGGTGCGCTCTTCCCCGTCGCGGATGCGTTCGAGGACGCCTTCGGCGAGATACATGTCCTCGAGATCCTCAAGATGTTCGAGGATGGCTTGCCGGGCGTAGTAGGTCTTCGTGCGTCCCGTGCGCCGGGCGAGTTTTTCCAAGCGCTTTTCAATGGACAGCGGAAGCCGAATGGCGAGCATAAGCAAAATACCCCGCTATACAAATTTATAATTCAGCGTAGCACATTCGGAGCGGACGGGCGCCACATAGGAAACGCGAAGAAAAGGCTGCCGCTCACGAGAGCGGCGTTCCCGGGAAGGGCAAGATGCCGGGCTGAAGGCCCCGGCGCTACATTTAGATCTGGAAAGGCTAGGCGTCAGGCGGTGGCGGCTTTCGCGACGTTGTCGCGGTGGCGCGAGGGCTTGTGGAGCGACGGGCCGCGCGAGAAGACGGATCGGGGCCGGGGCGTCCCTTCGAAATCGGCGATGTCCTGCTTTGTATGTGTGTTCGTTTTCGCAGGCGCGGCAGCGGATATGGAAGGCGCGGACGGGCTTTTCCGGGTCATTGTCCGCGGCGGTTTCCAGTTGGATGACGATGGCAGGGAGCGGAATCGGCTGCCTGCAATGCTGGCAGAGTACGCCGCGGTATGTTTCCATTTTCATCTCTTGAATCATGGCGAGAAGTCTCCTCTAAAAAATTTGGCCCTGGGCCTTTTCGAAGGGGCCTGATACTACACTCTCTCGCGCACCGTGTCTAGTCCACTTCAGCACACT
Source organism: Terriglobia bacterium (assembly GCA_963823205.1). Lineage (GTDB taxonomy): Bacteria > Acidobacteriota > Terriglobia > Acidiferrales > UBA7541 > Palsa-295. Next base: position 1,779 of record CAWGKL010000008.1, read on the forward strand.
TAGAGTATGGGCCCTTCGAGGTGGTTACGGTTCTTGGGAAGCGCCGCGCAATTAGGCTTATCATCCTTGCTATCAACCACTTAGGGGCGCATCATCTTGGCAGCCATTTTGGAGATGAACCGCCGTGGCGCTAGGCGCTCGGCCTCGACCATCAGCTTGTTTTTGCCGCCGGAGATGACCGAGCTCTTCCCCGCCGCCATAGCTTGGAGCCCCACGCGGGCCACTTTTTCGGCCGTTTCGGCGCCGCGAAATGCGCGGTCGGGCTGCGCGGCGACGCCCTGAAATTCCGTCTGCGTGGAGCCGGGGCAGAGCGCGCAGACGCGCACGCCAAAGGGGCGCACCTCTTCCGCGACGCCTTCGGCGAACATCAGGTCGAAGGCCTTTGTGGCCGCATACGTGGAAATGAAGGGCACGGCTTGAAACGCGGCGACCGAGGCCACGATCAGGATGTCGCCGTGCTTGCGCTCGATCATCGCGGGGAGATAGAGGCGCGTCAAATGGACCACCGCGGAGCAATTCACCTGCACCATTTGCAGGAGGCGCATCTCCGGAATTTCGTGCGTGTAGCCGAAGGCCCCGAATCCGGCGTTATTTGCCAATAATTCGACTTCAATCCCCTTGCCGGACGTGAAGGCAAAAATTTCCTCGGGCGCTTCCGCCCGGCTCAAATCGGCGCCGAAAATTTCGACTTTCACGCCATGCTGCGCGGAGAGTTCCGCCGCAAGCGTTTGGAGCCGGGCCCTGCGCCGCGCCGTGAGGACCAGATGCGTGCCGCCCGCGGCCAGTTGGCGGGCCAGTTCGCTGCCGATCCCGGCGCTCGCGCCGGTGATCAGCGCCCACTTGTCCGCCCATTTTCTGGCGGCTGAATTATTTGAATTTCCGCTCAATCCGCTCCTCCTCAATGCCTCTGATGTCCGACCAATTCTAGCTCTAAATGGAGCGCGAATTGAGGTTGATAACGAGCGTGAATTCACTCTCATTGAGGCCCATAAAATCCCTCGAAAGCATCAAGTAATTTAAGCCCTCAAATTCCTCGAAGTATTCGAGCATTTTAAGCCCGTTTCACGCCCATTTGTCGCCCTCGAATTCCTTGGATAAATGCTTGAAAGTTCACGCATTTCAAGCGATTTTTCGGCCTCGAATTCCTTGAAAAATTGCTTGAAAGTTCAAGCAATTTAAGACCTTAAACGGCCTTAAATTGCAGTTTTTTGCACGATTTTGGCACATTAGGCGGAGTCAAGCACGAGATAGCCTCCCGCACCCGGCAAAAGCAGATTCCTTCCCGCAGAAGCGTCCGGGTCCGGTGTCGGGTCCCGGCCCGCCGGGACCACCGAACTCCAGAGACCGGAGACGCCCCGATAAAACCCATCGGGGTGCACAAGGCGCACAAACGGCGCGCGTTGTCCGCCCTCTGTAGAGCAGGTGGGCGGACTGTGTCCCTTTGCCACTTCACTCCCTTCCCTTCCTTCGTCAGGGCAAGCCTGCTTCAGGGTAGAAGGGGCAGGCGGGAGCACGCCAGCGGGCGATAGCGCGCGGGGTCCACAAGCGATCCCATCATCCCATAGAATCCCCCGACAAAAGATTGGTGGGTCAGCTTGAATATTGGCTCTTTGTGTCACGATCAAGAAAATCCAAACTGACCCAATACCGACCGAAGGCCCCGCTTGACAAGTGTTAAGCTACAGGCTACACTCTGGCGAGTGAAAATACCGACCTTCGCCCATAAAGGCCTGAAAAGGCTTTATGCGGAAGACAGCGCGAAAGGTGTTCCACCGGATACGGTGGACAAGCTCCGCAAGATGCTGGCGTTCCTCGATGACATGCAAGACCCCGAGGAATTGCGCTCCCTGCCAGTGTGGAAGGTGCATACGCTGGCGGGGGAACGCAAGGGCACGTGGAGCCTCAGCGTCACCCGTAACCGCCGCTTGACGTTCCGTATCGACATCGCAGAAGGCGAAATCTACGACGTGAACTTGGAAGACTACCACTAGGAAGAAGGAGTTAAGGACATGCCCATGAAGAACCCGCCCCATCCCGGAGATTTCATTCGGACGGAAATTATACGGCCCGCGGGCCTGTCGGTAACGGCGGCGGCGGCCGCGCTTCATGTATCCCGGCCCGCGCTTTCCAGTCTGCTTAACGGCAAGGCGGATCTTTCCGGAGACATGGCGCTACGCATTGAAAAGGCCTTCGGAGTGAAGATGGACACGCTCATGCGCATGCAGGCCTCCTACGACATCGCGCAAACCCGCAAGCGTGAGAAGCAAATCCGTGTGCGGCGAATTCCCCTGACAATCGAGCGGAGTGTCAGCCACGAGGCGTGACGTTCCGCCAAAGTGAGCTGAGGACAGAGATTCCACTTGCTTACCGAGCGGAGCGGCGCTAGACTGCGCTCGGTTACCGAGGAGAGCGGTGAGCAAACCATCCGATCTCGTTCAGGGCACGCTGGACCTGCTGTTGCTGAAGATTCTCGCGCTTGAGCCGATGAACGGGTTCGCCATCGGGCAGCGGCTGAAGCAAGTGTCAGGAGACATTTTACAGGCGAGCGACGGGTCGCTCTATCCCGCGTTGCACAAGCTGGAGCAGGAGGGCTGGATCGCGGCGGAGTGGAAAACGACGGAGAACAATCGCCGCGCAAAATTTTATTCACTCACGCAGGCCGGGCGCAGACAGCTTGAGAAGGAAGCGGACAACTGGAGCCGGCTTTCCGCTGCCATCTCGCGCGTTGTGAGGATCGAGGAAACATGAGTTCTGGAGGCATGAGGCTAGATGCTGGAGGCTGGAATGAAAAGAGGCCGAGTTCTGGAGGCTTGAGGCTAGATGCTGGAGGCTGGAACAACAAAAACCCCGGCAAAAGAGCGTCCTGATCGGAACAGTTGGCTGTGGGGATGAGGGGAGGAAATTGTGGGAAGTGGATGGATGCACGGGCTGCGGGTGAGATGGCGGGCGATGTTTCGCCGCGAGGCGGTGGAGCGGGAGCTCGATGAGGAGTTGGGGTATCACGTCGAACTAAAGACGGAGGAGAACATTGCGAAGGGGATGACGCCGGAAGAGGCGCGGCGCGCTGCGAGAATCGAGCTCGGCGGCATGGAGCAGGTGAAGGAACAGGTGCGTGCGGTGCGCGCAGGGGCGTGGCTGGGGACGGTGGCGCAAGACGCGCGGTTTGGGCTGCGGATGCTGCGCAAGAATCCGGGATTCACGGCGGTCGCGGTGCTTACGCTCGCGCTGGGCATCGGTGCAACGACTTCGGTGTTCAGTGTCGTGGATCGGATTCTCTTCCGAAGCCTTCCCTATCCTGACGGCGATCGGCTAGTCACGCTCGGCTTTGTGGCTCCGGTCGAACCGCTGGAATTTCTGCCTGCCGAGGACTACGTCGAATGGCGCACGCACGATACTGCCTTCACTTCCATGACTTCGTGGACGGGCATTCGAGCTTGCGATCTCACACAAATTCCTGGCGCTAGGCTCTCCTGCGTACGAGTTGAGTCCACGTTCCTGCCCACGTTCGGCATCGAGCCGCTTCTAGGCCGTAATTTCACCCGGGAGGAGGATCGTCCTGGCGCGCCCAAGGTTGCTCTTCTTTTTTATCACCTATGGCGGGGCCGATTCGGCGGAGATCCGCAGATTGTCGGCAAAACGATATCGCTCGATGGCCAACTCACGACTGTCCTCGGAGTATTGCCGCGCGACTTCGAGCTCCCCAATCTCACGCCTGCTGACTTCTTAGTTCCGCAAGCACTCGACGAGGCCGCGCTCAATCGGGTAGGAACATCACCGGGGGTAATCCTCCGCGTCTTTGCGCGCGTCAAGCCTGGGATTACGGTCACGCAGGCGAAGGCGTCACTCGATCCCTCGTTCCAGGAGTCACTCAAGTGGGTTCCGACGGGCTTCCGCGCGCAAGTCAGCCTCTCGGTGCGCTCGTTGCGCGACCGCGAGATCGGCGACGCACGGGTGGCGTCCTGGGTGCTTTTCGCTTCGGTTCTAGCGGTGTTGTTTATCGCCTGCGCGAATGTTGCCAATCTGCTTCTCGCACGCGCGGCGACGCGGCAGCGGGAATTCGCCATCCGGGTGGCGCTCGGGGCTGGGCGTGTCCGGCTCCTCCGTCAAATGCTGACCGAGAGCGCGCTGCTGGCGGTTGCCGGAGCCGCGCTCGGCTGCGCGATGGCCTTTGCACTTCTGCGTGTGTTTGTGTCCATTTCTCCCGGAGGGATTCCGCGATTGCGCGATGCCACGCTCGATTTCCGCGTGCTGACCTTCACGTTGGTTGTGTCCATCGCTTCGGGAATTTTCTTTGCGCTGGCCTCAGGCAACCAAAATGTCCCAACAGACGCGCTTCATGGACAGGCAAGTGCCAGGAGCTCACACCGATTTCTGCGGCGTCTCCTTGTCGTAGGGCAAATTGGGATTTCCTTTATCCTCCTAATTGGCGCCGGACTCTTGCTCCGCAGCCTCTCGAACCTGGAGCGGACGCCGCTCGGCATCAACACCTCGAACGTGCTCTTCACAAACGTTTCGTTGAACCCACATCTCTACTCGGATCCCGCGCGGCAAGTAAGCTTCTTCAACTCACTTGAACGGCAATTGTCAGGACTCCCCGGAGTTTCTGCCTTCGGGCTCAGCGATTCTCTCCCGCCATCAGGCCGATCTGAAGCAACTGCCTATTCATCTCTTGAAGTACCGGGGCGGCCGCGCACGCCCCGAGGCGCCGGCGGCATGGTGGGTTGGAGTTCCGTGACTCCCGGATATTTTTCTGCTCTCGGTATCCCGATTCTTGAAGGGCGTCCGTTCGCGGACGATGATCGCGCACCGGATGTCCAGGACGTCATCTTGAGCCAGACTCTTGCCAGGCGGCTTTTCCCCGGCCAAGACCCGATGGGCAAAGCCATCCGCTGGTCTGAGCAAGGCCCATGGCAAACGGTTATCGGCGTCGCCGGCAACGTCAAATACGTTCAAAACAACGGCATCATCTTGTCCGCCGATCCGCAGTATTACGTTGCTCGTAAGCGTACGCTCCCCGACGCTTGGCCCTATTCGAGTGTTATCCTGCGCACCTCGCTGAGTCCTGCCGCCGTTGACTCATGGATGCACAGCGTAATCGCCTCACTCGATCCCACTGTGCCGGTAACGATCAGCACGATGAACCAGCGCGTGGATCAACTCGAAGCGCGACCGCGCTTCAACGCCACGCTGCTTGGAATCTTTGCGGCGATGGGAGTTCTACTCGCCGCCATTGGGACTTATGGGGTTCTTTCATTTCTTGTCGCACAACGCACGCACGAGATTGGGGTCCGGACGGCGCTCGGAGCTCAGCCACGCGACGTTATGAAGGTGATTCTGGGTGAGGGAGCAAAGCTGGCGCTGGCGGGTGTGGTCGCCGGAATTGTAGGAGCGATCGCTGCGACACGCTTGATGAGCAACTTGCTCTTTGGTGTGGGTGCGACGGACCCGTGGGTGTTTACAGGGGTCACGGTTCTGCTGGCGATTGTCGCGCTGGCGGCATGCTGGATTCCGGCGCGACGGGCGATGCGGGTGGATCCGATGGAGGCGCTGCGATATGAGTGAGTACTGGAGGCTGGAGGCTGGATGCTAGAGGCTGGAACGGCAAGAGGCCGAGTTCTGGAGGCTTCCCCCTTCGCCCGCCAGAAAGAGAGCGGGCTTCGGCGGACGGGCGAGGCTAGATGCTGGAGGCTGGAACGACAAAGACCCGGGCAAAAGAGCGTCCTGATCGGGACAGTTGGCTATGGGGATGAGGGGAGGAAATCGTGCGAAGTGGGTGGATGCACGGGGTGCGGGTGAGATGGCGGGCGATGTTTCGCCGCGAGGCGGTGGAGCGGGAGCTCGATGAGGAGTTGCGGTATCACGTCGAACTAAAGACGGAGGAGAACATTGCGAAGGGGATGACGCCGGAAGAGGCGCGGCGCGCTGCGAGAATCGAGGCTCGGCGGCATGGAGCAGGTGAAGGAACAGGTGCGCGCGGTGCGTGCGGGGGCGTGGCTGGGGACGGTGGCGCAAGACGCGCGGTTTGGGCTGCGGATGCTGAGGAAAAATCCGGGATTCACTGCCGTCGCGGTGTTGACCCTCGCGCTCGGGATCGGCGCGAATACGGCGATGTTCTCCCTCACAGACCAGGTACTGCTTCGATTCCTGCCGGCGAGTCACCCTGAACAGCTCGTTATCGTGCGGTCGCCGGGCCCGAATCTGCCGGGTCATTCCTGGAGCGACGGAGACAGTGCCGAAATATTTTCTTATCCGATGTACAAGGATTTGCGCGACCACAATCCTGTGTTCTCTGGTCTTTTGGCGCGCCGTAAATTTTTGGCGAGCGTAGCAGTGCGGGATGGAAGTGAACCGGCGGAAGCTGAACTTGTCTCCGGGAACTATTTCGATGTTCTCGGCGTGGGACCGGCGCTGGGCCGCGTCTTCACCCCGGGAGATGAGACAGCGCCAGGGGCAAATCCGGTGGCGGTCCTAAGCTACGGTTATTGGACGCGGCATTTTGGGAGCGACCCAAGCATTCTGAACAAGCCGCTGATCGTGAGCGGAACTCCCTTAACGGTCGTAGGCGTGAGCCGCGCCGGATTCAGCGGAGTCCAGGTTGGTCAGGAACCGGACATCTTCGTACCAATCACGATGAAAGCGCAGATGATGCCGAATTGGAAGAGAAACATCACACCGAACGACGCTGTCGTCTACGAAGATCGACGGGACCGGTGGGTGGCGGTACTGGGCCGCTTGAAGCCGGGGTTTACGCGCACGACGGCGGAAGCCGCGATGCAGCCTTCCTATCGTGCGATTCTCGAATCCAACGCGGCGATCGCAGGCTCGTCCCTGTCCGAGCAGTTTCGCAAGAGATATGTCGAAAAACGAATCGAGCTGGAGCCAGGCGCGCATGGGCGCCCCATTCTGCAACGGGAGGAAGGAAAGCCCATCATCGTGCTGATGGCGATGGTTGGGCTCGTCTTGCTGATTGCCTGCGCGAATCTGGCGGGGCTTCTGGTGGCGCGGGGAGAGGCACGGCAGCATGAGATCGGCGTTCGATTGGCGCTCGGCGCAACGCGAGCGCGCATGGTGCGGCAACTGTTGACGGAGAGCTTTCTATTGACGGCCGCGGGCGCCGCTGCAGGCGTGGCGCTGGCTTCCTGGATACTCAAGGCGCTTGCCGGACCGCTCGAAGACGGTTTCGATTTCGTGGGTTTTGAAGCACAGCTCGATTTTCGCGTGTTGGCTTTTGCCGCAGGACTTGCGGTGTTCACCGGCGTGCTTTTCGGTCTCGCGCCAGCGTTGCGGGCGACGCACCCTGATGTGCACGGCGCAATGAAAGGGCAGGGCGCAAGCTCCTCCGGCGGCGGTGGAAATGTGCGCACTCGCAGAGGGCTGATGGTCTCACAAATCGCGCTTACGATGCTGCTCCTGGCTGCCGCGGGGCTTTTCGCGCGGAGCTTGATGAACCTGAAAGACGTGAATCTTGGCTTGCAAACGGATCACGTGATCGAATTTTCGATTGCCCCTGAGCTGAACCGCTACACACCGGCCCAGACGATCACTCTGGGCGACCGCTTGAGGGAAAGTATCCGCGCGCTGCCGGGCGTTCGTTCCGTGAGCGCCGCAGAGATAAGGATTCTGGCGGACACGGACGCCAGCAGCAACATCACCGTGGAGGGGTATAGCGAGCGGGAACACGAGGACATGAACATCCATACCAATTGCGTGGGACCTGGCTATTTTGCGACGATGGGAACGGAGCTCCTGAGCGGGCGCGAATTCGCAGAAAGCGACAAAGAGGGCGGCCAGAAGGTCGCTATCATCAACGAAAGGATGGCGCGCCGCTTTTTTATGGGGCGCAATCCCATCGGTCTCCATTTCGCTTTCGGCAGCGGAAACGACGTAAGCCCGGATATCGAAATCGTCGGAGTCGTTCAAGACAGCAAACATGCAACCGTGCGCGGGGACATCGAACCCTACGCCTATCTTCCGTACGCGCAAAATCCCGGTCTCGGCCAGTTCACCTTCTACGTGCGGACGGGGCAGGACCCCTCGGCGCTCGCGACGACGCTGAGGAAAGCGGTGGAGGCATACGATTCGAATCTGCCGGTATTCGACACGAGGACGCTCGATGAGCAGAGGGACGAAAACATATTTCCGGAGCGGCTGATGGCGACGCTCTCCATTTGTTTCGGCGGGCTCGCTTCGCTGTTGGCGGCCATCGGGCTGTACGGAGTGATGGCTTATATGGTGACGCTGCGGACGCGCGAAATCGGAATCCGTACGGCGCTCGGCGCCACGCGTGGAAATGTTGCGTGGCTGATCCTGCGGGAAGCTATCGGGATGTCGGCCGCGGGACTTATCGCCGGACTTTTGGCCGCGCTCGCTGCCGGGCGACTGATTCAGTCGCAATTGTTTGAAGTAAAGGCAAACGATCCGTGGGTGCTCGCTACGTCCGCTACGCTGCTTCTGGCTGTCGTGATGCTGGCCGCGTGGCTCCCCGCTCGAAGGGCGGCCAGCGTGGATCCGATGGTGGCGCTGCGACATGAGTAGCCGCCTAGAACTCGAGGCGGGCCTGGAGGGCGATCATGCGCGGGGAGCTATCGCCGCCCAGGCCAACGCCCAGCAAACCCGTGGGCGGAGACGTGGCGTAAGAAAGCGCGCCGAAACCCGATAGAGTGGATGGCTCTCCCGGAATGCCGGCGAATACCATGCTGGGCAGGGCAAAATTGGGATGGTTGAGGAGATTGAAGAACTGGCCATCGAGGCGAAGTTTTACGCGCTCGCCCAGGGCGAACCATTTGGTGATGTAGAAGTCGGACCAGAAGAAATCGGGGCCGCGGAGGGCGTTGCGGCCGAGCGTTCCGAACTCGCAATTTTGGGGAGTGTCGCTGCCGCCAGAGCAGGCTCCCGTGCCGGGGTCAACGGTGGAGACGAAGGCGGCGGGGTTGAGCCACTGGATTGTGCCGGACTGTGTGACGCCCGGAATGGGGTTGTGTTCATAGAGCGGGACGCCAGGAACGACGCTGGCGAATTGCGGACCGCTGCCGTTGACGATTCCATTGCCGTTGGCCGAATAAGGGGTACTGAGCACGGAGAAAGGAATGCCGCTGTGCCAGAAGGCGGTCCCCGAAATTTGCCAGCCGTTGAGGGCTGCGCCCAGCCAGCGGCTTTGGACTCGAATGGGGAGCTGGTAGACATACTGAGCGGTGAGGTTGTGGCGAATGTCGTAGTCGCAGGGGCCATAGTTGCGGGACAGTTCTCCGGGGAGGGGTGAGAGGATGGCTCCCGCGGAAAAAGGGAGGAAGCCGCCATTGGAAACCTCGTCCATGCAGCGGCTGAGGGTGTAATTGATTTGACCCTGCAGACCGTGGCTGAGCCGCTTCGTGGCCGTGAGTTGAAGGGCGTTGTAGCGGCTGCTGGCGCCGGTAGAAAGCTGGGTGACGGCGGCGAACCTGGGGTCGGGCGGCTGGCCGTAGGGGAACGGCGCGAAGCATCCCGGGCAGACGGTTTGATAGCCATTCACTTCGGTGGAGTAGGGTTGGTCCAAGGCTCGCGTGCCAACGTATTGCGCGCGCAGGCTCGATGTGGCCCCGAATTGGTGTTCGATGCCGAAACTCCATTGCATGAAGTGAGGGGCATGGAGCGTGCCGTCCGGCACGGCCGTAATGGAGACGGGCGGAAGACACGCGGAGGGATTTGCGAGCGGGGAGGCGCAGGAAAGTTCGCCCTTGGAAAAGCCCGCGCCAAAGGCTTGATTGGCGGCTACGGTCGCATCCACGGCGCTCGCGGGAACTCCCGGCGCAATGGCTGTGCCGCCGACGGTGCCTAAAAGTCCGCCCTGGAAAGTGCGCACGTAGGGCGGGTTCATGCCCACAACGTCCGCAACGCTGCCGGGCAAGATGTCGCTGAAGAGGCCAAAGCCCGCGCGGAGCACGGAATTGCGCGCGAACTGCCAAGCGAGCGCGGTTCGCGGCTGCAGGATGGCGAGGGGCGTGGAGGCAAACAGGTGCCCGAGATTGGTTTGAATGGCGGCGCTTAAGGGCTGATTGACATTATGGGAGATGGAATCGAAGGAGCCGCGAAGGCGCGCGACTTCGCCATGCGGATTGAGCGGATTCGAATTGAGGGTGTCGCGAATGCCGACGGTCCAGGTGAGTTTCGCGGTGAGCTTCCAGGTATCCTGCGCGTAGAGATCGAGATTCAGGAAATTAAAGGGTTCGTTCGGAGATAGGGGAAATGTTTGTGTCGCGGTATTGGCAACTCCATAGATGTATTGCTGGAGGTTGGCATAGGTGACCGTGGGAACGGTGCCTTCGTCGAAATCGAAGTCGTTCAGGCGAAAAATTCTGGTATTGGTCCCAAAACTGAATTCGTGCGGGCCATGGTTCCAGGCGAGGTTGTCGTTGATGAAGAAGCGAGTGGCGCGCCTACCTTGCAACCAGGTGTTGTCGAGTCCTCCCACGGTGGTGAAGGCATTGGCGCCGGTGCCTTGGAGGACAATCGGGAAAGCCGCGAGCGTTTTCTCGAAGTCGGTGGGAGCGAAGAGGCTTGCGTACCAGGAAAATCCGGGATTGAAGTAGTTCACGAGGTTCTGGGAAAAGATATGCGCATAGCCCGCCGCGAAGGAGTAGAGGGGCTGCGGAGAGAGCGAGTCGAACAAAGGATTGATGGCATCGGTATAGGCGGCCTGCAGGCCATTGTCGGTCTGAAAGCGAAACCAGGCGGTGTTGTTGGCGTTGATGTTGTAATCGAGGCGAACGGTCTGGACCTGCTCGTGGTCGTCGCTCGAATGGGAAACACTCTGACGGTTGGCGCAACCGTTTCCATCCGGCGGACTGCCGGCTGCCTGCGTACCGTCCGCGTTGAACGGGCAGTAGAGTACTTGAAGCGGACTCCCGCCCGTGTTCCCGTAGAGGGAAAACATTTTTTGATAAAAGCACGATTGGAGTGCGCAGCCGGTTGTTGTTTGGCCCAGTTGCTGAAGGACATAGCTCTGAAAAGCAAGGGTCGGCACGGTCGTGGGCGTGACGATCGGGAGCGCGATGCGAATCCATTCGCTATCGAAGAAGAAAAAGAGCTTGTTGTGAAGAACCGGGCCGCCCAGGCTGCCTCCGAAGTGATTGACGACAGAGCGCGGCTTGCTGTTACCGGGTGTCGCGTTCGTGAAATAGTCCGCCGCGTTTAATATCGAGCCGTTCCAGATTTCGTAGAGGTTGCCATGGAACTGGTTCGCGCCGGATTTAGTGACGTAGTTGACCTGAGACGCTCCATATCTTCCCAGGTCCACGGAGTAGGAAAGAGTGTTGACCGTGACTTCGGAAATGGAATTGAGCCCCAGGACGAGATTCGTGGAGAGGCCGCTATTGAGATTGGTGAGCGGATCGTTGGTTTCGAGGCCATCAACGATGTAGCCGTTCGATAGAGCGGGAAGGCCATTGAACTGCACGTTGCCGTAGCCGTTGGTGCCTCCGACAAAATCGTTTCCGCTGCCCGCCGTGTTGATGAGCGCGCCTGGCGCGAATTGCAAGGGGTACGTCAGGTCGCCGCCCGGATTAGGGAGATTTTCGAGCGCCGGGGCGTTCAGATTGGTGGAGGTGTTGGCGTTTTCGGGGTTGATGAGGGGAGGAGCGGCGGTTACCTGGATGGTCTGGTTCGATTGCGCTATTTTGAGGGTGAAGTTTACGGTCTGCTTTTGCCCCAATCCCGCGGACACGCCGTCGTTCTGCTGCGAATCGAAGCCTGGCGCTTCCACCTGGACGGAATAAACGCCCGGCTCCAACTGAGGAAAGTTGAAGCGGCCCTGGTCGTCGGACTGGGCCGAGCGGTCGAGGCCTGTCTCTCGATTCCTGATTGTGACCGTGGCGCGCGGAATGGCGGCGCCGGTTGCGTCGGTCACTTGACCCACGATGGCGCTGGTGGTTTCTCCCTGCGCGGAAGTTCGCGCCGAAAAAGCGAGGAACGCGGCAGTCAGGACGAGAGCGAAAACAGCCGTGCGCATGAGGAATGTACACCTCGCGGGATGGGAGAGGATGGACATGGAGCAAGCAATCAAGGGTCCGTGGCCGCCAATTCTTGAAGAGCGGCATGTATATTAACCTAGGTTAATATGAAAAGTAAATGCAGGTATACACAAGCAGCGGACTGCGGCGGGTTCCCCGTGAGAGCCTGGGCGGAAATTCCCTTATTGGAAGGATCCCCCGCCGCAAACGGCGAATTGAGAACGATCCTTTGGAGAGATCCTTGCGCAGGAGTGCGAGGCATTAGGGAGACCGCCGCCTGCCACAGGAGGATGGGGAGGCAATCAGCAGGGGCGGCCTGGGGGCCCAGAGGAGGGTCAAGCGGCGCGGTCGGCTGGGGGAAAAACGGCGTGGCGAAGGCGCTCGCTTTGCACCTTGAGGCTGTCGAGGAGCCGACGCGCCCAGACAAATTCAGCCGCCAGGACGCCCAGGGCGAGAAGGATGGTCAGCCAGCCCGGACCGGGCGTGACAATCATGACCACGCCGAGGGCCAGGAGAGTGAATCCAAAGAGGATTTTCAGGAAGCGCCTGGCCTGTTGGAGAGTCTTTATCAACATGGGAATCTAAAGGGTGAGCGCGCGAAAAAAGCGCCGGTCTTCGCCTCCCTTTTTCTTTGATGCGACAGCCATGGGGCAAGAGTCAAAAAAATTGAGAGCACGTGAAACTCCAAAGCGAAACGCGCTTGCACGGCGCATATTATGGTGTTGATAATGGACTTCGGCCAGAGCGGGTTTCTCCTATCTTGCGCTGAATCCCAAAAATGGGAACCTTTTTGCCGGGTGAGGAGCAATAAATGGAACTCCTGAGCGTGCGCATGGAAATTCCCGAGGGCGCGAACCTGATCGTAGGCCACTCCCACTTCATCAAGACCGCCGAGGACCTCTACGAGGTAGTAGTCAACACGGTGCCGGGGGCGAAATTTGGGGTGGCCTTCAACGAAGCCTCGGGGCCGTGTCTGGTCCGCGCCGAATCGAATGACGAGGAACTGCGCGGCGCGGCGATATCGAATGCCCAGGCCATCGGAGCGGGCCATGTCTTCGTGCTGCTGGTGCGTGAGGCCTATCCAATCAACCTACTGAGCCGGGTTCGGGACTGCTACGAGGTGTGCTCCATCCATTGCGCTACGGCTAACCCAGTGGAAGTGATCGTCGCACAGACGGCACAGGGGCGCGGCGTGCTCGGTGTGGTGGATGGGAGCCCGCCAAAGGGCGTGGAAGGCCCGGAAGACGCCAAGCGACGCCGGGAGTTTGTCCGCAAGATTGGCTATAAGCTATGAAAATGGAGACAGGGGTGCTCGCAGGCCCATTTTGGGCGAAAACGGGCAGAAACCGCCGGGCAAAAACGCCTGCCAGAGGGGCAACTTAGAATCTATAGACGATGCCGGCGGAGATTTGCACGCTGCGCTGGTAGGTGTGGAAGAAGTGCGTTCCCACCAGGTCGCCTTCCACGCGCATGCCGATGTTATGGAAGCTGGTGAAGACGTCAGCTCCTCCGCCGAATTGATAGGCGAAGGAGGTCTGGCCGCCGAACGCCGTTTGGGGCACGATATGCGATGCGTCGAGCGTGCCGTGGCCCCAGAGTTCAAGGCCGTGCGGCCCTCGCCAGCGGACGCGCGCTCCGCCCCCGGCCAGAGCGAATTTCGAGCACTTGAACGAGCCGAAGGTTCCCACCGCATCGCCTTCCACGCCGACCCAGGTGATGGATGGAAAATAGTAGACGCCGGAAGCGTTGATGCCATTGGTGTCCACCGTCAAGCCATTGGGGACCAACTTGGGGATCTTGGGAAGCAGGTACAAGCGCACGAAGGTGTAACCGACATACACCTGCCAGTTGTAAGTGGGAGAGCCGCCATAGCCGCCGCCCTGCGCGGATTCCGCCGACGCGGCCGGAGCCGCAGCTGCGATCGCTTCGGAGGCAGGGAGGGAGCCGAAGGGAGCGCTGGCCGCCGGTGAGGCGGCGGCTGCCATGCCGGGGTCGGAGGAGGCCAGCAGCAGAGAATTTTGCTGATTTACCTGCGCCCGGGCGCTCGACGCGAAAAGAAGGGCCAGCCCGCAAAAACACGCAACGAATTTCATCGCCTCTCTCCCAAGTCACTCCGCCTCTGACCCCGATAATGTGAACGAGAAGGGGTAGTCTTGTCCACAAGAATTTGAAGGCACGTTGGAAACTGCGGAGGACAAAGGGGCGCCCGCAGCCTCCGGAAAGATTCGCGGCCATCAAGTGGGAGCGGGACTTGTGGCGCAAAGGGGCACAGCAGGCATCATTTTGCGAGCCTCGGCTTGCAGCCGGGTGTACAATCTCGCGAGGTTGGGGCCGCAAATAAAGTCCATGTTGGAAACGTACGCCGCGGGCTGGAGCCTGCCAGGTGACCTTCCCGCGGGTGTGCGCACAATCCAGGCAAAAGAGGGAGAGTGATTCATGGCTGCTGAAAAAGGGGTGGGAAGCGCACCAAAAACCGGGTATTTCGTTACGGTCATCTCCGCCGTTTCCGCGCTGGCGGGATTGCTCTTCGGCTATGACACAGGCGTGATTTCAGGAGCCCGGCTCTTTTTTCGAAAGGATTTTGCCCTCAGCACGCAACAGGACGAGCGCATCGTGGGCGCGGCGCTGCTGGGATGCGTGATCGGGGCTGCCATCGGCGGGAAGCTCGCCGACCGCTTCGGACGGCGCAAGGTGCTGATCTGGGTGGCGCTGCTGTTCATCATTGGAGCGATCGGCACGGCACTCGCGCCCGGGGCGCTCTCGCTCGCTCTTGGCCGCGTGGTGGTGGGAATTGCGATTGGGATCGCGTCATTCACGGCGCCGCTTTACATCTCGGAAATCTCGCCGGCCAATGTGCGCGGGACGCTCGTCTCGCTGAACCAACTGATGATCACGATCGGAATCGTCTGCTCCTACCTGGCGGATTACGCGCTGGCGGACGCGCGCGCGTGGCGGTGGATGTTCGGCGTGGCGGCCATTCCGGCGCTGATCATGCTGATCGGACTGCTGTTCGTGCCCGAAAGCCCGCGCTGGTACATGCGGCAAGGTTTGCGGGACGTGGCCCGCACGGTGCTCTCCCGCATCCGGGCAGGCTCCGACGTGAACGTGGAACTAAACGATATCGAATCCAGCCTGGGCAAGCAGGAGGGGAGCTGGCGGGAGCTGCTGAGTCCGGCGCTGCGGCCGGCGCTGGTAATCGGGATTGGGCTCGCGGCCTTTCAGCAATTCACGGGCATCAATACGGTGATTTACTACGCGCCGACAATCTTTCAATTGGCGGGACTGAAATCCAACTCCGTGGCCATCCTGGCGACGGCCGGCGTGGGCGTGGTGAACGTGCTGATGACGGTGGTTGCGCTGTGGCTGCTGGACCGCGCGGGACGCCGGCCACTGCTGCTATGGGGAATCGTGGGCATGGTGATCAGCCTGGGGTTTCTCGGGTTCGCGTTCGTCTCGCCCAGATTCACGCAGGTGTTGTCCCCGGTTGCCGTGGTCTGCGTGATGTTCTACGTGGCGTGCTTCGCGATCAGCCTGGGGCCCGTCTTCTGGCTGATGATCTCCGAGATTTATCCGCTGAAGATTCGCGGGCGCGCCATGGGGGTGGCCACGGTGTCGAACTGGGGCTCGAATATGATCGTCGCGCTGACGTTCCTGAGCCTGCTCGAATGGCTCGGGAACGCGTGGACGTTCTGGGTCTACGCGCTGGTGGGCGTGGCGGCGTGGATTTTCGTTTACAAGTTGGTGCCTGAAACGAAGGGCAAGACGCTCGAGGAAATCGAAGCGGAGTGGAGGGCGCACGGGCGTATTGCCTGAGCGCAGGCGTCATTCGGCGGGGGAATTTTCGAGCACTTGCGCGCAAAAATCCACAAGGCGCGCTTCGGCCCAGAAGCGCGCGTCGCCCCGTTCCCGCGAGATGAACGCGCAATGGCCGCCATGGGGCGGCGCGACAAGGGTAATCCTCGGATTCTCCCGCAACGCCGGACTATCGAAAATTGAAAATGGGACAAACGGATCGTCCTGCGCGGCCAAGATCAGCGTAGGCCTGCGGATCGCTCCGACGAGCGGGCCGGCGCTCATGCGGGCGTAATAGTCGGCGGCATCGCGGAAACCGCAAAAGCGGGCGGTGATGCGATCGTCGAACTCGCGGACGGTGCGAATGTCTTTCATGTCGCGGGCCAAGCCGTTGCGCGAATAGATTTCAGGGAATAGTTCCGACTTGCGGAGCATGCGGCGCTTCAATCCGCCCACAAAACGGCGGTTGTAGAGAAAATTGCGCGGCGCGACGAGCGCATCCACGCAAGCGGCCAAATCCATCACAGGCGCCACGGCCGCGAAGCCGCGAAGCGCGCGGGGCGCGGTGTCTCCGAATTCTCCGGCCATCTTCAGGACCAGATTGCCGCCCATCGAGAACCCAGCGGCGAATACGGCGGGCAGGGCGTCGCGCCCGACGAGTTCGAGCACGACGGCGCGAACGTCGCCGCTCAGGCCGGAATGGTAGAGCGACGGAGAGAGCGCCTCCGTGCCGCCGCAATTCCGCTGATTGAGGCGCAGGGCGTTGAACCCCGCGGCGAAAGCCTTCTCGGCGGCGCCAAGGATATAGGACGACTCGCTTGATCCCTCGAGGCCGTGCAGCAAGACGAGCGTGGGATGTTCGCGCGGATTTTCCTGCCAGTGGCAATCGGCGCGCACCTGAGTGCCAGGCTCGGTCTCAAATAGCCTGGGGACACTGGGAGGCAAGAGCGGATACCGCCGGCGCCAAAAGGCCGAGGCAATGGTCATCAGATGGGGGTTGCGAAGGGGCCGGAACGGTGTGAAGTGGTTCACCGCAATCTATGGTAGGCACTGCGGAGGATTCGCGCAACCGGGGACTTGTCCCGATTAGAAAGTGACTTTCTGTTGATGGCAAAGAACTTAGGAACATTTCTAATCGTCCGAGGGACGATTAGAAATCAAGTGGTTGGTGAGTCGTGACACTTTCCCGAATCCCAAAGCTTCGGGATCGGGATGTGACTCGTGATTCGTGAAGGTGCGGTTGAGATTTGGGTCTGCGCCCCTCAGATTTGTTTCGGGTAGAAAAAGTTAAGTAGCTGAAACAAGGGGAGTTAGGGCAAATTCTACTCGCACTGGTGTTTCGGGTAGAAATCGAGGTCTTGGAGGCGAATTGCGATTCAATTGTCGGAAGAGCTGACGGCTCCTGTCCCGCAGGGCCGCCGGGGGAAGCTCCGCCTACGGCGGCCCCCCGGAACAACAAAATGCCTTTTTGTTAATGGAACAGCACAATTATAACATGGTTAACGAAAAAAGCAAGGAAAAAATGAAGGCGGAAAGAAGATTTCCCGGGTCTTGCAAGCGGTTCTAGCCGAAGATTCCGGCCCAAGCCCACTTGGCAACGGCCAGGACGGCGAAACCGGCGGCAATGTACGCGGCCACATAAAGAAGCATGAGTGCGCCGGCGGCGAGCGAATCCCGCAGGCCAGGCTTGGCATGGGAAGGCACGCCAGCGGGCGCGGCGATATCCCGCGAGCGGGAATGCAGCGGCGGCAGAAATGCGCCTGCGTGTTCGGCCATTGCTGGGTGATGGCTCATGAAGCGAATCTAGCGGGGAACTTGAAAAGAAGCCAATTCAAGTTTGTGTTCGAAAGTATCGGAGCTCGCTATGGATGGGGATTGAAAAAGGGATGAGGGTGAGGGGTGGGGGGGCGATCCCGGAGAGTTGTGTTCTGGGGCCGAACCATCTCACAATGGGCGATTCAGAGGGCACCGGAAACCATGTCCAATAGATACGGTATTTCCGAGCAAGATGAGCAAGGGATTCGAGCGAGGGACAAAGCTTGCGTGTATTGCAGAACTTTGATGAAGCAAAAACCCCATGCGATGAGCGCCTCGGGAGCAACGATAGAGCACTTCAATAACGACGGACCATTGAAGAAAAAATATAACGCGGGCATTTGCTGCCGACGCTGCAATTCCAGGAAAGGGACCATGAGCTTATACGCTTGGTTCAAGACACCTTACTGTCGTGAAAGGAAAATTAACGAAGAGAGGGTTTTAGAGCCAGTCAAGAAATTCATGCGATCAAAAAAGAGGTCTTAGTTGTTGGCTTATTCCCAGGGGCAGGATCTTGAACGGCGTGGCCGACAAGCTCGACGATTCTGAGTCGGGCAAAGCAAATCCACTACCCCTTTTCGTATCCTTGATTTCGTGCGGGGATATGCATAAAATTGCGGATGGTTCATGAGGGTCTTCCTCGACACAGGAAATTCCATTGAGCCCAGTCCGCCAGACTTCCGGCGCGCTGGGCTTTGGTGTTTATGGGCCTGGCGAAAAAACCGGAATCGCAGCTGGGGGGAAGTTGAAAGCAAGCGTGAGAACTGCAAAATCTGTACTTCAGGGGCTTCCCGGTGAAAACCACCGGGACGCAAAGTGCGCGAAAGCCCCTTTGATTTTGGCTCATTATGTCGTGGCTGAAGCCACGACCTACAAACCATCTCGGACTTTCACTCATGGACAGGAGAGAGGATGATTGACGGAGCGATTCCCGAGGCGCTGACGTTCGACGACGTGCTGCTGCTGCCCGGCAAATCCGCCGTGCTGCCCACGCAGGCGGACACGCGCACGCAGCTATCGCGCAAAATCGCGCTGAACATCCCCATCGTCGCCGCAGCCATGGATACGGTGACGGATTCGCGGCTGGCCATGGCCATCGCGCGGCAGGGCGGGATCGGGTTCATTCACCGCAACATGACCATTGATCGCCAGGCCGAGGAAGTGGACCGGGTGAAGAGGTCGGAGAGCGGGATGATCGTGGACCCGGTGACGATTGCGCCCGAGATGTCGGTGCGGCAGGCGCTCGACATCATGAACAAATACAAGGTATCGGGCCTTCCGGTGACGCGTGGCCCGCACCTGGAGGGGATCCTGACGAACCGCGATCTGCGCTTCGAGCGCAATCTGGACCAGCCCGTGAGCGCCGTGATGACGAAGGACAATCTGATCACCGTGCCGGTGGGCACGACGCTCGAGGAAGCCGAACGCATCCTGCAACGGCACCGCATCGAAAAGCTGCTCGTGGTGGACAAGGAGTTCCACCTCAAGGGGCTGATCACGGTGAAGGACATTCAGAAGAAGATCGAGTTCCCCAACGCCACGAAGGACGAGCACGGCCGGCTGCGCGTGGGCGCGGCCATCGGCGCGACGGGCGACTTTCTGGAGCGCGCCGAGGAGCTGGCGCGCGACAAAGTGGACGTGCTGGCCATCGACACGGCGCACGGCCACACGACGCGCGTGATGGAAGCAATTCGCGAGGTGAAGCGCAAGCTGCCGGAGATGCAACTGCTTGCCGGGAACGTGGCCACCGGCGAAGGAGCGCGCGATTTGATTGCGCTGGGCATTGACGGCCTGAAGGTGGGCATCGGGCCAGGGTCGATCTGCACGACGCGCGTGGTGACCGGCGCGGGCGTGCCGCAGATCACGGCCATACTCGAGGCGTCGCGCGCGGCGAAGGACACGGGCGTGCCCATCATCGCCGACGGGGGCATCAAATTTTCAGGCGACATCACCAAGGCCATCGCCGCGGGCGCCGCTGCCGTGATGATCGGCGGCCTTTTTGCGGGGACCGAGGAGTCGCCCGGCGAAACGATTCTCTATCAGGGGCGCACGTTTAAATCGTACCGGGGCATGGGGTCGCTCGGGGCCATGGAGGCAGGCTCGGCCGACCGCTACGCGCAGGAAGGCGCGGAGCAAGGGAAATCCGTGCCGGAAGGAATCGAGGGGCAGGTGCCGTACAAGGGGCCGCTCGCGGGGCTGGTGGAGCAGACTGGTGGGCGGACTGCGAAGCGGAATGGGATATTGCGGCGCGGCGAATCTGAAGGAATTGCAGGAACGGAGCAAGTTCATACGCATTTCGCAGGCGGGGCTGCGCGAAAGCCACGTCCACGACGTGATCATCACGCGGGAAGCGCCGAATTACAGGCTGGAATAGGGGCGATGGCGGTTCGCGAGCGGTTCGAAGCCGGCTCAGCACAGGCCGACTTTTTCAAAGAGGATGTTTTGCGGCCTCCCTCACCGCTCCGCAGGGACGGGGGCGAACTGGCAAATGGAAGCGGCGCTCGGAATCAGATCCGCTATAAATCGAAGGCAAAGCGGAACGCTGGTGAATCAGCCGGCGGCGACGGCTTCTTTTTCTTCCTTCTCTTCTTTTAGTTCGGGGGGCGCTTCCAACTCTTTCTTGCGGGGCTTCTTTTCCTTCTTTTTCAAGTCCGAGCCGATAAATTCGAGGATGGCAAGCTCGGCGCCGTCGCCGATCCGCCAGCCGGTCCGCACGATGCGCGTGTAGCCGCCGGGACGATCGGCGAAGCGGGGAGCGAGATCGGCGAAAAGCTTCTGGGTGGCGCCGGGAGTCAAGAGAAACGCGGCGGCTTGGCGGCGCGCATGAAGCGTATCGCGCTTGCCGAGGGTGATCATGCGCTCGGCAAGCGGGCGAGCGGCTTTGGCGCGGGCGATGGTGGTCTGGATGCGCTCCTTCTCGATGAGATTGGTGACGAGGTTACGGAGCGTAGCGCGACGGTGCGCCGGGTTGCGGCCGAGTTTGCTTCCTGATACGAGGTGTCTCATGTTCGTTTACCGTAAGCCCGGCGACGACGTCCGCTAGAGGGCCGTGGTTTCCTCCGAGGGAGGAGGAGCGGTCTGGCTCGGGAGCGGCGGCCAAATGATGCGGCCGTGCTCATCGAACTTCATGCCCAGGCTCAGACCCATTTTTACTAGGATCTCCTTGATTTCGTTGAGCGACTTGCGACCGAAATTCTTCGTTTTGAGCATTTCGGATTCGGTTTTCTGGACCAGCTCGCGCAAGTTTTGAATGTTGGCGTTCTTCAGGCAGTTGTAGGAACGCACCGAGAGTTCCAGCTCCTCGACGGAACGGTCGAGGAATTCCAGGCGCGGATCGGCGTAGTTCTCGGCGACCTCCTCGGGAAGCTCCGGCTGCTCTTCAAAGTTGATGAAGATGCTCATGTGGTCCTTGATGAGCTTGGAAGCCAGGCCGATGGCGTCCTGCGGGGTGATGGCGGCGTTTGTCCAGACTTCGAGCGTGAGCTTTTCGTAATCAGTCATCTGGCCGAGACGCGCGGCTTCGACGGCGTAGTTGACCTTGCGGACCGGCGAATGGACGGAATCAATGGGGATGTAGCCGATGGGCAGGTCCTCATCGAAATTGCGGTCGGCGGCGACGTAGCCGCGGCCGTTCTTGATGCGCAGCTCGAGCTCCAGCTTGCCGCCTTCGCTGACCGTGGCGATATAAACGTTCTTATCGAGCACGGCGATGTCGGCGTCCTCTTCGATCTTCGCGGAGGTGACCGGCCCGGGCGTCTCGACGGTGAGCGTGATGGTCTTCGGCTGGTCCGTGTTGAGCTTCAAAGGGACCTGCTTCAGATTGAGGATGATGTCGGTGGCATCCTCGACCACGCCGGGAATCGGCGAGAATTCGTGCAGGACGCCTTCGATCCTTACAGCGGTGATGGCCGCGCCCTCGATGGAGCTGAGCAGGGCGCGCCGGAGCGCGTTGCCGACGGTGGTGCCCCAGCCACGCTCAAAGGGCTGGGCCGAAAATTTGCCGTACTTATCCGTGAGTGTTTCAGGTTCTGCAGCCAAACGTTTTGGTTTCTGGAAGCCCTTCCACATCTTCGCCCTTCCTCCCGGCCCGCTGGGGGCCGAACTGCAAACTTTTGATGCGGCACAAAATCCGGCGCTACTTGGAATAGAGTTCGACGATGAGCTGCTCGTTCATCGGCGGGGTCTGCACGTCCTCGCGGCGCGGCAGAGCCACCACACGGGCCTTGAAATTCTGACGGTCAATATCGAGCCAGGGAGCGACACCCTGCGTCTTCGCCAGGTTGGCCGCCTCGAGCACCATGGCGTTCTGGTGCATTTTTTCCTTGAGCGCCACATCGTCGCCCACATCCACGAGGTAGCTCGGAATATTCACCTTCCGCCCCTTCACGCGAATGTGGCCGTGGAGAACCAGCTGGCGAGCCTGCGCCCGGGAACCCGCCAGGCCCATGCGATAGACCACGTTGTCCAGACGCCGCTCGAGCATGACCATCAAGTTCCCGCCCGTGGGACCTTTCGCGCTTGCGGCCTTCTCGAAATAGGTGCGGAACTGCCGCTCGAGCAGCCCGTAGGTGCGCTTCACCTTCTGCTTTTCGCGCAACTGCACGCCGTAGCCGACCATCTTGGGCCGGCGGGCCTGGCCATGCTGTCCGGGAACGAAGTTGCGCTTCTCGATGGCGCACTTTTCCGTAAAACAGCGCAGCCCCTTCAGGAAAAGCTTCATGCCTTCCCGCCGGCAGAGCCGGCAAACCGCTTCGCGATGTCTTGCCAAGTGCTTTTCTCCCAGGGGCTAAAGCCCCTTTTACGTTCGTTCGCTAGTTTCGGCGGGGTTGAAACCCCGCCCTTCCAGCCACAGAACCATTAGACGCGGCGGCGCTTCGGCGGGCGGCAGCCGTTGTGCGGAACGGGCGTCACGTCCTTGATGGCATTGATGTGCAGCCCCGAGGATGCCAGGGCGCGAACCGCGGATTCGCGTCCCGCTCCAGGCCCCTTTACGCGCACTTCCACCGATTTCATTCCATACTGATCGCGGGCCACGCCCGCGGCGGTCATGGCCGCCTGCTGCGCGGCATACGGCGTGCCCTTGCGCGAGCCTTTAAAGCCCACCGATCCCGCGGAAGCCCAACTGACGGCGCGGCCATCCGGATCGGTGAGCGTGACAATCGTATTGTTAAACGTGGCCTGAATACAGACGACGCCATGCGGCACCACGCGCTTTTCCTTCTTCTTTCGAAACTCCTTCTTGCGCTTCGATTTTTTGTCCGGAGCTGCCGGAGCCGCCGCCGCGTCTTTCGGTTCTTTTGCCAAGATAATTTCCTTTCCGCTTATCTCGTGAAAACCCTCAGGTCCAAAAGGCGGACCTGAGCTACACAACCAACTGCCACAAAGCCTCGGGTCCAAAAAGCGGACCCTTCGTTCCTCAGGGCTAGCCTGAGCTACTTAAACCCCTAAAGCCCGGTGACTACTTGCGGGCCATGGTCTTCTTCTTCGCGGCGACGGCGCCCTTCCGCGGACCCTTGCGGGTGCGCGCGTTGGTGTGCGTCCGCTGGCCGCGCACGGGAAGGTTGCGGCGGTGACGCAAGCCGCGATAGCACTGGATTTCAATCAGCCGCCGCACGTTCATCTGCATCTCCTTGCGGAGATCGCCTTCGACGCGCCCTTCGGATTCAATGGCCGCGCGCAAGCGGGTGACTTCCTCTTCGGTGAGGTCCTTGATCTTTTTCACCGGGTCCACCTTGGCCTTTTCCGCCAAGGAGCGCGCGCGCGCCTGCCCGATGCCGTAGATGGCCGTGAGCCCGATCCAGAGCCGCTTATTGGGCGGCAAATCCACACCTGCGATGCGTGCCATTTGTCTCGCTCCTAACCCTGGCGCTGGCGGTGCTTGGGGTTCTGGCAAATCACGCGCACCACGCCGCGCCGGTGGACAATCTTGCACTTCATGCAAATTTTCTTGACCGAAGCACGAACTTTCATCTTCTTTTGTCCCTTTTCTTCCGCTTCAGCATCTCGCCGGAAGATGCCGGGCTAAAGCCCGGCGCACCATTTAATTCTTAACCGCCGCTTCGTTCGGCGCCCCGCTCACTTATACCGGTAAACGATCCGACCGCGCGTGAGGTCGTAGGGCGAAAGCTCGACCGCGACGCGGTCTCCGGGCAGGATGCGTATAAAATTTTTCCTCATCTTCCCCGAAATGTGGGCGAGGACCTGATGCTTGTTCTCCAGCTCGACGCGAAACATCGCGTTGGGAAGCGGCTCGATCACCGTGGCCATCACCTCGATGGCGTCTTCCTTTCCGCTTCCTTCGCCGGGCTTCTTTTTTTCCTGCAGCGGCCTTCTCGCCATGTGCTCCTTTTCCGAATCGTGCCTTAGCTTTTCGAGCCGGTCACCAGCATGGGCCGGCTGCTTCCTTCGGCCGCGTCAGAATCCACGGCCCATTCGAGGTGACCGCGACGGTATGCTCGAAATGCGCCGAATCGCTGCCATCCTCCGTCACGGCGGTCCATTTGTCTTCGAGCACCTTCACGGCGGGACCGCCCGCGTTCACCATAGGTTCGATGGCCAGGACCATGCCTTCTTGCAAGCGCGGCCCATGCCCCGGCGGACCGTAATTGGGAATCTGCGGGTCCTCGTGCATCCGCGTCCCGATGCCGTGTCCCACAAACTCGCGCACCACGGAATAGCCGTTCTTTTCGACCCACTGCTGCACGGCCGACGAAACGTCCCCCAGGTGGTTGCCCGGCCGGACCTTCTCGATGGCGCGGTCGAGCGATTCGCGCGTGACGCGCAACAGCTTTTCCCGCGGCGGCGCGACACTTCCCACCGGCACGGTCAGCGCGGCATCCGCAAAGTAGCCGTCCAGCTCGACGCCAAAATCGAGGGACAAGATGTCTCCCGCGCGCAAACGCCGCGTGGAAGATGGAATCCCGTGCACCACTTCCTGGTTCACCGACGTGCACACCGAGCCGGGATAGCCGCGGTAGCCCTTGAAAGCGGGACTGGCACCATGCTTCGCCGTATAAGCCTCCGCAAATTCGTCCAGCTCCTTCGTCGAAAGGCCCGGGCGCGCCATGGAGCGCATGGCTTCGAGCGCGCCCCAAACGATCAATCCGGCCTCGTGCATCTTTTCGATCTCCGCGGGCGATTTACAGATGACCATCTCGCCATCCCGCGCGGCTTAGAAGCTCGCCGATTGCGCGGCTCACGTCTTCCGCACTGCCCTCGCCTTTCACGACATGCAGCAGGCCCTGCCGGCGGTAATACTCCGCCAGGGGCCGCGTTTGGCGCTCGTAGGCCTCGAGCCGCGCCTTCACAACTTCGGGGCGGTCATCGGAGCGCTGCACGAGTTTTCCGCCGTCGGCATCGCAAACGCCCGGCACTTTCGGCGGCGCGTCGTAGATATTGTAAATCTCGCCGCCGGTGGAGCACGTCCAGCGGCCCGAGAGGCGCCGCACGAGCGCTTCCGGGCTTACCTCAATATCCACGACGACCGGTTTTTGGAAGCCGTCGCGCTCGAACATGCGGTCGAGCTGTTCGGCCTGCGGCAGCGTCCGCGGAAATCCGTCGAGGACGCATCCCTCCGCGCAATCGGGCCGCGCGAGCCTTTCTTCGACAATCTTCATCACAATATCGTCCGGGACCAGGCCGCCGCTTTCCATAATCGGCTTGGCCAGCCGGCCGGTTTCGGTGCCGCGGGCGACGGCGTCGCGAAACATGTCGCCGGTGGAAAGATGCGGCACGCCAAAGCGCTTGGCGATCTGCTTCGCTTGCGTACCCTTGCCCGCTCCGGGAGCGCCCAGCAAAATCAATGCCTGCTTCCGAGCCATGGTCACCGCCGAGCGGCCGGGATCAGCCACGGCGGCTTCGCACCCGGCCCTTGCGCACGAATCCTTCGTAATTGCGCATCACCAATTGGGCTTCGAGCTGCTGGACGGTATCCATCGCTACGCCGACGACAATGAGAAGCGATGTGCCGCCAAAATAAAATTGCACGCCCAGGCCATCGAGCACGAAGCGCCACATGTGCTGGTCGAACCAATTGCCTCCCAGCCAGATGGGGAGGTGCTGCAAGTGAATTCCGGAAATCATCCATTCCGGCAGCAGGCAGACGATGGCCAGATAGACGCCGCCGACAAACGTGAGGCGCGTGAGAATACGGTTGATGTATTCCGACGTGTTGCGCCCCGGCCGGATGCCCGGAATGAAGCCGCCGTATTTGCGCATGTTGTCCGCAAGCTCGGTGGGATTGAAAATAATCCCCACATAGAAAAACGCGAAAAAGATGATCAGGGAGACATATAAAAGCGTGTAGAGCGGCTCGCCCCAGCCAATCGAGCGGGCGAATTTATCGAAGACCGGGGATCTCTTTTGGAGAATGAGCGCCAGCGTCTGCGGAAACGTCAGCAGCGAACTGGCGAAGATGGGGGGGATGACGCCGCCGGAATTGACGCGCAGCGGAAGATAGGTCATCTGGCCGCCCATCACCTTGCGGCCCATCACGCGCTTGGCGTACTGCACGGGAATGCGCCGCTGGCCGCCCTCGACGAAAACGATGAAGGCTACAACCCCAGCCATGAGCGCCACCAGCCCGAGGAGGGCGATGGGAGTGAAGGGGCCCCACGCCTCCGTGCGGGCCTTGTCCCATAGATCGCTGACGGCGCGGGGCAAGCCCACAACGATGCCCGCGAAAATAATCAGCGACATTCCATTGCCGATACCGCGATCGCTAATCTGCTCGCCGAGCCACATGATAAACGCCGAGCCAGTCGTGAGTGTCAGCATGGTCATCAGGATGAAGCGCCAACCGGGATTGTAGACGAGCGCCTGACCGCCCATGCTCTGTAACGTCAGTGTTCTTGCAATCGCGAATGACTGGATGGCGCTCAAAACAATGGTCATATAGCGCGTGTATTGCGTGATCTTGCGCCGGCCAAGCTCGCCTTCTTTCTGCAAGCGCTCGAGGTAGGGCCATACGACCACCAGCAATTGCAGAATGATCGAAGAGGTGATGTAGGGCATGATGCCGAGCGCGAAAATGGTAAGCCGGCGGAAGTTGCCGCCGCTGAATAGGTCCATCAGGCCGAGCACGGAACCCCGGCTCTGCGCGAAAAGCTGCTGGAGGAGGTCGGTGTTGATCCCCGGGGTGGGAATGAAGGCGCCGAGGCGGTACACCCCCAGCAGCGCCAGCGTAAAGAGCACACGATTACGCAGGTCCGGCGTGCTGAAGATGTTCCGGAATGCCTCGACGAGCTTCCTCATTTCTGGTCTTCCTTCTTCAGAACTTCAGCCTTCCCTCCGGCGCCCGCGATTTTTTCCTCGGCCGATTTGCTGAAGGCGTGCGCGCGGACGGTTAATGGCACTCGCAAGTCGCCGTCGCCCAAGATCTTGACGCCATCGCGCATGGCGCGAACGATGCCGCGCCCGGCGAGGGATTCCGGCGTGATGGTTTCGCCGGCGGCGAAGACGTTCAAGGCTTCGACATTGACGACGGCGAAGGATTTCGGGAACGGACTGGAAAAACCGCGCTTGGGCAGGCGCCGGTGGAGCGGCATCTGGCCGCCCTCAAATCCGGCGCGGCGGGAATAGCCGCGGCGGGACTGCTGCCCCTTATTGCCCGCGCCCGACGTCTTGCCGAGCTTGGAGCCCATACCACGACCCACGCGCACCTTGCGGTGGCGCGAGCCGCGCGGCGGCTTCAAATTCGATAGAGATGATTTTTCCGCCATGGCTAACCTTCCACCTCGACCAGATGATGGACTTTTGCGATCATGCCGCGAATCGCCGGGGTATCCGGGCGCTCGACGATCTGCTGCATCCGCCGGAAGCCCAGGCCGCGAATTGTCTGGCGCATGCCGCGCGGACAGCCGATAAAGCTGCGGACCCATTTAATTTTCAGCGTTCCCGCTTTCTTCTTGGTCATGGCAATCCTTAGGATCCTTCGGCAGCGCGATTGGGTGCCGCCGCTTCTTCCGCGCCCGCACCCTTGCCGCGGGATTCCGCCACGCTGGCCGCGTCCTTCAAGTGCAGCAGGGCGTCGAACGTGGCCTTGACCACGTTGTGCGGGTTCGACGTGCCGAGAGATTTGGTCAGCACGTTCTGAATTCCCGCGACCTCCATCACCGCGCGCACCGGGCCGCCGGCGATCACTCCGGTGCCTTCCGGCGCGGGCTTCAGCAGCACCTGCCCCGAACCATAGTTCCCGGTCACTTGATGCGGAATCGTGGAGCCTTTCAGATTGAGCTTGACCATATTCTTTTTGGCTTGCTCGATGGCCTTGCGTATGGCCATGGGGACTTCGCGGGCCTTGCCCATCCCGAAACCCACATGCCCGCCCTGATCACCCACGACGACGAGCGCCGAAAAGCTGAGATTCTTGCCGCCTTTCACGACTTTCGTGACGCGGTTGATGGAAACCACCTGATCCTTCAAATTGGCCTGGTTGGCATCCACCAGGCGGCGAACGGAAAGCGTGTCCTTGAGCTCTTGTTTGGACATGGTTTTCAGAACTTCAGGCCCGCCTCCCGGGCCGCTTCCGCCAGCGCCTGCACGCGGCCGTGATACTGATAGCCGCCGCGGTCAAACACGACTTTCTCGACGCCCTTCGCCCGGGCGCGCTCGGCAATGGCCTTGCCCACGACTTTGGACGCGGCCACGTTGCCTCCGCCTTTGAGCGACGAGCGAACGTCCTTGTCGAGCGAACTCGCGGAAACGATGGTGCGCCCCGACTGATCGTCCACCACCTGCGCGCGGATGTGGCGGCTCGAGCGGTGCACGCACAGCCGCGGACGTTCGGACGTGCCCGCAATCTTCTTGCGCATGCGCACGTGAATTCGCCGACGGTGCGCCTCGCTTGATAATTTTCTGACTGGTGCCGCCACTCTGGTTCTCCTTTTCGCGCCGGTCGAGCGGATGACTAGGCGGCGGCCGTCTTGGCGCCGGCCTTGCCGGCCTTCTTCTTCAGCCGCTCGCCGCTGATGCGAATGCCCTTCTGCTTATACGGGTCGGGGGGGCGCAGGGCGCGAAGGTTCGCGGCCACCTGGCCCACCTGATTCTTGTCCGCGCCGGAAACCGTCATGTGGGTCTGCTTCTCGACGGTGATCTGGATGCCTTCGGGCACGGGAAACTCGATGGGATGGGAGTAACCGAGCGCCAGGACGACATTCTTGCCCTTGACCTCGGCGCGATAGCCGACGCCCACGATGTCGAGGTCCTTCTTGAATCCCTGTGTGACGCCGGTGACGGCGTTGGCCACGAGAGCGCGCGCCAACCCGTGGAGGGCGCGCTGGTCTTCCGTTTCCCGCTTGGCCGCGAGCACGCCGTCCTTCTGCTCGAAGTGAATTCCGCGGGGCAGCGGCACGGTCATCTTGCCCTTCGGGCCCTGCACCTCGATGGACCCGTCCTTGATCTGCACCTTTACTCCGGACGGGACCGGGATCAGTTTGTTTCCGATGCGCGACATGGATTCCTCAAAAGCCTCTCTATCGCCAGGATTCTTTGCCGAACCTCGTTACCAAACCTCGCACAGAAGTTCGCCGCCCAGGCCTTCCCTGCGCGCCGATTGATCGGTCATCAGCCCGCGGGGCGTGGAAATGACCGAAATACCCATTCCGCCCACCACGGGGCGAATGCCCCTTTTCCCTGTGTAGCGCCGCGAGCCGGGCCTCGAAATACGCTTCAGGTCGGTGATCACGCTGCGGCGGTCCGGGGTATAGCGCAAAAAGACGCGCAGATTTTTCTTGCCCTTCTCGTCCACGACTTTGAAATTGCCCACGTAGCCTTCGTCCTTCAGGATGCGCGCGATTTCGATTTTCAGGTTCGAAGAGGGCATATCCACGCGCGCGTGCTTGGCGCGCACGGCGTTGCGAATCCGCGTGAGCATGTCGGCAATGGGATCGGTGGTCATTCTTCCTTCCTTCGCGCTTGGGGGCCTACCAACTGGCCTTCACCACGCCGGGAATTTCGCCCTTGAGGGCGAGGCCGCGGAAACAGATGCGGCACATTTCAAATTTGCGGAGAAAGCCGCGCGGGCGGCCGCAAATGCGGCAGCGGTTGCGCACACGGATTTTGTATTTCAGCTTCCGCTTCATCTTCGCGAACTGGCTGGTTCGAGCCATGCTGGTTTCCTCTCTCCCTTACGCCCGGAAAGGCACGCCGAGCAGCTTGAGCAGCTCGCGCCCTTCCTCGTCGCTCCGGGCCGTGGTGGTAATGGTGACGTTGAGTCCCTTGATTTTGTCCACGCGCGTGTAATCAATCTCCGGAAACACGAGCTGGTCCTTCAACCCCAGCGTGTAATTGCCGCGGCCGTCGAAGGAATTCGGCGCCAGGCCCTTGAAATCGCGCACGCGCGGCAGGACGATGGCGGCCAGCCGGTCGAGAAATTCGTACATCCTCTCGCCGCGCAACGTGACCATGCAGCCGATAGGCATGCCTTTGCGCAGCTTGAAATTCGCGATGGACTTCTTCGCGCGGGTAATCACCGGCTTCTGCCCGGCGATCTGCCCCAGCTCTTGCGCCGCCGTGTCGAGCAGCTTCACGTTCTGGCTCGCCTCGCCCAGCCCGATATTGAGCGTCACTTTAGAGACGCGCGGCACGGCCATGGTGTTTTTGTAGCCGAAGCGCTTGGCCAGCGCCGGGACGGCCTCTTTGCGGTATTTTTCATGCAAACGGCTGATCATTTTTCAATGGCCTCGACTTCGCTCGGCACCTTTTACTGGCCTCGTCTTTGCCGGACACGTTCAATTCTCAAAAGTGGTATTGCATCGCCGGCAGACGCGCGTTTTCGAGCCATCCGGCAGCGTGGTATGTCCCGCGCGCGCATGCTTGCCGCAACCGGGGCAAACCAGCATCACATTCGAAACGTGAATCGGGCCTTCCTTTTCCAGAATGCCGCCCTTGACGTTCTTGGACGGATTGGGCCGCGTGTGCTTCTTGATCATGCTCGCGTGCTCGACCGTCACGGTGCGCTTCCAGGGATTGACCGAAAGCACTTTTCCGGTCTTGCCCTTCGAGCGCCCCGCCATCACCATCACCATATCGCCGTGACGGATGCCGGACGCCGCCGGCTTCGTATTTTTCTCTCTCATGTTCACCAAACTTCCGGAGCCAGAGAAATGATCTTCGTGAATTTCTTGTCGCGCAGCTCCCGGGCCACCGGGCCGAACACGCGCGTGCCCACGGGCTCGTTCGCGTCGTTGATCAGCACGGCGGCATTGTCGTCAAACCGGATGTAGGTGCCGTCCTTGCGCCGGTGTTCTTTTCGCGTGCGGACCACCACGGCGCGCACCACCTTTCCCTTCTTGACCTGGCTATCGGGCGCGGCTTCCTTAACCGACGCCGTGATCACGTCGCCCAGCCCGGCCACCAGACCCGTGTCTCCTCCGATGGGGAGGATGCAGGTCAACTGGCGCGCGCCGGAGTTATCGGCCACCGTCAGCCATGTCCGCATCTGGACCATGCTTGTGCTCCCTCGCTGGTTTCCGGCTTAGGCCGCGCGCGTGGAACGCGCCACAACTTCCTTGAGCCGCCATCGCTTCAATTTCGAAAGCGGGCGGGTGGCGGCAATCCGCACCGTATCGCCCACGCGCGCCTCGCCCGTTTCATCATGCGCGTAATACTTTTTCGCGGAACGGACCACGCGGTGATAGAGGGGATGCTGGGTCGCGCGCGTCACCTTCACCACGATGGTCTTCTGCATCCGGGCGCTCGTGACCACGCCCACCAACTCCTGCCGTGTGCCGCGCTCCCGGGCGCCCTCGCCAGCGGCTGCCGTTTCCTTCACCATTAGGCCTTCCTCAATTCGCTCTCGCGCAGCAGAGTCTTGACGCGGGCGAGATCGCGCTTCGCTTCCCGCAACTTTTTCAGCCCTTCGGACTGCCCCGTGGAGAGCTGAAAACGCAGGCGGAATATCTGCTCGGCCAGCTCGCGCTGCTGGATTTGCAGCTCGCTCGGGTTCATCTCACGGTACTTTTCCGCGGCCCGCGCCATCAGAGTTCCTCCGCGCGCGAGACGAATTTCGTCCGGATCGGCAGCTTGTGGGCCGCAAGCTCCATGGCCTCTTTCGCCGCCGCCAAATCCACTCCCGCCATTTCGAACATCACGCGCCCCGGCTTGACCACGGCCACCCAGTGCTCCGGCGGCCCCTTGCCCTTGCCCATGCGCGTCTCCGCCGGCTTCTTCGTGAACGGCTTATCCGGAAATACGCGAATCCAAAGTTTTCCGCCGCGTTTGATGAAGCGCGTAATGGCCACGCGCGCGGCTTCGATTTGCCGGTCGGTGATCCACGCGGGCTCGAGGGCCTTCAGGCCGTATTCGCCGAACGCCAGCGAGCCGCCGCGCCACGCCTTGCCGCTGCGCCGTCCGCGCTGCTGCTTGCGGTACTTCACCTTTTTGGGCATCAACATATTTCGTCTATTCCCTTAGGGCTGCGCTTCGGCGCCCGGCGCGATGCTTCCCCGCAGCGGGATTTTTTCGCCCTGATAAATCCAGCACTTCACGCCGATAATGCCGTAGGTGGTCAAGGCCTGGGCGAAGCCGAAATCAATATCGGCGCGCAGCGTTTGCAGCGGCAGACGGCCCTGCAGATACCATTCCTTGCGGGCAATTTCCGCGCCGTTCAGCCGCCCGGCGACCCGCACCTTGATTCCCTTGCACCCAAAGCGCAGCGCGGAATCCACGGCCTTGCGCATGGCCCGGCGAAACGCCACGCGCTTTTCCAACTGCAGCGCAATGGATTCCGCCACGAGCTGCGCGTTCAGTTCCGGCCGGTGGACTTCCTGGATATCAATATGGACTTCGCGCTTGGTGCGCTTCTGCACTTCGTTCTTGAGCTTATCGATTTCCGAGCCTTTGCGACCGATGATGATCCCAGGGCGGGCGGTGTAAATCCGCACGACAAGCTTATTGGCGGCGCGCTCGATATCAATCATGTCCACGCCCGCCGAACGCAGCTTTTCCTTGAGCTGGCTGCGCAGGGCCACGTCTTCGTGCAACAGGTCGGCGTAATCCTTCTTCGCGAACCACCGCGACTTCCAGCCTTTGTTGTAGCCCAGCCGAAAACCGTACGGATGTGTTTTCTGCCCCAAAATCGCCTCCTACTTCTTCTTCGCGCCCTTGGCGCGCTTCTCAAGCGCCTTGCGAGCCTTCCGCACGGCTCCCTTCACGCCCTTCGATGCTTGCGCTTCCGCCGCGGCGGCCGCGGCGCGATCGGCCGCGGCGCGGTGATGCTCGGATACTTCCACAATGATATGGCTCGTGCGCTTCTGGTACCGAAAACCGCGCCCCATCGGCGCGGGACGCATGCGCTTCGACCGCGGGCCCTCGTTCACGAAACAGCGCGTCACGTAAAGCGCGTCCACATCGAGCGACTCGCCCGAATCATCGGCCTTGCGCCCGGCATTGGCGATGGCGCTGCGCAGTGTCTTTTCCACTTCCCGCGCCACGCGCTTTTTCGTGAAGCGCAGGGTCTGCAAAGCGTCTTCGGCGCGCCGGCCGCGGATCAAATCCACTACCAGCCGCGCCTTCTGCGGTGATACGTGGATGAACTTCGCCTGCGCCACGCCTTCAATCTGCCCGGGTGCCTGTGTTGCCGTCGCCATCATTCGATTCCCCGCCTTATGCCTTGGGCGCGGGAGCCGCGCCGCCGCCTGCCGGTGGAGCGCCCCCCGCCGGAGCAGCGCCTGCCGCCGGAGCGCCCGCCGCCGCGGCCGCACGTTCCAGCGCGGCCTTCACCGCATGTCCCTTGAAAATGCGCGTCGGAGCGAACTCGCCGAGTTTGTGCCCCACCATCTGCTCGGTGATGTACACGGGAATGAATTTCTTCCCGTTGTGTACCGCGATCGTGTGCCCCACCATCTCCGGCAGAATCGTCGAGCGGCGCGACCACGTCTTCACGACTTTTTTTTCGTTCCGCGCGTTCAGCGCTTCCATCTTTTCACGCAGGTGGCCGTCAATGAACGGGCCCTTCTTGAGCGAGCGCGGCATGGGCGGTCCTACTCCTCCACCCGCCGCAGCTTGACCCATGGCGCGCGGCGCATCTTGCGGAATCCCCGCACCGGGCCTGGAACGCGATGCGATTTCGGACAGAAGGGACAGACAAACCGCGTCCCCTGGGCATTCGGAATCTTTTCGACAATCACGGCCCACCCCGGCCGGCACAAACGGAACAGCACCTGGGGTGGAGGCGCGAGTTTCGACACTATTTTCACTGCGGGCTTCAGCAACGGTTTCAAGGCACGCCGCGGTACTGCTTTCCGCGCTCGCGCCGCTCTCCGTGGCGTACGCCTGGATGTTCGTGTGGCTGTCATTTGGTTGCTCTCAGTTCCCCGCCGCGCCGGGTTCATTTTTTATTTTTATTCCGAGGGCGGGCAACGCCAGCCCCCGGAATGCTCCTCGCTTGCTACGCCTTACGCCGTTCGACAATCATCCGGTCGCTCTTGCGCTTCTTGCGCGTCTTCGCGCCCAGAGTCGGAAACCCCCAGGGAGTTTGCGGGTGGTTGCCCTTCACGCGGCCTTCTCCGCCGCCGTGCGGGTGATCCACAGGATTCATGGCCACGCCGCGCACCGTGGGGCGCTTCCCGTGCCAGCGCGTCCTGCCCGCTTTCCCGTAAGTCACATTCTCGTGGTCCAAATTTCCAAGCTGTCCGATGGTGGCCATGCAATCCACGCTGAATTTTCTCACTTCACCGGAGGGCAGCTTCACCAGGGCCACTTCGCCCTCTTTGCTCAGAAGCTGCGCCGCGCCGCCGGCCGCGCGAACCACCTGTCCGCCTTTTCCCGGGAAGAGCTCCAGGTTGTGGACCATTGTGCCCGGCGGAATGTGCCGGAACCGGAGTGCATTGCCCGGAAGGATGTCCGCGCCCTCGCCATTCTGCACGGTCATGCCGACTTCCAGCCCCACCGGCTGCAGGATGTAGCGCTTTTCACCGTCGGCGTAGTGCAGGAGGGCAATCCGGGCCGAGCGGTTGGGATCATATTCGATGGCGGCAACCTTCGCGGGGATGCCGGTTTTTTCGCGGCGAAAGTCAATCGAGCGATACCGCCGCGCATGGCCGCCGCCGCGATGCCAGGACGTGACTTCGCCGTGGGCATTGCGGCCGCCCGTGCGCTTCTTCGATTCGGTGAGCGCCTTTTCCGGCGTCTCCTTGGTCACCTCGCTCTTATCGAGCATGGTGAGAAACCGCCGCGACGGTGTGTATGGTTTAAATGTTTTCAGCGCCATGGTTGCCTCGTGCTTTCCGGAGAGCGCCGCCGCCCCCGGGCCTTGCCAAAATCACAAACTCTCGGCGTATTCGATCATCTTTTCGCCGGCGGCCAGCTTCACATAGGCCTTTTTCCAATCGCTGCGGAAACCCGCCGCGCGTCCCCGGCGGCGGAATTTTCCGTGGCAAATGGTGGTGCGCACGGCCTCCACCTTCACCTTGAAGATGCGCTGCACCGCTTCCTTGATCTCCGTCTTGGTGGCTCCCGCAGCGACTTCGAAGACCACCGTGTGCTGCGTCTCCTTCATGCCGAGGCCTTTTTCGGTGATGATCGGCCGCCGGATAACCTGATAGAAACTCGTCCCCATGAACTATTCCTTTTTCGCCTTGGGCTTGGCCTTCGCCTTGGCCTTCTTTGCCGCAGCCGGTTTCTTGGCGGCCCGCGGCGCCGCATGAGCCGCCGCGGGCTTCGCCGCGGCCTCTTTGGCCGGGGCCTTCTTCGACGGGCGCGCCGGCTCGATCTGCACGGGAGCTTCGCCCGGCGCGGCCGCGGAGAGGGCGCGGTTCAATTTCGCGGCAGCCTCGCGGGAAAGCATCAAGCGATCGTGCCGCAGCAGGTCGTAGGCTTCGAGCGCCGCCGGGGGAACCAGCGTCACGCCTTCCAGATTGCGGCTGGCGCGCTCGAGGTTCACATTCGCGGCATGGTCCACCAGCAAGATCGTCCGCGTTTCGCCGCCGAGCTTGGCAAGCGTCTGGCGGAACATTTTCGTCTTATGCGAGTCGAGCTGCCATCCATCCACGACGGTCAATTTCTGCTCCGCGAATTTCGTGGAGAGCGCCGAACGCAGCGCGCCCAGAATCATCTTTTTGGGCAGCGCGTAGGCGTAACTGCGCGGCAGCGGACCGTGCACCGTGCCGCCATGCCGCCATATCGGCGAGCGAATGGAGCCGACGCGCGCCCGCCCCGTGCCCTTCTGCTTCCAAAGCTTCTTTCCCGAGCCGCAGACTTCGCTCTTGTCCTTCGTCTTGTGCGTGCCGGCGCGCTGGCCGGCCAGATACTGCCGCACCGTCTCGTGCAGCAGGTGCGGGTTGACCTTGGCCGCGAACACGTCGTCGGCCAGTTCCATCGTGCCGACCGTTTCGCCTTCCAGATTTTTCACGTCCACAACAGGCATCGTCGTCTCTCGGTCTCTCGCCGTCTCTTTACAGGGCCGCTTTGGCCTTGCGGATGAAAATATAGCTGCCTGCCGGGCCGGGAACGGCGCCGCGCACCAGCAGCAGATTTTCCTCGGCATCCACTTTTACGACGCGCAAATTCTTCGACGTTTTGCGCTCGTGTCCCATATGCCCGGGAAAGTGCTGCCCCTTCCACACCCGCGAAGGAAACGAACTCGCGCCGATGCCGCCGGGCGCGCGATGGAACATCGAGCCGTGCGTGGCGTCGCCGCCGCGATAGTGCCAGCGCTTCACGCCGCCCTGAAATCCCTTGCCCTTGCTCACGCCGGTCACGTCCACGTACTCGCCGGGCTGGAATCCGTCCACCAGCACGCGGTCGCCGGCCTTGGTTTCGTCCTCCGATTCCTCGATCCGGAATTCGCCCAGGTACCGCATGGGCGCGACGTCCGCCTTCTTGAAATGCCCGGTCATGGGCTTGGTGATGCGCTGCGGCTTGACGAACTCCACGAGGCCCAGTTGCACGGCGTCGTACCCGTCCTTATCCTTGGTGCGGCGCTGGACCACCACGCACGGTCCCGCCTGCAGGACCGTACATGGCACAGCCGTGCCGTCCTCGGCGAAGACCTGCGTCATTCCGAGCTTGATTCCGAGTATGCCGTTGACCGCCATTTATTTCCTTTGCCGTTCGCTCAGAAACTCTCGGGGCTTTCGCAAAAATCGCGAAAGGCCCGAGCCACATAACTTTATTTCGTTGCGTGTTCGCGGCCAAAAGCCTTGATTTCAACGTCCACGCCCGGCGGCAGGTCGAGCTTCATCAGCGCGTCCACCGTGTCCGGCGTGGGCTCGAGAATGTCAATCAGCCGCTTGTGGGTGCGCATCTCGAATTGTTCGCGCGACTTTTTATCCACGTGCGGCGACCGCAGCACCGTCCAGCGGTTGATCACCGTGGGCAGCGGGATGGGCCCCGCCACATTTGCGCCCGTGCGCTTGGCCGTGTCCACAATCTCCCTCGTGGACTGATCGAGAATGCGGTGATCGTAGGCCTTCAGCCGAATCCGAATTTTTTCTCCGTTGGGCATGGGTTACTCGATGATCTCGGCGACGGCGCCGGCGCCCACGGTGTGCCCGCCTTCGCGGATCGCGAACCGCAGCCCCTTCTCCAGCGCCACCGGCGTAATCAAACTGATCTCCGCACTCACGTTGTCCCCCGGCATCACCATCTCCACTCCCGCCGGCAGCTTCACGTCTCCCGTCACATCCGTCGTCCGAAAATAAAACTGCGGCCGGTACCCCGTGAAAAACGGCGTGTGCCGCCCTCCCTCTTCCTTCGTCAGCACATAGGCCTCCGCCTTGAACTTCGTGTGCGGCGTGATCGACCCCGGCTTCGCCACCACCTGCCCGCGCTCCACTTCGTCCTTCTCCGTCCCGCGCAGCAGCAGCCCCACGTTGTCTCCCGCCATCCCTTCGTCGAGCAGCTTCCGGAACATCTCCACGCCCGTCACCGTCTTCTTCATCGTCGGACGGAAGCCCACGATCTCGATCTCTTCCCCCACCTTCACCTTCCCGCGCTCGATTCGTCCCGTGACCACCGTCCCGCGGCCCGAGATCGAAAAAATATCCTCGATGGGCATGGCAAACGGCTTGTCCACATCCCGCACCGGCAGCGGTATGTTCTTATCCACCGCCTCCATCAATTCCAGCACCGACTTCTCCCACTTCGCGTCTCCTTCGAGCGCCTTCAGCGCCGAGCCGCGAATCACCGGCACCGTGTCTCCGGGAAATTGATACGTCTTCAATAGCTCCCGCACTTCCAGCTCCACCAGCTCCAGAAGCTCCGGGTCTTCCACCATGTCGCACTTGTTCAAAAACACCACGATGTACGGCACGCCCACCTGCCGCGCCAGCAGGATGTGCTCCCGCGTCTGCGGCATCGGACCGTCGGTCGCCGCCACCACCAGGATCGCGCCATCCATCTGCGCCGCGCCCGTGATCATGTTCTTGATGTAGTCCGCGTGCCCCGGGCAATCAATGTGCGCGTAGTGCCGGTTCGCCGTCTCGTACTCCACGTGCGCCACCGCGATCGTGATCCCGCGCTCGCGCTCTTCCGGCGCGTTGTCAATCGTGTCGAAGGCGCGGAACGCCACCTTCGGATTGTTCTTGCTGAGCACCTTCGTGATCGCCGCCGTCAAAGTTGTCTTGCCGTGGTCAATGTGCCCGATCGTCCCCACGTTCACGTGCGGCTTGACCCTCTCGAATTTCTCCTTCGCCATGTGTGTCGGTTCCTCCGCCTCAGCTTGCTTTTTTCAAGCTTTCAGCCGTCATCTCACCGCTTTACCGGTCGCCCCGCCAATCACTTCCTCGGCCACGTTTGCCGGCGTCTGCGCGTAATGCGAAAAGTGCATGGTAAAGCTGCCGCGGCCCTGCGTGCGGCTGCGAATTTCCGTGGCGTAACCGAACATCTCGGCCAGCGGAACTTGGACATTAATAATTTCGCTTCCGGCGCGCGATTCCCGGCCCTGCAACTGCCCGCGCCGCGAGTTCAGGTCCGCGATCACGGTTCCCATGTAGTCCTCGGGCACCACCACTTCCACGCGCATGATGGGCTCGAGCAGCTTTGGATTGGCCTTCTTGCAGGCTTCCTTGAAGGCCATCGAGCCGGCAATTTTGAACGCCATTTCCGAGCTGTCCACGTCGTGGTAGCTGCCGTCTTCGAGCACCACGGCCACGTCCACCATTTCATAGCCCGCGAGCACGCCCGTTTCCATGGCCTCGCGCACGCCAGCTTCAATGGGCGCGATGAATTCCTTGGGAATCGAGCCGCCGATGATTTTGTCAATGAAGAGCAGGCGGTGCTCCTTGTCGAAGTGCCATTTGCCGCCCTTGCCGGCCACGCTTTTGGCCAGCGCGTCGATTTCGTCCGTGGACATTTCGTGCATGTCTTCGTGCCCCGAATTCGGCAGCGGATGCACCGAAAGCTTGGCGTGGCCGTACTGGCCGCGGCCGCCGGTCTGGCGGATGTATTTTCCTTCGCCTCCCGCGACCTTCAGAATCGTTTCGCGGTAGGCCACCTGCGGGCGGCCCACGTTGGCCTGCACGCCGAACTCGCGCATCATGCGGTCCACGATGATTTCCAGATGGAGTTCGCCCATGCCGGAAATCAGGGTCTGGCCGGTATCGTGGTCGGTGTGCACGCGGAACGTGGGATCTTCCTGCGCCAGCTTTCCAAGAGCGGTGCCCATTTTTTCCTGGTCGGCTTTGGTCTTGGGCTCGATGGCCACGGAAATAACGGGCGTGGGGAAATCGATGTTCTCGAGGAGGATGGGCTTCTCTTCATCGCAGAGCGTGTCGCCCGTGGTGACGTTTTTCAGTCCCACGCAGGCCGCAATGTCGCCCGCTTCGATGGACTCGATTTCCTCGCGCTTGTTCGCGTGCATGCGCAGCAAGCGCCCCATGCGCTCGCGCGTCTTTCGCGTCGAGTTGTAAACGAACTGCCCGGTCTTCAGCACGCCGGAATAGACGCGGATGTACGTCAGATGGCCGACGTAGGGATCGGTCATAATCTTGAACGCCAGGGCCGCAAAGGGCTGATCGTCCGACGCGCGCCGCAACTCGGGTTCATCTCCGTCGAGCGTCGCACCCTCGATGGGCGGAACATCCACCGGCGACGGCAGATAATCCACCACCGCGTCGAGCAGCGGCTGAACGCCTTTGTTCTTGAATGCCGAGCCCGCAATCACGGGAACAAGTTTCAGCGCGATCGTGGACCGCCGCAAGGAAGCGCGCAGCTCCGCGGGCTCGAGCTTGTGCTGCTCGAGATACTTCGTGAGGATGGCGTCGTCGTGCTCCGCGATGTATTCGACCACTTTCTCGCGGTGCTCCTTATAAAATTGCGGCGTGAGCGCAGAGGCCTTCACGGCCGTCTCAAGTTCCGGCCGGGTCTTCTGATAGGCCGCGTCCCACAGCTTTTCGAGGGGCAGAATTTCATATTCCGAGCCGAGCGTTTCGTCCTTCCAGATGACGGCCTGCTCTTCGATGAAATCAATCACGCCGATGAAATTATCTTCGCGGCCGATGGGATAGGTGATGGGGACGGGATGGGCGGAAAGCCTTTGCCGCATGGAACGGAGGGAATGATCGAAGTCGGCGCCGACGCGGTCCATCTTGTTGATGAAAGCGATGCGCGGCACCCTGTATTTGTCCGCCTGCCGCCATACCGTCTCCGATTGCGGCTGGACGCCCGCCACGGCGTCGAATACCGCCACGGCGCCATCGAGCACGCGCAGCGAGCGCTCGACTTCCACGGTGAAATCCACGTGGCCCGGGGTGTCAATAATATTGATACGATACGTTTTGTCCCTGCGCTTCCAGGAAGCCGTGGTCGCCGCGGAGGTGATGGTGATCCCGCGCTCGCGCTCCTGTTCCATCCAATCCATCACCGTGGTGCCTTCATGGACCTCGCCGATCTTGTAGGTCACACCCGTGTAAAAGAGGATGCGCTCGGTGACGGTCGTCTTCCCCGCGTCAATGTGCGCCATGATCCCGATGTTGCGGATCTGATCGAGTTGGACTTGTCGTGCCATATGAGAATTCGTTTGCGCTACCAGCGATAGTGCGCGAAGGCCTTGTTGGCCTCCGCCATGCGGTGCACGTCCTCTTTTTTCTTCACCGCTCCGCCCCGCCCGTTCGAGGCGTCCAAAATTTCCTCGGCCAGCTTATCCGTCATGGACTTTCCCGCGCGCGTGCGCGAGTACAGCACCAGCCAGTGAATCGCCAGCGACTGCCGCCGGAACGGATTCACTTCCACCGGAACCTGGTAGTTGGCGCCGCCCACGCGCCGCGTCTTCACTTCCAGCACCGGCTTGCAATTCTCGACCGCCTTCTTGAACAGCTTGAATGCGTCGTCGTTGGCCTTTTTCGCCACCTGGTCCATGGCCTTGTAAAAGATCGCCTGCGCCGTGGATCGTTTGCCGTCGTACATCATGCTGGAAATGAACTTCTGCACGAGATCGCTCGAGTACACCGGATCGCCCGGAATCTTGCGGCGAAGAACCCATCCTTTGCGTGGCATCGTTCCGCTCTCCTACTTCTGCGCGGCCTTAGGCCGCTTGGCGCCGTATTTCGAGCGCCCCTGCTTGCGATTTTCGACTCCCGCGGCGTCGAGCGTTCCGCGGACCACGTGATACCGCACGCCCGGAAGGTCCTTCACGCGGCCGCCGCGAACCAGCACGATCGAGTGCTCCTGCAAGTTGTGTCCGATCCCCGGAATGTACGTGGTTACTTCCGCGCTGTTGGTGAGCCGCGCGCGAGCCACTTTCCGCAGCGCCGAATTGGGTTTCTTCGGCGTTTGCGTGTAGACGCGCACGCAAACCCCGCGCTTCTCC
The DNA here is from genome assembly GCA_963823205.1 of Terriglobia bacterium. GTDB lineage: Bacteria > Acidobacteriota > Terriglobia > Acidiferrales > UBA7541 > Palsa-295. The sequence goes on from CAWGKL010000008.1 coordinate 43,116, forward strand.
GGACATCCTTCGAGCGCCGGCGATTTCGTTTTGGTCCTTACTTTTTCCCGCCCCAGTCGCACCAGTTGTGAAAACGTCGGCACTCTTACTCTCCATTGCTGCGCAAATCTCTTGGCAGCGGTTCGCGCGCGCCGAATCGCCCGCGCAGAACTCTGCGGTGAATGCATGGAAAAGGTCGCCCCAACCCGAAGGAATTACCAGGTACTCCGCGCGGACGCTTCACCCCAAGGAGTGAACTGCATCTGCCAACTGCGGAGAGGCTCACACGGCTTTGCGGGGCTGGCGCCCCATTTCGGCCGCCCTTCCCTACCCCATTCCTTCGTTCTTTGTTCCGGGGCGGGAAGACTTCTCTTTCACCACCACCAGCGCCATCACCACCTAGATAACCGCGCAAGTATAGGAAAAACCAAGACTCATGTCAACTCGATTCCCTGCAAGGCACTGGTACAGTTTGAATTGAGGTCTTGAAAGCGGCTAGAGCGGCATGGCAGACTGGCCGGGCTATGGCAAACCCTCTGAAGAAGGCACTCCGAAAAAAGAAGGCGCGGCGGAAGCGCGAGCGCGAGGACGTAAATCAGATAGCGTTCCGAACGGTCGCCGAAGCCACGCGGGAAAAGCGCGGCGGGGAGAAAAAAGCGTGACTACTGAGGAGCGGATTCTGATTGACCTCCCCGATATTCTCGCGCTGGAATTCACCTGCAAGGGTTGCGGCGCTAAAACCACGCGCTCTCCCCATGCAGAACGCCAGCATATACCGGAGAAATGTTCCGGTTGCAATGAGGACTTCTGGCCCTTCCCCGACAGCATTCTCGCCAAGGCCATGCGGAACCTTTACAACGCCATCCGCGACGGCGCGCGGATGGCGAAAGAAGCACCGTTCGCGGTCCAATTAGTGATTAAGCTCGATGAGCCAGGTGAGCCGGACCCCGCTCCTAAAGGTCAAGCCTAGTCTTTTGGATTCTCACATTGTCCAAGTTTTGACGAAGATGCAGTGCTTTCTGGCAGTCTTCGGAAGTTTGGGCGAGGTCTACCCCGGCCCAGCTCGCATATCTTCCCGCTTCGGAGGTGAGCGTCGCGGCTGGGTCGAGTGCCGACACAAGATTGCCGAGACGGCTGCCTATATCCATCAAACGCTCGCGGGCCTTCTCAATTTTAACAAGGTAGGCTTGAAGTTCCTTCTGGACCTTATTTTCTTCAAGAAGGATTTTCCCTTTGAGGTCGTCTCTTTCCGTATCGTTCATGTTCGCTTTTCCCTAGCTTTCTGCCAGCGGGCTATGACGGCCTTGCGGGCGCTGTCGCTGCGCTCTGCCGGGGTCATCTTCGCTGCCCTTGCGGGGCCACCCTTGAGGCCGCCTTTGCGGCCCAGAGCGACCGCCGCCGGATTCTTGCGTTTCGCCATGCCCGGAGAGTACCAGACCGCTCAGGAATAGTCAAGAGAAATCTTGCATTTTCCCCTTGACATACGCGAACTGTACCAGTGCCCCCTGCAATGGAATGGCTCTATCCTGGCGGCAAGCGTTTTAAATTAGGGAGACGGTAGGGGGCGCGCCATTTCTGCTATAATCCCCGGCGCGATGGGTGGGCGCGAAGGGCACTGGCGCTTCCCGGCGCTCGAACGAATCCACGTATCACCCATGTTTTCTATAGGTTGGGCCGCTAGCTCAATGGTAGAGCAGCTGACTCTTAATCAGCGGGTTGGAGGTTCGAGTCCTCCGCGGCTCACCACTTCTTCCGGTTTGTTCTTTGTTTTCAATTCACTGACTCCTGCCGCCGCTCTTGCTGACCCTCCTGCGAGGGAACAAAAGGGAACAATAAGGCCGCGACATTCGCTACAGCACGCCGTCTCGACTCTGGAACCGAGTGCGTGTACACCCTGAGCGTAGTCTCCACGTCGGACTGCCCGAGGATGTCCTGGGCTGCCCGGATTGTCGCTCCTGACTCGCTGAGCCACGTTGCATGCGTATGTCGCAGCACGTGCCAGGAGATCGGGCGCAATCCCAACTTCACGCACGTAGGCCGTAGGACTCGATTGGCAAGGTTCTTTGGTCCCATAGGCGTGTTGGCCTTGCTGGTGAACACTAGGTCCGCTGCGCCCGTATAGGCACAACGGTGCCTGTGTGCCAGCAAAGCCGCTCGAACGGGCTCACTCATCGGCACGTCGCGGACGCTGCTTCGCGTCTTCGGCGTGCCAAAGCCGGCCTCTTCCGAATACGTCTCTTTTACCTGTACCACCCCCCGGAGGAAGTCTGCTCGTCCCCAGCGAAGCGCCGCGATCTCTCCGATGCGTAGTCCGGTGAGTATCGCGACAACCACAACAGTGCGGCATAGTTCGGGCAAAGCTTCGATGAGTCGGAGCGCATCAGGCGGCTCAAGGAAGGCAGGCTCCTTTTTCGGAACCCGCTCTCCAATGCTGAGTCCGCGTGCTGGATTCTCCTCTGCATATCTCCACGTCACGGCTTGGCCCAAAACCTTGCTGAGCGTAGTTCGTATTCCGTGGAGCGTTGAGGAAGAGTAGCCCTGCTGCTTTTTCCCGATCACAAAGGCCTGCAACGTCTCACGGTCGAGCTCGCACAGGCGCAATGGACCGAACGTCGGCAACAGATAGCGGTGGAGTTGATACCGGTAATAGCGTGCAGTAGCCGGTTTGATGGTGGGCAGTGCCAGCGGCTCCCACTTCTCACGTGCGAACTGCTCGAACGTGATCATAGAAAGCGGGCGCTTGTGGCCCTGATTGGTGGAACGAAGGCAATTCGCCAGTAGGTTGCGGGCCTCACTTTTGGAGATCTGGCTCACAGGCCCGAGCACCTTTGAGCGAAGCACCTTGCCCAAAGTGTTATCGGGCTGAAACACCGTTTCACGCCAACGAGCGACCCACATCTTCTGGCCTTTCCCCTTGATGGTCAAACAACCGTTCTGGAATCTGCGTCGAATCACGGTTCTCCTTTCCGTGATTCGTCCGCTCATTCCCGCGTCAGCAATTAGTGTAGTCCGCATGTCAAGCAGCATGCGAGGCTCGCCGATGGGACTCGACCCACGCCAACACTTCGTCGTGACGGAAGCGCCAGTACTTTCCAAGCCGGTAACCTGGTATTCGCTCCAAGGATCGCTTTCGCGTGCGTCCATATACCCAAGACACGGGAACCTGCAACAGCTTGGCTACTTCGTGAACTGTCAAAAGGTAGTCTTCGTGTTGTTCTTTTCCCACTGTGGCCGCGTGTTGTGGCGCGGCATGTAATGTGTCGTGAATCTCTGCTGCTTGACTATCATTGCAAGCCGGAGAGCGTTCTGTTTCTGGAGCGCTTATGTCATTACGAATGGCGTCCGAGGCTTTCTCTGCTGAAGGGCGCGGGGCATGCTGTCTTGAGGACGCTGTATTCTCGCGCACACCGAATTGGATTGGACGAGACTTCATGGGGGTTAAGGAGTCTTAGTGACGCCTCCTCCTTCGGTCGGCTGATGGTCGTCCTCACAGCCTCGTTGGTCTAGCCAACGCTTGAACTCCTCGTCCTTCTTAAACAGAAGTTTGAGGGGTTCGCTGACGACGTAGGCCTGGTTGCCGCCGATAAACATGGCGTATTTGTCCAGGTTGAGTTTGATGCTTTCTTCAACTCGGACCTGAATCATTGCGTTCTTGGGCTGCTTTGGGGGTGCTTTCAGAATTGGCAATTGTTTTCTCCTTTCGGCTTACAAATCGTCAGACTCGGTGTCTGACGAAGTTCTTGTTTTCTGCCCCCGTGGAAAAAACACGGCCACGAGCGGCTCGGGGCAGGCGGGAGCGACCCGGACGGGCAATTTGGGCGGCTCGTGCCCAAATTTCCGGGGTCGCTCCCGCCCGATTCCGTGTTTTTTCCCACGGCGCTTTTGCCCCTCGCCGTGTCTCCATCCCTCTCTCGGCCAAAGACTTTGCGGCGCCATGGACTGCAGAAATTGCTGAAGACGAGTCTGCAGTGGTTCATTTCCGGCCTCGTCACCCTTTCTCACCGGATTTAGCATTCGCCGGTGCCATGCGCTGGAGGATTTCAGCGGCAAAATGCACGGTATGAGGCCGGCCATCTCCGCCGAATTCGTAACGGATGTTCGCCTCGGTCACGCGCGCGGCCTTCCATCCCCGATACAAGTGCTCGAACCGATCTCCAGTGAACAGTCGCTTGGCTTCATTGCGGAAGATCAGGTCGGCTTCGGTGAGGGAAGCGTATTGCTTCAGGTCCCAAGCCTTGCGAACCTCGAAGTACCGGACGATGTCTTTCGCCGCGTCGGACTGGAGCGGGATTTTCACCAGAGACTCGAACAGTTCCTTCGCCTTTTCGAAGTGGGAATCTACGCGAGCGACATACAGGAACCGGAACTCGGAAAGGTGGCGGAAGAATGGCAGATAGGCTTCGAGGTGGTGAGCGAACTCGGTCATGCTTGCCTCGCTCCCCTGGATGTAGGTGAACGTCACCACAGGGGAGGGCGAAACTTCACTGGCAAGGAACATCGGGAACTTGTCCACAAAGTAGCGAACCGTGGGCTGGGAGGTGCGCTGTCCGTGATAGGTTTTCGAGGGCAGAAAGTGACTGGGCACCTTCAGTTGATCGCAGAAATAGCGGACCTTTTCCGGCTCGGTTTCAAGGTACGTTCGGTCCTGATTTGCCAGGACAAAATCGAGGATGGCGATGCGCTGCCGGATGAACTCAATCTCATGTTCGCGGCGATTGCGAAGCTTCTCTCGTCCGAGCTGGCGATAGAACCTTCGCGAGAAGAGATGATGGATAACTCCACTCTTAGGAAAGCACTCGGTGCGGGCGTGTTTCTGGGTGTGGAGTTTGCTCCAAAAAGTGGTCGTGCGGTGGCCCCAGTGAGCCCCGGTGAAGGCAAGGAATTGGCGCGCCACGAAGTAGCCCGAGTGGGTCGCCACGATGTAAAGAAACCGCGCTTCCTCCTCGGTGTAGCCGAAGGCTTTGAGGGCATCAACATGGGAAGAGGAGATGTTCATAGCGCGGGGATTCCTGCGGTAAGGTCGCGGTCGTTCAGAATGCGGCGCAGACGGGAGGCGTCTTCGGGGCGGCTGTGGAGGGAGAACCCCGCCCGGTTTCGTGCTTTTTCCACGGTATCTTTCGCTGACTGCGCGGCTGTAGGTGTGTTGCCGTACGCGGCTTCGAAAGCGGCGCGGTGGCCATGCTGGCAGATGAAAAAGTGCCGCGTGTAATTCCTACCGTCGTCACTTGTTTTCATTGGGTTCCTCGCTGGGGATGCCAATCCTTTTCAGCAAGAACGTGTCGAAGCCGACGTTTCTCCTGCGGTCATTCGCGCAATACTGCTGACGGATGCTTTCCTCGGTGATCCCAAGCTCCTGGTTGGGCATTGAGCAGAAACTCCCCTCATCTATACAGAGGGGAAAAAACGGGAAAAACGCACCAACAAAATTCGATTTGGGCGGATCTTTTGTGGTTGGGGTCATCGCCTCCGCTCCGTTTAGGTGCGAGATATAGTGCCGGGGCACCTTACGAGAACCCTTCTTGGAGCTTAGTACGCGGCGCACACAGCCGGGCGTGCAGCCCGTACTGGGGGTGGGAGCGACCTCACAGGCAGCCGTGCGCGACGCCCGGCGGCTCACCGTTGTGGTTCGGGGCCGTCAAGCTCGTGGGGAATGTCCGGCGAGAACTCCCCTCACTTATAAAGAGGCAAAAAAACGGGGAAATGTCAGGGGAAATTTAACTTTCTTCAACTATGGCTTCTGGAATCAGCTGTCCGTCGCCAAAACTCTGGCCAGACGTAAAATCAGCAACTTCCCGCATGCCCCGTGAGCAGAGGCGCCACAGGGCACCGCGACTGTAGGCTCCTCTAGGTCGGACATCAGCACGAGGCAATAACTGCCGGGGCGAGTGGATTTCCCGCCCTGAGTCCGCGAAGGGAACCACCGACCTCCTGGTCCCGAACCAGATTCCATGCCTTGTTGAAATCTATGGATTCTTGTGGATTCTAAGTGATTCCTGTTGAATCGTTTGCAGCCCACTTGTTGAAGTCTGTTGAACTCTGTTGAAAGCTGGTGCTTTCGCAGCTACAAAATTATCTGCAGTCGAGCATGAGCCCATTTCTTCACTCGTTTTGAGTTTTGGCGAAGGACGGCGGTCGAAACGCACTACTGCTCGCGAATCAGGCTGATCAAATGGAATGGGAGTTTCACTTCCTCGATGAGGTCGCCCGTATGGTCGTCGAGACGATAGATTTTGCCACTCTTGCCGAAAAACCACATCCCGTGACCGTTGGGTGCCGGAACGAGGCATTCTCCATTTATATCCCCAGGTTGCTCGGGAAGCGTCCAACGGCGCACCACTTGCAGGTTGGCCGCGTCGAATAGAATTAGCCCGGAGTAGTCCCCGCCCACAGATAATGCGCAAGACGCGAGCCATCATGCGAGGGGACAGGAACGCCGAACCACAAAGGATCCTGACGAGATTTTACTCCTGGAGGGAAGGCTTTCGTATCCGTGTTCGTGTAAGTTTCCGTTTCGGCCCACGTCGCAGTATTTTATGGCTCACAGGATCATAGAGGAGCAGGCGGGGTACGTGAGAGAACAACCATAATACTAGGTTGCCGTTGGGGAGCACGGCCAACTTAATTCGATACCTTATTCCGGTCTTCAGACCTGCCGCGCTTGCTACATCGCCTGCGACGATGCAGTCGACCGGCTGGTTCTCCGGGTTCAAAGCCACTGCATCGGATCCGATGAG
>CAWGKL010000009.1:0-377274 GCA_963823205.1 Terriglobia bacterium
TGGGACATCCTCGAGGACGTGATTCGCGAGCATCCCGTGCTTTTGAACCGCGCTCCCACGCTGCACCGGCTGGGCATCCAGGCCTTCGAACCCACGCTCGTCGAGGGCAAGGCCATCCGCATCCATCCGCTCGTATGCACGGCGTTCAACGCGGACTTCGACGGCGATCAGATGGCTGTGCACATCCCCCTCTCGCCCGAGGCGCAAGTAGAAGCCTCCGTGCTCATGCTCAGCTCGCACAACATCCTCTCGCCGGCCAACGGCTACCCCCTGGCCGTTCCCACGCAGGATATGGTGCTCGGCATCTACTACATGACCAAGGCCAAGCCCAAGGCCAAGGGCGAAGGCCGCGCCTTCGGCACCACGGAAGAAGTGGTCATGGCTCTCGATGCGGGCGAGGTCGAATTGCTCACGCCCATCCGCATGCGCTACACCGGCGAGGTGATTGACCTCACCAACGCCTATGACGATCAGGACGTCTCGCACACCGAGCCGATTCACCTGAATAAGCAGTTCCTGCAAACCACGGTCGGCCGCGTGATCTTCAACGATCACCTGCCCTCGGACATGCCCTTCATCAATGGCTTGCTCAAGAAGAAGGGCGTCCAGGCGCTGGTGCAGTACGGCTATCTGCGCTTCGGCCTGGAAAAGACGGTGGTGATGCTCGACCGGCTGAAGGAGCTCGGCTTCCTCTACGCCACCAAGGCCGGCGTTTCCATCAGCATCAGCGACATGGTCATCCCCAGCGTCAAATTCAAGCTGGTGGACGCCGCCGAGCATGAAGTGGTCAAGGTCCAGCAGCAGTATCTCGATGGCGCCATCACCAATGGCGAGCGCTACAACAAGGTCATCGCCATCTGGTCGGACATCACCGAAAAAGTCGCGGACGAAATGTTCAAGGCCCTCGAAGAGCAGGATAAGCAGGGCGTGATCAACCCCATCTACATCATGGCCGATTCCGGCGCCCGCGGTTCCAAGCAGCAGATCCGCCAGCTTTCCGGCATGCGCGGATTGATGGCCAAGCCCTCGGGCGAAGTCATCGAGACGCCCATCACCTCGAACTTCCGCGAAGGCTTGACCGTGCTGCAATACTTCATCTCCACCCACGGCGCCCGCAAGGGTTTGGCCGATACGGCGCTCAAGACCGCCGATTCCGGCTATCTCACGCGCCGGCTCGTGGACGTGGCCCAGGATGTGATCATCAATGAATTCGACTGCGGCACGGCGGACGGCATCTACGTCGAGCCCATTCTCGAAGCCGGCGTCGAAGTCGAGCCGTTGCGCGATCGCGTCATCGGCCGCGTCTCGCTCGAAAAAATCAAGGACTACGAAGGCAACGTGATCGTGGACGTGAACCAGGAGATCACCGAGGAGCTCGCCAACACCATTCAGGCCGCGGGCATCGAGCGCGTCAACATCCGCTCCGTGCTCACCTGCGAATCCCGCCGCGGCGTGTGCGCCCGCTGCTACGGCCGCAACCTGGCCACCGGCCGCTTCGTCGAGATGGGCGAGGCCGTCGGCGTGATCGCCGCGCAATCCATCGGCGAGCCCGGCACGCAGCTCACCATGCGCACGTTCCACATCGGCGGCACGGCCACGCGCGTCACCGAACAATCCAAGGTCGAGGCCCGCAACAACGGCTTCGTCAAATTCATCAACCTCAAGGTCGTCGAAGGCCGCGGCAAGACCATCGTGTCCATGAACCGCTCCGGCCTCATCGCCGTCGTGGACGAAAAGGGCCGCGAGAAAGAGCGCCACCACGTCGTCTATGGCGCGCGCCTCAAGGTCGAGGATGGGCAGCCCGTCACGCTCGGCCAGATCATGGTCGAATGGGACCCCTACACCTTCTCGATCCTCACCGAATCGGGCGGCACGATCGAGTTCAAGGATTTGCAGCCCGGCATCACCATCGAAGAGCAGGTGGACGAAGTTACGGGCCTCTCGCAGCTCGTCGTCACGCTTCCTCCGGGCGACGAAAAGCACCAGCCGGCCATCGTGGTTCGCGATTCCGCCGGCCGCGTCAAGAAGAAATATCTCATGCCCTCCCGCGCCCACTTGATGGTCGCCGATGGCGATGAGGTGCAGCCCGGCAACGTCCTCGCCAAGATTCCGCGCGAGACCACCAAGACCAAGGACATCACCGGCGGTCTCCCCCGCGTCGTCGAACTCTTTGAAACGCGCAAGCCCCGCGACCCCGCGGTCATCAGCGAAATTGACGGCGTCGTGAAATACGGCGAAATTGCCAAGGGCCAGCGCAAGATTCACGTGGAAAGCGAGGATGGGCGCACGCTCAAGGAGTATTCCATCCCGCGCGGCGTCCACATCAACGTCCAGGAAGGCGAGCATGTGCAGGCCGGCGAGCCGCTGATTGACGGCCCGCTCAACCCCCACGATTTGCTCGCGGTGCTGGGCGAAAAGTATACGCAGGCCTACCTCGTCAATTCCGTCCAGGAGGTCTACCGCCTGCAGGGCGTCAACATCAACGACAAGCACATCGAGACCATCGTCCGCCAGATGATGCGCTGGGTGAAGGTCGAGGACGTTGGCGACACCTCCTTCCTCCTCGAGGAACAGGTGGATAAGTTCCGCTTCCGCGAGGAGAACGACCGCATCATCCACGATGGCGGCCGGCCTGCCACGGGGCGCCCGCTGCTCCTCGGCATCACCAAGGCCTCGCTCTCCACCGATTCCTTCATCTCCGCGGCCAGCTTCCAGGAGACCACCCGCGTCCTCACCGAAGCGGCCATCTCCGGCAAGGTGGATTACCTCCGCGGCCTGAAGGAAAACGTCATCATGGGCCGGCTCATCCCCGCGGGCACGGGCCTCGAGCGCTACCGCAATATCCAGCTCCTCACCGAATTGCCGCACGTGGAGCCGCAAGGCGCCGAAGGCGAGCTCACGCCCGAGGAAGCCGCCGCGCTCGATTTCCTGCGCAAGGATACCGACGCCCTCGCCGAAAGTTAGACCTCCTGTGCATGGCCCTTCGAGCCCCCGGGCTTCCGGCCGGGGGCTTTCCATTTGCGAGTGGTGCCCTAACTCGGCGTTTCTTGGTATTTTCTCTACACACCATGAACGTGCGCCTCTATCAAGCGGGAGACAATTCTGTTCTGGCTCGGCTTTTCGCCGAAACCGTCAGAACGATCAACGCGCCCGATTATTCCGCTGGGCAGGTGGAAGCGTGGGCTGGCAACCCTCCCGACGTGGAACGCTGGCGCGGCCAGCTCGCCGGCCGTGTCGTTTTTGTGGCTGAACATGATTCTGAAATCGTCGGCTTTGCGACATTCGAGCCAAATGGACACGTTGACCATTTGTATGTGCATCACCGCTTTGAGAGACAGGGAATAGCTTCTGCGCTGCTTCGACGAATCGAAGCGGAGGCAGTTTCACGTGGCATCAACCGCGTTTTCACCGAAGCCAGCATCACCGCCCGCCGATTTTTCGAGCACGCTGGATTTCGGCTGATTGCGCCTCAGACTGCTGCGATTAAAGGAACGGCGTTCCTCAACTATCGCATGGAGAAGTTTCTCCCCTGAACCAAATCAGGACACCCCCTCGTTGGAGCGAGCCTTTTTAGCCTGTTGAGCAACTTGGCATACACTCCCCCTTTCGTTTCCTCCGCCGTGCGTCCTCCAGGTAGAATTTCAAAGGCGCAGTTTTCGCGAACTTCGTCGGGTAAGGCGCACGCATGCCTAAGGACTCATCGCAAAAACACCGCGAAGAGGCTCTCCCCGCCTCTTCCTCCCCGGGGAAAATGGACAAGCTCGTCGAAGTCATTTCTCGCTCCCAGCACAACTACCGCGTGCTCATTGACAACCTCGACCAAGCCGTCTTTACCCTTTCCTTCGAAGGCGAAGTTCGCGTGGCCAATCGCCGGCTCCTCGAGACCCTGGGCGTCTCCTTCCAGGATCTGATCGGCCACGCGCTCGGCGAATTCGTCGAGTCACCCTCGCTCGCGCAAGCCGAGCGCGCCCTTCCCGCGTTCCTCGAGAAAGGCTTCTGGGGCGGCATGCTGCCGGTGCGCCTGAAACGCGATCGCGAACTCCGCTACTTCGATTGCTGGCTGCAGGTGGCGGAGGAGAAGGATCACGCCGATTCCGTCAGCGGCTGGGCCCGCAACGTCACCGCCCTGCACGAATCGGAGGTCCGCTTCACCGAGCTTTTCGAATCTCTCCGCGAGGGCATATTCTTCACGGCCCCCGATGGCCGCATCCTCGACGCCAATCCCGCCCTCGTCCGCATCTTGGGCTACGACAGCAAGGAGGATTTGCAAACCCGCAATTTCCGGGACGTGTACGATCACCCTCCCGAGCGCGATGCCCTGGTCCGCGAGATGGAGGAAAAAGGCTCCGTGCGGAATCGCGAACTCGTGCTCCGGCGCAAAGACGGTTCGCTCGTTTATTCCCTCATATCCGGCTTCGCCATCCGCGATCTCTTCGGACGCGTGCTCCGCTTCCAGGGCATGCTTGTGGACGTCACCGAGCAGCGCGCCATGGAAAAGCAGTTGCATAAGGAGCAGGAATTCGTCCGCCGCCTCGTCGAGAGTTTTCCCGATATCATCGCCGTCCTCGACCGCGAAGGCCGCTTCACTTTCGCCAGCCCGCGCGTCGAGGACGTGCTCGGCATTCCCCCGGCCGATTTAATCGGCCGGCCCTTCGCCGCGCAAGCGGCGGAGCAGGACCGCGCCAAGCTCGCCGGGACTTTCGAGAGCATCCTCTCTCTCCGAACGCCCTCCGCGCCCGTCGAATCGGAGGAATTCCGCGCGCGCCACGCCGATGGTTCCTGGCGGGTTCTCCGCGCCAGCATCACCCCCCTTTTCGACGAATCGGGGAAAATCGCGAGCGTCGTGGCCTCGTTGCGCAACGTCACCGATTGGAAGCTCGCCGAACAGCAGCTTGCGCAGAAGGAGAAGTTTGCGGCTATGGGCCAGATGTTGACCGGCGCGGCCCACGAGTTGAATAACCCTCTGACCGCCATCCTGGGCGTCGCCGATCTGCTTCGCGACCGCGCAGCGGATGTCTCCACAAAGCGCCATGTGGAGCTCATCCTCCAGCAGGCCCGCCGCGCTTCCGCCATCGTCCAGAATCTCCTGGCATTCTCCCGGCCCCCGGCGCATATACGCGGCAAGGTACGGCTCGAGGAAATTTCTCGAGCAGGCCTTGCATCTGCGCCAGGACGCATTCGCGCAAAAAAATATCACCTGGAAGTTCGAAGTCCCCGCGCGTCTCCCCTCGGTCGAAGGAGACAAAAATCTGCTCGTGCAAGCCTTCGGCAACATCCTTATCAATGCGGAGCAAGCCATCTCGGGCGCCCACGGCCGCGGCCACGGCACGCTCAGCGTCGCGCTCGCCCTCGCCGGCCAAACCATCCGTGTGACGCTCGCCGACGACGGCCCCGGCATCTCTCCGGCCGACATCGGGAAAATATTCGATCCCTTTTTCACCACCAGGCGCCCGGGCGGTGGATCCGGGCTGGGCCTCGCTATCTCCCTCGCCGTCGTCAAGGAACACGGCGGAACGATCGAAGTGCAATCCGCGCCCGGCGCCGGCGCTTCCTTCTGCGTTATCTTGCCCGCGGCCGCGAACGAACTCTCCGATGCGCCCGCTTCCCCCACGGCCGCGCCGGCCGCCCCATTGCGCTCCGACGCCCTGCGCGGGCACAAGCTCCTGGTCATAGACGACGAAGAAAGCATCCGCGAAATCGTGCACGACGGCCTCTCCGCCCGCGGGATGATCGTCGAAAATGCCGGAAATTCCCAGGAGATGTTTTCTCTGCTTGCGGCCCATGATTTCGACGCCATCCTCTGCGATTTTAATTTGGCGGAATTAAAGGGCGAGCAGCTCTTCGACCGGTTGCGCGCCCGGCTCTGCGGCTCCATGCCGCGCTTCATTTTCATGACCGGCGATCTTGCCGATCCCGCCACGGTCGCGCGCATTGCCGCCAAGGGCGCCTGCATCCTGCAAAAACCGTTTCACATTTCCGCCCTCGCCGGCCTCCTGGCCGACCTTCTCGAACCCCAGCCGTCCCGGCTTTGCTGAGAAGCGGCATCCCTGCGACAGGAAGTTCTATCCTTGCGGAATGGCTGGGAAAGCATCGTGGTCTTTCTCATCTTGACGTGGAGAATCGCCTTCGGGTAGTGGGTCAGTTTGAAGTTTCTTGATCGTGACACGAAAAGCCAAAATTCAAACTGACCCACCACTCGCCTTCGCGTGGCCTTGCATTCTGCCGCCCCGTTGGTGCAAACTCTCCCCACGGCGCGGGCGATGGAAGATAGGCGAAGGTACTGCCCAGTCCCCTTTCTCGAACGCTTCCTGCGAAATCGCCCATCGCATGCCGCGCCATGCTGGCTCCACAATTTTGGAGTATCCTTTAAGCTAAGTTTCTTTCCCGGAGCGTCCGCGGATAGGAGGCCGTACCTGTGTTTCTGGATTTCTACGGGCTACAGCAGCAGCCGTTCGGCGTCACTCCCGACCCTGCTTTTTTGTATCCCAGCCGGAGCCACCGCGACGCGCTCGCCTCGCTATCCGCCGGAATCGGCGAGGGCCGCGGATTTCTGGCTCTCATCGCCGAGCCGGGAATGGGCAAGACAACTCTGCTCTTCGGCCTTCTCGAACAACTAAAGGATTCTGCCCGCGCCGTTTTCCTCTTCCAGACTCAGTGCGATCCGCGCGAATTCTTCCAGTATCTTCTCGGCGAGCTGGGCGTCGCCACGCAAGGAATGGGCCTGGTTGCCATGCACAACAAGTTGAACGAGACGCTCTTTGCCGAGATGCTTGCCGGCAGGCGCTTCGTTCTGGTGGTGGACGAAGCGCAGAACTTGGCGGACCCAGTCCTCGAAACGGTCCGCTTGCTATCGGATTTCGAGAACGTCCCATGCAAAGCTCCTGCAGATTGTTCTCGCCGGCCAGCCGCAATTGGAAAAGAAACTGGCGAATCCGAACCTGGCGCAATTGCGCCAGCGAATTGCGGTCGTCAGCCGCCTCGAACCGCTTTCTCCCGAGGAAGCGGCTCGCTATATCGAACACCGGCTCCATGTGGCCGGCCATCATGGCGAACCGCTTTTTGCGCCCGAGGCTGTGCCGGCCATCGCCGAATCGAGTGGCGGCATTCCGCGAAACATCAATAACATCTGCTTCCACGCTTTGTCTCTCGGCCATGCCGAATCATCGAAAGTGATCACACCCGAAATTGTGCGGCGAGCCGTGGCGGGTTTGAGCCTTCGGATCGTTCCAGAGCCGTTGCCGGCCGTCGAGCGCCCGATTGCGGCCCAGCCTGCCTTCCGGCCGCTTGCCCCGTTCCAGCGGACGCCCTGGGCCGTTCGCACTGTCGCGCTTACGAGCGGTCTTTTGTTGCTGGCGCTTTGGCTCTTCCCTTCGATTCTTAGATTCGTCGAGTCCGGACGCGCCACGGCCGCTTCCGCTTCCATAGCCGAACCCGCGGCGCCCGTCGTCGCAACTCCAACCCCCCTCGCAGCCCCTCTCCGTTTTGCCGTCCAGATCGGCGCATTCGACAAAGCGGAGGCGAGCGTATGGGCGCTTCAGTTCTCCGAGCGATATCACCGGCCTGTGCTGACCACGCCCACCCAAGTCGGCACGCGGACCTTGTACCGAGTCCGCATTCTTGTTGGGACCAAGCCCGAAGCGCGAGCCCTTGCCATGACCTTGCTCCGCGACGACCATATCAGCGCCTGGATCGTTGCCCCTGATGCCTTGCCCTGAACCGCCTCACCCAGAAGAGCTGCCCGAATCTCACGAGGCGGGGGTCTTTGGTTTTTCGGGTGCACGGTCACGACAATTTAATAATGGCGTCATCCCGGGAGGCATTCATGTCATCACAACCCTTGACAATGGTACAATATATGCTACCATCACAATGATGGTCGCCATTCGCGAATACCTGGACGCCAATGGACACAGCCCTTTTCGCGAATGGCGTGGCAAGTTGAACCCAGAGGCCCGCGCGAAGGTGACTGCGGCGCTCTACCGCATCGGGCTTGGGAACTTCTCGAACGTCCGGGGCGTCGGAGCCGGTGCCTTTGAGTGCCGGATCAATTTCGGCCCCGGCTACCGCGTGTACTTCGGAAAAGACGGCGAGCAGCTTGTGATCCTCCTGGGCGGTGGAACAAAGCAGCGCCAGCAGATTGACATCAGCCTCGCGCTCAGCCGTTGGGCGGACTACAAACTCAGAAAGAAGCTGCGGAAAGAAGAGGAATGAAAATGGCCTTGACGCGCGATTTTAGGGAAACGGTCCAAGCGGATGCGAAGCGTGACCCTGCTTTTCGAAAGGCGCTTCTCGGCGGAGCTCTCGAAAGCCTCCTCACCGGCGAGGTGGCGCTCGGAAAGGAGCTTTTGCGTGATTACATTAATGCTACGATCGGCTTTCCCAAGCTGGCCGCGCAAACCAAAATCCACGTAAAGACCCTTCACCAGATGTTTGGCCCCAAGGGAAATCCCACCGCTAGCAATCTGTTTGAGATTATTGTCCATTTGCAGCGGGCCGAAGGCGTGCGCTTCGAAGTCCGGCCCGCGCGCGCCGCCCTGCGCAGGCCTGCCCGCCGTGGCGGGAAACGCCGTCCAGCCGCTCGACGAACAAGGCACGCCGCTTCCGCCTCTCGCTGATTCTCACAGGAAAGCTCCCGGCGTGCGAGTTCATCAGTTCTCAGATACACTCTTCAGCCAGTCCATGACCGCGAGCAATCAAGTTTCCGGCTTCGGCGGAGCCTGTCCTGAGCGGAGTCGAAGGAACGCCGCCGGCAACCAAATGGGGGTTCCGGGCGGAGGCAGTTACACGTACGATGCCGAGAATCACTTGGTCTCGACGGCAGGGGTAAACTACACCTACGATGGCGATGGCGAGCGCGTCGAGAAATCCAATGGCGAAATCTATTGGTACACTTCCGGCGGCGAAGTCCTCGATGAGACGGACCTGAGCGGCAACCTCACCGGCGAGTATGTCTTCTTCGGCGGCGCGCGCATCGCCCGCCGCGATGCCTCCGGCAACGTCTTCTACTATCTCGCCGACCATCTCGATTCCTCCCGCGTCATGGCCGAAATCCCGGCGGGCGGGACCACCGCCACCTTATGTTATGACGCGGATTTCTACCCCTTCGGAGGCGAGCGCGCCTACACCAACTCCTGCCAGCAGAACTACAAATTCACGGGCAAAGAACGCGACCCCGAATCCGGCCTCGATAATTTCGAGGCCCGCTACTACGGCTCCTCCGTGGGCCGCTTCATGTCCGCCGACGATCCCTTCGTCGGCTGGAATCTCGCCGACCCGCAATCCCTCAACCTCTACGCCTACGTCCAGGATAATCCCATCAACGACGTGGACCCCTCCGGCCACTGCATCGGGATGAATAACAGCGAAAACGGTCACCAGGGTTACGGGTTTTTCTGGAGTCCCTCGTGCTCAATGGCCGATATCGGCGACTTCATGGACGCCGACCCGTCCTTTGGCGCTGACGCTGGCGCCAACAATATCGACACCGAATCCGAGGCTGGGCAGATGACCCACCTCCAGGAGTCCGAGCAGCAGCACCTCAACAACGTCGCGGAGGATATCGGGTTAAGGGCAGTCGCAAGCTCGCTACAAAAAGCGCTACAGCAGAAGGGGGTCGCCGCCGGACAAACGTATAAGACGATGAATCAAGCAGCATTCGCTGCGGAAAAGAGCGCTCTATCCGCCACCAATAAGGCAGGAAGGAAATACGAGTTTGGAGGCTGGATACTCAACAATGGAAAAGGTGAATTTACATACACCAACCCAGTCACGGACCGTTCCCAGGGAGAGTTTGATCCTGAGAGCGTGACCATTCCAAACGGCTATACAGTGGCTGCAGATTATCATACGCATGCCCATAATTATGAGGAGGAAGGAGAGGGACTTTCGGCCGGAGATGAGCAACACGCCTACGACTACAACAGGACTGTGTATGAGGCGGACACGTATTCGAGGAATTTGTATCGTTTTACACCAGGCGTGTCGCAGTTTAAACAAAACGAATGGTGCTGTGGAGTGATAGGCGACTTTGTTGCGCACATAAAACCTTAGCAGACTGTATTCCAATGCTCCCGAGAGGAACATGTTGCGAGCTTTAGCTAGGCTGAACACAGAGCGGCAAGACAGTTTGAAAGGAGGAATAATGAGACAGACCGGACATTCATCAACAGTTGGATGGATCGTCAGCCTTCTAGCGCTCTCATTCCTGTCTTTACCCGGAGACGCAACCTCCCTTCAACAACAAACGCAAGGATCCTCCGTCGTTCCGAAGCCTATCGAAGTGGGCATGGTCGCTCTTCTCGCTGCGCCGGAAAGATATCAAGGGAAGTTCATCCGGACTCACGGCTTCCTGTGCATCGAATTTGAGGGGGACGCCATATACCTCCATGAAGAAGATTATCAACACAGGTTGACTAAGAATTCATTCAGGCTCCGTTTGTCTGAGCCGCAACGCAAACAATTCAAGAGTCTGAGCCTAAAATATGTCTTGATCGAAGGCACGGTATACGCGAATGGCCTGGAAGCGGAGGATATGTGGGCCGGCGCTATCGGGAATATCACCCGTTTAGAGGTCTGGCCGTGGAACTGATCCGCACCATTGCTGCTCGTCAACCCGCGACGATGCGCAATGGGCCCTTCTATCTTCTTGTTGCAATCGCGTTACTTTCCGTTCCCGCTGGAGGCACGGGGGCAGACCAGCCCTCCAAGGCTGATCTGGCCGTGACCTGACCGGGATTTTTTGTACCAGCGGGAGTGAGAGAGAATTCACTCTGGAGGGAAGCTGGTATGCCAATGAAGAAATACAAGCCGGAGCAGATTGTGACGTTGTTACGGCAGGTTGAAGTGGAACTCGCCAACGGGAAAACCACTCCGCAAGCCTGCAAAGAAGCCGAGATCACCGCACAGACCTACTACCGCTGGCGGAAGGAATTCGGCGGATTAAAACTCGATCAGGCCAAACGTCTCAAGGAACTGGAACGGGAAAACGCCAAGCTGAAGCGGCTGGTGGCAGAGTCTGTCTTTGGAGAAGCAAATTCTGAAGGAACGTCGCGGAGGGAAACTTCTAGGCCCTGAGCGGCGGCGTGGCGCGGTCAGGCATGCACGCGAGAGTTACCGGGTATCGGAGCGGCATGCCTGCCGGCTGCTGGGGCAGTGGAGAGGGACACAACGCTACGAGGGGATCTACCGAACGGACGAAGATGCGCTGACACGAGAGATCGTGGCGCTGGCCGGCGAATACGGGCGCTACGGCTACCGGCGGATCACAGCGGTGCTGCGGGATCGAGGTTGGCATGTAGGCAAAGACCGAGTACAGCGAATCTGGCGGCGGGAAGGGTTGAAAGTGCCGCAGAAACAAAGGCCACGAGGGAGATTGTGGTTGAACGACGGGTCGTGCATTCGCTTGCGGCCAGAGCGAGCGAATCATGTGTGGAGCTACGACTTCGTGAGTGGAAAGACGCACGACGGAAGAACACTGCGCATGCTGACGCTGATCAACGAGTACACGCGGGAGTGTTTGGCGATTCGGGTGGCCCGAAGACTGGGAAGGTACGAAGTAATCGAAGCGCTGGCGGACGTGATGCTGTACCGGGGAATTCCGGAGAACATTCGCTCGGACAACGGCCCGGAGTTCGTCGCCGACGAACTGCGGAAGTGGCTGGCGAAGGTGGGTACGGGGACGCTGTACATCGAACCGGGGAGCCCCTGGGAGAACGGCTACTGCGAAAGTTTCAACGGGAAGTTGCGGGACGAATGCCTGAACGGAGAGATTTTCTATTCGCTGAGGGAGGCACAGGTGGTGATCGAGAAATGGCGGGTGATATATAACACGCTGCGTCCGCACTCGGCGCTGGGCTACAGGCCGCCGGCGCCAGCGACGTTCGCGCCGCAAATGGCGGCTCTCCGGTCGCCTACGGCTCCCTGCGAGCCGCCATTTGCCCCCTTGCCCGATGAGGTTGTGATGTAAACTCTCTCACTAGCCCTGGTACAAAAAGTCGGGCAGGTCAGCCGCGATATCTGAGCGAGGAATCCTGCTCGCTGGTTATGACAAAGCGGCGTGGCACGCCACCGACGCGGTAAAGGCTCTGCATCCGCAGGAGGGCGCCGTCGGCCGGTATATCGCAACCAAGACCGCGACAGGCTGGGTCGTGGCCTTTGGCCGGCTCAATACGACGAATGACGAATTCCTCGTGGCCTATGAAGCAACCCAAACCGACGACCCCACAGATTTCGATGTCAAGAAGTACGATCCGCCCCGGCAAGACACAGGTTTTAATCTCGCAGCCGCGCGCGCGATCGGGACGGCTCTGAAGGATTTTCACGGGGCGAACTGCCTGTACAATGTTGCCGTGCTTCCGGCCAAACACGACAAACTTTTCGTATACATGTATCCAGCGCAGGTAAAGCCTGGCATATATCCCTATGGGGCTGACGTCCGATATCTTATTTCATCGGACGGCACGAAAATCAAGACGAAGCGTCAATTGCATCAGGCCCTCCTCGAGTCGATTCCCGCCAATTCGAAGGGTACGTTTGCCGGCGGATATCACGTCCACATTCTCAGCGATCTTCCCGAAGACACCGATGTGTTGCTTGTTCTCACGCGTGAGCCTAGAGCACCGGAGGTTGTGGTGGCCGGTGGACACGCATTCATAATTGACGTAAATGGAAAAATCACGGACGCTGGTGACACAGGCTCGGGCCAGACTGTCGGGCCCTAGTGACCTGCCCGACTTTTTGTACCAGGGCTAGTGAGAGAGTTTACATCACAACCTCATCGGGCAAGGGGGCAAATGGCGGCTCGCAGGGAGCCGTAGGCGACCGGAGAGCCGCCATTTGCGGCGCGAACGTCGCTGGCGCCGGCGGCCTGTAGCCCAGCGCCGAGTGCGGACGCAGCGTGTTATATATCACCCGCCATTTCTCGATCACCACCTGTGCCTCCCTCAGCGAATAGAAAATCTCTCCGTTCAGGCATTCGTCCCGCAACTTCCCGTTGAAACTTTCGCAGTAGCCGTTCTCCCAGGGGCTCCCCGGTTCGATGTACAGCGTCCCCGTACCCACCTTCGCCAGCCACTTCCGCAGTTCGTCGGCGACGAACTCCGGGCCGTTGTCCGAGCGAATGTTCTCCGGAATTCCCCGGTACAGCATCACGTCCGCCAGCGCTTCGATTACTTCGTACCTTCCCAGTCTTCGGGCCACCCGAATCGCCAAACACTCCCGCGTGTACTCGTCGATCAGCGTCAGCATGCGCAGTGTTCTTCCGTCGTGCGTCTTTCCACTCACGAAGTCGTAGCTCCACACATGATTCGCTCGCTCTGGCCGCAAGCGAATGCACGACCCGTCGTTCAACCACAATCTCCCTCGTGGCCTTTGTTTCTGCGGCACTTTCAACCCTTCCCGCCGCCAGATTCGCTGTACTCGGTCTTTGCCTACATGCCAACCTCGATCCCGCAGCACCGCTGTGATCCGCCGGTAGCCGTAGCGCCCGTATTCGCCGGCCAGCGCCACGATCTCTCGTGTCAGCGCATCTTCGTCCGTTCGGTAGATCCCCTCGTAGCGTTGTGTCCCTCTCCACTGCCCCAGCAGCCGGCAGGCATGCCGCTCCGATACCCGGTAACTCTCGCGTGCATGCCTGACCGCGCCACGCCGCCGCTCAGGGCCTAGAAGTTTCCCTCCGCAACGTCCTTCAGAATTTGCTTCTCCAAAGACAGCTCTGCCACCAGCCGCTTCAGCTTGGCGTTTTCCCGTTCCAGTTCCTTGAGACGTTTGGCCTGATCGAGTTTTAATCCGCCGAATTCCTTCCGCCAGCGGTAGTAGGTCTGTGCGGTGATCTCGGCTTCTTTGCAGGCTTGCGGAGTGGTTTTCCCGTTGGCGAGTTCCACTTCAACCTGCCGTAACAACGTCACAATCTGCTCCGGCTTGTATTTCTTCATTGGCATACCAGCTTCCCTCCAGAGTGAATTCTCTCTCACTCCCGCTGGTACAAAAAATCCCGGTCAGGTCAATATCGAGCGAATTTTTCTCTCGAATTGCGCCTACTTTTCCCGTTGCCCCACCCACGGCCGGCCCGCAGGCCCTCACTTCGGCTTTGGCGGCGCGGCGCCTGCGTCCACGCCGAAGTCCCATACGTAGAGGCTCATGACGCTTGCGCCATCGGGGCCCACGATGTTTTCCGCAAGCGCGTATTCACCCGGCGCGAGCGTCTGGCCCAGCGTAAAGCGGTAGACTCCCTGGGCGATTTTCCAGAGCTGTATCGGCACGGTATTCCCGGTTTCACGCTGCTGGCCGAACAACTCATCCAGATTTTCGAGCCGCCGGCTATCCCCGCGCACCCTGGCTCGGATCAGCCTCAATTGCGGCTCGCGTTGGTCCGACGTCCGCATGTAGAACTCCGGCTGGGGGTTATAGACGCGCAAGGGGGCGCGCTTTCCCGGCAGGGATATGGTATGGCGCTCGGGCACGGGGACGGGCACAAAAATCTTCTCGGCCATTCTCCCCTTGCTCACATTCGAGTTCGCCAGTGCCTGCGTGAGCGGCAGCAACGCCTTGCCGTCGAACACGAATAGTCCCTCGCCGGGAGGCAGAAAGACCCCCGGCGCGGCCTCCAGGCTGGCGTCAATATCGAGAGGTTCCATGCGCCGCCCTTCTTCCCGGACATGCGCTCTCGCCAGAATCGCCGCCTCCCTCTCCTGCTCATCGGCTGCGAGTTTTTTTGTCGCGTCCCAATCCACCAGCGCCGCGGGCATTTCTTCCCATTGCGAGCCGTCGAGACTGTAGTAGCGGATGCGGTCGCCTTCCATGTGATATTCGCGCACAAGCTGGATGCTGCCGTCCTTGAGGACAAGCTTTTGTCCGCGGCCTGGCGATGGGTTGGCAGAATTGGCTGCGGCAGGTGGCGCCGCTGGTTTTGCCGCTGAGGGAGGTTGTTGAGGCTGTTGAGGACCTGCGGGGGCTTGCGCGTTGAGCGCCGGCGCCAGGAAAACAAGTGCGCCCGCGAGCGCGAGGGCTTGCGCCATCCCTGCCGGGCGCAATTCGAATTTTTTCCGCTTCCTGGGCATGGCCCGCCGCCCCTTTAATAGAAACAGGATGCCGGCCGATCGAATTTAGTTTGCCGCGCGCGCCCTCGCTCTCCCCCTTCAGTTCAGATGGCGAAGCCGCCGCTTTTTTCAAAGGCGTGCGCGATCTGCAGCACGCGGCCCTCGCTGAAATGCGGGCCGAGGATTTGCATTCCCACGGGGAGGCCGGCGCGCGTCTTGCCGCAGGGGATGGAGATGCCTGGAACGCCCGCGAGCGATCCTGTAACGGTATATATATCAGCAAGATACATTTGCAGCGGGTCGGATGTTTTTTCGCCGAGGCGAAAGGCGGGCGTGGGAGCTGTGGGCGTGATAATGGCATCGGCCTTTTCGAACGCAGCGGCAAAATCGCGGGCAATCAGGGCGCGCACCTTCTGCGCGCGCAGGTAGTATGCGTCGTAGTAGCCGGCGGACAATACATAGGTTCCCAGCATGATGCGGCGCTTCACCTCGGATCCAAACCCGTTTTCGCGCGTCTTGCGGTACATCTCGATGAGCGTGTTGGCCGGGGCGCGCACGCCGTAGCGCACGCCGTCGTAACGCGCGAGATTGGAACTCGCTTCGGCGGTCGCGATGATGTAATAGGTCGCAATGGCATAGTCCGTGTGCGGCATGCGCAGGGGAACGCGGCGGGCGCCGGACTTTTCGAGCAGGGCGATGCCGGCCTCGACCTTGGCCTGCACCTCGGCGTCGAGTCCCGCGCCGAAATAATCTTCGGGGACGCCTATCCGCAGTCCCTTAATCGGCTTCTCGATTTCAGCCTGCGTAGTCAGCGACAGGGACAGCGGCGGACGTGGAGTCGTTCGAATCGTGGCCGGCGATGACGGCGAGCACCGCCGCCACGTCGGCTATGTTTCCGGCAAATGGCCCGATCTTATCGAGCGAAGACGCGTAGGCGATCAGTCCATAGCGCGATACGCGTCCATAGGTGGGCATCAAACCGGGAATCCCGCAGCAGGCCCCCGGCTGGCGAATCGAACCGCCGGTATCAGTTCCCAGTGCCGCGACGGCGAGGCCGGCAGTGACGGCGGCGGCGGACCCGCCGCTTGAGCCGCCGGGGACACGGTCGAGAGCGACGGGGTTCCGTACGGGTCCGTATGCTGAGTTTTCATTGGAGCTGCCCATGGCAAATTCGTCGCAGTTGGTCTTGCCGAGGACGACGGCGCCGGCGGCTTCGAGCCTTTCCACCGCCGTGGCATCGTACGGCGGGATGTACGTTTCGAGGATCTTCGAGCCGCAGGTGGTGCGGATGCCGCGCGTGCTGATGACGTCCTTTATGGCGATGGGCACGCCTGCCAGCGCAGGGAGGGCGCGGCCGCCGGCTATTTCGGAGTCCATGCGATCGGCCTGGGCGTAGGCGCGCTCAGGGGATAGCGTGAGGTATGCGTTTAATTCAGGATTGCGCGCGGCGATGCGCGAGTAGAATTCAGCGGTCAGCTCGCGCGCGGAGATTTTTTTGGCCGCGAGCGCACTGCGAACGCCGGCGACGGTCCAGGGGGCTGCGGCGCTCAATGTTTATTCACCTTCGCCCTTACTGCCGGCAATCACCCTGGGAACACGGAAAAAAGGCTTTGCCGCGTCGGGTGCCTGCGAAAGGATGGCCTCGGCCGCATCGCATGGGCTGGGTACATCGTCGCGCAGCTCGGGATGAGCGTTGCCCGAGGGCGCGAAGAGAACTTGGGCCATGGGTTCGGTCGAGGCGACGTCAAGCTCGTTGAGCTTGTCTATGTAGGTGAGGATTTCGTCCAACTGGCCGAGGTAAGTGCTTATTTCTTCGGGAGATAATTCGAGATGGGCAAGTTCGGCAATGCGCAGGACATCGTCGCGAGTGATTTTCATGGGCGGACTGATCCTGGGCGGCCGATTTTCATCGCGGAATCAATTTTCCTTCGGTGTGAGGATAGCTTCTTTGGGCGCGAAAGTGAAGCGGCGACTCCCCGTATTCCGCTGCGATCAGAATTCTGGAGGCTGGGAAGCTCAAGTTTCAAGCAATTCGAGCGTCCCTAACCTGCTCCAATTGCTCGAATGGTCAAGCAATTCAAGCCGCTCTCAGCCGCTCGAATTGCTCGAATGGTTCAAGCATTTCGAGCATCCTTGAACTGCTCCAATTACTTGAAAATTTGCTTGAAAGTTCAAGTAATTTAAGGCCTTAAAATGGGCTTAAATGCTGATTTTTGGCATTTTTTGCACGATATTGACGCCTTAACGAGAGATCCGCCAGAATCCCATTTTCCGTAGGGTTTCCGAATGCGCCGTGGCGCGGGGGTGATCTGAGAGTCGCCGTGAATCGTCTAGGAGGAGAGTCACATCCACGCGCAGGCAAGCTGCACAGTCTCGCCGGCGGAGCGTAAACGGCGAATCCTTAAACGCGTGTACAATATTCCGTGTTTTCAACGCCAAGGAAGGAGATTTCGTTTCTGGATGATGACCGTGGCTGAGCCTACTGTAACCACCCTCTTCCTGGAATTCTCCCGCTGGAAGCTGGTGGAGGAATATTGGCCACGGCTGCGCGGCTGTGTCGAATCGCTGACCGACGAACAAGTATGGTGGCGGCCGAACGAAGCCAGCAATAGTATCGGCAATTTAATCTTGCACCTGAACGGAAACGTCCGGCAGTGGCTGGTTTCGCCGTTCCGTCGTTTGGAGGACATTCGCGACAGGCCCGCCGAATTTTCCGAGCGGCGGTTGATTCCCGCTTCCGCTCTCGTTGAGAAGCTCGGTGGAACCATGCAGGAAGCGACAGAAGTTCTCGCGAAGCTCACGGAAGCCGATTTGCTCGCCACGTTCCAGATCCAGGGCTACACGGTCAAAGGCCTGCGAGCGGTTTACCAGGTGGTGGAACACTTCGGAATGCACTACGGACAGATTCTGCTTATCACCAAGCTTGTACGCGGGGAGGATCTGAGGTTTTACCGCGAACTGGATAAGACCGGGCGGCTTCCCTGAATTTCGGAGGACCGAGCCTATTGCCCCAACTGCCGTCACGATTCCCGCCGGATCGTCGTCCACTCGGAAACTATTCGAGAGTCGAGTAAACGCGGGGGGAGGCCCGCCTGACGGCGGCCGCTACGTGAGCAAAGGCGACAACGAAATCCCATGTAGATGACGAGGGTGGGCTGCTAGGATTTGCGGCGGAGGAAGGGAGTGTGCTCGTTATCGAGCTCGCGGGGCACGCGCTCGCGGCCGGGCTTTGCGGCGACAAAACGCAATTCGCGGACGAGATTTGCGCCCCAGGCCTGATTGATGCGGCCGCAGAACTCGCGCGCCAGGGGTTCGAGCTGTGTGCGCCACGCCTTGGCATCCGCGGCGATTTCGAGACAGCCGGCGCGGCATTGCATGGGGCGCGTGTGGGCCGCGAGAGATTTTCCAACGATGGACGGCCAAGCGCCCGCGAGCCAGGCAATGGCCGCTTCCGGGCGGTCGAGGCGCCGGACAACGCGGCCGAGAAATTCTCCTGCACGTTCCATGGGAGGGTGATTGTAGCACGTTGCGGCAAGGGGAAGGCACCCGCCAGAACTAGCAGCGGTTTTTAACTTTGGGACGCCAGGCGGGCGAGCATGGCTTTATGGCCGCGCTCCATCTCCTCGGGGCTGATATCTTTTGCGCGCGTGGCGATGCTCCAATGGTGGCCGAAAGGGTCAATGACCGCGCCGTAGCGGTCTCCCCAGAACATGTCTTGCAAGGGGACGTTGACGCGGGCGCCCGCGGCGACGGCGCGGTGGAAGACGGCGTCGGCGTCTTCGACATAGAGATAGAGATTGATGGGAGGGTGCACGGATGGCTCGGGAGCGGCGGCCGGGGCCATGGGGTCGTTCGCGAAGATGAGGGAGTCGCCGATGCGCAATTCGGCGTGCATGATTTTGCCGTCCGAGCCGGCCATGCGCGTAGTTTCGGTGGCGCCGAAGACCTTTTTGTAAAACTCAATGGCGGCGGCTGCGTCACGGCAGACCAGGTTGGGAGTGATGGAATGAAAACCTTCGGGAATCGGTTTCGGGGATTGTGCCATGGTGGTCTCCTCTGGTTGTATGCGGATGGGGCCCGCCGGGGGGCGATGCCATGTTGCTATCGTGGAGGGGGAGTTGTCAATGAGGTTATCTTCGCCGAAGCGGGCGGGGCGCGGGGCAGGCGGGGGATGGCACGCAGATTGCACGATTCGAGATAGAATCACGCCAGGAAAAGGGGTTAAGGGGATTATGTGCAAGGGAGGTGCATTATGAGACCTGAAATTTTCATTTTGTTATCGCTTCTTTCCGTGACGCCGAGGGCGGCTAGAGATATTCCCTCGGAGAAGGTCTGGACGAACCCGGACTTAGAAGCGCTGCGGGCGACTTCACACATATCGATCATCGGGAGGGTTGCGACCGCGGAAATGAAAGAGGCGGCCGGCGGCAGCGAGCCCGACACGGAGGAAAAATATGCGAGGCCGTACACGAGACGGATCGAAAATCTGCGCGAGATGATCGGCGAGGCGGATACGGAAATTCAGAGCATCCAGGATATTCGGGAGACGGGAAAAGGAATCACGGGCGCGATTCCTCTGGACACTCGTTCCGTGGGAATCACTCCCGAGGCCACGGTGGAAATTCTCGAGGCTGAAAAAGGCGCGCTGGAAGCGGAGATTGACGGCTTGCAAGACCAGGCGCGCGAGAACGACATTTCAGCGGAGGCGTGGCGCTAGCAGCGAGGGCGCGCGCGCCCGCCCGGTCTCCGGAGGCGGGCTTCGCCTGGCGAACCAATGGACAAGAAACGTCTGGCGGGGGAAATGAGGGGCGCTCCGGCGCAGGCATCCGATTGAATTGCAACGCCCTGCCGATGGCGATAAAATGATGGGCTCAGGAGGGGGGCAAGAAAAGACTTGACAAGAATTGGCACAGTGTAGAGAATCGCTTCCGCGCGCCGTTCCTGCCTTCCCCCAGCCAGCGCACTTCCTCCCCTTCGCATCGCCGGAAAAGTCTGCGAGGAGATCCGGTGGCGGAAAAAGTAGGCATAGCAACAAGCATGGATATGGACCGTGAAGTAATCCGCTGTCAAGTATGCGGATTGGTGCAATATCGCACACGCACGGGCAATTGCCGTAGGTGCCTGCGCTTGCTGCCCCCCAAGGTGACGTTCGTGATCCCGACGCCGTCGCCGCAAGACCTGCCGGGGGACGACCGTCAACTGTTCGAGAGCTGGCCGAACCGCGAAACCGTGGAGAACATCGGGCAGCGCATCCGGCAGTTGCGAGAATCACGCGGGATGACACAGAGCCAGCTACAGGCGCGGTCACGCGTTTCGCGGTCCTATCTGTCCCGGATCGAAAGCGGGCAAATGACGCCAAGCCTCGGCACGCTCGAGAAGATCGCCGAAGCGCTGGGCGTGGGATTGAACCGCTTCTTCATCCCGGAGGCGAACGGCGAGACGGTGCTCGAAGACCCGTTCATTCAGGGGCTTCGGCCGTTCCTGCGGCAGCTCGATTGGACGCAGTGGCAGGGCATACTGAAACGGCTGCAGGCGATCAGCGACCACGTGAGCACGAATCAACACACACGGCCGCTGCCCCCGCAGCCGATCGGCGAGCGGATGGCGCAAATGCCCCGGCGCCAACAGCAGCCCGGCCATTCGGCGGCGGCCATTCACCGCTGAACCGACGCCGGCCGCGGCGCGCGACACCGCGGCATGAAAAATATCCGGACCGGACCGGCGCGGCCCGCACGGCGCGCCGGTCTTCACGCTGGTTCCTTCGGACAAAACGTACAAATGAAACAGGCGGCACATGGGAATCCATGCGCCGGGGCGCGCCAGCAACCGCGCGGGGAGAGGCGTTGACGGGTGGTAGGCCCGATGCGATAATTCTCTGCCTTGCCGGGTTGTAAGCGCCGGTGGCCGAGACTGCACACCGGAACCCATTTAAGATAATCAGGAGCGCGGCCGCACCGCCTTTTTCCGACGATGGACACCCTCCACCAGCTTGGGGAGTTGTTTCTCGATGCTGTGCCCACCGTGGTGATCGTTCTGCTTTTCTATTTTTTCCTGCGCTGGGCCTTTTTCCAGCCGATCGAGAAGGCTCGGGCGGAAAGAAGCGCCCTGATAGAAGGCGCGCGCGCGGAGGCCGCGGCCGTGGAAGCCGCCGCGAAGAAGGAGCGGGAGTCCTACGACGAGGCCATGAACAAGGCGCGGGCGGAAATCTACGGGGAACAGGAAGCCGCGCGGCACGCGGCGCTCGAAGAGCGTACGCGGCTACTGAAGGAAGCGCGCGCCCGCGCGCAGAAAGAAGTGGACGCAGCGAAGGAGCGCATCGCCCGAGAGCTGGATGCGGCGCGCGCGGAAATCGAGAAGGCCACGCCGGACCTGGGGAGGGATATCGTCCGCGTGATATTGGAAGAGCCGTCTCCGATGGGCGGAGGGGCGGGGCGATGAGTGCGGCCATGGGGAGAATGACGCCGACTGCAAGGTGCGTGGGATTCGCAGGCGTGTGGTTCCTGATGATGGCCGCGCCGGCGCTGGCGCAGGAGGGCGAACCCTCCGCCGCCGATTCCACAATGGGGTGGGTATTCCGGTGGCTGAACTTCGCGATCGTGTTCGGCGCGATTGCCTATGTGGCGGTGAAGAAGGGGGCTCCCTATTTCCGCAAACAGGCGGGCGGAATTTCGCAAAAAATCGCGGAAGGCGCCCGGGCGCGCGAGGCGGCGGAGAAACAGCGCGGCGAGGCGCAGGCAAAGCTGGCGGGAATCGAAAAGGAAGTCGGCGAGATGCGCGAGGAAGCCAAGCGCGCCGCGGAGGCGGAGACGCAGAGGCTCGAGGCGCTGGCCGCCAAGGACTCCGAGACTATCGGGCGCAGCGCTGAGGCGGAAATTGCGGCAGCGGAGCGCGCGGCGCGGCTGGAATTGAAGGCGGCGACGGCGCGGCTGGCCCTCGAGCGGGCGGAAGCGGCGCTTCGCGGGGCGGTGGCGGCGGAAGCGGACGGCAAGCTGTTTGGCGAATTCGTCGCGGGAATCAAGGGGAGCGCGAATTGAACGGCGTGGTGGCATCGCGTTACGCGGAGGCCCTGGCCGACGTGGCGCTTGAGCACAAAAACGGGGACGGTGTGAAACGCGATCTGGGCGCGTTCGCGGAAGTATTTTCGTCATCCGGCGATCTGCGGAATTTCCTGGCCAGCCCCGCGGCGGGGCGCGAAGCGAAGCACAAAGTGATCGAAGAGATTGCGGCGCGAATGGACCTCGGGCCGGAGGTCCGGAACTTCCTTTTCCTTCTCGTGGACCATGGCCGGACGCGCGCGCTGGGAGAAATCCAGCAGGCATTCGGGGAGGAGCTGAACGCGCGGCTGGGAATCGCGGAAGCCGAGGTGACGTCGGCGCGCGAACTAAGCGACGCGGAAAAACAGGCGTTGAGCGCCGTGCTCGGGGAGAAGACAGGAAAGAAGATCGAATCGCGCTACGCGGAGGACAAGACCCTGCTGGGCGGGGTGCGGGTGCGCGTGGGATCCACTGTGTACGATTGCACGGTGCGGGAGCGATTGAAACGGCTCGGCGAGCAGCTCGAAGCGGAATAGGAGCCCGATGGCGAAAATCAAGGCGGACGAGATCACAAAAATCCTGCGCGAGCAGATCGAAAGCTACAAGCAGACGCTGGCCGTGGAGGAAACCGGTACCGTGCTTTCGATCGGCGACGGCATCGCGCAGATTTACGGACTCGACCGGTGCATGGCCGGGGAGATGCTGGAATTTCCGCACGGAGTTTTAGGGATCGCCCTGAACCTGGAAGAGGATCACGTGGGCGCAGTGCTGCTCGGCGACTACGCTGAAATCGAAGAAGGCGACACGGTGAAACGCACCAAGAAGATCAACTCCGTGCCCGTGGGCGACGCGCTGGTGGGGCGGGTGGTGAATCCGCTGGGGCAGCCGCTGGACGACAAAGGACCCGTGCCCGGCGAACAGCGCAATCCGCTGGAGCGGCTGGCGCCGGGCGTGGTGGACCGCCAGCCGGTCCGCGAGCCCGTGCAGACGGGGATCAAGGCGATTGACTCGATGATTCCCATAGGCCGGGGCCAGAGGGAATTGATCATCGGCGACCGGCAGACGGGCAAGACAGCCATCCTTCTGGACACGATCCTGAACCAGCGCGGCGAGAACATGACATGCATCTATTGCGCGATCGGGCAGAAGCGTTCGACGATCGCGCAGGTGATCAAAACGCTCACGGACCATGGCGCGATGGAATATACGATCGTGGTGGCGGCCTCGGCGTCCGAGCCGGCCGCGATGCAGTACATCGCGCCCTTTGCCGCGTGCGCCATCGGCGAGCATTTCCGGGATACGAAGCGCCACGCCATCTGCTTCTACGACGACCTTTCGAAGCACGCGCAGTCCTATCGCGAAATTTCGCTTCTGCTGCGGCGTCCGCCGGGGCGGGAAGCGTATCCGGGGGACGTTTTCTTTTTGCATTCGCGGCTGCTGGAACGGGCGGCGAAATTGAACGACGCGCTGGGCGGCGGCTCGCTGACCGCGCTGCCGGTGATTGAAACGCAGGCCGGGGACGTATCGGCGTACATTCCGACGAACGTCATCTCCATCACCGACGGCCAGATTTATCTGGAGGCGGACCTTTTCAACGCGGGAATCCGCCCGGCCATCAACGCCGGGATTTCGGTGAGCCGCGTGGGCGGCAACGCGCAGATCAAGGCCATGCGCCAGGTGGCCGGGACGCTCCGGCTGGATATGGCGCAGTATCGCGAGCTGGCGGCGTTCGCGCAGTTCGGCGCCGAGCAGCTCGATAAGACGACACAGGCGCAACTGGCGCGCGGGCAGCGGCTGGTGGAGGTTCTGAAGCAGGATCAGTACCAGCCGCTGCCGGTGGAGCGCGAGGTGCTGATTATTTTCGCGGGCGCGAACCGCTATCTGGACGATCTCGAGGTGAGTGAAATCGGGCGGTTCGAGCGCGAGCTTTATCCCTTCATCGAGACGAATTACGGCGGATTGCTGAAAACGCTGCGGGAGAAGAAGGCCTTCGACGATTCCCTGCGCGCGAAAGCGGTGAAGGCGCTCGATGCGTTCAAGCAGCGGTTCCAAGCGGGGGCGAAGGCCGCGGCGCAAGCGAAAGCGGGGAAATGAAGAAAATGGAAGAAAGGAATCCAGGCTTGCGACGGGAGCCAGGGGCTTAACTTCCCGTGCCTACGCTACTCGATTACCGGCGCCGCATCCGTTCGGTGAAGAATACGCAGCAGATCACGCGGGCGATGAAGTTTATTGCCGCGGCAAAGCTGCGGCGGGCGCAGGAAGGGGTGTTCGCGGCGCGGCCCTACGCCCGGGAAATCCTGCGGGTGCTGCGGTCGGCGGCGGCGCGGGTGGAAACGACGGCGCACCCGCTGCTGGAACGCCGGCCCGAGGAGCGATTGCTGGCGGTAGTGGTGACGGGCGACCGCGGGCTTTGCGGGGCGTTCAATACGAACGTGATCCGGCGCGCGACGGAATTCTTTCGCGAGCACTCGTCGCAAGAGATCCAGGTGATCGCCGCCGGCAAAAAGGGGCGCGACACTCTCCGCAGGCGCGGCCGGACATTCGCGGCCGAATACATGAATGCTTCGGGCCAGGTGGAATTCGCGACGGCCAAGGAGATATCCGGGCGCATCGCGGAGATGTATGCGAAGCGCGAGGTGGACGGCGTGTACGCGATTTATAACGAGTTCAAGAACGTGATGGTGCAGAGGCTGCGGACGGAGAAACTGCTTCCGATTGATCCGGGCGTGCTGATTTCGGAAGCAGAGGCTGCCGAAGGGGAGATGGCCGCGGGCCAGGAGCGCGGCGAAACGCGCGCGGCCGAGGAGGCGCGAGAGAATCCTCCGCTGCTGGTGGATTACATCTACGAAGAACCCGTCGAGGAAATATTCAGCGGGCTTCTGCCGCGCTATTTGGATTCCGAAGTCTTCCGCATCCTGCTGGAATCCGCCGCAGCGGAAAGCGCCGCGCGCATGGTGGCGATGGATTCCGCCACAAGGAACGCGTCCAAATTCATCGAGCGATTGACGCTGGATATGAACAAGATTCGCCAAGCGAGCATTACGAAGGAGATCATCGAGATTGTGAGCGGGGCGGCGTCGGCAACATCGTGACTCGTGATTCGTGAATCGTGAATCGTGAAAATCAACAGCTTTACGGAGTTGACGGTATGGCAGCGTTCGCATGAATTGGCGCTCTTGGTTTATAGATTGACCGCTAGTTTTCCGCGGTCGGAGTTATTTGGAGTTGTTTCGCAACTGCGGCGCGCATCAACAGCAGTGCCCGCGAACATCGCGCAGGGATTCGGGAGGCGAACGACGGGAGAGCTCCTGCGCTCCTTGCAGATTGCCGCGGGAGAGATGGAAGAGGTCCGGTATTTCTTGATACTAAGCCGGGACCTGAATTACGTTACGGCCCCACGGTTCGAAGAGGCGTCGCAACTTTGTGACTCTGTCGGCCAGCTATTAAATGCGCTGGGGCGCTCACTCAAGGCCCGGCGCATCGGCAAATAGCTTTTCACGGATCACGAGTCACGAATCACGGTTCACGAGTCACGGCACGGAGAATTCGAGGAGAGCCAAGATGGCGGGTGACAACGAGAAAATCGGGCACGTGGTGGAAGTGATCGGCCCGGTGGTGGACGTTCAATTCGAGGAGCACCACCTGCCGAACATCTACAACGCGGTGCGGATCACGAGTGAAGGGTTCAACGTCCCCGAGCCGCTGGATATCGTAGCCGAAGTGGAACAGCACCTGGGAGAGGGCCGCGTGCGCTGCGTGGCCATGAAGCCTACCGACGGACTGGTTCGCGGTATGAAGGTGGAAAACCTCGACGGGCCGATATCCGTCCCGGTGGGCCGGGGAACACTGGGCCGGGTGATGAATGTGCTGGGCGAGCCGGTGGACAATCTGGGTCCGGTGAAAACGGAAAAGCGCTACCCCATTCACCGTCCCGCACCGGCGCTCGACGACCAATCCACGAACCTGGAAATGTTCGAAACGGGGATCAAGGTGGTGGACCTGATCGAACCGTACTTGAAAGGCGGCAAGATCGGATTGTTCGGCGGCGCGGGCGTGGGCAAGACCGTGCTCATTCAGGAATTGATCCACAACGTGGCGCTAAAGCACGGCGGCGTCTCCGTGTTTTCGGGCGTGGGCGAGCGGACGCGCGAAGGGAACGATTTGTGGCTGGAGATGCAGGAGTCGGGCGTGGTGGTGGCGGGCAATTCCGAAAAATCGCGCTGCGCGCTGATCTACGGCCAGATGACGGAGCCGCCCGGGGCCCGTCTGCGCGTGGGCCTGACGGGACTGACGGTGGCGGAATATTTCCGCGACGAAGAGCACCTGGACGTGCTGCTCTTCATAGACAATATTTTCCGGTTCGTGCAGGCGGGCTCGGAGGTATCGGCGCTGCTGGGCCGCATGCCATCGGCGGTGGGCTACCAGCCGAACCTGAACACGGAAATCGGCGAGCTCGAGGAGCGCATCACTTCGACGAAGCACGGCTCCATCACCTCGGTGCAGGCCGTGTACGTCCCGGCGGACGATTACACCGATCCGGCGCCGGCGGCCACGTTCACGCACCTGGACGCGACGACGAACCTGAGCCGGCAGATCGTGGAGCGCGGCATCTACCCGGCGGTGGACCCGCTGGCGAGCTTTTCGCGCATTCTCGATCCGCGCATCGTGGGCCAGGAACATTACGACGTGGCGCGCGGGGTGAAATCGGTGCTGCAGCGCTACAAGGAGCTGCAAGACATCATCGCGATTCTGGGAATCGAGGAGCTTTCCGACGACGACAAGCAGACCGTGGCGCGGGCGCGGAGAATCGAGAAATTCCTATCGCAGCCGATGTTCGTCGCCGAACAGTTCACCGGGCTCGAAGGAAAGTACGTGAAGATCGAGGACACGGTGCGCGGCTTCCAGGAAATCGTGGCGGGGAAGCACGACGATCTTCCCGAGCAGGCTTTCTATATGGTGGGCACCATCGAAGAGGCGCGGGAAAAGGCGCAAAAAATGGCTGCGCTGGCATAGCGGGATGTCGGGAATTGCGGAACCGTGGCTTCAGGGGTTAAAACCCCTTGAGAGGACAGCGTGCTTGCGGCGGGGTTGAAACCCCGCCCTCCTGCACAGCGGGACGAAAAATGTTGCCGAAAGAGATCGAACTTCAAATTGTGACGCCCGAGCGGCACGTCCTCGAGGAAACCGTGGAATCGGTGGAGATGCCCGGGAAAGAGGGCTATCTGGGAATTTTGCCCGGGCACGCGCCGCTGCTGACGGAGCTGGGCGCGGGCGTGCTGACGTATCGCCGCGGCGCGGAGACGCACGCGCTCGCCGTGATTCGAGGGTACGCGGAAGTGCTGCCCGAGCGCGTAATCGTGCTGGCCGAATTTTCGGAGCGGGCGGAGGAGATTGACGTGGAGCGCTGCTGCGCGGCGCGCGACCGGGCGAAATCGGAACTCGCCAAGTCGGCGCCGGGGGGTGACGATTGGGAGCGGGCATCGTTTGCGCTGGAGCGGGCGCTGGCTCGATTGCAGGCGTCTTCCACGGTTCGCAGCGGGTCCGCTCCGAAGGCCGGTTGAGAGCGGGGCGTTCGGGCAGGCGCGGAATCCGCGCGCTCCCGGCGGCATCGAATAGGGAGCGGCGACGCTCTGGCGGATCAGAAAGGCTAGCATTGGGCGAAATCACGGTCTATGGCACAACGTGGTGTTGCGATTGCCGGCGCGTGAAGCGGTTCCTGCAGGAGCGCGGCGTGGCCTTCCGAGAGGTGAATATAGATGATGCTCCGGATGCCGAGGAGCTGGTGCTGCGCGTCAATAAGGGCCGGCGCAAGGTGCCCACGATTGAAGTCGAGGGGCGGTATATCACTTGCAGCCCGTTCGATCCCAGCCGGCTCGCCGAGGAATTGAAGATTCCGCTCCACCCGAAAAAGCCCGATTCAAATTAGACCTGCGCCGCGGGTCATCACACCTGCAACGCGCAGGTCGGGAGTGAGCGCGACGAGGTCGGCGTCGGCTCCCACGGCGAGGATGCCTTTCTTTCCCGCCAAGCCGAGGCGGCGAGCCGGCAGCACCGTGGCCATGCGCACGGCCTCCAAGAGCGGCACTCCCAAGGCCACAACGGTGCGCAAGGCGCGATCGAGCGTGAGCGTGCTGCCCGCCAGCTTTCCTTCCGCGTTTCGCGCGACGCCCTCCTTCACCGTCACTTCGAAATTGCCGAGGCGGTAGTTGCCGTCGGGCATTCCCGTGGCAGCGATGCCGTCGCTTACGAGGAGCACCGTGTCGAAGCCCTTGGCGCCGAGGAGGACTTGGATGGCGGGTCCGGCCACATGGACGCCGTCGGCGATGATTTCGGCGGTGACTTCCGGGTCGGTGAGGATGGCACCAATCACTCCGGGATCGCGGTGGGAAAAGGGGCGCATGGCGTTGAACATGTGCACGGCGTGGCGAGCGCCGGCGCGAATGGCGGCCCTCGATTGTTCGTAGTCCGCGTCGGTGTGTCCCATGGCGACGACCAGCCCGGCGGCAACCGCGAACTCGATCAAGGGAACGGCGCTGGGGAGTTCGGGCGCGAGGGTCAAAATCCTTATCAGGCCGTCCGAAGCCTCAAGAAACTTGCCGAGGATTTCGGCCGAGGGCTTCTGGAGGGCGTCCAGCGGATGAACGCCGCGGCGCGCGTTGCTGATGAACGGCCCCTCGAGGTGCATGCCGAGAATCTCGGCTGCGAGGCCGGGATTTTCTTCCGGCTTTTCGCGGCCGCGGATATAGCGCGCGATCCCTTTAAGGCTTCGGCAGGTTTCGTCGAGCGGCGCGGTGACGGTGGTGGCGACGAGAGAGGTGGTGCCATGGCGCGCGACCGTGGACGCGATGTGGTCGAGAGCGCGCGTGTTCGCTTCCATCACGTCGTGCCCGCCGGCGCCGTGAATGTGCACGTCCACGAATCCCGGGACGACGGTCAATCCCGCGGCGGAATAATCGGCCGCGCCAGGAGGCACGCGAATCTCGTCGCGATGGCCGATGGCGGCGATGCGGCCGCCCTCGACGAGAATCACGCCGTTGACGATTTCCTCGAGCGGCGTGAGGATGCGGCTGGCGTAGATTGCGGTTGTGGGCATGGTGTCGTGGAACTGCCTGGGAATTGTACTTGGTCATCCCACCGGAACGGAACTGCAAAGAGGGATTCTTCGACTGCGTCCCGCGCCCGCCAAAAAGCGGCGGGAAAACCAAGAACGCGGGACTCCGCTCAGAATGACCCCGTATAGGTTTTGGTCAAGATAGGACACCACCAAAACCGACTATAAACCCCGCCGCTTCTCCGCTACAATCGTGTGTCACCAGAGATTCGGAGGAAAGCGGAATGGCCAATGAAAAGCGTTACATCGCCCAGAAGCGCCAGCGGCGGCACCGCAAAAGCGCCAAGGCGAAAATGAAGCTCTACGAACAGGGAAAAATACCGCACGACAAGCTTCCCTCCCTCGCCAAAAGATTCCTTAGCCGCAAGATGCGGGCGCTGAAGAAAGCGGAATAGAAGCAAAAAAAACGGGCGCCCCGGATTTCCGGGACGCCCGCTTGGCCGTTTTCTCACGCCGGCCCCCGCCAGGGCCGCGACGCGAGGAATCGTTTACTGACCCGAGTTGTTTGCCTGCGCGGGAGCGGACTTCGGAACGCTCAGGTAGCCTACGATCTTGTTCTTTCCGACCTGGTTCACTGTGAATTCATAGGGAGCCGTGTGACCGGCGCCCGCCGGGAAGAAGTAGATGGGCTCGTCCACCGACCGGTTGTTTTTGTCGAAGCGCTGATCGTTGACGAAAACCGCCACGGAGTAGACGTTCCTCTTGGGGTTCACGCTGCGGAGTTCGACCATGAGGTCGCCCACCTTGGT
Source organism: Terriglobia bacterium (assembly GCA_963823205.1). Taxonomy (GTDB): domain Bacteria; phylum Acidobacteriota; class Terriglobia; order Acidiferrales; family UBA7541; genus Palsa-295. The sequence goes on from CAWGKL010000009.1 coordinate 29,930, forward strand.
GCGCTGGCCCTTCTGGGTGATCGTGAACTCGTAATAATCGCGCTCGCCCATGCGGCGGAGCTCTTCGATCTGGTCGTGGTTCTTTGCGATGAGAGTGCCGAACTCGCCCTTGGCCATTTCCAGGCTGCTCTTGGTGGCATCGAGGTCCGTCTTCACGGAATCAACATCGCCGCCAAGTTTGGTCACGTCATCCGTGCTGGCCTTGGTCGCCAATTCACCGTTGACGTTGGTTTGCAGTTCCGCCAGTTGCTTGGCATCGTCCGCCTTGATCTGGCTGGCCGTCCGATGCAACTCGCCTGCGGTCAGCTTCATCTTGTCGGTCACCACGCTCAACTCGCCTTGGAGCTGCGCGTTTGTATCCTCCGCCTTCGCCAGCCGCTGGCTAAGCGCGTCCTCATTCTGCTTGGATTGCTGCGCCTGCGCGGTCACGGTCTGCTCGAGTGTATTCGACCGATTCGATGCCGACCAGCCGACACCCAAAGCGATCAGCGTTACCACCGCGAGCACTACTACCGCTGCCCCAATCCATCGGGGGGCACCCGAATCTTCTATATTGAAAGTCTGCTTCTCGTCGCTCATTTTCATTTCCTCCGTCATGAGACCCCTTGCGTATGTAGGTAGGAGCACGCGTGGAACCAATGGCGCGGGGGCCTTCCATGTCATTGAACTTACAGATAAAAAGGGACTTACTGCGATCTTCCGCGGGATGTCACTCTAGGGGCGTGTCAGATACAATGCAATTTTTACGTGACTACAATGATTCCTACGTGGTTCGCGTGACACAGGGCCGTAAGGCATTGTGGGGGTCGCCCCCCCACGTTACCTTGTGATGGTCATGTTCTGCAATGCGGCAATGCGCGCGGCGAGAGGCGGATGCGTGCTGAACATCTTGGAAAAAAAGGCGCGGGCGCTCATGGGCGCTACGATGCACAGAGCAGCCGTGGAAGGGGGAATGTCCGAGGGGATTCTTTGGTTGTAGGCCCCGAGCTTTTCGAGTGCGCGAATCAGGCCGTAGGGATGGCCGACCATTCTTGCGCCGGAAGCGTCCGCCTGATACTCGCGCTGGCGCGAAATGCCGAGCTGGAGCAGGAGCGCGCCGAGGGGCGCGAAAATAAGCGCCACAAGACCGATGATTCCCCCGCCACTGCGATTGCGGTTGCCCCCGCCGAACCAGAAGCCCATGCGCGCAACCCATGTGACCGCTCCGGCGATGGTGGCCGCGATGGAGGAGGTGAGAATGTCGTAGTTGCGCACGTGCGAGAGCTCATGGGCGATCACGCCTTCGAGCTCTTCGTCGTCCATCAACTGCATCAATCCCTGGGTGACGGCGACCGAGGCATGGCTGGGGTTGCGGCCGGTGGCGAAGGCGTTGGGCGCCGGCTGCGGAATCATATAAAGCTTGGGCATCGGCAGGTTGGCCTTGGCGGCGAGACGCTCCATCACGGCGTAGAGGCGCGGCGATTCTTCCCGGCTGATGGGCTGCGCATGGCTGGACATCAGCGCGATCTTGTCCGAGAAAAAATAGGCTGTGCCGTTCATGAGGACGGCGAAGACCAGAGCGAGAGTCATGCCGCTGCGGCCGCCGAAAGCGTCCCCGATAAAGAGAAGCAACAACGTCAAAGCTGTGAGCAAAAATGCCGTTTTGAGTGTCTTCATTGTCCGTGTCCCCGGCGCCCTATCAGGCGGCGCCCGCCTTTAGTGTATCGCGTTTGAACTGCATCTCGCCGGTTTTCGAATCGGCGTCCACGAGGACATTGTCGCCGGGCTTTACCTCGCCATCGAGAATCTTCAAGGCTAGTGGATCCTGAATCAGCTTTTGAATGGCCCGCTTCATGGGGCGCGCCCCGTAAGCGGCGTCGTATCCCTCGCGGAGGAGCAGCGACTTGGCCGCGGGCGTCAGGCGGAGAGTAACCTGCTTTTCCGCGAGCAGCTTCATCAAATGCTGCAACTGCATGTCAATGATGCGCTCGATCTGGTCCTTGCCCAGGGGTTTGAACAGCACGATATCGTCAATGCGGTTCAAGAACTCGGGGCGGAAGAGCTCGCGGAGCGCGGCCATGGCTTCTTCGCGCGCCTTCTTGGGGTCTTTATCGGCAAGCTCGAAGATGGCCGAAGAGCCGGCGTTCGAGGTCATGACAATCACGGCGTTGCGGAAATCCACGGTGCGGCCCTTGCCGTCCGTCAGGCGGCCGTCCTCGAGAATTTGCAGCAGCACATTGAATACGTCCGGATGGGCCTTCTCGATTTCATCCAGCAGAACGACGGAGTAAGGACGCCGGCGAACCTGCTCGGTCAACTGGCCGCCCTCTTCGTAGCCGACGTATCCCGGCGGCGCGCCGATCATGCGCGCCACGGAGTGCTTTTCCATGTACTCGGACATATCGAGGCGAATGATGGCGCGCTCGTCGTCGAATAAAAATTCGGCCAGCGCGCGAGCAAGCTCCGTTTTACCCACTCCCGTGGGCCCGAGGAACAGGAATGAGCCGATGGGCCGGTTGGGATCGCTCAAGCCGGAGCGGCTGCGGCGAATGGCATTGGCCACGCTTGCGAGCGCCTCGTCCTGGCCGACCACGCGCCGGCGGAGCCGCTCTTCCATGTGCACGAGCTTTTGGATTTCGCCCTCGAGCAGCCGCCCCACCGGAATGCCCGTCCATTTGCTGACGATCTTGGCGATTTCTTCCTCGCCCACTTCTTCCTTCAGCATGGGGTGGTCTTTTTGGAGTTCGGCGAGCTTGTCATGCGCCTTCTTCAATTCCTTTTCCGCGGCGGAGAGTTTTCCATAGCGGATTTCGGCCACGCGCGAGAGGTCGCCCGCGCGCTCGAAGCGCTGCTCTTCGGCCTTCAGGCGTTCGATTTCCTCTTTCTGCTTGCGGATGCGGCCGATGGCGTCCTTTTCCGTCTGCCAGTGCGCTTTCAGGCCGTTCGATTGCTCGCGCAGAGTGGCGAGCTCCTTTTCGATTTGAGCCAGGCGCTCGCGTGAGTGCGCGTCCGATTCTTTGCGCAAGGCTTGCCGCTCGATTTCCAGTTGCATGATGCGCCGCTCGATTTCGTCAATTTCGGCGGGCAGGGAATCAATTTCCATGCGCAGGCCGGCGGCGGCCTCGTCCACCAGGTCAATGGCCTTGTCGGGGAGGAAGCGGTCCGTGATGTAGCGTTGGGAAAGCATGGCGGCGGCCACGATGGCGGAGTCCTTGATGCGCACGCCGTGGTGAACTTCATAGCGCTCCTTCAAGCCGCGCAGGATGGCGATGGTGTCCTCGATGGAGGGCTCGCCCACGAAGACGGGCTGGAAGCGGCGCTCGAGGGCGGGGTCCTTCTCGATGTATTTGCGGTATTCATTGAGCGTGGTGGCGCCGATGGCGCGCAGCTCGCCCCGCGCCAGGGCGGGCTTCAGCATGTTGGAGGCGTCCATCGCGCCTTCGGCGGCGCCCGCACCCACCAGCGTGTGCAGCTCGTCTATGAAGAGAATTACCTGGCCTTCGGATTCGGTGACTTCCTTGAGCAGCGCCTTCAGGCGATCCTCGAATTCGCCGCGATATTTCGCGCCCGCGACCATCGCCGCGAGGTCGAGCGCCACAAGGCGCTTGGGCTTGAGCACCTCCGGCACATCTCCGGAGACGATGCGCTGCGCCAGCCCTTCGACAATGGCCGTCTTGCCCACGCCCGGCTCGCCGATCAGTACGGGATTGTTCTTGGTGCGGCGCGCGAGAATCTGCATCACGCGACGGATTTCCTCGTCGCGGCCAACGACCGGATCGAGCTTGCCGCGCCGCGCCGCTTCGGTGAGATCGCGCGCATACTGATCGAGCGCGCGGTAGGTGGCTTCGGGATTCTGCGAAGTGACGCGATGGCTTCCGCGGATGGAACGTCATGGCCTGCAGGATGGCGTCGTGCGTGGCGCCGTGGCGCGCAAGGAGCTGGCCCGCCGGGTCGCGGTCCGCCGCGGCGATGGCTAGGAGAATGTGCTCGGTCGAGACGTACTCGTCCTTCAGGCGCTGCGCTTCGTCGAAGGCGCGCTCAAGCACGTCGTTCGACGCCTGGCTGAGGTGTTGCTGGGAGACGCCGGAAACCTTGGGCAGCCGCTCGATCTGCTTTTCGATCTCGCTAGCGAGTGCGGCGGGCGGAGTTCCCAGCTTTTCGAGCAGCGGCGGGACCACTCCATCTCCCTGGGCGACGAGCGCCCACAGCAGATGCAGCGGCTCGATTTGCTGCTGCCCGGAGCGAGCGCCCATTTCCTGCGCCGCTTGGAGGGCTTCCTGGGCCTTTACGGTAAGTTTGTCGAATCGCAGCACGACGTAATTCTCTCACTTTCTGAAGTCGGATACAAAACGCCGGGAGACAAAAGGCTGAAGTGGTGAGCCCGGCGAAACCTGCTACATTAGCTCACACAGATAATATTATATGCGTTTAGTAGTGTCAAGTCTTTTATAGAGCCTCCACAAAAAGGCATATTCTCCGCCGTTCTACTCTAAGACCTTAAATATCATGCACTTGAGATAGTGTGTTTCTGGCATGGTAAGCAAGATGGGGTGATCCTGTGCCTGTGTTCTCCGCTCGCATATTGCCACGGAACGGCGAGCGTCATTGGCGGCCTCGCCTACAATCTGCAGGAAGAGCGCCTCAGTAATATGGTAGGAGCATGAGCAGGTAAGGAGAAAGCCGCCCGGCTCGAGTATCTTCAGAGCGCGCAGATTGATCTCCTTGTATCCGCGATGGGCGGCAGGAATGCTGTCGCGGTTCTTGGCAAAGGCCGGGGGATCGAGGATGATCATCTGAAAGCGCCTGCCAGCCTCGTCGTATTCCTTGAGGACATCGAATGTGTTGCCTTCGCGGAAGAAGGCATTGGCGACGGCATTCAATTGCTGATTGCGTCGCGCCGCCTCGATCGCCGCCGGCGCCATTTCGACGCCTTCCACATGCTTGCACGCGCCGGCGACGGTGAGGGCAAAGCCGCCGTCGTAGCTGAAGCAATCGAGCACTTCGCCGGAAGCGTACCGCCGCGCGGCCCAATGATTTTCGCGCTGGTCGAGGAACGAGCCTGTTTTCTGGCCTTTGGCCAAGTGGCAAGCGAATGTCACTCCGTTTTCCCGCACCTCAATTTCGTCCGGGATTTCGCCATGGAGGACGCTGACGCGCTGTTCCAGCCCTTCGAGGATGCGCACCTTGGGGTCGTTGCGCTCGAGCACACCGCGCGGGGAGAACATCTCAACGAGGATTTCGACGAAGAGGTCCTTGTGCCGTTCGGTGGCCTGGTTCAGAGTCTGTACAATCAAATAGTCGCCATACCGGTCCACGATGAGAGAGGGCAGCAGGTCGGCTTCGCTGTAGACCAGGCGATAGGCATCCGTATTTTCGACCACGCGCTTGCGGTAGCCGGCGGCGCGGCGGATGCGTTCGGTGAAAAACGCCCGGTCAACGGGGATATCGTCGCGCGTGAGGAGGCGTACGGCGATCTGCGATTTATCGCTATAGAAGGCGCGGCCGTGGAAGCGTCCGCGGTCATCCGTGAGCCGGACGATGGCGCCAGCATCCGCATGAGCCGTGCGCACGTCGCTGCGGTACACCCACAGGTGCCCGGAGCGGATGCGCTCCACTCCGCGCGGGCTGATCTCGACCGATCCTTCCGCGATATCCGCCACCGTGGGTGCCTCTCATGAACCTGCCCGGGAATTCGCTACAATGGCTCCGTGGTCCGCTGCCAGCAGGGAAGATCCAGGGGACGCAAACGGCAAGCCAAGCCGGGCGGCGCTGTTCTCTTAGCATACTTGCGGGAGTTGTGCCAGTGCTCTTGCGGGAGGGTAGTGGGTCAGTTTGAATTTCGGCTCCTTATGTCACGATCAAGAAAATTCAAACTGACCCACCACCTGCGGGAGAGAGGGACGGGAAATAGCGGCGCATGAATCCGAGCGAACTCGATTACGTCTTGCCGCCCGCATGCATCGCGCAGCGCCCGCTGGGCGAGCGCGACGGCTCGCGCATGCTGCTTCTCGACCGCGCCACGGGGGCATGGGACGATCGCCATTTCCGCGAATTGCCCGGCGTCCTGCGCGGCGATGAGCTCATCGTGCTCAACAATGTGCGCGTGCTGCCGGCGCGGCTTTTTGGCCGGCGCGCCGGAGTGCATTCCCAGAAGCCGGGGCGCAACAACCCCGCGCGGCGCGAATTTCTCGAATCCCGCATTGAAGTTCTGCTTCTCCGGCAAATTGATTCGGGCGTGTGGGAGACGCTCGTGCGGCCGGGACGAAAAATAAATATCGGCGAGCGCATCTTCTTTGGCGAAGGCGAGCTGGAAGCGCGCGTCGAGGGCCGCGGAGAATATGGGCTGCGCGTGCTGCGCTTCGCTTCCACCGGCGCCTTCGAGGAAGCTCTGGCCCGCCTGGGCCACATCCCCTTGCCGCCGTACATCAAGCGCGCGGACGAACCGCTCGACCGCGAGCGGTACCAGACCGTTTACGCGCGGGAGGGCGGCGCCATCGCCGCGCCCACCGCCGGGCTGCACTTCACGCCCCAGATTCTCGATCGCCTTGCGGCCCGCGGCATTTCCATCGCCGAAATCACTCTCAACGTCGGCCTGGGAACATTCGAGCCGGTGCGCACCGAGCGGCTCGAGGACCACAAGATTCACGTGGAATCCTACGACATCCCCGAAGCCTCGGCTGCCGCCATCGAGCGCGCCAAAGTCGAAGGCCGCCCCGTGCTTGCCGTGGGCACCACCGTCGTGAGGGCGCTCGAGGACGCCGCGGAAAAATCCGGCGGGGACCGCGCGCGCATCGCGCCGGGAAAGGCCGAGGCCGATATTTTCCTTTATCCCGGGAGGCCCTTTCGTATTGTGGACCAATTGCTCACCAATTTTCACCTGCCGCGCTCGACCCTGCTGGCCCTGGTGGCAGCTTTCGGCGGGCGTGAACGAGTTTTGCGCGCCTACGGCCACGCGGTGGACGCCGGCTATCGCTTCTATAGCTATGGCGACTGCATGTTGATTCGCTGAATTGGCCCCGTCCAAGCCTCGCGGATGATCCCCCTCCCGCCATTTTTCGCGAGCCTCGTGCAAGGCTGCGCGTGTTCGTCTATGATGGTCCGCGCCCTATGTTGCCAATTCCTCAAGCCCCATCCGCTTCATGCGCTATCTGATTCTCAGCGACATTCACGGGAACCTCACGGCACTCGACGCCGCTCTCAAGGCGGCCAAGGGCCGGTGGCAGAAGGCCGTGTGCCTGGGCGATCTGGTGGACTACGGTCCGGATCCCAACGAGGTGATCGCTCGCGTGCAGTCTCTCAAGGCCATCACGATCCGCGGAAATCACGATAAGGCGGTGGTCGGCCTGGCGGATCCCGACGACTTCAATCCCATCGCGCGCATGAGCGTGCTATGGACGCGCGAGCAACTGACCGCCAAGAATCGCGCGTACCTTCAAAACCTGCCGAGCGGGCCCAAGCAAGTGGGGGGCTTTACCATCGTTCACGGGTCACTCTATGACGAGGATGAATACGTGTTCTCGCCGGAGCTGGCGCTCGATGGACTGCGGACTGCTCCGACGCCGGTAACATTTTTCGGCCACACGCACGTGGAGGGCGGTTTCATCCTCCGCGACGGACAAGCAGGAGTGCTGCATTTCGAGCCTTCTGGCGGCGATCCATTCTCGACACTCAAGATTGAACCCGGCATCCCGTACCTGCTGAATCCGGGCTCCATCGGCCAGCCTCGCGATGGCGATCCACGCGCGGCCTTCGCCATCGCGGATCTCGACAGCCAGTCGGTTGAGTTCTGGCGGGTTCCGTACGATATTGGGGCCGTGCAGGACCGCATGGCGCGGGCCGGGCTTCCCGAGGCTCTTATCCTGCGGCTCTTCTTCGGCCGCTGAGGGAAAATAAGGGAATGGAGAATCAAGAGCATCCCGGCCGAAAAGAGAGGAGCCAATTTCCGCTGGCCTTCGCCGCCGGGGCTTGCATCGTCCTTCTATTGGCTGCGGGCCTTGTGCTCGCCACGCATTTTGCCCAGCGCCACGGACCCGGCTCGCCATCCCAAGGGCTTCCGTTCGGCCCCGCGGAGCAGGCCTATGCCGGGAGCGTCCAATTCGGCGACATTCACATGTCGCGCTCGTCGAATTTGCTGAACCAGGAATTCACCTACATTGCCGGGACGCTTTCCAACAACGGTCCGCGGACCTTGCGCGGCCTCGATGTCGGGCTCGAATTCCACGACCCCTTCAACCAGCTGATCCTCCGCGACACGGAGCGCTTAATCGAACCCGCCTCCGCGCCGCTCGCTCCCGGGCAGCAGCGCGATTTTCAGGTGACGCTGGAGCACGTTCCCCCGGAGTGGAATCAGCAGGCGCCCGTCATCCAAGTCACAGGCCTGATTTTGGAATAGCTTTTCCGCGCAACCCGCGAGCCTTGCAAAGTTCGCGCATTCTACATTAGGCTCGAAGCGTCTGAAGCGGCGCGGGCCACGATGCGTCCGGAAAAGCGCGTGCGGCGGGCCCATTCTCGAAGGAGCGGCAAAGACCATGCGAAATTTTCTGCTGGGAATCCTATTCACGATCATCGTTCTATGCGTGGCCGCATACTGGATTGCCTCACGGGGCTACGTCAGTTTTCAGGCGGACCAGCAACCCTCCCCGATGGAATCCAAACTCGCCATGGCGGCGGTGGACGCTTCGACGAATCGCCACGCCCCGGACGAGAAGAATCCCGTCCCGGTGACGGACGATAATCTGGTGGCGGGCGCCAAACTCTTCGTCAACCATTGCGCAGGCTGCCACGGCGTGCCGTCAAATCCCGAGAGCACGTTTGGCCGCTCCTTCTATCCTCCGGTACCCGAGTTTTTTAAGGACGCTCCGGATATGGCGGAAAATCAGAATTTCTATATCATCCAGCACGGCGTCCGCTGGACGGGCATGCCTGCATGGAACGGGACTCTCAACGATGGACAGATCTGGCGGGTGGTGACGTTCCTGAGCAACATCGAGAAACTCCCTCCCGCGGCCCTGGCCGTGTTCGGTCCCCAGGCTGCGGCTGCTCCACCCCCGACCAAGAAGATGCCCATGAACATGGACATGGACCACTGAGGCCCGCGTGGGAAGCGGCGCGCATTTCACGGCAACATTCGGCGGCGTAAATTTGAAAAAAGCGGAATGAGGAATAAAATTCTGGTGGACGTGGCCGGGATCGAACCGGCGACCCCCTGCTTGCAAAGCACCAGACTCGGTTTCATCTCCTCTATCCATCACTATTAACTACCAACGTTTCCAACAAATCGGGGAACCTGCTTTCGCTCAAAAGCTAACCCCAATAGGCTGAAAACAATCCGTTCGTGCACAGTTTGTGTACAGTCGAGTTCCAACAGAAATCCTACAAAGCGAACCCCTCGGTGAGACAAAAGTGTGCATCACACCCTGCTTCAGATACGGATTACTGTTCCAATGCCATTTACTATCCGCCAAAGAACGTCACTACCGCCGCTGGCGAGGTTCCCTCCGCCTTCGTTTGGGTGCTTCTTTCAAATTCTTCGGGCGAAGAATACCTTAGCGCTGAATGTAACCGACACCGGTTGTAATACCGGTCTATAAATTCCTCCACTCGTCCCTTCAGGTCTTCGAAATCGCGGTAAGCACTCGCGTGGATTTCTTCCCGTTTGAGTGACCTGCCCGACTTTTTGTACCAGGGCTAGTGAGAGAGTTTACATCACAACCTCATCGGGCAAGGGGGCAAATGGCGGCTCGCAGGGAGCCGTAGGCGACCGGAGAGCCGCCATTTGCGGCGCGAACGTCGCTGGCGCCGGCGGCCTGTAGCCCAGCGCCGAGTGCGGACGCAGCGTGTTATATATCACCCGCCATTTCTCGATCACCACCTGTGCCTCCCTCAGCGAATAGAAAATCTCTCCGTTCAGGCATTCGTCCCGCAACTTCCCGTTGAAACTTTCGCAGTAGCCGTTCTCCCAGGGGCTCCCCGGTTCGATGTACAGCGTCCCCGTACCCACCTTCGCCAGCCACTTCCGCAGTTCGTCGGCGACGAACTCCGGGCCGTTGTCCGAGCGAATGTTCTCCGGAATTCCCCGGTACAGCATCACGTCCGCCAGCGCTTCGATTACTTCGTACCTTCCCAGTCTTCGGGCCACCCGAATCGCCAAACACTCCCGCGTGTACTCGTCGATCAGCGTCAGCATGCGCAGTGTTCTTCCGTCGTGCGTCTTTCCACTCACGAAGTCGTAGCTCCACACATGATTCGCTCGCTCTGGCCGCAAGCGAATGCACGACCCGTCGTTCAACCACAATCTCCCTCGTGGCCTTTGTTTCTGCGGCACTTTCAACCCTTCCCGCCGCCAGATTCGCTGTACTCGGTCTTTGCCTACATGCCAACCTCGATCCCGCAGCACCGCTGTGATCCGCCGGTAGCCGTAGCGCCCGTATTCGCCGGCCAGCGCCACGATCTCTCGTGTCAGCGCATCTTCGTCCGTTCGGTAGATCCCCTCGTAGCGTTGTGTCCCTCTCCACTGCCCCAGCAGCCGGCAGGCATGCCGCTCCGATACCCGGTAACTCTCGCGTGCATGCCTGACCGCGCCACGCCGCCGCTCAGGGCCTAGAAGTTTCCCTCCGCAACGTCCTTCAGAATTTGCTTCTCCAAAGACAGCTCTGCCACCAGCCGCTTCAGCTTGGCGTTTTCCCGTTCCAGTTCCTTGAGACGTTTGGCCTGATCGAGTTTTAATCCGCCGAATTCCTTCCGCCAGCGGTAGTAGGTCTGTGCGGTGATCTCGGCTTCTTTGCAGGCTTGCGGAGTGGTTTTCCCGTTGGCGAGTTCCACTTCAACCTGCCGTAACAACGTCACAATCTGCTCCGGCTTGTATTTCTTCATTGGCATACCAGCTTCCCTCCAGAGTGAATTCTCTCTCACTCCCGCTGGTACAAAAAATCCCGGTCAGGTCACTTGGCCTCCTCGCCTACCGGACCTACACCGACGAACCACCGATCCCCGCGCAGGTGGCCGATCCGAGCGGGAATATCATCTTTACGCACGCGGACGTGATTGCGGGGCAAGAGATTTTTCTCCGCAACGGCTTGATGGAGTACGGCACAATCTTCGGCCACGGAGCTTATCTCGGTCCCGACTATACGGCGGATTACCTCCACCGCGCCGCCCTCGCGGTGACGGATTACTACGGAGGCCCTGAATCCGACCGGGCGAAAGAGCAAACGATTGAGGACTTCAAGGCCAACCGGTACGATCCTGCCAGCGGCGTGCTCACGTTCACGGCGGCCCAGGCGGCGGCATTTGAAAAAGTAGAAGGCCATTACCAGGATTTTTTCTCCGAGCCGACCACTCGATTTGGCCTTCGCCCCAAAGCAATCACGGATCCGGAGCAAATCCGGAAGCTCACCGCATTTTTCAGCTGGTCGGCTTGGGCAGCAACGGCGCTGCGCCCGGGGCTTGCCTATTCCTATACGAACAATTGGCCGCCGGAACCGCTCGTGGGGAATCACGCGACCGCTGACACGGTGGTCTGGAGCGTGCTTTCGCTGATTGCTTTGCTGGGAGGCATCGGGCTGTTGTTGCTTGCTTTCGGGCGCTGGAATTTTCTCGGCTGGCATGGGAAAGAGCGCACGCGCATTTCCTTCCGCGCGCCGGGGAAGGTGAACTTGACCCCGGCGCAGCGCGCGACGGCCTGGTTCTTCTTCGTCATGGCGGTTCTCTTCCTAATGCAAGCCCTGCTCGGCGGCGCGACGCAGCATTACCGCGCGGAGTTATCCAACTTTTTCGGGATCGATCTCGCGCAGGTATTGCCGTTCAATATTGCCCGCACCTGGCACCTGCAACTGGCCATCTTTTGGGTAGCGACATCGTTTCTGGCCGCGGGAATATTCCTGGCCCCCATGATTGCAGGACACGAACCCCGCCATCAGAACTGGCTGGCCTATGGCCTGCTGGGCGCGCTGGCCATTGTCGTCTTCGGCAGTCTGGCGGGCGAATACGCAGGAATCGAAGGCTGGATTCGACATTCCTGGTCCTGGTTCGGCGCCCAAGGTTTCGAATATCTGGACCTCGGGCGATTCTGGCAAGTCTTGCTCACTGTCGGTCTGCTCTTTTGGGTGGTCATCATGTTCCGAGGGTTACAGACGCGCCTCACACAAGAACATTTGGGCAATATGCCGTGGCTCTTCTTTTTTTCGGCTCTCTCTCTTCCGGCATTTTACGCCGTGGGTCTGCTCGCACGGCCAGCCGAGAATTTCACGACCACGGATTTCTGGCGGTTTTGGGTGGTCCATTTGTGGGTGGAGGATTTCCTGGAGCTTTTCACCACGGTCATGGTCGCCTATTTGTTCGTCCTGCTGGGAGTGGTCCACGAGCGCGTCGCCCTGACCATGATTTATCTCGACGTTCTACTGTACTCCGCCGGGGGCATGGTGGGCACGATGCACCACGTCTATTTTTCCGGAGAGCCTGCGCTGCATATGGCCCTCGGAGCCTTCTTTTCCGCCGCCGAAGTGATTCCGCTGACCTTCTTGACGCTGGAGGCGTGGAGCTTCTTGCAGCTTGGGGCGATACAGGAATCCGGATCCCGCACGACCTTTCCACACTTTTGGGCCGTGATGTTTCTTGCCGCGGTGGGTTTCTGGAATTTTCTGGGCGCGGGGGTTTTCGGTTTCCTGATCAATCTGCCCATCGTTTCCTACTATGAAATCGGTACGGCCCTCACGCCCAACCACGCGCACGCGGCCATGATGGGGGTCTATGGGATGATGGCCGTGGGCTTGGCGCTATTCTGCCTCCGATACATCGTTCCCGAAAAGCTGTGGTCGGACCGCGCGGCGAAGGTGAGTTTCTGGTCGCTGAACATTGGCTTGGCCTGGATGGTTTTCGCGTCCCTATTTCCTCTGGGTATCCTGCAACTCTACCATTCTGTCAGCCAGGGCTATTTCGACGCGCGTTCGCTCGATTTTCTCACCAACCGAACCATTGTTCTCATCACCTGGCTCCGTTTCCCCGGCGATTTGCTGTTCATCGTCGGCGGGATTCTCCCCGTGCTCTATCTCGCCTGGCTGGGCGTCCGGCACGCGGCTCCCCGAGTGGCGCCGGAGGAATCCCAGATCAGCTTGTTCACGGAAGTCGTGGAGCCCGGCGCAAGACAGCCATGATTCATGGAATGCACTCCAACGTCCTGATGGGCGCGGCGTATGCGCTGCTTCTCGTGGGCGCGGCCATGGTGCTTGAGTGGGCGGCCCGGCAATCCCACCGCCTATCGGAACAGTTCCACGTCGCCGGATTTACTTACCATCCGCAAATGGATGCGTGGAAATGCCCCACCGGACAGCACCTGGAACGCAAGGAATCGGATTATGGGTGCTGGGTCGTGCTGTATCAGGCCCCGGCGCACGTCTGTAATGCCTGTCACTGCAAACCGGATTGCACGGATTCGGATGAAGGCAGGCAAATCGAGCACCATCTCGACTCCTGGCTGCGGTCGGAAGTGCGCCGGTTCCATCGCGGGCTTTCTCTCGTCCTGCTCTTGCTGGCTGCTTTAATCCTCGCCGCGGAGACCAGCAGCCAGGATAGCTCCCTCGATTGGATCGTCCTCGGAGTTCTTCTTACACTGATCTGTGGTTTCGGAGTGCGTCATCTTGCATCATTCCTCGCTCACGAGAACTGATGCAAAGGACACCGCGATCCTAGCGTCCCTACGGCGCATGCACGTTTCCCTGCTCCAATTTCTAGAGGCGCTTGGGCATTGCCCACATCACCGGCGTCTTTGGAGATATGCACGTTTGACTGACCTCCTCCTCGAAGGTTTCAGGTGAGCTGTCCCTTCTTTCGCTCCACTTTGCGGCTCCTTTCTCGCAAAGTGTGCATCATAGAACTGTCTCACTCTAGGGGTTCACTCCAGGGGACCAAACTTGAGGGATTGGGGCAGAGATGAATCTGGTAAGTGCAACGCAATCAGAGAAAAAGTTGGTGGACGTGGCCGGGATCGAACCGGCGACCCCCTGCTTGCAAAGCAGGTGCTCTCCCAGCTGAGCTACACGCCCACGTAGAATGACCTGCCCGACTTTTTGTACCAGGGCTAGTGAGAGAGTTTACATCACAACCTCATCGGGCAAGGGGGCAAATGGCGGCTCGCAGGGAGCCGTAGGCGACCGGAGAGCCGCCATTTGCGGCGCGAACGTCGCTGGCGCCGGCGGCCTGTAGCCCAGCGCCGAGTGCGGACGCAGCGTGTTATATATCACCCGCCATTTCTCGATCACCACCTGTGCCTCCCTCAGCGAATAGAAAATCTCTCCGTTCAGGCATTCGTCCCGCAACTTCCCGTTGAAACTTTCGCAGTAGCCGTTCTCCCAGGGGCTCCCCGGTTCGATGTACAGCGTCCCCGTACCCACCTTCGCCAGCCACTTCCGCAGTTCGTCGGCGACGAACTCCGGGCCGTTGTCCGAGCGAATGTTCTCCGGAATTCCCCGGTACAGCATCACGTCCGCCAGCGCTTCGATTACTTCGTACCTTCCCAGTCTTCGGGCCACCCGAATCGCCAAACACTCCCGCGTGTACTCGTCAATCAGCGTCAGCATGCGCAGTGTTCTTCCGTCGTGCGTCTTTCCACTCACGAAGTCGTAGCTCCACACATGATTCGCTCGCTCTGGCCGCAAGCGAATGCACGACCCGTCGTTCAACCACAATCTCCCTCGTGGCCTTTGTTTCTGCGGCACTTTCAACCCTTCCCGCCGCCAGATTCGCTGTACTCGGTCTTTGCCTACATGCCAACCTCGATCCCGCAGCACCGCTGTGATCCGCCGGTAGCCGTAGCGCCCGTATTCGCCGGCCAGCGCCACGATCTCTCGTGTCAGCGCATCTTCGTCCGTTCGGTAGATCCCCTCGTAGCGTTGTGTCCCTCTCCACTGCCCCAGCAGCCGGCAGGCATGCCGCTCCGATACCCGGTAACTCTCGCGTGCATGCCTGACCGCGCCACGCCGCCGCTCAGGGCCTAGAAGTTTCCCTCCGCAACGTCCTTCAGAATTTGCTTCTCCAAAGACAGCCTCTGCCACCAGCCGCTTCAGCTTGGCGTTTTCCCGTTCCAGTTCCTTGAGACGTTTGGCCTGATCGAGTTTTAATCCGCCGAATTCCTTCCGCCAGCGGTAGTAGGTCTGTGCGGTGATCTCGGCTTCTTTGCAGGCTTGCGGAGTGGTTTTCCCGTTGGCGAGTTCCACTTCAACCTGCCGTAACAACGTCACAATCTGCTCCGGCTTGTATTTCTTCATTGGCATACCAGCTTCCCTCCAGAGTGAATTCTCTCTCACTCCCGCTGGTACAAAAAATCCCGGTCAGGTCAATAGCGCACGGAGACTTCTTCAATCATCACAACCACGACGGCCAGTCCAGTCGGTCCAACGACGGGCTTTTCGGTGGGAGACTCGAAGGCGAAACAGGTTTGCAACTTCCCGCCGGCAAAGCGGCATCGTTCTTGCGCCTTGATCACGGCGTACTCTCGAACTTGAAAGGCTTCGCGATCGCCGCCAAAGTGCGGCCGGCATTCTCCTATTTTCAGTCACTTTCATTTACTACGTGTGTTAAACTTTCGCCTCTGCACGAGCGGTGACGGAATCAAACAATTCGCGAGTTCCATAATGAAGGGCCCAAACATGCATCTGATACGAGTCTGCACCGGAAAAATTCATCAGGCGGAAGTGACCCAAGCCGACCTCAATTATCAGGGATCTATCACTATAGACGCGCTACTGCTGGAAAAAAGCGGCATTCGGCCATTCCAATTCGTCAATGTGGACAATCTGTCAAACGGCACTTTATGGCAAACCTATACGATGGCCGGCAAGCGGGGCAGTGGAATCATCTGCCTCAACGGTCCTCCCGCGCGGCATTTTCAACCGGGCGACAAGGTGATTATTTTGGCGGAGGCCTACGTCGAACCGTCGGACTTCGACAAGCTAGAACTGCGAGTTGTTTTTGTGAGGCACGAAGGGAGGCGGAAAAACATCCCGACACGCGTCAAGATCGAGAAATTCGCTCGGCGCCCGAACTGAAGGCGCCGCTTGTGACTTATTCGATGATCCCTCCGCTCGTTCACGGTGCTCTGTGGTCTGTTTCGCAGGTTTCCCACATTCTCGCGGTTGTTGCGATCGTCTTCGCAACGTTGCAATACCGCCATCCACGCAATGAATTACGCCAAATGAGAGGCATCGTTGCCTCGAAGCCAACGCGGCACTTCGGAGATTTTCCAGAACACTTCGATTCCGATGCAGACCTTCTTCCAGCTGAGCTACACGCCCACGCAATATAACAATATACTCGCAGCCATTTGCGGACGTTTCCAGAACTTTCTGCTTCCCGAATGACGCCGGAGGAAAGACTATGCCGTGGCGGCTTCTTCTTCCTCGCCTCCGTGAGGCTTGTGGGCGGCGATCACCTTCTCGGCGATTTCCGCGGGGACGAAATCATAGTGCGAGAACTCCATGTGGTAGCTCCCGCGCCCTTGCGTCATGGAGATGAGTTCGTTGGCATAGCTGAGCATTTCCGAAAACGGCACCTGGGCCTTGATGACTACGCTTCCGGCGCGCACTTCGCTGCCGCTGATGCGCCCGCGCCGCGAGCTTAAGTTGCCCATCAGGTCGCCCGAATACTGATCCGGAGCGGAGACCTCGACGTGCATGATCGGGCTCGAGCAGCGCGGGCCGCGCCTGCTTCATGGCTTCCTTGAAGGCCAGCGAGCCGGCGATCTTGAAGGCCATATCGCTCGAATCCACGTCGTGATACTTGCCGTCGTACAAGCTCACGCGAAAATCCACCACGGGAAAACCCGCCAGGAAGCCGCGCTCGGCCGCGTCGCGGACGCCCTTTTCCACCGAAGGAATCCAGTTTTTGGGGATCGCGCCGCCGAAAATATCGTCCACGAACTCGACACCCGCGCCGCGCGCGAGCGGCTCCATCTTGATGCGGCAGACGCCGAACTGCCCGTGCCCGCCGGTCTGCTTCTTGTGCTTGCCTTCCGCGTCCGCTTTGCCGCGGATGGTCTCGCGATAGGGAACCTTGGGCGGCTTGAGGGTCATTTCCACGTGATAGCGCTTGCGCAGCTTGGCGACGACCACTTCGATGTGCTGCTGTCCCGCGCCGCTGAGCAGAAATTCCTTGGTCTGCGGGTCGCGCGAGAAGCGCAGAGCGAGATCCTCCTCGAGAATTCTGTGGATGGCCTGGCCGATGCGGTCTTCGTCCGCGCGCGTTTTCGGTTCCACGGCGAAGGTGATGGAAGGTTCCGGGATGCGCGCCGGCGGATAGAAAATAGGCGCGTTCTTGTCGCCCAGGGTATCGCCCGTGGTCGTATCCTTCAACTTTGCGACCGCGCCGATGTCGCCGGCGTGGAGTTCCGCGACGGCCGTGGCCGTCTTTCCCTGCATCACCTGGACGTGCTGGAAGCGCTCCTGCGAGCCGCGGTTGAAGTTGGCGAGCGTCGCGTCGTTCTTCACCACGCCGGACATGATTTTGAAATACGTGATGCGGCCGGCGAACGGGTCGGCGAGCGTCTTGAAGACGAAGAGGGAAACCGGTTCGGAGTCCGCGATCTTTCGTTCCATCGTTTCGCCCGTATGTTCGGGGGTTTTATGGCCCGCGGCCTTCCCACGGGACGCCGGCGACGGAAAAATCTCAAACAGGAAATCCAGGATGGCGTCGCTCGCGATGTTGTGCAGCGCGGAACTGAGCAGCACGGGGAACATGCGCTTGGCCAGCACCGCCGCGCGCAGGCCTTTCTTCAAATCTTCCACCGGCAGCGTGCCCTTGTCGAAAAACTCCTGCATGAGTTCGTCGTCGCCTTCGGCGACCATTTCCACCAGCGCTTCGTGCGCGGCCTTGGCTTGTTCGGCGAGTTCGGCGGGAATTTCCTCGATCTTCGCTTTGCCGTCGCCATCGTGCGCATAGACAAGAGCTTTCATGGAAACGATGTCCACCACGCCGCGAAACGATTTCTCCGCGCCGATGGGCAATTGCACGGGGACGGCGCCCCGGCCGAACACCTGCCGCAGCGAGCCGAGCGCGCGCTCGAAGCTGGCCAGCTCGCGGTCCATCCAATTGAATACGAAGGCCCGCGGCTGGTCGTATTCCGTCGCGTAGTCCCACACTTTCTCGGTGACCACCTGGACGCCCGCGGCCGCATCCACGACGATCAGGGAGGCGTCGGCGGCGATGAGCGAGGATTTGGTTTCGTTGATGAAGGTGGAATAGCCGGGCGTATCGAGAAAATTGATTTTCGTTTTCTCCGGCTGGCCGGGGGCGGCCCACTCGGCGTAAGCCAGGCCGGTGTTGATGGAAATTTTCCGCGCGATTTCTTCTTCGTCCCAGTCGGTGGGGGCCGAGCCGTCGCTCACTTTCCCGAGCCGCGGCGTCATTCCCGCCGTGAACAGCAACGACGACACGAGCTGGGTTTTCCCCGTGTCGCCGTGGCCTACAATGCCCACGTTGCGTATCCATTCGGTGTTATAGGATTTCATGGCTCACCTCGTTAGGCTGGAAGTCCGCCGGCGGCGGATTCGCGGAGCGCAAGTCTTCCGTCATTGCCGGGAGGATTGCGGGCGTGCGCGTAAGGGTCTCACGAAGCGAAAAACCGGCGTGCGATTTCGAGTTGTAGATTGGGATCAGCACCACGACGCCGCCCCCCGGCGGTTGCGCGCGATGACCCTGCGGAAAAGGCGGATGCTAGCACAGGCCTTGGCGGCGCTTCAAGCTCAGGCATCATCCTGGGCCGGCGCGCAGGTTCATCCTTGCTTGTGTTAGGGCGCCGGCTCCGCGTATAGTGGGGCGCAAATTCGACGGCATTCAGGAGCACTTCGATATCTACCGGGGCAATATCGGTGCGTCACAATTCATGGCTGCGCCCGAAGTATCTCCTCTTCGCGTTCGTCGGACTGATGCTCGCCTATGTTCTCCGCCATAACGAGCGCTTCCTGATTGATGCCAAGGACCCCGTTTGGCATCACTACCAGCCTTTCCGGTGGTGGCTTCTGCCGCATGGTCTGACGGGCGCCTGTGCGCTCTTGCTGGGACCCATGCAGTTTTCGGATCGTCTGCGGCGGCGTTTCACCAAGCTGCATCGCGTGGTGGGAAGGTTCTACAGCGCCGGGGTCTTCATCGCCGCTCCGCTAGGCGTATATATAGAGCACTTCAATGAGCGCATAGGTGCGCCGTTCTCTTTCACCATGGCCGCCGGTGTCCAGGGTGGCTTGTGGATGCTGACCACGGGCATCGCCCTGGCATTCATTCTGAAGGGGAAGGTGCAGCAGCACCGCCAATGGATGACGCGCAGCTTTGCCGTGGCTCTGATCTTTCTCGAAGTGCGCGTGATCGTCGGCGTCACCGGATGGGAAAGGCTGGGCATCCCCGCCGTTGAAACCGTCGTGTGGTTTTGCGTCGCCCTGTCTATACCTCTCGCGGACCTCGTCCTGCAATGGCAGGAGCTTCACCATGCCCGGCCGAATCCGGCCAAGGCCCGAGCCGCCTCGCATTAGCATCGGCTCGAGCAGATAGGCACCCGCCGCGACCGTACAAGCTAGGTCAAGCCTTCGTCGGCGGAAGGACCATAAATCGAGGGCACCGGCACGCCGTTGAGCCGCAGATAGACGCCCAACTGCGCGCGATGATGAATCGTGTGGCTCAGGATCATGGCGCGCAGGATGCCGGCGCGCGGCATGCTAAAAATGGTCTTTTCGCCGGCGCGGAGCGTCCACATTTGACCCATGTGTTCGTCGCTGGCGCCGGCGATGGCCGCGCGAGCCGCGGCAACGTTCTTATCGAACACTTCGAGCAGTTGCTTGCGCGAAGTCATCACGGTCCGCTGGCGGCTTCCGCCCCCGGGCGGGGCGACGTCGAAGGAATCGTTTTGAATGGTCATGAGGGCGAAGCCGGGCAGTTCGGCCAGATGCCCCGCCAGCCGTGAGATGGTCATGGATTTCTCGTGCGGCTTCCAATCGGGCTTGCCCTCCGGGACGCGTTCGAGGGTCTTCCGCGTGAGCGCCATTTCGTGGTCGAATTCGGGAAGAAATGCATCGCCTATGGCCATGGGTTCTTCTCCATCGTGGTCAATTGATCCGAGAATATTCCAGCTTCGAAGCGCGAATATTTCGCGCCCTCTACGTCAGCCTCGGCCCGCGGCCAGCGGAACGAGTCAAAAAGTGCGCTGCGCCGGAGTGCCCGGGCGAGCTTCCCGCGCCGGCGGAAGCGTGCGCCGCGTCGGGAGCGTGCCGATCATCCGTCTGGGGGCGAACGCCGCCTTCGGCTTGCTTCCACGTGACCAAAATACGGTGAATCACAGTGACATTCGGGCCGATGGCCAGAATCCAGAGCGCCACTTCCATGCGGTTTGTGAGAGCGCCCAGGATCATGAGCACGAGGCGCTCCGGACGCTCCCAAAATCCGACGGCGGATTCCGGAACGAGCGAAGCGGCGCGCGCTTTGGCATAGCTGACCATCACGGCGCCCGCCATCGCCGCGCCGGCAAGAATGACGTAGCGGAAGCGGTTCACATCCACGTAATAGACAAGGAGGCCGAGGAAGAGGATTAGGTCGGCATAGCGGTCCAGAATGGAATCGAGAAATTCGCCGAAGAGAGAAACGCGCCCCTCCAGCCGCGCCACGGGACCATCGAGCAGGTCGCATAGGCCCGCGAGAGTCATCATCCCGCCGGCCGCGGCGAATCTTCCCGCCGCGAACAGGATAGCGGCCCAGAGATTCGCGACCAGCGCCGACCAGGTGATAACGTTGGGGGGAATGTGCGCGGCCGCGAGCAGGGCCGCGAGCCGGTCGATGGGCCAGGAAATGCGCCGAACGGTGTCGCGCGTCAGCGTGGAAAGAGCGTCACCCCGCAATTCGTCTATTCCTCGTCATGAATCGTGGTCAGGCGGACGATTTCATATTCCTTCACACCGGCCGGGGTCGTGACGCTCACCTCGTCGCCCACCTTTTTCCCAAGCAGCGCGCGGCCGATGGGGGAAGTGGTCGAAATCAGACCTTTGGTGGCGTCGGCCTCTTCGACAGTAACCAGTTTGTACTCGATTTTGGAATCCTTCGCAAGATCGAGAACCACGATGCGTGAGCCGTAGGCGGCGCGATCCTTGGGGAGATTGCTGAGGTTCAGCATGGAGATGTCCGCCATGCGCTGATGGAGCTGGCCCAGACGCGCGGAAACGAAGGATTGGCGCTCCTTCGCGTATTTGTACTCGGCGTTTTCGGATAGATCGCCATGCGCGCGCGCGACTTTGATCTCCTTGGGAAGCAGGTCGTGGAGCTCATGTTCGAGGGCGGCGATTTCGTCCTTCAGCTTCTTCTTGATTTTCTCGGCAAGGTCGGTCATAGGGGCTTCGGCCGCAACAGATGAATGGGCCGGGGCTACCGCACTCCGGTTCGAGCGCGCGCATACAGCCAAATTATAGAGGATTTGCGCCGGTGGCCGCAATCGCGGCGCGCGGACGGACGGTTACGCATCCACCGGCTGGTCGCCGACGGAAAAATAGGTGCAATCGGGATGCTGAAACGCAAGCGCGCTCACGCTGGCTTCCGGGTCCATCATCATCCCTTCCGTAAGGTGCACGCCGATTTCTTCCGGGCGCAGGAGCGTCCAGATGCCGGCCTGATCCTCGAGATTGGGGCAGGCGGGATAGCCGAAGCTGTAGCGCTTGCCGCGATAGCGCGAGGTGAAGCGCTCGGGCATCGTCAAAGTGGGCGGATCGGGAAAGCCCCAGTCCTCGCGGATGCGGTGGTGCAGCCATTCGGCGGCGGCCTCGGCGGATTCGAGCGCCAGTGCCTGCAGGCCATGAGAATAGAGATAGCGCCCCGCGGCCTTGGCCTCTTCCGATTTTTCCCGGATGCCGGCGCCGGCGGTGACCACGAACAGCGCCAGATGGTCGCGCCGGCCGCCGCTCGGCGGCAGGATATAGTCGCTCAAGCAAAGTTTTTCGCCCACGCGCTGGCGCTGGAAATGAAATGTATGCAGGGGCGAGCCTGCGCCCGGCGCGAAGAGCGCAATCGAGTTTCCCCGCCGCTCGGCCTCGAAAAACTGCCAGACGGCGGAAATTTTCATGAAGTTCGCGGCCTCGCGCTTGATCTCCTCCATCACATTCGAGAGTTCCAGGGCGCGCGGGTCGCGCTCCGCAAGCGCCTTTTCGAAGTTGCCTCGAAAGCCGAGGTGGCGGCCGAAAAGCATGAACGGGTTGACGTAGCTCCAGATTTCAAAAATATCCGGGACGGCGCGAGCCTTGCGGTCGAGATACGCGGGCGCAGGAATCGGCAGGTCCGTGCGGATTTTCGGCGAGCGCTCGTCGCCCGCGGGTTCGAGCGGGCGGGGCGCGATTTCTTCGATGACCGCCGTGGCCGTATGCGTGTGGGCGTCGAGAACGGTTTCGCGGCGCGCCGGATCGCTCAGCTCGTTCATCAGGCGCAGCCCGGTCATCGCGTCCTTGGCATAGCAGACCGCGGTCGCATACTGCGGCGCGATTTTCGAGCGCGTGAATTTTTCCGAAAGCGCCGCGCCTCCCACGAGCAACGGGACGCGGATTCCCGCCTCGCGCAGGTCTGCGGCCGTGATCACCATTTGCTGCGCGCTCTTTACCAGCAGGCCGGAAAGCCCGATGGCGTCGGGGTGGTGATCGCGGTGGGCGCGGATCAGCTCTTCGGGCGGCACCTTGATGCCCAGGTTGATCACGTCGTAGCCATTGTTCTTCAAAATGATTTCGACCAGATTTTTCCCGATGTCGTGGACGTCGCCCTTGACCGTGGCGAGAATGACCCTCGCGCGCTTTTCGACATCCGCCTTTTCCATGAATTGCTCGAGATGGCCCACGGCCGTCTTCATGGCTTCCGCCGATTGCAGCACTTCGGCGACGATGAGTTCGTTGTTGTTGAAAAGCCGGCCGACCTCGGCCATTCCGGCCATCAGCGGGCCGTTGATAACCTCGAGTGGCGCCACGCCCTCGGCCAGCTTGCGGTCCAGATCGCCGATCAAGCCGTCCTTCGAGCCTTCGAGGATGTAGTTCGCCAGGCGCTGGTCAAGCGGCAAGTCTTCCGGCTGCGCTTTCTTCCGCGCGCCCGCGCCGCGGAAATGGGCGGAAATCGCCGCGATGTGAAACTGGTTGATGGCGGCCTTCTGTTCGCGGGTCTGCTCCCGCCAATCGGCCGGCGCGCCGCGAAGAAGCGAGGCTTGCGGATGATTTTCCGGTATCTCCGCCGGGGGATGATTGAACAAAAGATTCTCGGCCAGCGTGCGTTCGCCTTCGGAGATGGAGGGGAAGCGCTCGATCCGTTCCGCGTTGACGATGGCGAGATCGAGCCCGGCCTTGGTGCAGTAATAGAGGAAGACGGAGTTGACCACCTCGCGCGCGCCGGCCGGCAGGCCGAAGGAGACATTGGAAATCCCCAGCACCGTGCGCACGTGCGGGATGCGCTGCTTGATCAGCCGAATCCCCTCGATGGTTTCCACCGCGCCGCCGATATAGTTTTCATCGCCCGTGGCGCAGGGGAAAACCAGCGGATCGAAAACGATATTTTCGGCCGGAATTCCATATTTCTCCGTGAGGAGCTTCAAAGAACGTTCGGCGATTTCGAGCTTGCGCTCGCGCGTGAAGGCCTGCGCCTGCTGCGGGTCCTCGTCAATGCAGCCGACGACGAGGGCTGCGCCGTACGAGCGCGCCAGCGGGCACACGCGTTCGAATTTCTCCTCGCCGTCCTCGAGGTTGATGGAGTTGATGATGCTTTTGCCCTGGCAATACGTAAGCGCCAGCTCGATCGAGCGCGCGTCGGTGGTGTCGATCATGATCGGAACTTTAATCTTGCGGATGAGCTTGTCGAAGAAAGGCGGAATGTCCTTGATCTCGTCGCGCTCCGTGCTCTGCAGGCAGACGTCCACGATGTGCGCGCCGCTTTTCACCTGGCGCCGCGCGATCTCCGTGGCTTCTTCCCATTGCTCGGCGGCCACCAGCTTCTTGAATTCGCGCGAGCCGATCACGTTCGTGCGCTCGCCCACGATCAAGCGGGCGCGTGCTCTCTTCGGCTTCGATAATCTCGATACCGGAGTAAACCGCGCGGTGATTCGGCTCCGGCGCGCGCCGCGGCGCCTTTCCTTCGGCCATCTGCGCGATGGCGCGGATGTGTTTTTCCGTGGTCCCGCAGCAACCGCCGGCAATGTTGAGCCAGCCCCGATCGGCGAAGCGGGCGAGCTGCTCGGCGAGCGATGTGGGAGTCTCGCCGTAGCGCCCTTCCTCGTTGGGCAGCCCAGCATTCGGATAGCAGGAAACGAACCGGCTCGTCAGCGACTGCAACGTGCGAATGTGGTCGGTCATGAACTCCGGCCCGGTGGCGCAATTCAGGCCCAGGGAAAGAAGGTCCACATGATCGAGCGAAGCCCACAGCGCTTCGATGCCCTGGCCCGCGAGCATCGTGCCCATGGCCTCGATGGTCACGGAAATCATCAGCGGAATGGGCTGGCCAAGCTCGCGGGCCAGTTCCTCGATCGCCAGCGCACCGGCCTTGATGTTCCGCGTGTCCTGGCAGGTTTCGAGCAAAAGAATGTCCGCGCCGCCTTCGACGAGCCCGCGCGCCTGCTCCAGGAAATTCCCGCGAAGCTCCTCGAACGTGACGCCTCCGGTGACGCTGATGGCCTTCGTGGTGGGACCCATTGAGCCGGCGACGAAGCGCGGCTTCGCCGGCCTGGAAAATTCGTCCGCGGCCTGCCGGGCCAGCTCCGCCGCGCGGCGGCTGATTTCGCGCGCGCGGTCGCCCAGGCCATACTCCGCGAGCACCAGGGGGGTGCTCCCAAAGGAATTCGTTTCGATGATGTCCGCGCCGGCCTCGAGATACTTGCGGTGAATTCCCTGCACCACGTCGGGGCGCGTTATCACCAGATTCTCGTTGCAGCCCTCCAGCTGCGGCCCGCCGAAATCGGCCGCCGTAAGGTTGGCCTGTTGCAGCATGGTGCCCATCGCGCCATCCAGGATCAGGATGCGCTCGCGGAGGAGCTCGCGGAGGGCCAGGCCCTGTTGGATCAGGTTTCTCATCTGTTTAGGATTATCCCGTGAAAAATCCCGCGAGGGGAAGCTGCTACGCACCACTGTAGGCTTGTTCGATACGAGGGCCCGGCTGCGACGCCGGACGAAATGTCAAAGACGATGCATATTGTGAAAGCGGTTCACCTGCCTGTAGGGGCTATTATACCGCAAATGGGCAGGGGATGCAGCCATATTCGTGAATCCTCCTTTCCTCACATCGCTTCGTTGTACTTGCTCTCAGCCTCTTCCGAAGCGCCGAGTGTTCCCCGACGAAGCGCACGCTCCTTCATCAATGCAAAGAAAACTGGCACTAGAATCAGGACGTGAATCGTTGATGTGATCATCCCGCCCACGATGGGGGCAGCGATGGGTTTCATAACATCCGAGCCGACACCTGTTTCCCACAGAATGGGGATCAGGCTGGCGAGAACCACGCAGACAGTCATCAATTTCGGTCGGAGCCGGTGGACCGCGCCTTCAATTACGGCTGCTTCGATGTCCTCATGACGCAGCGGGACGCCGGATTTGAGCCGGTGGTCCAATGCTTCGTGCAGGTACACGACCATGACCACACCTGTTTCGACCGCGATGCCGAATAGCGCGATGTAACCGACCCACACGGCCACGCTGAAGTTGTAGCCAAGCAGCCGCTGAAGGATGAGGCCGCCCGTCAGCGCGTAGATCGTAGGGAAAATGAGGACCGCTGCCTCAGTCACCGAATGAAAGACCATATAGAGGAGCATGAAGATCACGAAAAACACTATGGGCAGGATCAATTCCAGCCGCTGTTTCGCGCGCAACTCGAACTCATATTCACCGGACCATTTGTAGGTAAAGCCGGGCGGCAAAATAAGTTTCCGTTTGAGCAGATTGCTCGCCTGTGCGACAAACCCTCCGTAGTCGCTCGTGCTCAGGTCAATGTACACGTAGCCGGTCAGGGCGCCGTCTTCATCGCGCACCATCGAAGGCCCGCGAGAGAACGAGAGCTTCGCGACCTCAGAGATGGGGATCTGCGCGCCAGTGGGCGTGCTGATCAGGACCCCCTGCAAAGCCTCGACATTGTCCCGAAAGTCCCGGCCATAGCGGACATTCACCGGATACCGTTCGCGGCCCTCGACGTTCTCGGTGACCATTTCGCCGCCCATCCCTGAAGTGACCGCCTGCTGGACATCGGCGATGGTCAGGCCGTAGCGAGCCGCTTCAGCCCGATCCACTTCGATGTTTAGATAGAAGCCCTGTGATACGCGCTCCGCAAAAATGGATCGCATCTCGGGAATTGCCGCGAGAATCTGTTGCACCTGCGCCCCTAGTTGTTGGATGCCCTCTGAGTTTGGTCCCTGAATCTTTAGACCGAGCGGCGTCTTGATTCCCGTCAATTCCATGTCGAGGCGATTTTCGACGGGCATTGTCCAGGTGTTGGACAGGCCGGGAAACTGGAGCTTGGCGTCCATTTCCTGAACCAACTTTTCGTATGTCATTCCTGGCCGCCACTGATTGCGGGGCTTCAACATGATCGTCGTGTCGTACATGTCGAGTGGAGCATTATCCGTCGCGCTGTCCGACCGGCCGACCGAGCCGAAAACAGTCTCGACCTCTGGAAAGGTTCGGATGATTTTGTCTTGTTCCTGGAGCAACTGGGACGCCTGAGTAATCGAGATGCCAGGCAGAGCGGTAGGCATGTAAAGAGAAGATCCCTCGAAGAGGGGCGGCATGAACTGGCTGCCGATGTGAAACGCGATGGGTAAGGTAACCACCAAGAACAGCAGATTAAGCAGCAACGTGGTTTTTCGGAAGCGGAGGCACAGTCGCAAAACCGGCAAATAAACAGCTTGCGTGATTCTCGAAATCGGGTTCCGCGATTCGGGTGTTAGCCGCCCACGGATAAATAGAATCATCAGCACCGGCACAAGCGTAATCGCCAGAATCGAGGAGAAGCCGACGGCCAGCGTTTTCGTCCACGCGAGGGGGCGAAACATGCGCCCTTCCTGTGCCTCCAGCAAGAATACGGGCAGGAAGGAAACCACGATGATCACCAGCGAGAAGAAAATCGCGGGACCGACTTGTTTAGCTGAATTCAGCAGGACTCTTCGTCTCTGCGACTCAGGAAGGGGGCCCGACTCGGTAGCTTGGCGCTCGGAAACCTGCCGATATCCATTTTCGACCATGACGATAGCAGCGTCCACGAGGACGCCAATCGCCAAGGCCAAACCGCCGAGCGACATAATGTTCGAAGTGACATGGAGGTAGTACATCGGGATGAAGGACGCGACCACGGCGATGGGCAGAGTCAGAATCGGAATCAGCGCGGAGCGGAAGTGGAATAGGAAAATGACGATGACGATGCTGACGATGATCGCCTCTTCCAGCAGGTCACGCTGCAAGGTTTCGATAGATGTTTGAATCAAACCCGACCGGTCGTATCCTGCGACCACTTCGACGCCCGGTGGCAGGGAAGGTTTGATTTCCGCAAGTTTCTGCTTGATGCCATTGATGACGTTGAGGGCGTTCATCCCATCGCGCATCACGACGATCCCGCCAACGGTTTCACCATCGCCTTGCCATTCGGCAACACCTTCGCGGATGTCCGGTCCGAACGTAACTGTCCCCAAATCTCGGACGAGGACCGGGGTGCCGTTTTTCGTCGCTACGGGAACTGTCTCCAGGTCGCTCAGCGAGTGCAGATAGCCGAGTCCGCGAATCATGTATTCAGCCCCGCCCATTTCAAGCAGGCTTCCGCCGACTTCGTTGGTGCTTGCGCGAACCCTGTCAATAACAGTGGATAGTGGAATGCCGTAGGCGCGAAGTTTGTCGGGGTCGAGATTGACCTGATACTGGCGCACGAATCCGCCAATGCTGGCTACTTCTGCCACTCCCGGGACGGTTTCGAACTGGTAACGCAGATACCAGTCCTGAAGACTCCGCAAATCGGCCAAGCTGCGTTGATGGCTGTGGTCCACCAGGGCGTATTCATACACCCACCCTGCTCCGGTCGCGTCTGGTCCAATCACGGGATGTACATCCTGCGGTAGACGTCCCGTGATCTGTTGCATGTACTCCAGGACTCGCGACCTCGCCCAGTACAGATCCGTGGTGTCCTCGAAAACCACGAAGACGTAGGAGTCCCCAAACATGGTTTGTGCTCGCACGGCCTTGACATGCGGCGCCGCGAGCATCGTTGTGACAATGGGGTAAGTGACCTGATCTTCGATGATGCTGGGAGGTTCGCCGGCCCAAGGAGTATGGACAATCACTTGGACATCAGAAATGTCGGGCAGTGCGTCGAGCGGAATTTGACGCAAGGCCCAGATGCCTGCGAACACTAGCAGCAGTGTTCCCATGAAAACGAGAAATCGGTTTCGAGCGCACCAATCAATCCATCGGGAGATCACGTCACATACCTCCTGTGGCGTCCACGCTCACCTGTTTGCTGGCGATAACTTGCCCGTTCTTCTTGGCGAGAATCGTGACCTGCCAGGTCCCGCCGCTTTCAAGTTGTCCCGAACCCTCATAAAGACCGTTACCCTTATCGCTGAGAGTCACCGGCGTGCGCATGGCCGCCATGCCCATCGCGGGCATCGCGGGCATGAAGAACGTCACACTGACTTCCGCTCCCGAAATGTGCGAGCCGCTCGCATCGGTCAGTTTCACGCGGAAGACGTTGCTGCCTTTGCGCGGTGGGTCGGGGTCCGAACTAAGTTCGGCATCCACTTGAGGAGCATTCATCGCCGATGCTGCGCCGGCACCGGGCGGAGGCGGAACGAATGAACCGAGAGCGGCTTGAAGCTGGCTTTCAGAGTCGATTAGAAAGTTCGCGGATGTGACAACCTCTTCGCCTGGGTGCAACCCTTTTAGGACGATGAAATCGTCCCCAACGCGCGCGCCTAACTGCACCTCCCGCGGTTCGATGTAGCCATCGCTGCG
Organism: Terriglobia bacterium; assembly: GCA_963823205.1. Lineage (GTDB taxonomy): Bacteria > Acidobacteriota > Terriglobia > Acidiferrales > UBA7541 > Palsa-295. The sequence continues at coordinate 58,867 of CAWGKL010000009.1, forward strand.
GTTTACAAACGCAATCTGCCGAGTACCGGACTGCAAGATGCCTGTCGCCGGAATCACGAGTTGCTGTCCCATCGGCACTTTCAGCATCACATTCACAAACATACCGGGTTTGAGTTGGAGTCCGGGGTTGGAAAAGACAACTCGCACCTTGGCCGTCCGAGTGTCCATATCTACTTGCGGATAAATGAAATCCACCCGACCGCTGAAAATTCGTCCGGGAAATGTGTCCACAGTCAGGGCCGCTGGATCACCGATTTTGATGCGCCCGAGGTCTTCCTGAAAGACCTGCGCCTGAACCCAAACCGTCGAAAGGTCCGCGATGGTATACAGGCGCATATCGGGCTGGACGGCAACACTTGGAAGAGCATTGCGCTCGGTGATGTAGCCGGAGGCCGGAGAATCTACTTCCAATTCCTGCTGTACTTGGCCGGTCGCGTCGAGTCTCGCAATTTCCTTTTCCGGAACTCCCCATTGCTTGAGTCGCCCCGCAGCTGCGTCGAGCAGCGAAGCTGCGCTCGATGCGACTCCTGGAACCGAACTCTGCGCAACCTGCTGTTGATTCTGTTTTGCTACAAGGTATTCACGTTCGGTTGCCACTAGATCAGGGCTATAGATCGTGAAAAGTGGCTGTCCTTTGCGGACGTATTGATAGGTGGCGTCAGCGAAAACCTTCTGTATGTAGCCGGAATATCGCACCTGGACATAAGCAAGCCGGGATTCATCCACAGCGACATTGCCCGTAGCGCGGATTTCATCTTCGACTCGCTTGCGTTCGACCACGCCGGTCTTCACTCCGATGCTCTGCAATCGCTGGGGAGAGATTTGTATCGGCACGAGCGGCGCTTCGAGCGTGGCAGGCGCCACGGCCATCGGACTTTCGGTCGAATCCTGCGCCATAGAAGTCGCAGTCGCCTATTGGCTGTGGGGCTCGGTAGTGCCACCAGAGTCCTGCCAAAATTGCTACGAGCGCAAGGTTTCCTGCCACCGCCGCGAAGAAGCCTGTTCGATAGGTCTTCATCTTTTCGCCCCTTCCTCTCGCAAAGACAACCCCGTTAGTTGCTCGATCTGAGCCAACGCAGTCTCACGGTCCGCGATACTCTGCCAATACTCCTCGTCCAAATGGAGAACATCCAGGAACGACGCCAGCAGCGCCTGAAAATCCTGCCGGTTGTTTTGGTAAGCAGCCAGCCCGCCTGGAATTCCGCACGCGTTTGTGGAAGCAAGCCGTCGTGATAGATCGTGAGGAGTTCGCCGGTCTTCTCGGCTGTGTCGAATGCAGTCCGAAGCTCAAAGGCGACTTGTTGCGTTTGCGATTCCTCCTCGCTGCGGGCGCGATTGAGGTCCGCCTCTGCCTCGGCGAGTTCAGGCCGCTGTTTCCTACTCCGATAAATGGGTACCTGGACGCCGACGCTGAACATGTAGTAGGCGCGGAATTGAGTCGGGTCAGTGCGTTGCCACATGTATTGGACGTTGAAATCCGGGTCGAAATCCTTGTGCGCAAGATCCACTTGGTCCTTCTGCTTCTCGACCATTTCCTGCGCGCCGGAAATCTCCGGGTTCTGAGCCGTGGTGGCGGCAAGAAGTTCATCGAAGGTATAGGTGAGCGGCGTTTCCGGCAGGTCAGCAGGCTCTATGTCCGGCGAAGATTGCGAGCGGTTGAGAAGTTGCTTGAGCTGCGCCTGTGCCTTCGCCACTTCCAGATGGTGCATGGTGATTTCGCTTAGCAATTTGGTCTGTTCAACCTGCGACTGGAGAAGGTCCTGTTGATTCCCCATGCCGGAGCGGTATCGCGCATCCGCAGCTTTCTCCACCTGCTGGAGCAGTTGTCCGTCGCTTTCAAGGATTGCTAGGGTCTTCGAGAGATAGGCAAGCTGGAAGTAGGCGGATTTGACTCCGGCGAGGACAGAGCGGCGCTCGGACTCGTATTGCTGTTGCATCACATCCGCGTCTCGTTTCGCCATCTCGCCTTTTAGCCGCAGTTTGCCTGGATAAGGAATGTCTTGAGAGACCCCGATCCCTATGTAGGCGAAATCGCTGTTTGTATACCCTGCGAAGGGTCTTGGACTCCCGACATTGAGTTGCTGCAGCGTGAATTGCGGATCGGGGAGCGTGGAGACCTGGGAGGGAATCTGCTTAGCGGCCTGCCAGCCCTGCCGCGTTGCCTCAATCTGTGGATTGTTCCGCTCCGCTTCGGCCAACAAATCCTGCAGCGACGTGACTCCTTCCGAATGTGCATGTTCCTGCGCGGACGGCGTAACTTCGACGGGTCCTTTGGATGGCTCTTGGCCCAAGGCTCCGGCTGCGGTCACAAAAAGGAAGAGAAGTAAGGCAACGCAGAGAGAGCGCCCTCGAAGCAACTCACGTTTTATTCTCTTGCCGCTTGATGCCAACATTTTATTGCCTCCTGAGAAGGCGTAAGAATTCCGGTGGCTGGGATTTATGAACTGTGCTGCCAGGGCCAACCCCTGGGCAGAACACAATTAGGGACACAAATAGAGAAAGGGTGTGCGGCACGCACACCGATAGGCGGGTCTAAATCAGGAGGGAAGCGTGTAGCGTGTAGAGTTCGGGAGGCGAATGTTGCTGAGCGTCAACTATTGCTGGTGGTGTCGGAGTGGAGCGAATAATTTCGAGTGTTCGCGGGTATTCAACCGTCGCAACGATCGGCGCATGCAATGAAACATGCCGCGCGGGCAGCATGTTTGGCCTCTGGGCCGAAGCCATGTTCTTGCAGCAGCCGTGGCTATGATTTGCCGGCGTGCAAGGCATCGAACCGCAGCATTGCATACCTTCCTGGTCTGGCGTCATCGCGGACATGCAATCCGCAAACGGGAGGAGTAACAACGCTACCGCTGCCAGGACCAAGAATAATTTCTTTCCAATCATGCTTAACTAGATTCTAGAGGCCTTCCAAGTGGGAGTCAAGAACTGGGTCGCCCTGACCGTCAAGCGGCGGCAGCCTCGGAAAGAAACTCCACCTCGAAGGGCCGCGGGACCAGGCCGGCCGCCGCTCCGCGCGCGAACAGCTCGCGGACCGCCCGGCGCCCCTCCTCGCCATAATCGAGCGTCCAGCGGTTCACGTACATCCCGATAAACTTGTCGGCGAGCGCCGGGTCCATATCGCGAGCGAACTGCATGGCGTAGTTGAGCGCGGCCTCGCGATGCTCGAGCGCATAGCTGACGCTTTCGCGGATCACGCGGGCCACCTGGAGTCCCATTTGCCTGCCCAGGCGCCGGCGGATGGCATTCCCGCCGAGCGGGAGCGGAAGGCCCGTGGTTTCCTGCCACCATTGCCCCAGGTCCACCACGCGGTGCAAGCCCACTTGCGAGAAAACCAATTGGCCTTCGTGAATCAGCAGCCCGGCCTCGACTTCCTTGGCCTGCACCGCGCCCAGAATCTTGTCGAAGGGCATGGTTATAATCTCGACGTTGGGCTCGAAAAGCTTCAGGGCGAGGTAGGAGGTTGTGAGCGTTCCCGGCACGGCGATCTTGCGCCCGGCCAGATCCCCCTTCTCGATGGGATGAGACGCGACGACCACCGGGCCGTATCCTTCGCCGAAGCTCGCGCCGCAATCCAGCAGAACGTACTTATCCGCCACGAAAGCGTAGCCGTAAAAGCTGACCGCGGTGATGTCGTATGTCTCCTGCTGCGCCGCCTGGTTGAGCGTTTCGATGTCCGAAAGGATGTGGGTGAACTTCACTCCCGGAAGCCGCACCTTCCCCGTAGCCAGCGCGTAGAACATGAAGGCGTCGTCGCTGTCGGGTGAATGCGCCAGGCGCAGAGAAGTCGTCTTGGGCGTGGCGGCTGGCGTGGACATGGCTGGGTCCTTCCTGGGGTCAAACCGTGACAAGGATATCATACCGCGCCGCCACTCACGCAGCTCCGCCTGTGGAAAACGGCCGGCCGTTCCGCGAGCCGAACTCTTCGCGGCGCGCCTGCGCCCTCGCCGCCGCAAGACGCATGGCCACAATTATTGAACGGTCGAGCGGGAGGCAACCGGGAGAGGCGAAGCGTGATGAGCGGCGAGGAGCCAGCGCTCATCGCGGAGGATGAAAATGTTGGTGGCTTGCACAATGGCATCGTCGAAGCTGTCCGCGGACGCGGTGGTGACGTGCGCCGTGCACCCCACCCAGCCGACGTTGCCCTCGACGCGCACCCAGACACCGCTCAGGACCACGCGCACGCGCTTGGTATTGGCGAAGATGCGCGCCCAGCGCTCGCGCACCTCCTCCCAGCCCAGGAGCATGCTCCAGCCCGGATGGACGCACTGCACGGCGTCGTCGTGCGCCCACATCGCCTCCATCTGGGCCATGTCGAGCGACTCGAAGGCCGCGTAGAAGCGCTGGTTCGCCACGCGGAGGGCTTCCTCCGGCGTTTGCTTTTGAGGTGCGGTTTGCGTGGACATGGTCGAATCCGCGACATCCATACGGGAGAAGGGTATACCCGCAGACTCTATGAAAATACCGAGTCCGCATTATACCCGAGCCTCGGCGCCCTACGGAGCCTTTTCGCCGGCAACGAGCGGCGCTTCTTCCGTGGCGGCCGCGCCATGGTTATCCGCGCCGTGAATTTTTCCCTCCTGGTCCAAAAGAAAGGAGCGCCGGCCGGACTTGCCGTAATCCTCGGGCGTGGCCGCGATCTCGAATGCCGCGCTGGCGCCATCCGCGGCGGGAACCACGCGGTAGCGGAAGCGATAGCCGCCCTCGTTTCCGGCGGCGAGTTGCGCGTCCACCAGGGATGCCTGCTGGGGCGAAATCTCCCCCGGGGGCGCGGGGCCGAGTTGCGCGAGCGATTCCGGCAAATTGCCGAAAGCGCGGCGGTACGATTCGATGGCTTCCGCGAGGCCGCGCAGCGCGGCGATGGCGGCGTCTTCGCGCGCGGAGAGATCCTGCTCGGCCCATTGCTTCGCAAGTTGCGGAATGTCGAGGAGCACAAGCCCCAGCGAAAGAAGTTTCCAACCCCCGCCTTCGCGGACCATTCCGAATTCCGTCTTCTGGCTGCCGACAACCTCGACGGTAATGAAGGAAAGATTTTCCCTGGTGCGCGCGGCGCCCAAGCGGAATTCGGCGGTTTGCTCGGGCGTTTCGCAGCGCAGGATGGTGTGGCTCTGCGCGTCGGCGGAAATCAATAGTTTGCCGGGTCCGTCGGAAAGCGAAAATCGCTTGAGGAGCGCCGTGCGCTCGTCCTGCGGCAAGGCGGTGAACGCGGCGGCATTGGCGGCCGTGAGATAGGCGGCAAACTGCGCCTCATCCGCGCGGCATGCGGCGGCCAGCGCCCCGGAGAGCGCGGCGGCGGGATCGGGTTCGGCGCCTTGCTGCGCGCGCGCAGGCAGCGCCGCGAAAAGCGCAAAAAAAACGAGCGCGGCCGGCGCGACGAGCATGCTCCGAAAATTCATGCATGATTTCATGAGCACTCGGATTTCGCCCGCCCCAGTATGGTTGCCAAGTCGCGCGTGAATTTCGATCGCGGCATCACTTCGCGGCAGCCCGCCGCGCGGGCGCGTTCCGCAAGCTCCTGCTGCACGTGCGAGAGGAACGCGACAAGCGGAATCGCGGGACTCACGCCCTGCAAGCGCTCGATGGCCGCCAGCGGATGGTCGCGGGCGTTCAAGTCCACGACGGCGAGCCTCGCGGCGCCTTTGGCAACCTCGGCCACGAATGCGTCCGCCGTCGCGCACGCGGAAAATTCGATCCCCAATTGCTTCGCGGTTTCGGCCATCTTGGCTTGGAAGAATAAATCGTCCACGAGAGCCACGACTTGCGCCATCCTCGATTCCTCCCCGTTAACCCTGTACCATGCTCCCCGCCGCGACACAAGCGGGCCTTCGACAAATTCTCCGCGGTGAGGTATAAAAGGGCCATTCCGCCGTTTCCGGGAGGGTTTTCATGGCTGCCGTTCCGAGTCCGCTGGCGCTGCCGGGGCTGCCCGTTCTCGAGCAGACGCCCATCATCATCGAGAAAATGCTCTCTTCGGCGAACGATGAACAGATGCAGTGGAAGCCCGCCGCGGACCGCTGGTCCATCAGCGAAGTGCTGGCGCATCTTGCCGATCTGGAGCAGGCCGAATTCCGCAAGCGCATCCGGATGATGCTGGATAACGAGAACCCCCGCCTCGAGAACTACGATCAGAACGCCGCGTATGCCGCGGGAAAATATTCCGGAGGCAAGCCGCGCGAACGCCTGAGAAGCTTCTGCCACGAGCGCGACCGCAGCCTTTCGTGGCTGCGTTACGTCCCTCCGGCCATGATTTCGCGCACCGGCCAGCACAGCGAGCTGGGAAAAATAAATATCGGTAATGTCCTCAATGTGTGGGCCGCCCATGATCTCGGCCACGTCCGGCAGATCGCGGAGTTGTATCGTGCGATTGCGTTTTACCCCTCGATGGGTCCCTTCGAGCGGTATTACACGCTGAGGCCGTGAATCGTGACTCGTGATTCGTGACTTGTGATTCGCGAAAACCGTGCTCGGGGGCCGCGTTGTCCTCATTTTAGATTTTCGCCTTACCTTCGGTAAGTGGAGATGATTTTTGGTTGGCGACCCCCCCTATTTTGTTTCGGGTAGAAAAAATTAAGTCGTTGATTACAGGTGAGTTGGAGCGATTTCTATTTCCCGAGTTGTTTCGATTAGAAAACGGCGGAAGTTGGAGGTTAGACGGCCGATGTGAGAAAAGCCGCCACAACGGCCGGGCCAGATCGCCGACGCTCACGGACACACGTCCTTTCCTCCCATTATGTGTGTATCAAAAAATTGAGCGCGCCAGCGGGTCTGGAGCGCTCAACAAAAGCAACCCATTCTAGCATAGTGATACTTATTTGTCAATACCATAATAAGGGAGTGTAATGGACTGATTTGGAAGGAAATACGCACGCGGGGTTGTAGGTCCGCTTCGCCGGGTATGGGTTCGCTTTTTTGGTTTTGCAGCATCCGGTGGATCTTCTTATTTACGTATATCTTGCGGGCTCCGCTACTGGCTTGATGCGTCCAATGCTCGCGCCATAGGCTGGCATTGCCGTATTTTGCGAAAGGCGGGGCCGTGCCATAGCAGTGCTCCCGCTAGGACCGCTCGGAGATGTCGCTAGCAAAATCAAAAAAACCAGGATGCCCGCCTACAATTCGAGGCAATCGCTGCGAAGGCAAAAAGCCTCCGCCCGCAGAATCGGGGCGAGCTACATGGGCAAAGGCAAGGGCGAAGGACTAACGCTCGTCGGCGTCTTCGTGGGCGCCGACGCTTTCGTCCGGCACGTCGCCTTGGCGGCCTTCCACGCGGTCATAGACGCTGTAGTCGCAGACGGAGCCGAGGGCTTCATTGTAGTAGACCGCCACTCCCAAGGCCGTGCGCAACTCTTCGTTGAAGGCGCGCAAATCGGCAAGCTGGTTCACCCGCACCGGAAATTTCTTTCCCTCATGGTTCAGGAGAAATTTTTGGTAACCGGCGTCCCAGAGGTGGGTGAACTGCCCCTGGAGCATGATGGAGGGCGTCACGGTCATCTGGTAATCCGCCTTGGGCGTCTTGCGGAGTTCGGCGCCGCAGCCGTGCTTTTCGACGCGCACCACGCCGCCCGAGCTGCGCACCCGAAAGCCCTTGGCCGAAAGGGATTCCAACTGCGCCTGGGTGAAGATCTTGTTGATGTACCACATCGCGCTTCAGGATATGAATTTTCCGATGCATCTGTAAAGGCAAAATTTGGTTTTCGTGAACATCACACAGACTCGAGTATGTTTTGAGATGGCCAAGGGGCAGCTCTCGATTGTTCTTGGGGCTGCTTGCTGATATGGTGTAATTCCCATGGCGAGAAAGAAATCACAGCTGGACAAGGCTACGGATGTTGCGGCGAAGATCATTCAGGAGCAGCTCGACACTTTGCCCGCGTCGCTAGCAGAAGCGAAGCGTAAGGAGCTGCACGCTTTGGCCCTTAGAGTTTCCCCTTCTTCAGCGCACAGTAAGCGTTCACGGGTTTCGCGGAGTGAATTATATGTTTGACTCCCAAATGGGGGAGGAGAAAAGCAATGAGACTATGAGGCGTGCTTTATGGGACGGTTTTAGCAGTAAGCATGTTTATCGGGACTTCCGCAGGGGCACAGCCGGTCAACCTCAATTGTACAGAGCAAGGCGTTAATCAGACGGGCCGAGTCACTTTTGACGAAAAGGCGGGGACGGCGGGCTTTTCTATTGATGTGAATAACGTGCCCGTTTCTCCAGCGAACTTTACAGACAGACAGATAACGTGGAACTACCGCTATCCGACCGGTGACTCCTCCTTGGTTCTTGATCGAACAAATGGGGATTTGCTTATTCGTACGGATGGGCGATGGCCAGCACATTGGCAGTGCACCGTCGCTAAACAGCAGTTCTAGCGGGGATTTGAATATATAATTCCCTGCGCGGACCGAGGGTCTTCATCGAATATCTCGATCCCGCGCAAATACCGCATAAGATCAAGCTCCGTCCCGAATTGAAGCAGCCTTCTAACATCCGGTTTGTAGCTCTGAATCTCCCTGCGTGTGTGTTGCTTTCGTTCTCGCATTCGCGCGTGCCGCCCCTCCGGCCCAGCCCCTCATATATGGTTTGGATAGTCTAAAAGATAGCAAATAGGAAGAACCAGTGGGAGAAATACGATTTCGTTAAATGAGCTTGGGGGATAGATGCGCCTGCGGGGCCGCGGGCGAATTTAAGCAGCGTGCAACCTTGCCAATGGGCCTCCCGAGACGCTACAGTGCTTCGCGGCTGACCGCAGCCGGGAACAAAATTCGCCGCTTCCGATGCACCAGGGCAATCCCCGATGACCGCCGAAGAACAAAGGCTCGAGGCCAACACGAAGCGCCAGGCCTATTGGCAGCGCTGGGGGCCGTACCTTTCCGAACGCCAATGGGGCACGGTCCGCGAAGACTACAGCCCCGATGGCGACTCCTGGAACTATTTTCCGCACGACCATGCGCGCTCGCGCGCCTATCGCTGGGGCGAAGACGGCATCGCCGGATTCTGCGACCGCCATCAGCACATCTGCTTCGCGCTCGCGCTGTGGAATGAGAAGGACCCGATCCTGAAGGAGCGCCTCTTCGGCCTCACCAACAAGGAAGGGAATCACGGCGAAGACGTCAAGGAGTGCTATTACTACCTCGACGCCACACCCACGAGCAGCTACCTGAAATATCTCTACAAGTATCCCCAGGCGGCCTTCCCCTACGACCAGCTCGTCGCCGAAAATGGCAGGCGCACGCGCCTGCAGCCGGAATACGAGCTCGTGGATACGGGCGTATTCGCCGAGAACCGCTACTTCGACGTTTTCGTGGAGTACGCCAAGGCCGCTGTGGAAGACATTCTCATCCGCATCACGGCGTGGAATCGCGGCCCCGACGCTGCCCGGCTGCACCTGCTGCCCTCGCTGTGGTTCCGCAACCGCTGGGCGTGGGGCGAGAACTACGATCCGCCGCAAGTGGCGCGCATCGAAGGCCCGCCGGGAACCGCGCTTATCGAATTGACGGAATATCACTACGGCAAGCGCTGGCTGCTGGTGGAAGGCGCGCCCGAACTGCTTTTCACCGAGAACGAGACGAACATGGAGCGCCTCTTCGCGCAGAAGAGCCGCACTCCCTACGTGAAGGACGCTTTCGACCGATACGTCGTCCACGGCGAGCGCGCCGCCGTGAATCCTGCATTCAAAGGCACGAAGGCAGCCGCGCATTTCGCCGCGCCGATCGCGCCCGGGGCAAGCTGGACGATTCGTCTGCGCCTGATGGACAGCAACCCCGCGGCAAAACCCACAGCGGCGCGGGAATTTTTCGGTCCGGCGTTCGGCGCGGTGTTTGACCTGCGGCTGAGGGAAGCCGATGAGTTCTACGCCAAGCGCGCGCACGGCGGCGAAAGCACCGACGCGCGGCTGGTGCAGCGGCAGGCGTTCGCCGGGCTCCTGTGGAACAAGGAAAGCTATCACTACGACGTGGGGCGCTGGCTCCGCGGCGATCCCACGCAGCCCAAGCCCGATGCGCGGCGCCTGAAAGGCCGCAACCACGATTGGGTCAATCTGCACAACGCGGACGTGATTTCCATGCCCGACAAGTGGGAATACCCGTGGTACGCGGCCTGGGACCTGGCCTTTCATTGCGTGGCCATGGCTGTGATTGATCCCAGCTTCGCGAAGGACCAGCTGATTCTTTTCCTCCGCGAATGGTACATGCACCCCAGCGGCAAGCTCCCCGCCTATGAATATAATTTTTCCGACGTGAATCCCCCGGTGCACGCCTGGGCGGCGTGGCGCGTTTACAAAATCGCGGGCCGAATCGAGGGCCGGCCGGACCGCAATTTCCTCGAGCGCGTCTTTCACAAGCTGCTGATCAACTTCACCTGGTGGGTGAATCGCAAGGACCCCGAGGGCATGAACGTGTTTCAGGGAGGTTTTCTGGGCCTCGACAACATCGGCATTTTCGACCGCTCCAAGCCCCTGGGTCCCGGAAATTACATCGAGGAATCCGACGCCACGAGCTGGATGGCCATGTTCTGCCTCGACATGCTGGCCATCGCGCTGGAGCTGGCCCGCGAGGATCCGGCGTACGAGGACGTGGCCAGCAAGTTCTTCGAGCACTTTGTTTACATCGCGCAAGCCATGAACAACATGGGCGGCTCGGGAATCGGGCTATGGAACGAGCAGGACGGCTTCTATTACGACGTCATGAACATCGGCGATAGCGAGCACGTCCCCATGAAGGTGCGCTCCATGGTCGGGCTTGTCCCGCTCTTCGCCGTCCAGACGTTCGAGCCGGAAGACATCGCGCCGATGAAACATTTTAAGAAGCGCATGCAGTGGTTCCTCGATCATCATTCGGACGTGGCCGAGCACGTGGACATGAGCCAGCGCACGGAGCACGGCGCGCGCTTGCTGCTCACCCTCGCCAACCGCCGGAAGCTCGAGCGCATCTACCGCTACGTCGCCGATGAAAATGAATTTCTCTCCCCCTGCGGCGTCCGCGCCCTTTCCAAATTTCATGCCGCGCATCCGTTTGTGCTCACGCTCGACGGCATGTCGAGCGAGGTGGACTACGAGCCCGCCGAATCCACCAGCGACCTTTTCGGCGGCAATTCCAACTGGCGCGGCCCCGTGTGGTTCCCCCCGAACTTTCTGCTGATCGAATCCATGCAGCGGGTTCATCACTATTACGGCGACGAATTCAAGGTGGAGTTTCCGGCGCGCTCGGGGCGGCAGCTCAACCTGTGGGATGCCGCCAGCGAAATCTCGCGCCGCCTGGCGGGCATTTTTCTCCGCAGCGGCGGCCGCCGGCCCGTCTATGGCGATGTCGCCCTGTTTCAGGACGATCCCTACTGGCGCGACCTGATCTTCTTCCACGAATATTTCCACGGCGAGACCGGCGCGGGACTCGGCGCCAACCACCAGACGGGATGGACGGCGCTCGTCGCCAAGCTGATCGAGCAGTGCGGGGGAGGGAAATAATTTCGGGGCCGCGTTTACGCCTGCTTCGGCGGCGCGCCTCCCTGCGGCGGTTCCACGAGTTCGATGAGGACTTTTCTTCCCTCGGCCGGCGCAAGAAGGAAATTCACGCGCGCTCCATCGGCGCCGGCGCGCGCGGCCGGATAAACGGGCTCGAGGCCGAATTTCTCGCGGAGAATTTTCGTAGCGCGATCCACGTCGCGCACGGCGAATTCGATCTGTTGGACGCCTTCGCCGAATTTCCGCAGATACCGCGCAAGGGCGCCGTTTCCGTCCGGCCGGCGCGCCGCGAGGATGCCCAGACGGACGCCCTCGGGAAAATCGAGTTCAAATTCGTTTACGTCATGCTCCGGCGGCACGTTCGCAAGGCGCGGAGAGCCGTTGGCCGCGCGGATGCTTTCGAAGGTGGCCTGCTCCACCGCAAGCCCTACGGCGATTCTTCGCCGCCACGATTCCGGACCAGCAGGGTCGAGGCCGGCATTTTGTGATATTTCGGGATCGCGAAGCCACTCTTGGACCGCGGGGCGGGCCAGTTCACAGCCACGGTGGAAAATTTCCCGGGCGGCGCGCCGGCGCTGGGAAGCGTCCGGGTGATGCAGGCCGCGGACAAGCGAAGCCATCGCGGCGATTTCGGCCATGCGGAGCCTCACAGGGAGAATTCGTCAGGGCGATGGGGGAGCGGGCGCGATGGCGTTGACGTTTTCAAGCGCGATGTGCGCTGTCTCGCCCGGCCGCACCGTCACGGGCACATCCCACCGCAGGTGCACATCGCCGACGGTGGCAGCCACGTCCAGCGTGGTTAGCCAATAATCTCCCGGAGGGATGCCGGCGAGAAAGCCTTCCCCTTGGAGGTTCGTTTCCGCGCGCGCGACTAGATATTTCGATTGGGCCAGCTCGAGCGTGAGCCGGCGAATTTCAGGGATGCGCTTGGCCTCGCGCTCCTGCCATTTCTCGCTGGGATCAATGGATGCAAGATTCAGGTCAATCCCCTCGATGGTGTCGGGATTGGCCTCCACGAAATGGCGGACCGCTTCGCGGTACTCCGCGCGGAGCTTTTCGTATTTCGCCGGGTCCTTCGCCTTTTGCGACTCCTTGAACTTCGGTTTCGGGAAATTGACGGACTGATCTCCCGCATTTCTCTGGAGATAGGCTTGGTAGAATTCCGGCACGTCCATGACGTTCCGCCGGACGCACTTTGTGAATGAAGTCCTCGCCCTTGAAGGAAACCCAGTGGTTCTTTTTCATCCAGGCCTTCAGCTCCTTGGAAACGTCGAGCGTATCAATATACGCGTCCATATCGGGCTTGGGAAACGCGGCGTCGGCCTGCTGCTGGATATCTTCAAAGCTCCTGCTCAGAAGAAAAAAAGGGAAGCCTCGCACCGGCTCTTCCAGGCCGCCGGAGGGCGCGGCGTTGGCGGTGAATGCGATCGAACCATCTTGCGCGGCGGCGGAATGCGCGGCCGCGACGGCCGCGGCGAGCAGGACAACAGCGAGAGACATGGCGCGTTTCATCCCGCTCATCCTAACAGAACGCCGCGCGCTCAGGCGCCCCTGGCTCCAACTGGTTACCCTGCCGAGGAGCGCGGGCCCGCGCCCGCGGTGGCTCCTGCCGGGCGAAGATTCGAGGCTCCCTTGCGCGTAACTCGTATAGAATAGGACCCCGAGTCGGCCGAAATATCTTCGCTTAGGAACTTGACGGAGGTTCCATGGGCGCAAAGATGTTTTTCACTGGTTCCACCGTTCTGCTGGCCGCGGCGATGGTGGCCATTGCCGCGGGGCAATCCCCCTCCCTGCATTCTCCGGCTTCCACGACGCAGCCAGCTCCGCAGCAACCCCCGCAGTCCAACGACGCGGCGAAGATGACCACGCGCCCGGTAACACTGGACGTTGTCGCCACGGACTCGCACGGAGACGTGGTGCGCGATCTCAAGCCGGAAGAGTTCGAGATTTTTGACAGGGGCAGGCAGGAGATCGCGCAGTTTGCATTTATAGACAATTCGGCGAATATCGCGGCCGCGAAGCCTTCAAACACGGCGCCCCCGCGCCCGAGCGGCGTTTATACGAATCACGCGCCCTTCGAGCGCCTGACAACGCCGCCGACCGTGGTGCTATTGGACGCGCTCAATTCGGAGGGCCCGGACCAGAAGGAAGCGCGGCGCCATATGATTCGCTTGCTGAACACCCTTCCGCCAGGCACTCCCGTGGCCGTGTTCCTGCTGGGACAGTCGTTGACCGTGGTGCAGGATTTTTCGAGCGATCCCGCGGTATTGCGCGCCGCCGTGGATAAGCGGGGGAACCGCTCCGCGTCACCCAGTCCCGCATCGGAAAATGTTTCCCATAGTTGGCTGCTTGCGACTCAGGAGGCGAATAGCGGTCAGGAAAATTACGTCTCCCAGCAGTTCGAGGACTTTGAGAAGCAAGATCGCACGGACACGATGAATTTTCGCGTGGCGATGACGGTCAGCGCCTTGACCAACATCGGGCGCTACCTCAGCGGCTATCCAGGCCGAAAAAATCTGCTTTGGGTTTCCGCGTCATATCCCATTTCCTTCGAGCCGAAGCCGGCCCTCGAGAAGGATACTTTCGGCGAGACCCGCGCCTACGGAGAGAAAGTGCAGGATGCCGCAGGCGCGCTCGCCGATGCGCAGGTGGCCGTATACCCCCTGGATGCGCGTGTAGCCGGAACCGAGCAGGTTCCCTCTGCTCCTGGCGGCAATAGCATCGCCGCCATCCAACAGGGCACTCTTCGTGGATCTATAGACAGTGAGAGACAAGCGCGCGTGCTGACCCTTGCCACGATGGATGGACTTGCCGGGGATACCGGCGGCAAAGCGTGCAAAAACACGGACAATCTTTCCGGCTGCGTCGCGGGGGCGGTCAAGGACAGCTCCTCCTACTACGCGCTGGCCTATAACCCACAGAACGTTAACGGGGACGGAAGCCTTCTCGAGATTTCCGTGAAGACCACCCGGCCCGGCATCCTGCTGAGCTACCGCCGCGACTACTTCGCTCAAGACGCCGAAGCGCGCGCGGAACGGCAACCGGCGCAGCAGCAATTAGAACAAGCGTGCAAGGATGTGCTGCCCTCCACGGCAATTCCTCTCGCGGCACAGGTTGCCCCGCGAGGACCGGGCGGCGGACTTACCTACCTGCTTTCCGCTCCCCCCGGCGCCCTGAGCCTCACGCCGCCTGGACAGTCGGACGAACTGAGCGCGCGCACGGCGCTGTGCGAGTATGGCGGGCAGGGCGACTCGATTCAGTTTCTTATGATGGGACGGCAGACCGTTTCCGAGGCGACCTATCAAATCTGGCAAGCGCGCGGATTTCAAGAGTACGTGGACGTCCCGCCCATGGCGGATGCCGGCTGGGTACGCATCGCCGTGGTGGACACGCGCACCGGATTAACCGGCGCTCTGGATATTCCGATGCGCGCGGAGGATCTCGCCATGGCCGCTGCGCCGCCCGCAACCTTGCCGGCGGCACCGGAAAATCCGCCGGAGGCAGTTCCGGAAAATTCTCCGTCGCCGCCGGCCTACTCGATCACTTTTCGCGCAAGCTCCGGCGCAGCCAGCGCGCTCGATTGGAATGGCGATAAGCTCTCTTATCAGGGCGGCATCAACGTGGGGCAAACCGCGCCCGCATACTTCCACGATGCATTCGGCGCCAAGTTTCACTGTGAGGCGGGAGAACTCACTCCCCGCGATGCCAGTGGCGCGAAGCCGGATTTACATTTTAGCTTCGGAAATCCCAGCGGGCAGACGGCCGTCGTGGACCTCACGGGCAGCGAGCCGCAATATTCCGGTGACCTGCCGGTGGACCCCAGCGCAAAGCCTTTCTTTGAGACGCTCTGGTATCTTTGCCATTGCCGGGCGGCGCCCCAGAACCTCGCAGACGCTCCTCGAAATTAAAAACGAGGATGTATTCGAATTGGATTCGAAAAGCGACGAAACACAGATGAAAAAGGCGGCAGCCCTTCCGATTCTCCTGGCGCTGGCGACGGCGGCGCTGGGACAAACGCAGCGCACGGACATTCACGGATATTACATCGGGGAGGCGTTCCCGGAGTTTGCGGCGCAATCGGGCTTCGACCTGACAATGTGCAGCGGGGGCCACGAGCCGGCAAAGCCACTAAAGAGAATGTGCAGGGATGCGGCGGAGGCGCTGAGGGGGAAGGAAGTTACAGAGGACATTGTCCCACGCGACAACAACACGGCCTACGCCCCGTATCACTTTCTCTTTGCAGGCGGAAAGCTCGTGCTCGTGAGGACCCGCGCCAAGGACTTCTCTCAAGTTCTCGCCGACGCCACCGCCAAGTATGGACCGCCAGGAAAATATGGAACCGTCAGAACCGTCGTTGTAGAGAGCGGCTACCGCGGCGTGCAGGATACGGGATATGCCCGCTGGAACATGCCTGACGGCGTGGTGATTACGGCTACCGAGAAAGTGGACATGGGATCGGCCCTTGGGCCTGCGCGCTCGACGGACTTGACATTTTGCTCGGCGGAAAGACAAAAAGAACTCGATGCCGCCGCGCCCGAAAAGAATCAGTCGTAAGCACGACACTTTTGAACCACGCGAGGAGTCTACCGGGCGTTTTTGGGTTTGCAAAATATTCGAGGGACGCAATACGGCTCGGCGCCGAAACGGAAGCGGAAAAACTCAGTAGAGGTGGAAACCTACTTCGATTAATTGACGCACAGCCGCCGGCCTGCCGTCCGGGCCTCGCGCCGGCGTGAAACGCCAGGTGTGCACGGCTTCAATGGCCTTTTCATCCAGGCCCAGCCCCACGGCCTTCACCACCTGAATGTCCGTCGCGCGCCCATCCGGCGTGATCACCGCCACGAGCTCCACCACGCCCTGGTACTTGGCCTTTACGGCCTCGTCGGAGAACTGCGGTTCGGGACAATAGAGGCATGCGGGAATGCCATACCCGCCGGTCCCCGCGTTGAAGACGCCCCCGCCGGTCCCTCCGCCTTCGCCATTGCCGAGCCCGCCGCCGGTGCCGTTGCCGATGCCAGTGCCGCGGCCTTCTCCATTGGAATCGTTCATCGTTTTGCCCAGCGGGTCGCCCCAGTTGGGCAGATTGGGATTGGGCAGCACCAATGCCGGATTGCCAAGAAGCGTGGGCGTCATGGGATATTTGGGATTCACCGGCGTCTTCACTTCCGGCTTGGCATATTGCGTCCAATCGAACTTCGGCGCGCGGCCCCTGCTCGCCGGCAGCGGGTTGTGCTCGCCTCCGCCGCCACCCTGGGCTTTCTTCGCGCCCGCGGGAATTTTTGGCAGATAGGGCGAAATAACCGTGACGTCGAAGTTGCTATTCGCCTTCGTCGTTCCCGGCGAAAGCAATCCCGGCAGCAGCGGCACGATGATCAGCACCAGCACCAGCACATGGACGGCCACCGAAAGCGCCTGCACCCGCGTGAACTGCGTGTCCTTCGTCCAAATCTCCGGCACGGGAATCGGCTGGCTCGACACCCGGAGCGGCGGCAGCTTCCGCGGAAAAAGCGTATCGCGCAGGTTGCGCCACAATCCGCCTTGCGTGCTCCAATTGACGAGCAGCCTCGAATTCACGGCGCCGCGCGGCGAGGGACGGAAAAACTCCCGGAAATTGTCGCCCAGCGAGGCCCCGAATTGAGGCATGGCAAAGCTTTCCGGCTGGCCGGGGCGAATCTTCACGGGGCGTTCGGAAAGGAAATCCTTCACGTTCGAAAGGAGGCTCTTCAGATGGGATTCGTGCGTGGGCGAGCGGAAACGCCCCAGGCGAAGCGTAGGCTCCGTGGTCGAGCGCCCTACTTCATCCAGTCTGGAGCTAAAATCCGGCATCTGATTCAGGGGTTCCCCCACCGCACTCCCACTCCATTCCTTAGACGCACCATCGGAAGAAAGGATGTCCGCGCCACCCATGGCTGACACGCATCCGAAATCATTGTAACATACGATGAGTTCCCGGATTTCCGTCTCTCCCTGGCTCGCGCCTGTAGAAAGGGCTTTTTCGATCCTTCAAGATGGCCAAACCCTTCGACCTGAAAAGCACCCTGAACCTTCCCAAAACCGATTTCCCCATGAAGGCGCGCTTGCCCGAACGGGAACCCGAGCAACTGGCCGCATGGGAGGCCATGGGGCTCTATCAACGCATCCTCGAATCGCGCGCCGCCGCCCCGCTCTTTGTCCTGCACGACGGGCCGCCCTACCCCACGGGTGAAATCCATCTCGGCACGGGACTCAACAAAATCCTGAAGGACATGATCGTAAAGTCCAAGACCATGGCCGGATTCCGCGCGCCCTACGTCCCCGGCTGGGATTGCCACGGCCTGCCCATCGAAACGCAGGTGGAAAAGGAGCTTGGCGGGAAGACGAGCAAAGTCGCGCCCGCGGAATTTCGCCGCATGTGCCGCGAATTCGCCGCGCGCTATGTGGAAGCGCACAAGCGCGAGTTCAAGCGCCTGGGCGTCTTCGGCCGGTGGGAGAAGCCCTACCTCACCATGGACGCACACGATGAAGCCTCCATCGCCGGCGCGTTCCTCGATTTCTTCGAAAAGGGCTACGTCTATCGAGGTCTGAAGCCCGTCTACTGGTGCATCTGCGACCACACCGCTCTCGCCGAAGCCGAAGTCGAATACGAAGACCATTCGAGCCCCTCCATCTGGGTGAAGTTTCCCGTGGTCGCCGGCGAGAAATCGAAGATGCTCGCGGGCGGCGTGAGCGCGCTCATCTGGACCACCACTCCCTGGACGCTCCCCGCGAACCGCGCCCTCGCGTTTCACCCCGATTTCGAATATGTCGTCGCGGACACTTCGACGGGAAAGCTGTTGCTCGCGAAGGAACGCCTCGCCGCTATCACAGGCGAGTTGAAACTCGAAGTCCGCGGCACGCACGGCTCATGGAAGGGCAAGGAGTTCGAGGGCGCCCAGTTCCAGCATCCGTTTCTCGACCGGATCGTGCCCGGGGTGCTCGCCGATTACGTCACCCTCGACCAGGGCAGCGGCATCGTTCACACGGCGCCCGGCCATGGCGCGGACGACTTCCGCACCGGCCAGAACTATGGCTTGGAAACATTCGCGCCCATTAATGACGAAGGCCGCTTCACGGAAGGCTTACCCGAATACAAGGGCAAAACCGTCTTCGAGGCCAATCCCATCATCGTCGAGCTGCTGAAGGGGCGCGGCATGCTCGTCGGCGCGGGCAAAATCGCGCACAGCTATCCGCACTGCTGGCGCTGCCACAATCCGGTGATCTTCCGCGCCACCGAGCAGTGGTTCATCGGACTGGATCGCGAAAATCTTCGCGCGAACGCTCTCGCGGCGATTGACCAAGTGAAGTGGCTGCCATCGTGGGGCCACGAGCGCATGCACGAAATGGTGGCGGAGCGGCCCGACTGGTGCATCTCGCGGCAGCGCTTCTGGGGCGTTCCCATCGATCGTCTTCTACTGCGACGCGTGCGGCGAGCGTGCTTCGCGATTTCGAAGCCTTGCGCCGCGTGCTCGCCTTTTTCGAACGCGAAGGCGCCGACGCGTGGTACACGCACTCCGCGGAAGAGTTGCTTGCGCCGGGAACGAAGTGTTCGTGCGGCTCGTCGAAATGGAGAAAGGAGAGCGACATTCTGGACGTGTGGTTCGATTCCGGCTCGACACAGTCTGCCGTGCTCACGGCGAGCAACGGCCTGAAATGGCCCGCGGACGTTTATCTCGAAGGCCCCGATCAATTCCGCGGCTGGTTTCAGAGCTCGCTTCTCATCGGAGTGGGCACGCGCGGCCGCGCGCCCTACGAGCAGGTGGTCACCCATGGCTGGACGCTCGACGAAAAGGGCGCGCCGATGTCGAAATCGCTCGGCAACGCCATGTACCCCAAGGAAATCTGCGAAAAGTGGGGCGCCGATTTGCTGCGCGTCTGGGTCGCCTCGCAGGACTACACCGCGGACATGCGCATGTCCGATGCGATGATGACGCAGCTCGCCGAAGCCTATCGCAAAATCCGCAATACGTTCCGCTTCGCGCTCTCGAATCTTTTCGATTTCGATCCCGCGCGCGATTCCGTACCTGACGCCGAGCTATGGGAAATGGACGCCTGGATGCTTCGCCGCACGGGCTTGCTCCTCCGCCAGTGCGCCGCGTGGTACGAGAATTTCGAGTTTCATCGCGCCTATCACGCCATCAGCGATTTCTGCACCGTGGATTTGAGCGCGTTTTATTTCGACGTGCTCAAGGACCGCCTCTACACCTTCGCGCCGAAAAATATCGGACGCCGCTCGGCGCAGACCGCCATTTACCGCATCGCCGGCGCGCTCGACCGCTTGATCGCTCCGATTCTCGTCTTCACCGCCGAAGAGGTGTGGAAATATTTGCCGCGCGCCGCCGGTGATCCCGAAAGCGTCCACATGGCCTCCTTCGCGGCTGCCGAAGGGCTCGAGCGCGCCTTCGACGACGCCCGCGCGAAGAATTGGGACGGCCTGCTCGCTGTCCGCGAAGAAGTTTTAAAAGCCCTCGAGCCGCTGCGCGCCGCGAAAACCATTTCCGCCAATCTCGAAGCCCGCGTCGTCTTGCACGCGTCGGGCGCGCTTGGCGGTCTGCTCCAGAAATATGCCAAGGACCTCCCGGCGCTCTTCATCGTTTCGCAGGTCGAGGTGGAAATGGAAAAAATTCCCGCAGGCGCGTCTGGCCCGGCTGCTCAGGCGGGCGAATTGCAGGTGCGCGCGGAACGCGCGCGCGGCTCGAAATGCGAGCGCTGCTGGAATTATTCCACGCACGTCGGCGAAAGCGCGGACTACCCCACGCTCTGCGAGCGCTGCCTCGCCGCGCTCGCCGAAATCGAGCGCGACGGCGGCAATCGCGCCGGGAGCGCCGCGCCATGATGGCATTTCTCGCCCGTTCGGACTGGCGCACCCTCGGGTTTCTCGCCGCGGCCGTGCTCGCCGCGGACCGCGCCACCAAATATGCCGTCGAGCAATACACTCCCGTCGGCTCGTCGCGCGTGCTGATTCCCGGCGTGTTGAATCTGGTGCACACCAGCAATCCCGGCGTGGCGTTCGGCCTGCTCGCGGATTCGCGGACGCCCTGGCTCGCCCAACTGCTGATTTTTTTCTCCGTGTCCGTGATCGCTCTGCTCGTTTGGCTTCTTTTCACCGGCCGCGCGGGAGGCTGGCTGGGCGAGTGCGGCCTGGCGCTGATTTTGGGCGGCGCGGCGGGCAACGTGCTCGACCGCATGCTGCGGCACAGCGTCACCGACTTCCTGGATTTTCACCTCGGCAGCCACCACTGGTACACTTTTAACGTCGCCGATTCGGCGATCGTCCTGGGCGCCGGCCTCGTGATTCTGCAACTTCTTCACGACGCGCGGCATCCCACGAGTGAGCGTGCCTGAAGATGCATCCCATCCTTTTTCATTTCGGCCCGGTGACCATCTACACCTACGGCGTGCTGGTGGCCACGGGCGTATTGCTCACCTTGTGGTACGCGCGCCGGCAGGCTTCGCGCGCCGGACTCGATCCCGAAAAGGTCTGGAACGTGGGCATCTACGGAATTCTCTCCGCGCTGCTGGTGGCCAAGATTTGGCTCATCGCCAGCGATTGGAACTATTACGCGAGCAATCCCCGCGAAATCTTCTCGAGCGCCACGCTCGAGTCCGGCGGAACATTCTATGGCGGCCTGCTCGGCGCGATTCTCGCGCTTTTGCTCTACGCCTATTTTCAGAAGATGCCCGTGCTGCGGCTGATGGACGTTTACGCCGCCGCGTTTCCCCTGGGCCACGCCATCGGGCGCCTGGGATGCTTCGCGGCGGGCTGCTGCTTCGGCAAGCCCACGACGATGCCGTGGGGCGTCACGTTCACGAATGAAGCGGCGGCGCGCATTTCCGGCACTCCGCTCGGCGTGCCACTCCATCCCACCGAGCTCTATGAGTCCGCCGCCGAATTCCTGAATTTTCTTTTCCTGATATGGCTGGGCAGGCGCCAGCGCTTCACGGGACAACTTACGGGCGCCTATCTGATCCTCTACGGCGTCGAGCGCGGCACGATTGAATTTTTCCGCGGCGATCCCGGCCGGACTCTGCTCTTTCACGGTGCGGTCTCGCTGATGCAAATCGTGAGCGTCGGCTTGATCCTCGCGGGCGCATTCCTGTGGTGGCGTGGACTTCGCGGCGACGCGCCGATTCCGCCGCCCGCCGCGCCCGCCCGCGCCGCCGCCGAGCGCTCTTGAATTTTTTTCCGTCCCCGGCGCCGGCCGCAGGGTTCGGAATCAGGTAGTGGGTCAGGTTCCGATTACCGCGATTCAAGGAGAGTTGAAGTGGGCACATGGCTTGAATGGACGCATGCACTCGCGAGCGGAGCTTTCTTCGGGGCCTTCATGTTCATCGTCCCCAGATGGCTGAGCTCCCGCATATCTTTATACAAGCCATGGAAGAATTTGCGATATGCCGTTACGGTCGCAACGTTCAGCGGAATCTTCTTCGGACTGTCCGACACATTCGGGTTACGCATGTTCCAGTGGCCACTTTTACTTTTGAGCATAATCTTGGTGCTTTCCCTCATTTCAGTTCGCTTTTTGCGGAGGCCCAGTCACTAGAAAGCCGCGAGCCCGAGATGGCGTACGCCGGGAAGGCTTAAATCCTGGGAAGTCGCGTTACAGGAAACTGATCACCCACTACTCGAAATCACGGCTCATTGTGAACAACACGCCTCTGCGGATAGACTTCACCATCCCGGCCGAAAGCGCGGGCCAGCGCCTGGACGTCTTCCTGGCCGCGCAGCTTCCGGAGATGAGCCGCACGCGCATCCATGCGCTCATGGATGCAGGCCGCGTGCTCGTGGATGGCGCCGCGCGGAAGCCTTCGCATCGTGTGGCGCAGGGCGAGACGGTCGCCGTGGAAATTCCTCCCGCGCCGCCCGCGGGCGTCGCGCCCGAAGCCATTCCCTTCGACATCCTCTATGAAGATGACGATCTCGCCGTCGTCAACAAGCCCGCCGGGATGATCGTCCATCCGGGCGCCGGAGCGGATTCCGGCACGCTGGTTGCCGCGCTTCTCCACCATTTCGGCGGAATCGAAGGACTCTCTTCCATCGGCGCGCCCATGCGTCCCGGGATTGTCCATCGCCTCGACAAGGGCACTTCCGGCGCGCTCGTCGTCGCGCGCACGGACGCGGCGCACCGCGCGTTGGCCGAAGCGTTTCGCACCCGCGCGGTGGAGAAAACCTATCTTGCGCTCCTTCACGGGTGCCCCAAGGGCGAGGCGGGCGCGATCGAGCTTCCCGTCTCGCGCGATCTGCGCCGCCGCTCCCGCATGACCGCGCGCCGCCGCGAGGGCCGCGAAGCCCGCACGGCCTGGCGCGCGCTTTTGCGCCTCGGCGGCTTTACGCTGGTCGAAGCGGACCTGCACACCGGAAGGACGCACCAGATCCGCGTGCATTTTTCGGCGCTCGGCTGTCCCGTCGTGGGCGACACGCTCTACGGCGCGCCGCGCCAGGAGCGCGCCGGTGCGGAGGTACTTCCGCCGCTCGGCAGGAATTTTCTCCACGCCGCGCGCCTGGCCTTCGCCCATCCGCGCACCGGCGAGCGCATCGAAATTCGCGCGCCGCTTCCCGCCGAGCTGGCCGATTATCTGCGCCTCGCCGCCCGCGCCACGAAGACCGGCCCCGATTTGATTGACGCTGCCTTGCGGGAGTTCCTATAATCGCTCTCGTGAAACGCGCGCGCCTTGTGCTTGCCCCAGCCATCCTGTTCGCGATCCTGGCTGCCGGCGCGCGCACGCAGCAATCCTCCGCTCCTTTACCCCAGACGCGGGCGCCCCAGACGCAGGCGCCCCAGGCGCAGACACCGCAGCAGCAAAACCAAAACCCCTCCATCTCCGTCACCACGCGCCTGGTGCATCTGGTGGTCACGGTGACCGACCGCCAGCACAATTTCATCACCGATCTCACGCGCTCCGATTTCACCGTCCTCGAAAATGACGTGCCGCAGGAGATTCGCTTTTTCGGCGCGGAGACGAACTTGCCGCTTCGCATCGGCCTGCTGCTCGACACCTCCAATAGCATCCGCCCGCGCCTGAAATTCGAGCAGGACGCGGCCACGGATTTCCTCGATCGCGTGATCGAGCGGAACCAGGACATGGCCTTCGTCATGACCTTCGACAACGAACCCGAAGTCGTCCAGGATTACACAGAGGACCTCTCCCTGCTCACCGCGGCCGTTCGCAAGCAGCGCGCCGGTGGCGGCACGGCTCTCGACGACGCCATTTTCCAGGCGGCCGCGAAACTATCCAACCCGCCGCTCCCCAAGGGGCCCGATCCGCAGGTCCGCCGCGTGATCGTGGTCATCAGCGACGGCGACGACAACCTCAGCGATCATGCCTTGAGTGATTCCATCGAAGCCGCCATCCGCGGCGAAGCCGCCGTTTACGCCGTCAGCACCAGCACCGAATGGCTGGCCATTGACGACGAAACCGCGCCCAAAAATATCTTATGACCGCAGGCGACAAAGTTCTCCAGCAGTTCTCCTCCGAAACCGGAGGCCGGGTCTTTTTCCCCTATAAAATTGACGATCTCGCGCAATCCTTCATGGATATCGGCGACGAACTTCGCCGCCAATACTTCATCGCCTATGCCCCGGCCGTTCCGCCCTTGAAGAGCGAGTATCGTACGATCGAGGTCCGCACGGACCGCAAAGGCCTGATCGTCCGCACGCGCAAGGGCTATTACGCCTCGCCTCCGCCCTCCATTCCCAAGTAGCTCTCTTTAATTTGTACAGGTGTGTCGAGATATTTCCGGAACGCCTGATGGAGGTACGGCGGCCGCCTATTTCACTGGGGCGTAGTAGCCTTTGCGCGCCAGCACCTTCGTGTCCGGCCGGTCCACATCCACGTGAATTTTCCGGAACGTGCCGTCGCGCTTCGTATTGGTAGGGTAGTAGCCGAGGACGTACTGCGACCGCAGCTCCTCGGAAATCTCATCGAACGCCTTTTCCAGCGTCTTCTCGTTGTGCACGTCAATCACGCGCCCGCCGGTGTCGTCCGCCATTTTCTTGGCCACGCTTCCGCCTTCGTAATCCATTCCCCGGCCGAAGAATGCGCCCTCATCGGCTATCAGCAGCACGTGGATTACGGCGTCGGCGCGCTGCGCGGATTCGATTCCTTGCTGCAGGCTCAATTGGCTCCCTTCATCCTCCGCGTCCGTCATGATGATCACGGCCTTGCGCCCCGCTTCCGACGCCAGTTGGTCGTGGCACGCCAGATAAATAGCGTCGTAAAGGTGCGTCCCGCCCACGCCCGAGTTGGGAATCGTGCCCGGAGTCACGGGCCCCAGTCCGCCCGCGGTATTGATCACCGTGCGGCGAATCGCGTGGGCCAGCACGGACGTATCCTCGGTGAAGTCCGCAAGCAGGTCCACGTCCAGGTCGAAGCTCATCACCATGCCTTCATCCTTCGGCCGCATCACCTCCTTCAAAAATCGCACCGCCGCGTCCTGCTCCGCGCTGAGCAGCCGGTCCATGCTCCCGCTCGTATCCATCAGCATCCCCAGCGTGATGGGCAGGTCCGCTTCCTTCGCGAAATAGGCGACTTTTTGTTCCTGGCCGTCTTCGGAGATTTTGAAGTCTTCCTGCTTCAGATCGGAGATAATGGCGCCGTGCTTGTCGCGCACCGTGGCGAACACGTTCACCAGCGAGGTTTGCACCTTCAGCGTCTGGCCTGTTTCAGGGATCTGCTGCGGCGCGGTTGGAGCGGGTTCCTGCTGGTCGCTTGGATGCGCCTCGCCCGCCGGCGGCAAGGGCCCAGGCCCTTGCATCGTCTGTCGCGGGGCGCCCGCCTCGAGCGGCGCGATCCCGCCGACGGCCGCGTACCCCGCCCCAATCAAACTGAGAATGACTGCCGCAAGCCTGGTCCGTCGCATTGTATAATTCCCCCGGGGAGCCGCTTCGACTGATACGATGCAGGGCGTCTCCCTCCGGATGTTTGCCCGCCGTCCGAGGGCGAGCGAACAAACGCAGGGCCTGCAAAATTGCTGGGAGGCAAAAGACGAGCCGTTCCTACGTCGCGAACCATGTCGCAAACCACGCCGCTAAAGATGGCACGAAGATTCCTGGCCGCCGCTTTCATGGCCTCACTCCTGGGCGCTTCCGCGCGCGCGCAATCGCAAGCAACTCCCCCGGCGCCCGCCCCGCAGCAGGCTGTCCCGCCGGCGGATGTCCGCTCGCGCATGGTGGTCGAGAGCCGTCTTGTGCTTGTGCCCGTCACCGTGAAGGATAGCAATGGCCGCCTCGTGGGCGGCCTCGAGAAGGGCGACTTCCGCGTCTTCGCGGACGGCATCGAGCAGCAAATCCTTCTCTTTACCTCCGACCCCTTTCCGCTTTCCGCCGTCGTCGTCATTGACGACGATCTCTCGCAGAAGTCCGCCGCGCAGGTGCAAAAAAGCCTCGTTTCCATCTCCGCCGGCTTCGGCCCGGAGGACGAAGTCGCCGTGGTGAAATACGACGAGTTTCCGCACACCGTCTCCGATTTTTCCGCCAACAATGATCTTCTATTTACCCAGCTCAAGCGCCTCGAACTCGGCTCTCATACCACGGCGATTGTCGCCGATCCTACCACCGCCGGCCCCACCATCAACGGCCGGCCCCAGCCCGATGCCGTCGGTCTGGGAGTGCCGGTCCATGGAATCGGCCGGCCCCAGGTTGATACCGCCCTGAGCGACGCCGTGTACGCCGCCGGAGATATGCTCAAAACCCGGGGGCGCGGGCGCCGCAAGATCATCTTCCTGGTTTCGGACTTATCCGATTCCAAGCGGGATACGCACACCTTCGATGAGACGATGCACTCTCTGCTCGCCGCCGATGTCTCCGTCTATTCCATTTCCGTCAGCCATCAGCTCCCCACGGGCCGTTCCTTCCTCGAGCGTGGCGCCGCCGAGGCGGATAAATATGCCCTCAATACCGGCGGCGATACCTTCTATGCCGAAAAGGAAGGGGATCTCGATCGCCTCTATTCCAACGTCACCGAGCAGGCTCGCAATCAGTACACGCTCACCTTCTCTCCCAATTCCGCGGACCGCACCCGCGATTTTCACCCCATCGAAGTGCGCGTTCGCCGCCCCGATCTGAATGTGCGCGCGCGCGCCGGCTACTACCAGAGCTCGATTTCCGTCGGCCACTGAGCTTCCCGCTAAATAATCTGTAACCCCCGGCCCGCCTTTGCCATCCTACTATGTCGGGACACGCGCGTGTGAGCGGCGATTCAGCCCATCGCGGCTCCACTCACGGTCCGCGCTCCGCCGTTGACAACCCCCAACGGACGAAATGGAAAGAGGTTAGGAGGCCCTTGATGACGACTCCTTGGGAAGTGCTCATTGCCTCTTCCAATCTGGAAGATCGCCGCGCCCTCGCTTCCATTCTGGCACGCCACGGCCACGACCCCATCTGCGCCTCGACCGTCGGCGAATCCCAGGCGATTCTTTCCCAAAAAAGAGTGGGGCTGGTCTTCTGCGACCGTCGCCTGTCCGATGGAGATTATCGCGATGCTCTTGCGCAGTCCCGCTCCCTCCAGCCCAAAGTTCGCGTCGTCGTTACTTCCCGTCTGGCCGACTGGGACGAATACCTGGAAGCCATGAGGCTCGGCGCTTTCGACGTGATCGCCGCACCGTGCCGCCCGCCGGAAGTCGAATGGATGCTCGTGCAAGCCAAACGCGACGAACGCAGCCGCTTGGGCGAGTCCGCCAGGCGAAACGGAAATGCGCACCGCAGCGTCGAAAGTTATTCCTCTTGATTTGATTCCTTGCCTGCCCTGATCTGGGAAGGAAGCCTCGAAGACCCGCTTTTCACCCCGTTTTTGGCCGCACCGGCCGGATGGTAATCAACCGCTCGTGCGCCGGGCACAGCGGCCTGTAATCGCAATAGCCGCATATATAACCCGGCTTCGCCGGAAACTCTCCCGCGCGTATCAGGTCCGCCACTTCCGCGATTTTCTCTTTCGTGGCCGCGAGCGCCTTGGCATCCCGCGCCGTCTCCACGCGCTCGTTCGTCGCGAGGTTATGGAACACCAGCCGCCGCGCGGCCGTCCCCAGCGCTTCCTGCGCCGCCAACGCGTAGACGCTCAGTTGCAGGTCCTCCGCGGCCTTCTTTTCGTCCCGCGGCCTTCCGGTCTTATAGTCCACGATCTCGATTTCGTCGTCCTCCACGCGGTTCACCTGGTCCATCCGGCCCGTCACCACCACGTCGTTCTCGAGCGCCAGCTCGAACGTCTTTTCCTGATGCAGCACGCGCGCCGGCGCGGCCGTATAGCTCTTGTGGAACGCTTCCAATTGCTCGCGTCCTGCCTTGCGGTATTCCGACTCTTGGTACTCATCCGGATATCCGGCGGCGCGCCATTCGCGGTCGTAAATCGAAAAAACCTCCTCGAGCGGCGCCTTCCCCCGCGTGCGCATCTCCCCCACGAATTCACGGATCGTCGCGTGCATCACGTTTCCGAAGGTGAACTGCGCGTGCGGCCCGCCCCGGAGCTTCCACAGATGGTGAAACATGTACTTCATCGGGCAGCTCTCGTACTCCGTGATCGCCGACGCGCTCAATTGCAGCGGCTCCGGACGCGGCGGATGATACGCCCGCGCCCACAGCGCCACGTGCGAATACGCCCGCGCATTTTCACTCGTCCAGCCGAAGAGCCGCCCCAGCCGCGGCTTTTTCGAGTCCGCCGCGGGACCCGCCGTCTCCTCGGCCGGCGCCGCTTCCACCTTCGGCGCGCTCTGCTCCGTATCCAGCTTCTGGATTTTCGCGTTCATCAGGAAATCCTCGAGGAAGGGCGAAGGCTTCTGCCAGCGATTCACAATCGTCGAAAGCGTCAGCCGCCGCTTGGCCCGCGTCAGCGCCACATAAAACAGCCTCCGCTCCTCTTGTTTCCAGAAGTCGCCCTTGGGCCTTTCCTCTTTCATCAGCTCCGTCGGAAATTCGAACACCACCGGGCGCGCGCCGGAAGGGAACTCGCGCTTGGTCACCCGCAGGATGAACACGTGCGGAAATTCCAGGCCCTTGGCCGAATGGACGGTCATCAATTGCACCGCGTCGCCGGAAACCTCTTCGTCCAAAGTGATGTCGCCGCCAAGCTCGTCGAAATAGCCGAGATATTCGAGAAACTTTTCCAGGCGCTTGCGTTCGGACTTCTTCTCCCACTCCTTCACGAACTCCACGAATCGCTCGAGATATTTCCGGTCCGCATCCGATTCGAGCGGCGCCACGCCCAGCCCCGCGATCAACTCGTTCACCAGCTCGCTCGCCGCCATTTTACGCGCGCTCACGCGCAGCCCCTTCACGAATTCGACGAGCTCCGCAAGCCGAGCCTTGCCGTGTCCGATGGCGCGATCGTTCGCAGCAGCCTCCACTTCCTCCCAGAGCGGCCGGCGGTGATTTTTCTCCGCGCGCTCCGCCAGCCGCTCGAGGTCGCGCGGCTCGAGTTCCAGTAGGGAATCGCCAGCAGGCGCGCGCACGCCACGTCGTTCCCTGGCGCGCCAATCACCCGCAGGTACGCCAGCAGATCGCGCACCAGCGTAGCTGATAGAATCGAAACCTTGCGTATCACGTAGGGGATGCGCCGGCGCGCCAGCGCCTCCACGACCTGCTCGCGGTGCGCGTGCTTGCGATAGAGCACGGCCATGCTCCGCCATGCCGCGCCCGCCTCGTGCAGCCGCTCGATTTCTCGCGCCACCCATTCGGCTTCCTCCGCCGCCGCGCCGAATTCCACCACGCGTATTTTTTCGCCCTCCGGATTTTCCGTCGTCAACTTCTTCGCCGGCAGCAGCGGCGACCGCTCGTTGTGCGCGATCACTTCCCCCGCCACGCGCAGGATGCGGGGAGTGGAACGGTAATTCTGCTTGAGCGATACGAGGAATTTCTTTTCATCCGCGCCGCGCAGCGCGCGCCCCAGACCGCAAAATCGCTCCAGGAAGATGGTAAAACTCCCGAACGACGCCCCGCGAAACCGGTAAATCGCCTGGTCGTCGTCGCCCACGGCCAAAATGTTCCGCCGCTCGCCCGCCAGCAGCGCAAGCAATTCCAGTTGCGCGATGTTGGTGTCCTGAAATTCGTCCACCAGGATGTAGCGATACTGTTCCCGTAGCCCTTCGAGAAGCGCCGCGTCCGCGCGCAGCATCTCTACCGCCTGCAAAATCTGCGCCCCGAAGGTGTGCAGCTTGCGCTCGCGCAGCAGCCGCTCGCTCACCCGGTAGGCCCGCGCCAGCTCCTCTTTTTTCTGGAGCTCCTCTTCCGCGATTTCCCGCGCGTCCGCTTCGAGCGATTTCCCAAGCCCCTCGTGTTTCCGCCGCAACTCCCCGACAAATTTCTCGAAATCCTCCGGCGTCACCAGCTCATCCTGGCAGCGCGAAAAAAAAGTTACGAAATCCTTCAGCACTTCCGCCGGTTCCGCAAGCCGCCGGAAGTGGACCAGTCCCAGCTCCGCGATGTTCCGCCGCAGCAGGATTCGATGGTCGAGCTCGTCGAGCGGCTGGATTTCGGGATTCACCCGTTGCAGGATTTTTTCGAGGCAGAATTTGTGGAACGTCCCCAGCCACACCCCTTCGGCGCGCTCGCCCACCGCCCGCACCACGCGGCTCTTCATTTCCCCCGCGGCTTTGTCCGTGAACGTGAGCCCCAGAATATTTTCGCCCTGCAGCGACGCGTCCCGTTCGAGCAGCCGCCGGATGCGCTCCGTGATCACCCGCGTCTTCCCCGTCCCCGCGCCCGCCACGACGAGCAGCGGCCCCTCGCCATGCTCCACCGCCGCGCGCTGCTCCGCATTCAGCGCGTGCCCCTCTTCGGAATGTGCCGTGGGATTCATCGCCGTCCTTCGTCCCTGCGCGCCCCTATCTTAGCAGCTTGCTCGAAGAACCATCCCTGCCGCTATCCTGCTCGCGGCACCGCCGCTGCCCTGGCCATGGAAACCTCCCCATAATACATATTTGCCTTTTGTTCGCCTCATGTTAATATCCCTCCCCGCAAGCAATCGAGCCATCCGCAGCAGTCTGGCGGGGGCCGGAAATCCCAATTCGGGGGGAATATGTTCCACACCGTTCTGATTGTTGAAGGGATGCTGGGGGCGTGCTGGAGCAGGGAAAGGTTCGCAACCCGCTTGGAAGCAGAGAATCGGGCCGAGACTTTGACGCAATTGGGTAAGCTGGCCATAGCTGAATCCCGCGATGATGAGGGCCAATTAATTCCAATGCCCTCAAACAGCGCAAACCAGCTGATGCGGCTCCTTTACCCCGGGCCTTTCGCCGCGGCTATTTTGCAGGCTACGCGCAATTAGATCGATGGTCTGCTCGACGTGCAATGGCACGGGAAGAGTAGAAACTGGAAACAACGGCTTCAATAGCTGCCCACAATGCAACGGCGCTGGAATTATTCCGAGCAGCTTAATCAACCACCAGGACGAACCCCCGCAAACGGACTGCACAAACAAAGTTGGTGCAATAGCAGTATGGTTCATCTTGGTGTGCATCGGTTCTGCAATCGCACTGGGCGTCCTTTATGCATTTGTTTGGATTATCCACGCAATGTGGAGAGCAAGTTAGACGAACTTGTAGTGAAATTCGTATTGACGATCGCGACAAACGGCGTCCGCAATAAACCGCTCCTGGGAATGCGAACCCTTCCCCGAATTTACACGAAATACGTGCCTCCCAAATACATCTTTGCTTTTTCTTCGCCCCATGCTAATATCCCTCCCCGCAAACAGTCGGGCCGCCCCAGCCGCACTCTGGTAGAATCGGGCCGCCCGCAGTAGCGGGCATGTCCGCCGTAGCGGGCTTTCCCGCAAAGGTGGAACCTAAAACGAACGCCCTCTCGAGGTGCTCCATGAGCGACGAAAAAACTAAAAATCTGGAATTGGCGATTTCGCAAATTGAGAAGCAGTATGGCAAAGGCTCCATCATGCGCCTGGGCAATCGCGACGTGCTCGTGCCCGTCAGCGTGATTCCCACCGGCTCGCATTTCCATTGACGCCGCGCTGGGCGTCGGCGGATTTCCGCGCGGCCGCGTGATCGAAATGTACGGCCCGGAATCGGGCGGCAAGACCACGCTCACGCTCCACGTGATCGCCGAAGCGCAGAAGCTCGGCGGCCAGGCGGCCTTCATTGACGCCGAGCACGCGCTCGATCCCGTCTACGCGCGCAAGCTGGGCGTGGACGTGGATAACCTGCTCGTCTCGCAGCCGGACAACGGCGAACAGGCGCTGGAAATCGCCGAGGCGCTGATTCGCTCGAACGCCGTGGACATCATCGTCGTGGACTCCGTCGCCGCGCTCGTGCCCGCGCGCCGAACTCGAAGGCGACATGGGCGATCCGCAGATGGGCTTGCAGGCGCGGCTGATGTCGCAGGCGCTGCGCAAGCTCACGGCCATCGTTTCGAAATCGCAGACCTGCCTGATCTTCATCAATCAGATCCGCGAAAAAATCGGCGTGATGTTCGGCAATCCGGAAACCACCACCGGCGGCCGCGCGCTGAAATTCTATTCCTCGATTCGCCTGGATATTCGCCGCATCCAGTCCATCAAGGAAGGCGACCGCGTGGTCGGCTCGCGCACACGCGCCAAAATCGTGAAGAACAAGGTCGCCGCGCCGTTCCGCGAGGCCGAATTCGACATCATCTATGGCGAAGGCGTATCCCGCGAAGGCGATCTCCTTGATCTCGGCGTGATGAAGGGCCTGCTCGAAAAATCCGGCACCTGGATTTCCTACAAGGGCGAGCGCCTCGGCCAGGGACGCGAGAATGCGCGCGTCTTCCTGCGCGAAAACCCCGAAATTCGCGCCAAGATTGACCACGACTTGCGCAAGGCACTCGGCCTCGCGCCTCTCGTCGCCGAAAAGCCCGCGCCCGAAGCCGAAAAGCTCGGGCCCAAGGCCGTCGCCGCCGCCCAGGGCCGCTCCGCCCGCTAGCGCGGCGCTCGATTCCGGAGTTGTCATCCCGAACGTAGTCCCCCGTCTTTGTTTTCCCCTCGTCTTTCGAGGGGCGGGGGACGGAGAGAGGGATCTGCTTTTGCCTTTGCGCGACGCTCCGGGCCCCCGCCGTTTGCCGTTGTCCGCATCACAACTTCCTCGCGCCTCGCGGGTTTATTTAAGGTATGCTTCATAAAAATCCTTGGGAGGAGACACTCCGTGCGTAAGATTTCCGTCATTTATCTTCTACTGTTCGCAATTTTAATTCTGGCCATCGCGCCCGCATCCTCGGCGCAGGTCGCCGTCGGCCTGTCCATCAGGATCGGCCCGCCGGCTCTGCCCGTCTACGCCCAGCCCATTTGCCCCGGTCCCGGCTACCTCTGGACGCCCGGCTACTGGGCCTACGGTCCTGACGGCTATTACTGGGTTCCCGGCACATGGGTCATCGCCCCCGTCGGAATGCTATGGACGCCCGGCTATTGGGGCTGGCGCGACGGCTTTTACCTCTGGCATCGCGGCTACTGGGGCCCGCATGTGGGCTTCTATGGCGGCATCAACTACGGATTCGGCTACGGCGGCGTGGGCTTCTTCGGCGGACGCTGGGATCACGGCGTCTTCGCCTACAACACGGCCGTGATGCGCGTGGATACCACCGTGATTCACAATACCTACGTGGATCGCACCGTCATCCGCAACAATTTTGGGAATCGCGTCAGCTTCAATGGCGGCGAAGGCGGAGTCAATGCGCGCCCCAATGCCGGTGAATTGGCCGCCGCGCATGAGCATCATTTCGACCCCACCGGCGAGCAATTGCAGCACGAGCACGCCGCCGCCTCGGATCCCTCCTTCCGCGCCTCCGAAAATCATGGCCACCCGGAGATCGCCGCCACTTCCAGGGCCGGCGAGTTTTCCGGCCGTGGCGTCACCGGCTCCAGGATGGGAAACGGCGGGTTCCGTCCGAACAACGCGAGCAACCCCAACCATCCGAATAACGCGAATCATCCCGGCAACGCCAACCATCCATACAACGCCAACCGCGCGAACAATCCCAACCATCCTCATAATAATGGCGGCGCGCCTCATCCCGGGCCGCAACACAAGAATCCCCCGGCGCACGCCGATGACCACGCCGGCGGTCACGCACACTAGCGCCATGCAACCTTCCCGCGCCCTGGCCTGTCTAATCACCTACCGCGCGCCCACGGGACTTCTCCTGTCCTTATGGCCAGTTGCGCCGCACCCATGGCAAGCTGGATAATGGGTCGAGTATTAGGGGTTGCGCTGGGAGGCGGCGTTTCCTTAAACTTCAAAGCGGTTCTTTGGGGAGCTGCCACAGCTTAGCTGACATCATCTATGCATCGGAGCCCAGTCCTTCAACAAGCGGTATCGGTTTCTTGTCTCTTTCTCGCCGGGGCGTTTGCCGCGGCGGTGGGGGCGGCGCCTGTTCACCGCACTCGCACGCATCACCATGTTGCTCCCCTCGCCGACCCATCGAAGGACAACGTCGCCTCCTACGATGATCCTGTCGTTCGCGATGTCGCCCTGGACGCGCTGGGCCACGAAAATGGTTCCGTCGTCGCCATGGATCCTTCCACCGGACGCATTCTCGCCATCGTCAATCAGAAGATGGCCTTTTCTTCGGGCTTCGAGCCCTGCTCCACGATCAAGCCCTTCATCGCCATTGCCGGCCTCCAGGAGGGTGTCATCACCCGCGACACCATGATTCGCGTGGCCTCCCGCCGCTACATGGACCTCACCGAGGCCATGGCCCACTCCAACAATGAATTCTTTCAGGCGGTTGGCACCGCGCTGGGCTTCGACCGCGTGATCAAATATGACCGCCTTCTCGGTCTTGGCCAGCGCGTCGGCTACGCCATTCCCGAAGAGCAGCCCGGCGCTCTGCCTCTCGCTCCTCCCATCTTTGGAGGCACGGCGCGCATGTCCAGCTTCGGCGAAGGCATCCGCATCACGCCCTTCCAGCTTGCCTCGCTTGTCGGGATGCTCGCCAATGGCGGCACGCAATATTATTTGCAATATCCGCGCACGCCTGCCGAGCGCGAGGATTTCGAGCCTCGCATCCGCCAGCAGTTCGATATCGCCCCGCTGCTTCCCGAACTCCGCGAGGGCATGCTCGCCGCCGTTCTCTATGGCTCCGCGCGCCGCAGTTACGATCCCGATGGCGAACAGGACCTCGGCAAAACCGGCACCTGCAATGACGAACAGATGGGCGGGCGCCTCGGCTGGTTCGCCTCCTACGCCGACCAGGCCCATCCCAAAATCGTGATTGTCGTCCTTCTCCACGGCGGCAGCCACTGGATCAGCGGCCCGCACGCCTCGGAAATCGCCGGGCGCATCTATCGCGGCCTCTATGAACGCAATTATTTCGCCGACGCCGATTCCACGCGCCCCTCGGACTATGTTTCCTCCGAGCAGCCTTCCGCAATGGGCGGCGCCATTTCTCCCTCGAACGCCTCCATCGTCTCTTCCTCCTTGGGAACTTATTCCCGCTTCAGCCCCGCCGCCTCCTTCTCCTCCTCCCACTAAAATCCACATACAGTGCTTTTCCGCGCGGCCTAACGCTTCGACTGTATTCTCCTCCTCCGTACCTTCTCTCATCATTTGCTCGCTGTAATCTCAAAAGGAGGCTCGAAATCAGATGCACGCATATCAACACAACCGCCGGACCGCGCGCCTCGTATTCTCAGTACTCCTCTTCGGATTTCTCTTGGCCTTTTGCGCCCTCATCACGGCCGGTGACCAGCCGGAAAAGCAGGCGCAACAAAACTACGTCAGCCGCGAGGTCGGCCACGTCCTGGCCCTGCTCCCCTTCTACTCCGTCTTCGATATCTTGCAGTACACCGTTAACGGATACCACGTCACGCTGAAGGGCGCGGTGATTCACGCGGAGCTCAAACCGCAGGCTGAGGCCGCCGTCAAGAAGGTCGAAGGCGTCGAAGGCGTGGATAACCAAATTGAAGTCCTTCCCGTTTCACCCCTCGACGACCAAATCCGCAGCGCCGAATTCCGCGCCATTTATTCGCAGCCCAGTCTCGACCGCTATTCCTGGCAAGCCGTGCGCTCCATTCACATCGTCGTGAAAATGGGCCACGTGGATTTGGAAGGTATCGTGGATACCCAGGCGGATAAAGACGCTGCCGGCATCGCCGCCAACAGCGTCCCCGGCGTCTTCTCCGTCACCAATAACCTCGTCGTCCAGCCGGGTTTTTAGGCCATTCACGGGCGAGGGAGAGCCTGCCGTCTTTGGCGTTCGTGATTGACAAGGCGTCGCGGGAGTTCTAGGTTATCGGAGGAAGGGGAAGGTCGGCGCTGCGATTCCGGGTCGCCTTCCTTCAATTCCAAGGAGGAATCCAATGCCTGGCCCCAAACCCGCCGCCGGCGAAAACGAAATTTCCCGCGACCGCCTCGCGGAGCTGCTGAACGAAGACCTTTCCCGCGAATATCAGGCCATCATCGCCTACGTCGTCTACTCCCAAGTGCTCAGCGGCGCCCAGTACATGGACATCGCCGCCCAGCTCGAAATCCATGCCAAGCAGGAGCTCGACCACGCCCTGATCCTCTCCCGGCAGATCAATTATCTCGGCAAAATGCCGGTCGTCACCCCCAAGCCGGTGCGCACATCGAAAAATCCCAAGGACATGCTGCGCTACGACCTCGACAATGAAAACGAAACCATTCGCAATTATCGCGACCGCATCCGCCAATGTGAATTGCTGGGCGAATTCGCCATGGCCGAACAGATTCGCCAGATCCTCCTCCAGGAGCAGGACCACCAAATTGATTTAGCCACCGCCCTGGGCGAAGAGGTTCCCAACGTCAATAGCGGCCCGCAAGGACGCCCCCTGCGCAAGCGCCGCTGACTCCGCCCGCGTCGCGGGACTAGTAGCACAGGTTCACCTGTGGTTTTTCGGGTGCCCCATGCTCGTTTTGTGAGCGTGGGGTCTTTGCAGTCGGTCTTTTTGTTTTTCGCGCGCGCGGTCGCGACAATCTAATAATGGCGTCATCCCGGGAGGCATCCATGTCAACCGATACCAAAAGCGGCATCATCGCTATTCCCAGCCATCACTCCGTGGACGAGACCATGGAAAAGCTTCGGGGCATTTTGCAAGCCAAGGGAGTCACGCTCTTCGCGCTCGTGGACCACAGCGGCGAAGCGGCAAAGGTGGGATTGAAAATGCCCGCCACCAAGCTGCTCATCTTCGGCAATCCCAAGGCAGGGACGCCTCTCATGCTGGCCTCTCCCAGCATCGCCCTCGACCTCCCTCTGAAAATTCTCGTTGCCGAAGACGCCCACGGAAAAGTCTCGATTTCATACAACAGCCCTGAATACCTGATGCAGCGCCACGCCCTGCCGCCCGAGCTGCTCCCCAACATCGCCGTCGTAGAGGCGTTGGCAGCCAACGCCGCCGAATAACTCCGGTCCCCGGTTTTTCAGGTGCGCGGTTTCTGCGTCCTGAGCGAAGTCGAAGGGCCCTACGCTCGGTTTGTGCGCGCTTTTTGTGCGCCTTGTGTGCGCCTTGAGCACCCCGATGATTTGTATCGGGGCATCCCGACGCTCTGTACCGGGAAGCGTGGGGCCTTCTCTGGCCGGTCGCGCGGAGATAACTATCCGTCTAAGAGCAGCTTACGGCGCAAGGCCCGCCAAAACATGCCAAAACACGCCAAAATCGTCCAAAATTCGACGTTTTAGGGGCTTATTTGGTTAAAGTACCTTGATGATCTTGCAGCAGACTTTCCGAGGCCTAAATCGAAGAAATTCTACCCGCGCACTTCCCACGTATCCCCCGCGCGAAGCAATTTTTTCAGGTCACCCTTCCCCCTCCGCGACTGCACTTCCGCGATCTGCCCCGCGATAAGGTCCTCATAACACGGCACATCCTCCCACGCGCGCAGCACCCCGATGGGCGTCGGGAACCCCGGCTTCTGCTCCATGTGCGCCAGCATAAAGGCGTAGGCCGGCCGCGGATGACGCTCGTCGTGCACCAGCAAATCCGCTTCCGTCACCCCGTTCCCCAGCTGCACCACTTGCACTCCAGGCCGTTAAGTCTAATCCCCTTATCACGATTCTTCCCGAAGACCAGCGGCTGCCCGTGCTCGAGCTGCACCACATGCTCGCTCCGCGCCTCCCTTTCGGTCAGCGACTCCCACGCATGATCGTTGAAAATATTGCAGTTCTGCAGAATTTCGACGTACGCCGACCCCTTGTGCCCCGCCGCCCGCTTAAGTGTTTCCCTGAGGTGTTGCTGGAAGACGTCCACGGAGCGTGCGACAAAAGTGGCTTCCGCCCCAATCGCGAGAGAAATCGGATTGAACGGCCGATCTGCGGTGCCGAATGGAGTGGATTTTGTTTTTTTGCCCAGTTCGGACGTGGGCGAATACTGGCCTTTCGTGAGGCCGTAAATCCGATTGTTGAATAGCAAAACCTTCAGGCCCACGTTGCGGCGCAGCATGTGGATTGTGTGATTGCCGCCAATCGAAAGCGAATCGCCGTCGCCGGTGGCGACCCAAACATCCAAATCCGGCCGCACGATTTTCAGGCCCGTGGCCACGGCGGGCGCGCGGCCGTGAATGGTATGGAATCCGAAGGTGTTCATGTAATAGGGAAAGCGGCTGGAGCATCCGATGCCGGAAATGATGACGAACTTTTCGCGCGGAATTCCGAGGTCGGCGAACACGGATTGCGCGGCGGAAAGAATCGCATAATCGCCGCAGCCCGGGCACCAGCGAATTTCCTGGTCGGTCTGAAAATCTTTTTTTGTGAGCACCGGCAATTCAGCCACGGTCATTCAAATTCTCCCTGAAAACGCTTCCAAACAAAAACCGGATTCCCGCCGCGTGCGCGCGCATCAATCGAGCAACTCCTCGATTTTGCGTTCGATTTCGGCCTGTTGGAAAGGCTTTCCCTGAATTTTGTTGTAGCCTTCCGCGTCCACCAGATATTTCGCGCGCAGCAGCATCACCAGCTGTCCCATATTCATTTCCGGAACAAGGACCTTGTCGTAGCGGTTCAAGACCTCGCCCAGATTGCTCGGGAAAGGATTCAGGTGGCGGAGATGAACGTGCCCGATGCGGTGACCCTTGGCGCGCTGGGCTTTCACCGCCCCGGTGATGGGGCCGTGCGTCGAGCCCCAGGCCACAATCAGCAGCTCGCCGGAAGGATCGCCCGCCGGAACCGCGTCCGGAACATCCTGAACGATCGCCGCGACTTTTTCGGCGCGCAGCCGGACCATGCGCTCGTGATTCAGCGGCTCGTAGTTGATGTTCCCGGTGACGTCCTGCTTTTCCAGCCCGCCAATGCGGTGTTCCAGGCCCGGCGTGCCGGGGATGGCCCAGGGCCGCGCGAGCGTTTCCGGGTCGCGGCGATAGGGCTCGAAATTTTCGGGATTCGTCTCGAAATGCACGGGAATTTCCGGCAAGTCCTGCACGCTCGGAATGCGCCAGGGCTCCGCGCCGTTGGCCAGAAAGCCGTCCGAAAGAATGATCACGGGCACCATGTATTTGATGGCGATGCGCGTGGCTTCCAGTGCGATCCAAAAGCAATCGCCGGGCGTGGCGGGCGCGAGCACCGGAACAGGCGCTTCGGAGTTTCTGCCGAAAAGAGCCTGCAACAGGTCGGCCTGCTCGGTTTTCGTGGGAAGGCCCGTGGAGGGGCCGCCGCGCTGAATGTCGCAAATGACGAGCGGCAATTCCACGGCCACCGCCAGGCCCAGAGCCTCCGTTTTCAGCGCCATTCCCGGTCCCGACGTGGCCGTAATGCCGATGGCGCCCGCATAGGCCGCGCCGATCGCCGAAGTGATGGCCGCGATTTCGTCCTCGGCCTGAAAGGTGATGACGCCGAAATCCTTGTACGTGGATAGTTCGTGAAGGATGTCGGAAGCGGGCGTAATCGGGTACGCCCCGAGGAAAAGAGGAATTCCCGCTTTTTGCGAGGCGGCCACAAAGCCCATGGCCAGCGCCGTATTTCCGCTGATATTGCGGTACACGCCCGGCGCCAACTTCGCCGGCGGAATTTCATAGCTGACCTGAAAAGCCTCGGTGGCTTCGCAATAGCTGTACCCGGCCCGCATCGCCAGGCGATTGGCCTCCACCAGTTGGGGCTTGTTCTTGAATTTTTCCTCGATCCAGCGGACCGTTGTTTCCAGCGAACGGTTGTAGAGCCAGTAGCACATTCCCAGCGCGAAGAAATTCTTGCAGCGATCCACGGTCTTCGTGTCGAGCCCCAAATCTTTCAGCGCCGCGCGGGTCAGCCGCGTCAGTCCCACCGGGAAGAGGCGGTAGGCGTCGAGCGAATGATCCTCCAGCGGATTCGAGGTCATCTGCGCCTTGCGCAGATCCAGCTCGCCGAAGTCGTCCAGGTTCACGATCAGAATTCCATTGGGCTTCAAATCCGCGACGTTCATTTTCAGCGCCGCGGGATTCATGGCGATCAGGGCGTCCACGCTGTCGCCGGGCGTATAAACGTCGCTCGAAGAAAAATGGACCTGGAATCCGCTGACGCCCGGAAGCGTGCCGGCAGGGGCGCGGATTTCTGCGGGGAAGTCGGGCAGCGTGGCGAGGTCGTTGCCGTAGAGCGCCACGGTGTTGGTGAATTGGCTTCCGGTGATCTGCATGCCGTCGCCGGAATCGCCGCAGAAGCGGATAACGGCCTTTTCGATTACCTCACGCTTGCGAGAGGGAACGTTGACTGTAGTTGTGGCCATAATTTTGGGCGCCCCTCTAGCTTAGATGCGCGGACGCAAGTACGAGGCTATCCCGTTCTTCGCTTAAATCCATCTTGAGAGGCAGATGCACCACCCGCCGATAGCGTAGCACAACCGGGAGGGCGGGAAAAATGCGAATCGCGATGGCGTTGTGTTATGGGTAAGGAGAAAACCGGGATTTGGGACGGCGCTAGTCGAGAGCCAGGCTCCGAATCTGTTTCGCCAGATCCTCGATTTCCTCGGCCTTTTTCACGAGCGGCAATGAAGGCACGTTCACCGAATCCGTCTTCTCGACCTGGTCTTTCAGGTCTCCCGCAAGCGCGTAGAGCTTTTTAACGTCGTCCTGAATCTGCTGCTGGTTGTGCTTCAAAATCGCCTTTGGATCAATGGCCGGCGGCTCCAGGTCCGGAGAGAGCCCGTCAGGAGGCTGGGCAGGCGCTTGGCCGTCATGGTGCGAGTGTTGCCCCGCGGAGTGCGGCGAGCGAAGATTCCCAGTGGTGCGGCGATTGCCAAGGGAGCCATGGCCTGCAGAAACGCGCGTTTTTTTTGGTCCATCGCCATTCCTTTCTCGGCCGCCGGCGCGGGAAGCCGCGCCGGCATGAACCCGCCCGGCGGCAAGGGGCCGCATGGATGGTATAATCCCGCTCCGCACATTCTATGACTCTTATGACTCTTTCGATAGCACAGTGGATGGAAATTGCCGGGCGCGGCTTGCGGGTCCTGGTAATCCTGGTGGTCGCCATGATACTGGGGCGCGCCTTGAAGGCGCTCACGAACCGCCTCGTCGAAATTTCCAAGACCCGCACCCGCGCTTCACAGATGCGCGAACAGCAGACCCGCACGATGGCCGCCGTGCTCTACAGCGGCGGCGTAGCGGCGATCGCCATCGTCGCGGTCATGGCCATTCTCCCTGAATTCGGATTTCATGTGGGCTCGCTCCTGGCCGCCGCGGGAATTGCCGGCGCCGTGGTCGGATTCGGAGCGCAGAACATCATCAAGGACTTGACCAACGGTTTCTTCATCGCTTTCGAGGATCAGTTTGTGATCGGCGACCTGATCCAGTTGAACGGCGAAATCGGCCGCGTCGAATACCTCACCCTGCGCCGCACCGTCCTCCGCAATCTGAGCGGCGCGATGGTCACCATCCCCAATTCGCTTGTCGGCCAGGTGGCCAATTTGAGCCGCGACTGGTCGCAGGCCTTCGTGGATGTGACCGTGCCCGCGGACGAAATGGTGGGGCGCGCCCTCGACCTGCTCGAGAAAATTTCAGGCGAATTCCGCAAGGATGCCGACTGGTCTCCCGCTCTGGTGGATGGCCCGCGCGTCCTGGGCGTGGAATCGCTCTCTCTCGATGGCACGGTCATCCGGCTTCAGGTCCGCACGGTCCTGAATCGCAAGGACGATGTGACGCGCGAGCTTCGCCGGCGCATCAAAATAGGCTTCGAGCAATCCCGCATCCCGCTCCATACCACGCATAAAATCAACCTGCACGCCGAAATCCCGCCGCCCGCACACTGATGCGAAATTCTTTCCAGCGAGCGGGAAATTTATCGCGTCTATGAAATTGGAGCGGAGGTATACTGGACGACGATCTGCACTATAACCAAAGAGACGCAGAACGCTGCTTACACTCCAGAACGAATTGAGTTCGCCAAACGTTTTGGAAGCGTCTTCATTCCTCACGCCACGAGGCAACTACAGCCTCACGAAAGGAGCTCCCACAATTGTTCCAAATGGAGACTCGCATCTCCCGCAGGAGTCCCAATAGTCGCTCGACTCTCGTCTTGGGGCTAGCATTTCTCATTGGCTGCCTGTCCGCCGGCAACTCCCCAGCCACAGGCCAAGAGATCAAACACATGGAGGGCATCAACTCGGATCGCTCGTTGGAATGCGTTCGTCGGGTGCTGGGTAAGCGCCCTCTCATCCAACCAGCGGTCAATCCGAAGTGGCTCATCGCCCCGTGCCCAACGTCTCGTTCGGACCTCCTGGACATTCTCAAGCGTGACGGCCTACGCTACTTCGATGCCGGGGAGTTTGGGTACATCATTCCTTCCAAATTCTTCCCGCCACTGCCTCCAGGCTACGATGCCACTTGGCCGCAGGTGAAGTGGGGCCAGATCAAAATTGCCGTTCAGATAAGGCCTGCCGAGGGAATGGACCAAAAAGAGGCCGATGATATTGGTCGTGAAGTCCTTGAACGCGCCAGATTGATACCCCTCGATGCAGATTTCAACAAAGAGGATGAGGATATAGATTCGCTTCAACTGAACATCTACCTCTACGAGGCCCATTTGAGCCCCTCATCGCCAACTTCAGTCCTTGCTTGGGTGAACCAGCTACCCGATGCGAGCGCGGGGCGGTTCGTGTATGGCGAAATTCGGGATGGCAGGTACGTCATGCTTTGGGATTCGCCTCTTTTCAGTGACGCAGGTAATCCGGGTTTCCAGGATGTGAATGGAGATGGTATTGAAGAGATTGTCATGCAAACCCATGTCTGCGGTAACGAGTGCTCCGATCTGTTGAGCATCTTTGACAAGGGCGGCCGCGAGCTTACCAGGCAGAACAATTGCGGAGATAGCCGCCCGGGTTGGGTGTGTGACATCGAGGGCGCGAATATTTCCCCAAAGGAGGCTGCGAACGGAAAGACGGAGATGCAAGTCAGCGGCGGAGACGACGGGAAAGACCACGTGTTCAAGCTGGTCAACGGTGTCTATGCTCCATTCCCACCCTTCAGTAAAGCAGTGCCGCTTGCCGATAAGCTCGCAGCAGCCGAAAACGATGTCGGCATGCGACTGATGAAGGAGGGCGATTACGAGCGGGCCGCCGGTGCATTTGTCAGTGCCGTTGGGATGATCCCTGGGAAAAAGGACTCGACGACCGCCCTGTTCGCCAACAATGCAGGTTTCGCCTACTATAAGATGGCAAAATACGAAGAATCCGTGACTTGGCTTAAGGCAGCCATCGAGGATGACCCCCAGCGCGCCGTCGCCTATGCAAATCTCGGCGATACCCTCGTGAAACTTAACCGGAACGCCGAGGCCCGGAAGGCATATACGAAGTACCTCGAACTCGCCCCCAACTCAAAATCTGCCCCCGACGTTAAGAAAAAGCTCGACGCCCTGCCCGCCGCGCCTTGACCAGCGGACAGACTCGTTGCTGCCTCGTACGCGTCCGGGCTCCGCTGTGCTCCGCAAAAATTCTGTAGGATGGTATTTTCGCCGACCATCGAGTTGAGAATGAAGCACCTGTCCCTATAACTCCGGCATTCCAATCCGCTCTACTTAATTCCCGCGCACAAGGTACTGTACGAAAATGCGATGTGTATGTTATCAACCGCTGAAGCGTTGGAGGCGCGGGTGGGAATCGAACCCACGTATAAAGGTTTTGCAGACCTCTCCCTTACCACTTGGGTACCGCGCCTCGATATGTAAAGTATAGCGAAATCGGGCGGCTGTTTCAGCCCGGAATCGGAGGCGAAAGCGGGCCATCCGCAACGCCCCATTGATGTCCTATTAATGCCCCGTCAATGTATGTGCAGCTCAAAGGGAACCCGCGCCTCGACCGGCTCCATCACCCCCGCCAGGCGGCGGACCATGCGGGCGAGCGAGTGCGACTCATCCGCGCCGTTCGTATCGCGCTCGAAAATCTGTTCGAGAAGATTCTTCTCCTCGGGAAAGCGCACGATGCGCACCTGCTGGCCCGCCGGAATGGCGGCAAGCTGCTTGGCCACTTCGATGGCGCGGTCGAGTCCGCCCAGTTCGTCCACCAGGCCCAGTTTCTTGGCTTGCGCTCCGGACCACACGCGGCCCTGGCCGATGGCGTCCACGGCCTCGGGGGTCATGCCGCGTCCCTCGGCCACGTTGCGCGTGAATTCTCCGTACATTTCCAGGATCGAATTTTCGATGAAGGCGCGCTGCCTCGGCGTGAAATTCTGCTGCAGGGAAAAGAGCGTGGCGTTGTCGCTGGTGGCCACGTAATCGGTGCTCAGGCCCAGAAGATTGTAAAGCCCGGAAAGATTCACCTTGCCGATCACCACCCCGATCGAGCCGGTGATGGTATTCGGGTCGGCGACAATTTTGCTGGCCTGCGCCGAAATCCAGTAGCCGCCCGACGCGGCCACGTCCGAC
Organism: Terriglobia bacterium; assembly: GCA_963823205.1. Classification (GTDB taxonomy): domain Bacteria; phylum Acidobacteriota; class Terriglobia; order Acidiferrales; family UBA7541; genus Palsa-295. The sequence goes on from CAWGKL010000009.1 coordinate 103,049, forward strand.
ATGGAGACGACCACCGGCTTCGTCGCCTTCGCCAGGATCACCTCGCGCCGGATCGCCTCGCTTCCCACCACCGAACCCCCGCCCGAGTCCACGCGCAGGATAATGGCCTTGATGCTCGAGTCTTCCCGCGCCGCGCGGATGTCGGAAGCCACCGAATCTCCGCCCATCACGAATCCGCCTTCCGGCGACTCTTCCGAAGCGCCGGAGACGATCATCCCAGTGGCATGGACCACGGCGATTTTCTCGCCGCCGAAGCCGTCGTCCTTCACGGACGCGAGGTAGCGCGGGAGTGAAATGGGATTCCACACGCGGTCGCGGTCCTTGAAATAATCCTGCACCTGATCCCAATAGGCGAGCCGGTCCGCGATCCCGCTTTGGACGGCGTCGCTCGGCAGCAGCGGGCCGCGGTTCACCAGGGCTTCGAATTGGGCGCGGTCCATGTGCCGGGCTGACGCGGCGTCGCCGATGTACTGATCGTAAATGCTGTAGAGCAGCGACTCGACTTCCTCGCGGTGCGCCGGAGTGAATTTCTTCTCCGTGTACATGTTGCCGTAGGTTTTGTACTGGCCCGTGTGATAGAACTCCGGAACGATTTTCAGCTTGTCGAGCGTGCCGCGGTAGAAGAGAGCCTCCGCCATCATCCCCGTGATGTCCACGGGCGCGGTGGGCATCAGCCACACCTGCTGGCAGGCGCTGGCGAGGTAATACTCGTGATTGGTGATGCCGTCGTAGCCCAGGTAGCAGATGCTCGGCTTGCCGCTCTTCTGAAATTCGGCGAGGTGCGCGCGGATTTCCTCGAGCTTGGCCCAGCCGGTGTCGAGCGGCGCGATTCGTACCACGATGCCGGTGATGCGCGGGTCGGTGCGCGCGGAATCAATCGCCTCGAGATAATCCTCGAGCACGGGCGTGGTCTGGCCCGTAAGCGAGCCGAAAAGATTGAAGGGCTGCTGCTCCTCGATCGCGCCTTGGGCGTCAATCACCAGCACGGATTTCGACTCCAGCCGCGCCGGCTTCCACGCCGTCCAGAAACCGGCCACCAAAAACAGAATCACGATGCAGACGATGATCGCCCGCCTTTTTCCCCAGGTCATCTCCGTTCACCTCGATGCGCGCCTTCCGAGAGAATCGCCGCGAGAAACACGGTAGCACTGCCGGACGAAAATGGGCAATCGAACCTGTGCAACGGGCGGAGCGGCCCCGGACCGGCGGCTAGGAGGAAAAGCGCGGCAGAAAAAACCCGGTGTGGCGGCGATGCTCGTCGAAGGCAGGGCCGAATTCACCCTGAAGCAGCGCTTCCTCCTTTTTGGCCTTCACGACGACTCCGATCACGGCAAATCCCAGCACGATGAGAGCGCCCCATCTCCCAGACCAAAGGACCGTCCCGGCAACCCCTAGAAGGATGCCCGTGTAGATGGGGTGACGGATGCGCGCGTAGGGACCGCTGCGGATCAGCTCGTGCCCTTCGCGCAGCGAGACGCTCGCGCTCCAATATTTTCCGATGTGATTCCGCGCCCAGATGGCGAATGCGATTCCCGCGGCCGTGAGCGCGATTCCCAGCCATTCAATCCACGCCTGCGGCGGCACGAACCTCCCATTCAGAATTCCCAGGCGCTCGCTCGCGTGGAGTAAGAGATCACAGCTCGCTGCGAAGATGAGAAGGAACGCAAGGCGCTGGCTCCAAGGCTCTCTCCTCCGCATTTTGTTGACGTGTATGCTGGCTACGAGCCAGTAGAGCGCGAAAAAAAACCACAAATCTCGAATGATAATTCCTTGCGCGAGCTCCATCCCGGCTGCTCCTCTATCGCCCGGCGCGCGCAGGCGCGTGGTTCCGCTTCCGCGCGGTAAGCACGTTGGATATCACACGGGCGCAACCGTAGCAAGCTCGCGAACAGGCTGCCCGGGTTTTCCGCCGGCGCAGCCGTGCAACAGCAGGAAAGAGCGACCCTGAAGCTGCCGTCCACGGAATAAATTCCAGCAGGGAGAGGAAAAGATGGGAAAGGCCATGTAGTTCGGCAACTTGCAGAAATCCAGAACCCAAAGCCCGGGCTTGGCCTGCGCGGGCCGAACCGTGCCATCAGCCGCCGCAGACGTAGAAAAGGGCGACGATCACCACCACGAATGTAAGGATCACCCAGAAGGCATATTTTTCGTATCTGGGCCCTCGAAGGCTTCTAGAGCTCATGCCGCATGCATAGTGGCACAATTGGGAATGCAAGCCGCGGCTCATCCCGGCGGGCGTGTCCTACACGTCACCACGGCTGGCATCTAAAATTCCCTGCGCGAATGTCCCTTTGAAACCCCGGGGAGCCGTTTGTCATGGAAGGGAGGCAGGGCGGTAATGTCCTGTTCTGGTCAACAAGAGGTACGGCATGTCCATTGACCTAAGGTGTAAGCGCCTCGTAAGATTCTGGTTGCGTTCGGATGGAGACGGCGGCCGATTGGGGATTACTCGCGGGGTGCCCTTGGGAATGCTGAAGAGACGAACAGCGATATGGGTCCTTCTGGCGGCGGGCGCGCTGGTGCTGCCCGCCTGCGAAGAGACTGCCAAAAAAGAGGTCCATGTGCAGCCCCCGGCGGTCGCGCCGAAGCCTGCGCCCGCCGAAGTGAACCAGCCCCTGCCGTTGGCGCAGCCTCCGGTCCAGCCGGCGCTGCTTGCGCAAAGCACCCGGCCGGCCATTGACATCCTGGTGGAGCGCGTACAGGCGGGCTTCGATGCGGGCGAGAAGGCCTATCAGGCGGGGGATCTCGATAAGGCGCGCGCGGATTTCGAGGGCGCCGCGAACCTGATCCTCACGAGCGGTTTTCAAGCGGACTCCGACCCCCGGCTTTCGAAGCTGTTCGACCAGATCGGCGATGCGGTCGAATCCCATGGGCTGTACGTCGATCAGGGCAGCGCAGACGAAGAATCGGCATCCGGGACAGAATCCGAATCAGAGACGCCCTCCGTGCCGGCGCCGATCGAGGAGATCGCGGACTTGACGTTGCCCGCGGGTGACCCGCGCCTGGCGCTCAAGGCCGAAAGCGAATTGATCGGCGTTCCGCACGACCTGCCGCTCGCGGTGAACGACTCCGTCCTGCAATATCTCAGCTTTTTCACCACGGAGCGCGGCCGCGCCATCGCCGGGCGCGGGCTGGAGCGCGCCGGCCGCTATAGCGATATGATCCGGCGCGTGCTGAAAGAAGAGGGAGTCCCGCAGGACTTGATCTATCTGGCGCAGGCGGAAAGCGCGTTTCTTCCGGACTCGGTCTCGCGCGCGGGAGCCCGCGGCATCTGGCAATTCATGCCCTATCGCGGCGAAGAGTACGATCTTGAGCGCAACTATTGGGTGGACGAGCGCAGCGATCCGGAGATGGCCACGCGCGCGGCGGCACGGCACCTCCGCGACCTCTACGGAATGTTCGGCGACTGGTATCTGGTGATGGCCGCGTACAATTCCGGCCCGCTGACCGTGGCCCGGGCCATCGAGCGCACCGGCTATGCCGATTTTTGGGAACTTCAAAAGCTCCACGCCCTGCCGAAGCAGACCCAGAATTACGTCCCCATCATCATCGCCCTGGCGCTGGTGGCCAAGGCCCCGGCGCTTTACGGCGTGCAGTTCGACGCGGAAAAGCCGCCTCAGGTGGAAATGGTCAAGCTCGACCATCCCGTCAGCCTGAGCCTTGCCGCGGACGCGGCGGGCGCGGACCCCGATGATTTGCGTCTGCTCAACCCGGAACTCCTGCGGGGGGTCACGCCGGACGAACCCGGCTTCGAATTGGATCTGCCGGCGGGCACGGCGAAAAGCTTCGAGGAGAACATCCAGCAGGTTCCCGAGGACAAATGGACCACGTGGCGGCTGCACACCGTGGCGCAGGGAGAAGCGCTTCCGGATATCGCGCGGCGCTACCGCGTGACTCTTCCGGCGCTCGAAGCGGCCAATCATCTCGAGGCCCGCGCTTCCGTGCCGGCGGGCTTCGTGCTGGATGTGCCTACGGCGCCGCCCGTGATTCACCTGGTGCACTATCGCGTCGGGCGCGACGATACGCTCGAGGGAATTGCGGACCGCTTCGACGTAACCGTCGCGCAACTCAAGCGCTGGAACCGCATCGCCGGCAATCACGCGGCGCGCGGCGTGCGCCTGCGGATTTACGCGGGCAGCGGCGACGCCGCCTTGGCGCCGCGCGCCGAATCCCGCTCGGCGCGGAAATCAGGCTCGGCCGCGGGCGACGTATCCGCGCAAAATTCCGAAAAATCGGAAGCCCTCGAGCATCGCGTGAAGCCGGGCGAAACGCTGTACTCCATTGCTCGCGAGTACGGCATCACGGTTTCGGCCCTGCGCGAATCGAACCCCTTCCTTTCCTCGAGGGCGCTCGAGGCAGGCGATATCCTCACCGTCCAGCGCTAGAGAAGGCGCGCGGCCGGCCCCCCCCTGAAAACAGCAACCCCTGTATTATCTTTGTGATACAGCATGCGCGGCGTCTCTGTTCCAGGCCGCTCCTGGGTCCATCGCAAATGGTTCTCGGATGCAGCAGGTTTTTCGATTCATTGCGGCTTGACAAAGCTCCGATACTCCGTTTATAAGCGCCCGAGGAGTTCCAGGCCGTCCGGCAAGCCCGAGACCCCACGGAGGATCGAATGTTTTACGCCAAAATGCACGATGAGGAAGACGACGAACTGCCGCGTTACGATGAGGAAGAAGAAGGCCAGGAACAGCCGCAGGAGATCCTGGAAGAGACCGAAGAAATTGTGATTGAAGAAGAGCCGCGGGAAGAGAGAATCTCCCGCGGCGCCCGCGCCTCGCAAGCGCGCACCGGCGCGAAAGGCGAAGAAGTCGAAGAAAGCGAAGAAGGCGCGTCCGAAAAAGAAGGCCAAGCGCAAGGCCAAGGCGAAAAAGGCGCGGGCCAAGAAGGGCGGCAAGCGCAAGAGGCGCTGACCTTTTCTGCCCTCCTGGCGCTCCTCGGAAGATCGAAGCGCGGCCCTGCGCCGCGGGCCGCCGGGCTTCCGGCGGGCAGTCTTGCGGAGGGTTTTCCCCTTCGCGCCCTCCCCGATGTACGCGCCGAGCGGCGTGCCCGCCCTGTTTCCCATTTTGAAATCTTTTCCTTGCAGTAATCCGCTCTGGGTAGCTAGCATACGCGCTCGATGCCGCTGGCGGTCGAACAGATCCGGAGAATGCGCGGTGGAGCGCAGGCGCAACTGATGCGCTGCGCGGATGAAGCGATATTACGTCGTGAAATTCCAGAATAACCCGCAGGGCGTCCGCATTCTGGCGAATGAATTGCTTGGGACACGTCTGGCGGCGCGACTGGGCCTGCCCGCGGCGGGAGCAGCGGTGGTCGAGGTGCGCGAGGAACTGATCGAGAACACCGATGAACTGGAAATGCAGCTCGGGGCGCGGGCGCGCTCGCTGCAAGGCGGGCCTGCAGTTCGGTTCGAGGTTTCCCGGACCGCCCGCGGAAACCGCGGTCTACGATTTCCTGCCCGATGAGCAACTGCGCGACCTCGCCGAACTTGTCCGATTTCTGCGGCATGCTCGCATTCGACAAATGGACCTGCAATACCAACGGCCGCCAGGCGGTTTTCTTCCGTCCGCAGGCCGAGGCCTCCTACCGGGCGCAGATGCCCTACGGTTTGCAGATGATCGACCAGGGCTTTTGCTTCAATGCCGGCGAGTGGAATTTTCCCGATGCGCCGCTGCGCGGGCTGTACGCGCGGCACCGCGTGTATGAATCGGTGCGCGGGATGGAATCCTTCGAGCCCTGGCTCGCGCGCATCGAGACGAAAATCTCGGAGGCCGGAGCTCGAGGAAGCCGCAAGCGAGATTCCGCCGGAGTGGTACAATTTCGATCCGGACGCGCTCGAGCAGACTGCTGGAAAATCTCCTGCGGCGGCGCAAGCGGGTGCGCGAATTGATCGTTTCGGCCTGGAAATCGTCGGCCCAGCCTTTTCCCAACTGGAAGTGAGCCATGCCTGAAGAACAGAGAAATATTTTTCGTTACCGGGTTCTGCGTTACACGCCGAACCCCGTCCGCGATGAGTGGGTGAATATCGGAATCCTGCTCGAACGGACCGATGGCGCGCGCCTGGCCATGCGGCTGATCGAAGAGCCCTCCGAAATCGCTCGTGTCCGCCGGCTGCACCCCCAGGCCGATGAAACTTTTCTGCGCGGTCTGCCCGTGGCATTTGAGGCACGGCTAGGCGGGCCCGCCGCCGAGGCCTTGGCGCACCTCGCCAAGCTCGACGACACGTTATCCAATGCCCTGCAGTTCAGCCCGCTGCACGGCACCTTTGCCGAAGACTTCGACGCCGAGCTCGACCGCCTCTTCCGCGATCATGTCGCGCCTCCGCCCCGCGCGCGCGGCGGCATCGCCGAAAGCACGCGCGCCTGGATCAAGGCGCGCATCAACGATGTCTTTCTCAGGCGCCGCGTTCCCCGGCTCGAGCGCAGCATCCGCGTGGACGAATTCACACAGCCCGGCGATCCCCTGCGGCTCGATTACGGCTACCGCAACGGCATGCGCGGCTATCTGCACGCCGTGGCCCTCGGCCGCGATCCCTCGCAGGCCAAGGTCCTGGCCTACACCGCCGAGCGCATCCGCGCGCGCCTGCCGCAATGCGAATTCACGGCCATCACCGAGGCCGGCCCCGCCCCGGGCAATCCCCGGCACCAGTTCATCGAGGGATTGTTTAAGGAGCAGAACATCGGCATCGTCCCGCTCAACCATATCGAGCGCTTTGCCGAAGATCTCCGGCGGCGCTTATCATAGCTTCCCTGTGTTCCAGGAGGGCGGGAGCCGTTTCGAAATAAAATTCTTTTGCTGCAGGGGCGGACAAGCCGCCCCTGCAAGGTCTCCTGAATTTTCGCTTCCTGGATGGTAAGTTTCCTCGGCCCTTCCCTGACACGCCGAACACCCGCAACGCATCCCCATGGCGCAAGCTGAGCTCCCGAGATTTTGCAGAGGCGGGCCACGCCCGCCTCTGCAGCAGAAGACCCAAGCCTCAAAAATGCCACAACCTACCAATCTCTATCGTGAAATCGCTCCCCAGGAAGGAAGCTCCCTCACCCCTAGAAGGACCTCCGCGGCCCATGCACCCAAATAGACCGAGAGCGCCACTCCATGCCCCACATAAGCCCCGAGGACAATTCCGTTGCGGTGCTCCGGATGCCAATCGAACACCGGCCTCCAGCCATCACGGAAGAGAATCGGCCCGCCCCAGCGGTGCGTGAATTCGGCGGACGCGAGCGCCGGATGCAATCCGCGCACGCGCTTCTCAAGCCTCGCAAACATCCGCGCTGGCTCCTCCGCTGCAATATCAATATCCCGCAGATCGCCCGAAGCCGGCTCGGTCACCAGTCCCGCGCCCCACACAATCGAGTTGTCCCGCCGCGCGCGCCCCCAGAGATACGGAAAATCCACGGTGTAGAAAGGTTTTCCCTGTGAAAGTCCGGCTGCCTCAATCTGCTCTTCGCGAAGCGGAGCCGTCGCGGCCGCCAGCGTCAGCCGGGGATGCGTCGCTCCGCCGAGCCCCGAAAGCGGCAGCGAAAGCGCGTTCGTCGCGAACAAAATTTTCCCAGCGCGTATTTTTCCCGGCCGCGCCCCTGCGATCTCGATTTCCGCGGGCCTGTCTCCATGAACGCGCCCCACGAGCGCCTCCTCGACGATGACGGCCCCCAGGCGGTGCGCGGCCCGCGCCAGCCCGCTCACGAGTTTTCCCGGGTCGAGTGTGCCGCCCGGAACTTCGTTCACCACGCGCAGCGTCCCCGAATCCTTCCACGCGATGGGCGAATTTTCCATGCCGCCGCTGCGCCCAATTTCCCACGCGCCCGGAAGCACCAGATCGCATTCGATTCCGAGTTTCTTCAAAATGTCCGCAAGCCCAGCGAGCACGTCGCCCAAATCCGGGAAATCGCCCGCGGCCGTTTCCGCCAGCACCATGCCGCCCGTCCGCCCGCTCGCGCCCGAGCCGATCCGCCCGGCCTCGAACACCGCAGCGGATTTTTCAGGCGCGAGGAGCCGCAGCCACCCCGCGGCAGCCAAGCCAGTAAATCCGCCGCCGATCACGGCGAAGTCCAAGTCCTGCGGCACAGTCAATTTGGGCGGTTGAAAATCAATCGGCCAGGGCGGAACGCCCCAAATGTCGCGTGCGGCGGGAGAAGTCATGGAACGAAAGGGGAAAAAGTCGGATGCTTTACCACCTCGTCGAAGAACGGGAAAGGTTTGTAGGTCGCGGCTTTAGCCGCGACGTAAAGCCGCACAATTAACGGGGCTTTAGCCCCTGAAGTTCCCCCAACTGTTACAAAATGCTCTCGGTCCAATTCTCGAGCGTCTGCTTCACCTTGCCCATGAACTGGTGCGCGATCGCGCCATCCACCACGCGGTGATCGTAGGACAGCGTCAGATAGACCATCGAGCGGATGGCGATGGCATCCTCCACCACCACGGGCCGCTTCTCGATCGCGCCCAGGCCCAGGATGGCCACGTTCGGCTGGTTGATCACCGGCAGGCCAAACAAGCCGCCGAAAACGCCGGGGTTGGTGATCGAAAACGTGCTCTCCGCCACTTCCTCGGGCTTGAGCTTCTTCGACCGCGCCCGCTCGGCCAGATCGTTCACCGCCCGCGCCAGCCCCAGAAAATTCTTCTCCTCGGCGTCCTTGATCACCGGAACGATCAGCCCCCAATCGAGCGCCACGGCGATGCCGATATTGCACTCCTTGTGCAGCACGATATTCGTGCCGTCCACCGACGCGTTCACCGTCGGATAAGCCCGCAGCCCCTCGACCGCCGCCCGGATGAAGAACGGCATGAACGAGAGCTTCGTCCCCGCCGTCTCCTCGAATTTTTCCTTGGTCTTGGCGCGCAGCGCGGCGATGCGCGTCATGTCCACTTCGTCCACGGAATAGACGTGCGGCGAAACGCGCTTCGAGAGCACCATATGCTCGGCGATCCGCTGCCGCATCACGGACATGGGCTGCACTTCGTAGCGGCCGAAGTACATCTTCTCGCGCGGCACAGCCGTCTCGAGCGCAGCATGCGCCGCTGCCCCACCCACGGCCGGGCGCGCCGCCGTCCCGCCGCCCTCGACCGCGGCCAGGATATCGCGCTTGCTCACGCGGCCTCCCGCGCCGGTTCCGGGCACTTGCGTCAAATCAATTTTGTGCTCGCGCGCGATGCGCCGCACCAGCGGCGAGCTGCGCACCTTCTGCCCGTTGCCTCCCGCCGCTGCCGCCGCGGGCCTCGCGGCCGGGGAGGGCGCGGGACCGGCAGGTTTCGCGGCTTCCGCCTTGGCTGGGATGGCGGCCGGCTTCGGCGCTTCGCCCTTTGCCGGCGAGGGCGCCGGCGCCGCGGCAGACGGAACCGCCGCAGCCCCGCTCACACCCGTGGCTTCAATCACCGCCACCACTGTCTGGACGGGCACGGTCTGGCCCTCGCTGACCTTGATCTCCTTCAGGACGCCGGCGGTCGGCGCGGGAATCTCCGCGTCTACCTTGTCGGTCGAAATCTCGAAGAGCGGCTCGTCCCGCTCGATTTTGTCGCCCGGCTTCTTGAGCCATTTGGTGATGGTGCCTTCAAAAATGCTCTCGCCCATCTGGGGCATGATTACATCCACAGCCATCATTGTCTCCTCATGGACTCGGCGCTCAAGCGGCGCTCAGGCACTCTTCGTGCCAGACGCCGGGGATTCCTTCGAGCGTGTAGATTTCGTCTCCGCCGTGAAAGAAGACGACCGCGCTCACGCGGGCCGCGCGGCCTGCGTACTCGAGCTGCTCCGGCTCGAGCTCGTTGTGATACTGTCCCGCCTCGAGAAATGTTTCCAGGAAGGCGCGGTCCGCCACGCGCACCTCCGATCCTATTTCGAACTCCGCCTGGTTCAGACCCTTGGTTTTTCCCAAACCGCACCGCTCCTTTTCTTCCGCGCCTAGTATTGTGCCAATTCTCGCGCGGCGGCGACAACCCTTTCCTTGCCCGCATGGAAACTTTCCACTCCTTCAAATCTCCGTGGTGAGACCTGCTCCATATCCCGGTCGAAAATATCTCCGAAATGCGCGGCCAGGCGCCCGCGCACTCGCTCGCTCGCCACGGCGCTTCCCAGCAGTTTTTCCAGCGACGTGGCCCGCTTGCCGGGAATTCCGCAGGGAACGATCAGGTCGAAATAGCTGAGGCCGGTCGAAACATTGAAAGCGAAGCCGTGCGACGTCACCCACCGGCTCAAATGCACGCCCAGCGCCCCGAGCTTTTCCTCGCCCGCCGGCGTCTCCACCCACGCGCCGTGCCGCCCTTCCACGCGTTTCGCGTCCACGCCGAAATCCGCCGCCGCGCGAATCATCACCTCTTCGAGCTGCTCCACATACCACCGGACGTCGCGCCGATGCTCCGCCAGGTCCAGAATCGGGTAGCCGACGATCTGTCCCGGCCCGTGATAGGTGATGTCGCCGCCGCGATCGCTTTCCAGGAATTCCACATTCCTCTCCGCGAGCAAGCCCTCCCCCACGCGCAAGTGCTCGCGCTTTCCGTTGCGCCCGAGCGTGATGGTGTGCGGATGCTCGCACAGCAGCAGCACGTCGGGGATCGCGCCGGCCTTGCGCGCTTCCACGAGCCGCCGCTGCAAATCGCAGCACGGGCTGTAGGCGACCGCACCCAGGTCCGCCACCCAGCAGATTTTCCGCTCTTCCATCACAATCCGTCTTTGCCGCCCCGAGGCATTAAAAGTTGATCGCGAGTCCCCGCACCGCATTGAACGCGTCGCCCATCGCCTCCCACACGGTCGGATGCGCGTGAATCACGCCCGCCATGTCGTCGAGCGTGGCTTCCAGGCTCAGCGCCGCGGTCGGCTCCGCGATAATCTCCGTCGCCAGCGGCCCGATGGCGTGCACGCCCAAAATTTCGCCGTACTTCGCGTCCGCCACCACCTTGATGAACCCCTCATGCTGCCCCAGAATCGTGGCCTTGCTGTTGGCCAGGAAGGGAAATTTCCCCGTCTTCACATCGTGCCCCGCCTCGCGCGCCTGCTTTTCCGTCAGGCCGATGGAGCCGATTTGCGGCTCGCAGTACGTGGCGTTGGGGCACCGTTCGCGGTCGAACGGCTGCACCTCCTTCCCCGCCATGCGGCCCACGGCAATGATTCCTTCCATCGAAGCGGCGTGGGCCAGCTGCGGCAGCCCCGCGACGATGTCACCGATGGCATAGAGGCGCGGCTCATCGGTCTCCAGATACGCGTTCGTGTGCACGTAGCCGCGCTCGAGCTTCGCTTTCGTTTTCTCGATGCCCGTATTTTCGGTGAGCGGGCGCCGCCCTACCGCGATCAGAACCTTCTCGGCGGAGACGGATTGCGGTTTCCCGGCCTTGTCCGTGAACGTGACCGTCGCGCCCTGCGCGTCCTTTTTCACCCCGGCCACTTTCGCCTCGGTCTCGATGCGGATGCCCTTCTTCTGAAAAGCCTTGGCGAGCTCCGGAGAAATCTCTTCGTCCTCGAGCGGCACGATGCGCGGCAGCGCTTCGAGGATGGTCACGTCCGTCCCGAACGTCCGGAAGATGGACGCGAACTCCACGCCCACGGCGCCCGCGCCGACGATCACGAGCGACTTCGGAATGCTCGGGAGCGCGAGAATTTCGCGGTTCGTCAGAATCGTCTGCCCGTCTATCTCCACGCCCGGCAGCGTGCGCGCGTCCGACCCGCTCGCGAGCATCGTGAAGTTCGTCTCGATCTCGGCCGTTTTCCCGTCCTTCTCGACGGCCACCCGCCCCGGCCCCGCGATGCGCCCCCAGCCCGTGATGGAATCAACCTTGTTTTTCTTGAAGAGCGCCGCGATCCCCAGCGCGTGCTTCTTGACGATCCGGTCCTTGCGCGCCAGCATGGCCGGCCAATTTATTTTCACATCCTTCACTTCGAACCCGAATTCCTCGGCGCGCTGAAAATAGTCGTAGATGTCGGCGTGGTGCAGAAAAACCTTCGTGGGAATGCAGCCGATGTGCAGGCAGGTGCCGCCCAGAAACGGGTCCTTTTCGACCACGGCGGTTTTCAATCCCCATTGCGAGGCGCGGATCGCGGCCACGTAGCCGCCCGGTCCGCTTCCGATGATCACCAGATCATATTTGGCCAAGCCAGTTCCCCCCCTTGCGGGTGCTGGAGCGGTTTGAATTTTCTTGATCGTGACACAAAAAGCCAAAATTCAAACGGACCCATTACCCTCTTGCGGACCTTATTTCCGCCCTGCTGATTCGATGCATGGAGCTGTTTTTCGATTGCGGCTCTTCCAGGCGCTCAGAACATAGATTTTAGCAGCCGCACTCCGCCGCCGCAACCACGCCCGCGGCCCGGCGAGGAGCTGGAATCCTTTGTCGCGCCCGGCGCATCTATTATCACCCGGTTGGAGCGGCCGCCGGGAATCAGCGCGTCCCCGGCAACGTCACTGATTTGACAAGACAAGGAACGGGCCTGTAGAATCGTTCGATTTTAGTGAGGCATTCAGCCTCGTTGTGGAACCTGAGTATGGATAAGAAGCGGCTCGAATATTATAAAAAGAAGCTGGCCACGCGCCGCGAGGAACTCCTGCGCGGCATTGCCCGCACCGAGCAGGAGGGCCGCGAAGCCGACGAGGATCCCACGGTGGATCTCGCCGACAAGGCCGCCAACTCCTACACCAAGGAATTTCTCTTCGGCCAAACGCACAACGAGCGTTCCCTGCTGCAACTCGTGGACGATGCGCTCGCTCGCATCCGCGAAAATTCCTTCGGCGAATGTATCTCCTGCCATCTGGAACTCCAGCAGAAGCGCCTCGAAGCCGTCCCCTGGACACGCTACTGCATCTCCTGCCAGGAAAAGAAGGAGCAGGGCCTCCTCTAGCAGCCGCTTTTAGTAGCACAGGCACTCTTGCCTGTGTGCCTTTGGTTTTGCAGTTTTAGCACAGGTCTACCCTGACGAAGGGAAGGGCACTCGCTTGTCCCGAAGCCGAGGGATGCCCGTCGTGGGTTGTGCTCGCGTCCCTCATCCCTCTTCCCTTCCCGCCCGATTTGGAGTAGCTTCTCCCCGTACCCCCTCGGTTAACAACGCATCCGTGATCTTAAAGAACGCCTTCGACGCTCTCGCATCCGTCCTTCTCCCGGCGCCCTGCCGGATCTGCGGCCAAACGCTTGCGAATGCCAGCCGCATTCCCATCTGCGGCCTCTGCCTCGGATCCTTCGAGCGCATTGCGGAGCCCATGTGTCTCTGTTGCGGCCGCCCCTTCGTTTCGGCCGTGGCTGCCGAGGCCATCCAGCCGCTCTGCCGCCTCTGCCGCGCCAATTTCTACGCCTTCGAGCAAGCCCGCACCTTCGCCATCTATAGCGACGCGCTCTCCCAAGCCATCACCCTGCCGAAATATGAAGAAGTGACGCGCCTCGGCGACTGGTTTGCCGCGCGCCTCGCCGAAGTCTTCGCGCCCCTCGCCGCCGAATGGCGCCCCAGCGTGATCGTTCCCGTGCCGCTCTACCCCGCGCGCCAGCGCGAGCGCGGCTACAACCAGGCGGATTTGATTGCCCGGCCGCTCGCGAAGCGCCTCGGCCTCCGCCTCGAATCCCGCCTCCTCATTCGCACCAAGCCGCGCCCGCCCCAACTCCTGCTCTCGCGCAGCGAGCGCTGGAAGTCCGTTCGTGGCGCCTACGCCACCCGCGAGGCTCTGCCGGTTGACAACCTCCGCATCCTGCTGGTAGATGATGTATTGACGACCGGCGCGACCCTCGATTCCTGCGCGCGCGCGCTCAAGAAAGCGGGCGTGGCTGCCGTCTTCGGCTTGACGGTCGCGCGAATCGTTCCCGGCTGGGTCCCTCGCGTTGCGTAGCCGAAAAAGGTTACACGGCGTGCGCGTCAGGGCACGGCTTTTTACCCCGAGCCTCGATGGACAGCCGTGCCGTAAGAAACTGTTTTGTGTCAGGGCATGGCTTCAGCCGTGCCGTACGATGGTGCCGAAGAATGGGGCTCTAGCCCCTGAGGCCCGATTCAGCGCGCCGGTCGCAACGGCGCGGGGTTGAAGCAGTTTCAGGAAACCAGACGCCTTCGAAAAGCATCTCAACCTGTTCTTCTTGAGGTAAACTGTCAACTGGCGCAGCGCAATGGATACTCGTCTCAGGATCGGCCTACGCCCCCGGCCCAATATCGGGCTTGGCGGAATGGTACCCGACCATGCCGGCGGCCGGCCGTTGACATCCCCTCCCAGCCGGCCCTCCGTGATGCAGGCTCCTGTCCTGGTCCTCAACGCCACATTCGAGCCTATTAACGTCACCGCCGTGCGCCGCGCCCTGGTCCTGATGCTCAAGGGAGTGGCGCAGGCCGAGGAAACCAACCACGCCGAGGTGCACTCCGCCTCGCGGGCCATTCAGGTGCCCTCCGTGATTCGCCTGGTGAGCTACCGCCACATTCCCCAGCAGAGTCGCGCCCTCTCGCGCAAGAATATTTTGCTGCGCGACCGCAATACATGCCAGTTTTGCGGCGATGCCCTGCCCGCTTCGGAGCTGACCCTCGACCACGTTGTTCCGCGCTCGCGGGGCGGCCGCTCCTCATGGGAGAATCTGGTGGCCTGCTGCTACTCCTGCAACAACCGCAAGGGCGACCGCACCCCGGAAGAGGCAGGCCTGAAGCTGCAAAGGCGTCCCCGGCCGTTCACCCTGCACACCTCGCGGCAATTGATGCGCCTCATCGGCCACCGCGACGAAAAGTGGCGCAAATATCTTTTTTATTGAGCCCCCAAATTCGAGGAAACCTTTTCCGAATTTGAGCGTCTAATCTGTCAAACGCTTCTAGGACACACCCCGGGAAGCGACACCGGTTCCACCCGGTTCGCTTCCTTTCTTTTTTTCCGCCGTAAACCGGAGCCGCCCACTCTGTTTACCCTGAAGCAGGAAGGGAGCGAAGTCGCGAAGGGAACCCGGCCCCGAGCGAAGCCGAGGGGGAGTTGCACGAAAGGAGAATTGCCCTTAGAGCGACCAACCAATTTGCCCATTCATGCTCTCCGGCTGGCTTTCCACGCGGCCGAGCCTCAATTGGCCTGATTCGGACACTTCCGCGTATTTCCAAGCAAATGGGCCACTTAGCCCATGGCGCATTTTTGGCAACCGAACTGCTCCGGTTTGTAGCGTAGCATCTGCGTTCCGAAGTGAGTTTTTTCTGCGCCAAACGGCCCTCAATTCGGGCCGCCCAAATGTCCGTGAGCGATTTCAACCAATTTCGCACTCGAAAATCTCGCCGAGCCGGCTTCGGAACAGGAGCCGTCCCGGTCTCATCCATCGGCCCCACCATCCGTTCCACAGCAAGCAAGGCCTTGGCGCGATGTTCGCGTGGTTCCAGAAACTTGTGGGCGATCACCTGCTATTTCAATCCCATCGGCTATCGAAAAAGACTTGAAAACTATCGGATTTTCAGGGAAAGGCTGATCATTCCTCTGGTGACCGTGGAACTGTCCCAGAACGGCGATTACCATCTTCGGCCGGGCGATGCCGATATCCTCGTTCAGATCAAATGCCCGGACCTTCTCTGGCAGAAAGAACGGCTATTAAACATTGCGCTGCGATCGGTTCCGCGCGATTGCGATACGGTAGCCTGGCTGGATTGCGATGTGGTTTTCGAAAGCGGCGACTGGCCCGAGCGAGCGGCCAATCTTCTCAAAACCTCCGCCATTGTAATGCCCTTTAAGCACATGTATGACCTGCCCAAGGACGGATTGCCCGAAGATACCGATACGAAAAGGCTCATCGGATATTCGTTGATGTATGCGCTGGACAGCGGTATGGCACCGCCAGACGTTTTGCGCGGCGACATGCGCATGAAAGAACGAATCGGATGCGGTTTCGCCGGCGTGGCGCGCCGGGAGATCCTCGAGAAACACGGCTTCTATGACGCCTGTGTCATGGGCAGTGGAAATCGAGCTTTTACTTGCGCCGCCCTGGGCCGGTTTGACGACGCGATTCATTATCTGCAGATGAATCCCGACTGGGCCAGCCACTATCTCGCATGGGCGCAACCGTTCTTCGATACCGTTCGCGGGAGTGCCGCCTACCTCGACGAAGGCCTTTTTCATCTTTGGCATGGGGAATTGCAAAATCGCAGATACGCGGAGCGGCATGCGTTTCTTAAAGAGCGCGGTTTCGATCCCACAAAAGATATCGTCGCCGCCGAAAATGGCTGTTGGCGATGGAATAAAGCTCGGAGCGACATGAAGGAGCACGTCCTCCACTACTTTCGATCCCGGCGCGAGGATGGATAAAGCTATCGGGGCCCCGGTTCTGCTCCTAGCTTTCGTACGAGCGTGACCCCGCCTGCAAACGGCAAGTCGAAAACCTGCAGGCCCGTGTCCTCTTTCAGCTTGTCAACAAAGCATTTGACGCGATGCTCGTACGCCCGGTCCGGCCCATACATCCGCGACGTGCGGACCTTCACGCTATCGTGGAACAGAACGATCCCTCCGGCCGCCAGGCGGCCTTGAAAAGCCTCGTAATCAAACCGGGCTTGCTCCTCCGAGTGGTAACCATCCACAAAAACGATGCCCACTTCGCCCAGCGAACCATACTGCTCGGACATCACAAATTGCTGCGTCGTCATCAGAAAGTGCTCGATGTTGCTCGCCCCCAAGCCTCCGAAGAACTTGCGCACCGCCGAAGGATCTTTCCAGAAATCATCGACCAGCGAAGGATCGATGAACCACACCTGCCCTCCCTCGGAGTTGTCTGCCAGCGCTTTGCTGAAGATCAGCGGCACAAATCCGCGGAAGGAACCAATCACCACGACCTTCGCGGGACGAAGAATCCGCGCCAGCGCGTAATACAGCCAGCCCAGCCCGAGGTTGGCGTCTTCCTCCCTCTGGTGGTGTCCCATCCGCAAAAGATCTTTGGTCTCGAACAGCGTCTCGATCCATTCCTTCATGAACTCTTCACTCCCAGTGAGGCCGGCTTCCGCCCGGCGCCGCGCGCGCAACGGCGCGGTTCGCTCGCGCGCTCTCCCTTCCAGTGTAGCGGCCTTTCCGAGCCGCCACACTCTCGTGTTGGCAATCAGGAAACATCCGCGGGGGATCTCCGCCGGGACGCGTAGGCTACTAAGAGGAGCCATGGGCCAATGATCTTTTTTGTCGGCGTGTCGGGAGATACCTGGGAGGTCGAAGACTACTTGCAAACGTACGGGAAAGCATTGTTCCATCGCGCCGGCGTTCTCACCTGGGATCAGATCGTGGCTCGCCAAGAGTTGCCTCTCGGAAGTTACGTGTTTCTCGCCATTGATCAGATGTCTCCGACCGAAAAGGAAATCGCCGCCCAGTGTTGGGAGAAGCTCTCCGAAGCTCGCGCGGACATCACACTGATCAACCACCCCTCGGAGGTGCTTTTACGCTACCCCTTGCTGCACGCCTGCTACAAACGCAGGCAAAACACCTTCCGTGTTCGCCGCGCCTTCGACTTTCTCCGCTGTCAAGAGTTTCCGGTCTTCTTGCGGCGCGAACACGATCACTGCGCCAGCCTCACCGGCTTGCTCCGCACGCGCAAGGAGTTGGCTCGCGCCGTCGCCAAGAGTTTGTCCATGGGTTGCCGCCTGCGCGATTTGATTGTCGTGCAGTACTGCGACACCGCCGACGACGCCGGAACGTTTCGGAAATACTCCGCGTTCATCGTTGGCGGCACGGTTCTGCCCTTCAATGTCACGCACAGCCGCAATTGGATTACCAAATCACACGGGCGGCTGATCAACGCTGCTACCGCCCGCGAAGAGCTCGCCTACGTGCGGACAAACCCACACGCCGAGTGGCTGCGGGAGACCTTCGCGCTGGCGAATATACGCTACGGCCGAATCAATTACGGATTGTGCGCGGGCAGGCCCCAGGTTTGGGAGATCAATACCAACCCCACCATCGTTCGTCCCGCCGCGGCCACGCCGATCCCGGAGGAACTAAGGCGGCTGCGTGATCCCGTGCGGCAGATTGTCTTCCCCAGTCTTCAGGCTGCTTTCGAGGCCATCAACAGCGCGGCCGACCCAAGCCAGACCGTTCGCATCGAGGTTTCGCAAAGGCAGCGGCGCAAACTCAGCGCTGAAAAGCGTCTGCGCCTGCACGTCCAAGCGAGAAAGACCGCCATCTCCCAAACGGCCCGCCTATTGCTCCCGCCGCTCCGCCGTCTTCGACGATTCATTTGAGTGGAACAATACCTCATCTGTGGCGGAAAGTTGCCCTTGTACCTTGTACCCTTCCATGTATTGTCAGTGCGTTCGAATCTGCCTATCATAGGTGGCTGTGGCTCGCAAAAAATGAAATTGCTGATATGCGGGCATCGTTTTTCTAAGCAGTGCAAGGGCGGGTGAGGTGAACTCCCCGTGAGCAGCAGCCGTAGGTCGGCAGCCCGGGCATCGTGTGTTAAAACCGATCCATTTGGCGCCAGTCTTGCACCCGCGACGGATACCGGATTTGCACTCAGGTTGGAAGAGTTGAACCGAGGAGGAACATCATGTCATTCGGACTCTATGTCGCTGGATTCGCGATTGTTATCGTAGGTTTGATTTACGGCGCCCACCTGATGCACGTGCCTGCTCACTGGATCGCCGTGGGGACTATTGTCCTGGTAGGGTTCGGGATTCTGTCGGGTGTTAAGGCAACACGTCAGAAGGATCCGCCGGCATAGCACGCCGCTTCTCGCCAGATAGGTCCCGTGAAACGCTGGAGATTTATCGGGCGCGCGTTTTTCGCGAAGCAGTAGACGGTCAATTTTCCGCGGCATTGCCGAAGCCCTTCGGGCCGAGTTGTTAGTAGTGCGGAAAATTTCCCGAAACGGGGTTGTGGGAAGCGAAAGACGGGGTTCTGGGTGGATTGTCGGCTACCCGGAAACTACCGCGGGGATCCAGGCTCTGCCACCGGGTCTCGCCCACTACTACAATTGTCATTGAGCCGTCTTGGAGCCCCTTCCCTTCCTACCCGCCGGCAACCACCTCGCTTCACCCTGAGAAACCCACGGTGTGGGTTTCGAAGGGCCTGCCCCGCTTGCCCTCCCTCCCGTTGGCGTTAACCAATTTTGCGGCGCAAAAAGCGCCAAAAACGTGCAAAAAATGGCTTTTTTTGCCACTTAAGGGGCCTTTAAGCCAGCTTAAGAGAGCAAAGTCCATGCTGCTGTTGCTGACGCCAAAAGCTGCAAATATCAACAAAGTCCATGCTGCAAATTGCGGCAAGGTGGTTGCTTAAATTGATGGGGCTTTTCGAGCAAACTGAAGGCGAAAACCACTCGAATGTATCGAGCAATTTTCCGGGGCGACTGCTTCAAGTCCAAGCCATCAAGAGGGCTGCTGGCGGAAGATGATTTTCGGGCCGCGGCGCCAGGCCTCGTTGAGGCCGATGCGCGTGCAATGAATTTCCGGGGAAAAATACTTGAGCAGGGTTTCCGTCGCGGAATGGAAACGCAGCGCCGGCGCGACGAGCCACAGCAGCGGCGGCTGCGGATCGAGATCCACTCCCGCGAAATAGCCGAAGCGCACAAAATCGCCCTCGCGCTGATGCCGTCGCACGCGCAGCCAGTAATCCACGGCTTGCACGGACATCTGAATATCCTCGGAGGCCTTCAGCTCGATCACCACCAGCCGCCCGCGCCGCGTCACGCCCAGCAGGTCGAGGACGCCGCGATCGCCGGCGGCCAGCGCCGGAACCTGCGAATAGAGATGCGCCGGGTCGAGCTGGGCGTCGAGCCGGGCGGGGTCTTCGAGGACGAGCGTTTCGAGCCAACGTTCCGGCGCGGCGCGATAGACCGGATGATTCGTCTCGCTCGCGAGCGAATTGCGGTGCAGGTCAATCTGGCGGATCAATTGGTCGAGCGCTGGCTCGGTCTCCTGTGTCAGTTTTTCCCTGGAATCGCCCAGGCCGAAAAATATGCCCTCATGTGACCAGCGGCCAAATTCGAGCCCTCGAAAGCAGAGCGCCACTTCGCGCGTTTCCGGCACGAGCCGCAAGCCAATCTCGCCGCCCGCCGGAGGCCTGTGCAGAGCCAGGGGATGAATCTTCGAAATAGCTTCACGCGCCTCTGAAAGCAGGGATTCCACGTCGCGGCGCGCCATGAGCCAGCTTTCGAGATTCGCCGCGTCGGCGGATTCCTGCTTCTCAATGCGTCCATCCGGCTCGCGAAACTCGAAAATTTCCGTGCGCGCGGCGGAGGAAAGCGCCAGCACGCGCCCTTGGAGCAACCGGCCGGCGCCCTGGGGAACGAAAATCCGCAAGCCCTCGACGGCGCGGCTTGCTTGCTGGGCGTGCTGCGCGTGGTTCCGCGTCCAATCGAGCCACAGAATCCCGAAGGCCAGAATCCCCTCGATGGCCGCGGAGTTTTCTCCCGGCGCCGCGGCGATGAGCGCCCACGACCGCGCCCCTTCGTGCATCCGCCCGCGGACGTATAGTCCCGAGAAGGAATGTTCCAGATCGGGCGCGGCGGAATCGCGCGCGAAATTGCTCGCGCGTGATGCGTCCGGCGGAGCGCCGCGCATCGCTGCGCAGGAATTCGAGGCGCCCGGGCTTGGCGCGCCCGAATCGCTGGACCTCGAGGACGATGCGCTCCGGCAAATTTTCCCGCACGCCCAGGACGCGCCGCGTCAAATTCCGCTCGGCGGACCACAAATGCACGAGCGAGCCTTTTCCCTTTCCTTCGCGCCGCAGCTCGCAGTGCAGCGCGGCGAGTTCGGCAAGCCATTCGCCATCCTCGCGGACTTCCGCGCTCCCGGACGCCGCCATGGCGTCGAGCGCCCGCCCGATTTCCGCCCAATCATCCAAGCCCCGCCACCCTCCGTCGCTCGAATGTATCGATCAATCTTGCCGCTCTTGTTTGCGCAATATCAGCATGCACTTTGCTGCAATTTGCAGCATGCACTTTGCTCATAATTGCAGCCTGGACGTGCAGCTAACAGCAGCATGGACTTTGCTGCTTTTTGCAGCATGGACTTTGCTCTCATAAGCTGGCTTAAAGGCCCCTTAAGTGGCAAAAAAAGCCATTTTTGCACGTTTTGCGCCGTTAACTTCGCAACGAGCAAGGGGAGAAAACCCTGCCGACTTTCGCACGGTAGCTCACTCCGGAAGGGGCTGCATATCCGTAATAGTACGGATTGGCGAGGCGCGGCGCCCTACCGGTCGTAATGGGATACAGCGAGTGAAGCGCTCTTGATGATAGAATCCCGCCACCTTGTCCGAGCCCACTACCAAAATGGAATTTCGGCTGTTGGCCGAGTTTAGGAAGCTGTTCGAAGGCCGCGTTTACAAGCATCGCGCTTCGAATCAGGGCGATTACATTGCCATGCATCTGTACGAAGACCTCCTAGGAATTGACAGGTCTCCCAAACTGGTTTCAGCGATTAAGAGGGACATTCTGGTTCTGAACGTATCAAATCGGCTTCAAGGAATCCGGGCGAGACGTGGCGACGGAACTCTTGGGCAAATCGTCCCGGGAGAGGCTGCAATTCGAGATGAGGGTTATGATGTTGCGCGCGGGAAAATCGCAACGGTTGAAATCGGCGTGGAGGTTAAAATCCTGGCTAAAGCCATGATTAAGCAGATTGACCGCGTAATTAACGATCTCCGTAATCAGGTGGTTCAATTCCGAAAGGGCGGCCCACAGCCTTTCTGCGTCGCGGTAGTGGGAATAAATCAGGCATACCACTACGTCAGCTTCGAAGGCGACCGGCCCTGGCCGACAACTGGAAAAGGCGGGTACCTGCATCCCGCCCAAGAAGCGGAGGAAGCGGAACGCCGATTGCGCGAGCACGCCGCCCCGTCATACAACGAGTTTCTTGTGCTGCATTACAAGGCAACGAACGAGAAGCCATATCCTTTTGAATGGGTGAACTATAACGAAACGCGGCTAAACTACGCGGCGGTCTTGACCCGAATTAGCGGCGCTTTCCAACAAAGGTTATAGGGAGTTTTACCGCGCGGCGGCGCGGCGCTTCACAACGTAAGGGCGCACATCCGCAAACAATTCTCCAGTCTGCGATTCAAGACGGGCTTTCGCTTTTCGCAAGTACGAATCATCTATTTCGACCCCGATTCCGTTTCTTCCGCAGCGGGCTGCTGCCAATAGCGTCGTCCCGGTGCCCATGAACGGGTCCAGAACCGTGTCACCCGTAAAGGAAAACATGCGGACAAGACGATACGCGAGCTCAAGGGGGTACGGGGCTGGATGCTGCCTTGTGGATTCCCCCGGCACTGTCCAGACTTGCTGGAACCAATCGTGATGTTCCTCTTTTGTCAGCCGCGATGCGTCGCGCTGCTCCTCCGTAGGCTGGCGATAGCCACCCGGCTTTCGAAGCATGAGAATGAATTCAACATCATTCTTGATGATTGCGTTTGGCTCGTAGGGTTTGCCCAAGAAGCTCGATCCGTTTTCCACTTCATACTGTGCGTTTGAAATCTTGTACCAAAAAATAGGGCTGAGATTGTCAAAACCAAGCTTTCGGCAGCGGACCACGATGTCCGCGTGCAACGGCATGACCATGTGCCGTCCATTCCGTCGTCGCGATAGGCAAACATCGCCCACTACACAGACAAGCCGCCCGCCAGGGACAAGTACACGGTAGCAATGTCGCCAAACCTTCTCCAGCTCGTCGTGAAATTCTTCATAATCAGAAATCAACCCTAGCTGTTCCTTGTGCGCCGGGTATTCCTTCAGGGTCCAGTAAGGGGGGGATGTAAGGGCCAAATGAACGGATTCGTTGGGAATCCATTCTATTTCGCGAGCGTCACCGCATCGCAGGACTTGATTCGTTTTCCTGACATCTAACCGGACTGACAGCATCGTTGAGATGATATGCGAAGCAGGCAACCTTTTCAACTTGTGCGGGGCCTGCGCGCCTGGCGAAGCGGTTCGCGATTTCGCTCTGGGCAGGCGGGTCCGGTATCGGGTCCGATGAAGCGCATCGGACCACCGGACTCCACAAACCGGAGATGACAGCGTAAGTGCAGGAACGGCAGGATTCAGGGTTCCGGCCAGTCGGCGAGGAGCTTGCGGACGAGGACGATTTGGCCGAGGTGATAGGAATTGTGGTCGGCGAGGAGGAGGGCTTCGCGGAGGATGGTCTGGCCGGAGCCGTGGGGGAGGGGGGCGAAGAGATCAATTTTTGGATCGGCTACGAGTTTGGCCATGGCGTCGAGGTCGCTATGAAAGGTTTTCACGGCTTTGTTCCACGCGGCTGCGCTCGGCGGCGCCGAATGCTTGGGCCAGTATCCCGAGGGCCAATCCGGCGAGACGTGTTTTGGATTGATGCAGAAACCGAGAATGTCGCGTTGTGCCAGGCGCATGTGCTCGAAGAGTTCCCACACGGAATGGGGCGAGCCCGGCGGGCGGGCGCCGCGATTTTTCGGGGAAAGGCCGGCAAGGGCGGCTTTCCAGTCCGCATGGGCGTCGTGCCAGCGGAGAATGTTTTTCAATTGATCGCGGAGGGATTTTTCGTTCATGGCGGACGAGGCCTCGATGCGACGGGTCCATATTAGCAGGGTGGTGAAAAACCCACTATTTGTCTTCAGGGGTTAAAACCCCTGGGGAAAACGTGAATTTTATGTGGCTCTGTTGACATCCTTCCCGTTCGCGAAAGCGAAGAGGGATTCATCGCTCAAACACCGAGCGATGGAAAACCGTACTTCGACTGCGCGTCCCGCCCGGAAATCGCAAAGGCACGATTTCCGGGAGAGAAAAAACCTGCGGGACGCTCCGCTCAGAATGACGAGCCTGCGAACGGAAAGCCGAGACGCCGTCAAATGCCGCCCAAAGCGAGGATGTCAACAGGGCCATTTTATGTCGGAGCTTCCCGGTCAAAATCACCGGGACGCAGAAGGCGCGGGAGCTCCGACCCCCTAAACGGCGGAGTTGTCGAGCCGGGTGTTAAAGGAGATGGTGAAGCTTGCGATCGATGAGGCAGGGAACGATTTTGGCGACGTCCTGGGAGCGGTGGCGGGAGCAGACGAGAATGGCGTCGGCGGTTTCGACCAGCACCAGATCGTGGACGCCGATGGCGGCGACGAATTTTTTGGGGCTCCAGAAATAATTTCCGTGGGCGTCGTGCGTGAAGGACGGTCCGGCGGAAACATTCACGCCCGCCCCGGCGGGCAGGCCGGGCTTCGCACCGGCCTGGGCGGCCAGCAGGTGGTAGACGGCGGCCCAGGAGCCGATGTCGCTCCAGCCGACTTGGGCGGGAATCACGGAAACGCGCGGGGCGGCGGGCGACGGGAGGGAGCGCGTGGCGGGCTCCATGACGGCGTAGTCCACGGAGATATTTTCGAGGCGGGGATAGATTCGGCCGAGCGCGCGCCGGTAGCGCGGCGTGCCAATGGTCTCGCCGATTTCGGCGAGGGCGCGGTGCGTCGCGGGAAGGAAGCGGCGCAGGCATTCCAAAAAAGACGACGCGCGCCAGAAAAACATTCCCGCATTCCAAAAATATTTTCGCGAGGCGGCGTATTTTTTGGCCACCGCGAGCGACGGCTTTTCCGTGAAGCGCCGGACGGAGTAGGCGGCGACGCCCTGGGGCCTGGAAAATATGCCGCCGCGCTCGATGTAGCCGAAGCCCGTCTCCGGGCTGGAGGGGGGAATGCCGAGGACAACCAGGTTTCCAGGCTCGCGGGCCAGCGCGAGCGCCGCGCGGATTATTTTGCGATAGGGCGCAGGCTGCGGGATGTAGTGATCGGAGGGCAGGACGGCCATGAGGGCGTCGCCATATTCGCGCGCGAGATGGATGGCGGCGAGGCCGATGGCGGCGGCGGTGTTGCGTCCCACGGGCTCGGCGAGAACGTGGGAAGCGGAGACGCCAGGCAGCTCGCGGCGCACGCCCGCGGCCTGCTCGACATTCGTGACGGCCCAGATGTGGCGCGGCGAAATGAGCGGGCGGAGGCGCGCGGCCGTGGCGGCGAGCATGGTTTCTGGGCCGGTGATGTCCAGGAGCTGCTTGGGCGCGCGGGCGCGGCTGCGCGGCCAGAAGCGAGTGCCGCGGCCTCCCGCGAGGAGGACGGCGCAAGCCGGGAGCGAATTGGATTTCGATTTATGAACGCGCTTCGATTTATGAGGCGGCGGCTTCAAGGAATGTCCCTCATGGAGTATGCCCGAGTTTCCCCGGTGAATGTGCGACGCGCGGCAACTTGGCGCCGACGACGCCATGACTCTCGAGGCGGCGCGCATATTTGCCCAGGTCGCCCGGTACATACGCGCGCAGCAAGGAAGTGCGCGCGGCGGGAACAAGCTGAAATTCGCCGAGCGCGGCGGGAATCATCCAGACCTGCGCGGGGGCGTATGCGGCGTGGCCGGAGGGCCACTCGATGCGGCCGTGGCCTTCGAGGAAAATCAGGAGATCGAAATGCACGCGGGAAGAGGCGGCGGAAATTTTTTCATGGAAATCCCATTTCTCGGCGGCGAAATAGGGGCAGGCGGCGAGGTAGGTCTCGGTGACGCCGCCGCGGACGGCGCGTACGGGCTCGATGCGTCCGCCGGTTTGCTTGCCGAAGCGGGCGACTTCGAGCGCCTTTTCGATATGCAGCGGGCGCGACTGGCCCCGGGCGTCGCGGCGGCCGTAATCAAAGACGCGGTAGGTGAGATCGGAATACTCCTGAATTTCGCAGAGCACGAGGCCCGCGCCGATGGTGTGCACGGTGCCGGCGGGGATGAAGACGGCGTCGCCCGCGCGCACGGGAACGCGTTCGAGACATTCTTCCACGCCGGCGTCGGCGATGGCGCGCTCGAATTTTTCGCGCGTGACCCAGGGCTTGAGCCCGGCGAGCACTTCCGCGCCGGGCCGCGCGGCGATGACGTACCACATTTCCGTCTTGCCGCGGCCGCCGGCGGACTGCTCGTGCGCGGATGCGTAGGCGTCGTCGGGATGGACCTGCACGGAAAGTTTGTCTTCGGCGAAAATGAATTTCACGAGCAGGGGGAAGGGGAAACGAGCAGAGGCGTGCGCACGCTTCGGCTCGATTCCGGTCCATTCGGGCGGCATTTCGAGCCACGCCTGGCCGAGGGTTTTTCCGGCGAAGGGGCCATCGGCGAAGCGGGAGTCGGTGGAGGTCATCCAAGCCTCGCCGATAGGTTCGGCGAGGCGGGATTTTTCGGGAAAGAGCGGGGCGAGCGAAAGGGCGCCCCAAGGCCGCGGATAGAAGACCGGTTCGAGGCGCGCGGGAGAGAGGATCACGGGGTGCGGCTGAAAAAGCGATGGAGCCGCCGAAGCCCCTCGTCAATGCGTTCGACCGACGTGGCGTAAGAGATGCGGATGTGCCCCGGCGCTCCGAAGGCCTGGCCGGGAACGACGGCGACGAGTTCGCGTTCGAGGAGCAGCTTCGATGCGGCGGTGTCGTCGGGCATTTCAGGCGTGAAGTGCGCCGAAATATTCGGGAAGACGTAGAAGGCGCCCTGCGGCGCGGTGCAAGTGACTCCGGGAATGGCGCGGAGGCCGGCGAGGATGCGGTCGCGACGGCGCGCGTATTCGGCGAGCATGGCGGCGACGGAGTCCATCGGGCCGCGCACGGCCTCGAGCGCGGCATACTGCGCGATCGAGGTGGGATTCGACGTGGACTGGCTCTGGAGCTTGGTGATGGCCGCGACGAGGCGCTGCGGGGCAAGGACGTAGCCGACGCGCCATCCCGTCATCGCGAAGGTTTTCGAGAAGGAGCCGGCGACGATCAAGCGGTCCTTCGAATCCGGCAGGCTGGCGATGGAAAACGGCTTTGCGGCGCCATAGGTGAAATGCGAATAGCATTCGTCGGAGAGGAGCCAGACGCCGCGGCGCCGGCAGACGGCGAGGATTTTGGCAAACTCGTCGGGGGGGATCACGGCGCCCGTGGGGTTGCTGGGGGAATTGGCGATGACGATGCGGGTGCGAGGAGTGAGCGCTTTTTCGACGGCGGCGGCGCGCAGAATGAAATCGTCCGCGGCGCGCGTTTCGACGATCACGGGCGTGCCGCCCGCGTACTTTACGATGTCGGGATAGCTGACCCAGTAGGGCGCGGCGATTACGACTTCGTCGCCGGGGCTAACGAGGGCGCAAACGGACTCGAAGATGGCGTGCTTGCCGCCCACGGTGACGATGCACTCCGCGGGCTCGTACGAAGAGCCGAGCTGCGCGGCGTGCCAATCGCAGATGGCCTGGCGCAGCGGAGCGATACCTGGCGTGGGCGTGTATTTCGTCAAATTTTCATCGAGGGCGCGAATGGCGGCGCGCTTGATGTGATCGGGCGTGGGGGAATCGGGCTCGCCGGCGCCGAAGTCGGCCACGTCCTTGCCCTGGGCCTTGAGGCGCTCGGCGGCTTGCAGAACGACCATGGTGGGTGAGACGCTGATGCGGTTCACGCGCTCGGCCAGCGGAAATTTTTCCATTTCCTCGGTCTTGACGGTTGCGGCAGGTTCCATGCGCTTTCCCCCGGGTTCCATTCGAGCGAGCGTTTACGTCCCGAACGGATTAGTACGATCCAAACTTCGCGAGCAGTTTTTCTTCCACCACGGGCGGCACGAGGTCTTTCACAGGGCCGCCGAGGCGCGCCAATTCCTTTACCAGCCGCGAGCTCAGATAGCTGTAGGCCTCGGCCGGCAACATGAAGACGGTTTCGATATCGGGCTCGATTTTGCGGTTCATCATGGCCATCTGGAGCTCGTATTCGTAATCGGAGATGGCGCGGATGCCGCGCAGGACGACGCGCGCATTCTTGGCGCGGGCATAGTCCATCAGGAGGCCATCGAACATCTGGACTTCGACGTTGTCCATTTCAAAGGTGATGGTTTCGAGCATTTCGAGGCGCTCTTTTACGGGAAACAGGGCGTCCTTTTCGTGGTTGTGCGTGACGGCGATGATCAGGCGGTCGAAGAGCGAAGAGCCGCGGCGGATCAGGTCGAGGTGGCCGTTCGTGACGGGGTCGAAGGAGCCCGGATAAATGGCGATCACCGGCTTGTTTTTTTCGAAAGGCATGCGTTGGGCAATTCTATCCATAGTGTGCGAAAATTGCCATGAAGTTCGCTTTTCGGGCGCGTCCGCGGAGGCCCGGAAGGCCTTCCTGCATCCTGCCCGTTTCGGTGGGCTTGTGGAAACCTCGCCACCTCGCTAAACTTTGCTTATTCAAATGGCCAAAACGTTTTCGAGCTTCAATAAGGCCCTTCGTAGAGCGAAAACCGAAGAAGAAGTCAAACACGCGTACGCTGTGCATTTTGGTCTAGATTACGATACGGAGTTTCGCCACGATCTTTACTCCCCGGAAGTATTTTACGAATTCAAGTTCTCGCGCAGCTTGCAAAAACCTGCCTCCCGCGCCGCCGTCATGGCACAAGTTATATACTACATTCGACGTCTCCGGTTCGGCTACGCCGACAAGGTAGTTCCTCCAGTGATTTGCGTTGCAGATGGGAAGCAGGCGTTTTTCAGTGAGACCAATAAGTGGCGAAAGTTTTATAGTAACGACCGAATATTCGATTGGGAACTTGCTCCGAGCACCCCCGACAGCAAATTGATTGTAGACCTCGCCTCGTTTCCAGAGACGGCCAACATTAAAGTCTTCAATGTTCTCGATGAAGATGAATACGCGATGTTCAAGCAACTCCTCACGAATTATCGCGCCTCACAGCTTGCGTTAGATTTCAGGGTCAAGAAGCTCATCACCGAAGATAATTTCGAGGAGGTTTTTGAATATTGGAATAAATGCTTCGGCGAGTCCGTCCGCAACGGAACTAAGCCTTCGCGGTACTTTTTATGTGACATCCAGAAAGACCGTTCGCTCTACGACCGGAAGGAAAACAAGGTCATCTTCCTCGTCGGCCCGCAGGAAAGGCGTCCGAAAAAGATCCTGCCCAAAGAATATGAGTGGTTTTGGTCCAACTACGAGAAAATCACCAGCGTTGATGTCGCCCGCAATATCCTCGCCAAGGTTGACCGCTTAACTGACGAGCCAATTCGACGATTCACGGGAGAGTTTTTCACTCCTGTTCCGTTTGCTCGAAAAGCACATCAGTATTTGGAGAGGGTCGTCGGGCCGAAATGGTGGACGAGGAATTATCGTCTCTGGGACATGGCAGCGGGCACCGGAAATCTGGAGTGGTTTCTCCCCGCCGATTCTTACAAAGGCATCTACCTTTCGACGCTCCACGACGAGGACGTGCAGCATTGCAAACGTGTCTTTCCCGGGGCCACCATTTTTCAATACGATTACCTCAACGATGACATTGATACCGTTTTTCAGCAGCAATCTCTGCTCCCAGAACCGCGCAAGATCCCTGACAACCTGCGTGAGGATTTAGCGAACCCAGACATTAAATGGATTATCTTTATCAATCCACCGTTCGCCACGTCACAGAAGGCGGGTTACTCAGGCGAAAGCAAGAAAAACGTGAGCGATACCAAGGTCCGCCCGCTTATGCACGAATGGGGCCTAGGCGAAGTGTCGCGCGAGTTGTTTGCTCAATTCCTTTTTCGAATACGCCAGGATTTTGAGGGAAAGAAGGCGTATCTCGGACTTTTCTCCACGCTTAAATACGTGAACGCCAACAATGACCAGAAATTCCGCGACAGGCTTTTCCAGTTTTCGTTCAAGGATGGCTTCCTCTTTTCGTCGGCAACTTTCTCCGGCACACGGCAGGCAAATCCTTTTCCTGTTGGGTTCCTCGTATGGGATTTGGCAAATCGAAAGAGGCTCGAAGCACAAAAATCTCGAGGTCGCAATTCTGGATGATGACACAAGCAAGATTGGGCGCAAGCGGATCGTAGCTGAGCATCGCTCGCGCTTTTTGAGCAAGTGGATTGACCGGCTGCCCGCCACCGAATGTTTTCCTCCCCTTGGCAGCGCCATTTCAGTGAAACCCGACAACGGAGATGTGCGTGACCGCGTCGCAAGTGGTTTTCTAGCCTCGCTCATGTGCAAAGGCAATGACGTCCAGAACTACAACAACGTTGCCCTCCTTTCGGGGCCATATGTCAGCGCGGGCGCGTTATCCGTCGTCGCAGAGAACTTTGAAAAAGCGATGGTGGTTCACGCCGTGCGCAAGAGCGTTCGTAAAAGCTGGATTAACGACCGCGACCAGTTCCTCCTACCCAACAAAATGCCTAGGGCGAGTTTTGTCAGACGTTGCGCAGTCAGAAGTTTATTCGCTGAGTCGAATCAGACTGCTTCTCTGCGAAACGTCTCCTACAAGGGGAAAACGTTTCAGATCGTTAATCATTTTTTCCCGTTCAAGGTCTCCGTCATCAAGAAGTGGAAGATGTCCGATTCCGACATTCGGAATTCGCTCGCGCGTGATAGCAATGACCGCTTCGTTGCGAAATGGTTAGCGGAGCAGAAGCTGGACGCAGCTAGCGAGGAACTTTTGGAACTTGGCCGCGAAATCTATAAAACGTTTTTCGAGAACTTCAGAGACCTACCGACCGCAAAATACAAAATCGAGCATTGGGATGCGGGTTGGTGGCAAATCAAGCGATGCCTTGTCGAGGCGCGGATGGAGTCGGAGCGCTTGACGCGAGTTGAAGAGGTCAAAAACAAGTTGAACTCCGAAATCTGTGAAGCGGCGGTGAATCTGGGTATGATTTCGACGGTCGATCTATTCTGAACGGCGGGGAACGCACATGGCTGTAAAACTTCCCATCTACATGGACAATCACGCGACGACGGCGGTGGACCCGCGCGTGCTCGACGCGATGCTGCCCTATTTCACCGAAAAATTCGGCAACGCGGCCAGCCGCAATCACGAGTTCGGCTGGAAGGCCGAAGAGGCAGTGGAAAACGCGCGCGGGCAGATTGCGCGGCTGATCCATGCGACGCCCCGGGAGATTGTATTCACGAGCGGAGCGACGGAATCGGACAACCTGGCCATCAAAGGCGTGGCGGAGAAGTACGGTGAGAAGGGCCGTCACATTGTGACGCAGGTGACCGAGCACAGGGCCGTGCTCGACGTGTGCCGGCATCTCGAGAAATTAGGCTGGGAGGTGACCTATCTGCCGGTGGATAGCGGCGGGCGCATAGACCCTGATGGCCTGCGGCGCGCGATCACGGCGAAGACGGTGCTTGCGACGATCATGTACGCCAACAACGAAATCGGAGTGGTGCAGCCGATCGAGGAAATCGGAAAGATTACGAGGGAGATGGGCGTGCTGCTGCATGTGGACGCGGCGCAGGCCGTGGGCAAAATCCCCGTGGACGTGGAGAAGGATGGCATTGATCTGCTCTCGATTTCGGCGCACAAGATCTACGGGCCCAAGGGCGTGGGGGCTCTCTACGTGCGGCGGAAGAACCCGCGCGTCGAGCTGGCCGCGATGATGGATGGCGGCGGCCACGAGCGCGGCATGCGCTCCGGGACGCTGAACGTGCCGGGAATCGTGGGCTTCGGCAAGGCCTGCGAGATTTGCCAGAAGGAGATGGCGGCGGAGAGCGAGCGACTCGGAGGGTTGCGGGACAGGCTGAAGGATGCCATCACGGGCGGGCTCGATGGCGCTTCCATCAATGGCTCGATGGCTCATCGCCTGCCACACAATATCAATATCAGCTTCGCGCAAGTGGACGGCGAATCGCTGCTGATGGGGATCACGGACGTGGCCGTATCGAGCGGGTCGGCGTGCACTTCGGCGTCGCTCGAGCCGAGCTACGTGCTGAAGGCGCTGGGCGTGCCCGACGAGCTGGCGCACTCCTCGATTCGCTTCGGCCTGGGGCGGTTCAACACCGAGGAGGAAGTGGACTATGCCGCGGCGCGCGTGATCGAGACGGTGAAGCGGCTGCGCGAGCTTTCGCCTCTGTACGAAGCCGCCAAACCGCGCGCGATTCGGGGATGATGGCACGGCGCGAGGCGATCGGGCGCGGAATTGTCCCGCATGGCCACGGATATTTTCCCCGATTGACAGGGGTGCAAGGCACCGTATAATCGTGTGCTCGGCAGAATGGCGCGCGAGCCGACTCCCAGCCCTCGGTTCAAAGGCAGGAATACCGTGGCGTTTCCCTACAATGGGGCGATGTGTATCGCACTTGGCGGCGGTCCGCTCACGGCCTATTGGAACCGGCTGACGGACCCCACCTTTCGCGGACTCTACCAGATCAACGCCTTCGATCTGGCCATCATGCTGCCGTATTTCCTGGTGATGGCCATACTGGCGATGTACGGCGTGCATCGCTACGCGCTGGTCTACAACTATTTTAAGCACCGCAAGAACGTCCCGCCCCCGCCGCCGGAAGTGAAGCAGTGGCCGAAGGTGACCGTCCAGCTTCCCATCTACAACGAGCGGTATGTGGTGGAACGGCTGATTGAAGCCGTGGCGCAATTCGACTATCCCCGGGAGCTGCTGGAAATTCAGCTGCTCGACGATTCGACGGACGAGACGCAAGAAGTGGCGCGCGCCTGCGTCGAGAAGCACCGCAGCCTGGGGGTTCCCATCACGCACGTGCACCGCGACAACCGGATCGGATTCAAGGCGGGAGCGCTGCACGAGGGCCTGCAATCGGCGACCGGGGAACTGGTGGCTATTTTCGACGCGGATTTCATTCCGCCGGCGGATTTTCTCCGGAACACGGCGCCCTATTTCGCGGACGCGAAGCTGGGAATGGTGCAAACGCGCTGGGGCTACGTGAACCGCAACTATTCGGCGCTGACCGAAGTGCAAGCCATCCTGCTCGACGGGCACTTTGCGATCGAGCACTCGTCGCGCTACCGCAGCGGGCAATTTTTCAATTTCAACGGGACGGCGGGCGTGTGGCGGCGCGCAGCGATCGAGGACGCCGGCGGATGGGAGCACGACACGCTCACCGAAGACACCGATCTTTCCTATCGCGCGCAACTGCGCGGCTGGCGTTTCCTGTATCTGCCGGAAATCGTCTGCCCCTCCGAATTGCCCGTGGAAATGAACGCCTTCAAGGCGCAGCAAGCGCGCTGGGCCAAGGGCCTGATGCAAACAGCCAAGAAAATGCTTCCGCGCGTGATGCGCGCCAACGTGCCGGCATCGGTGAAGGCCGAGGCGTTCTTTCATCTGACGGCGAACATCAGCTATCCGCTGATGGTTTTTCTTTCCATCATCCTGCTTCCGGCGATGATCGTGCGCTTCTATCAGGGATGGTTCCAGGTGCTTTTGATCGACCTGCCGCTCTTCCTGGCGTCCACGTGCTCGATTTCGTCGTTCTATCTTGCCGCGGAGCGGGCTTTCTATCCGAAGACGTGGAAGCGCACGTTCCGCTATCTGCCGTTCGTGATGGCCGTGGGCATCGGGCTTTCGGTGCGCAATGCGCTGGCGGTGATCGAGGCGATCCTGGGCGTGAAATCGGATTTCGTGCGCACGCCGAAATACCGCGTGGAAACGAGCGCCAAGGGACAGCGCACGTGGACGAAGAAGGCCTACCACAAGCGCGCCGGGCTGATGCCTTTCCTGGAAGTTCTGCTGGGGCTCTACTTTGCCGCTTCCGTTCTCTATGCCATCGAGAACAACAATTACGCCACGGTTCCCTTTCTGCTGCTTTTCGTCTGGGGCTATCTCTACACCGGCCTGATGTCGCTCGGGCAAACCTATATTGGCGGCATGCGATTCCGCGCCGAAGCGCCGGAAGCGGTAACTGCTGCGGCGGTCGCGCCCGCTGCGTCCAGCAGCCCGGCGAGCGCCATCCAAATTTCCTAATTTTTGGGAATTCGACTTGCGTCGGGTCATGAAGAGGGACCCTTCGGTCACGCTGTTCCCTCAGGGTGACCATCCTTGTCGGATGGTCAGCGGCGAATGAAGAAGTAGAAAGACATGGCGAAGCCGATGGCGATCACGAGCCAACGGATACGCTGTGGATCCACTTTCTGCGCGAAATAAGCCCCGCCGTAACCTCCCAGCATCGCGCCCACCAGCATCAGCAGGGCTTGGGGCCACACGATCACGCGCGCCCATATAAAGGTCACCGCGGCCACGCCATTTACGACGCTTACCAGCAGCGTCTTCAGGGCGTTCATGGCGTGGATATCCTCCATCCCCAAGAAGGCCAGCAGCGCAAGAATGAGGATGCCCACGCCCGCGCCGAAATAGCCGACGTACATGGCGACGAGGAGACTCGAGCAACAATCCGACGGCCATCAGCAGGCCCGAGGGCTTGGTTTCACCATCACCCTGGCCGGCGCCGTGGTGGGAGCGGCCGCGAGCCCATGCATGCAGCGCATTCACGTGGGCCGTGATCGGGCCGCTTGCCACGAAGAGGAGCGTGGCTCCCAGGAGAAGCCAGGGAACGATCCGCAGGAACGTGGCCGGGGGCGTGCGCAGCAGAATGAATGCGCCCAGCACGCCGCCGATCACCCCTGTGACGAGCAACGGCGGCAGCAGGCGCCGCGCCGCCGGCGTGATTCTGCTTCGGTAGGCCACGGCGCTGGCCACCGATCCCGGCCACACGGCTGCCGTGTTGGTGGCGTTGGCCGCGATGGGGGCCATGCCGGTGAAGAGCAGCGCCGGAAAGGAAATGAAGCTGCCGCCTCCCGCGACGGAATTGAGCGCTCCGGCGACGAGCGCGGCGAAAAATAAAAATACCGGATGGCTGAAGGGCACGCGAAAGAATAACCCGCGCGGGAATCGAAGTCACCCGGATTGCGGCGACGGGCTGGCCCCGTTGACATTCTCCCCGTTCGCGAAAGCGAAGAGGGATTCTTCGACTGCGCGTCCCGCCCGGAAATCGTAAAGGCACGATTTCCGGGGAAGAGAAAATCTCCGGGACGCTCCGCTCAGAATGACGAGTCTGCGAACAGGGAGCCGGCTGGAAGACCTTCCCTCCCTGTGTCAGGGCGAGCCTTCGTCAGGGTAAAGCGGAGCAAGTCGAAAGCGTGGAGGCGGCCGCGGCGCGGGGGGGCGGCTTCCGGTATGATGGCAGGGGCAAAATGAGATTCGGAAACCATCGTGTTGGGCCGCGGCTCGTGTGGCTCTGTGTATTGGTGGCGTTGCTGGCGTGCGCCGGCTCGATTTCGCAGGCGCGGTTTCGTCAGCCGAGCGACGAGTATCGGGCGCGGCGCGCGAAGCTGCGAGCGTCGGTGGATGGGCCGATTGTAGTCTTCGGGTACACGGGCCACGAAGACGCTTCCGAGGTGGCCGTCTTTTTTCAGGGGCCGAGTTTCTACTATTTGACGGGGCACGACGAGCCCGGCGCGGCCGCGCTGCTGATTCCCGATCCGCCGGAGGGGAAGACGGTGGAAGGCCCGCGCGCGATTCTCTATTTGCCGCCGCGCGATCCCGCCCAGGAGATATGGGAAGGCCCGAAGATGGGTCCGGACGATCCCGGCGTGGCGGAGAAAACCGGGTTCGGAGCGGTGGAACCAATTGCCAACCTCAAGGGTGATCTGGAAAAACTCGCCGAGACGTACAAGGATTTCTACACGCTGCTGCCGCCGAAAGAAGGCGAGGAGGGCTATCCGCACTTCACGAATTCCCTCGCGGCGCTTCAAGAGGATTTGCCGCACGCGAAGCTGAAGGACATTTCTCCGGCAATCTACGCGATGCGCCAGGTGAAGTCCGCGGGCGAGCTGGCGCTGATGCAAAAAGCCATTGACGCGTCCATGGACGCGCATTTCGACGCCATGAGGCAGATGCGCCCGGGCCTATTCGAATATCAGATTGCGGCGCGGATGAAGGAGATCCACGAATGGAGGGGCTGCTCGCGGGAGGCGTACGCGCCCATCGTCGGCGCGGGATTCAATTCGACGGTGCTGCACTACAGCGCGCTCGATGGCGAAATCAAGGATGGCGACGTGGTGGTGATTGACGTGGGAGGAGAATACGGAGGCTACGCCGCGGACATCACGCGCACGCTGCCGGCCAACGGGAAGTTCACGCCGCGCCAGCGCGAAATCTACGACATTGTGCTCGGGGCGCAGAATGCGGCCATTGCGGCGGTCAAACCGGGGGCAATTCTCTATGGCGGGCCGGGAAACCTGCAGGATATCGCCATGGATTACATCAACACGCACGGGCACGATAAAGAGGGGCGCACGCTGGGACGGTATTACCCGCACGGCGTGAGCCATCATTTGGGCCTGGACGTGCACGATCCGGGGGATCGCGAGCGACCTCTCGAGCCGGGGATGGTGGTGACGGTCGAGCCGGGGATTTACATTCCGGAGGAAAACCTGGGCGTGCGGATCGAGGACGATATCCTGGTGACGAAAGACGGCCACCAGATTCTTACCGCGCGCCTTCCACGCACCGCCGACGAAATCGAGAAGATCATGGCCGAGGGCCGCGCGCAATAATTTCAGCCGCCGGGCCAGGGCGCCAACCGGGGCGGGGCCTCAGGATTTTTGGCCGGCGACAAGCTGGGAAGGCTGGCCCCAGCGGCCCGCGAAGACGAAGGAATCGAGCGGCTTGCGTTCGCGCGGGGCGAGTTCGCGCTCGCGCAATGGGTCCGGGAGCGAAGCCGGGTCGCCGGGATAGCCAAGAGCGATGCCGGCCACGGCTTCGTAGCCTTCCGGAATGCCGAAGATTTGGCGCGCCTTCTCGGGGTCAATGCCCGCCATCTGGTGAATCTCGAGGCCCAGTGCCGTGGCCTGCAAGGCGAGATTGGCCACGGCCTGGCCGACATCGTGGAATGCGTGGCGGTTGGGCTGTCCGTTGTGTGCGAATTTCAGGCCTGCAACACTGAGCGCGAGGACGGGCGCATTTTTCGCCCAGGACTGATTTCGCTCGACGAAGCAATCGAGAACGCGCTGGAAATTTTCCGGGTCGTCCTTGGTGGCCACGATGAAATTCCAGGGCTGCGCGTTGAAGGACGACGACGCCCAGCGGGCCGCCTCGAACAGGCTGCGCAATTTCTCGGGCTCAACGGGCCGGCCATCGAACGCGCGGGGGCTCCACCGGTGGGCGAGCAGGTCGTGAATCGGCGACGCGGTTTTCGCTGGGTTTCGCAGGGCAGGCATCGTCCCTCCTGGGAACCGAAGATACTTAGATGAAGAAAATTTGATGCGGACGGCGCGACAGCGGATTCATTGCCATCCGCTGCCGCGCACGGCTTGGTTACGGCTGGACCGGGGCCTTCACGCCGGCCGAGGCGCGCATTTAGAGTCCACGGAACAGCCGCCCGCGCCAAAGGAAGCGAGCAGCAGAAGCCCTCCCATAATCGCGAGGTTTTTCATGAAGTGGGCCATGTTATCCACGCGCTCCATTCCTGCCGGTAAAGCCCAAAAATTGTGGAAGAGGAGCGTTATGGGAATCATATAGAGGAACAGCAGCCACGCCGCGATTTTGGTTTGGAATCCGATGAGAACGGCCACGCCGGCAAACACTTCGAGAACGGCGGCGCAGCCGAGAAAAAAGGCGGGCGCGGGCACGTGTTTTGCCGCCATGTAGCCGGTCATCATTGAAAACTGCGCGAATTTGTTAATCCCGGCGAGAATAAAAACCTGGCTGAGCAGAATCCGCCCGACCAAGGCTGTAGGGCCGCATGACGAGTTACCCATTCGATTCCTCCTGTTTGGAAATGTGATGTCGCCCCGGGGGAAAAACCATTCCTTCGGCGGAGACGTGAAAATTGCCTCATGCCAGATCGAAGAGCAAAATTTCAGACGGCCCGATGGCCTGGGCGCGAATCGCGATTTGATTCGAGATGGCTGCGCCGTCGCCGGCCGCCAATTTCACGGCGTCCGAACCTCCATTTAATTCCACCGCGCCCCGCGCAACCTGCACCCACGCATGACGGCCCGCTGCCAGAGAGTGATTTGCTTCGCCGTTTTTGTCAAGGCGGGCGATATAGAGATTGGCATCCTGATGGATCGTAACCGGGGCTTGGGGGCCGGCCACCAGATGAAACTGGCCGCGCAAATCGGCATCCGCAAATGCGAGTCTGTTCGTACTCCGGCTTCCGGCCTTTGCGATCGGGCAGAATCCAGATTTGCAGCAAATGGACGGAGTCCTTCGAGGAGGGGTTGAACTCGCTGTGCATCACTCCCGTGCCGGCCGTCATGTGCTGCAATTCGCCGGGACGCAGGACGCCCCTCCCCCCCGTGCTATCGCGATGTTCGAGAGAGCCTTCGAGAACCCATGTGAGGATTTCCATGTCGCGGTGGGGATGCATGGGAAAACCCTGGGCGGGCGCGACAACGTCCTCATTGAGCACGCGCAGGGAGCGGAACTGGATGTGCTCGGGGTCGTAATATTGGTCAAACGAGAATGTGAAGCGCGTATCGAGCCACGAAAGCTTGTTGTGGCCGCGCTCGTCACTGGGACGAACCTGCAGCATGATATTTTTCCTCCGGGGCGGGGCGCAGCGGCGCTGCATGGCAATCCTCAATCCCACCCGCAACACCCACCAATTAGGAATTGGATGCTTTTTGCGCGAAAAAGATTCGGCAGCGGAATCAGGGTTTCTGCGTGGGGCGGAGCAGGATTTCGCTCATGAAACTCTGCGGCGATTGCGTCACGATGGCCTCGACGGCGTGGGCCACATCCTCGGGCTGGAGCATTTTGCGGGGGTCTTTTGCGGCGTGGGGCGAAAAGTCGGTGGCCACGCTGCCGGGACAGATCGCGCTCACGCGAATTCCGTGCGCTCGAAGATCCTCCGCCATCAACTGCGTGAGGCCCAGCAAACCCCACTTCGATGCGCAGTAAACGCCCCCGCCGGCGAAGGCATTCTTTCCGGCCAGCGAGGAGATGTTGATGATGTGGCCGGCGCGGCGGCGGATCATTCCCGGGGCTACGGCCTTGCTCAGCAGGAACACGGCCTTCAAATTCGTGTCGAGCACCGTGTCCCAGGTTGCTTCGGACGCTTCGTGCGCCGGGCCGAACCATCCCACACCCGCGTTGTTGACGAGAATCTCGATGGGACCGAGCGATCGCTCCGTTTCCTCGACTAGGGACGCAATTTCGGCCGGGCGGGTGAGGTCCGCGGGGACGGCGCGGACGCGGATTCCCTGGCGCTGGAGTTCGCTCGCGGCATTTTCGAGCCTTTTCGCGTCGCGGGCGCATAGGCCCACGCCGGCCCCCATGCGTCCCAGGGTTCGCGCGATGGCGAAACCGATGCCGCGGCTCGAGCCGGTAACCAGCGCAACTTTGTTTTCGAGCGGCTTCCCGGCGGCCATCGGTTGGCTCCTATCGCGTCACCTTCCGGCGCTGTTCACCATCTTAGCATGTGGGCTGGGGCGTCAACGGACGGCCCATATAATGATGAAATCCCAAGGCCGGGTGGATTCGGACTTGCGCGGGTAGTGGGCTTTCCCTATAATTTGTTGGATTTGAGTTTCTTTCCACGCGGTCCTTGGAATCGCGGCCTTGAGTTTCACGGCGCGCCGGAAGCGAAGCTACCCTGGAGGCAGAAAAAAGATGACGCGAAAGTGTTGCAACCGGATAGCGACGCTTATGAGTGCCGCCGTATTGACGTCCTTTTGCATGGGGCCGGCCGCCGCGCGCGGCGCGCGACAGGCCCAGCAGCCGACGTATACCATCCCGGAGTACAACGCCTTCCAGGCCTGCCAGACGGAAAAGGATGTGCCGGGGAAATTGAGCTGTCTCGATAGTTTTGCCGCCCAATTCCCGAACTCGACGCTGATGCAGTATGTGTATCAGCTCTATTACCAGGCGTATTTCCAACAGAAGAATTATCCGCAGACGATCGCCTACGTGGACAAACTCGCCGCCATGGACGGCAAGGTGGACCAAGGCGCCCTTCTTCAGGCGCTCCAGGTCCGCGTGCAAGCCTTCTCGGCATCCTTTGACCCCAAAGCGCCCGATGCCACCGACCAGCTCACGAAGGAGCGGGACGCGGCCATACAAGGAGCCAAGCTCCTGGAGCAATTTCCCAAGCCGGCCAACGCGACGATGTCGGATCAGGACTTCGCGGCGCAGAAGAAACCCGGGCTGGCGTTTTTCTATTCCGCCGCCGGGTTCGCGGATTTCGAGTTGAAGGATTACCCGACCGCCGTGCAAGCATTTGAATCCGCGTTGGCCAATAACCCGAAGGATGGGGTTTCGGAATACCGCATGGGCCTTTCCTATCTCGCGCTGAATCCTCCCCAGTCGCTGGACGGATTTTGGGCGCTGGCGCGTGCTATTGACATGGACGTGCCGCAAAAAGACGACGTTCCAAAAGTATCTGCGGGCGAAGATTCTCGCCTACGAGCAGCCCAATTGCGAAACCCTGGCCGACGCGCAGTTGAACGAACTGCTCCAGCTTGCCGCCAACGCGCAGGAACGCCCGGCGACCTACTCGATCCCGAGCGCGGCTGACCTTTCCAAGATTGCGCAGGCCAGCACCATCCTGACGGTGATCAGCGACCTGCAGGCCGGCGGCGACAAAGCCAAAATGACGTGGCTCGCTATCTGCGGCGCGGAATTCCCCGAGGTTGTGGGCAAGATCATTGACGTGCAGAAGGGAGATGGCACCGCCGATTTCATGGTTTTCTTCGGCGCGACACAGGAAGAAGTGCAGGCGGCGACCACGGCGAACATGGATGTGAAGGTGTGGACCTCCGCTCCGCCCGCCGGCAGCCCGGCCGGTGCGGTGACGGCGCAGCCCGAAGTGCTGCGCCTGGAAAAGGACGATGCGATTCGCTTTTCAGGAACCGTGGTCAGCTACGATCCCTCGCCGTTCCTTCTGCATTGGGACCAGGTGAAGGTTGATCCGACGATCATTCCGGCGGAGGAACCGGGCAAACACCACGCGACTCACAAGCCTGCCGCCACGCAATAACGAGCGGACACAGGATTTCTTCCCTTTGAAATGGCCGGCCCGGCAACGGGCCGGCCTTTTTTTTAGGCGTGGTCAGCGGCGGCGGCCCGCTCGATCAAGATGGTATTCGGCGATCTTGCGGCTGAGCGTATTGCGGTGAATCCCCAGGACCTTGGCGGCGCGGCACTGGTTTCCATTGGAGTGTTCCAGCACGCGCCGGATGAATTTCTTCTCGAATTCCGTGACGGCTTCTTCGAGCAGGATGCCGCGCTCCACCATCATTCCGACCAGCGATTCCAATTGCTCTTTCACGTCTGCACGCTCCGCGGCGGCGCCGGGCCCTTCACGTTTCGTCAAGTGCGTGGCCGGTGATGCGCTCGGTACGCTTCCCTGTATTTATCCCTCGTCGCGTCCACGACATCCGGCGGGAGAGGCGGGGCCGGGGGCTGTTTGTTCCAGCCGATCCGCTCGAGATAATCGCGGACGTATTGCTTGTCGAAAGAGGGCTGGGCGCTGCCTGGTGAATACTGCGCCCGGGGCCAAAAGCGCGAGGAATCCGGCGTAAGCGCTTCGTCAATCCAGATCAGGTCGTTCCCCAGGAGCCCGAATTCGAATTTCGTGTCGGCGATAATGATGCCGCGCGCGGCGGCGTGCTCGGCGGCGCGGCGGTAGAGCGCCAGGCTGGTCTCCCGCAGCCGTTCGGCAAGCGGACGCCCGATCCGCGAGACGGTCTCCTCGAAGGAAATATTTTCATCGTGCCCGGTGGTGGCCTTGGTGGAGGGCGTAAAGATCGGCTCCGGCAGGGCGTCCGACTCGCGCAGTCCCGCAGGCAGCGGAATTCCGCAGATGCCGCCTGTCCGCTGATAATCCTTCCAGCCCGAACCGGAAATATATCCGCGCACGACGCATTCGATGGGCACCGGATCGGTGCGGCGCACCACCATGGCGCG
Source organism: Terriglobia bacterium (assembly GCA_963823205.1). Classification (GTDB taxonomy): domain Bacteria; phylum Acidobacteriota; class Terriglobia; order Acidiferrales; family UBA7541; genus Palsa-295. The sequence goes on from CAWGKL010000009.1 coordinate 144,534, forward strand.
GCCTTCGAGCGCGGCGGCATAGGGGGCCAGCGCGCCCGTGAAATCCGTGGCGGAAACCACGTGGTGCTCGCATCACGTCGGCCAGCTTTTCGAACCAGAAAAGCGAAAGCTGCGTCAGCACGCGCCCCTTATCGGGGATGGGCGTGGGCAGCACCACGTCGAACGCCGAAAGCCGGTCCGTGGCCACGATCAGCAGGTGGTCGCCCAGATCGTAGATGTCGCGGACCTTGCCACGCCCGCGGAGGTGAAGGCCGGGAAAATCTGTTTCCGAAATGACGGCACTCATATGCGGAGAAGCCACGGAATCTATATCCTCGAACTTGGGAGGCGGGTATTCTAGCGCAGCGCGGGGAGTTGTCAACCGCTAAGACGCGATACGGGCCAGGGAAATTTTCGATGGGCGTCCCCGGGATTCGTCCCGTATCGTCAGGCGGCGTTGCTTGCCGCGCCGGCGGCCTTCTCGGCGGAGGCCGATTCGGCGTCTTCCCATCGGACGGAAACGAGTTTCGAGACGCCGGGCTCCTGCATCGTCACGCCGTAAAGCACCGAACCCATTTCCATGGTCTTGCGGTTGTGCGTGACGACGATGAACTGCGTTTGCGCGCACATGTCCGCGAGCAATTTGTTGAAGCGGCCGACGTTGGCTTCGTCGAGCGGCGCATCCACTTCGTCGAGGATGCAGAACGGGCTGGGCTGATAGCGGAAGACGGCGATCAGCAGCGCCAGCGCCGTCAGGGCCTTTTCGCCGCCCGAGAGCAGCAGAATATTTTGCAGGCGCTTGCCGGGCGGCTGCGCCACGATGTCAATGCCCGATTCGCCGGAGCTATCCGGCTCGCCCAGCCGCATTTCGCCGGTCCCGCCGCCGAAGAGCGATTGAAAGGCGACGGCGAAATGAGCGTTGATGAAGCGGAAGGCCTCTTCGAACTTCTGCTGCGACATCTGGTCGAGCTCGTGGATGGTGAGCTGCGTATTTTCGATGGAGGCGACCAGATCGTCGCGCTCGCGCCGGAGGAAGCTCTCGCGCTGCTCGCACTCCTGGAATTCCTCGAGGGCCATCATGTTCACGGGGCCCATGGCCTCCACGCGCGCCTTCATCTCGTTGTAGTTCGTTTCGGCGGCCGCGAGTTCTTCGCCGATCAAAAGCCGCGCCTCTTGGGCCATCAATTCCTCGGGTTGCGCGTTCAATTCGGCCACGCAGGTCTGGCGCAGGTATTCGCGGTCGGCGTCGTTGCGCGCTTTTTCGATTTGGCGCTGGCTGCGCTCGGCGCGAAGCTCGTCGAGCGACTGGCGCTTGCCGCGCAGCGATTCCTCGATTTGCCCCGCGAGCGACCGCGCCTCGTCCCACTCCTTTTCATGCGCGGCCTTCGACTCTTCCAGGCGGCCCTTGTCTCCGCGCAGGTCTTCCGCCTGCCGCGCAAGCTGCTGGCAGGAGGATTCCAGGGAGGCCTTCTCGCCGGATAGCGCGGCGTGCTGCTGGCGCAGGGCGCTCACGCGGGCGCTTCCCTGCGCGATTTCCTCGACCATGCGCCGTTCGATGCCCTCGGCGCCCGCGAGCCGCTCCGACATCGCCGCCAGCTCTTCGCGGCGCGCCACGGCCCGCTCTTGCAGCTCCTGAAAATCGCGGCGCAATTCCACGAGCCGGGTGGCTGAAAGGGCAGCCTCCGCCTCGGCGGCCGCGCGGGAGCGCAGGGCTTCGGCATGTTCGCGCCGGGCTTGCTCGGCGCGCGCACGGGCGGCTTCGGCTTCGGCATGGAGGCGCGAGATTTCCTCGCGCTCCGCGGCCCGCTGCTGTTCGGCGCGCAGGAATTCGCTGCGCGCCTGCTCTCGCTGATGGGCCGCCGCCACCAATGACTTTTCGGCCTCCACGTGCGCGGCCATGGCGGACGTGAGCTGCTCCTCGCTCGCGGCGATTTCATCTCCCAGGCGGGTGACTTCCGCCTGCTGCTCGAGCGCGATGCCCTCGAGCCGCGCCACTTCGGTTTCATGCTGGCGGAGTTCGCGCTTCAGCGCGAGCGGCCCTGCTTCGTCTTTGCGCCCGCCGGAAACCATTCGTCCGTGATAGCAAGTGCCGTCCGGCACGAGGAAGTAGCTATGCGGATTATCGTGCGCCATGCGCTCGGCGATAGCCGAAGTTTCCACGAGATAGGCGGTGCGCAGTTTTTTCAGGAAATTTTTCGTGCCGGCGCCCAGCGGCTCGCGGAACTCCACCAGGCGGTCCAGCCGCGCGATAAAATCTCCCGGCATCGAGGCGGCGCCCTCGATTGCGTCTTTGTCCAGGATGAGGGCGGAATCCACGAAGAAAGTGGCGCGCCCGCCTATTTCCTCGCGCAGCAAAGCGACGCCGGCGCGCGCTTGATCGAATGATTCGACGACCACGTATTCGAGTTCCTCGCGCAAGAACTGCTCGACGGCGGCTTCGTATTCTTCCTGCACCTCGGCGTAATCGGCCAGCAATCCGATGGCGCGGAAGCCGCACGCCGCGCCCTGGCCATTGGCATGAAAGAGTTTCTGGACGGCGTCGGCCGTATAGGCGCGCTCGCTGAGGATCTGTTCGATGGAAGCGCGCCGCGCGCGCTCGCCGGAAAGCGCTTCGCGCGTCCCATCGAGCTGCCGGCCGATTTCCTGCTGCGCGCGGCGAAAATCCGCCAGGCGCGTGTGCGCTTCGCGGACGGCCGCGCCGGAATCGAGCGCGCGCTGCTCCGCCCGGGCGAACGCGGTTTCGGCGGCGTCCTGGCGCTCGCCGAGTGCCTGGCACTCCGCTTCGATGGCGCGCATGGCCTGCGCGCGCGATTCTTCCGCCGCGGTGTGCCGCGCGGCCGCATCCTCCGCCTGAAGCGATTCGGCGTGTTCGCGCGCGGATTCCTCGGCCAGGCGCCCGGCGAGCCGCCGCAGTTCTTCCATGCGGGCTTCGAGCTCTTCCTGTCCGGCGGCGCTCGCGGACGCTTGCTCCGTCGTCTCGCGCAAAACGGCTTCCAGCGCCGCGGCCTGCTCGCGAAGCGATGCCACGGCTTCGCGCTGCCCGGCCATGCGCGCGGCGAGATCCGCGGCCTGCCGCTCCGCTTCCCTGGTTTCGGCGGCCAGACTGATGGCGCGCGATTCGAGTTGCGCCATCTGCTCGCGGTTGAACGTGATGCGGTTCTCGGTACGATCGAGGTCGAGCGCGGTTTGGCCCAGGAGATTCTGCGTCTGCCGAAGCTCCGCATCGAGTTCGTACGTTCGCGCGCTCAGGCGCTCCTGCCGGCTTTCGAGATCGTGCACGGAACGGGATTCGCGCTCCTCGCTCGCCTCCATCTCGCGCAGAAGGTTTTCCAAGCGCGCCGCCTCGATATCCAGGTGTTCCGCCTTGCTCGCGAGGACGGCGCGCAATAGGCCGCGCATCTGTTCGCGCAGCTCCGCGTAGCGGCGCGCCTTGGACGCCTGGCGCTTGAGCGAAGCGAGCTGCTTTTCCACTTCGACGAGAATGTCGTTGACGCGCGAGAGATTGATCTTCGAGGCTTCCAGTTTCGTCTCCGCCAGCCGCCGCTTGGTCTTGTACATCGTGACTCCCGCGGCTTCTTCGATGATGGCCCGGCGGTCCATGGGCTTGGAATTCAGGATTTGGCCGATGCGGCCCTGCTCGATGATGGCGTAGCTATCCGGGCCCAGGCCCATGCCCATGAACATTTCCTGGATATCGCGCAAGCGCGCCACGCGGCCATTGATCAGGTATTCGCTTTGGCCCGAACGGTAGAGGCGGCGCGCCACGACCACTTCGCCTGGCTTCAGGGTGATGGCCGGTTTCTGCGCCGCGCGCTTACGCGAAAACTTCGTGTTCCCGCCGGTGTCGCCGGCGCTCTCGGAAGGAGATGCGAGGTCCGCCGCGTCCGTGGCGTCGGCGGCGGCATTTCCGTCGGCAGGCGGTTCCTCGTGAGCTTCGATCACCTTGGCAACCGCTTCGGAGAGCTCAGGGTCCACAAGCGTCAGGGCCACTTCCGCGAGACCCGTGGGCAGGCGCTTGGCCGTGCCGTTGAAGATGCAGTCCGACATGCGCTCGGCGCGAAGCATTTTGTGGCTCTGCTCGCCCAGCACCCAGGAGATGGCGTCCACGACGTTGGACTTGCCGCAGCCGTTCGGCCCCACGATGCACGTGATGCCGCTGCCGCTGAATGTGATCGGCGTCTTCTCGCAGAACGACTTAAAGCCCAGCAACTCGACTTTACGGAGTTTTAGCACGCGGCTCCTCGCACGATTCGCTCTTCCCGCATCCCGAGGATTCGGGACGGAAGAAGCTTCGGTGTAACTTTATGCTGGAGTTCGTCCGAGACGGAAACGTGGGCAAGCCCGTGATGGTAGGCCCTGCCGCCTGGCGCTGTCGGATCGGCGGTTACGCGAATAGAAACTAGCATGGTCGCGGGAACGTGTAAAGCGTGGTTTTGCGGATTGTGCGAGATCTACAGCCCTCCTTCAGGCCTTGATGTACCAAGGGACATTGATGAGCACGATGCGGGTGCAGCCGTTCAGGAGGATCAGGGCCTTCAGCAATTCCGCGCGCTGATTGTGTAGCGGATAGTGGTACCAGTGCTTCTCGACCAGCTCCGGCACGATGATGGCGATCTGGCTTTCGGGGTTTTCTCGCTCGACCTGCTGAAAGTAATCCAGGATGGGGCTAAGAATCAGCCGGTAGGGCGAAGGCAGGGTGATGAGCTTCGGCGGCGTGCCTCCCGCGCGTTCGACCGGCTCCTCGACCATGCTGTGCCATTGCTTTTGGAGCGCGTTCGTTTCATCCTCCGTCGCGACGTGCAGCACGCGGACATCCTTGGAAAGTGTCAAAGCAAACTGCAAACCCCTCTGTGCCACTTTTCCCCATTGATTGATGGGCACCAGCACCAGTGGCGAGCCCAGGCTGGAAAGCTGCAGGGGCGACGTAGTGGCCACCTCCTGCGCCACCTGGTCGTAGTGGCGCCGCACCCAGAGCATCAAAGACATGAGCCCCACGATCAGGAGAGCGCTCACCCAGGCTCCCGAGGTAAATTTCGCCACCAGGACAATCACCAGGGTTAAGCCCGTGGCCACGGCGCCCAGGCCGTTGACGATCATGCTATGTATCGCGCCCCGGCCTTTTTCTCTTCTCCAATGGGCCACCATGCCGGCCTGCGAGAGTGTGAATGCCAGAAACGCGCCAATGGCAAAAAGCGGGATCAGGTTGTCCGTGACGCCGCGGAACAGTATCAGCAGAATCCCCGAGAGAATGGCGAGAACGACGATCCCTTCGGTATAGACAAGCCGCCGCCCCCGGAATCCGAAGGAGTGCGGCAGAAAATTGTTCTGGGCCACGGCACGGCAAAGCCGGGGAAAATCCGCGAAGGCCGTATTGGCCGATAGGGACAAAATCACCAGGATGGACCCGATGGTCACATAGTAGAACCACCCGCGCCCCACCACCGCCGCCACGAGCATGGAGAGCACACTTTGATAGCCGGACTTTCCCGGATCGGTGGCCGCGATGCCATACGCGCGGACCAGGAAAGCGATCCCCGCGAGCAGCACGATCAGCAAGCCGATGATGACACCCAAAGTCCGCTGCGCATTGCGCACCGTAGGCTCCCGGAACGCGCGCACGCCGTTGCTCACGGCCTCCACGCCTGTCATGGCCGTGCAGCCGTTGGCGAACGCTTGTAGCAGCACCCACATGCTTGCCACGGTGGCCAGCGGGACAACGAGCGGCGGCGGAGGCGCAGCGACGGGAATGGGATGTCCCGCCGCCAATACCGTCTTTACGGTCCCAACCAAGATGACCCCAAGCAACGTGCCCAGAAACAGACACGTGGGCGCCATGAAAACAATTCCGGCCTCGCGCACGCCGCGCAGATTTACGAGCGTAATGGCAACCAGAATGGCGAGGCAGAGCGAGAGCGTGTGCGGTTGGAGCCTCGGCACGGCGGAAACCAGCGCGCCCACTCCGGCGGAAATGCCGACAGCCACCACCAGGATGTAATCAATCATCAGCGCCGCGGCCGCGAGCAGACCCGGAAGCTTGCCCAGGTTTTCGCGCTCGCCACTGTGTAGGACCCGCCGCCGCCGGGATAGGCCGCGATCGTCTGCCGGTAGGAAAAGTGAACGATGGCCAGAAGCACGATGATGCTGCCGCTGACCGGCACGATATAGCGGATTCCCACTGCTCCCAGCGGAATCAGCAGGGTCAGCGCGGCTTCCGGCCCGTATGCCGCGGAGCTGAGCGCATCGAGACCGAAGATTGGTATTCCCGCCGCCGTCCCGATTTGTTCGGCTCGTTCATCCCAAGTGGCCAGCGGTTTCCCGAGCAATATATCCAGAAAGGACATGATCCCTCACGGTTCCGTTTCAGCGCGCGCCTTCAGACTCCTGCCGCCGCGGCCCCCGACCGGCTGAATCGCAGCGGCGAGAACACTCCTCCATAGCGGGCCGCCTGTCCGCGCGTAATCCATTCCCGGACGAGCCTCGCCGTCGCGGGAGCCAGAAGAATGCCATTGCGATAGTGGCCCGTGGCCATGAGGAGTCCTTCGATGTCCGTTGGGCCGATGATGGGGAGATCGTCGGGCGTGCCGGGTCGCAACCCGGCCCATGTTTCGACGATTTCCGCCTCTTCGAGCGCGGGCATCATGTCCAGCACGCCGCCGAGAATTTTTCGCACTCCCGCGGCGGTCGCGTGCTTTTGAAAGGCGACCTCTTCGAGCGTGCTTCCCGCCAGGATTCGGCCATCGTGCTGCGGCACGAGGTAGCCTCGTGTCGAGCGCAAAACCCGGCGTAGATGGACGCCCTCGGGGCTCCTCAACACGACAATCTGCCCGCGCACGGGGCGCGTGGGAGCATAGCGGTTGGCAAAACCTTCCGCAGGCGCCGTCTCTTTGCTAATTTCATCCGCCACGCCGATCGAGCCCGAGTAGCACCCGGCCGCAACCACCACATGCCCCGCCGCCATATTTTCCCCGCCGGCCACAACTCCCGTGCACTGGCCATGCTCGCACAGCAAGGAAGTCACGCGGCAATGCGCGCGTATCTCGACCCCGCGCCGCCGCGCCCCCTCGAGCAGCGCGTCCATCAGCAAGCGGGGCTCGACCGTGCACTCCTCCGGAAGCCATGCGGCTGCGCGCGCGGCCGGACTGAACGGGCTCTGCAATTTTCGCGCGTCTTCGAGAGATACAGGCTCGGCGGCCAGCCCCAGGGCGCGATGCTCGGCCACCATCTTGTCGCGTTCCCATTCACCGCGCGGCTCGAAAAAAATTTCGAGCGTTCCCCCGCGCGCAAAACCAGCCGGTTTCCCCGACGCCTCTTCCACGGCCCCCACAAACTCCGGATAAAGCCCCAGGCTCTCCCTCCCGAGAGGGACAAGCGGAATGTCACCCGGCGCATGCGGGGCCGGCGATAGCATCCCGCCGGCGGCCCACGACGCCTCCTGGCCGGGCTGCTGCCGGTCCACGATGGCGATGCGCAGATTTTCAGCCGCCAGCTCGAACGCTGCCGACGCGCCTATCACTCCTCCGCCCACGATCACCACGTCCCATGTTTTCACGACGGCATTTTAGCAGCAAAGTGCGATTTGCGGCGCGCCGCGGAAGGGCATTCTTCGGCGCCCACGGCTCACAAACCCGTTCGCGCATAAAACAAGTGTCCTGGGAGAAAAGGACGGAGCGCGAGGTCACAGAGGCGCTATCCGGGTAACAACCTTAGATTGAATTAATCAGTTCCACCGAGAGCAATCGCGCCTTCTGCGCCAGTGTCTGCGCGCGCGCCCAGTCGCCATCCTTGCTGGCCTGGCGCGACTCTTCGAGGAAGCTGTGAATCTTGTCCGCCAGGTCCTGCTGGGCCGCGTTCAACTGTTTGCCTTGGACGTCATCGAGGTTCTTTTCGGCCACCGCGATGTCCTCGCCGGTGCTGCGCTCGTAGCTTGCCTGATCGCGCGGAGAAATTTCCGGAGAAATCTGCGGCGGGGGCGAATGCGCCGGCGGTTCCGAGGATGTTTCCATGGCGGGCTGTCCCGCAGCAGGTTTGCGCGGCCCGGGACGCTTCGAAGGGATGGGAACCGGCGGGGGAAGCGCCCCGGCGGCGGGAAGCGCCGGAGGAGGAATCACGACTTCCACCGGAGGCTCCGCGCTCGTATCCGGCGCGGTATTCATGGGACGCTCCGCGGCCGCGGAGGCCGGCGAAGGGGCCGCGGTCACCGGAGCGCGGGCCTGCATATTTTTCCGGGCGCATCCCGCAACCGCGAGCGAAAGACCGCAGGCCGCCAGCAGACCCGCGATTCCGGCAACCCTTGGGCCGCTCGCCATCTATCGTCTCTCTTCCGCGAAAGGCCGCGCAAGGCCGCGGACCTTTTTCACCGGCACTTCGGCCAGGCGCCCGAGCGGCAACTCCACGCGGAACGCCGTGCCGCGCCCGGCCTCGGACTCGAATTCGATCCGGCCATTGTGCAACTGCACAAAACGAAAGGTGTTGGCCAGGCCGATCCCGGTGCCCCCCGGCCGCGTGGTAAAGAAGAGCTGGAAGATGTTCTTTTGGTCCCCCGCGGGAATGCCTTTTCCGGAATCGGCCACGCCAATCACCGCGCATTCCGCGTCGCGCCACAGCCCCAGGGTGATGTGACCGCCGGATTCGGTAAAATCGCAGGCATTCAGCAGAAGATTGAGCACCGCCTGGTGAATCAGTTGGCGGTCCAGGAACACGGGCGGAAATTTCTTAGGCAGATCGGCGCGCAGCTCGAGCCCGGCCTTCGAAATCGAGGGGCGCGCCGACTCCAGAATATCCTCGAGCAGCCCCGGCAGATCCGTTTCCTCCAGATGGAGTTCCAGCGGCCTGGTGAAATTCAAAAATGTCTTCACCGCGCGGTCCAGCCGGTCGATTTCCGCGTCCAGCATTTTTACGGCCTGTTGCGGCTCGGGGTCCACGGGCATATTGGACTTGAGCACTTCGAGCCAGAGACGCATGGAATTGAGCGGGTTCTTCACCTCATGCGCCACGCCGGCCGTCACGCGCCCCAGGGCCGCGAGCCGCTCGGATACCTGGAGCTGGCTGCCGATGCGTTCGCGGGATTCCAGGTCGCGCAGCGTCACGAGCGTGCCCATGCGCGTGCCGTGCTCGCGGATCACCTGCGCGCTCACGCCCGCGCGCTGCGACCCGCCCTCCGCCCCCAGTGTCACTTCCCTCCCTTCGGCCGGCCCGATTTCGTCTCCCGAGATTTCGAGGGCCTTGCGAATCGGATGGTTCGCGGGGAAAATTTCGCTGGCGCGCCGCCCGCGAAGATTCTCCGGCCGGCCTCCCAGAAATTTCTCGACCGAAGGGCTTACCAGCACGGCGCGGCCTTCGGCATTGAAGAGCAGCAGGCCGTTTTCGAGCCCGCTCATCACCTGGTTGAGGTTTTCCCGCAGGGTGCTGAAGATTTCGCGCACGTCCCGCAACTGTTTCCCGATGCCGGTGATTTTCGTGCTCACTGCGCCGAACTCGTCCCCGCGCTGCACGGCCGGTTCCAGATCGAACTCTCCGGCGGAGATGCGGTCCAGTTGGGCGGAGATGCGTTCGATGGGCGCGAGCGAAACGCGGCTCACCACGAAAGCCAGCAGGGTCGAGAGAAGCACGGCGCCCGCCGCCCACGTTCCCGCCGATACGAGCGCCGGCGAGATCTCGTCGCGAATCAGCACCGAGGAAAGGCCGATGCGCACGTTGCCGAAGGGACCGAGTCCCCAGATTGAAGGGCAGGGAAAATTCGTAGGTCTGCGGCGGGCCGTAGAGCGCGCGCAGCTGCTCGAAAAAACCGGCTCTCTCGAGCGAGGTCACGCTCGGGCGCGCCGGAATTTTCTCGCCGCGCCGCGATGGATCGCTCGAAGCCAGAACAATGCCGTCGCTCGCGCTGATGGTGATCTCGTAAATCGTGGGCGAGTATCCCAGGTCCGATTCGATCAGGGAATTGAGGGTGCTGCTGTTGTCCAGCGCCTGGTGGACATACTCGCGCACGTCCGCGGGATCGGGCGAAGCAGGGGCTTCGCCGCGCTCCGCGGCTTCGTCGAGCGCGTTCCGGCAGGCTTGGTACACCTGCTGGGCCACGAACTGGGCGCCATCGTTGGCCTGGCGCAGCGTCTGGCGGGTGAGCCGCACGAGGTAGAGGCTCGAAACCACCGTCACCACCGCGAGCACCAGCAGCGAAAACGCCAGCGTGAATCTAGTTTTCAGGCTGAGACGCATTTTCCCGCCCCGCCTCGTATTCCTTGAGTTTATTGTGCAGAGTTTTCAGGCTGATGCCCAGGAGTTCGGCCGCGCGCGTCTTGTTCTGGCTGGTGGCCGCGAGCGTTTGCAGGATCAGCTCGCGCTCCATGGCGTCCACCGTGGTCCCGACGGGAAAGCGCACCCCGCCCAGTGGCCGCGCCCACCGTGGCCGGAGCGCGCCCGAAATCCGGTGGAAGATGCTGGCGCGTGATGGTTTCGCGGTTGCAGGCGATGGCGGCGCGTTCCAGCACATTGCGCAGCTCGCGCACGTTTCCCGGCCAGGGATACGACTCGAAGAGTTCCATCACGTCCGCTCCCACCCCGGAAATTTTCTTGCCGTGTTTCTCCGAAAGTTCGCCGAGCAGGTGCTCGACCAGCAAGGGCAAATCCTCCTTGTGTTCGCGCAGGGGCGGCAGATGGATGTGAAACACGTTCAGGCGGAAATACAGGTCCTGGCGCAGGTGGCCGTCGGCCACGGCCTGCTCGGGATTTTTGTTCGTCGCCGCGAGCACGCGCACATCCACCGGCGTTTCCACCTTGCTGCCCAGCCGCCGCACCTTGTGGTCCTCGAGCACGCGCAGCAGTTTGGCCTGCGTGGGCGCCGGCATTTCGCCGATTTCATCGAGCAGCAGCGTGCCGCCGTCGGCCAGCTCGAAGCAGCCGATGCGGCGCTCCGCCGCGCCCGTGAAGGCGCCTCTTTCGTGGCCGAAAATCTCGCTCTCCATGAGGGATTCCGGGATGGCGGAGCAATTGATGGCCACGAAGGGCCGCTCCGCGCGCGGCGAAAGCTGGTGGATCGTGCGCGCCACGATCTCCTTGCCCGACCCCGTCTCGCCGGTGATCAGAACCGAGGCCGTGGAAGGCGCGGCCATTTCCACCTGCCGCATCACGTCCTGCATAGGGCGCGACGCTCCCACCAGCTCCCCCAGTTTTCCGGCCTCGCGCAATTGGCGGGTCAGCGCCGCCACGGCCTGGCGGTCCCGCGTGCGCCCCAGCGCGCGATCCAGCAGCGCCCGCAGGATGGGGGGTTTCAGCGGCTTTTCGATGTACCAGAAGGCCCCGGCCTCGATGGCTTGCGCCACGCGCTCGTCGCTGCCGCGGCCCGTGATAATGATAACGGGAATGCGCTGGATTTCGTCCGCCAGTTGGCCGACTAGATCGAGCCCGTTCATGCCGGGAAGTTCCACATCCACCAGGATCACATGGGGGGAGAATTCAGAAAACTTTTCGAGCGCCTCTTCGGCGCTCGCGACACCCAGAACTTCGCAATTCCACTTCCGGAGCAGGGCTTCGTAGCCCTTGCGCGCGTTTTCCTCATCTTCCACGATGAGGATTCGTTGCGAGGAATGATTGCCGGAGGCCATCCACGGTCAAATCTATCAGCAGTCCTCCAGGATTGCCAATGCTTCCCCCCGGGCGTAGTGGCACAGTTTGGATTTAGGCGGGCTTCCGTTTTGCCGCATCAATATGCTTAAGGCTGGCGCCGTTGTAAATACTGGTAGGATATGTGTTGACTGCCAGCAATAGACGTGTATACTGGCAGACATTAGAGGGCATATGCAAAATGAATTGGAACTCGGCACCAATGGGAGAAAGCGTTCCGGCAAGGCGAGAATGTCGAAAATGACCACCGAACAACGAAGAGAGCTTGGCAAGCGCGGCGCCGCGAAACGTTGGGCTGTCCAGAAAAATAGAACCGACGAGATCCATGAGCCCGAAGCATGGGGGGACCTTCCCATCATCGGGCACGCCGTACCGTGCGCTGTGATTGTGGTCGAGGGGGAAATAATTCGCCTTGTATCGGAACGTGAACTGGTGAAGTCTTTGGGAGGTAAACGAGGCGGGTCTCATTGGCTTCGCGCAAGAGAGGACGCAAGCGCCGCAAATCTCCCTCCCATTCTCTCCGCTAGCAATCTCCGACCATATATCAGTGAGGACTTACGGGTGGGGCTGGCCACTCGTTACCCTTACAAGGTTCCTGGAAGAACAGGGTTTGTTGCCAACGGCTTGCGTGGTGAACTTTATCCGATGATTTGTGACGTGTTTCTCAAGGCTAGAGATGCCGATGAGCTCTTGGATAGCCAAAAAGATCTCGCCGTTTCTGCAGACATCCTAATGCGTGCTTTGGCCCACACCGGGATTATCGCCCTTATTGATGAGGCGACGGGGTATCAGAAAAAGAGGGCGATTGATGGGCTAGCGCGAATCTTAGAAGCATTCATCGCAAAAGAGCTTCAACCTTATATCCAAACCTTCCCGGCGGATTTCTATGAGCATTTGTTCCGACTCCGCGGGTTGGACTATAAGACTGATTCCGTGAAGCGCCCGCAGTATTTTGGGTATCTGACGAACGATATTGTGTACAAGCGCCTAGCACCAGGGGTGTTGGATGAGCTAAGAAAACTGGTGCAACGCAATGATTCCGGGAGACCAACCCACAAATATTTTCAGCGATTGACGGCAAATATCGGCTACCCAAAATTGAGAGAGCACTTAGGAGCAGTCGTGGCGATTATGAAGCTGAGTCTGAGCTACTCTGATTTCATCGGAAAACTAGATACGGTTGCACCGCGATACGGCCAGAATTGGCTGCTGCCATTCAACGACCAGCAATCTGATACCGGATTGGGCCTATGAACGATGGCGCCATCTCGCCTTGGCCGCTTTCTCAGCAATGGCCCTTCGCTCTGCCGCCGACAACTTCGCACCTCTCGCATTCGCGCTCTGTTATTGGCGCACAGTCCTGCTGACCTGACCGGGATTTTTTGTACCAGCGGGAGTGAGAGAGAATTCACTCTGGAGGGAAGCTGGTATGCCAATGAAGAAATACAAGCCGGAGCAGATTGTGACGTTGTTACGGCAGGTTGAAGTGGAACTCGCCAACGGGAAAACCACTCCGCAAGCCTGCAAAGAAGCCGAGATCACCGCACAGACCTACTACCGCTGGCGGAAGGAATTCGGCGGATTAAAACTCGATCAGGCCAAACGTCTCAAGGAACTGGAACGGGAAAACGCCAAGCTGAAGCGGCTGGTGGCAGAGCTGTCTTTGGAGAAGCAAATTCTGAAGGACATTCGCGGAGGGAAACTTCTAGGCCCTGAGCGGCGGCGTGGCGCGGTCAGGCATGCACGCGAGAGTTACCGGGTATCGGAGCGGCATGCCTGCCGGCTGCTGGGGCAGTGGAGAGGGACACAACGCTACGAGGGGATCTACCGAACGGACGAAGATGCGCTGACACGAGAGATCGTGGCGCTGGCCGGCGAATACGGGCGCTACGGCTACCGGCGGATCACAGCGGTGCTGCGGGATCGAGGTTGGCATGTAGGCAAAGACCGAGTACAGCGAATCTGGCGGCGGGAAGGGTTGAAAGTGCCGCAGAAACAAAGGCCACGAGGGAGATTGTGGTTGAACGACGGGTCGTGCATTCGCTTGCGGCCAGAGCGAGCGAATCATGTGTGGAGCTACGACTTCGTGAGTGGAAAGACGCACGACGGAAGAACACTGCGCATGCTGACGCTGATCGACGAGTACACGCGGGAGTGTTTGGCGATTCGGGTGGCCCGAAGACTGGGAAGGTACGAAGTAATCGAAGCGCTGGCGGACGTGATGCTGTACCGGGGAATTCCGGAGAACATTCGCTCGGACAACGGCCCGGAGTTCGTCGCCGACGAACTGCGGAAGTGGCTGGCGAAGGTGGGTACGGGGACGCTGTACATCGAACCGGGGAGCCCCTGGGAGAACGGCTACTGCGAAAGTTTCAACGGGAAGTTGCGGGACGAATGCCTGAACGGAGAGATTTTCTATTCGCTGAGGGAGGCACAGGTGGTGATCGAGAAATGGCGGGTGATATATAACACGCTGCGTCCGCACTCGGCGCTGGGCTACAGGCCGCCGGCGCCAGCGACGTTCGCGCCGCAAATGGCGGCTCTCCGGTCGCCTACGGCTCCCTGCGAGCCGCCATTTGCCCCCTTGCCCGATGAGGTTGTGATGTAAACTCTCTCACTAGCCCTGGTACAAAAAGTCGGGCAGGTCAATTCAGATGGCGCAAATGGCCGCGGGGTGGCCCCGGTGAGGTTCGTCGGCGGCGTCTAAGACAGGGTAGAATCCCAAACCGGGATTAATACCCTTGGCATGATTGATTGCATTCGCAAGATGTCAAAAGACTTAGCAGAATACGTAATTATACGGACTTGAAAGCGATTCCATTTCGGAACTAGGCTGCCTTGCGCCGCACCATTCATTGCCCGTAACGCATTTATTTCTAGTGATTTCTAATAGCAAGTGAACCGTTCCCATTTGGTGCCGGCCTTGCAGAAGATAGACAAGAACTCGAGGGCTCTTCGACAATTGGGGCCAAGAAGCGGGCTTTGAGAAGGGGGGCATGAAACATGGCCAGTGGAATGGGAACAGCCGTAGCTGCGGAACGGCCCGTGGCCGTTACCGTCCTGATCGTGGACGACGAGGACGCCACGCGAAATCTGTGCCGTGACGTGGCCGCCGATTCCGGATTGCGGCCGCGCACCGCGTCCACCACCGAACAAGCCATCGAAATCCTCGAACAGTATCCCGTGGACATCGTCATCACCGACCTGCGCGTTCCGGAGCTGGGCGGAATCGAACTCTTAAAATTCATCCGCGAGACGTATCCGCAAACGGCCGTGATCGTCCTGACGCAGTACGGCACGATCGAGAGCGCCGTGGAGGCCACCCGCATGGGCGCCGCGGATTACCTCACCAAGCCTTTCCATGTCCCCGAGCTTCGCGGGAAGCTCGACCGCGTGGTCCGCTCCCTCGAAATGGACCAGGAAAATCGCGTTCTGCGCGAACAGCTTCGAGCGCGCCCGGGATTCGGCGGAATCATCGGCACCTCCCCGCGCATGCAGCGGGTCTACCGGTTGATCGAAAAAGTGAGCCAGCACAACTATCCCGTCCTGATTCTGGGCGAAAGCGGCACGGGCAAGGAACTGGTGGCGCGTTCGATTCATTTCTCCGGGCCGCGCCGGAACAAGCCCTTTGCCCCCGTGGATTGCTCCGCATTGGTTCCCACGCTGATCGAATCCGAGCTGTTCGGTTACGTCAAAGGGGCCTTCACCGGCGCGCAACACTCCAAGCAGGGATTGATGGAGTCCGCCGGCGGGGGCACGCTCTTCCTCGACGAAATCGGCGACCTTTCCGTGGACTTGCAGGCCAAATTGCTCCGCGCCTTGCAGGAAAAGGAGATCAGGCCGGTGGGCTCCACCGAGCGCATCCCCATCTCCACGCGCGTGATCGCCGCCACCAACCGGGATCTCGACGCCGCCGTGCGCCAGGGCAACTTTCGCCAGGACCTCTTCTTCCGGCTCAACGTCGTGCAGATCAAGCTTCCGCCGCTGCGCGACCGCAAAGGCGATATTCCCCTCCTGGTGCACTCCTTCCTCGAGAAATTCAGCGATCCCAACCGCGAGCTGCGCACCATCTCCGAGGACGCCATGGGCCGCATGATCGCCTACGACTGGCCGGGGAACGTCCGGGAACTCGAAAATGCCGTCGAACGCGCCGTGGCGCTGGGGTCCGGGCCCATCCTGCATGTGGGCGATCTTCCCTCCAACCTGCAGTACGGCGCCAGAGAGCGAATCCCCCAAAACGATGAGCTTCTGCCCCTGGAGGAACTCGAGCGCCGGGCCATCTTGCGCGCCCTGCGGGAATCGAGCGGAGACAAGCTCGCCGCCGCGCGCCTTCTGGGCATCGGAAAGACCACGCTCTATCGCAAACTCAAACAATACGAGGGGCAATCACCGGCGGAATCGCCCGCCTCGGGCCCCCGTCCCAGTTGAAGTTCCGAGACGCCCCTATTCAAGACGCTACGCACTCGTCGTGATCGCAGCGACGCCGTTTGCATCCGACGAGTTGTAGGCCCATCCACGCGGGCCATTCCTAGACAGGGACGCATCCGGTTCGAACCGGGAAGCTTTCCACTTCTTTCGCGGCCTTCCCACCTGCCAACACGCTGAAAAGCGGGAACTTCGATAGTTAACAGCACTTGGTCAGCATTATGCATGGGATTTGTGCGTGTATATGACAGCAACGAGAGCAAAGCGCTTGCGCGCGTTGCGGCTGTTCCGCCGCGCGGTGGAATATGCCGTCACGGCTGGCCTCGGTCTTTTGTCCGCCCATTGGGTTCTCCAAGTGCGCTGGTAACTTGGTGATGAAACATGAAGATACGTTAGCTCGCCACGCGACGCCTGATCAGGCCCGTGCCCCTCGCCCGCCGGCCCATCCGCTGCTGGGCTCGGCCGCGCTTGATGCCGATGCCGCACTAAACGCCGTATTTGAGTCCAGTGGCGAAGCCCTTCTTGTGGCGGACTCTGCAGGAGTGATCCACAGAGCGAACCGCAAAGCCATCGAGTTGCTGAAGCTCGAAACGGACCGCACGGGGAACGTCCGCCTCGGCGAGTGCCTGCCACGGATGTGCGAAGGACAACTGGAGGCACTCGCGGCCGCTTGCGCCGGGTCTCCCAGTTTTGATTCCACACTCGCGAGCGGCTCCCGCGTGCGGACCACATTGCGTGCGGTCCTGCCGGGTCCGCACAATCTTCTTTTGTGCCTGGAAGAGGACTTGAGAAACCAGGGTGCAGAGGGCAAATGGCGCGAGCCGGAGGCGGACCTTCACAGCATCCTCGAGCGGCCCATCCCCTCGAAGATGCTGCAAACCGAAAAGATGGCCGCGCTCGGCCAGCTTGTTTCCGGGATCGCGCACGAACTGAACAATCCGCTCACGGCCATCATGGGCTACACGCAACTGCTGCTCGGCCGGGGACTCGGGCCGGGGCCGCTTTCCGAAGCCCGCAAGGTTTACCACGAGGCGGAGCGCGCGCGGCGCATCGTCAAGAACCTGCTCTATTTCGCGCGGGAGAACAGGACAGAGCGAACGCGCGTGGACCTCAACGAGATTATCGAGCGCACCCTGGCTCTGCGCTCCTACGAAATGAAAGTAGAAAACATCGTCGTGGAATGCGAACTCGCGCCGGGCCTGCCCCGGACCATGGCCGACCCCTATCAACTCCAGCAGGTGGTGCTGAATCTGGTGATCAACGCAGAGCAGGCCCTGCTCGAGGGGCGCGGACAAGGCCGCGTCTGGATTCGGACGCGGCATCTGCCGCACGCGCGAGGAGACCGCATCTCGCTCGAGGTCTCCGACGACGGCCCGAGCATTCCCCACGACATTGCCGGGCGCATCTTCGATCCCTTCTTCACGACGAAGCCCGCGGGCGTGGGAACGGGGCTGGGGCTTTCCATCGTGTACGGGATCGTTCATCAGCACGGCGGCGAAGTGGCGTTTGAAAGCCAGCCGGGCAGCGGGGCCAAATTCAGCGTCGAGCTGCCCGTGGTTTCCGCCGCGGGAGAAGAGCGGGAGGATATGTCGCCCGAAGAGGCCGGCGCGGCCCAGGCTGTTTTGACGGGCCGGATACTCGTGGTCGAAGACGAGCCGACGGTCGCGCAGTTGATCGCCGACGTGCTGGGGGAAGAGGGGCACCAGGTGGAAACCGTGCTCGACAGCCCGGAAGGGCTGACGCGGCTTTCGCGCAGCGGGTATGACCTGGTGATTTGCGACCTGCGCATGCCGCGGCTCGACGGTCCGGCATTTTATGAAGCGCTGCTGCAAGGAGGAAGCCCGATGCAGCGCCGCATCATTTTCGTCACGGGGGATACGGTGGCTCCGCGCACGCCGGAATTTCTGGCGCGCTACGATTTGCCGTACCTCGCGAAACCGTTTCTGGTCGAGGAGCTGAAGCTGGCGGTCCATCGCGCGCTGGAGCGCAACCAGAAGGACGCCCAGGCGGGTGATTCGCCCGCCCGGTCCGGTGTCGGGTCCCGGCGAACCGGGACAAGCGGACTGCTGAAACCGGAGCTGAAGAGCCGAAGCGCGGATGGGGGAGCCTGAGGAAAATGGAGACGGGCGCGAAGCATGCCATGATTTCCGCGGCGCGGAGGCCGCTGGTGGGAGTTGCGGACCCGCAGGTGGCGCGGCAATTGGCGCAGCAGATCGAGCAATTCGAGGGCGCGGGGCCGCCGGCCATCGCTTCCAGCCTTGAGCGGCTCCGGGAATTGTCGAACCGCATCTGGCCCACGGTGATTGTTCTGGACGACGAGCTGCTGCGCGGAATGCGGCTGTCGGAGTCGCTGCGGTATTTTACGGCCACCGCTCCCGTGATTCTGCTGGCGCCGCTCGAACGCCAACCCGAAGTAGCGCGGCTGGTGGCCGAAGGAGAGCTGGAATTCGTGGCGCGCGCCGGAGATTTCATCCCGCTGGCCGCCGCCCTGGTGGAACGCAGGCTGCGATGGGCCAAGACGCCGGAATCCATTCTCGGGCCGCAATGGGCGGAATTGGCCGATAGCGCGAGCGCCATCTTCCGCCATGAAATCAATAATCCGCTGACGGGAATTTTGGGCAACGCGGAGCTCCTTCTGGCTCATCGCGAGCGGCTCTCGAGCGTGGACACGCAGAGACTGCAAACCGTGGTGGACCTTGCCGTGCGGCTGCGCGAGACGGTCCGCCGCCTGTCAAACGACTGGGAAGGCCAGCCACATTCGCTGAAACCCGCATAGTAGCCATCCGCTAGATTTTCAAAGAGCAATAAAAACCCTCGCTGGGAGGGATGAGAAATTAAGTGGCTAGTGGCGAGTGAAACAATTTCTTCACGGGCCGTGTTGTCCTCCCCTTAGCCTTCCGCATTTCGCTTTATCTTCTATTGGTATGGCTGATTTTTAGTTGGCGACCCCCCCCAAATCCTTCGCGATTAGAATGGATGCCCATCGTTTGTTTTCAGTGAGTTGCAGCGATTTCTGTTTCCCGATGTTTCGCGATTAGAAATTCGAGACTGCGGTGATGTTGGGCCGTCGCCCCCCCCATTTTGTTTCGATTAGAAAACAAGATTATTTACTTGACAAAAGTAGGGCCATCTGCCATGATAAAGCATGATGAATCGTACCTCTCAGCGTTTCTTGGGCTTGGCGGCGGAAGTGGAAGCCCGTATCGCCCGCCGCAAGTCCTTTTTGATGGACGCCATTAGCTTCCGCGTCGGCACCCGTTTTAGCAGCTTCTTCCTGCCCTGTTCCATGCGAGGACTCCGATGAACCTAATTGATATAAATACCATGTTCCCGACTGATGAAAAGTGCCGCGAATTGCTGACTCGGCTCCGCTGGCCCGAAGGTGTGCAATGCCCGCGCTGCAAGATGGCCGCTGCGGAACTCGAAACCGAAAAGACACTCTACTACTGCAAGGGCTGTGATTATCAATTCTCGGTTACGACCGGGACGATTTTTAACGACACCCACCTGCCACTGACAAAATGGTTTGTGGCAACCCTGCTTCTCTGCGAAGCGAAGAAAGGTATGTCGGCCTGCCAGATTCAGCGCACGCTCGGAATCAGCTACAAGACCGCGTGGTACCTCTGTCACAGAGTCCGCGCGGCAATGGCGGAATGCGACAAGCCAATGCTGGACGGGAAAATCGAAGTAGACGAAACCTACGTCGGCGGAAAGGGAACGGGACTCGGACGGCGCGGACGCGGGACGAAGAAGCACCCGGTTATCGGAATCCGTCAGCGCAACGGCGAACTCCGGTTGTTCCATGCCGAGAACGTTACGAGCCGTTCGCTTGAAAAGTTCATCCGCGAGAATTTGAGCAAAGACGTGGATGTGCTGTTCACCGATGAACTCCCGGCCTATAAGGGCATCGCAAAGCGCATGGGGTTGAAGCATAAGATGGTTCAGCACGGCATCAAGGAATATGTGCGGGGCGAAGCGCACACAAACACCATCGAATCCGCGTTCTCTCTTTTCAAGCGCGGTCTGCGCGGTAGCTGGCATAAAATCAGCGCGAAGCATCTGCAATCCTACCTTGAGGAAATGAGCTTCCGATCCAACCGCAGAAAACGGCCCGATTTGTTCATGGATACGCTGCGCCATATGATTACGGCTCCGGTCCTCACTTTTGAGCGGTTAACTGCCTGATTTGTCGCGGCCAGGGTCATAGAGCGCGAGATGAATCCGAATGTAGTGTTCCAGTTGTTTTTCGATGCCGGGCCTCGATACCGGCAACGCCTCCCAAACACGCCTCGCTTTCTTAATATCTGAATCGGGTAGAGCGAGAATGTAAGTCTTTCCCGGCCTAAAGATGCCGAGAATGGTACGCTTCCCAACATCGCTAGATTTTTCCGCGAAGAATTTCGCTGAAAGAATTCTAAATATCATCGCGCCCATATTTCCCCTGACGCGAAACCCTGAGTGGCCCAGCCACAAGAGTGCCGCAGCCGCGCCACTCCCAATCGCGGCCCTGCCCATTCCGTCGTAATATTCGACCCGGCCAGCCTCGGAGATGACGAACATGCGCGGCTCTCGTTTGTCGTCGAAACCGCACACGAGAAGACACCAATTTTCCTGCTCTGCCTTTATTTGCTGACTGATCGTCCGGCACAGATTGTCGGAAGTAGGGAGCGCCGCGAACTCCGCGAAAGTGCCGATTCCGAAATCGGGGAGAATTTTCGTCTCAATGAGCCTCTCTCTGACCCGCGCATAGGCTTTCCGAACGTGGTCAACGACGTTTTCATATCTTAATCTGCCACTTCTCGGGATTGTCTGGCGCATCGCATCTAACATTTTCTTCGCGTCTTCCAAGTCGCCCGCGAACATCATTAGCCATTCGTCACTAATGCAGTGGAATTTTCTGACGCCCTCCTGCGAAAACCAGTCGCCTAAGAGAGAAACTCGCGTATCGCTGCAAACGACAATGCAATCGCCTTCCGCGTCTCTCTGCATCGCGGCGATACACGTCGTCACGGCTCCGCTCCTACGAGGCCGCTTTGGATGGGATGGCCTCGGGGCCACTTATACACCCCCGAAGGTCTTTTGTGAAGTATATAATCTGCTTAGAAAAAATTAAGTTATTGATAACAGGGAAGCTGCGGCGATTTCTGTTTCCTGGCGTGTTTCGATTAGGAATGCGCGGATCGGAGGAGGCAAGGGAGGTATAGGAGGCAGAGGAGGCAGAGGAGATAGAGAATGGATTGTCAGGAATAGTGTTAGATTGCTTTTTAAGTATCATACCCTATTATACCATAATTGTCAAGTCGGCCCTGATTCGGGCGGTCCGCAAGTCCTTTGGGGACCGGTGGTTAGAACCCGTGCATGGGTGCGGAGAGGATGCGTTTTTTTTTGCGGGGTTCTGAGAAGGGAGATGAGAGGAACAGGTGGGGAAGCAGGGGGCAGAGATGGAAGGAGGCAGGGGTAGGAGGCAATCGTAATACCGAGCCTGACCCGGCGGCCAAGCCCGCGCTTCCACGATGGCTTCGGAGTGGCCGACCAAGCAAGAGTTAAGGCCTTTCTCCCGGAAGAGTTGGTGCCGCTCCGACGCGATGGATGGTGCTACTATTGCGCGCAACAATGGCGCTCGCGGCGGGAACGAAACTCGGGCCGTACGAAATCGCCGCGCCGCTGGGCGCGGGCGGGATGGGCGAGGTGTACCGCGCGCGCGACACGCGCCTCAACCGCACCGTCGCAATCAAAGTTCTCCCCGATCATCTGGGCGATTCCGCCAAGCTGCGCGAGCGCTTCGACCGCGAGGCGCGAACGATTGCCAGCCTGAATCATCCGCACATCTGCACGCTCTATGATATCGGCCGCGAGGACGGCACGGATTATCTGGTGATGGAGTATGTCGAAGGCGAGACGCTGGCGGCGCGGCTGCGGAGAGGTCCGCTGCCTGTCGAGCAAGTCTTGCAGTACGCCATCGAGATTGCCGACGCGCTCGACAAGGCGCACCGCAAGGGGATCACGCATCGCGATCTAAAACCCGGCAACATCATGCTGACCAACTCGGGAGCGAAGCTGCTGGATTTCGGGTTGGCGAAACTGAAGCAGGAGATGGCACCGGCGGGCGCGCAGATGTCGCAGCTTCCGACGGCGAGCGAGCCCTTGACAGCTCAGGGAACCATCCTGGGGACGCTGCAATACATGGCGCCGGAGCAGCTCGAAGGCAAGGAAGCGGACGCGCGGACGGACATCTTCGCGTTCGGAGTGGTGGTGTATGAGATGGCCACGGGGAAAAAAGCGTTCGAAGGGAAGAGCCAGGCCAGTCTGATTGCGAAGATACTGGAGACCGATCCGGCGCCGATTTCTTCGCTTCAGCCGATGACGCCGCCGGCGCTGGACCGCGTGGTAAAGAAATGTCTGGCGAAGGAGCCAGAGAGGAGATGGCAAGCCGCAAGCGACCTCTGCGATGAACTGAAATGGATCGCCGAGGGCGGCTCGCAGGCAGGCGTTGCCGCGCCCGTCGTCGCGCGCCGCCGGAACCGCGAACGAATAGCCTGGGCGCTCGCGGGGGGCGCAATTCTTTTCGCCTCGATCGCGGCCTACTTCCTGCTCCAACCGAAAAAGGCTGAGAACGTGCTCCGATTCTCTGTCCTGGCGCCTGAGAATACGAGGTTCGTTCCCGCGGGCGGTTTTCTGAGCCTCTCGCCCGATGGGCGCAAGCTGGCGTTCGTGACCCAAGGGCAGGCGGGGGGATCCCGCGAGATTTGGGTGCGTTCGCTCGATTCGCTCGTGGCGAATGCCTTCCAGGGCACGGAAGGCGCCATTGGTCCGTTTTGGTCGCCGGATAGCCAGTACATCGCCTTTTTTACAGTCAATGGAAAACTGGAGAAGGTCCCCGTTTCCGGCGGGACGCCCGAGATGTTGTGTGATGCCCATAGTGCGTATGGCGGGACGTGGAACCGCGACGGCGTTATCCTCTTCTCGAGTGATGACAAGCTCTACCGCGTTTCCGAAGCGGGCGGCACGCCTACGCTTGTTGCAGCGCCGGACGCGGCGCGCCAGGAACGAGAATATGATCTTCCCCAGTTCCTGCCCGACGGGCGGCACTTTCTCTTTCTCCTCGTCACGGGGGCTGCCGCCAACAGCTATAACAACCGCGGATTCGTCGCGACTGGCTCGCTCGATAGTCCGAAGACCGAACGTTTGTTCGAATCTGTTAGCAATGCCCTCTACGCTCCACCGGGCTACTTATTCTATGTGAATCAAGGGACGCTCGTAGCCCAAGGCTTCGATGCGAATGGGTTGAGATTGACTGGACCGGCCGCGCCCGTCGGCACAGGCGTTGGGTTAACTGCCGGCTACGGCTACGGATTTTTCTCTGTCTCCGAGACCGGCGCTCTGGCATACCAAGCCGCTCCCGGCGCCTTCGGCATCAGCCAAATGACCTGGTACAACCGCGCGGGTGAGAAGCTCGGGACGGTCGGCGAGTCTGGCCATTACTCGAGCTCGGCCCTCTCGCCCGAGGGAAGCAAGATTGCGGTCGGCGTTGGCGGGGCCGGCGCTCGCGATATTTGGATATACGACCTGAAGCGAGGGACCGATTCGCGTCTGACGTTCGGCTCCGCCGACAATTTCAATCCGCTGTGGTCGGCGGACGGAAGCCGGATCATGTTCACTTCGGACCGCGCCGGCTCGCGCGATATTTACGAGCAGCCGGCAAATGGGCTAGGGAATGCGGAGCCGATTTACGAGTCGAAGGACCAAGCCAAGACTGTGGACGATCTGGCGCCCGACGGCCGCCATGCCTTCTACGACACGGCAGGAGGCACTGATTCGACCGAACTGTGGGCTCTGCCGCTGACCGGTGAACGCAAGCCTTTCCCATTCGTCCAAGGCAGTGGTTTCGGAGCGCGCGAGGCACGGTTCTCGCCGAACGGGCGATACGTCGCTTATGCTTCGAGCGAAACGGGGAGATACGAAATTTATGTCCAGACTTTCCCGGACCATCTTGGGAAATGGCAGGTTTCAACATCTGGGGGTATTGAACCCACGTGGCGGCGTGACGGGAAAGAACTCTTCTATTTGAGTCCTGACGACAAGATGATGGCGGTCGAGGTCAGTACGGATTCGGCGAACTTTCAGGCGGGCATTCCCAAGCCCCTGTTTCAAGCCCAACTCATCCCGGGCTTTTTCTTCAGAAATCGCTACGTTGTGTCGGCCGATGGGCAGCGGTTCCTGATGCTCACGCCCACCGGCGAGACCGCGTCCGCTCCGCTTACCGTGGTCCTCAATTGGCCAGCGCTGCTGCAAAAGTAATGGCGCTTGCCGCGGGGGCGACGCTCGGGCCTTACGAAATCGGCGCTCCTACCAATGCAACACGGCCACTTCTACGCGCCGCAAAGGGCGAAGGTTCGGCTGTGCTAAAATATCCGCCGAAGGAGCGGAAGACATGACACGCCGGAGCCCGAACGCCGAAACCTTGGGTCACCTGGTGGAACAGGGCTCGTATTTGTTGAAGACCTATCACGCCGAGTGCGAGAAGAACGCAGCAAGCCGCGAAACGGAATTTTGGAGAGGAAATCTATCCGGTTTCCGATACGCGGTCGGGGAAATCTATGGGCAGGACGTGATTCATGAAGTCCTGGAGAATGTCCGTAAGAAGACGGGCCACGAGATTCCGCCCATAGGGGAGTTGAATTCCGAGGGCAAGTTTTTAGGAGCCGACTCGGACGCCGATTTTTAGGATGCGAGGATGGCGTCGGCTTCGATTTCGACCAGGATTTCTGGCGCCACGAATCCGCTGACCTCGACCATGGTGCACGCCGGACGAATTTCGGAAAACACTTCGCCGTGGGCGCGGCCGATTATTTCCCAGTCGGCGATGCGGGTGACGTAAAGACGCGCCCGGCGTTTTTGTCGTTTACAGGCTATGGTTTGCCGGCTCTGCTTCGGGTATAGGTTCGGATTTCATGGTTTTGCAGCACTACGCTTCTGGCTGCGCATCTTCGCGCTCGACAGGCATGGCGACATTCTCTCGGTGGCTATAGAGCCCGAGGGCTGAGCTAGCTTAGAGATGTCGCTAGCAAAACCACAAAAAGATGCGGCACACACCGCCTCGGCAGATACCCCTATACCGCAGAAACAAGGAAAGATGCATATGCTCCTCGATCAGCGGTCGAAGCGGGCGCGCAAATGGGGCGGCAGGATGGGGCACGTGTCCTCGCGCAGGCCGAAGATGCGATAACGAATTCGCGCAATGAAATCGTAGACGGCATCGCGCGCGCGCCGCGGAATCACCCCCAAAACCGCCGCCAGGAATTTCCAGAAGCCGCCAAGTTCCCGAAAAATGTGAAGGAAGGCGTCCGAGCGCACGAGAAGCGCGCCATCGCGCGTGAGGATGACGACGCTATCGGGCAAGCCCGCGCGCCGGTCGGGCGGGACCAACGCCTGAAAGGTATTGCCCTGCAAGGGAGCGAAGCGGAAGGCGCGGCCGTCGGGGTCTTGGCGGAGGACGAATTTCACGGCGCGATGGCACAGGCCGCAGTGGCCGTCGTAGAAAATCTCTTCCGTCTGTTTTCCGAGTGGCGGCATATTTTCAAGAAAAGCATAGCATGTCAAAGGCCCCACCCTCGCAAAACGAGGGTAGGGCACCCGGAAAGGCAAAAGCGAAGAAAAGCTGCTAAGCTTGGGCTGCCGGAGCGTGATTTCCGGAGGAGCGGGTGCGCGGATGAAGTGCAATAACATCCTCGAAGCCATGGGCCACACGCCGCTGGTGCGTCTGAACCGCGTGGCGAAGGATGTGCCGGCGGAGGTGTACGTCAAGGCGGAATACCTGACTCCGGGTGGCTCGGTGAAGGACCGCATCGCCGCGCGGATGATGGACGACGCGGAGCGCAAAGGGCAGATCAAGCCCGGCGGGACAATTGTCGAGGCGACTTCGGGGAACACGGGAATGTCGCTGGCGCTGGTGGCGGCGGTGCGCGGGTACAAAATCGTGTTCACGATCACGGACAAGCAGTCGCGCGAGAAAATCGAGCCTGCTCAAGGCCTTTGGCGCGGAGGTGATCGTCTGCCCCACGGCCGTCGAGCCGGAAGATCCGCGCAGCTACTATTCGGTGGCGAAAAAACTGGCGCGCGAAATTCCCGGCGCGTTTTACGCCAACCAGTACGAAAACCCGGTGAATCCCGAGTCGCACTACGCGGCCACCGGCCCCGAAATCTGGAAGGACACCGAGGGGAAAATCACGCACTTCGTCTGCGGGCTGGGAACGGGCGGGACGGCGAGCGGAGCGGGGCGTTACCTGAAGGAGCAGAAGCCGGAGCTGAAAGTAATCGGCGTGGACCCGGTGGGGTCGCTCTACTACGAATATTGGAAGACGGGGAACATCGGCAAGGCGCGCACGTACGTGGTGGAAGGAATCGGGGAGGATATTTTTCCGGGGACCATGGATTTCCGGATCCTCGACGACGTGGTGCAGGTGAACGACGAGCAGTGCTTCGTGTGGGCCCGGCGGCTGGCGAAACGCGAGGGAATTTTCGCGGGAGGCTCGGGCGGGGGATGCGTGGCGGCGGCCGTGCGCGTGGCCAAGGACGCCAAGAAGGGCGACGTGGTCGTGGCCGTGCTGCCGGATTCCGGGAGCCGTTACCTGAGCAAGATTTACAACGACGGATGGATGCGCGAGCACGGATACTCGGATTCGGAATCGACGCTGACGGCCGCGGACGTGATTCGCGTGAAACGGCAGAACGGCAAGGGGCGCGAACTGGTGGTCGTCGGGCCGAACCAGACCGTGTTTCACGCGCTGAAGACCATGCAGCAGCAGGATATTTCGCAGCTTCCGGTGTTCGAAGAGGAGCAGACGGTGGGGACGGTCTCCGAAGATCAGATTCTGAATTTGGCGCTGCAAGGGAAGGATTTGCGGAAGCTGGTGGTGCGCGAAGTGATGGGCGCGGCCATGCCGGTGCTGCCGTCGAATGCGCCCGTGGAGCGCGTGACGGCGATTTTGACCCGCGAAAGCCCGGCGGTGTTCGTGCAGATGGAAAATGGCAAGCTGGAAGTGCTGACGAAATTCGATTTGATGGATACCGTGGCGGGGCTCGTGAGCCAGAAGCGCTGACGCCCGCTCGGCCGAACGAAAACCCCCTGAAAAATTAGCCGAAGCGCGCGGCGGTGCTCCGCGAGGGCTTTGCCTTCCCGCCGCGAGAATTTTCAGGGATGCGGCGTGCCCGCATCGGGCGGATTCAGGTCGAAGAAACCGCTCAGGTCCGCGTGGCCCGCGAGCGTCTCCACTTCCTGGCCGTGGATCAGGATTTTGAGCTTGTGCAGGCTCTGCACGTTGCTTTCGAGCGTCCGCGCGATCGAATCCACGGTGATTTCCTCGCTCAAAATTCCCGAAGGCGTTTCCGTGGCCAGCGCGTCGGAGAAATCCGCGATGGCCGTGCCGTCCGGCAGGATGTAGAAGCTCAGCAGTTCCGCGTCCGCGGGGATGGTGCGCTGGTCGGGCGTGGGAGGGCTGGTCATCAGCTCCTGCAGCACCTGTTTCGACCGCTCGACCGGGTCGGCCGAAAGAGGCAATTGCACCACCACCGGGGCGACCCTATCCGCTCCCGCCGCCCAGAAGATTTTCGCTTGCACCGTCACGTCCGTGGGAGTGGAAATCGGCGGCGCGAGCACCTCGCGGCGCGCCTGCTCTTCGGCGGTCTGCAGTTGGGCCAGCCGCTCGACCCGCTGGTGCAGGCTGCGCAGACTCAGCAGACCGGCCACCACGGCCACGGCCAATATGGCCAGCGCGATTTTCAGATTGCGCCCCACGATCACTATTTCGTCTCCGCCGAGTTTGCCGGACGAAACGCTTCCAGCGTTCGCTCGATGGACGCGCTGAGCGGCGCCTCGAAGCCTCTCAATACGCTTTCATCCTTCACGGCCACGCTCGAAATTTCAATCGCCATGGCGGGCGCGGCCACGGACCGCAGCTCGCGCACTTCCGCTCCGGCCGAGGCAGCTGGCGACCCCGAAAAAGATTGCGCCAACTGCGCCTGCATCAGGTCGGCCAGCAAGCGGCTGCGATCGGCGTAGGGCCGCTGCGCTTCGTCCCACTCCGTGAGGCCCGCGCTCGGAGGCGCCGGTGCCGTCTGCGGCGCCGTCTCCGGCGCCTGCGCGGCGGATGTCGCGGCGGGGAAAGGAGTCCAAAATTGGTAGTAGTACGCGCGCGCCGTGCCAATCGCGCCCGTCGAGGCCACGTGCAGGCTGATGAAAATCGCGTCGCGATACGCATTGGCCATGGCGTCGCGGTCGTCGTAGGAAGGATTGGAATCGTCGGTGCGCGTCATCACCACGCGATAGCCCGCGCTCTCGAGCGTCGCGCGCACAACCTGGGCGTATTCGAGGACGATATCCCTTTCCGCCAGGCCATTTTCCCCGCGCGCGCCCGGGTCCGTGCCGCCGTGCGCGGGGTTCAGCACGATCACGGGCCCGCTATAGGCTGGCTGCGGCCGAGGGGCTCGCGTGGTGGGAGGTGGGGCTTCGCCGGGGGGAACTTGCTCTTGGGATGCGTCTGGCGAGGGCGCCGCGCCATCGGGCGTCTGCGCCGCCGGCGGGAGGGCGAAGGCCGCGACGATCACGGCGAAAAGAAAAATGGCGCGCCAGAATGCTTTCCGCACGGCGCAAAGAATAGCAGAAATGCCGTGCCGTGCGCCCGGGAAGAAAAGAGAATGTTCCGCGCCGCCCCCGCTCAGTTTCCGTATTTGACCGAGCATCCGTACGGCCGGCTGGTGGGCACGCTGACCGCTTTTCCGGCCATGGCTTCATCAAGCGCAAGCGAAACGTAATTCCTGGCTCCCTTCACGGCCGCCAGGTCCGTCGTCGGCCGGTCGTCAATGGCGCCGTCGTATATCAGAACGCCCTGCGGATTGATGACGAACATGTGGGGCGTGGTTTTGGCATCGTAGAGATGCCCGAGCGTTCCCGCCGGATCGAGCAAGACCGCCGTGGGAGCGGCGCCGTTCTCTTTGAGGTAGGCGTTTTCGTCCGCGGCGGTGACGTATCCTTGCGCGCCCGGCGCCGACGATGCTACCGTCAGCCAGATCACGCCGCGGCTCGTCCATTCGCGCTGCAACTGCTGCATGTTGCCCCTCTCATAATGCTTCCGCGTGAAGGGGCAGTCGCGGTTCGTCCATTCGAGAACCACGTACTTCCCCGCGTACTCGGAAAGCGTGTGCGTCTTTCCATTGCTGTCTGTCGCCGTGAAGTCCGGCGCGCGCTCGCCCACTCGCGCCGCCCATGCCCATCCCGCCGCGAGCATGGCGGCCAAAGCCAGCGTGGCGCATACGGCTGATTTTCCTCTCATCGTAACCTCCGGCACTCCCTTTCGGCATTCTCCACCCGCGCCAGCTCCGATGCAACCCGCCGGCAGTCGCTCCGCGCCGCGGCGTCAGCGGGGCGCCATCGGAGCGGAAATCTCGTATGCGGCCGTCCCGTCGAGGATAAGCACTCCTCCGAGCGCCGCAACCGGCTTGATAAGCTGATCCGACTTCCTAAGCTTCAATTGAAATCCCGTGCCGGAGGACTTGAAAATCTGCGGCGCCGAATTTTCGATCACATCGGCATCGAAAGGGAAGAACGCCGCATCGCGCGGTCGAGCTTCGCCGCGCACGGTCAGTATAAAATTCTCCGCCTGCGATCGCGTCGAAATCTTCCAGCCGCTCGGCGCTGGTTCGGGCCACTCGGCCCTCGTGCGCTCGAAAAGTTCGCGCCACTGGGAAAAGTGTTTGGAGGAATCCTTCGCTGCGGGAATCGCAAGCGTCAAGTGCGTCTCGCCGGGAATGCATATTTCGCGGCAGACAAGGTATTTCACATCCGCGTCAATCGTGGTCGCTGTGCTGTCATCAAAGGCCGCGGGAATTCGCAAGGGAGCCATGAGAAGCGCCTGCCCCTCATAGCCGTAGTCCACAACAGAGCCGCCGCCCAGGCGCATCGGACGCGGCCACCGGATCGCGCCCGCCTGAAATCCCCGCGGCAGCTCCCAGCGTATTTTCGGCGGCTCGCCGGAATCGCCGGGATTTTGCCAGTAAATGTGCCATCCGCCATCGAGGCTGAAGAGGACGCCCAGCCAAAGCGTCCGCCCGGGCCGCAGAGAATCTTCCTCCGCAATCAGCTCGACCTTCGCGTGGCTTGGCGGCGAAGCCTGTTGGCTCGCCGCTTGCATTGAAGCGCGCGCAGTTGCCGCGCCCGCAAACGCAACAACGAGAGCCAATGCGAGAATTATTGCAACGGTTCGCTCTTTCGGTGTGCGGGAAGACATGCAGGAACCTTCAGGCGAGAGCGCTGCGAAGCCGTTCGTATGTGACGTCCAGTGTTTCAGGCTCGAGACGCGTCTCGCCGGCCACGGTCATGAAATTTGCATCGCCGGCCCAGCGCGGCAGCACGTGCATGTGCAGATGCCCTGTGACGCCCGCGCCCGCGGCGCGGCCCAGATTGATGCCCACGTTATAGCCTTCGGGGTGGTAGGTGTCCTCGAGCGCCTTTTCGACGCGCTGCGCGATGCGCATCATTTCGGCCAGCGTATCCGGCTCCGCGGCGGACAAATCCGCCACATGCGCGTACGGCACCACCATCACATGGCCGCTGGTGTAGGGATAGCGATTCAGGATGATGAAATTTTTCGCGCCGCGCAGGACGATCCCGGCCTTGCGGTCGTCATCCGCCGCGAGCGCCTGGCAGAAGATGCAGCGGTCGTTCTTCGTCTTATCGGCAATATAGCGGTATCGCCAGGGGGTCCACAGATAATCCATCCCGCTCAGTCCTGCGCGCCAGCACCGGCGCCGCCCGGCCGCGGGTTGTTGACGTAGTCCTTCAGTTCCTTGCTGGGCTTGAAATAGGGGATTTTCTTTGGCGGGACTTCCACTTTCACGCCCGTCTTGGGATTTCGGCCCGTGCGTCCCCGGCGCTGCCGCGTGCGGAAGCTTCCGAAGCCCCGAATCTCGATCTTATCGTCGGATTGCAGCGCGGCGATGATGCTATCGAAGATGGTCTCGACGACGGCCTCCGATTCCTTCCGGGAAAGTTCGGTCGTCTGCTCGACCTCTCCCACGAGGTCCGCCTTCGTCACCGTATGATTTTTGCCGTCGCGCTCTCCCGCTGACTCTGCCATCGGTTGAGAGCCTCCTCTCACTGCCTGCATTTCGAATGGGCCCTGTGCGCGCTGGGGAGGGTCGCCGCACTCTATTGGAATACCATCAAATCGCTAGAAGGTAAATGATTTTCCTGCCTGGGGACGGTTCCCAAAGGGCCAAGTCCAGGACGGGGAAATCCAGCGCGCGCCGCTCCCACTTTCTAGCCGCCTATCGGAAGGCTTCCATCCATCTTTGCCGCTGCGTGCCGCCCTTCTGAAACTTGCGGCAATCCGTTCGAGCGGCGCTAGGATAATTGCCGCTTGGCCAGAATCGCGTCGCCAATCGTGGCGTTGGGCGACGACTTCGACGACCGAAACGTCTCGATTTCTTGCCGCTCGGCCTGCTTCTGCGCCGCGCGGTAACTCAGGCTGATCTTGTGCTGCTCGGGTTCGAGCCGCAGAATCTTGAAATCGTATTCCTGGCCCGGCGCGAGCACGGAAGCGACGCGCTCGCCGCGCGAAGCTTTTTCCTTTTCGCGCTCGCCCTTGGGCCGGCGCTCTTCGATTTCGGAGACGTGGCAAAGCCCCTCGATGCTTTCGGCCAGCTCCACGAACGCCCCGAAATCCGTGGTCCGCGTCACTTTGCCCTTCATCATGTCGCCCATCTTGTGCTCGGCGAACCAGTTCGCCCAGATATCGTTCACCTGCTTGATCCCAGCGAGAGCCGCCGGTTCTGCGAATCCACTTTCAGCACCCGCGCCTCGACCGTATCGCCCTTCTTGAATTTTTCGCTCGGATGCTTGACTGCGCTCGGTCCAGCTCACGTCGCTGATGTGGATCAGCCCTTCCATGCCTTCTTCGATTTCGACGAACGCGCCGAAATCCGCCAGGTTGCGGATGCGGCCCGTGACGATCGCGCCCACCGGGTATTTTTCCGCGGCCGCTTCCCAGGGATCGGGCAGCGTCTGCTTCAGCCCCAGGGAGATGCGCCGCTGGTCGGTCTTCACTTCCAGCACCACCACTTCCACCTCGTCGCCCACTTTCACGATTTTCGACGGGTGCTTCGCGCGCTTCGACCAGCTCATTTCGCTCACGTGCACCAGGCCTTCCACGCCCGGCTCGATCTGCACGAAAGCGCCGTAGTCCGTCACGCCCACCACTTTCCCGTGCACGCGCGTTCCCGCGGGGAAGCGCTCCGGCACCGTGGCCCAGGGGTCGGGCAGCAGTTGCTTCCGCCCCAGCGAAATGCGCTGCTTATCCTTGTCGAATTTCAGGATCTGGACTTGGATTTCATCGCCGGGCTTCACCACGGTCGAAGGATGCGGCACGCGTCCCCACACCAGATCGCTCACGTGCAGCAGGCCGTCCATCCCGCCCAGGTCCACGAAGACGCCGTAATCGGTCACGTTCTTCACGCGCCCGGTGACCACCGCGCCTTCGCTGAGCGTGGCGGCCAGCGCGTCGCGCTTGGCCTTCTGCTCTTCTTCCAGAATGGCGCGGCGGCTCACCACCACGTTGCCGCGCTTGCGGTTCAGCTTCAGGACGCGAACTTCGATTTCGCGGTCCTTCCATGCTTCGAGATCGTGCACCGGGCGCAGCTCGATCTGCGACGCGGGCAAAAACGCGCGCACCCCGATATCCACCACCAGCCCGCCCTTGATTCGTTCGGTGATTTTGCCGGTGACGTTCGCTGTGCTCGCGGTACGACTTCTCGATGCGCTCCCACACGCGCCGCCGGTGCGCCCGCACGTGCGAGAGCAGGACGTAGCCGTCCTTTCGCTCGTGCAGCCGCTCGACCTCGATCGTTTGCCCCGCGCCGAACTCGATATGGCCCCGCCCGAATCCAGAAATTCCTGCGCCGGAACCAGCCCTTCGAACTTTCCGCCCACGTCCACGATCACGCCCGCTTCCGTCACCGCCAGCACGTGGCCATCGAAAATCTCGCCTTCGCCCGCTCCCGTTTCCGGCGTGGCAAACTGGTCGAGGAGCTGATCCATCGTTTCTGCTGTTTCAGATGGTTCGGTTGCCTCAGGCTCGGTTGCCTCAGGTTGGGCTGCCTCAGGTTGGGTTACCTCAGAATGTTCGGCTTTCTCGGCGGCTTCCGTCGATTCGGCCATCTCCGTCTGTTCCGCAGGCTCCGCCGTAGCAGCGGGCTGCGCACTCGCGGTCGTATCTTCTTTCGTCGTGGAATTCATAGGTAGCGCCGGCTCAACCGGAGGAGTCTCCCGCTCCCGCGCGGGAGCAGCGGCAGCGGCCGCGCCGCCAGCCCCCAGAAACTGCGCGAGGATCGCGTCGGAACTCTCGCGTGGATTGCCTCGCGTGATTTCCTCCGCGGCAGCTTCCATGGCAGGGGGTTGCGGGTCCTGGCCGCGTTCAGGTGGCATGGGGGAGAGGCCTCCCTACGGGATTCGTGCCCTGCTCACCGAGACTTCCGGCCTCGATGACTCCAACCAACTGGGGGTCAGAGCGATGAGGGGATAGAGCGCCCACGGTCGGCGCCTTATCGCGAGATGATACCCGCCCGCTTCGCGCCTTGTCAACGAATGCGTATTCCGCTCCTCAATGGGTTCCTGAGGTGCCCTCGCAAGCCGCCCTCGTGGCGCAGGCGCGAGTGTATGGTAGAGTTGCGAACCGATGCGGATATTTGTCCTGGGAGCCGGTGGCACCGGCGTCCTTGCTCGCGCAACTGCTCGTGCGCCAGGGGCACACGGTGGTGGTGCGGCGACCGCGACCCCGCGCGCGCGGCGATTCTTCGCGAAGAAAAGCAAAATCGAGATTCGCGAGGCGAACGCCCGCAACCTCTGGTCCATCGTGCGCGCCGCGCGCGGGGCCAACCTGATCGTCAACGCCTCGCCCGCCGTCTACAACGAAATCATCCTGCGCGCGGCCCTGCGCCTGCGCGCGCACTATTTCGACATGAACTCGCACCTCACGCGCCAGCCCTTCAAGCCGGAGCAGTTCCGCTTTCACAAGCGCTTCTCTGCCAAAAATCGCGCCGCGCTGATTTGCGCCGGCGTCGCTCCCGGCCTCACGAATCTGCTCGCCAAGCGTGGCGCCGAGATGCTCGATTTCGCGCACTCGATTCACATCCGCCTCTTCGAGAGCACGGAAAGCAAGGACCCCATTTCCACATGGTCGGCGGACGTGGCCTACGACGCAGCCATTTCCCGCCCGCGCATCTATCGCCATGGACATTTCGCGCTGGCCCGCCGGTTCGCCGAGCGCGAAAAATTCCGTTTCCCGCCTCCCATTGGCGACGTGCCCGTCTATCTTGCGGCGCAGGACGAAGTCTGCATGTTGCCCTACGTGATTCCGCTTCGCGAGATGGACGCCAAGATCGGCGGTAACGATTTCGAGCGCCTGCGCCGATGGTACCGCCAGGGACGCCTGCGCCGTTCCCGGGAATCGTCCGCAAGCGTTTCCCGAAGACTCTCACGCCGCGCCAGGTCGCCCAGCTCATCCGCCAGGGCGTGCTCGAAAATGCGCGCTTCGCCGCGGCCGTGCTGGTGCGCGGCACGAAAGGCGACCAGCCGGTGCTCGTGCGCTGGGACGCGAAATTTCCCACGCTCTATCAAATTCGCCAGCGCGGATTGGTGTCTTCTCCCATCGCCTACGCCACGGCGCACTTGGCCGCCATCTTCATCAAGCATTTCCCGCGCGATTCGGCCGGAGTCGTGGATCCGGCGGCCCTGCCCGTGGAAACGCGCCGCGCCATCCTCGCCGAAGTGCGCTCACGCGATTTTCGCGTCACCCTGAAAGTGACTCGCCTCAAGAAAAACGAGGACGAAGACGAACTCGACGAGGCTTCCCCCCCGCGCGGGATATGCTATAAACTTCGCCTGGAAGGAGCCGGGAGATGGCCCCAACACAGGCGGCGGATTCGGCGGCAAAGCAGGCGATCTCGCAGGATGCCGCCCCCGCGCGCGGGCAGGACCGCGAATTTGCTTCCACCTATTGCCCGCGTTGCTCGGCTCGGCTCGAAGGGCGGAGCTGCAAGCTCATCTGTCCGGGCTGCGGCTATTACATGTCCTGTTCGGATTTTTACTGAACCCGATTTTCTCCGGGGAAGCAATTCCCAGCAACAATTCCGAAGCATTTTCTCGAGGAGGCGCGAACGTGGCACTGAGAATCACCGAGCGGGATGTGAATGGCGTGACGTGCTGGATATCGAAGGGCGCATCGTGCTGGGCGAGGAAAGCAACTCGTTCCGCGAAAGAGTGAAGGGCCTGCTCGCGGCGGGCAAGAAGAAGATCGTGCTGAATCTCGCCGAACGTCACTTACATTGACAGCGCCGGCCTCGGCACGCTGGTGGCCACGTTCCACAGCGCGCGCTCGCAGGGCGCCACTCTGAAGCTGGCCAACCTGGGATCGAAGTTCAAGGAAGTCCTGCAGGTCACGAAGCTGATGACCGTGTTCGATACCTACGACAGCGAAACCGCCGCCATCCAGAGCTTCGCGCGACGTAGCTCCGCTTCGCAGCGGCGATTTTCGAAGGGCTGTGCGCTACCGGCCGCTCACGATATTGCGACCCTGCGCGCCCTGCACGATATGCAATCGCTCGCTGACGATCCGCGGGTCGTCACCCGAGCCACGAGTCGAGGGTCTCTCTTGATTTGATTCATCCCTCGACATGTCCTTCCACCCGATAAATCGCCAGGCCGCTCAGCAGCTTGGGATAGAAATCCGTCGATTTCTGCGGCATCACGTCCCCGCCCAGCGCGATCTCCGCCACCTGCTCGACGCTCACCGGATTCAGCAGCAGCGCCAGCTGCGCCTCGCCGCGATCCACCGCCGCGATGGCCGCATCCATTTCCCGCTCGTATCCCACGTTTTTTTCCGCCGCCACCGCTTCGGCCGTGATTCCCAGTCCCTTCTCCAGAATCAAGCGGTGCAGCAGGACCACATCCAGCCCGCGCTGCGCTTCGGAAATATCCGGCAGCCATCCTTCCAGATCGGCGCCGCGCCGCAGCGCGAATAAATAAAACGCCCCGCCGCCGGCGTAAACGCCGATGGCGCGCCGGCCATGATGCCGGCTTTCCAGGTCCTTGCGGAATTCGGCGTAGCTTGCGGCGCGTTCCTCCGGAGTGGAAAAGGGATACGCGTACCAATCGAACCAGCGCGTCAGGCGCTCGCGGAAGCCCTCGAAATCGAAATCTCGCGATGGCTTACCAGCCGATGCGTGGGGAGAATCACCAGCCCCTTCGAATGCGTGTTGACGAACGTCATCATCGCGAATTCATGCGCCGCCAGCGGATCGGCCTGGCCGGCTTGCGCGCGGCGTTCATTCCGGTAGGCCAGCGCCGTCTCATAGCGGTGATGCCCATCGGCGATCACCAGCTTTTTTTCCGCCATCGCATTTTGGATTTGCCGCAGGAACGCCGCGTCGGAAACCGGCCAAAGCCGGTGCGTCACGCCGAATTCATCGCGCAGCTCGAAGGACGCGCTTTTGCCGGCGGCCTCTTCGAGCGCAGCGTCAATGGCGCGCGCGGGATCGTCGTAGAGCATAAAAAGCTGCCCCGTCTGCGCGCGCGTGCGCCGCAGCAACTCGATCCGGTCCGCCTTGGGAGCCGAAAGCGTGCGCTCGTGGCGGAGGACGACCTTCGCGTCATAATCCTCCACGCGGCCAAGCGCGATGAAGCCCATGCGCGTGCGGCTCATGGGCGTCCCGGGAACCTGAAAATTCTGCGC
The DNA here is from genome assembly GCA_963823205.1 of Terriglobia bacterium. Lineage (GTDB taxonomy): Bacteria > Acidobacteriota > Terriglobia > Acidiferrales > UBA7541 > Palsa-295. Next base: position 181,334 of record CAWGKL010000009.1, read on the forward strand.
GTAGATGTAAATGCTCGGCGCTCGCTCCTCGACCAAAATTTTCTCCGCGATCCACTCCTCCATCTTTTGCGCCGCCCGCGTATAGACGTTGTTCTCCGCCGAATCCTCCGCAAGCGTCCGCCCTTTCTCGATGGCGATCAGGTTGTAGGGGCTGCGGCCATAGTATTGCTCTTGCATCGCGGGAGAGATTTTGTCGTAGGGCTGTGTGAGCGCGTCTTCGAGCTTGACACGGCTGGTATCGTACCGGTATGCCCGGAACCCATGGATTTCAGCCATCAGAGCCTCGGAGTGAAAAGTAGCGCACCATGAAAACCACTTATTCTATCAGCGACCGGCAATTACGCCAAAGGCGGCTTTTCAAACCTTCTGTGGTACTATGCCCACTCTACACCTTGCCTTCGTCGCGCAACCCCCCTCCGCGGCGTGGATAAGCAGGAGAGTGATGCCGGACCCGTTTGAATTTTTCGAACGTCCTCCCGACCTCCCGGAGCGGCGCATCCACGCCCGCCAGCCGGTCAGAGCCATTGCCTATGTCCAATTGGACGAGAGCAATGGCGGAATCATTCTCAATATCAGCGAGACCGGATTTGCCGTCTGCGCGGTCGCCAGCTTGATGGATGATCATCTGCCCCACATCCGGTTTCAGATCCCCCAATCGAACGTCTGGGTCGAAGCCAGCGGAGACATCGTATGGAGAAGCGGTTTGAATAGATTGGCGGGTGTCCAGTTCTCCGGTCTCTCCGAACAAGCCCGCAGTCAAATCAGGGAGTGGTGTGATGCCGTAGGCGGGCCGGACAATTTCCGCGAGGCGTCGGAGGAAGAAATCGCCCCTCCCGAGCCCCGTCTCGAAGGCGGAGACTCTGTATCCGGTGCGGCCCTGGTCCTCGAGCCGCTCGCTCCGATTCCCGAGCCTGCGGCCCCGGTATTCGAGCCTGCGGCTTCGCTCGCCGCCAGCTTGGCCGCGAGCCAGCTTACGAATGAGCCGCGCCTGGATTCGAGCGCCCTGGAAAATTCCTCCGCCATTCCGCTTCGCTCCCAGCGCTTGGAGGTGGTTCCAGACGCCGCGGATGGCGTGCCAGCCCCAGCGGAGCGTACCCGTCCCGTGAAAACCTTTCGCGAGCGCGTTATTTCCTACCCTGCCGGCTCTGACGCGGGCTTGCGCACCGCGACGGCCTTGCCCCCCCCCGCCAGCCGTGCGGGAAGGGAGCCTCGAAGCGCGGCCATGCCAAGGGGCACTCGCTACGCGGGTGTTTTAGCCCCTGAGGCCGCGAGACAGTCTCTGCGGCAGCCCGTTTCTCCAGTGTGGGATCGCAATAGGTGGATTCGTATCGTTGCGCTCTGCGCTGTTTTATCGGCCGCTGCGGCGTGGGAGGTGCGGCGTGGAAGCTTGATTCCGCTCTTCCAGCGAAGCAGCAGCGCCGTTCCAAGCAGCGCGGTGAACGCACCCCTAAATCTGCCTCCTTCACTTTCCCCTCCCGCTGCGGTACTCCCCGGCATCAAGCCTGCGAGCCTTGCCGGCAAGGTCGCTGCCGGGCAGCCCCAGCCCCAGGTTTCACCCGGTGTTTCCAATGGTTCCGGTGGACCAGCCGCGTCTCCTCAGGTGTCTCGCAACTTCCCTCCGGCGCGTAACGGTACCCGTACCCCCTTTGGATACGTGGTCCTGTCTCCTCCGGTTCGTTCCCAGAGTGCACGCGCCATCCAGACTCCCGAAGGCTCGGGCCCACCGCCTCTGAAGGACGAGCCGGGTGCTCCGAACCCGAGCGTTCCAAACGCTGGCATTACAAATAATGCCCCGCCGATTCCCGCGTTGTTCGCGTCTTCGAATCTGGGTCCCGCTCCACCAACAATCCCCTCTCTACCGCCACGGCCCGGTGCGCTCATCTACCACGTCACTCCAATCTATCCCCCCATCGCGCGGGCCAGCCGTATCCAAGGTACCGTAACCCTGCGGGCCACGATCAGCGCGAATGGCAAAGTTGCGCATGCACAGCCTCTCAGCGGTTCCCCGGCCCTTATCCCGGCTGCCATGGACGCCGTCAGCCAGTGGCGATACAAACCCGCGCTGCTTGGCGGGCAGCCCGTTGAAATCCAAGAGGAAATCGCCATCGAATTTCGCCTCCCCTAGTCACGATACTCCCGCGCCGAACACCTGGGACCACACTCACGGCGATTTTTTCTTTTATCTGGGATTTATTCATAGTAGATTTGCGTGGCTTTCGGGGGCTTCGCCTATGAAGCCTAATATGTGGTACTTACGCTCCATCCTGCATTTTTCACACTTCAAATTTCAGTCGTCACATGTATGTTAATTGGAGTGGGCGGTAGGGCGGTGTTCGGTTCTGGTACGGAATCGTAGAGGGTGCCATGGGGTTCGGCCACGGATTGCGACATGCGAGACCGCCCCAAAAGGGGCGCGCGGTGAATTTGTCCTCCTCAATTCTTGGACTAGCCACTGCTGCTTCAGCTGCATTTCTTATCCTAAATCTGCTCACCTTTGCCACGTTCCCGGTAGCAGCGGCCCAAGTCGTGACGGGGATAATCAGTGGCCGGATTGTGGATCCATCCGGAGGCGCCGTGCCCGGCGCGAGCGTGACTCTAACCAATCGGGGCACTGCTGCCGTACTGACGGCAACGACTCCCGATTCGGGGGCATTTCGCTTCACCTTGCTTCCGGTGGGGATTTACGACCTGCAAATCAGCAGAAGCGGCTTCGAGACCCTCCATCTGGCGGGTGTTGCGGCGCAAGCCAACTTTGAGAACGCTGTGGGGGATGTGAAGCTGGAAATCGGCGAGGGAAGTGCGACGGTCCAAGTGACCGCGGCGCCTCCCCTGATGGAAGCGACCACGGCGCAGGTCACCACCGTTTTCGAGGGCCAGACGCTTCAAACCTTCCCCGGAGTCGAAGAAAACGAAGGGCTGGATTTTCTGGCGTTGCAGGTGCCCGGCGTGGGGAACGACCGCGACAACGGTTTCGCGAATGATGATGGCGTTGGTTTTTCGGTGAACGGCCTTCGAGGCCGCGAGAACGACCAGCAAATTGACGGGCAGAACAACAACGACAATTCGGTCACAGGTCCCGCCATATTCGTCGGCAATGTGGACTTCGTCGAGGAATACGACATCACCACGGACAACTTCGGGCCGGAATTCGGCCGTAACTCGGGTTCCGTGGTCAACGAGGTGACCAAGTCGGGGACGAATAACTGGCACGGAACGGTCGCCGGAACGGAAACGAATTCCGTTCTCACGACTCTCGATAATTTCGAGAAAGAGGATGGTTTAACGAAACCCACCCGCTTTAATCAGGAATTTACCGGCGGGACGATCGGCGGCCCGGTCTGGAAGGACAAGGTGTTTTTCTTCGGGGGTTTCGACGATGAAATTGATTCCTCGAACGCCCTCTTCACCACGAGCGCTCTCAACCCCACGCCTGCCGGAGTGGCGGAATTGGCCGGTTGCTTCCCGGGGAGCACGAGCGTCGCGGCACTCGAGAAGTTTGGTCCCTTTGCCATTACGGGGGGAAACCCGATGGTCTACGGGACCCCCATACCGGAAACCTATGTGCCCAATACGGGGCCACCGTGCGATTACGAGGTCGGCGGCGTCTCGCGCATACTCCCCAACGGCTCTCATGAGTATGACTGGATTACCCGCATGGACGTCCACGTCAGCAGCGCCGATTCCTTCTTCGCTCGGTTCTTCTTCCAAAAGCGGGTTTCCTTCAATACCGCCTTCACCGCCACCGACCAAGCGGCTGGATATCCCGTCAATATTCCATCCTTTTCCAGCGAGTGGCTGGCCGCCTGGACGCACATATTCAGCAACCGCCTGGTGAACGAATTCCGGCTGAGTTTCGGCCGCATCAACGTACCCTTCGGTGGAAACACAATCGGAAACACGGTTCCCGTCCCGGGCGCGCTTGGCGCCGCATTGACGGACGTCACCTTCGAGTCCTCGGCCCTCATGCCATTCGGCCCCCCCGACAACTCCCCGCAAAGCCGCATCGTGAATACGTATCAGCTCCAGGACAATCTCGACTACACCGTCGGGCGGCAGCAATTGAAGATGGGGGCCAACATCACGCTGCAGAAATCCTCGAACATCTACCTGCCGTTCTACAACGGAGCATTCACTTACTCGGATTGGGGATCGTTCGCCGCCAGCGGCCTTTCCCCCGCAGACCCAAACTTTGTTCCTCCGGTTTCGGTTTCCATCACCCAGGGCAACCCCTCATCCGATTTCAAGGAGTGGGACACCTTTCTCTATTTTGGCGACGACTGGAAGGTGAAGAACGATTTGACCCTGAATCTGGACTTGACGTGGTCCTATTACGGCCAGCCCGCCAATCTCCTCCATCAAGAGACGGTAGCGCAGCAAACAGGGAAAAATCCCTTTTGGAACCCGGCGCTGCCTCTTTCGGCCACCACATCCCCGGAGCTATCCTCCGCAAAGGATCTCTTCGGTCCCAGCATCGGATTCGCGTGGTCGCCGAGTCTTGGGCGGCTCACAGGCGGTGGGCGAACCGTCATCCGAGGCGGCTATCGCCTGGCCTACGACCCCGCGTATTACAATACTTTCCTGCTGGCTCAGATTTCCGCTCCCGTCGTATTGTCGCAGACCTTGTTTTCCCCGGCGGCAGGGCTTCCCGCGGCGCCATTTGGTTCCGCGATTCGTTCCGAATTTGCCGCGGACCTGACAGAGGGCGTCTTCGATCCCCGGAACTTCAATCGCACAGTCATCCCCTCAGGATTCGGTCCAGACCGCGTGCATGAATGGTCGCTCGGTATCCAGCGCCAGGTGACCACAAATTCCGTCCTCGAGGTGCGCTATGTGGGAAACCACGGCTGGGACCTATTTCAGTCCATCAATGCGAACCCCTATATTGCGGGGCTGGCCGCGGCATATCCGGCGCTCGTTCCCGCGGGCATAACACCCTGCACCGCGCCTATTGCGACGGTTCCCAATGCGCTGGGCCGGATAAATTGCAGCGCGGGCATCACGAGCGAAACCGCGAACACGGGATTTTCGAACTACAACGCGTTGCAGGCGCAATTTCGCGCCACCAATCTGGCCCGCCAGTTGACCCTGGTGTCGTCCTACACATGGAGCAAGACCCTCGATAACGCGAGCGAAATCTTCAGCACCTTTGCCGCGGGCAACACCCTTGCGTACTCGCAAAACGTTCTCAATTTCAAGGGCCAGGAATACGGATTATCGGGGCTTGATTTCCCGCACACCTGGACGCTCGCCTTTATCGAGGATATTCCGTTCCTGCGCTCGCAGCGTGGCGTGGTCGGACATGTCCTGGGCGGCTGGGGCGTCGCCGGAAGTTACGTGCTCCAGTCGGCGCAAGGGTTCACGCCCTCGCAGTACGAAACAAACTATTACAGCGGTGGAGTGGCGAACGACACGGCTTTTGACCTTGCGAACATTGGCATCCCGGAGACTTCCCGTCCTTTTGTGGGGAGCTTGAGCGCCCCGCAAACTCAGGTGGGCATTTATGCGGCGGACGCCTGCGCCGTTTTTGGCGCGGCTTGCGGCGACCCCGCCGCCGAGCTGATCAGTCTAAACAGTTTGAACGCGGCATCATCTGTCGTGCCCGTGGCGAAGAGTGCGGTCCGTTTCATTGCCAACGGTGCGGAAGCCGACGCCATTTTTGGCACGCCGTTTGGCAACGCGGGACGAAACAGCGTTCGCGACCAGTGGACCAACGTAGGCAATTTCGAGCTGTTCAAGAATGTCCGGTTGGGGGAACGTGTCAATTTGCAGTGGCACATGACCATGAACAATGTCTTCAATCATCCCCAATACGGCTCCACGTCATTCATCGGGATCGATCCCTTCATTGAGGATGCCGGTTTCGCGCCTCCGTTTCAGGGCTTTGGCTTTGCCAACCTGCAGGTCGAATCGAGCGCCAATAACAACTGTCCAGGTGGTGTCCGCTGCATCTTCTTCGGCCTAAAGCTCTCCTACTGACGCAGGATAATTTCCCAACCCCTTTCCCGCCCCGCAATAGCCCGCCCCCGGCGCGGTGCGTGGCAAGCGCCGGCCACAGGGAAAATGTCGGCCAAATACATGGTTAACCGTATACCTCCGGTCCGCCGCTGCGTGTGACGATACTCCCCTCAATCGGCGTGTTTTGGTTTCAATCTGAGATTGAGCGAAGGAGTCGAACAAATGAAACTTCTGCGAATGATAGCAGCGGCTTTTTGCCTTTTCGTCTTGGCTGGAATGAATGTGCCGAGTTCCCAAGCGGATGAGCATAACAAGCTGACGACCTTTACCTTCAGTGCCCCCGTCGAAGTCCCCGGATCGAATGGACCGATGGTGCTTCCTGCGGGCACGTACGTCTTCAAGCTGGCGAATTCTGAATCCGATCGCAACATCGTTCAGATTTTCAACGAAGACCAAACCCATATTTATGCCACGGTCCTGGCGATCTCCAATTATCGTTTGACCCCGTCCGACACAACCATAGTCACGTTTGCGGAACGGCCGGCGGGCAACCCCCAAGCGATCAGGGCCTGGTTCTATCCGGGCGATAACTTCGGCCAGGAATTCGTCTACCCCAAGTCGAGGGCCGTCGAACTGGCTAAGGAAACGGGCCAACCCGTCCCTTCCATGCCGGAGAACACTGAGGAGAACTCCTCGGCCTTAGACCAAGCCCCCGTCAACGTTGAGCAGCCAAGTGGAGAGGAATCTCAGGTTGCTGATAACACGCCGGCGCCCGCGAGCACGGCGCCCGCAAGCACGGCGCCTGCTGCGAGCGCCACGCCCGCGAGCACGATGCCCAGCACCGCCAGTGATGTGCCGCTTGCGGCGCTTGTCGGAATTCTCATGCTCGCATTGGGAATTGGCGTCCGGTTGCTGCTCTCTCGGAAGTCGGCCTAGTTTCAACGTCCGATTCGGCGCAAGATGGTGCCTATCATGCTGGGGCGCGAACGAACACGCTTGGGTGTCCGCCGCGCCCCCGCCGTTCTCATGTTTTCCAAGTTCAGGGGCAGTGCTTCGCTCTTGCTGATTTCCACGCTCGTAGGCGCGTATGGACTTGCGCGCCTTCGAGGCCCGAGTCCCAATGATCCAGGATTGCAAGTCCTTTGGTCGGAGGCCGACCTCGTCGTCCTGCCCGTTACGGTCACCGATCACAAGGGCGATTTCGTTTCCGGATTGACGCAGGATGATTTCCAGGTCTTCGAAAACGGCCGCCCCCAAACCATCTCTCATTTTGATCACAGCGACGTTCCGGTGACCGTGGGCCTCGTCATTGATAGCAGCGGGAGCATGGGCCCCAACCGCGCCGAGGTCGCCCAGGCCGCAAAAGATTTTTTGACCTCCAGCAACCCGCGGGACGAGATTTTCGTCGTCAACTTCAATGAACGCGTTTCGTTCGGCCTGCCGCCCTTGGTTCCTTTCACCAATGACGTCGCGCAACTCCAAGCAGGAGTGCTCTCGGGACCATCCGCTGGCATGACCGCGCTTTACGACGCCACGGACCTGGCCTTGAACCATCTATCCCTGGGTACCAATGACAAAAAGGCGCTCATCATCATTAGCGATGGCGGCGACGACGCGAGCCACGAGAATTTTCGCCAACTCCTGGCCTCGGCGCAGCACACGAGCGCGATCATCTACACCATCGGCATCATCAGCGAAGCTGAATCAGACGTGAATCCCGGCGTGCTTCGAAGTCTTGCCGGCGTCACCGGCGGGAAAGCTTATTTTCCGCAATCCGCGGCGGAATTGCCCGCCATCTGCCGGCAGATTGCGCGCGACCTTCGCGAGCAGTATACGATTGCTTATGTCCCGGCCGATGGAATGCATGACGGAACCTACCGCAAGATTCGCGTCACCGTCCATGCGCCGGGGCGCGACGGCCTTGTCGTTCGCACGCGCGAAGGATACTTTGTGCCTTCCGCTGCCACGCCAACTTCCGCCGCCACGCAGGGAGATTAACCGGACCCGAGGGACATAACCATGCGCGCCAGGTCAATTCTCCGGAACTTTTCCACCGTGCTTCTCCTTGCGGGCGGACTCCTGCTCGGCGGCTGCTTGTTTATAATCGTTCGGGCTCACGCTTTTCAGTCGCGCGAAACCCGGCGTCTCGCGTCTCTGCTCGCGCGCGCCTCGCCAGATGGAAAAGCCGGTCGCTCGTACGAATTCGCGGTCTCGGAGCCATATCTGAAGCCGGGGTCCCTCTTCGGCGAATTGGAAATCCCACGCCTCGGAATTGACACGATCGTTCTCCAGGGGGACGACGACTCGACTCTTCGCTTGGCCGCCGGCCATATTCCCTATACGGCCGCGCCCGATGATCCCGCCGGCAACGTAGCCATCGTCGCGCATCGGGATACCTACTTCCGCTCCCTCAGGTTAATTCGGCCGGACGATTTGATCGTCGTGGAAACTCCGGAGGGCATACACCGCTACCGCGTCCAGTTCACTCGCGTGGTCCGCCCCGGCGATGTCGCCCTGCTGGAGAGCACGCCCGAGCGCACCTTGACCCTCGTAACTTGCTACCCCTTCTATTTTATCGGCTCAGCTCCCGATAGATTCATCGTCCGTGCCGCCGCCTCCGACTGATTTGGTCTCAATGTAGCGCCGCTCTTTAGAGCGGCAGATTTGGCTTCGCTTTTGCTTTTTCCTTTACACGCCGAGCCCCAACCCGCGCCGCCCCTCGCGTCGGGGCCCGCCTCCGGTATTCTCCTGTAGGGGCCCAGCATGCTGTGCCCGCGTTCTGCGCATTTGCTTGCTGTTAAGGTTTAAATGTAGCGCTGCGGCCTTTAGCGCAGCATCCTGCCTTTGCCTTTTCCCTTGCGTCTTTCGCAAAGGGTGGGTCGAGACTTTGCCGAAGTTTACCCGCCCGTATTTTTGGCGGGTAGCAGCCGCCTGTCGCGCCTTCTGCGTCCCGCCGATTTTGATCGCGCAGCCCCTACGATCGGCAGGACAGCCCATCGGGCCACTTCTGAGATCGCTCGCAGCCGACTTACCGCCGACCGCGTCGCATGCCTATCCGCATTATTCCCGAGTGCGCCTTTTGCTCAGGAGTAATGATCCGCCAGTAATCCGTCAACCAGCATAGTGGAGTTTCCCATCCTGCCATCACGCTTTGCGGGGGGCCAGAATATGTCACCGAATGGCACGCTATGCAGCGAAGCCACTCAGAAAAACGCATAGCATTCAGATATCATCCTGATACTATTATGTTCGGCAACAAGCAGCATCCACCGAGTGAAAGGAAATTATGCATCACAGAGCCAAAGCTAACCCCGTCGTTGAAAAACGCAAGGAGAGGGCATTGGTCTTCACGGAAGCCAATTTTCGGGTTGTACTCCCTTTCGGCGTCGGCGTAACGGGTGAGAATTCGTCGTTCGAGCTGCGCAAGAGCAACGCAGGGTACACAGTTTTCGCTCGGCGGAAGGGCGACACCTCAGTTGCCACACAGATATTTCCCATTTACAGCGCAGTCAACAGGATAAGAGTGGTGAAGGCAGAGAAGCCTGTTAGAATAAGGTTCTGGATCGCCCAATCCGATCTAGATAGGTTCCGGGCCCGGCAGGTGATCGAGCGCGAACACTATCTGATGCCGACTGCACGCGGTCTGTTCCTAGTATGTGCTCTTGAAGAAGATGCAAGGCAGCAAAAACCAAAAATCATCGGTGTCGGCGTCCTTGATGCGCTCTATCACGGAAATCCAAAGCAAGGTCACGCCCTCTTTGCGACTGAGGCCTTGGGAAGTCAACGATGGCTAAGCTGGCCGCGAGATAAGATTGTCAACCGGCTGCGCATCGCCTGGGCGAGCAGATTTGCTGTGGACTCCAAGTACCACGGCTGTGGAATCGGAACGAGACTCGCTGTGCACCTGAAAGTCGTGGCGCGACGTTTCAGGTCACCAGCAGCAGATTTCATTGAGGTGATCACGACGGAGCCGCGGCACTCAAAGGCGGAACAAACGAAACAAAGGGGCAACTTTCTCCAGCGAGCTGGATATACTTCTCTGGAGGAACCGATGAAATCGTCTCCACTTCGCGAGTTGAATCTAAACACGGGCTACCTAGATGCAATCCCGGCGATTAAGCGCTACTACTATGCGGATTTGCGCAATGAAAGCTGATGCTTCGATCCAACGTCTCTTCGTGCCGCTTGGAAACGAGCCCTTTCGGTGGTTCGCGGAAGGAAGTAAGCGTTGGGAACTGCGAAGATATGGACGGCAGTATACAGAACGACACGTGCGTATCGGCAGGCGAGTGGAGTTGCGACGCGGTTATAATTCCCAGCAGTCATTGTGGGGCGTGATTACCGAAACCATTCACGCCCCGAACATCCGCGACTTCTTCGCTAAAGTGGACTACAAGACCGTGGTTCCCGTCGCAGGGTCTGAAGACGAAGCGATCGAAATCGCGGAAAAGATTCTCGGCGTTCCTGGCGACTCCGAGTCTCCTGTGTTTGCATTCAGAGTTGACATCGCAGCATGACAACTTTGCCACTCGCGAAAGAATTTTTGCACTTGGTGCGCGTAGGGAGAAAGACCTCGACTATCCGGCGCGGGAATCGTAGCTGGGAGGTCGGACCCGCAGTCTTAACTTCGGGCCGCGACCGGATAGCCGTGATAATCACGGGTATTAGACACACTAGGTTCGGTTCTCTGACAGAAACGGACGCGCAAGAAGATGGCTTCGCATCGCTCTTAGAACTTGATGCGGTGCTAAAACGTTTCTATCCGTATATCAACGAAACAGATCCAGTCACGATTGTCAAATTCAGGACCGTCTAATGCCAGAGTGGATTCGTGTGCGTGGCCGTGGGTCGGTGATGAAAGTCACTGCAACAGGTGAGTCGCCCGCAACACCCGATGACATTGGATCCATCGCCCGCCAAGTCGCAGCTGACGCGGTGTACGGGACGTTTGGGGAGTTTCGGAGCAGGTATTGGAACGGGAAATGGAAGGTTGCCTCCAACGACTTAGTACGAGTCGAGGCAGCACAAGACGATAGCGACAGCACGGCTTTCACAATCGGCATTGATCTTAATTCGGACCTGTACAACGTCAGCAAAGGGGGGCTTCAACATTTCCTTGGTGTCTTGGCGGGGGACCTTTTTTTCCTTCGAGTCCCCGGGTTTAGGCTGAGGGATCTCCATGTAACGGACGTTGAGATACCCATCAGTATGCTGAACGCCCTAGCGGCGCTATACAGAGGAGAAGCCTACAGCACAGATCGCATAAGATCCGCGTTTAATCTCGGGGATCTTGAGGCTCTCCTCGCGTTCTCGTTCAAGCCACGCGTCGGGTTAAAGCGCGATGCCATCCGCGAAATTGCGCTCGGTGTCCTTGGCGAGGGGTTTCACATCGTTGAGTTTGACACGCGATATCTGGACCTGACCGAGGAGAACGTTAACTTTCTGCTTCAACTCGCGCATGAGGCGGCTCAGGTTGCCGGGAGCGAGCGAGTTACACGTTTGTCGCCGAACCTGTCGGTGGCTGCCCCACTTGCCGTCGATCTTTGCGAGCGTTTTAGCAAAACCTCCGAATGGCCCTATCTTGTGAAGGTGGATGGCGGGTTCGACGGTATTAGTACGATTCAAGCGGTCAGGCGTAGATTCCGGGACACTCAGGCACCAGTGATCACGTGCTATCCATTGCTTCGCGATCAGTTGGCGCCGAAGATCCCACGGGACACCTTTCTGGAGGCCCTCACCTATAGTGGTGCGGATATCATATATCCTGGCGGCGGTCCATCCGTAGGAAGGGGAGTCAGAGGCCTCGGAGCCGCAGAAAAGAACGCGCTAGGTGAGGCGACGCGACGGTATCACGATTTCGCGGCCCGAGAATGGCCCACGGTCACCTTGGCTGGCGGCGTCTATGCTGGCGAACTGCACGCGCTCTTTGAGCTTGTGGGACCGAGAGTCGCGTACTTCCTAGGCGGGGCAGTATCGCTTCATCGCGACGGCCCAATAGAGGGAGCGAAACTGTGCGCGAGAGTTCTTCAGGAAGCCGCAAACAGGCATCGCGACGCTTTAGCAGAGGTGGAGGACTTGCCTGCAGGACTAATAAAAGAGATTGAAGCTGCGTACGACATACCGACTGGAGCCGACAAGAACACGTTCCATTACGTGCCACCTCGGGATTTGCCCGCGGACTTACCAAGATGGTGACCCTGCCAGTTATTTCAACAGAGGATCTGGTCCGTGCTTATCAATTCATTTCAAGATATGAAATGGTTAAGGCCGTCGGTATAGGAAGTATAGGGGCGATTGCATATGCGCTCTTCAGGCTGCCCAAACCTCCCAGGCCGCCGTTGGGGGAGCGCCTCACCCCCTACTTGCGAGCTGTGTCCTGCTGGCGCTGGACCATTTTCCTTGGGGTAATACTGATCGCCCTGACCGCGGCGATGCTCTTGGCGGATTTTGCCGTTCCCGATAATGTCGTCAACCCTGCTCTTCCTCTCACGGACTCAGCGGCCGCTCGCTGTCAGCTCGTTAGGTTCTTCTGGCTCCTCGTTCCGGTTGTCCTGCTGCACGCGCTGTTTTGGTGGGCAATCAATCAACCTACGCTGGCTAAGGCTAGCTAGTCCGCTGATCCCACCCGCAAATAAAGGCAGAATTGCTGATGGTGCGGTCACTACGTTGTCTGCGAAGCCCGGCGTGTTGGGCAGATGCCCCATCAAGCCCAAGATTTCTTCACGGATGGTCGCCTAATAGGAAGCCATCGCGGAGACTTACGCCTTGCCGCCCGGTCTCGCTCAGTACTACAATTGTCGCGAAGATGTCCCACAACCCGCCCGGCCTCGCCTCTGCCGTGAACTCACTTAAGGCCATTTAAGGGCGCAAAAACGGGCAAAAAATGACATTTAAGCGGGTTTTAAGTCCTTAAATTGCTTGAATTTTCAAGGAAATTTTCGAGGAACCCGAGCGAAAATAATGGACTGAGATGCTTGAATGCCTGGAGCAAATTTTCGAGGAATTCGAGCGGGAATGATGGACTGAGATACTTGAAGGCTTCGAGTAATTTGGCGGGCTCGAATTGCTTGAAGGCTCCGAGCAAATCAATCGCTTGATATCGAGCATGGCAACTGCGCGAAATAAGGGGCGCGGAATGGCTTGACGGGGGGCTGCACAGCGACTAAAATGATAGTGGACTGAATTGGTGCTATATGGCTGGCGGGGGGCAATCGGATGGTAAGGCTTGGCAAATTAACGGACTACGGGCTGGTGCTGATGACCTGTATTGCGCGTAGCGAGGGGCATACGCTGCGCACGGCGCGTGATCTGGCTCGTGAGTCGCGCCTGCCGCTTTCGACCGTCAGCAAGCTGCTCAAGGAGCTTTTGCAGAGCGGCCTGCTCACTTCGCATCGCGGCACCAAGGGCGGATACATCCTGGCCAGGGGATCGCACGATATCTCCGTGATAGACATCATCGCGGCCATCGAAGGCCCCGTGGCCTTCACCGAATGCAGCACCGACGTGACGGGATTGTGCGGCCTCGAGCCGTGCTGCCCCATCAAGAAAAATCAGCAGGTGATCAATCAAGCCGTGCGGGGAGTGCTCGAAAAAATAACCCTCGCGGACCTGATCGAACCCCTGCAATTGACGGCCATCAAGGATGCGCGCGGCAGAATCGTCCCGGCCGTTGCCTCCACGAGGATCCAATGAGTTCCAACACAGACGCAATTCGCGAATTGGCGGAGCAGGAATATAAGTGGGGATTCGTCACCGATATCGGCGAAGACCGCGCCCCCAAGGGTTTGAACGAGGAGATTATCCGCTTCATCTCCGCGAAGAAGGGCGAGCCGGAGTTCATGCTGGAATGGAGGCTCCGGGCCTATCGCCATTGGGCCTCGCTCGAAAAGGCCCAGGGGGAACCCAAGTGGGCCAATATCCATTACGGCCCCATTGATTATCAGAATATTTCCTACTATTCGGCGCCCAAGCAGAAGCCCAGCCTGAAGAGCCTCGACGAGCTGGATCCGGAAATCCTGCGCACCTATGAGAAGCTCGGCATTCCCATCACGGAGCAGAAGCTTCTGGCGGGCGTGGCCGTGGACGCGGTGTTCGACAGCGTCTCCGTGGCCACCACCTTCAAGGCAAAATTGGGCGAAATGGGCGTTATTTTCTGTTCCTTTTCCGAGGCCGTGCAAAAGCATCCCGAGCTGGTGAAGAAATACCTGGGTTCGGTGGTGCCCCACACGGATAATTTCTTCGCCGCGCTCAATGCCGCCGTATTTACGGATGGATCGTTCGTCTACGTTCCCAAGGGCGTGCGCTGTCCCATGGAGCTTTCCACCTACTTCCGCATCAACGCCGCGGAAACGGGCCAATTCGAGCGCACCCTGATAATCGCGGACGAAGGCGCGTACGTGAGCTATCTCGAAGGCTGCACCGCGCCGATTCGCGATGAAAACCAGTTGCACGCCGCGGTGGTGGAACTGATTGCCCTCGACGACGCGCAGATCAAGTATTCCACGGTGCAGAACTGGTATCCCGGCGACAAAAACGGCAAGGGCGGAATCTACAATTTCGTCACCAAGCGGGGAAAATGCCTGGGCCGGAACTCCCGAATTTCGTGGACCCAGGTCGAGACCGGCTCCGCCATCACATGGAAATATCCGAGCTGCATCCTGCAGGGCGATAACTCCGTGGGCGAATTCTATTCGGTGGCGCTCACCAACAACTATCAGCAAGCCGATACCGGCACGAAAATGATTCACATCGGGAAAAACACCACCAGCACCATCGTCTCCAAGGGCATCTCCGCCGGTTTTGGGCAAAACACCTACCGGGGACAGGTGAAAATCCTGAAGGACGCCGCCGGAGCGCGCAACTACACGCAGTGCGACTCGCTGCTAATCGGCGATAAGTGCGGCGCGCACACGTTTCCCTACATCGAGGTGAAGAATTCGACGGCGCGCATGGAGCATGAGGCATCCACGTCGAAGATCGGCGAAGACCAGCTCTTCTATCTTCGCCAGCGCGGACTCAAGGCCGAAGACGCCGTCTCGATGATCGTGAACGGCTTTTGCAAGCGCGTGTTCCGCGAGCTGCCCATGGAATTCGCCGTCGAGGCGCAGAAGCTGCTGAGCGTCAGCCTAGAAGGCAGCGTCGGCTAGGATCCTTGAATGTCTGCGCGCGAATTACTCGAATGATTCAAGGATTCTCGTGGCAATCCGTCGCGCACGTTTTGCTCGAATGTGTGGATGAATTGACGCTTGTTTTTGAGCGCGAATTACTCGAATAATTGCTTGAATGCCTGGATGAACTGACGCTCATTTTCGGGCGTGAGTTCCTCGAAAAAATGCTTGAAAGTTCAAGCAAAATAAGGGCTTAAAAGCCCCTTAAGTGGCCTTAAGTGGCCCTTAAATGGCAAAAAAGGACACGAAATGACGCTCTTGCAGATTAAAGACCTCCACGTGAAAGTGGGCGACCGCGAAATCCTCAAGGGCATTAATCTTGAGATTCGGGCCGGGGAGGTGCATTCGATTATGGGCCCCAACGGCTCGGGAAAGAGCACGCTGGCGCAGGTACTAGCCCGGCGGGAGACGTACGACGTGACCGGAGGGGAAATAAGCTTTGACGGCAAAGACCTGCTGGCCATGAAAGCGGAGGATGCGGCGTGCGAGGGCCTGTTCCTGGCTTTCCAGTATCCGGTGGAGATTCCGGGGATCAGCAACGCCTACTTCATGCGGTCCGCGCTGAACGCCATCCGCAAATATCGCGGGCAGGATGAGATGGACGCCATGGATTTTCTGCCGCGCATGCGGGAAAAACTGAAGCTGCTGGACATGGATGAAAAGCTGATGAACCGCTCGGTGAACGAAGCCTTTTCGGGAGGGGAAAAGAAGCGCAACGAGATTTTGCAGATGGCCGTGCTGGAGCCGAAGCTCGCGATACTGGATGAGACGGATTCGGGGCTGGATATAGACGCGCTGCGAATCGTGGCGGATGGCGTGAACGCGATGCGCGGCCCGGAGCGCGGCATGCTGGTGGTGACGCACTATCAGCGGCTGCTGAACTACATCGTTCCGGACCGCGTGCACGTGCTGGTGGACGGGCGGATCGTGCGTTCGGGCGGGCCGGAACTGGCGCTGGAACTGGAAGAGCAGGGGTATGCCCCGAGGGAAGCTGGGCCGAACAGCGTTGTGTCGGCGTAGCGGGCTGCGGGAGATGGGTAACATAGAGCTTCAGGGGCTTCCCGACAGAAGGCGTCGGGACGCATAAACCGCGAAAGCCCGCGTTTTTTGGGGCGGTTTATGTCGGAGCTAAAGCTCCGACCCCCTAAAGAGCTATTTATCAGACAGCTTCTGGGGCGTACAGGGAGTAAACGAGTGGCGACGGCAAGCAAGGGTATCGAAAATTACGAGGAAAGTTTCGGCGGCTTGGAGAAGTCCGCCGCGAGCCGCGAGCCATCGTGGCTGCGGAAGCTGCGGCAGGAGGGCTTTGCCCGCTTCGGCGAGACCGGCTTTCCGACGATGCGCGACGAGGACTGGCGATTCACGAATGTTTCCGCGATCGCGAAGACGGCGTTCCGCCTGGGGCGCAACGGGCATGGTTTGCCGTCGCGAAGGGAGATCGAGCCGTATGGCATTGCGGGGGCTTGCTGCCAACTGGTTTTCGTGGACGGGCGATTTGCGCCCCAGCTTTCATCTTTTGGCAAGCTACCCGGCCGCGTGAAAGTGAGCAGCCTGGCGGAAGCGATTGCGCGGGAGCCGGGGGCGGTGGAGGCGCACCTGGGACGATATCTGAACATCCAGCGGGACGCCTTCTGCGCGCTGAACACGGCGTTCATCGAGGACGGGGGATACGTTCACATCGGCAAGGGGGCCGTGGCCGAGGAGCCGATTCACCTGCTGTTTGTGACCACGGCGCAAAATGGCGCGACGATGAATCATCCGCGCAATCTGATTGTGGCCGAGGAGAACAGCCAGGCCACGATACTCGAGGATTATGTGTCGCTCGGGGTTGCGCCAGAAGGATGGCGGGCGCTTTCGAACACGGCGACGGAGATTGTGGCCGGAGATCATGCGGTGGTGTCGCATTACATGATCGAACGCGAGGATGTGCGGGCGTTCAATGTGTCCACATTGCGGATTCAGCAGGGGAGGGGCGCGGACACGGCGTCGCATTCGCTGCTGCTGGGCGGGGCGCTGGTTCGCAACAACGTGCATCCGGTGCTGGGGGGCGAGGGCGGGGAATGCCTGATCAACGGCCTATTTATCGGCGGCGGCCGGCAGCACCTGGACAATTACATGCTGGTGGAACACTCGAGCCCGCACTGCGGAAGCCGACAATTCTACAACGGAATACTGGATGGGCGCGCGCACGGAGTGTTTCACGGGCGGATCATCGTGCACAAGGACGCGCAGAAAACGGACGCGAAGCAGACGAACCGCAATCTGCTGTTTTCGGATAACGCGCAGATTGATACCAAGCCGCAACTGGAGATTTACGCGGACGACGTGAAGTGCACGCACGGGGCGACCATCGGCCAGATGGAGGAGAATGCGCTCTTCTATCTGCGCACGCGCGGAATTGACGAGGCATCGGCGCGCAGGCTGCTGCTGGAGGCATTTGCGGGAGAATGTCTCGACCGGATGAAGGAAGGCCCGGCGCGCGCGCACGTGGAAGCGCTGATCAAGCGGCATCTATTTGGCATTGTCCACCAGAATCCCGGCGGAGCGGATTCCGCATCAAAAGAGCAACGGTCGGAAGGCCGAAGGAATTTGGAGGAAGCCGGATGACGACCGCCGCCGGAAAATTGCGGAGCGAGTTTGGCGCGCCGCAGGCGGCCGATGCCGCGCGCCGGGAGTCCGGCGGGTACGATGTGGAAAAGGTGCGCGGGGATTTTCCCATCCTGCGGGAGAAAATTCACGGCAAGCCGCTCGTTTATCTGGATAACGCAGCGACGACGCAGAAGCCGCAGGTGGTGATTGACCGAGTGGCGCGCTACTACGAGCGGGAAAACGCCAACATCCACCGGGGCGTGCATCTTCTGGCCGAACGGGCCACCGAAGAGTACGAAGCAGCGCGGAAAACGGCGCAGGATTTTCTGAGCGCGGCGCGGGCGGAAGAGGTGATCTTCGTTCGCGGCGCGACGGAAGCAATCAACCTGGTGGCGCAGACCTATGGACGCACGCACGTGGGCGCCGGGGATGAAATTCTGATCACCGGCATGGAGCATCATTCAAACATCGTGCCGTGGCAGATGCTGTGCGAGGAAAAGAAGGCCCGGCTGCGAGTGGCCCCCATCAACGACCGCGGCGAATTGCTGCTCGACGAATTCGAGAGACTGCTGGGACCACGAACGAAGCTCGCGGCCGTGACGCACGTTTCGAATGCGCTGGGGACGATCAATCCGGTGCGGCAGATGATCGAAATGGCGCACGCGCGAAAAATTCCCGTGCTGGTGGATGGCGCGCAGGCCGCGCCTCATTTGAAGGTGGACGTGCAGGCGCTCGATTGCGACTTTTACGCGTTTTCGGGCCACAAGGTATATGGGCCGACGGGAATCGGTGTTCTTTATGGCAAGAGCGCGCTGCTCGAGGCCATGCCTCCCTATCAGGGAGGGGGCGACATGATTAGCTCGGTGACATACGAGAAGACGATCTATAACAAGCTGCCGTACAAATTCGAGGCCGGGACGCCGAACATCGCGGGCGTCGTGGGGCTGGGCGCGGCGCTGGAATATGTGAAGAATCTGGGGATCGAAAAGATCGCGGCGCACGAACAGGAATTGCTGGAGTACGCGACGGGAGCGATTTCGGCGGTTCCGGACGTACGGCTCGTCGGAACGGCGAAGGAAAAGGCCGGGGTGCTGTCGTTCGTGCTGGGCGACATCCATGCGCACGACGTGGGGACGATCCTGGACCAAGAGGGGATCGCCATCCGCACGGGACATCATTGTTCGCAGCCGGTGATGGAGCGGTTTGGGGTTGCAGCGACGGCGCGGGCGTCGTTTGGCGTTTATAATACGAGGGAAGAAGTGGATGCGCTGGCCGGGGGAATCCGGAAGGTGCGCGAGGTGTTCGCCTAATGTCCGATCTGCGCGAACTCTATCAGGACGTGATCCTGGAGCACAGCAAGGCGCCGCGCAACTACGGCGAGCTTGCGGCGGCGAACCATAAGGCGGAGGGGTTCAATCCGCTGTGCGGGGACCACTTCACGATCTACCTGGATATGGAAGGTGAGACGATTCGCAACGTCCGCTTCGAGGGTTCGGGCTGCGCGATATCCAAGGCGTCCGCTTCGATGATGACGCAAAGCGTGAAGGGAAAGACGCGAGCGGAGGCGGAAGAGCTTTTCGGGCGATTCCACACGCTGGTGACCGGGCAAGCGGCGGCGAACGGCCACGCAGATTCCCGGCGACCAAGCGAACTGGGAAAGCTCGCGGTATTTTCCGGGGTCTCCGAATTTCCGGTGCGGGTGAAGTGCGCGACGCTGGCGTGGCATACGCTGCGCGCGGCGCTGGAAGGGAAGCAAGAAGCCGTTTCGACGGAGTAAGAAAGGAAGCAAAGGAAGTAAAGGACGCAGAGGAAGTAGAGGAAAAGCGAAGACAGCGAGCCGCGATTTCAGGCAAGCACCCTGGAGAACGTTCTCGCTCCGTGATCGAGACAAAACGCGCGGAAAAGGAAACAGCAGGTCCCTCACCATGTCCCCGCTACGCGGTGCCGGGTTCGGTATGACAACTTAGGCGCTTTGAGAGGCAAGGGAAGTAAAGGAACGAGGCAGCCATGACAACGAACGAACCTATCACGCTCGGCAGGGAATGTGAAACGGTAGAGATTCCGAGCGGAATCCGCAGGGTGCTCCCGGCGGGCTCGAGGGTGAGAATCATGCAGTTTCTGGGGAGCGGGTACACGGTGACGAGCGAGAGCGGCTGCATGCACCGCATTGACGTGAAAGACGCGGAGGCGCTGGGAATTACGGCCGTGGCGGCCGTGGAGCCGGCGGGGGAAGGGAAGTTCAGCGAGCAACTGGTGTGGAACCAGTTGAGGACGGTGTACGACCCGGAGATCCCGGTGAACATCGCGGACCTGGGATTGATCTATTCGTGCGTGAGCACGCCGCTGGAGCAAGGCGGGTACAAAGTGGATATCAAAATGAGCATGACCGCGCCGGGATGCGGAATGGGGAACGTGCTGAAAGCGGACGTGGAGGGCAAGATTTCGAAAGTGCCGGAAGTGAAGGAAGTCCACGTGGAGGTGGTGTTTGAGCCGGCGTGGAGTCCGGCGCGGATGTCGGAAGCGGCCCGGCTACAGCTGGGGTTTGATTTGTAGGGTTTGCGCAGATTCAGAAGAATTAAAGAAAAAGCAGATCCCTCTCTGCGTCCCCCGCCCGCCAAACTACGGCGGGAAAAGAGGGAGCGGGGGACTACGTTCGGGATGACAAAAGGAAAAAATGGGCGCTATGGAAGAAGAGGGCGTATCCCCGAAATAAAATGGCCGGGGGGCTAGGCTGAGGGACCCGAGCCTCCCGGCCTTTTCTCACCCATCTCCGCAGGTTGGGCAAGAAGCTGTTATGCGGCGTTTTCGCCGTTGCGCATGAATTCGTAGCGCTCGATGGCGGCGGCGACACCAACGTCGCCGGAGTCTTCGGAGCTGCTGCGCAGGACTCGTCCCAGACAGCGGACACGAACGGGGCCCGCCTGGGTGAGTTCGTGGGGCAGGGTCATAACGATTTCGACCGGCGAGCCGCACTTCAACCCCGTAGGCAAACGAAAAAAGAGGCCACGAGAACTCACTTCGCGGGACTCGGTGGCGGCTTCGCCGACAACACTGTCGTCCGTCCAGCGCACGGTGAGCGGCAAGCGCATCAGAAAACGGCGCGAGGAACGTCGTTCCTTTTGAGTCACGCGAACTACCTCCTGAGCTTCCCCGTTAGGATAGGGGCAGGCCGCGCGGAAACCAATAGAGCAAGAGAGCCAATTCCAAGGGAGGAAATTGGTACCGGCGTACTAGGGCGGATGGAATGACGAGAGAGCTATTCCGCGGCGGCCTTGCGAAAAGCATGAAGAATGTCGGGGAGGGAGATGACGCCTTCGAGTTTTCCGAGGTCGGCGCGGTTCACGACGGGGAGCGCGGGCCAATCGCCGGCCCAGTGGAGAATGTCTTCGAGCGATTCGTCGGGGAAAATCAAGGGGAGAGGGCCCTTGGGATGGAGGTCGCGAAGCGTGCGGGAGGAGTCCGCGGCGAGGCGGGCGATTTCTTCGCGGTCGAGAAGACTCCATTCGCCGACGCGCGCGCGCAGGAAGATGACGCTTTCGGGATGCGCCAGGGAGCGGCGGGCAAGTTCCGCGAGCGGTTCGGCGGGATCGGCGACGATGGCGGCATCGGGGCGCAGGGCATCCTCGACGACGAGGGAGACCTGTTCGCGGCGCTCTTCAATCGAGGGAAGAATCAGGCCGTCCTGGCGGGAGAGCATGTCGAAAAGCGGGATCTTCTGATAGTGGCGCGAGATGAGATAGGCGATCAGGTTCGAAACCATGACGGGCAGAACGGCGCTGTAATTGCCGGATAGTTCGATGACCATGAAAATGGAGGTGATGGGAACGCGGAGGAAGCCCGCGAATAGCGTTCCCATTCCGACCAGCGCAAAAGTGCCCACCGTACCCGTGAGGCTGGGGAAGAAATGGTGCTCGATCGCGCCGATGCCGCCGCCCAGCATGGCGCCGATGAAAAGCGTGGGGGCGAACATTCCTCCGGGAGTGCCGCTGAGGAAGGAGAATCCCGTGGCGAGAATCTTCACGAATGCAAGAATGAGGAGGAGTTTCCAGGCGAATTGTCCGTGGAGCGCCTGGTCAATCGCCGGATAGCCGGCGCCCATCACCTGCGGCAGCCGGATGCCAATGAGACCGATGAGGAGTCCCGCAGCGGCGGGCTGGAAATACTGAGTCCAGGGCGGTAGAGCCTTCATGCGCGGCCGGGCATAGGCCAGCCACTTCAAGAAAAGAAGCGAGACGCCGCCGCCCGCCACGCCGAGGACCGCAAAGGCGAGAAGCTCAGCAGGATGCGCGATGCGAAAGGGAGGAACGCGAAAGAGCGATTCGGGCCCGAGAAACAAGCGCATGGTGACAACGCTCGAGACAGCCGCGAGGACGATCGCGCCCAAAACGCCCGCACTCCAAGTGCCGATGACCTCCTCGATTACGAACAGCACGGCGGAGATGGGGGCATTGAACGCCGCGGCCAGCCCTGCGGCCGCGCCCACGGGGGCGATCAAACGGACTCTTTTTTGAGATAGACGCAGGGAACGACCCATCGCGGAAGCGATGCCTGCGCCGATTTGCAGGGAGGGGTCTTCGGGGCCGAGCGATTGGCCGCTTCCGATCGCCAGGGCGCAGGCGAGGAATTTTCCGATGACCGTCCGGAAAGAGATGTAGCCGTTCGATACATAGACGGCGGCTTTGGTCTGATTGACGCCGCTGCCGCGGGCGCCCGGGAAGGCGCGCACGATGAGCAGCGCCACGGCCAAGCCGGCAATCGCCGGCGCCAGAAGCAAGCGCGGGATCGAAGGAGCGAGAGAAGAGCCGAGAAGAGCGAAGCGGGCCCATTCAATCGCAACGCGGAAACAGACGACGGCAAGTCCGGAAAAGATGCCGATCAAAATCGCCAGAAAGAGGAAAAGGCCGTCCTCGCTGGCCACAATTCTTGTGCGGGCCCAGGATGTCCAGAGAGAGCGGAGGAGACGCGCCGGGGGAGGGGTGGCGGGCCGCGATTCGCCCGGATTCACCGCTGGAGGCGCGGACTCGGTCATTGGTTCGTGGCTCCGCGGCTCTGCGCGATCAAGGCGAGAATGCGGTCGGGGCCGGCTTGCGCCTCTCCACATTGCTGATCCGCAGCGCTTTCCATTTGAAATACGAGCGACATTGCGGCATCCACTCGTTCCGGGTGACGTTCGAGGCCGATGGTGCTCCAGTCGCGGTTCATTTCATAGCTCGTAGCGTACAACTTCTGGAGTTCGGTCCGCGGAGGTTTCTCCGAAAGCGCTTCACCCTGCTGGTGGGCGCAGTCTGCTATGCGGGACTTCGCCTGGGCGAGAGCGTCCGCCGCGCGCTTGGCCCTTTCCGCCGGCGAGAGGCCCGGGAGCAGAGGAGAGGCGGATTCGACGGCCCGGGAAGTCTCGATCATTCCCGCAATGTCCGGCTGGGAAGCCTTCTCCTGCGAGAGCCGGCCGAAATAATCCAAGGCCTCCGCGTATTGGCCGAGTTCAAAAGCGGCGTGGCCCGCGCCGGCAAGTGCCACGTCATCGTTCCGGTCATGATCCAATACGGACCGAAATTCGTCGAGGGCGCGGCTCCAGAGGCGTGCGCGGAGGAGGAGCGAGCCCGCGTCCTTCTCTCGCTCGGTATCGCCGGGAGAGACTTCCTGGGCCAGGGCGATGAGGTCCGGCAGCGCGTCGTTTTCATCGCCGCGGTCGAGAAGGTATTGGCAAAGCTCGCGGCGGACGCCCCAGCGCATCACGAGAGGGTCGCTTTCCCATTCGCCGTAAATGGCGCTGTGATAGTAGCGGAGTGCTTCGGGCAGGGCGCCTTCCTGCGCGGCAATTCTCGCCAGCTCGAGATTGATCTCGCCGCTCCCGGGCGATTCCGTCAATAAGTTCGTGAGGTACGAACGGGCCTCGTCGCGATGGCCCGCGGCGGCGAGCGCGCGGGCCAGATGAAATTGGAATACGAGATTATTGGGCGCGTAGACGAGGGCATTGCGATAGTCGGTCAAGGCCGCCGTGAGTTCCCCCGATTGGAAGGCGGCTTCCCCTTTGGCGAACCATTCGTCGGCGAAGGTATGAACCCTTCTGTGATAGGCGCGCGCGACGAAAGCCGTGACGGCGAACAGGACCACGAGCAAGACGAGGTAGGAAAGAAGGAGCGCCTCACGCGAAAAGCCCGCTGAGCCCCGGTATGATGACCTACTGCCGGTCTGCCGGCGCATCCATCGAAGCGGCATAGAAATAGAATACCTCATCCGGGCGCGCGACCGAACCCACGGCGTGCTCCGCAGGGAGAGAGAGAGCGGCGGGAAGGAATCAAGCCTGGTCAATCAAGCGATGATGAATGGCGTAGAGGGCAAGCTCGAGGCGGTCGGAGACGCCGAGCTTATCGAAGATGTTATGCAGGTGATTTTTCACGGTCTGCTCGCTGATAAAGAGCTTTTCGCCGATTTCGCGGTTGCGAAAGCCCTGGGCCACGAGCTGGACGATTTCCTTTTCCCGTTCGCTGAGCAGGGGCTTTTCGCGGCGCTGGCCGGATTCGGCGGACTTTTTGAAGGCGTTGATGACTTCGGCGGTCATGCGATTGTCGAGCCAAATTTCGCCTTCATGGACCTTGCGAATGCTTTTGACGAGGAGGTCGCTGGCGGACTGTTTCAGAACGACGCCGCGGGCGCCCAAGCGCATGGCGCGGACGACGTCGCGGTCGTCTTCGGCGGCGGTGAGGACAATGACGCGGGTGGGCAGGGCATCGAAATTGAGCTCTTCGAGGACGCCGAGGCCGTCCTTCTCGGGCATGCGGAGATCGAGGAGAAGGATATCGGGCTTCAATTTGGCGAGCATTTTGGCGCACTCGACGCCATTGGCGGCCTCGCCAACAATCTGGATCTCGTCGGCGGCTTCGAGGAGCTTGCGGAGGCCGTCGCGGAAGATAGCGTGGTCGTCCGCGACGAGGATACGAATCGTCTGTTTGGTTTTGGTCATCTTAACTCAATGGAATTTCAATGATAAGACGCGCCCCGTGGCGAGGATTCGACTCGACCGTCAGCGTGCCCCCTACGCTTCGCGTCCGTTCCTTGATCGAAATCGGCCCGAGACGGAGGCGGTCCAGTTCTTCGCTGTTGTAGCGCCCCGAGAAGCTGAAACCGCAGCCATTATCATCCACGACGAGAAAAACACGCGACTCGTCTTGCCTTAGTTTTACCACGACGTGGCTGGCGTTCGCATGTTTTTTTATATTATGAAGCGACTCCCGGTATATCTGGAAGAGTTCGCGGCAGATACGGTCGGGAATGCGCAGGTTGCGGTCCTCGATGAACAGGTCCACGGCGAGGCCATGCTGGTTGCGGAAGCGCTCCGCAAATCCAAACATCATCTCCCGCAAATCCGCACTTTCGACGCGCAGGGGCCGGAGATCGGTGACCATGCGGCGCAAATCCTCGCTTTCGTTGCGGACCATCTTTTGCAGGCCGGCGAGCTCCGTGCCGGCGGGATCGTGCGTTCGCGCGACCTTGTGGTGGAGGACGCCCAGCTGGATATTCAAGCTCAGGAGGGTCTGAAGGACGCCGTCGTGCAGGTCCCTGGAAATCCGGCTGCGCTCCGATTCCACGGCGCGGGCGCGGAGGTTGCGCAGCAGAAAAAGGTTTTCGAGCGGCGCGCCGATGTGGCGCACAACCTGTTCGAGCCAGCGCAAATCGCCGGGCGAAAACGGGCGGCGGCGCGGCCGTGGCGCGAGTCCGTCAATCAGCAGAACCCTTCCCGCCGGCCGCCCGTCCGACTCGATCGTGGCAGCGAGCAAGGAGGACGCTCCGAGCGCTTGCCGGGCTGATTCCGGGGCCAAGGGCGGTTGGCGGAAGGGATGATGGGTGCGGCGGTCCCAGCCGAAGCATTTTTCGCGCCCGTTCCTTTGCTCCCAGCAGAGGGAAACCTCCATCGAGTCGAGCAAAAAGGTATCGGACTGGGCCAGCGAAATGATTTCCGGGCCACGCAGTTCCGGCTCGCCGGGGCAAACCATCCAGACGAACAGCCGCTCGAGCTCTTCGTCACGAACGGCGAGGCAGGCCTTCTCGCACTCGAAGGCCAAGATCAATTCACCGAGGACATGGCGAATGGACTCGGTGAGGCCGCGGTTGAATTGCAGATGCCCGGTGATCCTTTCGAGGAATTGCCGGCGCGCGAGGTGCTCCCGCTCCGTCGCGCCCAAAAATCCCATGCCCAGTCCGGACACAAGGGTGCCCAGCCCGAAGGCCAGCCACCCGCCGACATCCTGCCCGCGAAACGAATCGAGAAAGGCCATACGGAGAACGGTGGCCGCAGTCGCCACGCCGATAAACGCGAGCACGGCGCGGGGGTTTCCTCGCGCGGACAGCGCAAAGACGTTGAAGAGGAAGAGAAACCAAAAGGACGAAAGGGAGGGCGCGAGGCACAAGAATCCCGCCAGAACGGCGAAATCCAGCCACAAAGGGATACGAAGCCCTGAATAGCCGGGGATTCGTTCGGCAAGAACGGCGGACAGCGCCACGAGCAAATAGACAGAGAGAAAGACGGCCGGGGCCTTCCGTAAGGACCCGTTGGATGTTTCCAGAAGGGCCACGAGAGGAAGGACGACAAGGATCGCGCGAGCCAGGGTGACCTGGCGGTCCAAATATAGACGTTCCGTGCTGTCGAGAAGCATTGTGGAGGGCAAATACCCGTCAAATAAAGTCTAGCAAGCCGCCAGCGGTGCGCAACTGCGTGTCTTCTTTTGGTAATTGGCCGATAGGAACGGCGGGGGCGAGGGGCTTGGGGGGAGAGAAAAAGTGCTTGACATATGCCTATATGGGAATGTAATGTAGGGGCATGGCACGAGCCGCGACGAGTTCGGATGCGTTCAATGCGGTTGCGGAGCCGCGCCGGCGGGAGATCCTGAACTATCTCGCGCTGCGGGAGCGGCCGGTGGGGGACATTGTGGCAACGCTGGGGCTGGAACAACCGTCCGTATCGAAGCACTTGCGGGTGCTGCGAGATGTGGGGCTGGTCCACGTGCGGCGCGAGGGGCGCCAGAAGCTCTACCGAACCAACGCCGCGGCGATCCGGCCGCTGCACGAGTGGACGAGCACATTCGTGCGCTTCTGGCGGAATCAGCTGTTCCGTGTGAAGGAACGCGCGGAGGAGAAGATGAGCAAGGGCGGAGCGAGCCCAAATTCAAGGAGGAAAGATGATCGCGACGAAACCGAGCATTGAGGATTTGACTCTGAATGTGACGCTGGAAATTCATGTGCGCGCGCCGCTGGACGTGACCTTCGCGACGCTCCTCGAGGAGCTCGGGCCGAATAATCAAACCCCCGAAGGGGTACCCCTGGCGATGAAGATCGAGCCGTGGCCCGGCGAACGCTGGTACCGCGACCTCGGCGACGGCAACGGCCATTTCTGGGGCAATGTGCAGGCCATCAAACGGCCGACACTGCTGGAGATTGCCGGGCCGCTGTTCATGTCCTATCCGGTCTCGAACAATGTGCAGTACCGGCTGAGCGAGGAGGATGGGGGGACGCTCGTCAAGTTCCGCCACGCGGCGCTGGGATTGATCGAGGAAAATCACAGGAAGGGCGTGACCACCGGCTGGGGGAGCATTCATGAGCGGGTGCGCAAGGCCGCGGAGGCCGTCCGATCGCGGCAGGCTACAGGGAAGTGACGAGGAGGGAGGCGCCATCGCGGAAGACGCGGAGCGAGACCAGAAGCAGCAACACAAAGTTCAGCACTATGGATTCAAAAAAAGCATAAAAAGGAGACAAGGAACCATGGAAACGAAACCGACGTACGAGCAGGCCCAGCTTCAACTTCAGCTTTACGACATGCGGCGCGAGGCGCGTATGCGCCAAGGCCGCGACTGGTACTTCAAGAACTACTTCCCACAAACCTTCGAGGACAGCATGCGCATCGCCGGTTTTGGCACCGAAAACGGCCAGCTCGTCATGATGGTCTGGAGCTACTGGGAACAGGTCTGCGCTATGCTCAACCACGGCCTGCTTCACGAGGATCTTTTCTTCGAAACCAACGGTGAATTTTGGGGCGTCTGGGGACGCGTCGAACCCATCATCCAGCAGTGCCGCCAGACGTTCTCGAACAAGAATTTCCTCGTGAACTTGGAAAAGGCCGCGAAGCGCTTCGAGTCCTGGATGGAGAATCGCTCGCCGGGGCACCTTGCAACCATGCGTCAGTTCATGAAGCAGATGTCATCTCAGCCTCAGGCTGCCGCCAAGGCCTGATCCGGATTTGGGTAGTGGGCCAGTTTGAATTTTGGCTTTTTGTGTCACGATTAAGAAAATTCAAACTGGCCCACTACCCGGATTTGAGAGAAAGAGCGACCGAGCCTGCGGCCACCGAGTGCGAAGGAGTGCCTCGGCGGCGCAGGCTCGTTTCGTTGGTAATGGGTCCGTTTGAATTTTGGCTCTTTGTGTCACGACCAAGAAAAATCAAACTGACCCGCCACCATTTCGTTCACAGGTTCGTCAGAAGGTTGACAGCGGGTGCATAATCATTGGCAGAAATCAGCGCGACGCGGGAGGGGTGCGCCGGCTTGCCGCAGCGATACACACGGAAGGAAGTGGGACGAATCCTGGGACTGGATGCGAGGTGCCTGCGGTATTGGGAAAGGCTGCGGCTGGTGCGCCCGCGGGCGCGCTGGGGCGAACGCTTCTATAGTTTTGGGGACCTGGTTGCGGTGCGCGCCATCCAGCGGCTGACCCAAAACCACATTCCGGCGGGGCGAGTGCGGCGTGCCATCCGGATGGTGGAACAGCAGTTCGGCGCCTCGCAACTGCCGATCGAGACGCTGCGCATTTTTCCGTGGGGGCGCGAGCTGCTGGTGATTCCCCCCGGGGCGCAGCGGCCGTTCAATCCCATCCGGCAGCAGTGGGCGCTGCCCTTCGATACGGCACAGCCTGCGAACGTGCACTCGATGACGGGCCGCACGCCCGAAGAATTGTTCCAGATGGCGCTCGATTGCGAAACCACCCCGGAGCTTTTGCCCCAAGCCGCCGAGAACTATCGCCGGGCCATCGAACTCGAGCCCCAATGGACCGAGGCGCACATCAACCTGGGCGTGGCGTTGTATCAGATGGGGCGAACCGAGGAAGCGCGTGAGGAATTCTATTTGGCCGTGCAGCTCGATCCGCTGAATGGGATTTCGCAATACAACCTGGGGTGCGTGCTCGAAGAGCAGGGCGAGATCGCGGAAGCCATCGCGCATTTGCAGCGCGCCGCTCGCGCCATGCCCGCCCATGCCGACGCGCATTTCAATTTGGCGCTGGCGTACGAGAGGAGCGGGGAACGGCGGCTGGCGCGAGAACAGTGGATGCTCTATTTGCGTTTCGCGCCGAACGGCGCCTGGGCCGATCAGGCGCGCGCCCGCCTGAAACAGTGCACCCCGCGGCGCAAGCGCTCCGCTCCCATTCCATTTCCGCGCAAGGCATAGCGGGGCGAGCCGCGGCTCTCAATAAGAACGGAGCGCGGGCCTGGCGCTTGTTTCCAGCACACCTGCCATCGGCAGGAAGGAGAGAGGATGAAAATCGCCAAGGATGTAACCGAGCTGATAGGGAAAACCCCGTTGGTCCGGCTCAATAAGGTGACGGCGGGAAGCCAAGCGACGGTGCTGGCCAAATTGGAAAGCTTCAACCCGTGCTCGAGCGTGAAGGATCGCATCGGGGTCAGCATGATCTCGGAAGCCGAGCGGGCGGGGAAAATCCATCCGGGCAAGACCGTGCTGATTGAACCCACGAGCGGCAACACGGGAATCGCCCTGGCGTTCGTGGCCACGGTGAAGGGCTACAAGCTGATTTTGACCATGCCCGAGACGATGAGCCTGGAACGGCGCGTGCTGCTGAAGGCCATGGGCGCGGATATCGTGCTGACGCCCGGGCCCAAGGGCATGAAGGGCGCCATCGCAAAGGCCGAGGAACTGCTGGCGAAGACGCCGAATGGCTTCATGCTGCAGCAGTTCGATAATCCGGCCAACCCGAAGATTCACTTCGAAACGACAGGCCCGGAAATCTGGAACGATACCGACGGCCAGGTGGACATTCTGATCTCGGGCATCGGGACGGGCGGGACCTTGACGGGAGTCAGCTCGTATATCAAGCCGAAGAAGCCTTCCTTCAAAGCGATTGCCGTGGAGCCGAAGGAGAGCCCCGTGCTATCGGGCGGGCAGCCCTCGCCTCACAAGATTCAGGGCATCGGGGCCGGATTTGTGCCCAGCATCCTGCGCACGGATTATATTGACGAGATTATCCAGGTATCGAGCCAGGATTCCATCGAAATGGCCCGGCGCATGGCGCTGGAGGAGGGGTTGCTGATGGGCATTTCTTCGGGAGCTGCCGTGGTTGCGGCGGTCGAAGTGGCGCGGCGCAAGGAGAATGCCGGGAAGATTATCGTGGTAGTGCTGCCGGACTTCGGGGAGCGGTACTTGAGCAGCATCCTCTTTGAGAGCTTGAGAAATGAGGCCCAGCAAATGACCGCCGTGGCCATGTAGGCGATGGGAGCGATGTTCAAAACGCTGCGGGAAGAGGTGGGGTCCATTCGGGAACGTGATCCCGCGGCGCGATCGGCGCTGGAGGTGGTGCTGTGCTATTCGGGACTGCACGCGCTGTGGTTCCACCGTGTGAATCACTGGCTTTGGAGCCACGGATGCCATCTGGCGGCGCGCTGGCTTTCGGAAGTGGCAAGGGTGATGACGGGAATCGAGGTTCACCCGGGGGCGGAAATAGGGAGGCGGCTGTTCATTGACCACGGGATGGGCGCGGTGATCGGCGAAACAGCCGTGGTTGGCGATGATGTGACGCTCTATCAGGGCGTCACGCTGGGCGGCACGGGGAAGGAAAAGGGGAAGAGGCATCCCACGATTGGGGACCGGGTGGTGGTGGGCGCGGGCGCAAAGATATTGGGTAACATCCGCGTGGGCGACAACTGCCGTGTGGGCGCGGGTTCGGTGGTGCTCAGGGATGTCCCCAATGATTCCACGGTCGTCGGCGTGCCCGGACACATCATTTTCAGGCAAGGCAAGCGAGTGGTTATCACCGACCCGAAGCAGATCAATGATCCGCTGTCGGAAGCTCTCTCCGCCGTGGCGACCCAGGTGAAGGACCTGAAGGAACGTCTTCAGAAGCTGGAGGGAAGCGAGCCCGCCGATTCACGCGGCGCCGATGAGCTCCAGGCCATCATCGAGATTGACTACCAGATTTAGAAGCTTGCTGCCTCTGTTGACGTCCTGCCTGAAATAGACGTTGGATGGGTCCGAGGTTTCCGCCGTTCCGGCGCCGAGATTCTTCCTCCTTCGCCAAGGCGCCCGATTTCCGCGCAGGTGCGAGGACGAAGCGCGGAAATCGGGCTGCTCAGTCGTCAGAATGACAGCGTGTGGGGGTGGAGCTGGAGGGGATGTCAACAGAGCCAAACTTGCTGAAAAGCTGTTGGACGTCCTGCCGCAAACCTGCCGAAGGGAAAGCTAAAGAGAAGCGTGAGGGAGCGAACGGCTGCGCATCAGCAGACCGCGCAAGCCGAGCAGAGCCAGACGGGGCTGGCGGAGGCAGATGCGCCAGAGAATTTTCCAGGCTTCGTCGCGCGAATAATCAGCGAGAGATTGCTTGGCCGGATCGTTGAGCAAGTCAACGAGGCGGCTGTAATCGGATTGCTGGAAATGGTGCAGGGAGCGGCGGAGCAAAAGGTGAAGGTCGAGTTCGCGGCGCAGGGAGCGCAATTCGCGGCTCTTGCCGCCATGGAGAATGGACTCGGCGACTCCGAGGGCGCCGCGAAATCCGGTGACGATGCCGCCGACGGTGGTGACCTTCACCTGGGCGGCGGCGTCGCCCACGAGGTACACCGATCCGCCGCCCACCTTCCGATGCACGGGAACCCAGCGATTGTAAACGGGAATGCGGGCTCCCTGGAATTCGAGCGGGTCGAGCTTGCGCTTTTCGAGGAACTGGCCGAGGCAGCGGCGGGTATCGGCGCTCGATCCGCCGATGATCCCCAGCGCGCCACGCGTGGGCGACTCGGGGATGAGCCAATAAAAATAAGGCGTGTCCTGAGGAACGAACCAGACGCGGACGGTGTCCGGGGCCATATCCTTCGGCAAAGGGACAATGGCCTGGAGAAGCGGGACGGTTTCGAGGGGCGCCCAGCCTGCAGCGCGCGCCACGCTGCTGGAGGCGCCGTCGCCGCCGACAATGGTGCGGGCAGGAAGCTCCTCGATGCTGCCGTTGGCGCATCGCTCCAGTTCGAGCGTGAGCCCCGAGGCATTCGAGCGCAAGGCATGGAAGCGGCGGCCGAGTTCGAGCTTTGCGCCCGCGCGCTGCGCTTCGTGGGCAAGACCCTGGATCAAGGAGCGGCGCTCGATGATGAGATCGGGCTGTTTCAGGGCGATGCTGGCGGCGCGGCCGTCGGTGAAAAGCTCGAAGCGGCGGATTTCATTGATGATGCTGCCTTCCGCGGCAGGACCAAGCAAGCCGCGCATCCGCTGGGTGACGATCAGGGTGCGCGCCACCGGTTCGAGAGTTTCGATGCGCTCGAAGACGCGCACGGAAACGCCGCGCCGCGCGAGGAGAGAGGCCGTAAACAGGCCAGCGGCCGAGCCGCCAATCACCTCCGCGCGTGGTTTATCCGCGCGAGGCGAGGAAAGGGGGCCGTTTTCGTGCTTGCGTTGTTCGAACAATATCGTCCTCTAGGGGAACTGAGATCCTACACAGGAACATGGTATTCAGTGTCCGTGCCAATCCGCTCGAGGCAACCGGCTCGAGAACTGGTCCGAGCATAGTTTCTGGGAAGCGCCGAGCCGCCAGTATATCTTACGAGGGCCGTTCCACCAACGAAGATACGGAGTCAGTGGTGGGTCAGTTTGAATTTTGGCTCTTTGTGTCACGATCAAGAAAATTCAAACTGACCCACTACGGCGGAGTCGGGACTCTGGCGGGCTTCAAGGCGCGGAGGAGGATTTTTGCAGCTTGGCTTGGCGCTCGTAAGGCGCGCCTTCCAGAAAGAGCACCGCAGTGAGGCCACCAATGGCGAGAAGACCGGCGAGCGTATACGCGGTGGCGGGCGATACTCGAGGCACGAATAGCGCGGTGGTCCCCGAGAGGGCGGCAAAACAATAGAGCAAGAGTACGGCTCCGCGATGACCCATTCCGAGATTCGACAGGCGATGAGCCGTGTGGTCCTTTCCCGGCGAAGTGAAGGGGAGCAGGCCGCGGCGCGCGCGGGAGATGGAGACGAGCGTCGTGTCAAAGATAGGGACGGCCAAGATCAATACGGGAACGAGCCATGTGGCGGGGAAACGCGCCCCTTCTTGGCGAATCTTCAAGGCCAGCGCAGCCATCAGGAAACCGAGGAACATGGCCCCGCCATCGCCCATGAAGATTCTTGCGGGGTTGAAATTCCAGCGCAGAAAACCGAGGGCAGCGCCCAGGACGGCGGCGGCGAGGGTGCGGACCATGGTTTGCCCGTTCATGCTGGCCGCCAGAGTGAAGAAAAGAGCCGCCATAGCCGCGATGCCCGCGCAAAGGCCGTCCATGTGGTCGAGAATGCTGAACGCGGCCGTAATGCCGACGACCCAGAAGATGGTGAAGAAAATATCGAGGATCAAGCCTGGCTTACCGGGGACAAACTCGGAGAAGAATTGGGCGCGGATGCCGGAGACAAGCAAAAATAGCGCAGCCACCGGCATGCCGATGAAGAGCTTCACCTGATGGTGAAGCAAGCCGGCATCGTCGAGCAGCCCCACGACCGCCACTAATGTGGCGCCGGCGAGTATGCCGGCAATCTGCTGCCGCAGGACGCCATGAAGGGTCAGAAGAATAGCCAGTGAAAATCCGAGATAGATGGCGATGCCGCCCAGGAGCGGGACGGGATGGATGTGGACTTTGCGCGGGCCGGGAAGGTCCACGAAGCCGTACCGCAAGGCAAGATGGCGAACCGGGATGGTGAGGGCCAGCGAGGCAAAAAGAGAGATGGAAAAGGCCAGGAGAACGGAGGAAATGGCCATCGCTCAGTGCGCTCCGGTCATCGCGCGGTCAGCATCTTTTCGAGGGCGCCACGCACTTCTTCTTTCTGTTTGCTCGCGAAATACCAGTCCATGGTCTTGCGCAGGCCTTCGCGGAAAGGCGTCTTGGGTTCCCAGCCCAGAAGCTTGCGGGCCAGCTTATTATCGGCGACGCGATTCGCGGGGCCCGTCGGCATGTCGGGACGCAAGCGAATCTTGGGGTCGTAGCCGGCGTATTCGGAGACCATGCGGACGGCATCCATCACGCGCACGCGCTCCATGGTGCCGAGGTTCACCGGCGTGCCATCGTTGATTTTTTCAGCGGCGAGGATGGTGCCGCTCACGATGTCGTCCACGTAGGTCCAGTTCCGGATTTGCGTGCCGTCGCCCCAGACTTCAAAGGGATCCTGACGGACAAAGCCGCGGGCAATCATGGCGATGACGGCGTGATTTTCAACCCCGCGAGGGCCATACACGGTGAAATAACGGCAGGACGCCGTGCGCAGCTTATACTCGCGGTGATAGGCCTGGAGGGTCATTTCGGCCATCAATTTTGCCCAGCCGTACATGTTATCGGCGTCGTGCGGAGGTTTCACGTCCTCTTCGCGGAGATAGATCTCCTTGGCGGTGTCGGTCTGCATGTGATTGGGATAGACGCAACCCGAGGATGCGTAGACGACGCGCCCGACACCGGCGCGGAGAGCCTCCCAAAAAACGAGACCATCGAGAAAGAGATTCGAGGCGGGGCCCGCCTGGTGCAGATCCACGTAGCCGCGGCCGCCGTGATCGGCGGCCAGATGAAAGACGACGTTGAATTCCCTTCATGGCCGAACGGGTCACACCCGGCTCGCGCAAATCGGCTTGCAAGAACGTGACGCGGCCGGCTTTGACGTGCGGCTCGATATTCGCGAGCCTCCCGCTGGTCAGATCGTCAACGACATGCACAGAGGCGCCGCGCTCAACCAGGGCATCGGCCAAATGAGATCCAATAAAGGATGCGCCTCCCGTGATGAGAACTTTTTTACGGTTCCAGATGATCCCCTCCCTTTTCGCGACCGGCCGCATCTTCCACGATTGCGGTGAAGCGCTCCAACTCGTTTACTCTAGCATATTTTTCCGCGGTGTCCCGCGCCCGGCGCGCCATTTCG
Organism: Terriglobia bacterium; assembly: GCA_963823205.1. Classification (GTDB taxonomy): domain Bacteria; phylum Acidobacteriota; class Terriglobia; order Acidiferrales; family UBA7541; genus Palsa-295. The sequence continues at coordinate 216,176 of CAWGKL010000009.1, forward strand.
GCGAGTGCCGCGGGATTGCCGCGCAATGCGCGAATCGCGGAAGCGATGGCGGCGGGATCGTCCGGATCGGCGGCAACGCCGGAGCCTGATTCAGCGACGACGCGCGCTGCGTCACATTCCGCGGCCGCGACCGCAAGTACCGGGCGCCCCGCGGCCAGAATCGAGTAAAGCTTGCTCGGCACAGCCACGCCTTCCAGACCGCGCCGGACCGTGACTACCTGAAGGTTGCCCGCCAACATGACGTGCGGCACCTGGTCGGCGGGGCGGAAAGGCAGGAAGCGAACATTGGGCGAGTCCGCGGCGGAGGCCTCGAGCGAAGCGCGATTGGCTCCGCCACCCACAAACACAAACCCGATATCTTCGTTGCGCAGAATTTCCGCGGCCTTGAGGAGCGAGCCCCAGGCGCCATAAAAACCCAGATTGCCAGCATGAAGAACGACGAAAGAGAAGCCGCAGCGAATTTCCCGCACGATTTTCGCCGTGGCGGGATCGTTCACGTCGGGAATGGAAACAGGAAGAGAAGCGCCATCGCGCACGACCACGACCTTCTCGGCGGCGATTCCTTTCGAAAGGATGCGTTTGCGCATGTCATCGCCGAGGACAATCACGCGCGCCGCTTGCTTGAGCGCGCGGCGATGCATCTTTTCCCAAAGCTCGATCCACTTGCCCGGCCGGACAATATCGCCGCCGATGGCCATCTCCGGATATAGGTCGCGGATGTTGTAAACGAAGGGGCAGCCCAACATGCGGGCGACGAAGGCGCCCGCGATTCCCGCAACGGGAGGGTCGGTCATAGCCAGGATGACATCCGGGCGGATCACGAGAGCGCGGGGAACGGCGAGAGCCAGGTAAGAGAGATAATTCGAGACGCGGCGCCTCATGCGAAGACGTGGGTAGGCCGTGGAGCCGACACGCTCGACGGTGACATTGTGGAGCGTGTCGCGCCGGAGAAAGACATAGGGATAAAACTCGCTGGGATCGTAGGAGGGGCGGCCGGCGACTACGGTCACCCGATGACGCTTGGTCAGCGCCTCGGCTGCGTGAGCGGCCATTTTAGCGGTGGCGGAAGTGTCGGGCGGATAGTATTCGTTGAAGAGCAGAATGTGCATGCGTTTCTATTTGGCACGGTTTGCCAATTGCCGGCCGGATTCCTCGCGCGCGGCGGCCTCGGATTTCCTTTCGAGAATGAGATTCCCCATCACGAGAACGTCCATGTGCGTGCGGCGAAAACATTCGAGCGCTTCTTCGGGGCGGCAGACGATCGGCTCATTGTCGTTGAACGAGGTGTTCAAGACGACAGGAACGCCCGTGAGATCGCCGAACGCGCGCAGAAGCTTCCAGTACAGCGGGTTTGCCGCGCGGCTGACGGTTTGCAGGCGCGCCGTGCCGTCCACGTGCGTGGGCGCGGGAATCACGGCGCGCTTTTCCGGACGCACCGGGAAAGCAAAGGTCATGAAGGGCGACGGATGCACCCGTTCGAAGAACTCACCCGCCGCTTCTTCGACAATCGAAGGCGCGAAGGGGCGAAATGATTTCGCGGTGTTTGACGCGCCGGTTGAGGATGTCCTTCATTTCCGGGCGCCGGGGATCGGCAAGAATGCTGCGATTGCCGAGGGCACGCGGGCCCCATTCGGTGGCTCCCTGAAACCACCCGACGATTTTTCCATCGGCAATGTGACGGGCCGTTCTTTCGAGGAGGGCGCGTTCTTCGAGTTCCTCCATTTGCACTCCCTCCTTGGCAGGATCGAACTGGGCGACGGCGCGGCGAATTTCGGCCGGTGAAAAATCCGGCCCCCAGAAGGCGTGGTCCATGACGAACTCGCGGGGGCGGCCGAGGAGTTCGTGATGCACGGCGAAGGCGGCGCCCACGGAAAGTCCGGCATCGCCGGCCGCGGGCTGGACAAAGACGCGCTCGAAAGGCGTGTGATCGAAAATTTTAGCGTTCGCGACGCAGTTGAAGGCCACACCACCGGCCACGCAGAGGGCGCTCTCGCCGGTCTTTTCGGCCAGGGCATTCCAGTGAGCCACGAGGACCTCTTCGAGCGCGGCTTGCATGCTCGCCGCGAGATTCCAGTGGCGCTGGTCAAGGGGTTCTTCGGCTTTGCGGGCGGGGCCCAGGCGCTTTTCGAGATAGGGTGAGAAAAGGCGTCCGAGGACCGGCGTGCGACCCTCCTCGCGCCAGGTCATATCGGGCCCCTGTGTCTGGTGGGTGAAATATTCGAGACCGAGACGAAACGAGAGGGGGCCATCGGCTCTGACGATGCGGCGAAATTCATCGAGATATTCGGGCCGGCCGTAGGCCGCGAGGCCCATGACCTTATATTCGTCGCCGAACTTCCAGAAGCCGAGATATTGGGTGAGGGCCGTATAGAACATCCCAAGCGAGTGCGGGAAGGCGATCTCGCCGAGGATTTTCATGCGGGGGCCTTCGCCCACGGCCCACATGGCGCTTGCAAAATCTCCGAGGCCGTCGGCGGAGAGAACCGCCGCGCGTTCGAAGGGCGAGACAAAATAGGCACTGGCAAGATGCGCGGAGTGGTGCTCGATGCGATGGAATACGCCGCGAATGGTTTGGGGAGCAATTTCGAAGGCGGCGGCCAGGTCTTCGCGGATACCGGCGAAGTGATTCATCACGCGGGCGCGCTCGAAAGCAAAGCGCGGCATGCGCATCGCGTAGCGGAGCTTGGTTCCCAGCCGCGCCCAAGGATCGCGAGGAATGGCAATATGGTCGACTTCTTCGAGCTTCACACCCGCGCGGTCCAGGCAAAACCGAATGGCGCGAGACGGAAGTCCGGCGGCATATTTGACGCGATTGAGGCGCTCTTCCTCCACGGCCGCGATCAGGCGGCCGTCCACCACGATGGCCGCCGAAGCGTTGGCGTGATAGGCGTTAATCCCGAGGACGATCAGCGGTTCTTTTTGCGCTAGCTTCATCGTGGCACAGAAACTTTCTCATGAAACGCCCGGAGTGAGAAGGCGCTCGTGGCCGCGGCGCTCAGGCGGCGGAGACCCCCGCCGCCGCGTTCGCACGGCCAGCGCCGTCCGGGGCATCGGCGAGGAGATTGCGCTTCGCCCATTCATTCAAGACGTAGAGACTCCAGGGACGCGACCATGTGGTGCGCCCATCGAGAAAATCCTTCCATACAGCGAGCGCAAAGGCTCCCTCGAGATGCGGCGCAAGCGCGGGCGACCAATCCGCCAGGCCCTCCGCGACGCGCAAGCCGAGCGCTCCGCGGAGCCATTTGTCCCACGGAAACGTGAACGTGCGCTTCGGCTGGGCAAGGTCTCCGGGGGTAGAAGATCGCCCAGGGCTTCGATGAGCAGGGATTTTGGACCTGCCGGCCCGCGCTTTGCGTTTTCAGGGAGCGAAAGAACATATTCGACGAGGGGCGAGTCGAGAAACGGGACGCGAACCTCGAGCGATTGGCGCATGCTCATGGCGTCCGTGTCGCGCAGGAGCGTGTTCACAGTAGGAGCGCAATTCCAGCCAGGAAATTGCGGTAAAGCGATCCGTCGATCGCGCTTCGCGCGCGGCGTCCGAAAGCCATCGCCACCAAGGCATCGAAGCCCACCGCGCGGAACCCTCGCGCAAGTGGGAAGCGATTGTTTGCGGCGTGAAGAGCGCGCGCGTGAAAAAATAAGGATGCGGGAGCGACGCTGGATCGAGCCATGCCGCCAGGATTTTTTGAGAAGGCGTCGGGCGGGAGCCGAAGACTTGCTGGAGCGGGAATTTTTCGAATGGCGACGCAAGCAAAGCACGGACGGGCCGAGGCAAAAGACGGGCCACGGCGGAAAGCGCGCGCGACTTGGGAGGTGGTGCGAAAGGAGGGATAGCCGCCGAAAAGCTCGTCGCTGCCGAGGCCGGAGAGCGCAACTTTCAGGCCCGCCTGGCGCGCGGCCCAGGAGACAAAGTAGGTGTTGATGCCGTCCATGCTGGGCTGATCGAATGCGGAAATGGCCTCGTCGAGACGAGTGAGCATTTCTCGATCGGAGAGGATCAGCTCGCAATGCGCGGTGCCGAGATGCTCGAGCTGTGCGCCGCGCCTCCTCCGCTTCGCTGAATTCGACGTCGGGAAAGGCGACGGTAAAGGTATGGACGCCTGCCTGGGCGCGGCTGGCGAGCGCGGCAATGGCGGTGGAGTCCAATCCACTGCTCAGGAACACGCCCAAGGGGACATCGGCGATAAGATGACTTGCCACGGCACTCTCGAGAAGCGAACGAACCTGGCGGGCAGGCGAGGCGGCGGATTCTTGAGCCGGCGCCCTGCGTTCGCGTCCCGAGAGGCGAGGCGCGCGAAATTCCAGTAGGGGCGCGGTTCGGATGAGCGCAAGCGAGCCGCCGATGGGGACGGTCATGCAATAGCCCGGCCGGAGTGAGGATACGCCCTCAACCAGAGTGGAAGGTTCGCCCACCGATCCGAACAGAAGATAGGAGGGAAGCGCCGCAGCAGAGAGGCGCGCGGGGACGCAGCCGCTGGCGAGAAGCGCGCGGGCCTCGGAAGCGAAAAGAAGCGCGCCCGTCGGCGAACGCGTAATAGAGCGGCTTGATGCCGAGGCGGTCTCTGGCGACGAAAACGCGAGCGGCGGGCCCGGCCGGCCCTTGAGGCATCTCGGCAATGGCAAAAGCGAACATGCCGTGGAGACGTTCGGCGCTAGCCTCGCCCCAGGCTTCGTAGGCATGGACGATGACTTCGGTGTCGGAGCGAGTGCGGAAGCGATGGCCGCAGGCCTCGAGTTCCTTGCGAAGATCGCGGAAATTGTAGATTTCGCCGTTGAAAACCACCGCGAGCGTCCCGGCCTCGTTCCAGATGGGCTGGCTGCCGCCGGAGAGATCAATAATGCTGAGGCGGCGTATGCCGAGCGCGACGGGCGGTGCGAGCAGAGTGCCTTCCTCATCGGGGCCGCGATGAACGCATGGCGGCCATCATGCGGCGCACGATGGCTTCGCCCCGATCCTTCGATTCGATTCCGATGACGCCGCAGATTCCACACATGAAAATCAGCCCGCGGCACCTAGAAAAGCGTGGCAGGCTCGCTGCACGCTTTGAATGAACCGTTTGGGACGCAATCCCAGGCGCGTTTCGGCGTACCAGCGCAGAGACGCGCGCGAAAGGCCCAGGAACATCACCAAAATAATAGAGAGGACCATTGCGGCGAAGGATTCACGCTCGAGGAGCAGACTTGCCATCGGGGAATCTTCCCATCCGGGAACGGAATAGTCGAGGGCTTGCCGAAGGGGATGGCCGATAAAGTGGAGACGCGACAAGTGAACATGAGCCGTGCTTCCGAAGGTATAGTCGGGATTGTAGCCGGGAATTCTCTCTGTGGCGGCGGAGAAAACGGCGGGATCGGCGAGATCCTCGCGCGAAAGCAGCTTGCCATCGGCGCTCCGCAGAATCGTGCGGTACAAAGGGTCCACGACGATCCATCGGCCTTCGATGAGAACTTCCGCAACCACATGCTTCGTCGAACGGTGAGGATCGAGCAAGAGCAGCCGCCGGGCTTCCAGTCCCCCGCTATCAGCCAGATTGATGAAGGCGTTCGTGGCCGTACCGCAGACGCGCAACAGCGAAGCATAGTTGAGCGTGTCGGTGGGATCGCGTTCGTCCGAAGGAGAAATGGAATCGGTCTGCCGACGTGCGGGCCCGTGAGCCATCCAATCCAAAATGGCTTCGATTTTAGCCTCCGGCGACGAGGAGGCCGGAACGACCGCATCGGAAAATCCTTTCAGATATATGCGAGTCGAATATTCCCAGGCGATGCAGTAAGCGGCCATTAAGACCGAGACAATCAGAAGAGTGTTCATTGCATACCAGGCCGCCATAAAGAAGGTATGGCGATTCACAGGCGAGACCGCATCGCCGGCCGCTTCCGGCGCGACGTGGCAGCCGGTGCCTGCGCGCGGGATTTTTTCAGTGAGTCCCATGGCTTCGTGCGAGCACCTGTTCGTAGCAGCCTTCCATTTGTCCGGCCAGACGGTTCCAATCCAGTTGAGCGACGACCCGCCGGCATCCTTCCTTGAACCGCGCATACAATGCTTTGTCGTGAATCAGCTTGCGAAGGGCTTCGGCCAGCGCCTGCTTCTCGCGGACAATCACCAATCCCGCCTGGCCATCCACGAGCGAACGGATGCCGCAAGTATCCGTGATGATCACCGGGACGCCTGAAGCCATCGCCTCCGCGGCCACATTGGCAAAATTTTCGTAGCGTGAGGGAAGCGCGAAAAGTTCCGCATCGGCCAGCAAAGCTGTTTTGGCATCGTCATACACCGGCCCGGTGAAGTGGACTCGTGCCGCGATACCGCAATCTCGGGCGCGCTTTTCGAGGTAGGCGCGGTACCCGGATTCTCCCTCCGGCCCCGCGATCACGAGCCGGCCAGACTCCGGACAGGCCTCCGCAAAGGCTTCGATCAGGATGTCCGCGCCCTTGCGCGGAATCAGCCGGCTGAGGAACAAAATCAGGGGCTCTTCCGGGGGAATGCGCCACTGGGCGCGGAAGGCGCCACGGGCCGGCAGCGTGGCAGAGGAGGGGGCATCCACGCCGTTGTAGCGGAGGAGCAATTTCTCCGCCGGCACGCCCTCTTCCAAAAGCTCCTGATACTCCATTTCGGAAGTGGCGACAATCCGGGCTGCGTTTCGCAAGTACGTCCGCCCCATGGTGCGATGCCACGCGCGTTTCAAGCGGAAGCCGCGATCAATCGGGCGGTACATGCCCATCGGCTCGATCACGTAGGGGATTTCCTGGGCCCTGCAGAAGTAACTGACCGAAGGACCAAGCATGTCGTAGAGGCCGTAAAAATGCACGATGTCAAATCCCCTTAGAGAACTCACGCAAAATCCTAGCACGCTTGGATTTACTGTAAGTGACCTATAACGCCCAAAGGTGGACAGATAGATAACCCCCCCACCATCCTGCTGCGAGCATCGCCCCCACTTGCAGCGTTCAAACTCCGGGCCGGAACAGCCGTGCTTGCGGAGTCCGAGGTCCGCTGTCAGCACGGTCACCTGATGCCCGCGCTGAACGAGGCTATTGGCCAGCGCGCGCACCTTCACCACGGTTCCGCCACGGTCTCGAAAAGGGAAGTAGGACTGGACTACCTTCAGGATGCGCATTCTCTTTGGGATTTCATCGCGCACAAAGAACCCGTTCAGGCCATGGAGCAAGGCGCGGAGATGGGATCGCCGGAATTCGTCACACCAGATGGCATTCTTCGAGGATACTCTCGAAGCGCCGCTTGAAAGCTTCAAATTGATACTGGTTTTCCACGCGGGTGCGTCCCGCGCGCCCGATCGCTTGGCGCATGGACTCATCACGGACGAGCATTTCGATAATCTGTCCCAGGCGCACTTCATCTCCGTGATCCACAAGAAATCCTGTTATGCCATCTTCGATGATATCCGGCGTTCCGCCATGATGGCCGCCTATCACGGGCTTGCCGAAGGCCATCGCTTCCAGAAACACGATGCCGAATCCCTCCCCCTTGCTGGGGAGCACGAATACATCGCAATTGGCATAGCAGGCCCAGAGATCATCGGTTGATGCATCCAGCTTGCCGGCAAAATGCACGCGCCCGGCGACGCCTGAGTCCCGCGCAAGCTTTTCCAGACGCGCGCGATCATCGCCCTCTCCGACGATCAAATAGTGCAAATCGGGTACACGGATTTGAATCCTTGCAAGGGTGCGAATCATGGTGTCCACACCCTTGTATCCTTCGGATGCAGCGAGCCGCGTGACACTGAGCAGGACGCGCCCTTTTGGAAACCATCGAGGAGGAAGAGGAGACGCCTCATTTTCTCCCGCGACCCGGAACGATGGATCGAGTGCGGGCGGCAATAGGTGAATTGCTTCCGGGGCAATTCCTTGCATGTCCGAGAGACGCGCGGCCGTAAATTGTGAGATTGCAACGAGCGCGTTCGCGGATTTCACAGCCTTTCGGCGAATCCATGGCAAAGGCTCCCACACTTCGATTCCATGGCCCACGATAACCATCTTGGCGCCGGCGCGTTGCGTTGCCAGCCATGCTACGGGAGCGAGATTTACGTGCGCGGCAAAAATGAGCCGCGGTTTCATCGCGCCGGCTGCGAGAGCGGAGAGAACAAATCGGAGTTTGGAACGATGAAATCCGCGATATTGATAGGATAGTCCGCCTACATCATCTTTGTGGAGTCCCACGGGATCGTTCAAGCTGAGGAATTTGTAATCGAGGTTCTTGCGACGCGCCACGCCAGCGATGACAGCGGCCATATGGCGGCTCACGCGCTGAATTCCTCCGAGTGCCTGCAGCTCCGGAAAAAGGCCCAGGCACATCAAATCCCTCGTCACAATGGATCCTGGTTTGCGGCGGCACTCCGTCGCGGCTTGCTATGCATCGCCGCTGGTCCCATCGCTCTCGATCGCATGCCTTCGCGAAAGGACCAGATCGAAACGCGCCCTCATTTCCTCCGCATGGTGTGCCCAACCATATCGCTTGGCGGTCTGGGCCGCGCTGTCTCCGACTCGTTTGGACCGATCAGGATCATTGACAAGCTGCTTGAGCAGGCTCTGCAAGCACGGCTGAATCCTCGGGGTCCTCGAGGATGAATCCGTCAACCCCCTCCGTGATAATTTCACTGACTCCCGTCCGGCGACTCACGATCACGGGAAGTCCGCACGCCATGGCTTCGAGCGGAGGAAGCGCGAAGGCATCTTCGAGAGACGGCCCGGCATAAGCGTCGGCCGCCGCATAATACATTTCCACATCGGGGCGCACGGGCAAAAATGTGATCCTAGAAGAAAGCCCCGTTCCCCGAAGCATTTCCTGATAAGGCGCAACGTCATCCTGGCCGGCGACCAAAATGCGGATACGCGGGTTCGCGAGCTTCCCGACTCCAGAGATCAGAGACGCAAGTCCCTTGTTCTTCCAGTCGTTGCCGATGAGCAAAATCGCGAAAGAATCTTGATCGAGTTCCAAACTTCGCCGAGCGCCGGGGCGCAAGCCGGCGCGCACATTGGGGTTAAATCGCTCCAAATCCGCACCATTGTATACGACGGAGAGAATGCCGGCCCGGCCATACCAATGCTGGAGGGCATCCGCTATTTTCCGGGATACGGGTATGAGCGCGGCCTTCTGCTGGTATACGACGCGCTCCAATCCAATCACGAGATGATAATACAGCCAGCGGTGGATCAAGCGAGGCCAAGACCGAAGCGGATTGCGGCGCAACGACATCGGATGCCTCACCAGCCGATAGAACTCCGCGAAAACGATATGAACGGAGATGATGTCCGCGTCCAAGCAGTTGACCCCGGGAGAGTAAAGAAGATCGTAACGGCCGTCCCGGAAAAGCAGGTCCCGCCAGCGCGCGAGGTGATTGGCCACAAACCACCAGGCATAGCGAAAGAGTTGAGGACCGCGCACTCCGGGAACGTGGTGCCAATGAATCCTTGAGAGATCAACGCCTTCGACACGCGTGCTATAGAGGTGGAATTCGTAATCGCCCGAGAGGCGTTCCAATTGTTCCGCGATGCATCGCTCCGTTCCGTGCTGCTTATCCAGGAAGGGCGACACCACGGCGATTCGCTTGTGCCTGGATATTAGCGTGGACATGTCGGTGACAAACCTACGACGATTCGGCGGCAGCCGGAACAATTTCCGCATCGCTGGTGCGCGGAGGGAGCCGGCTAAACCGACCCTTCAGCTTGAGGAAAGGAGATTCGAAATAGCGATAGCTCAAAGTCGCGACAAACACCGTGGCGATCAGGAAAGGAACGAAGACGATCACGGGATTCGTTACGCCCATCCGCCGCAGAAGCGGATGCAGACCATCGAGCGTCAGGGTATTCAGCATGTACATCCCGTAGCTGACGATACCGATGTGCGCCACGGGACGAAGTTTTAGAAACGGCGCCAAGCCGTTATCCTCGCGAACGACACACGCGCCCACAAGAAGCGGCAGCGTGGCAGCTTGGGACAACTGAACCAAGGGGCTGGACTTGGGAGCCAACGAAAGAAGAAGCAGTGCGAGCGCACACGGGGCGGACCACCTGTGGCCCAGGATGCACCAGGCCCATTTGAAAAAACGCTCGGAATCGAGCGCAAGCGCCAGCAGCACGCCGAAACAGATGGCAATGGAAATACTCGCGGAAATTCGACCCAAGAGCGAAGCAGGCGGCACGATATGCCATAGAGGGCCGTATAGGGCCGCTATGCGTACTGCGATCAGGAGGACCATCACGACCGCCGGCCAAAGGCCACGCAGAAAGCGGAGTATCGGAGCCCACAGGATATAGAACTGCTCCTCCACCGATAAGGACCATCCGAAATTGAAAGTCGCTCCGCTGCTGTTCCAGCCTGGAAACCATGTGTAAGTGAACGTGAGGTATCCCGGCAGATAGTGGAAAAACACGTGGTCGCGCCCGGTGCCGCGTTCGGCAAACAAGACCAACAGAATATAGAAAGCGAGAACCGTGTAATAGAGGGGCCAGATTCGGAGTATCCGACGAGCGTAGAATGCGCGAATCGAGATCTGCCCGCTCTTACGCCTCTCCCTTAGCAGCAGCGTCGTAATCAGAAATCCGCTGATGGCGAAGAATACGTCCACGCCGAATCCGCCCATCCGCAGGACCGGAATCGATTGCAGTCTCTCGAAGGAGGGCGAAACAATCCAGGCATGAGCCCAAAGAACGCCCAGTATGCTCAGGGCTCGCAGGCCGTCAAGCGATCCGAAAGTCCGGACCTGCAGAAAGTTCTGGTGGCTTAGAAACATTCGTCTCGCCCTTGAAATTGTCCCGCCTTAGGCCGAATCCTGAAAGAGAAAGTAGCGGTTCTCGGCGCGGACGTGCCGGGAATGCAGATCCCAGACTCATGGTTCCCCCGCACTGCGATCCGCCCCGCCAGTCTCCCTGAGGGCACACACAATTACGCCCGCGCTCGTGAGGAGCGGGTGAAACCAGCTTGTGGCCTTGCAATCTTCCGCAGGCATCACAATCAAGCGGCTGGCCCAATCCGCGAGGAGGTCGAACGAATCGTAGACGCTGTAAGAGTATGCCAAGCCATCTCCGGGGGTCAGCATATAGCCCTTTCCACCCGTCTTGAGATAATTGACGACGCCCCAGAGCCCCGTCTTGTAAAGAGCAAGTTTCAAGAGGCGCACGGGCCAAGCGCCCTGGCCAAAGCGGTTGCTGTCGATGACGATCACGGCTTTGCGGGCAACTCGCAGCATCTCGCGAATGACGGCATCCGGCCGGGGCACATGGTGCAGGATCGCGAAAGAGCAAACTACATCGAAGCTTGCATCCTCAAAGGGCAGGGCTTCACCGGCTCCCTGGATGATGGCATTTTCAGGAATCCCATTTTTTTGCGCGGACTGCTGGATGAGAGCCGCCACCGGCTCGATCCCGCGAACGGACACGCCCGGCATGTTGTCCAGTAAATAGCGAAGGGCCCTGCCAGTGCCGGCGCCGACATCGAGAACAGTCCGCGGCTCAATCATGCGAAGCAGGGCGAGCAGCAATTTCAAGGTATCGGCATCGTCGCCCTCGTGAGCATGCATCGCCTCATACTGAGAGGCGGTGTCGGTGTAGTATTGGCGTTGTATTAGGACGGCCTTGTCAGATTTGCAGCGCATTCGTTCTCTCAGGGATAATTCCCGGAACCTGTGCCGGGATTAACAGCGCCTTTTCCATCCACCTTCCGATCCACCTTCGTCATTGGCCCATCTGTTTTAGAACGCAAGCTTGGCACCGGCACGCGGGCGCTCTTGGGAAGCGGCGACGGGAGCCGGTGTGTTCGCCAATATATCCGGCAGACGGAAGAGCATCCCGACCAAAAGCCATAGATAGGCGTTGCACAAGTAATTTTGATAAGAAGACAAGCCACCATACGTGTACGGATAGAGCATCAGGAAAACGTACCAAAAGATCGCGAAGGCGACCGGGAAAAGGCGCGTTCCACGCATGGGACGAACCACCTTCCACGAGTAATAGACCACCGCAGCCGTCCATAGAATCCACAATAATGGCGCGAGAATCCCCATTTCGACGATCAGCACACCGTAACCTTCTTCCACCCAAAGAGTGGGCTGTGGTTTGCCCGTCAGCTTAGCGACGTACTGCATGCCCAGGGAAGCTGTCCCGATGCCATTGCCCATCACCCAGTTGGGCTTGTAGAAGACGGAAATGAGTTGCTGGACCGGATAATCCCACGTGCGATTCGAGAGCTGGTAGGCGGAGCTGCTCGGCAGAAGGGTCTCAGTGTAGTATGCGATGCGCGAACCTGCCTGCTCCGGGAAGATCATCAGGAGCGCCGCCAACCCCAGAGCCGCGGCGATGAGCGACCGGCGAATGCCTTTCGTAAGCCTGCGGCCCGGCTGCTCGCGCCGTGGCGCGCCCCAGAGAAATCCGACCGCCAGGACGAGCAAGGAAGCCATGGAGTAGATGAACCCTCCGCGACTGCCGCACAACAACGCCGCCACGCCAAGAATCCCCATGGCCAGAAAGACAATCTTGCGCCCGCGGAAGGCCTGAAGCGCCAGGTACCCAGCGGTACCAGCGACAAGAATGATGGCAAGAATCAAATATAGCGAATAGCGGCCGGCACTGACGAAAACAGAGTCGGGGAGAGAAAACAATTGATTGGTGAGAGGTGTGACCTTATAGAGATCTCCGAGTTCCTGTAATTCAGGAGCAAGCTGCGCGGGATTCATGAAGCTGTTGCCCAGGATGGCCTGGGCGACGCCGATCCCGCCGATGACGCACGCCAGCACTGCATTGGTAATCAGGAATTTCCGCAAATCTTCGTCGCTTCGGATCAGGGCATATCCGACGTACATCAGCGGAATGTAGTAGAAATAATCCTTGAATCCAAGCAAGCCATACAAAATGTGCGGCGAATTTTGGTTGAATATTTGCAGGAATCCCAGCCAGATGAAAATGCTGAGGAAAGCGAGGAACGGCGGCCGGAACCTTTTTTCGCGGTGACGGCGGGCGGCTATAAAAAAGGCGATGTAAACGAGGGCCAATAGAATGTCCTTGCCGAAAAACAGGGCCGGGGTATTGCCCATGTACTTCCGGACAAGGTCCTCGAACATCAGCCAGACGAGGAAGAAATAGAAGCCGGTGCGCCAGTCCCGGAGAGTCGCGAGGGCCACCGCGCAGGCGGCAAATCCAATCGCGGCGAACTCGAGCACGCGCGTTTGCCCCGCGACGATTTCCACCCCCAGCTCGCGGGCCATAAGGACGCCCATGGCAAGCATGGCCAGGCCAATCCAGGCCTGGGTTTTCCCGGCGGAGACGCGGCTATTCAGCATGGCGTTTCCTCGCGCCCCGTTGCGGTGACCGGTGGAGAATCAATCAAGCAATGCCTCCCGATAGAGGGACACGTGAGATTGAATCATACTACCAAGGCTGAAAACTTGCATGGCGCGGCCGCGCGCCGCCATTGCGTGCGAAGACGCAAGCGAAGGATTTTCGAGCACCCGGCGCATGCAAGATGCGAGAGCTCGTGCGTCCCCCGCGGGGAACACCAGCCCTGTGTCGCCGACGAGCTCACGGAGCGAGCCAATATCCGAAACGATCAGAAGCTTTCCGCGCAGCATATTTTCGGCCGCCACGAGCCCGAAGGCCTCCCCGCTCAATGAAGGCATCACCACCGTGCCGGCGCCGGAAAGAACCTCATCTTGGCGATCCTGGGGGACATGCCCCACGAATTCCACGTAACCATCCAGAGCAGCCGCCTGCGACTTCAACGATTCGCGTTCCGGACCATCTCCAATGATCTTCAGGCGGAATTCGAATCCTTCCTTGCGGAGCTGTTCAGCCGCTTGCAGAAGAAGCGGCACTCCTTTAGTGGTGACAAGGCGGCCGATATAAGCAAAGGTGGGTACCGAGGCGGTTTTTGAAATGGGGGCTGAGCCCGGCGGAATGCCGTGGTGAATCGTTTTCATTCGATGGAGCTTCAAAATTCCCGCGAGCCATTCCGTCGGTGTGATATTGACTCTAGCGCGATTTGCGAGCCAGCGCCTTGGGGGAACCAGAAGGAGCAGCCTCAGGCTCCTTTTCAGATCGGTAACCTTCGCATTGCACTGCACACACTTCGCGTAGCGCCGTGCCATGTAATGGCCCGGGCAGAGAGTCTGATCCGGTTCGTAGAATAATTGACCATTCGGGCAGGCCACCTGAAATCCATGATGTTCGACGACCACAGGCTTGCGCAAAAGAAAGCCGAGCGCGAGAGGGGCCAGCGCAGGCCCAGCGACGTGGATTAGGTCGGCGCCGCGCATCAAGCGAATGAGTTTCCCAAGTCCCGGGAGGCGGACGACTTGGAATGGCAGTTGGACATCTTCGCGAGGATCGCCTGGCGTGCGCGTTACGACTGTGACCTCAAAAGATTCGGCACCCGGCTCGTGGGCGGACCACCCGGTAAGACCGCGCGCGAGTTCCACTACGATCGTCTCGACGCCCCCCGAGCTGGGAGGGAAGTATTCCGAGTACAGGAGCACTTTCATGCGCCCAACTGCCCTTCCTGCAATACTCGGGCGAATTCGCCTGCAATCACTTCCCAGGAAAAATACCGCTCGTATGCCCGCAGGCTCATCGCGCGCAATCGTTCCTGCAGTTCGGAGTCGAGCAGAATCTGCGCGAGAGCGTCCGCCAGGGCGCGACGATCTCCGTAGGGCACGAGATGCACTCCCGCTTCACCCAGCGGGAAAATATCCATGGGGCCTTGATACGCGATAATCGGCAGGCCACAGGCAATGCCAGCGAGCGCACTTCCCCGGCGCGGAAAGAGCTTCCCGCGGACACACAGCATGGCGTCCGATTGAGCGAGCGTCTGGCTTATTTCTTCCGCGCCGCGAAGGCCCATATTCAGCACCTCCACGGGGACGCCCTCGAAGGCCCGCGCAACCTCGCCCTTTGCCTCCGCCGTTCCCCGCCCGAGGAGCACGAGCCGCAACTTGACACCCCTTGCTGCGACGGATCGCATGGCGTGAGAGATGTCGCCCACTTCCCGGTGAACGTTGGGGGGATCACTCAGGCAAAATACCGCGACGGTCTTCGGCTCGCCATTATTCCCGGCGCCGTATTCGGCGCGTGGCGGTGATGCCGGAATATTCGCGCCAATGGGAATGAAGGCCGCTTTTGCGCCGCCTGGCGGGAGCCAGGGGATCGACTCGAGCCGGTCCGCGAAGACGCTTTTCGGAGCCCCGCGGTAGAGTCCGCGGACCACCCAATCCTGGCAGGCGCCGCGAAGCCGCTCGATCCATCTCCCGCTTTCCATCTGGCGGCCCGGCTCGTGGAATACCACCGCACAGCGCACGCCGCGGCGTCGCAGGATTTTCAGGGCCGCCCATGCGCCCACCGGAAATCCCCGGCGCGACCACCCGAGGGCGGTATATTGCAAGAGCACCCAGCCGCCGCGCCATTCCGCGCAATCGCGCGAAAGCCGGCGGAGCGCGCTGAGCCAGCCCCTTTCATTCCAGTTCACGCGGACGAGATGCAGCTCGATCTTGCGACGCGCCAATGCCCGGCCTAGAAACGTGCAGTAGTCCTCGACGCCGTCGGCCGCGGCGTCACGCCGCCCGAGCAGAGCAACCCATTTTTCCGTGTGGGCGGCTGCGTCCGCGGCCAATGCCGTTGCGGGGGAATTCGAAGGGTTCTTCATGCGCTGCTTATTGCGCCGCCAGGATATGGATGTCATCCACCGCTTCGAAAGCGTAGCCGAAACGGGCGAGAATTTCACGGCACGCGCGGCGGTTCGCTTCGGAATGCACCTCGTAAAGGATCCAAGGCCGATGCGACATGAGCAACTTTTCCGCGCCGCGAAATACTTCCAATTCCGCGCCTTCAACGTCGCATTTGATGGCATCGGGAGGCGGGGCGCCTTCCATAAAGTCATCGAGCGCGACGCAATCGCACAAAATCTCCGCTGGGGTGTTCCCGCTTGCAATCCTGCCCGTGCCCTGATCGGGAGAGGCCGCGCCGGCTGGAATGAAATTCATCTTGCCCGTTGCGGACCAAACACCCGCATTGACGACAGTCACATGGGAGAAGGCGTTTCGAGCGATATTGCGGCGCAAGCGCTCGGCGACGGCAGCGTCCGGCTCGAAACTAAAAACTTGGCCGCTCGGACCGGCGATGCGCGCCGCCAGCAGAGAAAAGAGCCCAATATTCGCCCCGAGATCGTAGAAAACCATTCCGGGGCGCAGCCAATCCGCCAGGATATTCTGGACAGCAGGTTCCACTTCTCCGCGAAGATAATTCCGGCCCGTGCGGGGCTTGAGTTCAAGCCATAGCCCCTGGGCCGGGCCCGCCTCCACTTGCGCCCATACTTTTTCCTCCGTGGGGAGAATGCGATGGCTCAGGCGGTGAATCCAATCCCCCAAGACGGGTACATCGCGAAGCGAGCGGAGAGAAGACGGCGAGCGCAATAGAAGTTTCCCCATCCATTGCCGCGCGCCCGGCATTCTATTTCTCCACCAGGAAGCTGCCGATTACGAATGCGTCCATTCCGGAGCTGAAGAATGTGCGCACGGCGTCGGTGGGCGTGCAGACGATGGGCTCGCCGCGCAGGTTGAACGAAGTGTTCATGACCACCGGCACGCCGGTGCGATCGCCAAATTCGCGGATGAGCCGCCAGTAGAGGGGATTGATGCCGCGCTCGACCGTCTGCGGGCGCGCACTGCCATCCACGTGCGTGACCGACGGGATCACGCCGCGCTTTTCCGGCTTCACTTGCGCGGTGAGAATCATGAACGGCGAATCGGTGGCGGATTCAAGATATTCCGCCGCCGCTTCGGCGAGGAGCGAAGGAGCGAAGGGCCGCCACCATTCGCGGAACTTCACCGCGTTATTCACCTTCGCGTTCATTTCGGGGTCGCGAGGGTCGGCCAGAATCGAGCGGCCGCCAAGGGCGCGCGGCCCGAATTCCATACGGCCCTGGAACCATCCGACGATCTTTCCGTTGGCGAGCAGCTCGGCCGCCGTTTTCGCAGGATCCGCCAGGCGCGTTGTGCACAGTTTGTAGGTTTCAAGCACCTTTTCGATTTCCGCGTCCGAGCTTTCCGGACCCAGGTAGGCATGGCGCATCTTGCGGACCGGCAATTTGCCGCCGGAATCGAGATATGGAGCGAGGGCCGCGCCCAGGGCGGCTCCATCATCGCCC
This sequence comes from Terriglobia bacterium, assembly GCA_963823205.1. Classification (GTDB taxonomy): domain Bacteria; phylum Acidobacteriota; class Terriglobia; order Acidiferrales; family UBA7541; genus Palsa-295. The sequence continues at coordinate 233,316 of CAWGKL010000009.1, forward strand.
GCAGCGGGCTGGACGAACAACTCGTCAACGAATCCCGAGGCGAGAATTTTTCCATTGGCCTTCGAGTTCAGAGCCACGCCGCCGGCGAGGCACAAATTCCGGCAGCCCGCGGTTTCGACGGCGGCGCGCGCGAGGACCAACATGGCTTGCTCGCACGCGTCTTGCACAGCGAAGGCGAGATTCTTATGGCGCGCGGAAATTTCGGATTCGGGGGCGCGCTTGGGTCCCAGGCGCGCTTCGATGCCTGCGGTCGGCGCGGAATCATGCCCGAGGAGGAGGCGGGTGGCGACGCGGTAGGAGTTATCTTCGGGAACGATGAAATCGCGCAGGCTGATGCCCGGCTCGCCATAGGGCGCTAGGCCCATCACCTTCCATTCGTCGCTATAGGGCACGAAGCCGAGATATTGGGTGAACTGGGCGTAAAACAGACCGAGCGAGTTCGGCCAGGGAATGGTCCAGAGGTGCTCGAGCCGGCCGTCGCGGCCGCGCCAGAGCGAAGTGGCCTCCCACGCGCCGCGGCCGTCGAGGACGAGAACCGCGGCATCATCGAAGCCCGAAAAAGCGTAGGCGCTGATGGCGTGGGCGAGATGATGGTCCACGAAGCGGTAGGGCGCTTTCGTTGAGCCAATGAACTGGTGGAAGCGGTTCTCGCCGCCCCGCTGGTGCCACATGCTGGCGAAATAGCGCGTGGTATTGAGCAGCGCGCGGGAGTCAACCGGCTGTTTGGCGGTGGCGAAGCAGCCGAGATCGTGGAGGAAGCCAACGCGCGGCCGCGACCAAGCCTGGCAGATGAAGTCGAGTTCCTCGGGACGTATATGCGTGAAATCGAGGCAGGCGCGAATGGCGAGGGAGGGAAAGCGCGCGTCGTGCTTCACGCGGCTCAAGCGCTCCTCCGCAACGGCGAAGAGGACTTCTCCATCGCGGGCGATGCACGCGGAAGAATCGTGCATCTGCGAGTAGTTGATCCCAAGGGTAATCATGCTGTGCAGAGCGCGGCCTTAGCCGTTCTTGGCCTTTTGTGTGCTCCCATAGAACTAAAATAGGGATACACCATCAAGGGGTCAAGATGGGAAGTATTTCTCGGAGGGAGCGGTGAAGTAGCAATGCCACGAGGGGGGAGAGCCTAGTTGATTGGATTGTCAAAGAGCGGCGGCGGCCTCGTCAAGAGGCGGTCGAGAATTGGGTGGCGTGTGACCCGTGACCCGTGATTCGTGACTCGCAATTCGTGGAAACCCCGTTCATAGGCCGTGTTGTTCTCATTTGTATTTTCGGCTTTTGTTCGATAAATCAGGCTAATTTCTAGTCGGAGACCCCCCTCATTTTGTTGCGATTAGGACGGCAGCTTTCATTGATATTACGGGAGTTAAGGACATTTCTGTTTACCGGAGTTGCGATTAGAATTCTGGAGGCCGGAGGCTTGAAACTGGAAGCTGGAAGGCCTGCATCGGGACGCGCAAAACCTGGCAGGATGGTCGCCAATTCTTCGTTCCGTAGAGGCGTCGGAGACGCAGCCCTTCGGTTTCCCTCAGAGCAAGAAAGCGCGCTTTTCTCCCCGGCGACCCCCCTCATTTTGTTTCGGTTAGAAAAAATTATGTGGTTGATGTCAGGGGAGTTATGGCGAATTCTGTTTCCACGCATGTTGCGGGTAGAAAATGGCGGGAATTTGAAGTTGGAAGTTGGATGTTCGAATACCGAGCCACAGACGCCCACAGGCACACATCCTTTCCTCCCGCTCATGGCAATTCAAAAGGTTGAACGCGCCCAACGGGTCGGGTGCGAGCAACAAAAACAGCCCATCATAGCACAAAAGGGACTGATTGTCAATAGGTAAATAACGAGAGTACAATCAGTGGGATACAGCGCTAGGTGGGGGCTCGGCATACGTGTGTCGGATGTGTTGCGGCATACCTATGGAGCCTGCCTGACAGGACCCTGCGCGTGATTGTTTGCAAATGGCGACAGGAACTGATACCGAACAATTATAACGCCAAGCACGCCCGCATATTCAATATCCCAAAATCACCCACACCATGCCGTGGCTATTCCTTCGCGCACGTTTGTCCTTCCGCGCTAGCAGCGTACCACGGTCGAACAAAAAGCGAAACTTGTTTGCTTCCTGGCCGTGTGTGTGTATACTCCGGGGATAGTGCGGGGACTTGCAAAATTTGGGTTTGACTACGAACACAAGGCCGTAGCGCAATCACTGATCGTCCACGCCGACTGCCTTGAGTGGTTGGGCCGCGTTCCTGAAAATTCCATTCACGGCATTGTCACCGACCCGCCCTATGGCGTAAAGGAATACGAATTTGACCAGCTAGAAAAGCGGGCAAACGGAAATGGCGGAATTTGGAGAATACCGCCGTCGTTTGATGGCAGCGCTCGCCAGCCGTTACCCCGGTTTACCGCCCTTAACCAAAGGGAACGCAAGAAGATTACCCGCTTCTTCACTGAATGGTCGCGTGCTGCGGTTCGCGCTCTAAGACCCGGCGGCCATGTGTTTATCGCGTGCAATTCCTTTTTGTGTCAAATGGTTTATGACGCTCTGGTGGAGGGGGGGTTGGAATTCCGCGGGCAACTCATCCGTGTTGTGCGGACGCTCAGAGGCGGTGACAGACCCAAGAATGCGGAGCAGGAGTTCCCGGACGTTTGCTCGATGCCACGGGGCTGCTATGAGCCTTGGGGCATTCTGCGTAAGGCAATACCTGCAGGAATGAAAGTTAGCGATTGCTTGCGCGAATTTGAAACTGGCGGTCTGCGCCGCCTGCCTGAGGGCTTGCCCTTTGCAGACTTGATAGAAGCGGGGCGCACGCCGCGAAATGAGCGCGAAGTTGCGGAACACCCCAGCTTGAAGCCGCAAGCACTACTGCGGGAGCTGGTGTACGCCGTGTTGCCGCTGGGCAAAGGCATTGTCGTTGACCCTTTCATGGGGTCTGGTTCCACCATTGCGGCTGCCCGGGCCGTAGGTTATTCGAGTATTGGGATTGAGAAGGAATCGTCGTACTATTCTGTCGCCACGAAGTCCGTACAGGAGCTTGCTCGGTTCATACCGAACGGGACCAATAGGAAGTGTGGGGGCGCGTTTGTCGCTGCCAAAAGATCTAAAGCCAATTCACATCAAGAAGGCAGTCGCATACGTCGAAAGGCAGACTGCTGACCTCATAGACCTGTATTTGGAACAGGCGAACGTGTTTAGTGCAATCGTTGGTATCTTCGGAGTGAAGGGATTGCACGCGGTCAGCCCATACAAAAAGCACAAGCACCCCGATGTTGCCCAGCAGCGATTCCCTGATCTTTCACTCGGTGGTCGTCTCAATCCGCCCCCGAAACAAGCCTTAGAGTCCAAGGGCAGCACACGGCCTTGGGCGATACAGTCTCACTATAATCATCCCGGTTGGTACGTCGTGTGGCGCTATCTCGTGGACACGACCGAATCAATTAAGCCCAGGCACCCAGTGGTTATCTGGCGCGTGGACGTAGTTTTCCTGACGGCCAACGACTGGAAGTATGAGGGAAGTAAGGCGAAAGAGGGCACAGGTGGTCGCACACATACTTTCGGAGTTTCAAACCCCGCACGAAAACTGGCCGGCGCCGCTGCCTACACGCTGCCTGGAATTGTGATAAGGAACGGTAAGCCTGTCCTTGCCGAAAGCTAGCCATGCTGTGCTCTCACAAATGAAAACTGAAATGATCGGGAGAAAGGACTACCAGAGTTTGGAGGCGTCGGCGGACGTTAGCGGGCGATGCGGGCGCCGGAGCCTTTCATCACTTGGAGAACTTCCTTGAGAGTGGCCATGGTGGTGTCGCCGGGAGTGGTCATGGCGAGGGCGCCATGCGCGGCGCCACACTCGACGGCCCATTGCGGGTCTTTGCCGGCGAGGAAGCCGTAGATCAGGCCGGAAGCGAAGGAATCGCCGCCGCCGACGCGGTCGAGGATTTCGAGATTTTCGCGATTCGTGGCTTCGTAGAATTTGCCTCCGGTGTAGCAGATGGCGCCCCAGTCGTTGAACGTGGCGGTCCTGGCCTTGCGGAGAGTGGTGGCGACAACCTGGAAGGGAAAATCTTTCACTACTTTTTCGATCATGCGCTTGAAGGCGTCCACCTGGAAATTGGAAATGTTCTCGTCCATGCCGGGGACTTCGTAGCCAAGGGCGGCGGAAAAGTCCTCTTCGTTGCCGAGCATCACGTCCACGAACGGCGCCATGCGGCGATTCACTTCCTGGGCCTTCTTTTTTCCGCCAAACGATTTCCAGAGGGATTCGCGATAGTTCAAATCGTAGGAGACGATGGTGCCGTGGCGGCGGGCGGCCTGCGCGGCTTCGATGGCGACCTCGGGCGTGGTGGGCGAAAGGGCGCAGAAGATGCCGCCCGTATGGAACCAGCGGACGCCGAGCTTGCCGAAGATTTGATTCCAATCGAAGTCGCCGGGCTTGAGTTGCGAGACGGCGGTGTGGCCGCGGTCGGAAGAACCGAGCGCCGGGCGGACGCCGAATCCGCGCTCGGTGAAATTGAGGCCGTTGCGGACGGTTCGGCCCACGCCGTCGAATTCGACCCAGCGGACGAGCGACTGGTCCACGCCGCCCTGATAGATGAGGTCCTGGAGCAAGCGGCCGACGGGATTATCGGCAAAGGCGGTGGCGATGGCGGTGTCGAGGCCGAAACAGCGCTTGAGGCCGCGGGCGACGTTGTATTCGCCGCCGCCTTCGCAGACTTCGAACGAGCGCGTGGTCCAGATGCGGAGGTCGCCGGGATCGAAGCGAATCATCACCTCGCCGAGGCTGAGCTGGTCCCAGCGACAATCCTGCTTGGGCTTGATCGTGAGTGGCATCATCGCTCCTCGATAGGGCGCACGCGCGGGACGCGTCCCGATACAAACCATCGGGATGCGCAAAACGCGCAAAAAACGCGAATTTGGTTATACTATTTTGGAAGCGGCTAGCCAAGAGCATCCTGCACGAGAACGCGCAAACCCAGCACTAAGGCGAGGAGAATGATGGGCATGAGCACACGGGCCACGACGGCTCTCGGCGATTTCAAGCCGCAGCACGAATTTTTTGTGGGTATTGATTCGGACGGCTGTGCCTTTGACAGCATGGAGATCAAGCAAAAGGAGTGCTTCTGCCCCAACTTCATCCAATATTGGGGGCTGCAGGCGGTGGCGAAATACGCGCGCGAGACGTGGGAGTTCGTGAACCTCTATTCGAAGTGGCGCGGGACGAACCGGTGGCCGGCGCTGGTGATGACGCTCGATCTGCTGGAAAAGCGTCCGGAAGTGGCGGAGCGGCATGCGAAAGTTCCGCGCGTTCCGGCGGTGCGCGCGTTTATCAAGTCGGGCAAGCCGCAGAGCAACGAGGGGCTGGAGGCATGGAGAGCGGAGCATCCGGACGCGGAGCTGGACCGGGCGCTGGAATGGAGTAAAGCAGTGAACAAGTGCATCGCCTGGATGGTCACCGGGCTGCCGCCCTTCCCGTATGTGCAGGAGAGCCTGGAAGCGCTCGCGTCCAAAACGGATAACATGGTGGTGTCGCAGACGCCCACGGAGGCGCTGGAGCGGGAGTGGGAAGAGCACGATTTGGAGAAATATGTCCGCGCCATCGCCGGGCAGGAATTGGGCACGAAAAAACAACATTTGAAAATGGCCACGGCCGGGAAATACGCGCCGGGTCACGTCCTGATGATCGGGGACGCCTTCGGAGACTTGGATGCGGCGCGCGAGAATGGCGCGCTCTTTTTCCCCATCAATCCGGGGCACGAAGAGGAGTCGTGGAAACGGTTCCACGACGAGGGTATTGCGAAGTTCTTGGCGGGGAAGTACGCGGGGGCGTACGAAACGGAACTGCTCGGGGAGTTCACCAAGCTGCTGCCGGAAACGCCGCCGTGGCAGCACGGGGCGAAGTGAGAGGACTGGAAGCAAGGATGCAAGGAAGCAGGGAAGCAGGGAAGCAGGGAAGCAAGAGCGAGATGCCGCACTGAAAGCCAGTGCTACATTTGGACTTTAACGGCAAAAGCAAAGGCGAAGAAAAAATGGTGATTGGAAAAGGATCGGCGAGCCGGTACCTGACGGAAGCTCAGGCGGGCGAGATTGTCGCGGAAGCGGTCGCTTCGATTCCCATCGAAGGCAAGCGCGTACTGATCCTGATTCCCGACGGCACGCGCACAATGCCCATGCCCATGATGTTCCGGCTGTTCGAGCGAATTCTGAAGCCGCGCGCGCGGACGACGGATTATCTGGTGGCGCTGGGCACGCATCCGGAAATGAGCGACGCGCACCTGGGAAAGCTGGTGGGACAAAAGGTGGAGAACGGGCGCGTGGGGGAGACGCGCATTTTCAATCACCACTGGGACGCCCCCGCGAGTTTCGCGCTACTGGGGACGATTCCCGCTGCGGAGACCGCCCAGATCACCGGCGGGCTGATCGCGCAGGACGTGCCGGTGAAGCTGAACAAGCTGATACTCGCCTACGACTATTTGATGATTTGCGGGCCGGTGTTCCCGCACGAGGTGGTGGGGTTTTCGGGCGCCAACAAGTATTTCTTCCCGGGCATCGCGGGCCCGGAGATGATCAATTTCACGCACTGGCTGGGCGCGCTGATCACCAGCTCGAAAATCATCGGCTCGGGATACACGCCGGTGCGCGCGTTGATTGACCGCGCCGCCGCTTTCGTTCCGCGGCCGGTGGGTTGCTTTGCGCTGGTGGATACGCACGAGGGCCTGGCGGGATTGTACTTCGGCCCTCCCGAGGAGGCTTGGCTGCCGGCCATGGAGCTTTCGGCGCAGAAGCACATCATCTATGTGGATAAGCCCTTCCGGCGCGTGCTCGCCATCATGCCCGAGATGTACGACGATTTATGGACGGCGGCGAAAGGCATGTACAAGACGGAGCCGGCGGTGGCGGATGGCGGCGAGGTGGTGGTCTACAGCCCGCACGTGAAGGAGATCAGCTATACCCACGGAAAACTGATTGATGAGATCGGCTACCACGTCCTCGAATACTTCACCAAGCAGTGGGACCGGTTCAAGCAGTATCCCGGAGGAGTGCTGGCGCATTCGACGCACGTGAAGGGCTTGGGGACGTACGATGCGGCCACGCGCATGGAGACGCCGCGGATTCAGGTGACGCTGGCGACGAGCATCCCGGAAGAGCGCTGCCGGCGGGTGAATCTGGGTTATCTCGATCCGAAAACAATTCGGATGGAGGAATGGCGCGGGCGCGAGGGCGAAGGCGTGCTGGTGGCGCCGCGCGCGGGAGAAACGCTCTACCGATTGAAAGAGACGAGCGCCGTCAAAGTCTAGCGCCGTTCCAACCGACTACTTGCGTTCCATGCTTTTGCGCAAACGGCGAATCTCGACGAGAACAAAGCCCAGCAGCACAATGAGAACTCCCGCATAGATGTGAATAAACGGAACGGCTGAATCCATCGTTGTTACCTCCTCGATTTTGGTTCCACGGCAAAAGATGGGCCGGCCTCGAAAGACATTTTCCATTCTGGCGCGGCTTCGAGAAACGCCGCACGCCTGCGGCACGCATCGCGCGCCTGCCGCGCAGGGCAGCCGCGAGGGCGAGCGGAGGCGGAAGGCGCAGGAAGCGGACGGCTCCGCCGATGCGTGGGGCGCGGGGCGGCGGTCATTGCGAGATCACCATTTGGGAAGCGCTCGACATCGTGAAGGCGGACTTGGACAGAAACGGGAGAATGAAATTAAAGCTGTACTGCACCTTCACGTTAACGGTGCTGCCAGGGTTATTGTTGGGGGTCCAGGTAGTAGTGACGGTGACGGCGCTGGATTTGATTCCCAGGGGCACATTTCTCAAGTAGGTCTGGATATCGCTGGCCGCGGCCGGGCAGGCGGTGACCCAACTGTTGCACGAGGAGCCTCGCACGATGGCATAGCGCGCGCCTTCTCTGGCCGCGTCGCCGACAAAATGATAGGCGTAAAGCGCGCGGGCAAAATCCATCACGCCAAAAAGAAACATGAAGAGGACGGTAAGCACGACGGCAAACTCGACCAGTGTGCTCCCGCGCTCTCGCGTGGCGCTTCGAGAGACTGGCATTCCTCTTTGCGGGCCCTTCGAAACCCACACCGTGGGTTTCTCAGGGTAAAGCGGCGTGCGCGGCGAACCTGAGGAAGGAAACATCAAGGCCCAGCCCGCATGACTGCTTGGCCGCTCACACTGGAGGTTGCGGGGATGCCCGGATACGCGAACCAGGGTTTATAGGTGGCGGACGCAATCACCTTGACGTAGTGAACCAGGTGGGTGGAGGAACAGCTCGGCGGAGAAGCGCAATTGGCGGAGACTCCCGTCCCGTCGGAGCACTGGCACCAGTAACTCGCGGTTGCGGCGAGATTGCCGTGGGCGGCGCCGACAAGATCGGGAGCGTCATTTGTGGCCGCCGTTTGCATTCCCGTAACGTTTGATGAAGTGGTTCCACTCTGCTGTCCATACTGGACGCCGGCCCTGGCGGCGCTCGCAACTTCGATACTAATGTAAGCGAAGCGGCCCAGATCAACGGTTCCGAGCAGCATGAGCGAGAGCACCGGCAGCAGAAGGCCCAATTCCAGGAGACTTGCTCCGGTTTCCTGCCGGAAGCACAGCCGCAGGGTCTGGGCCGCGGGGCAGCGGCCGGGGGATGAGGATCTCCGTTCGATCCGCGATTGAGTTCTTGTTCTCATTCGGCCAACGCCGCGCCGCCCTTCAGAGGCGACCCACTGGGTAGAGAGATGTAGCTATCGCTGACGTCGGTGGAGGCGAAATTTCCCCCGCCCGAGCCTATCGTGATATTCGTAAATTCAATCGTGTTTGCCACGATAGGGTTGTAGCCCACGGTGCCGCTGAAGGCGATCACGACAGCCGCCGTGGGAAGGTAATAGGCTCCCTGGATGATGGTGCTATCGGCGCTGGTGCCGATAATCCGGGCCGCGTCCGTATCTTGCGGGTCCTGGAAGAACAGGATTCCCTGATATGGCCCGGTGGTTGGCGCGATCAGCGACATGGACTCGCCGACCGTATAGTAGATCGTCGTGAAGCTGATGTCGCCGCCAGGCCCGTAATTATAGAAAGTGACGCCATAGGGAGAAGTCGCCGTATTGGTTGTGACATAGGAACCGATATCAATGTCGAGGCCGCCGACCGGCACGGATGAAGTAAGGATATAAACGCCGGGATTGAAAGTGACGTAGGCCCCCATCTCAATCCGAATCCCTCCGCAATAGGTGCCGGGATTGAGCGTGGCGGGATGGGCTTGGGAGGCAAGTATGTCACCCGAGCCATTCGGGGGTACGGGGTCATACGTTTGCCGGTTGCCCGAGCCGGAATTGCAGGCGCCCACGGCCGGCGTTGGCAAATAGGCCAGGGGATCCCTGGGCGTGGGCGCGACAATGCCCGTGGTGGTATTGGAGGGAGTGGGGCAGCCGCTCGCCACACCTCCGACGATGGCGATGGTGGGAGCGGAAATCGAAGAAGAGGAAGAGCAGGAAAAGGCGCTGCCGCTGTTCGATTCGACAATGACCCCGCACTGGGAAGACAAGGCGGCATTGGCGTCCACCTTGATCGCGCTGCTGCCCGAGGAGGCCAACGCATAGATGCAATTGCTGGCGCTGCCGAGGTGAGCGACCGCCCGGGCGGTAATCCGGGTGGTAGATACGCCCAAGGCTTTGGCAAAAAAGGTGGAAGCGGATCTGGAAACAATCGCTTCGACGTAGGTCGAGTCGCCCACATGGGCGCCCGACACTGGCGGGTTATTGACCGTGACGGTGACTCCTTTCGAGCCATTCGTAAAGCCATTGGCGGCGGAATCGGTCTCGGCCGCCGATGTGACGTCGCCATAGGAAAGCTCCGCGGCGCCGGCAACGGCTGCTGCGTCGGCGGCGGTTTGAAGCTGTCTCTTCTGATAGCGGAGAAATCCCACATCCACGGCGAGTGCCATGAAAGCGAGAAGCACAACCAGTGAAAGGGCCACGAGGACGATTGCTTGACCTTTCTCAGAAGTGTTCCATACCCGGAAGACGCGTCGGTCGCGGGGTGGGTGAAGTCTCTCGCATGGATGTAATTGGCGCTTCATAGTTGCCCCCCGAGCGGACCTCGACCACAGAGCGAGTAAAGACCTTGCGGACCGGAGGCTCCATATAGAGGTAGAGCACACTGGATTCCACGGTGTTTGACGCTAAGTTCTTTCAAAGCAATGAATTCAACCGCATTCGCCACAAGTCTCCACGCTCCTATTGTTCCAAAATCGAACAGGAATCCCATTCTGATGTTACAGGGCGCGCTCGAAAATTTGCTTGAGAGGGTTCGAGGAGCGCAGGCGATTTGCAATCAATTGATTACAGGAGTCTTGTTCGGACGATGGGCGGTTTGAAGAGGCATTCCGAAAACTGCTGCATTTGTGGCCAAGAGCTTGCACGTTTTACCAATTTCTAGGGCGATGAAAATGCATGGCTTGCGCGGAGACGAAGAAGTTGGATGAGCGCGGATGCGCCGGGCGCACTGGCAGCGAGAGCGAGTCCGGCCGCGGGCATGAAAATTCATGAGCATCGTCGCCGGAGTCGAGAAGTCTTTTCTGCGCGAGATTTCACTACCGGCCTTGCTTGCGGCGCAAAACGTTGATGGAGGCTGGGGATACTCGACGGGTGCCAAGAGTGCGATCGAGCCCACGAGCTGGAGTTTGCTGGCCATTTGCGGGACGGATTTCAACGGCTCGCGCGCCCGGCAGGAAAGCTGGGCGGTCCGCTTCCTGAAGAGAGCGCAACTTCGCGACGGCTCGTGGCCGGCGGTGATCGGACAGAAGGAAGGGGGATGGATGACCTCGATTGTGTGCCTGGCGCTGCGCACGTCCGAGGGCGCGTCGCCGGAAACCGCCCGGGCACTGGACTGGCTGTGCCGCGATTGGCCGGGCGATGGAGGGCTGTGGTGGCGCACGCGGCGCCGCCTTTCCGAACCGATGCGCGCGGCACAACCAAGCGACGGGCTGCGCGGATGGAGTTGGACGAGCGGGACCAGCAGTTGGGTAGAACCAACCGCGCATGCTTTGCTGGCGCTTCGTGGAGCGCGACTATCGCCTGCACCGTTGCGACGGGCAACGCGCCGGCGTGAGCTGGCCCAGAAGATGTTGCGCAGCCGGATGTGCCCCGGCGGGGGATGGAACTGCGGCAACGCGGGTGTTTACGGACGTCCGGGCAAACCTTTGATCGGGCCGACGGCCTGGGCGCTGGTGGCGCTAGCCGAATTCGCCGATCGGCCGGAGGTCCAGGATTGCGTGCGCCAAGGCCTGGATTGGCTGGAGGGAGCCTGGGCCGGAATTCGCAGTCCGGGTTCGCTGGCGCTGGCGCATCTTGGGCTGCGCGCGTATGGCCGGGCGACGCGTTCGCAGGATTCGCAATACTTCGCGTGTTACGAAGAAGGCCGGTTCATGCGGCAGATTCCGGTCCTGGCCTGGACCACCCTGGCGCTTCGACCTTCCCGCGATTGGCTTGCGCCGGAGATTTCTCAGAGCCTCTGAACAATGTCCTTTTCGAATCCATCCATGCAGCCATCCTTCCGGAGACCGCCATCGCGCGTGGCCATACGCTCGGCCAACTCCTACAGGGCGGGCCTGCGCGAGATGATTCTCGAGACGCTGGTCGAATTCAAGCCGGATGTGAAAGGGAAGAACGTCCTGCTGAAGCCCAACTTTGTGGGGGCCGATCCACGCGGCGTGATGAATACGCATCCCGCAGTGGTAGCCGCGGCCCGCGAATGTTTCCTGCAATTGGGAGCCTCGCGCGTGCTGGTGGGGGAGGGTCCCGCGCTCGAACGCGACACGGAGGCGATCGTGGAGGCCATGGGCTTGCGGGAATACCTGGGACGGCTGGACGGCGCATTCGTGGACTTGAATGTGGACGAAGTAATCCTCGTTTCCCTGCGGACGCGCGCATCGCGCCTGAAGAGACTCTATTTGCCGGCGACTCTTCTACGCGCCGATTTCGTGGTTTCGATGCCCAAGCTGAAGACGCACCACTGGGCCGGGGTCACACTATCGCTCAAGAACATGTTCGGAATCGTTCCGGGACGCTGTTACGGCTGGCCGAAAAATATCCTGCACTGGGCCGGGATTTCGAGGTCCATTCTCGATTTGAACAGCACGGTGCGGCCGGATTTCGCGATTGTGGACGGCATCACCGGGATGGAGGGAGACGGGCCGCTGGAGGGAGAGCCGAAGGCGAGCGGAATCCTGGTGATGGGAGACGATGCCGTCTCCGTGGATTCCACCTGCACACGAGCGATGGGTCTCGCGCCGGAGCGGGTGGGATATCTGGAGCGCGCTTCGATGTTCCTGGGAAACCTGAAGGAAGAAAAGATCGTACAGATCGGCGAAAGCCTGGCGCGCGTGACGCAGCAGTTCGCGGTAGTGCCCAAGTTCGAGCATTTGAAGGCGAAGAAGGCATGAACGCATCGAGCGGAGTGGAGGCGGCTCGCCACGGCGGGCCCTTCGTTCCTCGGGACAAGCAGGCCCGCGAAGGCGTCGTATCCGCGAGCGCCCTGGGGCGTCTTATGCCGAGACTCTTCTCCTTCCCCGTGTTCCTGGGCGTTTTGCTCTTCGCGGGCGCGTTTTTCGGAACGCTCGCGGAAGGGAAGAAGGGAGGGACGCTGTTCGGCGAGGGAGACACGTGGTGGCACATCCGCGCGGGCGAAGAAATTCTGGAGACGCATCAACTCCCTCATCGGGATTCCTATTCCTGGACCGCGGCGGGAACGGAATGGATTGCCTATGAATGGCTGGGCGAAGCGGCCATGGCGGCCGTCTATCGCGCGGGAAAACTTCGAGGACTGAAGTTTTTCCAACTCGTGCTGACCGGGGGAATGCTCGGGCTGCTCTATGCGTACGCGGCGATGCGCTGCGGAAACGTGAAAGGGGCCTTTGTGGTGTGCGCCCTGGTGGTGCCGGTCGCGGCGGTATTCTGTTCGCTGCGGCCGCAGATGATCGGTTACATCCTTTTCCTTGCAGTTCTCCTGATACTGGAACGGTTCCGGCGGGGGAAAAGCGGCGCCCTGTGGTTTCTGCCGGTCCTTTTTGTAGTGTGGGTGAACACGCACGGCACATTTGTTTTTGGCTTGCTGGCCATCGGCGTGGCCTGGGCCTCGGGTCTTCGGCCCTTTCATTGTGGCGAAATCGAAAATGCCGTGTGGACCGGCGGGCAGCGCCGACGGCTCGAAATCGCGGCTCTGCTGAGCGTGCTGGGGCTGTGTCTGACTCCGTATGGCACGCGGCTCGCCGCCTACCCGCTGGATATCGGATTCCGGCAGCCCTTGAATATCGCGAGCATCCAGGAATGGATGCCGATACCAACGGAGCGCTTCCTGGGCCTGGCTGTTTTTGGCTCGCTCCTGGCCATTCTTCTTTTTCAGATGTTGCAGCCGTTCCGCTGCCGGCCAGACGACCTGATTCTTCTGGCCATCGCGGCGATCCTGGCGATTCTCCATCTTCGTTTCGTGCCGCTCTTTCTGATGGTCTCCGTGCCACTGTTGGCGATTCCCGTGGCGCGCCGGCTGCCGTGCTATGACGCGGGCAGGGGCCGCCACGCTCTGAACGCCGGATTGATTGCCGCGCTTGCGGCGGCCATGGTGTGTTTCTTGCCTGCGGAATGGCAGTTGCAAAAGCAGTTCGAGGCGAGCTTCCCCGTCGCCGCCACCGAGTATTTGCAGGCACACCCCGCCAGCGGCCCCCTGCTGAACGAGTATGGCTGGGGCGGATATCTTGCGTGGGCTCACGTTCCCGCCCGCGGCGTGTTCATTGACGGCCGCGCGGACATCTACGAGCGCGCGGGCGTGCTCGAAGACTATTTGACCATCACGGGTCTCAAGCCGGGCGCATTTGGTCTGCTCGGAAAGTACGGTATACGAGCGTGTCTCCTGCGGCCCGATGCGCCCCTTTCGACGGCGCTTGCGGAGTCGCCGGAGTGGGAAAAGGCTTACAGCGATTCCGTGAGTGTGGTGTATGTGCGGCGAGTGGTTGGGCCTGATAGGGAGGCGAGGGCTCTGGGGAAGCGCTGATTTTTCGGGAGTACCAGCCTGGTTCACGCGTTTCAGATTGATGCACGATGAAACTGGAGCGGTTTTGTAACTGCCACAGTTTTCAATACTTCCCGCGAGGACTCTGGCATCTGACCTGCAATTTCAAGTGTTGGCGAGAGAGAAGCGTTCGCCCACATAATTGAGGAGGAACCATGCAAGCGCTATGGACTAAGCTGTGGCAGGACGAATCGGGCCAGGACTTGACCGAGTACGCGTTGCTCGTCGTATTAATTGCTTTGGCTGCTGTCGCTTCCATGAAGGCTTTGGCGACGGCGATCAGCACGGTGTACTCATCCGCCGCATCCAATCTGACAAACAGCACATAGGAATAGGCAGATCCTGCCGCTTGGACCGCTGGAAGGCAAGCCATAAAAACCCTCGGCGGTCAGGTGTCACCGGAGAGAATCGCGGCGAGCACGGAAGTTTTCAGGGATGCCGCGGAGTGGCGACGGGTGCGTGCGCGGATCGGAAGCGAAGTTTCGCGGGACATGAACCGATAAGGGAGTGGACCGGTGAGAGAAGAGGCGATGTGGTTGTGCTCCATTTGTATCGCGGGAGGCGCGGGGATTCTGGACTGGCGCAGCCGGAGAATACCCAACTGGCTGTCGTTGCCGGCACTCCTCGCAGGGCTGGCCGTGAGTTTCGCGACGGCCGGAATTGCGGGCGGAGTTCAATCCATCGAGGGCGCCGTTGCAGCTCTGGCGGTGTTGTTACCGGTCGTATTCCTGCGCGGCCTTGGCGGGGGCGATTGGAAGCTGATGGGTGCGCTGGGCGCGTGGCTGGGGCCGGCCCAGGTTCTGATGGTTCTCGTGGTGACGATTTTTCTGAGCGGGTTGCTGGCGCTCATCCAAATCATCCGGGCGAAGCGGTTGCTCGTGACGATTCGAAACGTTTGGGAGCTTTTGCGCGGATTTTTCATCTTCGGACTCCAGCCTCATCCTGAAATCAATTTGGACAATCCTGCTGCTTTGACGCTTCCGTTTGGTTCCGCGGCGGCGCTGGCCACGGTGGCATGTTTCTGGATTGGCTGGCACGGGAAATAAGTCGGAAAGGTTGAGGAGCGGCGATGGACCGGCGAAGGATTCTGATGGCATTGGGAGCGGCGCTGCCGCTGGCCTTATTGGCCTCGTTCCTGGTGCATCACGAGCTTTCGAGAGTGACGGCCCGCCGGGCGATCCCCTCGATACAGGTGGTGATTGCCGCAGAGGGGCTGACTCCGGGGACGCTCCTGGGCGCGGAGAACCTGCGGCAGGTCGACTGGCCCGCCGCGCAGGCCATCGATGGAATGTGTACGCGCATGGAGGATTGCCAGGGGCGCGCTGTTTTGAATGCCGTGGTGACGAATGAACCGATTCTCGAGGCCAACCTGGCGCCGAAGAATTCCGGCGCCGGCCTTCCCGCGACGATCCCGGAGGGCATGCGGGCGATATCCGTGGCTGTGAACGACGTGATCGGCGTGGCAGGTTTCGTTCAGCCGGGAACGGCGGTGGACGTGATCGCGATGGGAACGCCGGCGGGGGCGGGGAACACGACGGTCGCGCGGACCGTGCTGGAAGATATTCATGTGCTGGCCGCAGGGCAGAAGGTCGAGCCCGACGCGCAAGGAGCGCCGCAATCGGTCTCCGTGGTCACGCTCCTGGTGAGCCCGGAACAGGCCGATGTGCTGGCGCTGGCGAGCGCGCAGGGACGAATCCAACTGGCCCTGCGCAATGTGAGCGACTCGCAGCAGGTGGACCCGCCCGTTGCCGATGAGGCCGCGGTATTTGGAACCGCGAGCCGCGAGGCGGCTCCGCCCGCGGCGAGGGAAGCCGCCAGACCGGCTGGGCCCGCGTCGTTCGGTGTGGAAGTGTTCCGAGGGACGAAAGAAGAAACGGAAGTTCCCCAAAAGTGAGGAAACGCTCGATGCATGTTGCTTCTCCAATCCGAGCCAAGGCGCGAAAACAGAAGGCCGGCGCGGCCCTCTCGGTGACGGCGGCTTTCCTGTTTCTCGCTTGCGCCGCCGGCGTCCGCGCCCAGGCGAATTCCCAGCCGGCGGAGGATCCGCAACCGGCGCCCGAAACACTGCACCTGCTCGTGGGCAGGTCCATGGTGATCAATGCGCCCGCGCCCATTCACCGTGTTTCGATCGCCGACCCGACTGCTCTGGACGTGGTGGTTCTCAGCCCCACGCAAATTCTGGTCAATGGGAAAGCGCCGGGAGGAGTTTCGCTGGTGCTTTGGTTGGGGTCGGGCGAGACCAAGACGTATGAGTTCAGCGTGGATCTCGATGTTTCGAGCTTGAGCCTGAGAGTGCAGCAAGCATTTCCGAACGATCACTTGCGCCTGGAGGCCTCGAACGGGCTGGTGATGCTGACCGGGACGGCATCCACGAGCGAGGAAGCGGACAAAATTTACCAGGCGGTTTCCGCCGTGATCCCCAAGACGGTGAATCTGCTGAAGCTTCTTTCGGAGGCCCCCAGCCAAATCCTGCTGGAAGTGAAGTTCGCGGAGGTGGACCGCGGGGCCTTGAGCAATTTTGGAATCAATCTCTTCAGCCTGCCGGGAATCACAAAGACCCTGGCAACGACCAGCACGCAGCAATTCGGGCCCATCCAATTGGGGCAAGGGGGAACCACGGGGTCCGCTTTGCAATCCAGTCTCTCGCTGAGCGACCTGCTGAATATTTTCATCTATCGCCCGGATATCAATTTGGGAGCCACGATCGCGGCGTTGCAACAGAAGAACGTGCTGCAAATTCTGGCCGAGCCGAACCTGCTGACGGAAAACGGAAAGGAAGCGGAATTCCTATCCGGCGGGGAATTTCCGGTTCCCATCGTGCAAGGCGGCGCCGTAGGCTCCGCGCCCACGGTCACCATCCTGTTCAAGCAGTTCGGCGTAAGCCTGAAATTCACGCCGGATCTAACCGCGGACGGCCTGATTCATCTCAAGGTGCGGCCGGAGGTGAGCGCGCTCGATTACACCAACGCCGTCAATGTTTCCGGATTCCTGATTCCGGCCATTTCCACGCGGCGGGCGGACGTGCAGGTGGCGCTCGAGGACGGGCAGAGCTTCGCCATCGCGGGACTCGAGGATGACCGGGTGACGAACATCAACAGCAAAGTGCCGGTGCTCGGCAGCATCCCGCTTCTCGGCGATCTCTTTAAGAGCGATTCGAAAAACAAGACCAAGACCGAACTGCTCGTGCTCGTGACGCCGCACATTATCAACCCGATTCCCAGGGGCGCGCCGGCTCCGAGCCTGCCATTTCCGGTTCCGTTCATGGCCCCGCAAGCCCCCCCTGCGAAGCCTGCTCCAGCGCAAAAATGAGGCCGGGGGCTGGAATCGAAATGATGGACCTGCGGAAGAGAATGCCGGAGGAAGGGTGAAAGCATGCTGACTGCAGTGGTGGTTGGTTCCGATAGAAGCAGCACGAGCGCCTTGCGCGCGGCCTTGCAGGAAAGCGGGCTGGTCTATTCGGTGCGCGAATGGGACTTGCTGGCCGAAGCCCATCCGCTGCCGGGGGAAGCCATCCCGGACGTTGTCTGGCTCGATTTACCGCGGGACGCGGGAATCTTCCTTTCGTTCGCGGCGCGCTTGCGGCAGTTGCGCCCCGGAGTTCACATCGTGGCCTGCTCGGCAACGCCGGAGCCGGCTTTATTGATGCAGGCGATGCGCAACGGCGTGCAGGAATTCATACCCAAGCCCATCAGCGCGGATACGATTCGGGAGGTCATGCTGCGCTTCACGGAAGAAAACGGGGAGGGGGGGAAAGAGCCGAAGAAAGTGATCGTGGTGATGGGATCGAAGGGGGGGGTGGGAACGAGCACGGTGGCGGTGAACCTGGGAGTGCAACTGACGCAAATAACCAAGAAGCGGGTGCTGCTGCTGGATTTTGCCAGGCCGCTGGGGCACGTCTCTCTGTTGCTGGATTTGCAGCCGCGGTTCACGCTGCGGGACGCCGCAGAAAATCTGGAGCGGCTCGATCAGCATTTCTTGAGCGGGCTCGTGACGCGCCATCACACGGGGCTTGAAATTCTGGCCGGGACCGCGCATCCCGAGGAGTGGCAGAAGATCAGCCTTGCCGCGCTGGGAGGGATAGCGAGTATCGCGCAGGGCGGGTTCGATTATGTGCTGGTGGACGCGGGGGTGGTGGATCCCTCGGAGTGGTCGCCCATCCTGCACACGGCGCGTTCGATCCTCCTGGTGGCGGAGCCGACGTTGCTTTCGCTCTGGACGCTGGAAAGATACCTTTCGACCATAGATAGCGTGGGCCTGAGCCCTTCGGCAACCCATATCGTGATCAACCGCTGGCGCCGCAACGACGACAACGCCCTGCGGAACGTCGAGGAACGCCTCCACCGGTCCATCAGTGCGCGGCTGCCGAATGACTACCGCCAGGTGAGCGAATCGGTGACCCAGGGCATGCCCCTGACGGGAAGCAGCAGCAATCCATTGGTGGTTTGTTACCGGCAGCTTGCCTCCGAGCTGATCAAAGAGCCGGCGGAATCCGCCGAGAACAGCCAGCCCGCGGCAGGCAGGTTCGCTCCGGTGCGATAGGAACAGGCCATGAGAACACTCAGCGCGGAGCCCATACGAGCCGATTTCACAGCGGTCAAAGCTGCCATCCACCGCAAGCTGATCCAGAACCTCAATCTGGAGCGCCTGGCGCAGATGGACCGGGGAGCGGTCCTCAGCGAACTGACGCAGATCATCGAAACGCTCGTGCAGAACGAGGGCACGCCCATCACGGGACTCGAGCGCGAGCGGCTGGCCCGCGAGGTGCTCGACGAAGTTTTCGGATTGGGGCCTCTCGAGCCGCTGATGAGGGACCCGTCCGTGGCGGACATTCTTGTGAATGGCGCCAAGAGCGTATACGTGGAGCGGCGCGGAAAGCTCGAGAAAACCGATATTCAATTTCGGGACGACACCCATCTGAGGCTGATCATTGACCGCATCGTCTCGGCGGTGGGCCGGCGGGTGGACGAGTCCTCGCCGATGGTGGACGCGCGGCTGGCCGATGGTTCCCGCATCAATGCGATTATCCCGCCGCTGGCGCTCAATGGGCCGTGCCTTTCCATCCGGCGTTTTGCGAACATCAAGCTTTCCGGCGCCGAATTGGTGGCCAACGCCACCATGACAATACAAATGCTCGACCTGCTGAAAGCCTGCGTGAAAGCGCGGCTCAACATCGTGATTTCGGGCGGCACCGGCGCGGGGAAAACCACGATCCTCAACCTTCTTTCCTCTTATATCTCGGACCGTGAACGCATCGTGACCATCGAAGACGCAGCCGAATTGCAATTGCAGCAGGAACACGTGGTGCGCCTGGAGACGCGGCCCGCCAATATCGAAGGCAAGGGCGCCATCCTGCAGCGCCAGCTCCTGATCAACTCCCTCCGGATGCGCCCCGACCGTATCGTGATGGGCGAGGTGCGCGGAGAAGAAGCGCTGGACATGCTGCAGGCCATGAATACGGGCCACGACGGTTCGCTCACGACCATCCACGCGAATACTCCCCGCGATGCCATCAGCCGGCTGGAAACAATGGTAGCCATGGCGGGGCTGAATCTCCCGGACAAGGCCGTTCGCAGGCAAATCGCCTCGGCGGTGGACGTGGTCCTGCAGGTGAGCCGCCTGAGCGATGGGACCCGCAAAGTGATTTTCATCTCGGAAATCACGGGGATGGAAGGCGACACGATCTCCATCCAGGATATTTTTCAGTTTCATAAGAGGGGAATCGGGCCGAAGGGGGACGTGCTGGGTGAATTCCTCCCCGTCGGCATTCGCCCCAAGTTTGCAGACCGTCTGGAGGCCGCCGGCATAAGACTGCCGGCGGAAATGTTCAACCGTCCGGCGGAAGTCTGAGGACAAAACCGTGCTGATGATTCTCGTGGTCACATTTTTTGCCTCGCTGCTCCTGGTTTGGGGCATCTTCATGGCCCTGGCGGTCGGGAAGCCCGCCGATGTGGCCGGGCGGCTCGAAAAAATCTCGAGGAGACAGGAGGACATCCTCCAACCGCTCGCGCCGCAACTTGTGCGCGATAAAGGATTGAGCGGGGTTCCGCTGCTGCATCGGCTGATGCTGCGCTGGACCTGGTCCAAGGGTTTGCAAAAATTCCTGGCACAGGCGGGATGGAAAATCAAAGCGGGTAAGTTTGTGCTGGTGAGCGGAGTTCTTGCGTTCGGTTCCTTCCTCTTGTGCGCGGCTCTGCTGGCCTTCCTTCCGGCCGCGTTTGTGGCCGGTTTGGCCGCCGGACTCATTCCTTTTATAACGGCCTCGTTCCAGCGCGCGCGGCGCTTTGCGCGGTTTCAAAGAAATTTTCCGGAGGCCATTGACCTGCTGACCCGCTCCGTGCGGGCCGGCCACGCCTTCACCATCGGGCTGGAAATGATTTCCAAGGAGCTTCCCGAGCCGGTGGCCGGAGAGTTCCGCACGACGTTTGACGAATACAATTTCGGCCTGCCCTTGCGCGAAGCGCTCGTCCATCTCACGGAGCGGATGCCTCTCGACGACGTGCGATTTTTCGCCACGGCGATGCTGATTCAAAAAGAATCCGGCGGGAATCTGGCGGAACTTCTCGAGAGTTTGGCGCGTATCACTCGGGAACGTTTTAAAATTCTGGGCGAAGTGAAGACTCGCACCGCGCAGGGCCGCATGACCGCAGGAATTCTGATTGCGCTCCCGCCCCTGTTGTTTGTCACTCTGAATCTTCTGAATCCCGGGTACGCGCAACTGCTCCTTACGGACAAATTGGGGCACAAGATCCTCGCCATCGCATTTTCGTTGCAGGTCATCGGTTCGGTTGTGCTGTGGAAGATTGTTCAAATCAAAGTCTAAGGTCACACGGGAGCGCAGGGAATGCTTTGGGTTACAACCGCGGTCATCTTTTTCGCCGTGCTGGCGGTGGGAGTGATTGTGTACGCCGGGTTCGCTCCCCCCGGCGATGTTCTCGACGCTCGCCTGTCCCGGCTTTGGAGTCCCGCTTCGGCTGTCGGGGGAGCCTCCACCTTCGCGGAAAAACAGCTCCAACGGCTCGAACGCGGCCTCGGGGGCCTGGGGCAGCTCCTTCCGTCTTCCGAAAAGAAGCTCTCCCGCACGGTGCGGCTTATGTTGCGCGCCGGGTTTCGCAGTCCGGATGCGGTGATGATCTTGCGTGGATTTCGAGTCCTTCTCCCCCCCGTCTTTATAGCGGCTGCTTACTTCTCGGGTGCTTCCGCCGTGAATCCATTTTTCGTGCTGGGGTTTGCCGGAGCCGCCGGATTTCTGCTTCCCGATTTCTGGCTCGCCTGGCGAGTGAAGCGGCGCCAAAAGCGCATGCTCATGGGATTGCCGGACGCGCTCGATCTGCTGGTTGTCTGCGTCGAGGCGGGCATGGGCCTCGACCAAGCCATCTTTCGCGTGGCCCGAGAACTTCACATCGCGCATGTGGACCTGAGCGACGAACTCCAGCTCGTGAATCTCGAGATGCGCGTGGGAAAGAGCCGCGTGGAATCCTTGCGCGAGTTGGGTGTGCGAACCGGAGTGGAGGATATCAAGTCGTTTGCGGTCATGCTCATTCAGGCGGACCGCTTCGGGACCGATTTGGCGCAGTCCCTGCGCGTACATTCGGACAGTCTCCGGACGAAACGCCGGCAGCGTGCCGAGGAAAGCGCGGCGAAGACCTCGGTGAAAATGGTTCCCGCACTCGTGTTTTTTATCTTTCCGGCCCTGTTTGCCGTGCTCCTGGGACCCGCCGTAATCAGCCTGGTGCGGGAGTTTCACTCCGCGGGAGGCGGGCCCTGATGCGCCGCACGAGGCCGGAGCGTTTCGAGGAAGTTTAAGGAGGAAACCATGGACACAACCACATGTATTCGCATTGCAGCCACCGTGCTGGGGCTGGTCATCGTCGGAATTATCATCTGGCGGCGGAATAAACGCGCCGCCGAGTAGCGGGCGGTGCCCGGGCACGGAGAACGGCAGGCCGTTCCGGGGTTCCCAAGCCCCGCGGTCGCCGTGAGAAGGGGAGATGTGTCTGCTTATAACCGGACTCGAGGCGCATGTCTTGCGGCGGATGTCGCCGTAGCCGGCACTTTTTTTCGGAGATTGAAGGGTTTGCTCGGCCAGCCGCGCAGTCTGGTCGCAGACACAGAGCGGGCTGTGGATCGTGCCCTCGCAAGGGGTCCACATGTTTGGGATGCGCTTTGCCATTGACGTGCTTTTCCTGGGCCGAGGAAGAATCGTCGTGCACCTGGAGGAGAACCTGCGCCCCTGGCGAGTCTCGCGTATGGTGCCATGCGCGAGGAGCGTGCTCGAGCTTCCCGCGGGCGTGATTGCGCGCACGGCGACACAACCCGGCGACCAGATCGAAATCCTTTCGAGAGAGGAGGCGCAATGAATGGATCGCATATTTCCCGCCGCATGGCGAGCGGACCGGTAGAGCGCCCCGGCGCATCCTGTTCCGTGGGAGCGGGCATGAGACAGATGGAGCGCCGCCAATGGTGGCTCTCCTTCTCGAGCGTGATCGTCACGCTGCTCCTGACCGTGGGAATCGTTTCGTTTTCCTTCGTCGTGTTCCTCTACCAAGGGGATTCCTGGGATGGGATGAGCTTTCACGCAGCCATACACTCGCTGGTGGCCATCGTGCTGCTTTTCGTCGTCTACGTGATCTACCAACAAATGCAAATTCACCGCTTTCGATTGCATCTCGTGGAGCAGGAAGAGATTTTCCGCCTGATCAGCGAAAACGCGGCGGACATGATTGCCGTAGTCCACGTGGACGGCCGGCGCCTTTATAACAGCCCCTCGTATCAAAAGTGGCTGGGCTACACTCCGCAGGAGGCTCGAACGAACCTCGGCCTTCGAACAGATCCACCCCGAAGACCGGTTACATGTGGCCGCGGCAGCCGAAGAGGCCCGCAAAACCGGCGTGGGCCACCGCGTGGAATACCGCATCCGGCACAAGGACGGGCAGTGGCGCGTGCTCGAATCCACGGCCAGCGCGGTTCGCAACGCCCATGGGAACGTCGAAAAACTCATCATCGTGAACCGCGACATCACCGAGCGCAAGCAATTGCAGGAGCAACTGTTTTTGTCGCAAAAACTGGAAGCGGTGGGCAGGCTCTCCGGCGGGATTGCGCACGATTTCAATAATCTTCTGGGGGTGATTATCGGCTATAGCGAGGCATTGCAGCAGAAAATCGGCTCCGAAGATCCCTATCGGGAGGCCGTGGACGAAATCCAAAAAGCGGGGCAGAGGGCCGCTTCGCTCACCCAACAGCTTCTGGCATTCAGCCGCAGGCAAGTGCTCGAACCAAAAATTCTGGACCTCAATTCGATCGTAAAGGACGTGGAAAAAATGCTGCGCCGCCTGATCGGCGAGGATATCGAACTGCGGACCATCCTATCGGAGGGTTTGGCGCGCGTGAAGGCGGACCGCGGCCAAATCGAACAGGTCATCTTGAATCTGGCCGTAAATTCGCGTGACGCCATGCCTCTCGGCGGCAAGCTAACACTGGAAACATCCAACATCGTGTTGACCGAAGCGGACGCCGCTCGCCATCGCTTCGTTTCACCGGGGCCCTGCGTGATGCTGCAAGTGAGCGACACCGGAACCGGCATGGATTCCCAAGTGCAGTCGCACGTCTTCGAGCCTTTCTTCACCACGAAAGAGAAGGGAAAAGGCACCGGGCTGGGCCTGGCCACCGTCTATGGCATCGTGAAACAGAGCGGCGGATACATCTGGCTTGAAAGCGAACCGGGCAAGGGCGCCAAATTCATCATTTGCCTGCCCCGCGTGGAAGGGATGGTAGAGGAAGAAACCCGCAAGCCCGCGATGCCTGCCATGCGCGCTGTGGGGCCGCGCACCATCCTGCTCGTGGAAGACGAACCTTCCCTCCGCAAGCTTACTCGCCGGGTCCTGGTCGAATCCGGGTACACGGTCCTCGAGGCTGCCGGTGCCCCGGAGGCCATGGAAACGGCGCGGCGCTCCGATTCCCCCATCGATCTTCTGCTGACGGATATCGTGATGCCCGGAATGAACGGCCACGAACTGGCCGCGCAATTGTCCGCCCAGCGCCCGGACATGAAAGTGCTGTTCATGTCGGGATACACAGACGGAGCTGTGGCCACCCACGGCGAGTTGAAACCCGGAATCGCAATCCTTCGAAAGCCTTTCTCGCGCGATACGCTCGCGAAATATGTCGCCGAAGTTCTGGCGGAAAAGCATGGCGGGGGCGCGCCCCAACCAAACGCCGCGTATGAGGAAACCCATGAGTATTCGATCTAGCCCTCCAACGGAGTCAACCCATGAAGAAACTATTGATCATTGACGACGATGAATCCGTAAGAAAGGTGCTGCGATTCCGGCTGAAGGATTCCTATGAGATCACGGAAACGGGCTCTCCCGAAGAGGCCCTCGCCTTGGCGCTCCAAGGCAAACCCGACGCCATCCTCTTGGATCTAATGATGCCGAAATATTCCGGCTTCGAGGTCTGCCGCACGCTCTCTTTCCTCAGCTTTACCCAGCATATTCCCATCCTGATTGTTTCGGGAGAATCGACCGCGCGCTACCAGGATTTTTGTGAAAGCCTCGGAGCGAAGGGATATTTTCAGAAGCCCGTGGACATTGACGCCCTCAAGAGAAAGCTGGAGAAGCTCATGGCGGAGACGCGGAGGGACGGGCAGGCCGAGCCGCGCGTTCATTTGCGAGTGATGCTCAAGCTCTGCTGGCCCGGCCCGGCAGGCCAGCCAGTGGAGGTGCTCACGGTCACGGAGTCGGTGAGCCCCCTGGGATTCATTTGCGGATTTCAAGACCTGATCCACGAGGACGCCGTAGTCGAGGTCTTTCTGGCCAAAGATGCGCAACATTTCGTAGGTAAGGCGCGCATCGTCCGTCTCGAATGGCCCGGAACGGCGGGGCAACGAGCCGAATTCAAATTTGTCGAGAAGCCCTTGGAATGGATCCTGCGTTAGCGCTGCATGGTGCGGCCGCTGCGGCCCCGTGCCCGGAGCGCCCCATGCCACCGCCGTCTTGCCGCCCCAATAGCCGCTCTTGAAGCCGGCTCGCACGAATTCCCCCCGGCCCCCACGAGGATGTCCATAGAGCCTGATCGGTTGTAGAATCTTTCTCGCCAATCGTGTCGAATACTCCATCGGAAATCGTGATTCCCGCACGGCCTGTGGAATCGGCTCCGGCGCGCCACTCTGCGGTCACCCACTGGCCGAAGTGGCTGCTTCTTTCCGCAGCTTTCCTGTTGCTTGCGCAAACCGGGATTTCCTTGCTGATCCAGCACACGCGCCTGCGCACTGACCTGACGGCCAGCCTCGAAGCCGCCTTCGGCCGGCCGGTCCAGGTGGGCAGCTATGATTTCACCGTCTGGAGAGGGCCGGCCCTCGAAGCACGGTCGGTGACCGTAGGCGAAGATCCCCGCTTCGGCCAGGAATATTTCCTGAGCGCCGAATCCCTGATCATTCGACTCCGTTGGCGGAGCTTCCTGCGTGGACAGCTCGAACTGGGAACGCTTTCCCTTACCCGTCCCAGCTTGAACCTTGTCCGCAACGCCCGAGGGGAATGGAATCTTGCGGAATGGCTTCCGCGGCCCGTGGAGTCACCCCCTCATGGTGTGCCCGCCCTCCCTCCAACCCCACGCTTTCGCAGAATCGAAGTAGACGACGGACGCATCAACTTTAAGCGCGGCGACGAAAAACTTCCTTTCGCCTTTGTTGCCGTCTCCGGCGATGTCGAAACGGAAAGCCCCGGGCTTTGGCGCTTGGACCTCCAGGCGGCCCCCTGGCGTGCCGGCGCGGCGGTGCAGCAGGCAGGCGTGGTTCGATTGAACGGGCAAGTGGGTGGAACTTCCTCGCGCCTTCTTCCCGCCATGCTCACCCTTTCCTGGCAGGATGCGCCGGTCTCCGACGTGCTGCGCCTGGCGCGCGGCGATGACTTCGGAATGCGCGGCGGTCTCGCTCTCACGATCGCGGCCCATACGGTCGCGGGCGCCTGGACGATCCAGGGGCGCGTGGAGGTCCGGCAGCTGCATCGCTGGGACCTCCCGCTGCGATCCGATAATCCCTCTTTCAACATCATCGCGGATGCCCAACTCGACCCGCAGACTCCCCGCCTCGATTTCGCCCAGGTGGCGCTGGAGGCCCCGAACTCGAACGCCCATGCCTCCGCGCGAATCGGCTGGAACCGCGCGGGAATATTCGCGGCGCGGGATTTTTCGCCTGTGCTATTGCAAGTCTCCTCTTCGAGAATCGGCCTCGACGACATCCTGGCATGGCTGCGCGCGTTTCATCCCGGCGTCTCGGACGCCCTATCCCTTCGAGGATGGCTCGCCGTCTCTGGCGTCGTTGCCGGCTGGCCGCCGCATATTGTGAACGCGGCCGTCTCGACCGACGGCGCGGAACTCTCAGGCCGTGCTCTCCGCGTTGCTGCCCGCTTGGACAGATTGCAGTTCCGGTATGAGCGCGGGATGGCCTCGCTGGTTCCCGCGACGGTCTCTTTCGGATCGCCGGCGAACGCGCTTTCCGTGGAATCCTCGGCAAAGCTTGCGCCGCATGCAACGAGTTCCGCCCATATTTCCGGCAACGTCGCCGACGTGAACGATCTTCTTGCCACGGCCAGTTCGCTTGGTTGGGACCTCGCGCATGGCTACGAGCTACGGGGACCGCTCGGCTGTGATTTGCGATGGCAGGGCGCGCCATTTCCATGGCAGGCGCAGCCCGCCGGATGGATCGAATTGAGCGGCGCTTCGCTTCGAATGCCCTTCCTGAATCTGCCGGTGGAACAGATCAAGGCTCGCGCGGAATTCCAGCAGGGAGCGCGCCAGGTGACGCTCGCGTCCGCCGAAGCATTCGGCGCGCGCTGGAACGGCAGTTTCAATCGTCCCGGCGCGGCCGGGGAATGGAGATTTGCGCTCTCGGCCAGTCCGTTCTCCGCTGGGGATCTCGACCGCTGGCTCAATCCGCGCTGGCGCGAAAGCTTTCTCGGCCGCGTTCTTCCGTTTTTGAATTCGGGTTCGCCGGCGGCGAACGCCGCGCCTGAAAATCTGCGCGCCAGCGGCCGCCTGAGCGTCAGCGAATTCACTCTTCCGCCGGTCTCCCTCTATCGCCTGCAGGGCGACCTGAAAATTGAAGGGCGGCGCATCGAACTGACGAATGCCACGGGCCAGTTCTATGGAGGAGACACCGGCATCTCGCTCGATGCGCAGTTGCTGCCGGCGCCGCTTTACGCGGCCAGCCTTGATTTCTCCCGCGTGGATTTATCCGCGCTCTCCACTGCCTTCCCCTCTCTCGCCGGTTTCTTCGCGGGAGAGGCTTCGGGACAGCTTTTCTTTTTTGCGCGGGGCGCAACGCGCGCCAATTTGCTTTCCACGCTCGAATGCCGCGGCGCCGCCCGCTTGAGCGGCATCACCCTGTATTCCATGGACCTCGAGCGATCCTTGCGGGCGGCGGCGCCCCTTCCCGGAACGACGCTGTTCCGGCAGGGCTCGGCTATGTTCACGTGTGGTCAGGGTAAAGTTGTCTTCCAGGATCTCTCGCTAGCCAGCCCCAGCGCCGATGTGAGCGCTTCCGGGAGTGTGGATTTTGCCCGTCATCTCGATCTTCGCCTGGGGCTTTTCTCCCCCGTTGCTCCTGCCGCGGCCGCGCCGTTGCCCCTTGCGGCCCCCCGCGGGGAGTACCGACTCGTGGGACCGCTTGCCGCCCCGCAGATTGCGCCGCTTTCCCCGCCGCATCGGCCGCGATAGAGGCTGCGTCTGGATTTTACTTCCCGGCGTGTTTGCCGCGGGGCGTGTCGTGGGGCGGATCGAAGCGGTAGCCCACCCACGGCTCCGTGTGGATATAACGCGGGTGGCGCGGGTTGGGCTCGATTTTCTTACGCAATTGGTTGATGAACACGCGCAGATACTCGGTCTCGTCTCCGTAATCCGGCCCCCATACCGCCTGCAGCAAACGCCGGTGCGCCAGCGCCTTTCCCTGATTGGAGGCGAGGTAGCGCAGCAATTCGAACTCCTTGGGCGTCAGCCGGACGGGCTGCCCCTTCACGGTCACCGCGCGCGATTCGAAATCAATGGTCAAATCGCTTGAAGCAAAGGGCGGCGGGGAATCCACCGGCCCGGAGCGGCGCAGCGCGGCGCGGATGCGCGCCATCAGCTCCTCGGCGCCAAAGGGTTTCACCACATAGTCGTCGGCGCCGGCGTCGAGCGCCATCACTTTGTCGCGTTCGGTGTTGCGCACCGTGACCATGATGATGGAGACGTCGCTGGTGCGGCGGATTTCGCGGCAGGCCTCCAGCCCGGACATCCCCGGCATGTTGGCGTCCAAAAGCACCAGATCGGGGCGCTCGCTGCGCATTTTTTCGAGCGCCTCTTCGCCGCTCTTCGCTTCCACCACGGCATACCCTTCCGAAGTGAGAGTGGCCCGCAGCACGCGGCGGATTTGAGGCTCGTCATCCACAATCAATATGGTCGCGGAATTCATGGGCGGGCCGCGCGGCCGTTTTCGGAAGGCAAGGTGAAGGAAAAAACGGAGCCTTGGCCCCGCTGGCTGGTGAGGGTGATGACGCCGCCGTGCGCTTCCACAATCGCTTTGGCGATGGGCAAGCCCATCCCGGTCCCTTCCACGGTGTAGCGCTGGTCCTTGCCGCGATAGAATTTTTCGAAGATCAGGGCTTGCTCGAGATCTTCGATTCCATTGCCGCGGTCCGCTACGCTGGTCATTACACATGAGCCGCTGGCCTCGGCGGTGATGGTGATGGGCTGATCGGCGGGTGAATACTGATCGGCATTCTCGATCAAATGGACAAGAACTTCCCGGGCGCGCGCCAGGTCCACGCGGACGCGCGGCAGTCCCTTGGCGATGCGCACATTCACAGTCCGCTTTGCCAGCGCGGCCTTGCAATGGTCGAGGGCGGCGGAGATGACGTCTTCGATGGGATGCGGCTCGAGCTTTAATTCCGTCTCGCCGGCGTCGAGGCGCGCCATTTCCCCCGCTTCGCCCACCAGGCGGTTCAGGCGGTCGCTTTCCTCGTTGATGATCGTCAAGAGCTCCCGCTTCTGCTCCTCCTCCAAGCCGGGATTCGAGAGCAGGTTCGTGACGGAGGCCTTGATGGAGGTGAGCGGAGTGCGCAGCGCGTGCGTCACGGCATCGAGCAGCGCGGTTCGAAGCTGCTCGCCCTGGCGGGCGGCCTCGGCTTGTCCCAGCTGTTCGACCGCGCGCGCATGCTCCATGGCGATGGCGATCAGCGTCCCCAGCGCGTCGAGCGTCTGGCGCGAAAGCACGGTGCCCGAAATTCCCAGGCTGCCGATCGAGCGCACGCCTACTCGCACGGGAACAAAACACAGCCCATGCGGGGCGTCCACCAGAGGTTCGTCCCGTGTCACGATGGCTTTCAAACTGTCCGTGTCCAGTTGCGGAATCACGGGGCCGGAGCGATATACCTTTTGTTTGTCGGCCAGAAAGATTGCAGCCGCGCCGACTTCGAAAGTGTTTACGATCTGGGCAGGGATGCGGTTCAGAAGCTGGATCACGTTGCCGGATTCGAGCAGGTTCTGGCTGAACGCGTACAGCCGCTCGATATCGTGCTGGCGCGCGGACGCATCCGCCGCCTGCTGCCGGGCCCGCGTCGAAAGACGGCTGGCGATCACGGCGACAATCAGAAAGGCGATGAGCGCCACCCAGTCGCCATGGGCGGCCACCGAGAAGGCGCCGACGGGCGGGATAAAGAAGTAATTGAACGCCAGCATGGCGGCCACGGACATGAAGAGGGAAACCGCCATGTCCCAGACGGCGGAAACGGCTAGAATAGAAAGTAGATACGTGAGCGCGATCGTGGTGTGATTGGCGGGGAGCCCCTTGTGATAGAGGATGCGGTAAAAAATCGTGATGGCAGCCACAATGCCGAAAGAGGCGGCGCATTGCAGGATGCGGACGAGCACGGGCTTGCGCACGCGCCCATTCTACCGTAGCTTCCCACGGCGCTGTAAAAGAGAATAGACCCATGCCCAAGACTCCCGAACAATGGCTGGCTGACGCGTCGCCCGCGGAAAAGACCAAGGGCTCTCTGAAGCTTTTTCTCGGATACGCCCCCGGTGTGGGAAAGACCTACAGCATGCTCAGCGAGGCCATCCGGCGGCATGGCCGCGGCGAAGACGTGGTGATCGGAATCGTGGAGACGCACGGCAGAAAGGGAATCGCCGAACTGGCGTGCCAGCTCGAGACCGTCCCCCGACGTAAGATGGAATACAAGGGAACGGTCTTCGAGGAAATGGATGTGGACGCCATCCTGGCGCGCCGCCCGGCGGTCGCTCTGGTGGACGAACTCGCGCACACGAACATTCCCGGCAGCCGCCACCGCAAGCGCTACGAAGACGTCCTCGAACTCCTCGATGCGAACATTGATGTCCTCTCGACCGTGAATATCCAGCACATCGAAAGCGTCGCGCCCACCGTCCACGCCATCACCGGCATAATTGTGAGGGAAACCGTGCCCGACTGGGTGCTGCGGCTCTCGGATGAGACCGTGATGGTGGACCTCACGCCGGAAGCGCTTCAGAACCGCATGAAGCGCGGCGATATATACCATAAAGAGAAAGTGGAGCAGTCTCTGAGGAATTTTTTCCGTCGCGGAAACCTGATCGCCCTGCGCGAACTCGCTCTGCGGCAGGTGGCCGAGCAAGTGGACCGCAGCCTGGCCTCCTACCTGACCGAAAAGGATATTCAGGAAAATTGGGCGGTCCGCGAGCGCATTGCCGTGTGCATCAGCGCGAGTCCGAGGGCGCAATACCTGGTGGCGCGGGCGGCGCGCATGGCCCGGAGGATGGATGCGGAGTTTTTTGCCGTGCATGTGGACGTGGCACGCGATGGCCATGAAGATGAAAAGGCGCTGGCCGCCAACATGCAGTTTGCCGAAAGTCTGGGCGGGCAGGCGGTGCGCTTGAAGGGGGATACGGTGGCCGGCACGACCGCGCAGTTTGTCCGCGAAAAGCACATCACGCAGGTGATTTTCGGAAGGTCGGCGGTCGGAGGCTGGCGAAAATTTCTTTACCTGAATGCCATCCACAAGTTCCTCCGCGAAGCGCCCGCCGTGGACGTCCACATCGTGACGCAAAGCGCGGATTAGCGGCCGCGGCCTCGTTCTTGCGCGTGCAGCTCGGGGGCGTCCGGCTTCGTTTCGCGAAGCGGCAGTTCCGCCGCGGAAATGTTCCAGCCCGTGATGGTGAGTCGCGCGCCTCCCCTGAAGGCGTCGGGCTCGAGGAACTGCGCCGTGATTTCACGCGACTCGCCCGGCATCAGCTCGATGTAGTTGTCGTCCCACAACACGGGCAGGATTTCCTCGTCCTGGTTCTTACCGCGAATTCCGAGTTGAATCTGGAAGGCCAGATGATCGCCGGGATTTTGAATCTGGACGCGAACCAGCGGGCCCTCCCTCCCTCTTTCGACGTTCACAGATACCTGGAGAGCGCGCGCGTCCGGCAGCGTGGAAAGGGCCGTGAGGTCTTCGTAGGAGGAAACGGGAGTGTACGCGTAGGTGGTCTTTTCCCAATCGTACGTGTTCTTCTTCGCGGAGAGCCAATAGAAGTTCGTGCTGACGACAGTCCCGCCGCTATCTTTGAGAGTGAGCTGCAAAAAATAGACCGGCGAAACTGGCTGGAATGCTTCTTCCGGAAGATCGAGCATTTTTACCACGGCGTCCGCCGCGAGGTCCGCGCGGGCTTCGCGTGAAAATCTTTCGTGCGAGGCGATATCGTAGAGCTTCGCCGTGACGGTGAGGCCGGAGAAATCCTGGTAACTGCTGTTCACGACGGCAACGCTGCGATCGTCGTAGGAATATTGCACATGGAGTTTTTCGCAGGCCTTCTTCGCGCCGAAATATCCGCCCGCGGGCTGGAGATAGTAATCGTAGAGGTGCCATATGAGCGATGGCCAGGCGTTGTTCAGCATCCATTGGATGACGCCGGTTGAGCCGTATTTGTTGCCGGAGTATGCCTCGAACATGGCGCGCTCGCCGTCGTAGGCCATGGCCTGGGCTTTTCGTTCGTAGTCTTCCATTCCGGCGGGAGCGCCATAGATGGCGTTCATGGCTGCGTCGAAGCGGCTCAAGTCCTGGAAGCCCTCCGAGCCGGCATGGTAATTCCACACCGGATCGCTCGGATGAATATCGGCGGCGGGCAGCATTTTCTTGAGCGAGGCGAGCGGGGGGACGGCCGGGCCTGGAGACGTTTCCGTGTTGAAACCGTACGCGCCGCCGTATTTTCCCTTGTCAGCCAGCCAATAATCCGGCGGGACATAATCGTACGGCCCCATCATCTTCACGCCCGAGGGGCCGGTAAGCTCCGCCGGCTTTTCAGATGCGGAGGAGAGGAAAGGATTGGGCCAGTCCGCTTCCTTCAGAACCTCAATGTAGGCTTTCTCGACCTTCGCCGGGGGCGGATTATCGCTGCCCTCGAGCCAGGCCATCAGGCTCGGATGGCTGCGCATGCGCATGATTTGCGAACGCAGAGACGCCGTGGCAATTTCCAGATCGCGGGGTTTCCACTTCGCCCAGTGCTCCCAGGAATCGCAGCAGCACCAGCCGGCCATGATCAAGATGCCGTTCTCGTCCGCAAGATCGTAGAACTCGTCGGTCTCCATCTTTCCTTCGAGCCGGAGGGCATTCAAGTTCATGTCGCGGATGTAGCGAAATTCCGTTTTCAACCGCTCCGGCGTCTGGCGAAGGAGCATGTCCGGCGCCCATCCCCCGCCGCGAATCAGGATTCTTTTTCCGTTCACGCGAAACAACCGATGGCCTTGCGCGTCCAATTCCGAAGTGATTTCGCGGATTCCGAAGCGGATCATCGCGGAATCGGATTGCCCGCCTCCCGCCAAAAAGCGCAGCGAAAGTTTTTGGAGATTCGGCTGGCCCATCTGCGCCGGCCACCAGAGCGCGGGATTCTCGATTTGCAGTTGGGGAAACTGGTCCGGCGTGAAACGAACCTCGCGAGTTTCTCCCGGAGCGAGCGTCACGGCCTGCTCGAACGCGGTGTCTTCGATTTGGCCGGCGAGCGTGCCGGTGACCTCGAGCGCGCCGGCATTTTGAAGCTCCGCCTCGACGGTCAAATCGGCAGGGCCGAGCGGCGCGCTGGGAAGGTGCGTGGTCACCTGCGGATAGCGAATCACCACCGGGCCGGTCGATCGCAGGGAAACTTCGCGCCACAGTCCCATGTCCTTGTCGGGAGGCTCGGGATTCCAGTCCACCCAATTGATGCCCAGGTCTTTTTCGGTTGGGGCGATGGTCTCGACTGCCAGCACGTTCCACGGGCTCGAGGAGATGTACGGCGTCACGTCGAATTCGTAGGTTCTGTACGCACCTGCCACGTCCCTGGCGTCGGCGATTTTGCGCCCGTTGAGCCAGATATTCGCACGATAATTGATGCCGCCGAAATGCAGCCAGACGTGGCGGCCCTCGTCATTTGCGGGCAGGCGGAACGCAGTCCGGTACCACCAGTGGCAACGAAACGGGCTGTCCAAAGGCATGGGAAGGACGGAAAACAATTTGCCGATGGGATACCCCGTTCCCGGGATCGAACGCAGGTTTTCGCCGAAATAGGGGTCGGGAAACGTCCGATCGGCGACGAGCGCCGCGAGCACCGTGGAGGGCGCGGCTGCCGCGTGCCAGCCGCGCGTGGAAAACCCCACCACGGAAATCTGCTTGCCCCTCGCGCCGATCTCGCAGGAGGACCCGAGCGTCCAACTGGTGAGAAGAACGGACTTCGCATCCGGTTGTGGGGGCGCATCCGGGAAAATTCGCGGAGAGAATGCGAAAGGTGCGAGCAAGACGGAGATGAAAAGGATGGAAGCGGCAGATTTTCGTAGGATGTTCATCGCGTGGCTGCAGGATCCGGCACAGCAGCATCCTACATCGAAGCGCTATAGCGGGGGAATCTGTGAGACGTTCCAGCCGCCGCCGACGGCCTTGACGAGAAGGACGCTGGCGGTGATGCGGCGCGTGAGGATGCTGACGGCAGTCACCTGATCGGAAAGCGCCGCGGATTGGGCGACCGTGACCTCGAGGTAATTGGCGACACCCCCTCGATATCGGGTGATGGAAAGCGAAAGAGAGTGCTCGGCGGCGGCGACGGCGGCATCCTCTGTTTGAGCCTCGTCCTGCAATATTCGCAGCGCCGCAAGGTTGTCTTCCACTTCCTCGAAAGCCGTGAGGATCGTTTCCCGGTAATTCGCGACGGACTGATCGTAGGCCGCACGGGCCTCCTCGGATACTCCGCGGCGCGCGCCGCCGTCAAAAATCAGTTCGGTGGCCGACCCGCCCAGCGACCAAAAACCGCTGGGACCTTGTATCAGCGTTCCAATAAAGCCGCTCTCAAATCCTCCTGATCCGTTGAGCGAGACGACAGGAAAATACGCGGCCTTGGCGACCCCGATTTGCGCGTTGGCTTCCTGGACGCGCCGCTCGGCGGCGGCAATGTCCGGCCGGCGCTCGAGTAGATCCGAAGGCAGGCTTGGCGGAACCAGCGGCGGTGGGGTCGCCAGAGGAAGTGGAGAAAGGCTGAACGTCGAGGGAGACTGCCCAATGAGAACGGCGATGGCGTGCTCGAAGGCCGACCGGCTGACTTCCACGTCAATGGCCTGCGCGCGAGTGGTCTCGAGCTGTGTCTGGGCCTGGGCCACATCCACGGCGGACGCGACCCCGCCATTATGGCGGCTCTCGGTAAGCTTCAAAGCCTCGGTGTACGACGCGACCGTCGAATCCAGGAGCTGCTTTTGGGCATCCAGGCCGCGCAGCTCGAAATAGTCCATGGCAAGCTCGGCGTGCAGCGTCAAGCTGACCGAAGCGAGATCGGCGGCGCTCGCCTGGGCTTCCGAACGCGCCGCTTCCACGGTGCGGCGCACGCGGCCCCACACATCGGGTTCATAGGCAACGTCCACAGGAATGAGGAAATCATTGTAGGTCGGCGTCTTGCCTGAAAAGAGAGGCTTATTATGCGACTGGCCGGTGCGCGTGGCGGATGGGCTGGCCGTCACATCCGGGTAGTACTGCGCTCGGGCCACGCGCACGGCGGCGCGCGCCTCGAGAAATTGCGACTGCTGCGCCTTCAAAGTCTGGTTCGAGACGCTGATCCGCTGTTCGAGGGAATCGAGCTGCGAATCATTGTAAATCTCCCACCACGAGCCCTTGGCAAGCTGATCGTTCGGCTGCGCGAGCTTCCAATCCGGCGATTCTTTGTAGGTCTGCGGCACCTCGGCCGCCGGCCGGACATATTTTGGGCCCACGGTGCAGCCGGAGAGTAGGAGCACGGCGAGGCCCAATAAATTCACGCCGCGGATCGGCGCCGGGCGGCTACGGCGCATTAGCGCCACCTTCATTCTCTCCCGGCGCGGCGACCCGCACGATCTCTCCGGAGACTAGAGAATCCGGAGGATTCACGATCACCAAGTCGTTTGCTGACAGGCCGGAAACCACCTCGACGACGGTGCCAAAATCCCGGCCGAGCGTCACGTCTTTCAGCACGGCGTGATTGCCATTCTCGATGGTCCCCACCTGCAATCCCTGCGAGCGGAAGATCAGCGCGCCGGCGGGGACGATGGCCGCCGGAGCCCCCGAGGGGATTTGAAGATGGACTTCGGTATAAGCGCCCGGGAGAAGCGTCCCATCGGGATTTTCCACGTCCACTTCCACCAGCAAAGTGCGCGAAACAGGATCAATGGCCTTCGCCGTGCGAACCAGCTTGCCCCGGAAACGGCGCCCGGGAAATTCCTGGAGCGTCAGGTCGGCGGACAAGCCCAGCCGGGCGGATGGAGAATCCTCCTGCGGCACGTTGACGTACACGCGCAGGACCTGGGTTGAAGCAATGTGGAACAGCTCCGTGGCCGTGCCGCCGCTGGCGCCGGAATCGATCAGGTGCCCAATATCGGTATTGCGCGCCGTAATGACGCCATCGAAGGGCGCGTAGATTTTTTCGAAGGATTGCAATTCCTCGAAATGCTTCACATTGGCTTCGGCGGAGGCCACCATGGCCTTCTTGGCCTGGAAGTCGCCTACGGCGTTGTCCACGTCCTGCTTGGAGACGGAGTCGCTCTGCAAAAGCTCCTGATATCGCGTGGCCGTGATCTCGGAAAGGCTGTAATTCGCCTGCGCCGTGTTCAAGTCCGCGCGCGCCTGATCGAGTCTGTTGATCCACTTCGGGGGTTTCGATTTCCGCGAGCAATTGGCCTTTCTTCACATGCGTGCCGATGTCGGCGTACCAATTCTTCAGATATCCGTCTGTGCGCGCGTAGATGGGTGAATCAGTGAAGGCCTGCATATTCCCCGGAAGAACGATTTCCGCTTCCGGCGCGCCGAGCTTGGGATGGATGACGCTGACGGTCGGAACGGCCAAATCGTTCGTCTCGGCGCGCAACGCGGCCCTGGCTTTCAGCCGCGGAACCACTCCGGCGATCACGATGCATGCCACGACAATCAGGATGACGATGGCGATGAGCTTGCCATGCTTCGATTGTGCCGCGTCTCCTTCTCTCTCAGCCATGAATTCCCCTTCCGATCTCCCTCTCTCTTAAATCTCTTAAAGATGGTCTGCGTCTTGCGTTCGATTCACGCGCAATCCTCCCGGGCTGACTGCTCCGGCGCAGATCATGCACAAAACTGAAGAACACCGGGACAAAAAATAGCGTCGCAACGGTCGCAAACAGCAGGCCGCCGATCACGGCGCGTCCCAGCGGAGCGTTTTGCTCGCCGCCCTCCCCCAGGCCCAGCGACATCGGCAGCATGCCGATAATCATCGCCAGCGCGGTCATCATCACCGGGCGGAAGCGCGTGAATCCCGCCTCGAGCGCCGCTTCCGAGGGCGTCTTTCCCGTTTCCAGCCTTTCCTTCGAGAAGCTGATCACCAGAATGCTATTCGCCGTGGCCACGCCCATGCACATGATCGCGCCGGTGAGCGCGGGCACGCTGATCGTCGTATGCGGTGACGAACAGGAACCAGACGATTCCCGCCAGCGCCGCCGGCAGCGCCATCAGAATGATAAAGGGATCCAGCCACGATTGGAAATTGACGACGATCAGCAGATACACAAGAAGGATCGAAAATACAGTCCCCACAAGCAGCCCGGAGAATGACGAGTTCATCGTTTCGATCTGCCCGCGCACGATGATCTGCGAACCGCGCGGCAGATTCTGTTCGCTGCGGTCGATGATCGGGGCGATGTCGCGCGCCACGCCGCCCAGATCGCGCCCATCCACGGATCCGTAAATGTCGATCACCGGTTGAACGTCGTAGTGTGAGACAACCGCCATTTCGCTCCCGCGGCGGAACGTGGCGAGGCTGGCCAGGATCTGCGATTGCGAAGTTCCGGGGCCCGTGACCGGAATATTTTGAATATCCTGAAGCGAATCGGTGCGGTACTGGGGCGTTTGCGTCGCGATGTTGTAGCTCACGCCCGTCTTCGGGTCGAGCCAGAAAGTGGGCGAGGTCTGGAAGCTTCCGCTGAGGGAAATCAGCAGGTTCTGGGCCACGTCGCGGGCGGTCAAGCCCACTTGCTCGGCCTTGGTGCGGTCCACGTCAATGTGCAAGTCGGGTAGGTTGAACGCCTGCTGGATCCGCAGATCCACCGTGCCCGGAACGAATTTCAGCTGGTTCATCAGGTTGTCGGCAAACGCCGGTTGGCGTCCAGGTTCCTGCCGACGATCTGAACATCAATGGGAGCGGGAAGGCCGAAATTCAGGATTTGGCTCACGATGTCCGCCGGCAATCGTAGAACGTGACTCCGGGAAAATCGCGCGCCAGCTTCGCGCGCAGCTCGCGGACGTACTCCTCCGTCGGATGGTGCTTTTTCTCGAGCTCCACCTGATGTCGGCATCGCCGGGTCCGATGGGCGCGGAGTTGCTGTAGGAAAGATTGATGCTGCTGTAGGGCAGCCCGATGTTGTCGATGATGGTGGCGAGTTCGGAGGGGGGAATCACCGTGCGGATGTCGCTTTCCACGCGGTCGCAAAGCGCGGCCGTATCTTCGATGCGCGTGCCCGTCGGGGCGCGCAAGTGCAGCTTGAATTCGCCGCTGTCAACCTGCGGGAAAAAATCCTGCCCCACCAAGGGCAGCAGCAGCGAAGGAAAGCGCGCAGGCGGAGAAAAAAAGGATCGCAAATATGCGCCGGTGGCGGATCGCGCCATCGAGCAGCCTGTGGTAGCGCTCCCGGAAGCGCTCAAACCCCGCTTCGAACTTCAGTTGCATTTGCACCAGCGGATTCCGTGACCTCTGGGTGTTCTCGCGCGCCTCCGCCGTCTGCGCAACCAGCAGATAGCGGGCCATCGTCGGCACCAGCGTGCGCGAAAGCAGATACGAAGCCAGCATGGCGAACGAAACCGCCTCGGCCAGCGGCACGAAAAGATAGCGGGCCACCCCGGTGAGGAAAAACATGGGCACGAAAACGATGCAAATCGAAAGCGTGGACACCAGCGCGGGGACGGCGATCTGCGAGGCGCCATCCAGAATGGCCTGGATGATCTCCTTGCCCTGGCCGATATTGCGGTTGATGTTCTCGACTTCCACCGTGGCGTCGTCCACCAGGATTCCCACGGCCAGCGCCAGGCCGCCCAGGGTCATGATGTTGATTGTTTCTCCCAGGGCGCTGAGCACGATGATGGACGTCAGAATCGAAAGCGGGATGGACACGGCGATGATGAGCGTGCTGCGCCAGCTCCCGAGAAAGAGGAGAATCATCAAAGCCGTCAGGCATCCGGCGATGGCCCCTTCCCGGATGACGCCTCCAATGGCCGCCTTCACGAACAGCGATTGATCCGAAAGGGGCTGCATGTGCAATGCGGGCGGAAGCCCCGCCTGAATCCTGGGCAGCAGCGCTTTGACGCCGGAAATGATGTCGAGCGTGGATGCATCGCCCGATTTCAAAATACTCATCAGCGCGGCGCGGCGCCCGTTCACGCGCACGATGTTCGTCTGCGGCGGGAATCCGTTGCGGACGTAGGCCACGTCGCGCATATAAATCGTCGAGGTTCCCACCTCCTTCACCGGCAGGTTGTTCAACTCCGCGATGGTTTGCGGCGCGCCGTTCGTATCCACTTGATATTCGAACGGGCCGATTTTTGCCGTGCCGGCGGGAAGGATCAGGTTTTGGGCGGCGATGGCGTTGACCACGTCCACAGGCGATAGCCTCTTCGATTGCAAAGCGGCGGTATTCAGGTCCACCTGCACCTGCGCCTGCTTGCCGCCGTAGGGGAAGGGAACCACGGCGCCCGGAATCGTCACCAGTCCCGTGCGCATGAAGTTTGCACTGAGATCGAAGAGCTGCTGCTCGGAAAGCGTCGAGCCCGAAAGGCCCAGTTGCAGGATGGGGACGGTGGAAGCGTTGTATTGGATTACCAGCGGCGGCGTGGCTCCCGGAGGCAGCCCCCGCAGGATGGTCTGGGAGACGGCCGTGATTTGCGCCACGGCGTTGCCCACGTTCACCCCCGGGTGAAAGAAGACCTTCACCACGGCGATTCCGTAAAGGGATTGCGACTCGATATGCTCGATGTTGTTGACCGTGGTCGTAAGCGCGCGCTCGTAGACGTACACAATCCGGTCCGACATGTCCTGCGGCGAAAGTCCGGAGTAATTCCACAGAACGCTCACAACCGGAATGTCTATGTTTGGAAAAATGTCCGTGGGCGTGCGCTCAATCGCCACCGGCCCCAGGATCAGCAGCAGGATGGCGGCGACGATGAAGGTATAAGGGCGGCGTAAAGCGAGTCGAACAATCCACATTTATGGACGGCCCCCAAAATCGCTTGCGGAGAAGCGGAAGTTCTTTTCCCCGGTGAAATCAGCCGGCATCGCGACGCCGCTTATTATCGCACGCGGAATCCCAAATCCGAATCCGCGGGCGCGGGTTACAATGGAACTGCTTAAGTACCCTTAGACGGGGAGAATGCAATCATGGAGTACGCAAAGATCGGCGGAACGCAGGCTGAGCGTCTCCCGCATCGGCCTGGGCACCTGGGCCATCGGGGGATGGATGTGGGGCGGGACGGATGAGCAGGAATCGGTTCGCACCATCCTTGCCGCGCTCGGCATGGGAATCAACCTCATTGATACCGCGCCCGTCTATGGTTTCGGACGCTCCGAGGAAATCGTCGGAAAGGCCATCGCGCAATACGGCAAGCGCGACAAGGTCATCATCGCCACGAAGGTGGGACTCGAATGGCGCGACGACGCCGTGTTTCGGAATTCCTCCCGTGCAAGGATTCTCCGCGAAGTGGAAGACTCCTTGCGGCGCCTGGGGACGACTTACATTGACATTTACCAGGTCCACTGGCCCGATCCGCTCGTCCCCATCGAAGAAACTGCCGGGACCATGCAGGAGCTTTACAAAATGGGCAAAATCCGCGCCATCGGCGTGAGCAACTATTCGCCGGAAGAAATGGCTCTTTTCCGCCAGTCTGCACCGCTGCACACCGATCAGCCGCCCTATAATCTCTTCGAGCGCCAAATAGACCAGGACGTGCTTCCCTACGCGCGGGAAAACAACCTTGGCGTGATCGTCTATGGCGCGCTCTGCCGCGGGCTTTTGAGCGGCCGCATGAAGCCGGATACGCAATTCACCGGCGACGACCTGCGCAAAGTGGACCCCAAGTTCCAGCCACCGCGTTACGCGCAGTACCTGAAGGCCATCGAGCGGCTTGATCGCTTCGCTCGGGAAAATTACGGCAAGCCGGTGCTCGAACTGGCCGTGCGCTGGGCGCTCGACCAGCCGGGGGTTACCGCCGCTCTCTGCGGCGCCCGCCGTCCGGAACAGCTTGCGGCATTCGAAAATGCCATGGGGTGGAAGTTGGATGCGGATGCAATGAAATCCATTTTGGGAATCGTCAAGGAATCCGTGACGGATCCGATTGGCCCCGAATTTATGGCGCCGCCTGCGCGTCCCGAAGCGGCACAGGCGTAGCTTGCGCGCGCATTTGTTCGCGCGGGACGAGCCGAATTCACAAACGTCTGCTCATCTTTGATGAAACCCTGCGCAGCCGCCCGACTCTAATAGTAGAGCGCATCCCGCCGAGGCGCTCCGATGGAGGATGCCCCCCATGGCCAAAACCGCGGTCACTCTTCTTTTCCTGGCTTTGACGGTCGTGGGTCTGGTTTTCTTGGTCTTGGGCCCGCTGACAGCCCTGGGAGTCATGCTCTGGCATTGGAAAAGGGAATTAAACGAATCTGCCCGCCTGCGTCAGGTGAGATCCACTCAAGTGCGGTGATTGGCTCGGCGCGGCCGCGCGCAAAAAACCCCACACGACCTTAGAATTTATTCCCGGCGGGAATGTTTCTCGGTTGTCACCAACCCCTCTTGCGCCGCTTCCAGGGTCCGAATCGTCGAGGCCAGTCCATTTCGCTCGAAATGGCGCGCGATCGCCTTCCCAATTTCATCGAACCGCTCCGTCGCCAGGCCGACCACACTAGGCCCCGCGCCGCTCAGGGCCACTCCGAGCAAGCCGGGCATGCGCGGCATGGCCAGCACGCCGGCAAGCCCTGGAATCAGCGATTGGCGGTCGGTCTGATGCAGGCGGTCGTCCATGGCGTCCCACAGCAGGTCGAAGCGGCGCTCTTCCAGCGCGGCGACAAAAAGAGCTGTCCGCTGCAAATTGTGCACCGCATCGGTGCGCTGCACGCTGGGCGGAAGAACGCCTCGCGATTTTTTCGTTTCCAGCGTCAACGCCGGCGTGACGATAATCAGCCGCACCATCTTCGGCCAGCGCTTCTTCACCGCCACCACGCTTCCATCTTTCCGCGTGAACGTCACCACAAATCCTCCCAGCAGCGCGGCGCCCACGTTGTCGGCATGGCCTTCGATCTCCGTTGCGTAGCGCAAGGCGGTTTCCTTCGGCATCGGCCGGCCGCTGACGGCGAATCCCAAGGCGATGCCCGCCACCGTTGCTGCAGCGCTGCTCCCCAGTCCCCCGGCCACGGGAATCTCGTTCTGGACGGCCAGCCGCACGGCGGGCAGTTGGAAGCCTTCGCGCTCCGCCGTATGGCGCATGGTTCGAAATATCAGATTTTCTTCGGGTGAGCTGGGCAGAGAGGAGCTGCTCCCCACCCCGCGGCTCCGCGCCAGCGCGCGCGCGCCGGGCTTGGATAGCACCGTAGCCCGCACGCTGAGGTAGAGTTCCACGGCAAGGCCCAGGCAATCGAAGCCCGCGCCCAGGTTCGCCGTGGACGCGGGAACGCGTACTTCGAACGAATTCTGTCGTGGAACACTCATGGCTGATTACTGTCTTCGCCGTTCCAAGCTCTCGAGAATGGCGGCCTTCGACGCCGCCACGCGCTCCGGAGCGTTGCGAAATGCGCCGCCGGCCCGCTGTGGTTCGGCGGCGGTTCCCTTGGCTGCGGCATCCTTGAAAAGCGTGCCGCCGTGATAGCGGCTCACGTAGTCGGGATCTTTCAGCACGTGCCCGGTAAGTACGCCGACCACGGATTCTTCGCGCGGGATGTAGCCCGCCGCCACCAGCTTGCGCATGCCCGCCACCGTGGTCGCGGAAGCGGGTTCGCAGCCGATGCCGTCGCGGCCAATC
The DNA here is from genome assembly GCA_963823205.1 of Terriglobia bacterium. GTDB lineage: Bacteria > Acidobacteriota > Terriglobia > Acidiferrales > UBA7541 > Palsa-295. Next base: position 275,865 of record CAWGKL010000009.1, read on the forward strand.
ATCGCTTTCGCGTCGGCGATTTCCTGCTCGCTCACGGTGATGATCTGGCCGTGCGACCGCAGCACCGCGCGCAGCGCCTTCCTCCACGATACGGGCGCGCCAATCTTGATCGCCGTGGCCAGAGTCTCGGGGCACTCGACGGGCTCCAATTTGTCCGGCAGATGCGAGCCGTCCGCAGCGGCGCTCTTATCGAGGCTGGCAAACAACCGCGCCAGCGGCGCCGCGCCCTCCGCTTGAATGATATGGAGCTTGGGCAGGCGCCCAATCAGGCCGAGACCGAGCAACTCCTCGAACCCTTTGGCCAGGGCTGAGCTGTTGCCCATGTTCCCGCCCGGAACCACAACGTGGACCGGCGCATGCCAGCCCGACTGCTCCATCAGCTCAAAGGCAGCCGTTTTTTGCCCCTCGATGCGAAAAGGATTGATCGAGTTGGCGACATAAATCGAGGGGTCGTCGCCCAGCTCCTGGATCAGCCGCATGCAGACATCGAAATTGCCGTCAATCTCGCAGATCACTGCGCCGTAATCCATGCTCTGGGCCAGCTTGGCGGCGCTGATCTGTCCGTGTGGAACAAGGATAGCGGCCTGCAATCCCGCGCGAGCGGCATACGCAGCAAGGCTCGCCGCCGTATTGCCCGTGCTCGCGCAGACGGCCGTGCGCGCGCCGAGAAGCAGCGCCTGCGTAATCGCGGCCGTCATGCCCGTATCCTTGAACGAGCCGGTCGGATTGCACCCCTGGTGCTTCAGGCGCAGGCTGAGCAGGCCGCAGTATTTCGCGGAACGAGGCGCATCGTATACCGGCGTGTTGCCTTCTTGAAGCGTTACCACCGGCGCGGAATCATCGAAAGGGAGCAGCTCGCGGTAGCGCCACACTCCGCTGCGGTCGCGTGCCTCCCGCGAACCCGAGCGCGCCTCCCATTTCTTGCGGAGTGCCGGCCCGTCCTGAGCAACGCGAGCGGACGCCTCGCTTGGCGCGCTGGGACGCACCTCGATCTCGAGCGGCCCCCCGCATCGTGCGCACACGTAAATTCGCTCGCCGAGTCCGAACGTGACGCCGCAACCCGGGAGGATGCAGCGCTGCACTCCCCTGGCGCTCGCTTTTTCCGCCGCCCTCACGGTCTTTTCGGCCATTATCTGGACCCCTTGGCGCTCGATCCCGGAGCGCCCAGCGCGAATTCGCGGTGCATGGCCACAAGCGCCGCCTTCATGTCCTTTTCCGCCACAACAAAAGAGATATTGGCTTCGGACGAACCTTGCGCGATGGCGATGATGTTTACGTTCTCCCGGCCCAGCGCGCTAAACGTGCGCCCGGCGACGCCGGGAGTGCCGCGCATGTTTTCTCCGATCACGGCCACGATGGCGATGTTCGGGTCCACCGTAATGTGCTCCACTTTTTCATGGGCCACGTCCTGCGCGAACTCCTTGCGCAATGCCCCCACGGCGCGTTTGGCGTCCGCCGCGCCGACGATGAAGCAGATTTCGTTCTGCGAGGAGGACTGCGAAATCAGCAGCACATTCGCGCGGACCTTCGCGGTCGTCGTAAACGTGCGGCCCAACACGTCCGGCGCGCCCACGATCCCCGGGCCGCCGATGCTGACGAGCGCCACGTCCCGGATGGCCGTGAGCGCCTTGACGCCGCCGCCGTTGCTGCGTCCCTGCGGCGTGATTTTTGTGCCCGTTCGGTCCGGCGCGAAGCTGTTGCGGATCCAGACCGGAATGCCGGCCTGCATCACGGCTCGCAGCGTTTTCGGGTGCAGCACCTTGGCGCCGAAGTAAGCGAGTTCCGCGGCTTCACGATACGAAATTTCCGGAATCGTCCGCGCATCGGGCACCAGCCGCGGATCGGCCGTCAGAACGCCTTCCACGTCCGTCCATATGATGATCTCATCCGCGCCCAGGGCCGCTCCCAGAATCGTCGCCGAATAATCCGTCCCGCCACGGCCGAGCGTGGTCAGCACGCCCTCCTCCGACGCGCCGAAGAAGCCCGTGACCACGGGAATCTTCCCGGCCTGCAAGAGAGGCAGCAAGCGCGCTTGCGAGCGTTCCCGCGTGCGGTCCATCAGGGGATCGGCGCCGCCGTGAAAAGAGTCCGTCACGATCACTTCGGTGGCGTCGATCGCTTCGCTCGGCGCCCCGATTTCCTCGAGCGCGCTCGCCACCATCGGCGCGGAAAGCCGCTCACCCAAGCTCGATATCGAATCGAGCGTGCGCGGCGTCAGCTCTCCCAGCAGCGCTGTACCTTTGCACAGCCGCTCGCCCTCCGTGAAAATTCCTTCCATGCCTTCCGCCAGTCGCGCGCGTTTCTCTTCGGAACGAACGAGCGCCCCAAGCGCCGCTGCATGCTGTTTGCGCAACGCTCGAAAAATCGAAGAGACTTCGTCGTGCTCGCCGGCCTTGGACCGCGTGGCCGCTTCCACCAGCCGGTTGGTCACGCCGCTCATCGCGGAAACGACCACCACCACGGGATTTTCGCGCGACGCGTCCCGCACGATCTGCGCCACCCGCGCGATGCACGATGCGTCGCCCACGGATGTCCCGCCGAATTTCATCACGCGCAATGGCTTTTTCATTTTTAGCAGGGTCCGGCGCAAAGCGATGGAAGAGGCTCGGAGCGAAAAACCACCCGGCGTTCACGATGGCCGCGCCTCTAAAAACTATACACTATGGAGGTGATTTTGCGCGATGGCAGTTCCCGGATACCGCCGGAAAGACAATCGGAACGCCAATAGTCCTCCCCGAGAGAACGCCCATTCCTTCTGCTGCCCGGTTTCGATACTATAAGCGGTTTAGTTCAGGCATCATGGAACACGCGATGGCCGGGAAACGTAACCGGCACGGGATGGAAATGGCCAAACCTAGTCCGATCAAAAAACTCCTCGCCGCCAATCGCAGCGAAATCGCCATCCGCATTTTCCGCGCGGCCAACTGAACTCAACCTCCGCACCGTCGCCATCTATTCGCAAGAAGACCGCCTCAGCCTGCATCGCTTCAAGGCGGACGAGGCCTACCAGATCGGCGCCGGAAAAGGTCCCGTCGAAGCGTATCTGGACATCGCGGGCATCGTCGAGCTCGCGCGAGAAAAGAACGTGGACGCGATTCATCCCGGATACGGCTTTCTCTCCGAAAATCCGGCGTTGGCCCGCGCTTGCCGCGACGCCGGCATCATTTTCATCGGTCCCACTCCCGAATTGTTGGAATTGCTCGGCGATAAGACGGCGGCGCGCAGGCTCGCAGCCTCCGCCGGGGTGCCCGTTCTGCCCGGAACGGAAATCGCCGCGCTCTCCGCCGCGGAGGCTCGCGCCGCCGCCCGCAAAATCGGTTTCCCGCTGATGATCAAAGCCGCCATGGGCGGCGGCGGCCGCGGCATGCGCGTGGTGCATGACGAATCGCAACTCGACGACCGCCTCGAGGAAGCGCGAGGCGAGGCGCTGGCATCCTTCGGCGATGCTTCCGTCTTCCTCGAAAAATATCTTCCCCGCGCGCGCCATCTGGAAGTGCAGATCCTCGCCGACCATCACGGCAATATGCTGCACCTGTGGGAACGCGATTGTTCGGTGCAGCGGCGCCACCAGAAAGTCGTGGAAGTCGCTCCTGCCGCGAATCTTGCGCCCGACGATTCGCAACGAGCTGTGCGCCGCGGCCTCCGCATCGCCCGCGCGGCGGGCTACCGCAATGCCGGCACGGTGGAATTCTTGTTCGATGCCGAGCACTGGGAAGTTCTATTTCATCGAGGTCAATCCGCGCATTCAGGTGGAGCACACGGTCACGGAAATGGTGACCGGCATCGACCTCGTGCGCTCGCAGATTCTCATGGCGCAGGGACACAATCTTGCACGAGCCGCCGCTTTCGCTTCCCAAGCAGGAAGCTGTTCCGCTCAACGGCGCGGCGCTGCAATGCCGCGTCACCACGGAAGATCCCGGAAAATCAATTTCGCGCCGGATTACGGCAAGCTCACCACGTATCGCTCGCCCGCTGGTTTTGGCATTCGTCTTGACGGCGGCACGCGCATATTCCGGCGCGAGGCTCGCGCCCTTCTACGATTCGCTCCTGGTGAAGATCACCGCCTGGGACTCACGCTCCGCCGGGCGTGCCGCCGCATGGACCGCGCCCTGCGCGAATTCCGCATCCGCGGCGTCAAGACCAACATTCCCTTTCTCGAAAATGTGGTGAACCATCCGCGTTTCCGCGATGGCCAGGTCACCACCTCGTTCCTCGACGAATCACCGGAACTGTTCCACCTGCCGCAGCCGCGCCGACCGCGCCACGAAGCTGCTCTCTTATCTCGGTGACGTGATTCTGAACGGCAATCCCGAAGTGAAAGGCAAGAAGGCTCCGCAAATGTTCGAGCCGGCGGAGATTCCGCGCTCCCCGGCCGGCGCGCCGGCGCCGGAGGGCACGCGGCAGCTGCTGCAGAAGCTGGGCCCGCGCGGATTCGCGGCATGGGCGCGCAGCGAAAAGCGCCTGCTGATCACGGACACGACGTTTCGCGATGCGCACCAGTCGCTGCTGGCCACGCGCGTCCGCACGCACGATATGCTGTTGACCGCCGCCGCCATGGCGCATCGCCTGCCGAAAATCTCTTCAGCCTGGAAATGTGGGGCGGCGCGACGTTCGACACCGCGATGAGATTCCTGCATGAAGATCCCTGGCAACGCCTGCGGGAATTGCGCGAACGCATCCCGAATATTTGTTTCCAGATGCTGCTGCGCGGGGCGAACGCCGTGGGCTACACGTCGTATCCGGACAACGTGATTGCGGAATTCGTCCGCGAAGCGCACGCGCAGGGCATCGACATTTTCCGCATTTTCGATTCGCTCAATTCCATCGAGAACATGCGCGTCTCGATCGACGCGGTGCTCGAAACGGGCGCGCGTCTGCGAGCCGGCCATCTGCTACACGGGCGATCTGCTCGACCCCGGCCGGCCCAAGTATGGGCTGAAATATTACGTGGCCATGGCCAAGCAGCTCGAAAAACTGGGCGCGCATTTTCTGGCCATCAAGGACATGGCCGGGCTTTGCAAGCCGTACGCGGCATTCGAACTGGTGAAGGCGCTGCGCGAAGAGATCGGCATCCCCGTCCATTTTCACACGCACGACACGAGCGGCGTCAACGCCGCGTCGCGTCCTGAAGGCGGCGGATGCGGGCGTGGACGTGGCCGACGCGGCTATCGCGTCCATGAGCGGCGGGACCAGCCAGCCGAACCTGAACTCGATCGTCGAGGCGCTGCGCCATACGCCGCGCGATACCGGCCTGGATATCGAAGCGCTCAACGAATGCTCCGATTACTGGGAGGTGGTGCGCACCTATTACGAGCCTTTCGATTCCGGGCCGCGCGCGGGTTCCGCGCGCCTCTACCAGCACGAGATTCCCGGCGGGCAATTCACGAATCTGCGCGAGCAGGCGGCGGCGATGGGTCTGGGACACCGCTGGCGCGAAGTGGAGACAGACGTATGCCGAAGTGAACCAACTCTTCGGCGACATCGTGAAGGTGACGCCTTCGAGCAAGGTGGTCGGCGACATGACGCTATTCCTGATGTCGCGCGAAATGCGGCCGAAGGACATTCTGAAGCTGGACGTGCATAACGACCTCTCGCTGCCGAATTCCGTGGTGGAAATGTTCAAGGGCGGGCTGGGAGTTCCTCCCGGCGGATGGCCGAAGAAATTGCAAAAGATTATCCTGCGCGGCGCCGAGCCGGAACATGGGCGGCCTGGGGCGCAGCTTGCCCCCGCGGATATCCCGGCCGTAAAGCTGGCGCTCGAAAAGAAGCTGGCGAGACCGGTCGCGCACGGACGACGTGCTGAGCTCGCTGCTTTATCCCGACGTGTTTGAAAAATTCGATAGCTTCCGCAAAAATGTATGCGGACGTGGGCGTTCTGCCGACTCCCGCATTTTTCTATGGACTTTTCCCGGACGAGGAAATCACCGTCGAAATCGAGCCTGGGAAATCCCTGATCATCCGGTTCCTTACGGTCGGCGAGCCGCATCCCGACGGCACACGGACCCTCTTTTTCGAATTGAACGGCCAGCCGCGCGAAATCCAGCGTGCGCGATCGCAAGCTCAAGATTGCCGCGCGAAGCCATCCCAAGGCCGACCCGGCCGATCCGGGGCAGGTGGCGGCGCCAACGTCGGGAGTGGTGACCGGGATAGCGGTACAGGCGGGGCGCACCGTGCAGCGCGGCGAAAAGCTGATGACGCTCGAAGCCATGAAGTTGCAGTCCAATATCTACGCGCCCATCACCGGACAGATTGCAAAAATTCTCGTCACGCCCAATCAGACCGTCGAGGCCAAGGATTTGCTGCTGACGATCACCCCCAGCGGGTGAAAAATCGCGCGGTGGAAAAGGGCGTGGATCGTTCGGTTCATCCCAATACGGTCTTTAAGCCGTCTATATCTATTGACACCGTTGCTTTCGCAAAGCCAAGATTGGCGGAAGTGCACATTCGGTACCCTCTTAGATTGCTAAGCCACTTAATGATATAGTGTTTACCCATGCCGTTCGAGCTTGAGAACACTAGGAAAGAAATTTAGGAAAATCTGGATTGGATTTATGCACAAGAGTACGAGGTGGAGGAAAACCAGGCCACTGAAGCGTTATTCAAATGGTTCTTTTTCTCAGGCCCACAAGTTCAGAAACTCTTCTTGTTAAGAATCTGCCGTGTGAGGCCTACGGCTTTACCTTGGCGCAAGCTAAGCCTGCAAGCCCGGGGCAAAAGGGGAGTTCCAGATGCGGCGTTGCTCATGGACGACGGCACTAAGCTCATCTTCGAGGTGAAGATCAAGCAAGACTCAATATCGCGCAAAGAACTCAAGCGCCATCTCAAAGACGCTGGACTAAAGCGACAAGGAATGCGCAAGGCCAAGCTTCCGAAACTAATCCTCATCACCCCCGATTTTCGCGAACCCCCCAAAGTGAGGAGCCTGCCCGCAGAGTATGGAGGAGCTATCGAATGGGTGCCGTGGAACGAGGTCATGCACTTCCTCACAGGACTGCGCGGTCTGCACAGCAGCGAGCGGCTACTTAGCAAAGCATTGCTCTCGTTCCTAAAGGAATGGATCGGTCTGAAAAGATACTCCCCGTGAGTGCCCCGAAAGCCTAGGGCGATTTGGGGTGCAGGACGAAGCTTGACATAGAGGCGAAGAAAAGGCGAATATACGGTTGTGGGCTGCGCGACTGAAACAATCGGTTGGGGTCGAACCAATTGAACCATTGCAATGAGCGATGAACCAGCTTGGCTGCGCGCCATCTATAGTCCCTCCCGATACTTCGAGAGGGAATTGTTCGGAATGTTGGCTTTTGCGTTGAGGTGGTGATCTCGAGCCAATGGATGGAAGCAACCAAGCCGACACGCCCAGTGGCAGAGAGCTTCAACATCTGAAACGCGTTTCGCGGATAAAACACATAATCCTCCAGAACTACTTTCCTCCCTGGGCGAATATCTTGGGGTCCCGACACCGCCAACTTGCATACTTCGATTGTTTCGCCGGACCTGGAGAGTATGAACTAGAGGGAAAGCAGGTTGCGGGCTCTCCTGTGATTGCAGTCCAAGAAGCAATCGGATTCCTGCGGAATCGAAGCGATCAGAGTCTGGTAATGTACTTGCTCGATGATAGACCGAAGCAGATAGCGCAGCTTGAAGCAAGTCTTGAGGATCTGCGGCCGTATCCCGGGAATCTGGAGGTCAATGTTAGGTGTGCGGACTCCCGATCCTACGTCCCAAATCTACTTGGGAGTCTCGACACATCCGCGCCCTCCTTCTTTTTCATCGAATCCGTACGGACATCCCCTGCCCGTTCCGATGATCAACACAATCCTTAGTCGAGGGCGTACGGAGGCGCTCATCAATTTGATGTGGTTTCGAATAAACATGGATTTGTCCAATCCTTCGGTACAGCCAAGCTTAGACGAACTATTCGGCGATGATGATTGGCGCAGGCAGCCTTTCATGGGGATGCATGGTATCGAACGGGAGAACGCTTTTGTCGAATATTTCAAGTCTCGTCTAGCATGCAAATTTGTGCTCCCGTTCAAAGTTCGCTACAACGTTGAAGATAAGCGAGGCGGCGACCGCACCAAGTATTATCTTCTTCATGTGAGTAATCACGTGAAAGCCGTGCTCCTAATGAAAGAGGTCATGTGGCCTCTCGGAGATGAGGAAGGAACCTTGGACTATTCTGGCGAATCACAGGGGGTTCTCATTTCAAGCACGCCGACGGTGGACCAACTCGAAACCATCCTGCTGCGCGAGTTCAAAGGCAAGGAGCTAGGGTTCGACGATTTGCGTGAGCGAACCTGGATGCTTCCATTTGTGGAGAAACACTATAGGGAAGTGATCAAGCGTTTGGAAGGTAAGGACGTGATGGTTCACAGGATTACTTCGAAGCGAACGGGAATCAGCCGTCAGGACCGTATCCGCTTCAAATGATCGTCGGGAGGAATCTATGAGCTCTCAATCCGCGATTGAATGGACGGACGCGACGTGGAACCCGGTCAGGGGCTGCACGAAGATTAGCCCCGGGTGCAAGCATTGCTACGCGGAGACCTTTGCGGAGCGCTTTCGCGGAGTGAAGGGGCATCCATACGAGCAGGGATTTGACATGCGGCTCGTGCCGGAGAAACTCGCGGAGCCGCTGCGCTGGCGCACGCCGAAGATGATTTTCGTCAATTCGATGAGCGACCTTTTTCACGACCGAGTGCCGGATGATTACATCGTCGCAGTCGCGCGAGTGATGATCGCGGCGAATTGGCACACGTACCAGGTACTCACGAAACGTTCGGACCGTCTCCGAAAATCGCTGAACTCCTCGCTGAACTTCGCATCGGGGCAAACGCACATTTGGTGGGGAGTGAGCGTGGAGGACCGGAAATACGGGCTGCCGAGAATCGCCGATTTGCGCGGCGCCGATGCGGCAGTCCGGTTTCTCTCTGTCGAGCCATTGTTAGAGGACTTGGGGAGGATAAATCTTGCCGGGATCGACTGGGTCATCGTCGGGGGTGAGAGCGGGCCTGGCGCGAGGCCGATGAAAAAGGAGTGGGTGATTTCCATGAGAAACCAGTGCCGCGAAGGCCGAATTCCTTTCTTTTTCAAGCAGTGGGGGGGAGTTCGCAAGGCAACAACTGGCCGGCGGCTTGAGGGAAGAACCTACGACGAGTTCCCGAGGCAGGTCCAGAATCCTATCGTCAATGCAGAGACCTGCCAAGCGATGGCCTCCGAGATCGAAGCTTTTTTGCGATCCAGCGGCAATGCGTCCTCGTGGCGCCCGCGGATACTTCAGCCCGCTGTTGCTTGACCTGCGCTACAACCGCAAAACCAACGGCACACAGGCAGGAGTGCCTGTGCTACAACCGCAAAACCAACGGCACACAGGCAGGAGTGCCTGTGCTACAACTGCAAAACCAACGGCACACAGGCAAGAGTGCCTGTGCTACAACCGCAAAACCAACGGCACACAGGCAAGAGTGCCTGTGCTACTAAAACCTGCGCAGAATCGGCTTTTTTCGCAGGTTGCTGAAGAAAAGCCTCAGGTCTTCCCGGCAGAGGGCGCCGGAAAGACCTGAGCTACATTAAGAGCCGCGCGGATTGGTGGCCCGCCTGAAAAATCAAAATGGTAGAGGCCGCGCTTGGCGGTCAAAACCACCGGGACGTCCCGGTACAGCCCATCGGGATGCATAAGACGCACAAAAGACGCGAAACTCCGACCCCCTAAAAAACGATTTGTGAGGCGGATTCGAGTGTGTGTGGCTGCTTACAATTGCAAGCAATTTATCTTGCAGCAACGACAGCAAGCACTTTGCGCTCTAATGCTGCCTTAAATGTCGGGAAAGGGACATTTGGGGAGGGTTTTACGCCATGAAACGGCGATTACGGGAAATCAGTGCTCGGCGGACGAAGCACGCGGGGGCTAACCGGCGGCGGTGGCGAGGCAGGGCTCAGCGGCCCACACACAAGGTGAGGACGCTGCGGGCTTTTGGCGCTTATCTTGACCTGCTCCATGCGGCGGAATGGATGGAGGGATGGATGCGGGGGCAACTGGAGACGTTTGACGTGACGATGGGAGGGTTTTTGGTGCTGGAGATGGTGTATCGGGACGGGGCGATGTCCAAAAGCGCGATAGGCGAGAGGCTGCAATGCACGCGGCAGAATGTGGACGCCATCGTCGAGCGGCTGGAGGAAAACGGGTGGGTGCGGCGAGAGGTTGTGTCGCTTCCTCCGGCTGAAATCAAAGAGAGCCACCTCTCCAAGGCGATGAGGGGTCTGCCGAGGGAAGGGCGGCGTGTCGGGCTCGTGTGCCTGACGGCGACGGGCGAGAAGTTCATCGGGGTTCTTTTTCCGAAGCACGCGAAGGTGGTGAAGGCGCTGATGCGAGCACTCGATGGGCGCGAGCAGGAAACGCTGAGCCGGCTGTGCCGGAAGCTGTGCGAGGGCGATGTGTTGAAGTTTGCGCAGGAGATTAGGTTGGTGGATGAAGATTAGGAGGCAAAGGAGATAAAGGAGGCAAAGGAGGGAGAGGAAGGGAGAAGGCGGCGAGGGACGAGGGGCGAGCGGGAACAAGAACCCACCCTTTCCTGAAAATTGGTAAGGATCGGGACCCGCAAAAGCAAATGCAAGGACTGGAAGAAGAGAGTGATTAGTGGCGAGTGGCTAGAGGAAGAGAAGACCGAAGCAGAAGCCAGTGCAAGAGAGAACCGAAGACCCACCCTCGCGAAAGGCGCGAGGATGGGGCACCCGCAAAAGCAACTACAAGGGCTTAGGTCGTGGCTAGCCTTCGACGCTCAGCGTAAAAAGCCACGACCTACAAGGATTCTCGGGTTCTCGCACGGGCTCGAACTGCACAGGCCCCGGCGATTCTGGAATCGCCGGGGCCTGTTGTTTTCGCGCTTACAGTTTAGGGACGAGTCGTCAGAGGCACGTTCTCGGATACGCCGCCGACGGTGGTGCCGATCACATCGCCGGAGACGACGAGTTCGACGCGGCGATTCTGCTGGCGGCCTTCCGCAGTGTCATTCGTGGCGACGGGGCGCGTCTTGCCGAATCCCTGCGACGTCATGGACGTGGTGGGGACGTTTTCCGTGGCGAGGTAATCGCGGACGGAATTGGCGCGTTGTTCGGAAAGCGTCTGGTTCATGTCATCGGAGCCGACGCTATCGGTGTGGCCTTCCACGGCGATACGGAGGTCCGGATAGGCCAGAAGGATCCCGGATATTTGCGCGAGCTTCTCGCGGGCTTCCTGATGGAGCGTGGACTTGCCGGTGTCAAACAGCACGTCGGGCATGTTCACGATGAGGCCGCGGGCGGTGTCGCGCGTGACGAAGATGGCGTTGAATTGCGCGAGCAACTTGGCGCGGAGCGCTTCTCGGTCCTGAATGGCCTGGCTGAGCTGCTGATCGGAGTTGGCGGCAGCGGCGCGGTCGCGAGCCGATTGATCTTCGGCGTTACGCTGGCCCTGCTGAGCGTCGGCGGCGGCTTGATTGGCGTTCGCTGCGTTTTGATTGGCGTTGGCGGCAGCTTGATTGGCGTTCGCGGCGTCGGCGCGATTGCGCTCCGCATCCGCTTCGGCGTTCTGCTGCCCGGCTTGCGCGTCGGCTGTGGCTTGCGCGGAGTCGGCGGCGCGGCTATTGGCGTCGCTAACGGCGGCCGCGTCCCGGGCCCTATCGGCGGCGATGCGATCCGCGTCCAGGCGCTTCACGGCGATTTCTCGAGAGTCATCCGCGGTCTGCACGACTTCGCGGGACTCGGCTATGAGCGACTTCCGATTGTAGTTTCCGCTCATGGCCATGGCGTCGGCTTCCTTCATCTGGCCGTCGGCCCTTGCGTAGCTCGAGGCCGCGTACGTCTCGGCTCCGACCGACCGGGCGATGCGCATGGCGTTGCGCGCTTCGAAAAATTCAAGCGGGAGTTTGGAATCCGGCACCACGGCTTCAAAGCGATAGCCGGTGGGGATGTAGCCGCCGCGGTCGATGAGTTCATACTTGGCGTCCACGGCTTCGGCGGTTCCGGCCGTGCTGGGCCGAATCTCGTTTTCCAGGATCACGACGTTGCTGGGACGGCGCACCGCATAATAAGGTTCGGCGGTAACGATCAGCGCAAAGGCTTGCAGGTCCGTGGTGACCTCGAGCTTGCTGCGATGGTCATCGCCCAGCAGAACTTCGCCTAGATTGATGGCGCGGCCTTCGGGGGAAATCGCCCAGATGACGTAGGTGAGATACTCGGGGCCAAACGACGTGGGCTGCTGGAGGCCGCCGAATTCCGCCTTCACTTCAATGGCGCCACGATGGCTATCCACTTTCGCTTCGCCGGAGGCGCCCGGCATCAATTCGGTGCCGCGGAAATCAATGTGTGTGGAACCGCTGCGGTGCTCGTATTTGATGGCAGGGGTGGTGCGGCTGACTACGTTCACGCGGTATACGATGACCTGATCGTTTTCGCGGACTACGGTGGTTTGGGATTGCGCGATCGTCGATGCGCCCAGGCACGCGAGCGCTGCTAAGAACACGGCTGAAATTTTCACGTTGGCTCTCCTTGGAAAAACGGTGAGGGCGTATTATCTGGCTTCGCGAATGCGAATACTGTGCGCTATTGCACATATTCAGAAGATTCGGTGGAAAAAAAGCGAGGGTGCGACGGTGAAGATTCGCGGGCGGACTGCGCCGATATGAAACAGTGGGGGAGATAGTGGCGAGTGATTAGTGACTAGTGGCTAGAGAAAGAGAAAAGCGAAGACCCACCCTCGCAGAAGGCGCGAGGATGGGACGCTCGACGAAGAGGAAGAGGGATTCTTCGGACCAAAAAGCGGTCCTCAGAATGACGGGCGGGATTTTTAGGCGCGGGAAGCGCGGGCGAGGGCGAGGCCGGTGGATTTGCCAGCGAGTTTGCCGGTGTAGATGGCCATGCCGACGGCGGCGTGCATGCCCATTTTTTCGAGGGCGCGGACTTCGCGCATGGTGCGGATTCCGCCGGCGGCGGTGATGGGAAGGTGCGTGACGCGGCGAAGCTTGCGGAACCAGGCGAGGTCGGTGCCGTTCATGGTGCCTTCGTTATCGACGAAGGTGGAAAGAAATTCGGAGCAGTAAGGGTTCCAGATGCGGGAATCACTTCCTCGGGGCGGAGCTGCAAGCGTTCGCGCCAGCCGCGGACGACGATGCGGCCGCGCTCGGTGTCGAGGGCGACGATGACACGCTTTTTGCCCGACGCGCGGCGGCCAGGCGGCGGAGAAATGCGCGATTGATTTTTCCGTCGCGGAAGGCGGCGCTGCCGACGATGATTTTCTCCGCGCCCCAGGAGAGAATTTTTTCGGCGCGCGCGGCGGTGCGAATGCCGCCGCCGACGCGCACCTTCATATTGGCGCGGCTGGCAGAGGAGCTTGATCCAGCGCGAGTTGGCGCCTTTGCGCATGGCGGCGTCGAGATCAATCACATGCAGGATGGGATAGTCGCGGAAGCGGTCGAGCAGGCCGAGGACGTCGTCCACGGCGAGCGCGCGCTTGCGGCCGCGAACGAGTTGCACGGCGCGGCCATCTTGCAGATCGATGCAAGGAATGATCATCGGGTCATTGATCCAGAAGAAGACCCTAGAGGCGGGTTCGCGAGCTGGCGCATGGGCAGGCGGACGGGGACGCCACGCTCGGCGAGGAATTTTTTCAGCGCGGGGATGGAGTGCGTCGCGCTGTGGAAGATCGAAGCGGCCAGGGCGGCGTCGGCGCGGCCTTGCGGTGAAGACGGCGAGAAAATCGTCGAAGGCATTCGCGCCGCCCGAAGCGATGACCGGCACGGAGACGGTGGCGGCGATTTTGGCGGTGAGTTCGCAATCGAAGCCGCTGCAAGTGCCGTCGCGGTCAATGGAGGTGAGCAGAATTTCGCCCGCGCCGCGCGATACGGCTTCGGCGGCCCAGTCGGCGGCGTCGAGGCCCGTGGCGTCGCGGCCGCCGCGCGTGTAGGCTTCCCAGGACGCGCCCGTTGCGCTTGACGTCGATGGAAAGAACGACGGCCTGCGAGCCGAATTGGCGCGCGAGTTCGGAGATCAATTCGGGACGCTCGACGGCGGCGGTGTTGACGGTGACTTTATCGGCGCCAGCGCGGAGCACGGCGCGGCCGTCCTCGCAGCGTGCGAATGCCGCCACCGGCGGTGAGCGGGATATTCAGTTGCTCGGCGACGCGGCGGATGGTATCGAGAAAAGTGGCGCGGCCTTCGACGCGAGGCGCTGATGTCGAGGACGACGAGTTCGTCGGCGCCTTCGAGATTGTAGCGCGCGGCGAGTTCGGCGGGATCGCCCATGTCGCGCAGGCCCTCGAATTCGACGCCTTTGACGACGCGGCCGTCGTCCACGTCGAGGCAGGGAATGATGCGGCGAGCGAGCGTCATGGCAGCGACTCCAAAAAATTGCTGCAGGACGCGCGGCGCCGGTGTCGCCCGATTTTTCGGGGTGAAACTGCACGCCCGAGAGATTTTTCTGCTCGATGACGGCGGCGAATGGGAAGCCGTGGTCGCACGCAGCGACGGCCTCGGCGCCGCGTGGCGGGCGCGGCGTAGGAGTGCGCGAAGTAGAAGTAGGCGTCGTCGGGAATGCCGCGAAGGAGGCGCGCTTCGCGCACGCGGCGCAACTGATTCCAGCCGATGTGCGGGCGACTTCACGTTTTGCGGCAGGGCGCGGACTTCGTCCGGGAAAAAGCCGAGGCCGGATTCGCCGGGGGCTTCTTCGCTTGCTGCGTACATGGCTTGCAGGCCGAGGCAGATTCCGAGAATAGGCGTGCCGGAATCGAACGCGGCGCGGAGAGAGCGCGTGAGATTGCGCTCGCGAAGGCCGGCAACGAAGGCGGAGAAATGTCCGACGCCGGGGAGAACGATGGCGTCGCGCGGAGGCGAGTTGCTCGGGACGGACGGCGCGCTCGGTTTCGGCGCCGAGGCCTGCGCAGCGCGCGCTCGACGGAGGGGAGATTGCCGGCGCCGTAGTCAACGATGGCGATCATCGCGGGAGTCCTTTCTTCATAGCAGTCCCTTGGTGGACGGCAGGACGCGGCGCAGGCGCTTGTCGCGCGCGACGGCGAAGCGCAGCGCCTTGGCGAACGCTTTGAAGATGGCTTCGACCTGATGGTGCGACGACCGGCCGTAGAGCAGGCGCAGATGCACGTTGGCGGCAGCGCGCCTGGGCGAAGGCGCGGAAAAAATCCTCGAGCAGCTCGGTCTGGAAATCGCCCACCTGGCGGGCGGAGAGTTTCCAGTGGCAGACGCAAAAGGCGCGGCCGGAGAAATCGAGCGCGGCGGCGGCGAGGCAATCGTCCATGGGCATGAGAAAATAGCCGGCGCGGAGGATGCCGCGCTTCGAGCCGAGCGCGCGCTTGACGGCTTCGCCGAGCGCGATGCCGGCGTCCTCGACGGTGTGGTGCTGGTCCACGTCGAGATCGCCGCGGACGGCGAGATCGAGATCGAGGGCGCCGTGGCGGGCGACCTGCTCGAGCATGTGATCGAAGAAACGAATGCCGGTGGAGATGCGGGATTTTCCGCGGCCGTCGAGATTGAGGCGCAGGCGGATATCGGTTTCCTTGGTTTTGCGGCGCAGCGTGGCTTTTCTCATAATTGTTTCCTCAATTCGCGGAGCAGGCGGCGCGTCTGCGCGGGCGTGCCCAGGGTGATGCGGACGTAGCCTTCGCCGCCGAAGTCGCTGGAACGGTCGCGGAGCAGAATTCCATTGCGAGCGAGCGCCGCGACGATTTTTTTGGCGCGCGGGCCGAAATTGGACCAGGAGGAAATTGCCCGCCGCTCGGGAAATAGCGGACGCCGAGGCGCGCGAGGCCGCGCTCGAGCTCCGCGCGGCCGCGGAGAACTTCGCGCACGGTGCGGGCGATGAATGCGCGGTCGCGCATGGCCGCTTCGGCGGCGACGAGCGCGGCGGCGTTCACAGGATAGGGAGAGTGCGCCTTGCGCATGTTCTCGCGCCGTATGGGCGATTGACGAAGATGCAGCCGATGCGCAGGCCGGCGAGGCCGGCGGTCTTCGAAAATGTGCGCGTGACGATCAGATTGGGGTGGCGGCGGATGGAGCGAATCGCGGTGACGCCCGAAAATTCGAAGTAGGCTTCGTCAATCACCACCATGGTGCGCGTGGCGGCGCGGAGGATGCGGCGCAATTCCGCGAGCGATAGCAGATTGCCCGTGGGGCTATTGGGATTGGGGAGAAAAAATACGCGCGGGGCGGCGCGCAGGGCCGAGAGGACTTCGGTCCACGGGAATTGCATGGCCGCGGTGTAGCGCGGGGCGACGATGCGCGCGCCCGCAAGCTCGGAATAGAAGCGGTACATGGCGTAGGTCGGCTCGACGAGGAGGACGGCGCTGCCGGGATCAACGAATGTGTTGACGACGAGGCTGAGGGCTTCGTCCGTGCCGTTGGTGAGCAGAAGCTCGGCGGGGCGCACGCCGAAATGGCGCGCGATTTTGCGGCGCACGCTTTCCTGCTCGGGATACGCTGCGATGGCCGCGCTCGAAAGCTTCGCGAGCGCGCGGCGCACGGCGGGCGAGCAGCCGAGCGGATTCTCGTTGAAGTCGAGGCGCAATTTATCCGAGCGGCCTTCGAGCGGCGGATCGTAGGGGCGCATGCGCTGGACGGCGCGCCGTACGGGGATCGGCGGCTTCATTCGCGCACCTCGATGGAGAGCGCGTGCGCGGCGAGGCCTTCGGCGCGCGCAAATTCGCGAGCGACGGGCGCGAGGCGGCGGAAACCGGCGCGCGAGACTTTCTGCACGCTCATGCACTTCACGAAATCGGAGACGGCGAGGCCGCCACGCGTGCGTGCTTGGCCGCCCGTGGGCAGGACGTGGTTCGTGCCGGTGGCGTAATCGCCGAACGTCTGCGCGCTCCATTTTCCCAGAAAAATGCTGCCGGCGGAATCGACGCGTTCGAGAACGGCGGCCGTTCCTTCCGGCAGGGACAGGTGCTCCGGCGCGAAAAGATTTACAAAGCGAACCGCGGACGCGAGATCGCGCGCAATCAGGACGGCGCCATTCGCGGCCATGGAGCGCCGCGCGAGGTTCGTCCTTGGAAGCTGCAAAAGCTGGCGCTCGATTTCGGCGGCCACGGCGCGGCCGAGGCGCGCGGAAGTGGTGACGAAGATAGAGATGGCGTCGGGATCGTGCTCGGCCTGGGCGAGCAAATCGGCGGCAATAAAGCTGGGATTGCCGCGCGCGGCGAATACGATTGCCTCCGTGGGGCCGGCGAGGAGATCAATAGCGCAATCGGCGCTGACGAGGCGCTTGGCGGCGGTGACAAAGCGATTGCCCGGGCCGAAGAGTTTATCCACGCGCGGAATCGAGCGCGTGCCATACGCCAGCGCGGCGATGGCCTGTGCGCCGCTCACGCGGGCGAGCGACGTCACCCCCAGCATTTCGGCCACGGCGAGCAGAGCGGGCCCCGGCTGCGGACTGGCGACGACAATGCGGGGCACGCCGGCCACCTGCGCGGGAATCACGGTCATCAGAAGCGTGGAGACGAGAGAAAAGCGCCCGCCGGGGAGATAGCAGCCGACCGATTCGATGGGGCGGACGCGCTGGCCCACGCGCACTCCCGGCTCGACCTCGAAGGCCCAGTCGAGAGGCTTCTGGCGGCGCGCGACGGCGCGAATGTTGCGGGCGGCGTGGCGTGCGGCGGCGAGAAATTCGCGCGGGGCGGTTCGCCGCGCGTCCGCCAATTCGGCGCGCGATACCCAGACGGTGCGCGGAGTGAGCGCGAGGCCGTCGAGGCGCTCCGACCACGCGAAGAGCGCGGCATCGCCGCGGCGCTGGACGTCGGCGACGATGCGCGCGGCGATGCGCTCGGCATCGCGGCTTGAGGCGCAGCGCGCGGCCAGCAGCTTTTTTTCCGTGGCGCTCGTGAGTGAAAGAACGCGCATCAGTAGACGACCTTGTTGAGCGGATATTCGACAATGCCTTCGGCGCGCGCGGCTTTGAGCTTGGGGATCAATTGCCGGACGGTTTTTTCCTCGACGATGGTGTTGATGGCCACCCAATTGGCGTCGCTCAATTGCGAGATGGTGGGATTTCGGAGCGCGGGCAGGGCGGCGAGAACTTTTTCGAGGTCGTCGCGGCGGACGTTGAGGAGCAGGCCGACGCGGTTGTAGGCCTTGATGGCTCCGTCGAGGAGCAGGACGATATTTTCGATTTTTTCGCGCTTCCAGGCGTCGCTCCAGGCGGCGCGATTGGCGATGAACCAGGGCGCGGATTCGAGGAGCGTATCCACGACGCGGAGGTGATTGGCGCGGAGCGACGAGCCGGTTTCGGTGACCTCGACGATGGCGTCGGCGAGCTGCGGCACCTTTACTTCCGTGGCACCCCAGGAAAATTCGACGCGGGCCTTGACGCCGTTGCGCGCGAGATATTTTTCCGTCATGCGGACGGCTTCAGTGGCGATCACTTTTCCTTCGAGGTCGCGAACCGACTGGAAGGGCGAATCTTCGGCCACGGCCAGCACCCAGCGGACGCGGCCGAGGCTGGTCTTCGAGTAGACCAGCTCGGCGACTTCTTCGACGTCCGCGCCGGTTTCGAGGATCCAGTCTTTTCCCGTGAGGCCGGCATCGAGCGCGCCGCTTTCGACGTAGCGCGCCATTTCCTGCGCGCGGACCATCATGCATTCGATTTCCGGGTCGTCAATGCCCGGATAATAGCTGCGCGAGCTTACGGAGATTCGCCAGCCGGCCTTGGCGAAAAGCTCGACGGTGGATTCCTGCAAGCTGCCCTTGGGGATGCCGAGTTTCAAGCGGCTCATTATTTTTTCCCTTTCCCGTAGAGTTCCTCGGGCGTGAAGACGCGCTCCCCGATGACTTTGACTTCGCCATCGCGCTCCATTTTGTGGAAGAAGCAGCTGCGATAGCCTTCGTGGCAGACGGCGCCGCCGGCGAGTTCGGCGCGGACGAGCAGGGCGTCCTGATCGCAATCGAGAAATATTTCGCGCACGAGCAATTTCTGGCCGCTCGTTTCGCCCTTGGTCCACAGCTTTTTGCGGGCGCGGCTGAAGAAGGTGACGAAGCCGGTCTGCTGCGTGAGGGCGAAGGCTTCGCGGTTCATGAAGCCGAGCATGAGGACTTCGCCGGTGATGTGGTCCTGCACGATGGCAGGGATGAGGCCGTTCTCTTTTTCGAAGTCGAGGTCCATTTTCTCTCCCGATTGTTACGTCAGAGTGTCCTCAGGGGCTTTCCTGACTTCAGGGGTTAAAACCCCTGAAAAGGAGGAGCCTTTTGTCGCGGCTAAAGCCGCGACCTACAAAACGTCTCGCTTGCGTCGCGGCCCAAACGAATCAGGCGCTCGACGGAAGCGCGGCAAAACCCACACAGGCAGGAGTGCCTGTGCTACTAAAACCATCTACGAAATTAGATTCAGCCTAAAAACAAAAAGCCCGCCGGCGCTTGCCGCGCCAGCGGGCTGATGAGTCCAGCTTTACGATTGCAGCTAGGCACACCGCCGCGGGCACGGATTCACGTGATGGTGATGGCTATGATGCGCCCGCAGCAGTTTCATAACGCCTTTTAAATTAGGGCAAAACGGCGCCTTTGTCAAGCGCAGAGAGTCCGTTTCCGATAATCCGACTTACTATCAGTAGCCAATCTCGAGTTCGGCCTTCTTCTGGAAATTGTCGTAGAGCAGGTCGTACGTATCAGAACGTTCAGAGTGCGTGGAGAAAAATATTAGTTCCGAATGTCCGTCGTTGTCGTAGTCTCCGGCATCGAGAAGAATTTCAAATCCCCCTATTCGGCGAACGCTCTGATCGGCCGAAACCAGAAACCACTGATACACGAAGGCGTCTGTCGGGTCCTCGGGGTCTCCTCCCCAGCCGCAGTCACCGGCATCCAGATTAACGGCGACAATGAAAGAGTTTTTGTTGGACGCATACGCGTAAGGCAGAGTGAGGGCAGAATCGGGGTACTTCCAATCGCGCTCGACAATCTCTTCGTCTTTGCAACGGCCCACGTGCAGGTACTGCTTCCGAAAGGCCTCGCGCACCAATTCCGTAATGTCCTGGCTGAGTTGCGTTCTCTTCCACGCATCTGGGTCGCGATAGTAGGGCCTTGAAACAACGACCAGCGGGCGGCGAACCGCAGTCAGGCCCAATAGCGAAGACGCTCCGGTAAACTCCCGGGACCGCTTTCCAACGACTGGGACCCTGTTTGGGGGAGTGACAATAACCTGCTTCGCCCGGAGAAAATCTGAATTTATCTGGTCCCCTTCGTCTGAAGACGCTTGGCTTTCCACTTGGCCGAGGTCCTTGCCTTCAAATGCGACTGTCCATTTCACATCGCGAAGCCAGAAGTGCTTGATAGGCTGCCATTCGGCATTGCGCTTCTCGAAGGCAGGCATCACTAACCTTCGTTCGATTGAGCCCGTCCTACCCGCCCATAGGTCTTCCCGGGCATCATCGAGGATTCCCACGTAAACGTCAGCATCGGCGTTCGTCGGAGCGGCTAGCAGGGACTGATGCTCTAGCCCAAGGAAAGCCGCCGCTACCAGCGCAGTAGTCAAGAGCCAGTTCAGAGAGGGTCTCATTAAGAGCATTTTATTTCGGAAACTGACCGGCCACCAGTTTATGGAATCAGGATAGTGCCTTACTGGTCAGCGGAGGAGGTCTTCGAGCTGGAGCTTGGCGTCGGTTTTGGCGTCGCGGTACTTGACGATGACGGGCGTGTAGAGCGAAAGATTCAGGCCTGGGCCGAAGCCGTGGGAGATGGCGCGAGAGCCGGCGAGGACGACGGCATTTTCGGGGATGACCAGCGGTTCGTCATCGGCCGCGCACAGAATGTTTCCGTTCACCACGTCATAGACCGGCGTGGAGCGATTGAGAATCGTGCCGGTGCCAAGAACGGCGCGGCGCTTCACGACGGTTCCTTCATAGACGCCGGAATTGCCGCCGACGAGCACATCGTCTTCGATAATCACGGGGAGCGCGCCGATGGGTTCGAGGACGCCGCCGATTTGCGATGCGGCCGAGATGTGGCAGTTCTTGCCGATCTGGGCGCAGCTTCCGACGAGCGCGTGGGAATCAATCATGGCGCCTTCGTCCACGTAGGCGCCGACGTTGATGAACATCGGAGGCATGCAGGTGACTCCGCGCGCGACGTAGCAGCCGTCGCGGATGCTCGAGCCGCCGGGGACGATGCGCACGCCGGACGTGAGGGAAAAAGTTTTTAAGGGATACGTGAATTTATCGAAGAACGGCTGGGGCGAGGCGGCCGTGGCCATTTTCACCATCGTTCCGATACGGAATCCCAGCAGGATGCCCTTCTTCACCCAGGCGTTCACGCGCCAGCCGGTCGCGGCGGAGGGGTCCGGCTGGGCGGCGCGAATCTCTCCGGAGTTCAAAGCATCCTTGAAGCTCTGAAAGAGGCGCAGATGCGCGGCGGCGTATTCGCGCGGGTTCTCGTCGAACAGCCGCTCGATTTCGCGTTGGAGTTCAGCGGGCGGCATGGACCTGCTTGTGTAAGCCCGAGAGATTCGAGCACGCCGCGAATTTTTTCCAGATTTTCGGCCTTGGGAGGCACGAGCGGCAGGCGATACACGGGTTCGAGAAGGCCCATCAGGCTCATGGCGGCCTTTACGGGGATGGGATTGCTTTCGATGAAGTTCACTTCCATGAGGCGGAAGTATCGGCGATGAATCTCGCGCGCGGCGGCGAAATCGCCCGCGAGGCAAAGCTGCGCGAGACGAGCCATCTCCGCCGGAATTTCGTTGGACGCGACGGAAATGATGCCGCGCCCGCCGAGCGCGGCGAGCGGAAGCGTGATGGCGTCGTCGCCCGAGATGACGAGAAAGCGTGAAGGAACGGCGGCCACGACCGCGGCCATCTGCGAAATATTGCCGGAGGCTTCCTTGACGCCCACAATGTTGCCGATTTCGGCGAGGCGCGCGACGGTGGCCGGGTCAATATTCGCGCCGGTGCGCCCGGGCACGTTGTAAAGAATGATGGGCAGCGAGACCGCCGCGGCGATGGCCTTGTAGTGCTGGTAGAGGCCTTCCTGCGAGGGCTTGTTGTAGTACGGGCAGACGGAAAGAATGCCGTCCGCGCCGAGGGCTTTGAATTCGAGCGCCATCTCGATGACGTGCGCGGTGCTGGCGCCGCCGGCTCCGGCGAGCACGGGAACTTTGCCGCGCGCCTCTTCGATGGTGATTTCGACCAGGCGGAGCTGTTCCGCGCGGGTGAGAGTGGGGCTTTCGCCCGTGGTGCCGCAGGGGACGAGAAAATTGATGCCCGCGGCGATTTGGCGGCGCAGGAGGCGTCGGAGAGTTTCTTCGTCGAGAGACAGATCGCTGTCGAAATGGAGTGACAAGGGCCGTGCCGCATCCTGTAAACATGTTCAGCCTCCTTGCCGATTAGGGCAGCTTTCAAAAAAACTGATTCGGGGGAGCTTCAGGGGCTTAAAAGCCCCCCGTCAGTTATATGCCTTATGCCGCGGTTAAAACCGCGGCCTACAAAGCATCTTGCTTGCGTCGCGGCTACCCTTCGAACTTCGACGGTAAAAAACCGCGGCCTACAAAGCTCTCAACAATTCTACGACGAGCCGTTATGCAGCTCGCACATGAAACCCACACAGGCAGGAGTGCCTGTGCTAGTCAAGCTCGTTCACGATGTCGCGAAAATCGAAAAAACCTTTTTTGCCGGCGAGCCAGCGGGCCGCGCGGAGCGCGCCGCGCGCGAAGCCGTCGCGGCTGCGCGCCGTGTGGCGGAGCGTGATGGTGTCGGCGGCGGAATCGAAGCCGATTTCGTGCGTGCCGGGCACCGTGCCGGCGCGGCTGCTGCTCGCGTCAATGGGCCGCGCGTAGCCGCTCTGCTTCATCTTTTCGACGAGGGCGAGGAGCGTGCCGGAGGGCGCGTCCTTTTTCGTGGCGTGATGAATTTCCCAGGCCCATGCGCCATAATCCGGCTGGCGCGCCATAAGCTCGCGCGGCCTCGGCGACGATTTGCGAGAAGATGTGAACGCCCACGGAAAAATTGGGGCTCCAGACCAGGCCCGTGCCGTGGCGCTCGACCGCGGCGCGGGCGCGCTCCAATTGAGCGAACCAGCCCGTGGTGCCGACGACGACGTTCACGCCCAGGCGCGCCAGGCGCTCGATATTTTCCGGGGCGGTGGCGGGCGTGGAAAATTCCACGGCGGCGGCGATGCCACGAAAATTCTGCTCGGTGAATCCTTCGAAGTTCGCGTTGTTGTCAATATCGAGGCGCAGCTTCACGGCGAAGCCGTACTCGGGCGCGAGGCTTTCGATGAGGCGGCCCATTTTGCCATAGCCGACGATGGCGAGATTTTTTGGCGTCATGCGGCACCCCGGGACTGGAGCCTCTTCACCATATCCGAATAAATGGCCACGGCGTCGAGCAATTCTTTTTTGGCGATGCGCTCGTCGAGCGTGTGCGCCACGTGGACATCGCCCGGGCCGATGAGCAGCGGCTCGCCCCAGGTGCGGCCGAACATGGGGATGTCCGTGGTGAAGGGAACGACGACGGTGGGAAGGCCGTCAACGGCTGCGAAGCGCATCGTGGGGATGCAGAGAATTTCCTTCAATTCCACGCGGTCCTTGTCAAGCGCTGCGGCGAATGATTCTCGCACCGGCGCGGGATCGCCTACAAGCCGGACGAGGATTTCCGCGCTGGCCTGGTCCGCGATCACATTGGGCGCGCGGCCCCCGGAAATGACGCCGATGTTCATCGTGCACGGTCCCAGGAGCGGATCGCGCGGCAGCGGGACGCGGCGGATTTTTTCGAGCGCGTCGAGGAGGGCTTCGATGGCCGATTCGCCGAGTTCGGGATAGGCGGAATGGGCCATGCGCCCGCGCGCGAGCAGTTCAAAGCGCAGCGCGCCCTTCGAGGCGAGCGCGAGTTTGTTTTCCGTAGGCTCGCCATTGATCAGATAGCGCGAACCGCGCGGAGAGCGGGCCGCCACGGCGGCTCCGGCGCTGTTGCGCTCCTCGCCCACGACGAAGAGAAGGGCGAAATTGCTGACGCCCTCGGCGAGCAGATTTTCGGCGGCGCCGATCATGGCCGCGATGATGCCCTTGGCGTCGCAGGCGCCGCGACCCCAGATGAATTCGGCATCCTCGCGCGAGGGGAAGAAGGGGGGAACGGTGTCCATGTGGGTCGAAAGCGTGACGGCGGGCTGGCCCCAGATGCGCGAGCACGTTGAACGCGTGCCTTCGACGTGCATCTGTTCCACACGGCCGCCCGAGCGCGCGGCGAGCGCGGAAAGATGGTCGTGGAGGAAGGCCGCCACGGCGGCTTCGTTTTCCGTGATGGACTCGATATCCACAAGGGCGCGAGTCAGCTCGAAAACATGCATCGCTTTGCCTGCTTTGGGATGGGAGCGAAAGGAGAAGGGAGGAGACGCCGGAAACGGGACGGGCGTCTTCACTTCTCGATAGCGCTCCATCCGTAAAATTCGAAACGGATGACAGTGGATAGGCCTTGGACCTATCCCCCAATCGCCCCGACTGCAGCCATAGGAGCGATTTCGGCGGAGTGAAAAAGCTGGCCCCTTTTGCCTGGGTCTCCGAAGCTGCCCGGAACCGCCGACCCGGCTACTTGTGGCCTCCGCACCTCTACCAAGAACAGATACAGTTTAGCCGCGCGGGTGGGCGATGTCAACAAAGCCGCCTTGGCGCAGCTGGATGGGGAAGCGGAACAGGAAGATCCGATGCGGCGGATCGCTATCGCGGCTTAGGGAAACGGGCCCGCGCGGCGCGCGGCGTCTTTTGAACGAGCCAGAGAAAGCCGGCGGCGCATGCCAGAACGCAAAGGTGCAAGTAATACCGCAGAGTGACGAGGATGGGGACAGGGTTAATTTTGCGCTCTTGTCCTCCCTGCGGCCCCACACCTTCGAAGATTTGCCATCCTCCCCTTCGAGGCGCGCCAGTTCGACTTCGGCTCCCACCAGGTAGCCGATCACCGAAATCAATTGAATGTCCCGGCGGCTATGGATGTGAACCTGGCGGTGCTGCACGTTGATCACGCCCACGACCTTTTGGCGGCATATCACGGGCACGGACAAAAATGCGTGAAAGCGATCCTCGGGCAGTTCGCTGAAGGATTGAAACCGGGAATCGTCGAAGGCATTGCGCGGAATGGCCACGGGCTTATTGTGCTGCGCCACCCAGCCGGTGATGCCTTCCCCTACGCGAAGGCCCAGCTTGCCGACCGCTTCCTTGTGCGGATTGCTCGAGGCCCGGAGAATCAGCTCGCTCCCTTCCAGAATGTAGATAAAGCACGAATCGCATTTCACGAAATCCGAAATGAACCGGACGATCCGCGTGAGAACTTGCGAAAGGGGAGCGGAGGAAAGCCGCTTGCCCAATTCGTGCAGAAAGTCTATGTCCAGATATCCTGCGGAGCCGGCCGTTGCTTCCACGCCAAAAGTGTAGCCAGGGAAGCGGAAATGGGCCAATCCAAGTTTCCGTTCCATCGAATAGCTTTGGGGAATAGCGGCGGATTTGGCCATGAGCTGCAAAACGCCGATGCGAAGATCTCGGACACCAGCGCGGTGGCTTTTCGCGCCAAAATTCGTATGATGGTTGGCATGAGGCATCGTCACAATCAGGGCCGCAGCGCGGATCCATCGAAATTTACGCCTTTCTACGCCTATCGGTCCGCGGGGCGCGGGGCTTCGCGAAAACAGGAGCTCTATTGCGAGGGCGCTCCTATCGCGGGCATCGCGGATGCGGCGGGAACGCCGGCGTACGTCTATAGCCGCGCGAGCATCGAAGCGGCGTATCGGCGGCTCGATCGCGCTTTCGGATCGCTGCCCCACACGGTGTGCTATGCCGTGAAGGCCAATGGAAACCTGGCGGTGCTGCGCGTTCTCGCGCGGCTGGGCAGCAGCTTCGACATCGTCTCCGGCGGGGAACTCGACCGGCTGCGGCGCATCGGCGTGGCCGGGCAGCGCGTGGTCTTTTCGGGCGTGGGAAAAACGCGCGACGAAATTCGCGAGGCGCTCCGCTATCCCGGAAAGGGCGCGCGGCGCGGCGGGATTTTCCTCTTCAACGTGGAATCGGAAGCGGAGCTGGAGGTGCTGCTGGGCGAGGCGGCGCGGCACATCGCGGCGGGCGGCGAACGCCCCGCTGCGGCCATCCGCGTGAACCCGGACGTGATGGCGGGCGGGCATCCGCACATCTCGACGGGCCATCATCACCACAAATTCGGCGTGGATTGGGAAGAGGCGCGGCGGCTGTATCTCGACGAAAAGGATTCGCGGTGGATTCGCTGGCGCGGGATCAGCGCGCACATCGGCTCGCAGATTTTTTCCGTCGTGCCTTATCGCCGCGCATTGACGCGACTAGCCTCGTACACGCGCGAGCCTCAAGCGCAACGGGATCCACCTCGACACGATTGACGCCGGCGGGGGGCTGGGCATCCGCTACACAGACGAAACAGAGCTGGGCGCTTCCGCGTATGCGCTCGCGCTCGCGGCCATTGTCCGGCCGCTCGGCTGCCGGCTCTTGGTCGAGCCGGGGCGAGCAATCGTGGGTCCGGCGGGCGTGCTGCTCACGCGAGTGCTCTATGTAAAGAAGAATCGTGGAAAAACATTCGTGGTGGTGGATGCGGCGATGAACGATCTGATTCGCCCGGTCCTTTACGACGCCGTGCAACCGATCACAGCGGCGGTGCGCGGTGCCGGAGGTTCCGCGAAGAAGGTGGTTGTTGACGTGGTGGGGCCGATTTGCGAGTCCACAGATTTCTTGGCGCGCGATTGGCCGCTGGAACCGGTCGAGCCGGGCGATCTGCTGGTGGTCTGGGCCGCGGGGGCATACGGTTTTGCCGAGTCGTCGAATTACAACTCGCGCCGCCGCGCGGCCGAAATTCTTGTGGAAGGCCGGAGGTTCCGCGTGGTGCGTCGGCGCGAGACGTACGGTGAGCTGGTGCGAGGGGAGCCGCTTTGAGCGCCGCCGAGCGCGCGCCTACTCCCAGCGGTGCGCGAGGACGACGACCAATCGGCGGGGGCCGTGGGCGCCGAGGACCATGATTTTTTCGATGTCGGACGTGCGGCTTGAGCCGGTGATGAGGCAGAGAAAAGAATTTTTCGCGGGCACGCCACGCTCGATCAGGCGGGCGAACGCGGCATCGAGATCGGGAACCAACTGCTCGACGCCCGCCACGACGATGTGAACCGGCGCAATCACCGAAGCGCCACGCCCGCCACATGCCGCGGAGACAAACACCGATCCCGTTTGGGCTACGAGCGTCTCGGCAAGTGTGATCGTGGCTTGCGAAGTCTCGGCCGGGCCTTCTCCGCCGGCGAGCGCGGCGTGCGACCAGTGAAGGGCCGAGCCTTGAGGCCAAAGAGACGCCATGCGCCGCAGAACGGGCGCATCCTGCACGAAAATTTCTCCCGCAGGAAGCGATGCCAGCACGGAGGCGACCGCGGCGCCGGCCGCGTCCGCATCAGGCGTGATGATGAGTTCGGTGTGATTTCCCGCGCACTCCTTTTCGAAGCGTGCGAGCGCATCGGTGACCGGCGCGAAGACAGTGCGCGATGCTCCGCTCGCGGCGTGCATGGGCGCAGGCTCGCGGAGCGCCGCGCGAATGCGCGCGAGAATGCGCTCGCGCCCCGGATTTTCAGTTTGCTCCATGCTGTTCCTTCCAGAGCGCGCGGAACGATTTTTTAGGAATGCGGGGCGCGCGATGCACTTTCGTCCAGGGACGCAACGGATCGAGCGGCGAGCCTTCGAGTCCCAAGGCGTAAGCCAAGCGCAACGCCGCGCGTCCCATCCAGCCGAGGAACGCGAACCTCCCGGAGCCCGTCATCGCCCAGCGCCACAGGCTGAAAGCCATGCGCTCGCTCCAGGGGTGTTCGCCGGCGCTGATGATGTTGCGGCGTTTGTGCGAGCAGGTGATGGTGCAGGTCGATTTTGACCGGGCAGGCGTCCGTGCAAGCGCCGCAGAGCGAGGACGCGAACGGACAGATGCTGGAATTTTTCGCCGCCGCGGAGATGCGGCGTGAGCACGCTGCCGATAGGCCCTGGATACGTGGTGCCGTAGGTGTGGCCGCCGATGGTGCGAAAGACGGGGCAGGCATTGAGG
Source organism: Terriglobia bacterium (assembly GCA_963823205.1). GTDB lineage: Bacteria > Acidobacteriota > Terriglobia > Acidiferrales > UBA7541 > Palsa-295. The sequence goes on from CAWGKL010000009.1 coordinate 303,899, forward strand.
CACGCGCCGCAACGGATGCAGTGCAGAACGTCGCGCTGCTCCGCATCGGCCAGCAAATTCGCTGCGGCCGTTGTCGAGCAGCACGACGTGAAATTCTTCCGGGCCATCCAGTTCGCCGGGTGCTCGCGGGCCGCCGATCAGAGAGTTGTAGCAGGTGACGGACTGGCCCGTGCCGGAAGTGGCGAGCACGGGCCAGAAGAGCGCAAGATCGTGCAAGGCGCGGAACTATTTTTTCGATTCCCGCGATGGCCACATGGATGCGCGGAAGGCTGGTGCCGAGGCGGCGTTGCCTTCGTTGGTGGTGATGGCAATCATGCCGGAATCGGCGACCAGGAAATTCACGCCGGTGATGCCCATCTCGGCGGAGAAGAAGGCCTTGCGCAGAGCGCGGCGGGCCGAGCCACAAGTTTCTGCGGGATCGTCGCCGCCGTCGCCGCCGAGCTTTTCCTTGAAGAGCGCGGCGATTTCGGTGCGCGTGAGGTGCATGGCGGGCGTGACGATGTGATAGGGAGGCTCGTTGCGCAGTTGGACGATAAATTCGCCCAGGTCGGTCTCGAATACTTGGATGCCCTTTTCTTCGAGAGCGGGCGTGAGATGGATTTCTTCGGCGACCATGGATTTCGATTTCACGATGGTGCGAACTCCGTGCCGGAGGGCGAGGTCGGTGATGTAGCGGCGCGCGTCCTCGGAAGTTTCCGCCCAGAAGACATGGCCGCCGCGAGCCCTGTACGCTGTTCTTCGAATTCCACGAGGATAGCGGTCGAGATGATTCATCGCCTCCCATTTGATTTCGTGGCATCTTTGGCGGGCCGCCTGCCAATCGAGGAAGCGGGGGCGGGCGCGCTCGATGGCGGCGTCGTAGTGGTCAATGTTGCGGCGGATAGTTTGGCGATGCGTCAGGTCGGCCGATTTTGTCGCGGCGTTGCGCAGGAACTCTTCGGCGGGGGTGCTCATCGCGAATCTTCCGGAGCGCGCCCGGCGGAATCGGCGGTTTGCGCGAGGATGCTGGCCAGGTGAATGGTGCGGACGCGGAATTTGCGGCGGCGCAGGATGCCGTCGATGTGCAGCAGGCAACTGGGATCGGTGGAGGTGAGGTATTCCGCGCCGGAGGCTTCGGCGTTGCCCGCCTTGGTATCGCCCATGGCGGCGGAAATCATGCTGAATTTCGTGGCGAATGTGCCGCCGAAGCCGCAGCACTCCTCGCTATAGGGCATTTCGACAAATTCGATTCCGCGGACGTGACGCAGCAATTCGCGAGGCTCGTGTTTCAGATGCAGCTCGCGCAGGGCGTGGCAGGCGTCATGATAGGCCACGCGATGCGGGAAGGCCGCGCCCACGTCGGACACTTTGGCCACGTTCACCAGAAACTCCGAAAACTCGAACACGCGCCGGCCCAGGTTCACCGCCTCATCGAACAGGAGCGTTCCGGCGAGCAATTCGGGATAGAAATTGCGAACCATCGTGGCGCACGAACCGGAAGGACACACCACCGCTTCCGCGGAGCGAAAGATGCGGACAAAATGTTCGGCGAGCGGCCGGGCATCCTGCCAGTAGCCGCTGTTGAAAGCGGGCTGGCCGCAGCAGGTCTGCGCGGCGGAAATTCCACCGGACATCCAATGCGGCGCAGGACGCGCGCCATATCCAGGCCGACCTCGGGGGTCAACTGATCCACGAAACAGGGGATGAACATGGCTACTTTTTTCATGCGAGCGTGGGCGCCCCCTCGCAAAGCCTGGACAAGAATACACGAGAGAAGCGCCCGAGGATGCGCGTAAAATCGGAAAGCGCTTGACTCGCGGCGGCGCGCGCGATTATGTAGTACGGCTTCCCGCGTCGCACGGAAGCGCTTCGCGGCATCGTCGCTCGGCAGGACGAGCCCCGCAAGCGGAAAGCGAAGAGCCGCAGGATGAAGCTGATTCGATTCGGCGAGCAGGGCAGCGAGAAGCCGGGGATATTGCGCAACGACCAGACGCGGCTCGATGCCTCGGGTTTTGGACGGGATTACGACGAGGCATTTTTTGCGAATGGCGGCCTTGTGGCCCTGGATCAATGGCTTACGCAAAATGCGGCCAGCGCGCCGCGCGTGCATTCCACGATGCGGTGGGGGGCGCCGATATCCCGGCCGAGCAAGACCGTGTGCATCGGACTCAACTACCGGGACCACGCCGCCGAGACGAACGCGAAAATTCCCGACGAGCCGGTGGTGTTCCTGAAGGCCACCTCGGCGCTCGCGGGTCCGAATGACGCGCTGATGATTCCCCGCGACGCCGAAAAAGTGGATTGGGAAGTGGAGCTGGCCGTGATTATCGCCAAGAAAGCAAGTTACGTGCGGAAGGAGGAAGCGCTCGGGTATGTGGCGGGCTACGCGCTTCACAACGACTACTCCGAACGCGACTTTCAGTCTGCACCGCGGAGGCCAGTGGGTGAAGGGAAAGAGCGCGGATTCGTTTGGCCCCTTGGGACCGTTTCTCGCCACGCGCGATGAAATACCGAATCCGGGCACCTTGGGGATGTGGCTGAAGGTGAATGGCGAAATGCGGCAGAAAAGCACGACGGCGAATATGATTTTCGACGTTCCCACGCTGGTGAGTTACGTCAGCCAGTTTATGACGCTTCTTCCCGGAGACGTGCTCAGCACGGGAACGCCGGGGGGCGTGGCCATGGGAATGAAGACGCCCGCGTATTTGAAGCCCGGCGATATAGTGGAGTGGGGATTGACGGGCTGGGAAGCGCGCGGCAAAAGGCAGCCGCCTGGAAGCGGTAAAGGCGGCGCCATTGGGGCGGAGGCAATGGAGACGATGGGCCATCCTGATCTCGATCTGACAAACAAGACAGCCGTGGTCATCGGCGGGACGAGCGGCATCGGCCGCGCGATTTCGCTGGGCCTGGCGCAGGCGGGCGCGAACGTGGTGCCCACCGGGCGGCGCGAGGAGCTGGCCAAGTCGGTTGCGGATGAAGTGCGCAAACTGGGGCGGCGTTCACTGGCCGTGGCGACCGACGTGACCGAACGGGCGAGCATCGAAGCGCTGCTGGCGGCTGCGCGCGCCGAATTCGGAAGCGTGGAAATCCTGGTGAACTCCGCGGGGCGGATTAAGCGCACGCCGACGCTGGAGGTGGCCGAAGAGGAGTGGAACCAAATCTTCGAGACGAACGTCAATGGCACGCTCGTGGCCTGCCAGGTGTTCGGGCGTCACATGATCGAGCGAAAATACGGGCGGATCATCAATATCGCGTCGCTTTCTTCCTTCGTGGCGCTTTACGAGGTGGCGGCGTACAGCGCCAGCAAGGCCGCCGTGGTGTCGCTGACGAAATCGCTGGCGATCGAATGGGCGCGCCACGGCGTTTGCGTGAATGCCATCGCTCCGGGGGTGTTTCCCACGGCGCTCAACGCCGCGCTGCTCAACGGCACTCCGCGCGGGAAGGAGTTCCTGATGCGCACGCCCATGGGCCGCTTCGGGCAGGTGGAAGAGCTTGCGGCGGCGGCCGTTTTTTTCGCGTCGGAAGGCGCGCGGTTCGTTACCGGGCAAGCGCTGGCCGTGGATGGAGGGTTGCTCGCGAGCGGCGTCAATCAGTGACGCTTCGCCATCATTTGCCCGTGAGCGAGACAAGCAGGCGGCGAAGCTTCGCCCGATCTTCGAGCCTCCATGCCGATGGTCTCAAAGCCCGCCTGTTGGGAGCGCACGAAGCGGACCACGGCCTTCATGCGGATGGAGCGGAGGCCGGCGGGTATCTTCAGAATTGCCTCGGTTCCCACCGGAAATTGAATGTCGCCATGGAGCAGGCCGCCATCGAGGCTTAATACGCTGATCGCCGAGGGATATCTTCCGCGCGTCGAAGTGACCACGGCGGGAACGGCGCGCGGCAGGCGAGTCCTGGGATAGCGGCGGTGACGGACCATGTCGCCGCCGAGAACCGGATCGAGAGGGGCGACGGCCATCGCTCCCGCGCTCAGGCCGGAGTGAGGCAAGAACCTCCGAATCCACTCCGGGTCTATCTTCACGAGCGCCTGGGCCGCCGCCATGCGAATTTCTTCGGGGTACAACCAGCCGAAAGCCTTGCGCGCTTCGACGAGGTGCCGTAAATGTCGCGCAGCGGCCGTGGCGCGCATCCGGCCCAGAGCTTCCATGGCCTTCACGCGCAGATAGTCGGCGGCCTGCGGCAGAATTTCCCCCTGGACGAGGCGCAGGAGTTTCGGAGCTGTATCCGGATCCCCGCACATGCCGATTTCATCGAGAGCTAGTGGCAGCACGGAGGTCTCGAAGGTTTCGAGTGAATTGGCGAGCAGACGGCCTCGTTCGGGCGCACCCGCGATGGAAAGCTGCCGGACGAGGGCGTCGTGGAATGCGCGTCCCGCGTTTGCGAGGCGCGGCGGGAGCAGGTCTTCGAGCGCGAACGCGTCGAGACGGCTCAGCAAACCGACGACGGAAACGGCCCGGGCCGGCGGGCCGGATTTGAGGATTTCCTTAAGGTGCTGGACGCAGGGGTCGCCGACAGCCTTCGCCAGCTCGACGATATTCTCCCTTTCCGTGCGGCGTCCCGAACGCGCCAGCCGCAGCGCCAGTTGCTCGCCGGCGGCCTGCGGGATGCGCAGGAGCACGCCAACCATGCCCTCCGGCATGGCCTCGGCCGCGAGCGCTTCCTCGATGAATTCCGCCACGCGGTTTTCAATGCCCGTGCGAGCGCGCAGGCTCTGGGCCCAGTCCGGGCGCGACTCTTCGAGAGCGGCAAGCGAATCGAGCGACTGTTGCATGGCGCGGTAATGGCGGCGCGAGCCCGCTCCTTGGCTGAGCCGGACGAAGTCCGCGCCCAGCCGGGCTTGTGACTCCAAGTTGTTTTCGGCGGCCATTTGCCGGCCGAGTTGCAGAAGAGCGTCTTCGAGGCGTTGGCTCGCCTGGTGAACAATGGAATCGCTGGGCACGGTCAATTCACTCAAAGGGGAAGGCGTCGCTTGGACTCTCCCACGGAGTGTACTAGAAGGGCGGGAAGTGGGAATGGTACGAAGGTACCAGATTTGGCGATTCGCAAGGCTCACAGGAATCAATATGAATCGCGGCTGGGGGAACTCAATCAGACCGGGAGGCGGACTTCGACATCCAAACCGGCGAGCGCGGGACGCACACGGCGGATCACCTCGCCGGCCCAAAGCTTTTCGCTAAGGAGAACGAGCGAGCCCTGGTTGAATTGGCACACAGCGCAGAAAAAATATCGGGAAAAGGCGGCATGGTAGGTGTCTACTCCACGCCGCGCCAAGTCTCCTTCGAGCGCCGCATCGGGCGCGGCAAGCTGCGAGCCGGCGCGCGCGCCAAAGGTTTCGTCCTGAAACCGCTCGAGCAGGGATTCCAGGGGCGCGGGCTCCGGCGCGGGTATCACGATGGAGCGCCGACCGGCCTCTCGGAAGGCAATTTCACGGCGCCGGCAGAAATCGCGCACGCGCTCGACATGGCTGAAAAAATCGAGCGCCCAGGGCTCCTCGGCGGCCGTGGCGCGCAGGATGCGGCTCCAGATACGCGCCGCATCGGCGCCGCGCACCGGCTCGCGATATTCATCGGCCTCGGCCAGCTCGAGGCTGATGGCGCGCACATCGGTCCCCAGATCGAGCGTTTCGACGTCGAGCCGGTACACTTATTCCTCGCCGTTCGTTTCGTTCGGGAATTGCCTTTGAAATTCGGGGGATTGCTTGCGGACTTCCAGCCAGTCGAAAAACGCGTCGGGGGTTTTCAGCCATAGGGCGAACCACCCCGCGATTTCCTGCTTTTCCAGGCGCTTGGGAGCTTCCACCTTATGGTTGCGGGCGATCATTTCAGCGCGGCGGCGTCCCAGGCGGGCGACTTCGCGGACACGTTCGGCCGCGGCGGCTTCCTGCTCGACCAAAAATTTTCGGAGCAGTTCATCGAGCCGCACGAGGCACATCTCGGCCTCATCCAGAGTCGAAAAATGCAGCAGGTCCGAGAACTCTTCTTCATAGCGCCCCTGCGTGTCCGAGCGGGTGGACCACACCACGCGCATTCCCGCTTCTTCGAGCACGCTCACGATGGAATCCGCCGATGTTTTTCCGCGCTCGCCCATTTGCGCGATCAACCGCCTGCGAATCTGTTCGATCTCCGCGGGCGTGAAGCGAGGCTTGGCCAGTTCGGCCGCGAGCGCCAGGATGCGCTCCTTTTTCGTGCCGACTCCGCCGGAAGAATTCTTGCGTGGTTGAATGGAAGTCACCAGGGCCTCAGCGATCCATCTTTTTAGATGCGCGGCCGGGCGGCGGCGCACCTCCGGCCAGCAGATGGCGAAGGCGCGCCACATTGCGATCGTGCTCGGCGAGCGTGCGGCTGAAAAAGTGGCCGCCCTGGCCATTGGCCACGAAGTACAGGTAATCCGTCGAAGCGGGCGCCAGCACGGCCCGGAGCGAGGCTTCACCGGGATTGGCGATCGGCCCCGGCGGCAATCCGAGATGCTGATATGTGTTATAGGGCGAATGGACGCGCAAATCCGCGGGCCGCACGTCATGGATCGGGTCGCCCGCCAACTCTTGCGCATATTGCACCGTGGGATCGCATTGCAGCGGATAGCCGCGGCGCAGGCGATTGTAGAACACCCCGGCCACGAGCGGGCGTTCCTCCGGGTTGGGCGTTTCCCGTTCGACGAGCGACGCCAGGGCGACGACCTGCTGGAGCGTCAGGCCGCCCGGAAAATTCCGTTGATCCTGCGGATCGAGAGTCGCCCAGACGGCGCGGAACTGGCGAACCATCGCCGCAGCCATCTGCCCACAATCCGTGTGGCGCGTGAACTGATACGTGGAAGGGAAGAGGAATCCCTCGAGGGTCGTCGCATGCGGCGCCAGATCGGATATGAGCGACGTGTCGCGCGCGGCGGCGAGAAAGTCCTGGCGGCTGCAGATTCCTTGCGCGTCGGTTTCCGCCGCGATGTCGTACATGCTCCAGCCTTCGGGCACCGTCACGATGTGCACGAAAATCTGGCCGCGCGCGATCTTCCAAAAGACCTGGCGCGAGTTCACCGGGCGATCGAAGAGATATTCGCCGGCCTGGAGCGGCTTCCGAAGATGCCAGGCGCTGAAAATCGCAAACGCCAGGCGGTTGCGGATCACATCATTCCGCGAAAGGATGCCGGCGACGCCCCAGCGCGAAGTGCCGCGCGGAATGTCCACGAACTCCTGCTCCGGTCTGTGGCCGCGGTAGGACCGGCTCAGTTGTGAATCGAGCCAGCCGGCGGCCGCGCCCATCGCCGCAATCCCGAGCAACATCAGCAAGCCCAGGCGTCGCATCCCTGGTTATTCCCTTTCCTCGGCCACTGCTCGCGCCGGACTTCTTTTGCGCTCGAGGTAATCGCGCAGGAGGATTGCCGCGGCAACGTCGTCGAGCCGTTCCTGCTTTCGCCGCGTTGATTTCGTAGCGGCCACGGTTTGCCGCGCTTCCCAGGTTGTCAGCCGCTCATCGGCGAGTTCCACACCGATCTCCATTTTCACAAATGCCTTGCCGAGCCGCGCGGCGAATCGCGCCGCTTCGCCGGCCATTTCTCCCGCCTCTCCGGTGATGTGCAGCGGATGCCCGACGATAATAAGACCAATGGAATGTTGGCGGCAAATATCGCGCAGGCGGCGCATATCATCGCGGCGATTGGTGCGCGCCAGGATCGCGAGCGGCCGCGCCGCCAGGCCCAGCTCGTCCGAAAGCGCCAGGCCGATTCTCTTGCGGCCGTAGTCAATGGCCAGGACCCGCCGCGGCTTGCCATCCGGGGCCACCGGCACGGGTATCTCCAGGACGCCTATTTGAGCACCCTCTTTCATTGTTGCTTATTATACCTGCACCGAGGCGGGGAAGAGCCGCGTTCCCACTCGGGAAGCGCACGAGGTCATGGTTGGCGGCCGCGGCTGCCGGATTCCCACGTGGGCCAGAGGCCATCGAGTTTCATTTCCGGCTCGAGGCCGGTTTCCTCGAGCGATTGCTCGATCTGGGAGCGCGTGAGCCGCGGCCCGACGCGCTCTTCGGCGTCCGCGAGCGCATAGGCGGTGACGGCGGCGATGGCGACATTGCGCTTATAGACGCTGACTCCGTCTTATGGAGCGTTTGCGGCGTCGCATAATTCGCGGTGATCGCGTTAGCCGTAAGTGTGGGCACGCCTTCGAGGAGGAAGTCGAAGCTCTCCGAATCCAATCGGGCATCGAACGTAAATTCCTCGGCGCCGAGTGCTCGCAGGGGATCGAGGGCTTCGCGCACAACCTCGAACGTATCCTTGCGGACACCGAGCGAATAGCTGCCCACGGGCGCGACGCCGACGCCAAAGATGATGGCCGCGGCCATTTTGTCGAGCTCCGCGCGATGCCTATGCGCATAGGCCCACGAGCCGAGCATCCCCTCGCCGCTTCCCGTGAAGAGCACGAAGCGGATCGAGCGCCGGGGGATGGAGCCCGAGGAATGAATCACGCGCGCCGCGTCTATCACCAGCGCGGCATTCAAGGCGTCACCGAGCGCGCTCGCGCGAGCGCTCGAAGAATCAAGATGCGCGCCGAGCAGGACGAACTCGTCCGGCTTTTCACGCCCGCGGATCTCCGCCACCACGTTTTCCGATGGCACCGTGCGACCTTTGCTCTTGCCCGCTGGGATCGAGAATTTTTCCGTGTGCACTTCGTCCACGCCCGCGCGGCGAAACGCTTCCACGGCCCATCGGGTGGCGCGCCGTGCCCCCGGGGAACCAGTCGGGCGCGCGCCGATGGAATCCACGAGAGTGCGCACATTCTCCTCGAGGGGCGATGGGCCCAGCGCGCTGCGGATCATCGCCGGAGCCGGCCTCGGCGCAACTCTTTCCTACTGCGCAAACGTCGCTGCCCGAAGGCGGCTGGAGCGGAGGGGGCTTCAGAGGAGGAATCTGCGCAGCAAGCGCGCACGGGAACAGAAGCAGGCACGCAATCCTCGCCGCCTGCGGCAGCCTCGAAACAGCCGGCGGATGACTGGCAATGCGCGATTCGCCGTAAACCAATTCTGCGGGGGCGCCCATCGGACTTGACTTAGTATACTGGAGGCATGCGCGAGTCTTCCATAGTGCCCCGGCATCCAATGGGAGGAACTCCCAGATTTCGAAAATCCATGGCTTCCGATTCGAAAACCTCCTCGGAGAAGCAGACCGCAAAGTTGAAGCACTCCTGGAAGCTTTTGCCGGACGTGTGGGCGCTGCTCAAGCCGCGGCGGGGAATTCTGGCCCTCGGCATGGTCCTGATGGTGATCAACCGCGCCTCGGGATTCGTGCTGCCCAGTTCCACGAGGTATCTGGTCGACAACGTCATCATCAAGCGCGAGACGCGTCTGCTGATGCCCATCGTGCTGGCCGTGCTCGCGGCCACGTTCGTGCAGGGGCTCACGTCCTATGCAGCCTCACGCAACTTCTCTCGAAATCCTCGCAGCGCATGATCACCGAACTGCGCCTGAAAGTGCAGGCGCACATCGGGCGCCTGCCGGTGGCGTTTTACGACGCCAACAAGACGCGGCGTGCTCGTCTCGCGCATCATGAGCGACGTCGAGGGCGTGCGCAATCTGCTCGGCACGGGGCTGATCGATTTTGTCGGCGGAATCATGACCGCCATCATCGCGCTGGTGCTTCTGCTGCGCATCAGCGTGCAGATGACCGCCGTGGCCTTTGTCGTTCTGCTGATTTTTGGCGTCGGCGCTGCAGCCAGCGCCTTCAAGACCATTCGCCCGATTTATCGCGCGCGGCCGAAGATCAATGCCGAAGTCACCGGGCGCCTCACCGAATCGCTCGGCGGCGTTCGCGTGGTGAAGGGCTACCACGCCGAAGAGCGCGAGGAGAAGGTCTTCGCGGCTGGCGTGCAGCGGCTGCTGCGAAAACGTGCTGGACACGCTCACGGCCACTTCGCTGATGACGCTTTCCGCCACCGCGCTGATGGGCATCGTCAGCGCGGTGATCATGTTCATGGGCGCGCGCGCAAATCCTCGGCGGCACGATGACGCTCGGCACGTTCTTCGCATTCACGCTTTTCCTCGGCATGCTCGTCGCGCCGGTTTCCCAGATCGTGGTTCTGGGTCCGCAGATGACCGAGGCGCTCGCCGGCCTCGAACGAACGCGCGAGATTCTGAACGAAAAAATGGAGGAGGAAGAGTCCACGCCGCACAGTGCGCCTGGATCGCATCGAGGGCCGCGTGGTCTTCGAGGATGTGAGCTTCGCCTACGATGCCGGCAAGCCGGTGCTGCACGACGTCAGCTTCGAATCCGAGCCGGACACCGTGACGGCGCTCGTGGGCCCCTCCGGCGCGGGAAAATCAACGATCATCGGATTGATCGCCGCGTTCTACGTGCCCACCGCGGGGCGCGTCCTCGTCGACGGCGTCGACCTTCGCCAAGTGCGCCTCGATTCCTATCGCACGCAGCTCGGGCGTCGTGCTGCAGGAAACGTTTCTCTTCGACGGCACGATCCGCGAAAACGTCGCTTTCGCGCGTCCCGACGCCACGGAGGAGGAAATTCTCGCCGCCTGCCGCATCGCCCGCGTCGACGAATTCGCCGAAGCCTTCGAGAAAAAGTACGACACCGTCGTCGGCGAGCGCGGCGTGAAGCTTTCCGGCGGCCAGAAGCAGCGCGTCTCCATCGCGCGCGCGATCCTGGCCGATCCGCGCATCCTGATTCTCGACGAAGCCACTTCCAGCCTCGATTCCGAATCGGAAGCGCTGATTCAGGAAGGTCTGCGCTACCTGATGCGCGGGCGCACCACGTTCGTTATCGCGCACCGGCTCTCCACGGTGCGGCGCGCCGATCAGATCCTGGTGGTCGAAGGCGGGCGCAAATCATCGAACGCGGCACGCACGAATCGCTCTACGCTGCGGGCGGCCGCTACTACGATCTCTACACCAAGCAGCACGGCGTCGAATCGAATCTTTTTCTCGCTCCCGGAGAAGGTGGCAACGAGCCGGAAGAATCCCTCGCGACCGATGCGGACCCGGGCGCCGGCCCCGGCGGGCAGAGAGACTCGCTATTGCCGGCGGCCATGCGCCTGATTCGCGAACGCGAAGGCTGAGCTTCTTGGTTGCGCAGCGAACCCTGCAGTTGACGCCCCGCGCCTGCGACATATAGGATGAAAACTCCCCCAGCCGGACGAAAAAAAACCGGAGGAAAAAATGGCCAAGAAGAGCAGACTCACGAATGTCGCCAGGAAAATCGGATCAGCCATGGGCAAGGCCGATCGCACGGCTCACAAAATCGCCAGCGCGGGGCATGTCGCCAAGCGCGAGCTTGAGGATATTTCGAAGCAGGTGGAGGCTCTCAAGCGCCAGTTGATGAAGACTACCGAGCGCCTGAAGCGCGCGCTGCGCTAGCCGGCCGCGCGAACATCTCGAAGGGTTCAAATGCCTCGCACAGCATGGCGCGGTATTTCGCCCGGTCGTAGCCGTGCCAGCCTTCCCACAACGCATACGCGCGCACCCGATCATTGGGCACGGCCGCATCGGCGTCCGTAATCACATATTCGATAGTCTGCCCCGGCCTCAACTTCACGCCGCTGCCATACAATTGCTGCGCGGCAATGGCCGCGAGTGCGGCTTTCTTATATTCGCGTGGCTCGCGTGTGATCCGTTTGCTGATGACTAGCTCTTCTACTGTGGCGCTTCCCTCTCCCACTCGCTCAAGACAGCGTTCAAGAATTTTTCGGCCTTCTTCCAGCTTCCCACAATATGCCTGGTAATCGTGCGCTTCCGCGAGGATAGTCGATAACCTCGCGCTGCATTCGCGAAACAATCGGCGGCGTATCGTGGCGACGCAGCTCCAGGCCCCGAACCTTCCATCCGTCCGTTCCGCCGACGGCAAAAAAGCGATTGGGTACGGGCACGTCCGCAAATTGCTTCGACGGAAGGAAAACTACATATCGGTACGTGGCCTCGACCGCCATCGGTAGCTTGGTGCACGCTTCGATTTCGCGCGCCAGCTTCTCGTAGTCTTCCGGCGTGGCATCCGCTTTCCGCACATAGATCGAGTCCACCAGGGCGTGGAGCAGATCGTAGCCTGCGGCTTCCGCGATCTCCTTGGCGACAAGCAGGGTTTCGCGTGCCACGGCGTTGATCGCTTCGTGCGCCTCGATTTTCCCGAAGCGGGCGTTTTTGTATCCGGTGTAGCCGAAGCAGCAGACCAGCAGCCATTTAAGCGCGTCCCTTTGCAATTTGTAGCGCCGCGCCGCTTCCGCATCCGCGGCGGTGCGCGTGAGTTTCTTCAGCTCCGTTCGCTTGGCGATGAGTCGCTCCACGACGCGGCTGGTGATGCCTCGCCGCTTCTGGCAGACCCGATAGCCCAGTTCCGGCACGCGCGGCGCATCGGGGCAGCAGGGGCAGTTGACCGTCTCCGGCGAAATATTGAACCGGGCCATGATGCTCGGATATTCGCTGACGAAATCAAGTTCCGCCACGTTCTCGAAAAAGCCGTCTTTGGCGTGAAGACAAGGCCGCCACGGTCTGCACAGAGCAGCTCATCCGGCGTCTTCCAGTCCTCCGGCTCCGCCTTCTGCGCCGGGATGAGCACGCCGTCGCGCCAGGCCAGCTCCATCTGCATATAGGAGATGCCCGTGCCCGTTGTCGTCCGCGCGGCAATACTGCACGGGCAGTTTCGTCACGCGCGCCAGTTCCCACAGTCCCGCCAGCTCGCACTTGCTCGGCCGTGAACGAATTCGACGTGTCCACATGCAGACGACCGAAGAGCGTGGTGGCCGACTCCTTGAACAGAATCCGGCCATAGCTCATGTAAGCTTCGCGCGCGGCTCTGCTGTCCGGGAGCGGATCGCGGTTGAGCGGGAGCTGGATGCGGCAGCGTTCTGCTTGCTGTAACAAATGCGGCAGCACCGCCGAGTCTCCCCAGTTGGTCAGCAGCAAATCGGGATCGTACCGCTTCAGAGCAGCCGAGCGAAATTTTCAGCGGCGGGTATATCGGAGTCATCCGAGGAATACGATTCGCCTTCTATCTCGATTTCCAGAGCGCCGCGACGGCCGTGCGCCGGGTTGACGTGGGAAAGTCCCGCCAGCCGCATTTCCATGATTCGGAGCGGCGGCAGTTCGTAATCGAGCGCCCACGGATCGTCCTGGCAAGCGAGGGCCAGAATGCTTCCCTCTTCATCGGCGTCTACTTCCACGCGCGCCAGCGGAAACACGTCTTTCTGCCAGGCGTAGAGCGACGCGAGCATCAGATCGGAGTCGTAGAGGCGCGCATCGGGTTCCACTTGCTGCACGAAGGAAACGGCGGAGCGGTAGAGCGTCGGATCGTGGACGGCCACTTCGAGCGTCCCGAGCGGCCTGGCTTGCCAAATGTCGGTGCGCTTTGCTCTACGGCATTCGGCGTGGAAGCGCGAAGCGAGCAACTGCGCGAGTTTCTGCAAGACAGCTTCCGGTGCGTACACGTGGAATGCAGGACGGAACGAAGTGTCAACCAGCTTGTGTGCCGTCTGGTTCTGCCGTCAACAACCACAGGGTCATCCCCTGCGGCGAGGGGTAAAGATCGAGAATCCATCCCGTCAGCCGCATGGTCGCACCCCGCTAGTTCTTCGAGCTTCGTGATTCGCTTTTCCTGATCGAGCGCGATGGAAAGCAAAATCGTCTGCATCGGGTCGTCATTACATTGGTACGTCGCTGCCTGGGTGTAGCAACGGACGCGATGAAACAGCCGGTCGAAGTGTTCCTGATCCTCCCGGCGTAGGGCGCGGCGGAATTTCCGCCATTTCTGGACGGCCGCTTCCACAAGCTGCACAAATGTTGGAAGAGTGCGGCCCATTCGCTTATCCTCGCGCTGGGAGCGGCAACGCGGCCTTTTCGCCCACGAGGTGCGGCTTGCCTTCGCCGTCGAGGTTGAAACGCCAGACAGTTGAAGCCTGCAGACGTAAGCTCGCGGAACATCCCGCGCCTGCGGTGTTTGGAACGACTGTGGCATCGGAGAATAGCGCAACGCCTAAAGGCAGAGGGCGCAATGCTCTCAACGCGGCGAGCGCGCGACGAAATGAGACTTGTGCTTCGCGCTCGCGCACATCTTCATCGAAATACAACTCCGGCATCCCAGTGACGATGAGCACGTCGGCTGCGAACTTGTCGAGAAGGCGCGGGATGCGCAGCCAGCAGCTCGGTCAATTGGAAACAGGTGAATGCGCGCGCCACGCGCACAAGCTCGTTGAAGTCGGCTGGCGTTCGCCCTCCCTGGCGCGCCAGCCGCGCCAGCAGCAGCGGATCGAAGCGGTTTGCTCCGTCCAGATAGAGCATGCGCTGGCCGTGCGCCAGCGCGTGCGGCAAAAAATAGTGCGAGAGGCGGGGCGTTTCCGGCCGTCCGTGGAACACGGAAAGGCCCGCGCCGGGCAGCACCCAGGGCTTCGGCAAGCTCGGGGCGTCCGCGCGCGTGGAACTGGCAAGAGAGACCATGACGGTTTACCATCAGCTCCTGGCAATTTCTGGGGACGATTATAGTGTAGGCGAATGAAAAGCGAAAGTAAAGGGCAGCGCAAAAAGACCGAAATTCGCGTCGGGCCGGCGGGGTGGTCCTACGCCGACTGGGCGGGCGTGGTCTATCCCAAACCGCGCCCGCGCGAATTCCACGAGGCGGCCTATCTCGCCGAGTTCTTCGATACCATTGAGATCAACACGTCGTTTTACCAGCCGCTCCCTCCGGCGACCGCCGCGCTGTGGGTCGAGCGCATCGCGGCTCATCCGCGATTCCTTTTCACCGCCAAGCTGTGGCAGCGGTTCACGCACGAGGGCGCCGGAACAGCCGAAGACGCGCGCGCCGTGCGCGCCGGATTCGATCCCCTGGCGCGGGCGGGCAGGCTGGGCGCCGTGCTGATGCAATTCCCATTCTCGTTTCACCGCACGCCCGAAAATGTCGCGCGCCTCGAGCAGCTCATCCAAAATTTCGCGGAGTACCCGCTGGTCGTCGAGGTGCGCCACGCCACGTGGAACGACGCGGACTTCTTTGCCATGCTGCGCGAGCGGCGCGTCGGCTTCTGCAACATTGACCAGCCGGTGATTGGCCATTCCCTCAAGCCTTCGGACCGGGCCACGTCGCCCGTCGGCTACATCCGCCTGCATGGACGCCGCTACGACACCTGGTTCAGCGATGCGCCGGAGCAGCCCTCCGCGGAGCGATATAACTACCTCTATAAGGAGGAAGAGATGCTTCCCTGGGTGAAGCGCATCCAGGCGGTTGCCGCGGGCGGGGAAAAAACCTTCGTCATCACCAACAATCACTACCAGGGAAAGGCCATCGTGAACGCCTTGCAGCTAATCTACCTGCTCACCAAGCGGCCCGTCGCCGCTCCTCCCGCTCTGGTCGAACACTATCCGGAGCTCGAGTCAATTTCCGATATGACCGGCGCCACTCCCCGTCTTTTTCCCCGTTAGCAGCTTGTGGAAATCTGAAAACAGTTGGTGGGCCCGCAAGGATTCGAACCTTGGACCAACGGATTATGAGTCCGCTGCTCTAACCAGCTGAGCTACGGGCCCGCACGTTCACAACATACTATACCGCGAAGACTTGGTGAACCAAGCTCGCGCCATTTCCAGAAGCCGCCCCCCCATTGGCGTTCCTTACACAGCCGCCGCACTCCCAATTGAGAATGCGTCGCGGAATTGCTAGCTTCTTCCTATGGCGGTCGAACCCACAGAGGATAAGCGAGCGGCCTATCGGCGGCGCAGCCGGCGCATCCGCATCCGCATTCGTGTGGCCGTTCGATTTCAGGACAAGGTGTCTCCGCCCGAGCAGACGCACACGATCACGGTGAACGCACACGGCGGGCTGATCCTTCTTGCCACTCCGGTTTCCGTGAATCAGGTCATCGTCCTTGAAAATCCCAAGCTGGCGCGAGAGATGCTCTGCCGCGTGACGACGCTGGGGCCGAGCTTCATGGGTAAGGCGCAGGTAGCGGTTGAATTCATCAGGCCTTTCCCTGGATTCTGGGGCCTCGAATCTCCCCCGGAAGACTGGGAGGACGGCCGTCCGGAAGGCTTTCGCGACGATCTGCCTGAGGCGCTTCGCGGATCCTGAGTCGCGCCACTCGCGAGGGCGTCAATCGCGGAGTATTTCGGCGTTCGAAGCGGGAGCTACGATGCGTTCCAGGTGCGGGCCATCGAGGTAGATGTCGAGTTCCAGGTCTTCGGTCTTTACGCGCAGCTCGTCGAGTTCCTTGCCGCCCACCGGTTGCTTTCCCAACCATTCCACGGTCACGGTTCCGGGCGTCAACGACTGCGGGACGAGCACGGAAAAAGTCTGCGCGCCTTTTTTGTCCCAATCATAGAGCCGCGCGAGCACCGCATACTGTTCATAGAGATTGTTGTCCAGAATTACGATTTGCGAGGAATTGAACTTGAACTGCTGCGTGTAGGGCTGCGCGCTTCCCACGTGGAGTTCCGTGGAGGCCGCGGCCCCATCGAACGTAATCACACCGGAAGCTTGTTTGGCGCCTTCGGTGGACCATTCGTAGCGCACCGGCGTGCCGTCCCCATGGAGTTCCAGCGTTCCGGTCACTCGAGTCACGCCCTGGCCGGCCTGAATTTCCGCGCGCCCGCGCGCGATCCAATCGCCGCCGCTCGGCGCGATTTCGAATTCTTCCCGGCCGGCTTGCTGCCCGTTCACAACGATCCGGAAAGTACCCTTATCCGGGGCGAAAATAGGCACCGGGTTGGAACCGGCGGCGACCGCTACCGCCAGTGCGGCCAATAATGTGGCCATCGGAGCGCCGCGCTTTGCCGCCGAGATCATGCCGGCACCCGGGGAAAAATTCCCAGCGCCAGAATCTGCTCGACCACGCGCGCAGGCTCGGTATTGCTATCCACGCGGTAATCCGCCTGCCCGTACCATGGCCGCCGTTCCTCGTAAAGACGCCGGAAGCTGGCTTCGTCCCGGAAGAGCGGGCGGTCGGTGGTTTGGGCGCAGCGCTGCAAGAAGCTCCTCCATGGGGCAGTCGAGCCAGATGAGCACAGCACCGCTCTCGCGCAGCAGAGCCAGATTCTGCGCCTGCACGATCGTGCCCGCGCCCAGCGAAACGATGCGCGGTTGGGGCTGCTCGGCGGATTCCGCCAGAACGCGCGCCAGTTGCTCCTGTTCCATCCGGCGAAATTCCGGCTCGCCCAGACGGTCGAAAATCTCGGGAATGGCGAGGCCGGCGGCGTCCGTGATTCGCTTGTCGAGGTCAATATGCAGCCAGGCAAGCTGCCGCGCCAGCAAGCGCCCGGCCGTGGATTTACCGCTGCCCATGAATCCGGTCAGGCAGACGAGCGTGCGGGAGCGGGGCGCATGAGTCATCGGAATCGAGCGGGAGCGGGCGCGTCGGCCATGGATTTCGAAGCGTTTGCGGCGCCCTGCGCGCCAGGCGCGCTCAATCCCGCTTCAAGATATTGATTGTACCATCGAAGGAGGTCAGATCTACCTTGGCGCGGCCCGTGTTGAAAGTGCCAAAAAGGGCATCGCCGAATTTGGGGGAAAAGCGGCGATCATGCTCGTGCGGCGTCAGCTTTGCTTCGTTGTTCACCTTGCCCCGCAGGGAAGTGGCGCTCAAATCGAAGGAATCTCCCGGCGAGAAGCGCACCTCGATCACGCCGCTGTAGTTGTTCAAGCTGTATGTTCCGTCGGGAAGAAACTCACCGCCGAAAAAGATGTTCCCGCTCGAAGTTCGCGCGCGCACGTATAGGCTGTGAAGGTCAATCAATTTGAAGGTGCCGCTGATGGAAGAAGCCTCGATACGCCCGGCGCAGCGCTCGCATTGGAACGACCCGCAGACGGTCTTCACCGTCAGGTAACCCGCGGCATCCTCCAAATCCACATCCGCCGCCACCGTTTCCACGTTCATGTCGCCCAGCACGTTATTGACATTCACGCCCCCCGAATCATTGTGAATCTGAAGCTCGGCGTCTTCGGGAACCCGGATTTCATAGTCGGCGCGCCAATCCTCGGGCGACACGCTGTCGGAAAGCTGGCGCGTCATGACGTCAATGCGGTTGCCGGTCTGTTCCGCATCCACTTCGATAATGGCGCTGGCGTGTTCGGCCATCACCAATACCTGGGACTTGGTCCATGCCTTCACGGTGACCAATCCCGTGGGATTGTGAATCGTGATCACCGGGCGCGCATCCACCTTGAAATGCTTCTCGAAGTGATCGGCCAAAGCAGGCGCCACGCCCGCAAGCAGCAGGCCGGGTACGAGCAGGCCGGCCTTGCCTAGAAATCCCCGGCAGACTCGCCGGTGGAACGCGTTTCCAAAGAACTGCTGGGTGTTCATCGGGTGTTATCTCCACGCTCCGCCATCTCCGCGAGCAGATCCGCCTTCTGCTGGTAGGCCTCGAAGAGATAGTCGCGGGCCATTTCGTTTTCAGGTTCTTCCTGCACGTTTTTTGCACACAGAACGATATAGTTATTGACGATCGCCAGGTTTTGATCCAGGGAGGCCTTGACGGCGGGATTGTAGTTTCCGAGGGAGGCGACGGTGGCCTCTTCCGCGGAATCGAGCTGCGCGTCGAGCGGCATCGTCGAATTCTCCGTGCTCGTGATCCAGCTATGCTCGTTGAGCCGTGTATGGATGGGTCCGCTCAACACAAAGCCCACGGCGACGAGCGCGGCCAGATAGGCGCCCGCCAGCGCCGGACGCGGCAGAGCCGTGAGTATCGCATCCAGCCATCCGCGCAGGCTCTTTTTCGCGCCGCGCCGGCCATCGCGGATCAGCCCCTCGCGCTCGAGTTGCGCCGCGAGCGAGGTCCAGATATGCGCGGGTGGTTCCACTGTGAGACGGGCCATGCTGCGGGCCGTGGTGCGGATGGTTTCCATGTCTTCGGCCATGCTGCGGCACACCGGACAATCGCGCACGTGCGCCCGGGCGTCGGACGGGCGTTCGCCCTCCATCCACGCGTCGAGGCGATCGAGAAATCCGTTACATCCCATCGTGCCCATATGCTTTAAGCCTTGCCGGCGGAAGCTTCACCCGCCGCCTTGCGTTGTTCGCGGGCCCGCGCGCGCACCGCTTCATGGAGCAAGTCGCGGAGCCGCATGCGCGCCTTGTGCAGTTGCGATTTGGAATTGCCGATGGAACACCCCATAATTCCCGCGATCTCGTTGTGCTCGTATCCCTCGACGTCGTGCAAAACAAACACCGCTTTGTAACCCGGCGGCAACTGGTCCACGGCGCGCTGCAAGTTCACCCGGTCCAGCGAGCCGCTCAACCTCAAATCAGGGCCGCCGAAATCCCGCCGCGGGCCTCCGGATTCTTCATCGGGCTCGGTGATCTGCTCCAGGGACGATTCAGTCCCCGATTTTCTGCGCAGCTTCATCAGCACGACGTTGACCGCCAGCCGGTGCAGCCATGTGGAAAATGCCGATTCCCCGCGAAATGTGGAAATCTTCCGGAAGAGCTGGAGGAACGCCTCTTGCGTTAAATCCTCCGCTTCCGTCGTATTTCCCACCATTCGCAGGCATAGCGAATACACCCGCCGGCTGTGCAATAGGTACAGCCGTTCAAAAGCCGACCCATCCCCGTGCTGGGCACGCCGGATGGCTTCCGCCTCCGGTATTTCGCCAGCTTCTGTTCGTCTCGTTCGGGCCACGCTACCCGCCGGGACGCATTCGTAACTGCGATGCGTCGTCCGCTCCAAGAGTTGCACTTCCCGGTTCCTTTGCACGATACCCCCACCCGTGCTTCGCGTCTGGCCTCCGGACGGTGCCGCCTATAAGACGCGGAATCCTTGCCGCAAGTTTATTTTATTTTCGCCGGAATAGCTCCTTTTTTCCCGCACCGTGCCAACTTCGCCCGCCACCGCGTGGCGCTGACCCATGTGGTCTTGCGGGCAACGGCGGAAGGGGTTATGCTCCGGACATCTCGTCCCATTTGAGACGCATCCGTTAGCAGGAGCACTTCGAGGAAAATCATGACCACCCGCCGCTCGCTGCGCTTCCGTCCCCTGGACATCCTTCTCCTGGCAGGGGGACTTGCGATTCCCGTGGCGGCGCAGGACTCCGGCCCGCTTCCGCCGGCGCCCGCCGCGAGCGGCGCGCAAACGGCCCCCGCGCAAAATGCATCTCCGGGAACTTCGCCGGCTTCTCCGGCGACGGCCGTCGCCCCGGCCGCGGCGTCCTCCGAGCAGAATGCGCCGGCAAGGATCCAAGTTCCCAGCGGCACGCATATCCCGCTGATACTCCACAACGGGATTTCCACGCGCAGCTCGCGCCCGGGCGATCCCATATATTGCGAGACGCTCTTTCCCGTGATGGTGGATGGGCACGTGGTAATACCCGCCGGTTCCTACCTGAGCGGCGAAGTGACGGAATCGAAGCGTCCGGGCCGCGTGAAGGGCCGCGGCGAAATCGCCATCAAGTTCACCACACTGATTCTGCCCAACGCCTATGAAGTGAATCTGAACGCCTCACCGGGAGGAAGCCCCGGCACGGGCGGCGGCGAAACCATGGACAATGAAGGGAAAGTGAAGGGCGATAGCGACAAGGCGTCGGACGCCGGCACGGTGCTCAAGACCACGGCAGCGGGCGCGGGCATCGGCGCTATCGCCACACAGGGCGCCAAAGGCGCGGGCATCGGCGCGGGAATAGGAGCTGCGGCAGGCCTCGCGGCAGTCTTGCTTTCGCGCGGACCGGAGACCGAAGCTCGCCCCGCGGCAGCACGATCGAAGCGGTCCTCAGCCGCCCGCTCTTCCTCGACGCCGATAAAGCGCAGTTCACTTCTCCTGGCCAGTCTTCGACGCTCCCGGGACCTCCCGACCGCGAGCCTCAGCGCAACAGGGTTCCGTTCTAGCCTGCAGCGACCACGAGCCCTGGCCAAGGCTTCTGCCTCTGCTTTCTCGCAATCCCATTTCATTTAAATGAGGCAAATGCATCCCCAGCCTTAGCTGAAAGCCTTGCGTGCATAAGGCCAAGATTAAGGTCAAGAACAGTGCTTCGCCCCTATTTGTCGCTCGGGAAGGCAGTGCATCGTTTGGGGAAGAAACGTTTCATCCTGACACAGGCAGCCTCCGGATCCTTGTCTGAACCGAATTGGACCGACCTTAGTGCCCCGCAGTTAGCTGACATTTAACTAGTACTCTTGGTCTATTGCCACCCCCCTACCCGCAGCCTATTCTCATCATGGATCTTGTGGGGGGGAGTTGGTGTCACTGCAGGTTCCCGTGATTGTTCGAATCCCGAGATGATTGCCCGCAAAAGCGCTGTGGCACTCCAAATGCCTTAAGAATCGTGGGAAGTTCAGGAACGAGCGATGAGCCTTTTAAATCTCTATCTCCGCGTTTCAAGATTTCCGCGGTCTAAGGGGCAGCCTCCGCCCTCTATGAGCAATGAGTCCTACCGGAAGGAATGCCGTGGCAGTAGGTTCTCGTCTCCGGATAGGATTTTTCGTGCCCGCGGTCTTACATTGATTGAATTGGTGTTTGTTCTGGCAATCGCCGTTACGATGACGGCTGTCGCGGTACCCGTGATCCAGAGCGCGCTCATCAGCTTCCGCTTGAGCGCGGCGGTGCAGACCGTGACGTTCCGCAATTGCTTCGACGAGATATCAGGCGCTGCGCTTCGGATACCCGTTCCAGGTCGCCCTTACCGCAGCTACGCTCAATTACCAAGTCTGGAGCGAGCCTACAACCTCTACCGGGCCCGCAGCCGCCTACAGCAAGGTTGGCAATTCGGTACCGCTCTCCGGTTCCCCGATTACGCTCAATGCCAATACGACGCTGCAACTCAATCCGGATGGCACCGTGCAGTTCATAGCTGGTGGCGCCGGCTTTGCGCTGAATGCGCCGACCCTAACGCTTTCTTATGCAGGCAAAACGGCAACCGTCACTGTATCGAGTGTGGGTTATGTCACGACACAAACACAATAGGAATTGGAATTCAAGGCGGCTTATGTCCAGACAAAAACAGAATAAGAATAGGAAGCGAGTGAGTCCCGGCGAGCGTGGCTTCAGTTTGATTGAATCCATGATCGCCATCGCCGTTCTCACGATTGGCGTGGTCGGCGTTGCCGCTGTGATTGCCGGCGGTGTGAAGACAAACGACACCTCGAAATTTTCGAACATCGCCAGCACATTGGCCACCGAGAAGCTCGAAGACTTGAACCGATGGCCGGCGAGCGATCCGACGCACGTGGCCCTGGGAGGAAGCCTCACGGCAGACGTTACCGGCTATTTTGACGATGTCAGTGTGGCGGCCGATGGCGGAGCCTTTACAGAAAAAGAGACCGTGCCAGCCCAGAGTCCAGTGTGTACGTCGTTTAATCCCGGAAATAATCCCATACCGCTGGCAAGCACACTCGCCTGCCCCGCGGGAAGCTTCCCGGTTTCCTTCGATCGCCGCTGGTTGATTGAGTCACCCGTGACGATCAATGGGGTCGCGCTGTCAGGCGTACGGCGCGTCACGGTACGGGTACAGGCGCAAGGCGCCATGTATCCGGTAATTTTCCAAATGAGCACGGTGCGCCCATGACCCTTCCCAACAAAATGATGCATCATCGGGTGCCATGGCAACCGTCGGCGCGGTCTGCGCGCGGCTTTTCGCTCCTGGAACTAATGGTCGCAATAGTCGTCTTCACGGTCGTCTCAGGCGCCGCCTTTTCGCTGGCGGTGCAGCACGAACAGCTCGCCCAGCGGGAACTGCAGGTTTCGGCCTTGAATACCTCCCTTCGGAGCGCCACGGGGCAGTTGCAAGAGGATTTGGCAAACGCCGGAACCGGATATTTCGCCACCGGAAACAACGCAACGTTTCCGATTGGAGTTATTGTAGACAATTCCTCCCCTGCCGCGGCATGCAATAGCGGCGCGCCCACGTTCACCTACAGCAGCAACTGCTTTGACACGCTGAGCATCATTGAAGCCGACACGACGACTCTTGCCGGCTTTCAGCCATTGGCTCTGCACCCCGCGCTCAGCACCGCTACCACCGGAAGCGGAACTCTGTTGGCTACGCCGGAGCCCCTCGATACGGCGGCCAAGGATGCGGCCTACTTCAACGTGGGCGACGAGCTCCTCATTTATACGGCCACTGCCACCGGGAGCACCAACGATTGCTATTGCCAAGAGAACCCGCTGAGCGTTCAGTGCGGGGGCGGGAACGCGTATAAGACGCCTAAATTCACCGCAGTTGTGTTGACCCAGGCTGGAGGAGTTTCGGGAGGGAACATTCAGTTTACTTACGCGGCGCTCCCCACGAACGGCCAGGTTCCCAAGAACACCGCGAATGCCGATCCTCTGGAGCTTACCGCCTTCTGCAGCCTCGAGCTGGCAAGCAATTCATACCCCTTTCAACAGGTGGATTGGATCATCCGGCTCGATGGGATCAAGTATTACGTGGACACAACCGATCCCACCGATCCAAAACTCATGCGCTGGCAGCGCGGCGTGGCGTCGCAAGTGACGGATCAGATCATCGGCTTCAAAGTGGGCGCGGCCCTTTGGGACAAACTGAACTCGGGCACGACGGATTTGCCGGATTACCAGTACGACTCCTCCAACTATTCCGTTGACAACTCGCCTCCAAACGGAGACGACGCCTACGATTTCTCGCTCGTGCGCTCGTTGCGATTGTGTTTGATTGGGCGCACGAAGCCCGGAGCAATCACCACCGCGTATCAAAATCCTTTTGACGGCGGCCCTTACGCGATTGAAGCAATCTCCACCGGCGTGAACCCGCGCAATTTGAACTTGAATAGTCAATGAGAGATCAAAGAGGTGAGCTCATGACATCCCATCGAGCGGAACACTCCATCCAGACAAGCGTCTTGCACCGCTTCCGCTCTTCCCGAAAGAGCCGTGAGCGTGGGTCGGCGCTTTTGATTTCGCTGCTCCTGCTCTCGCTGCTTTCCGCGCTCGTTGTCGGCATGTACGTATCCATGTTTTCGGACATGCTGATCAATGGATTTTACCGCAACCAACAAGGCGCCTACTATGCGGCCGACTCGGGACTGGCCATCGCGCAGTCGTACCTGAGTAGCCAGATAACGGCTCTCCAAACGGGAGCCGCGTCTCTTCCGGCGAATAGTGCCGCCACAGTCTTAACCAACTTGACGAACAACTTCGGAGGAGGAACCTACTACCCAATCAATACAGGCAACGCTTCCAATTCATGGTCGTCAAGTTTTACCGTCTTGGGCGGGGGAAACACGACGGTGAGTATGTCTTCGACACCGGCTTCCTGCGTCAACGGATGCAACTACACCTTTAGCTACAAGATTACGGCGGTAGGCCGGTCCGCAGGCTCCGAACAACAGACGCTTCAGGAGACAGGCACGATAAACTTTACGCAGAATCCTCCCGCCCCCTCTGTGATCAATTTCGCCGATTACGGCGCCTTTGTTTACGCCTACGCCCCGTGCCTCGGGCCACTGGCGCCAGGGCTCTTTACCGGACCCACTTTTACGGACGGCTCATGGGGCTTCGGGAATTTGTGGGCGCCCTATATCTTCACGGATCCAGTGGGCCAGCAGGATGCGGACGCGAGCTATTGGGTCAACTGGGTTTGTCATCAATCTCCCACCACAAGTTACACGCAAGGCGGTGTGACGATTGCGCCCACATTCCAGGGTGGTTTCCAATTAGGGCAGCCAAACATTCCGCTGCCCCAGGACGTGTACAACCAAGCGGCCGCGGCGATCAACGGCCAGGGCACGACATGCCCGCCGTGCGATCCCGGCTCGCCCCCCAGCCAGGCAACTATGGGTGGAAGCCTAAAAACCGCGAGCGGCGCTTCCTGGCCGTCTACGGGTAGCACCCCTTCGACCGGCGTCTATTTGCCGTACACGACCGTCTCATCGAGCACGTGCACGAATCCCCCGTGCTTTACGGGCGGCGGCATCTACGTCCAAGGGAATGCTTCGGTCAAACTCGCCGCAACGACGGATACGGCTAACAATCCAACCCAAACATATACGATCACGCAGGGAGGGACGGTTACGACCGTGGTGGTAAACGACGCGACGAGCACGACGACAATCACTTCGGGGGGTTCGAGCCAGACCATCAACGGGGTTCCACAGCAATTTGATCCAGTCACGGACGCCTCGATGGGCGATGCGACCATGCTTTATGTGAACGGCACGATCACCGGTCTGACGGGGCCCTATAGTGGCAACACGATTGAGCCGGCCATTCAAAACGGCCAGAGCGTCACAATCGCTTGCACGGGAAATGTGGATATCACCGGTGACGTCACCTACACAGCGGAACCGGTTACCACGGTGGCAACCACGGCCACCCCCGTCGATACGCTGATTCCGGCGAACAACAATGTGGGAGTGCTGGGAATCGTGACGTTGGGTGGAAACATCAATCTCGACATCACCAACGATCCCGCTGCCAGGTGTTCCGGTTGCACTCCCAATATTGAAGTGGACGGGAGCCTGGCCGCCATGTCCACTGCCAACGGGGAGGGAGGTTTCCTGCAGTCTGGCCTGGGTATCAACACGTTTAATAACACGGGCGGGCAGATTCAGGGGAACATCTACAACGCGAACATAGACATTGAAAATACATACTACGACCGGCGCTTCAACGAAGTCCCACCCAAGCTTCCGCCCTGGTTCCCGGCCACGACGGTGAATGGCGCGGGCGGTCCCATCACTTACACGCAAAACACAATATCACCGACGCAGTGGATCAACTTGTCCGCGGTGAATTTGAGCCAATAGCCATGGCATGAGCTGACCGGCTCGCGATTTCGGCGCGCCGGCCCAGCGCAGCAGGGTTCGATTCGAGCATCGAAGCAGATGGAAATAAAAAAGCCCGCCAGATATCTGGCGGGCTTTTTTTGTGTCCGCTAACTTTTTGACAATCAATGAATCAGGCCAGAACCCATCGGGCTTGAGAAAGCCGAACGTCCCGGGTCGTGAGAAGCACCCCAACACGCAGGAGCGTGTCGGGGGCCCCGCCGATCCGGGATGGAGAGCCGTGCTCGCCAAAGGCGAGCCGTGCTCCCTTTTCTTTTAGAAAGGAGGTGATCCAGCCGCAGGTTCTCCTACGGCTACCTTGTTACGACTTCACCCCAATCATGAGTCATACCTTGGGCGCCTGCCTCCTTGCGGTTGGCACGGCGACTTCTAGTACAGCCCACTTTCGTGATGTGACGGGCGGTGTGTACAAGGCCCGGGAACGTATTCACGGCGCCGTTCTGATGCGCCATTACTAGCGATTCCAGCTTCATGCAGTCGAGTTGCAGACTGCAATCCGAACTGAGCGCGCTTTTTTGCGATTAGCTCCCCCTCGCGGGTTTGCAACGCTTTGTGGCGCGCATTGTAACACGTGTGTAGCCCTGGACATAAAGGCCATGCTGACTTGACCTCATCCCCACCTTCCTCTCCGTTATCCGGAGCAGTCCTCGTAGAGTTCCCCCTTGCGGGTGGCAACTACGAGTAAGGGTTGCGCTCGTTGCGGGACTTAACCCAACACCTCACGGCACGAGCTGACGACAGCCATGCAGCACCTCTACACAGGTCCCTTGCGGGAAGCCCCGATTTCTCGGGGTGGTCCTGTGCGGTTCAAGCCCAGGTAAGGTTCTTCGCGTTGCGTCGAATTGAACCACATGTTCCACCGCTTGTGCGGGCCCCCGTCAATTCCTTTGAGTTTCAGCCTTGCGACCGTACTCCCCAGGCGCAGGACTTAACGCGTTAGCTACGGGACTTGCCCCGTACAGGGCAAACCCCAAGTCCTGATGGTTTAGGGCTAGGACTACCAGGGTATCTAATCCTGTTTGCTCCCCTAGCTTTCGTCCCTCAGCGTCAGTTGTGATCCAGCGAGCCGCCTTCGCCTCGGATGTTCCTACGGATATCTACGCATTTCACCGCTACACCCGTAATTCCACTCGCCTCTCTCACACTCGAGCACGGTAGTTTCGGAAGCAGCCTCTGGGTTAAGCCCAGAGATTTCACTCCCGACTTACCGCACCGCCTACGGACCCTTTACGCCCAGTAATTCCGAGCAACGCTGGCCCCCTACGTATTACCGCGGCTGCTGGCACGTAGTTAGCCGGGGCTTCTTATACCTGTACCGTCAAACCCTTGCGGGCATTCGTCCAGGTCGAAAGGGGTTTACACTTCGAGAAGCTTCATCCCCCACGCGGCGTTGCTGCATCAGGCTTTCGCCCATTGTGCAAGATTCCCCACTGCTGCCTCCCGTAGGAGTCTGGACCGTGTCTCAGTTCCAGTGTGGCCGGCCAACCTCTCAGTCCGGCTACCGATCAATGCCTTGGTGAGCCATTACCTCGCCAACAAGCTAATCGGCCGCGGATCCCTCTTCCGGCGCCTTGCGGCTTTGAATGCAAGAGCATGTGCCCTCGCAATGTTATGCGGTATTAGCCCAATTTTCACTGGGTTATTCCCCACCCGAAGGAAGGTTATCCACGTGTTACGCACCCGTTCGCCACGCGCCCACACCCTGTATTGCTACAGAATGCTGCGCGTTCGACTTGCATGTGTTAAGCACGCCGCCAGCGTTCGCTCTGAGCCAGGATCAAACTCTCGTTTGAAACCTGATGTTACGGCCGTGATGGCTTGCGCCGTCACGACCGGAACGAACTGTTAATCGCTCGGTTTACCCTCCGTCCGCCGAAGCGGACAAAGGGCTTTTCTCAAATGGCCTTCGTTCCAGTACACCCGGAACAAAAGCCGTAAACCAAACGGGTTCTGGCTTGATTCATTCAATTGTCAAAGAGCAGGTACTCCCAGGCCAGCTGGAAGGACAACGGACAATCACTGAGTCTACGCTATGGCCGCCAAATGTCAACAGCATTCTCTCGCGCGTGAAAGATCGAATGTAGCTCGGGTCGCGCTTTCCGACCCGAGGCTTTTGCTTCGCGGGGCGTCACGAGGTGGGAGGCGGAACGCCGCCTGCCTCAAACAGCCGTGACACCGTCTCACGTCCAAGGACAATGAACGTCAGTACGCCGAGCACGGTCCCGTAGGGAACTTCGAGGCAACTGATCGCGGCGACGACCATGCAGAACGTCCGCGACGTCCGACGCCTCAGGGAAAAACCGGCTCGCAATTTCAACAGGGCGATGGCACCGAATCCAATCATGAACGCGAAACCGATGGCGCCGAAAATCCAGCCAATGAAGGCAGGGGACGGCTGGTTTGCCCGGTTTGCATTGGCGGGCATGTGCGAAAACATGAAGCCCATCACCGATCCCATCACGACATACATCAATCCGAAGAGGGAGAAGAAGGCGGTCGTGCCGGCGGAGATCATGTAGCCAAGCGATAGGAGCTTGAGATGCTCTTCATCAATGATTGACTGGCGATTGATTTCTTCGGACATAAGCCCTCCGCGCTAAATCCTCAAGCGTGCAGCGGTTCGTGGCGCTTCAGCGTGGGAAGCGTCTTGATGGATTTCCCGGACTTTTCCTGAGCGATACGCAGTTCGTACAAGCTTTGCAGGTTCAGCCAAAACTCCGGGCTGGTTCCAAAGAAGTGCGCCAATCGCAGGGCCGTATCGCCCGTGACGGCTCGCGTCCCGTTCAAGATTTGCGTCACGCGATTGGTGGGCACGTGGATCTTTCGTGCCAATTCGGCCGCGCTCATATCGAGCTCCTTCAGCTCCTCGGCCAGATGTTCCCCCGGATGGATAGCAGTCACTCCCATGGTGTTCTCCTAGTGATAGTCAACAATCTCCACCTTCGACGGGCCCGGCGGCTGGCCGGACCACTCGAAGCAAATTCGCCACTGATCGTTGATGCGGATGCTGTACTGCCCCTTGCGATCGCCGGTCAGTGCTTCGAACCGATTTCCGGGCAGTGCGGCAAGGTCTCTCACCGATGTGGCCGCCTCCAGACGGTCGAGCTTCAGACGTGCGGAGCGTTCGAATCCAGAGAATGCCCGGACGCGTTTCCCAGCGGCGAAGTCTCTGGTCCGCTTGTCCCGGTAGCTGACGATCACAGGCTAAGAATACCAGCCGTTACGCGTTACGTCAAAAGTAACAGCGATTCAAGTCGAAGGAGAAGTTGTATCAGCGGAACCGTGCCGCCATGAGGACGGCAAAGAAGCGTGGCGCGCGGAAGCCATGGCCCGAGGAAACCCTATCATTGAGGCTATTGAGCGCTGCCAATCACGCGCGCGACGGTGCGCCATATCTGCGACGGGCGCCCGATCTGCGCGTCCCGCCCAAAGTGGAAGGTCAGGCTGACGCCATAGAGATCCACCGAATGCGGTGCGCCGAGATAGCTTTCCCGCCAGGGCTGAAAGTCTTGCATACCGCCAGCGGCGGAAGGGCCAAGCTGCACGTTTTGAACTCTCAGCGTGCTCGAAAAGCCGTCAAACCGCAAGCGTCCTCCCCAGAGTCTGCACGAGCGGCAGCGTCGACTGCGAGAGAAATATAGTGTTGACCTCGGTCATCTGCGACATGCTCTCCAGACCCTCCAAGCCCGGGTCAGGCTCGTAAGGCCTCGCGATCACGTAGCTGAAATGGGCGGCGGAATCCGGGGGATTCTTGGGCGCAGGTAAGGATACGGGGAGCAATGGCGCCGGCACATTTCGAGGCGCGGAATTCCCGGCGTGCTTGGGCAGAGGAAGGGATGCCGCGAGCGACGGTGCGGGTACCGGCCGAACCATGGCCATCATGGGCGCGGTCCGGTCTTGCCCCGGGACCATCCCCGGAGCGGGTGTTTGCGCCGCCGTCACAAGGCAGCCGCCCAGAAACATGCCGAGCAGCAGAATGAACTTTCTTTTCATTTACCGCCTCAGTTAGCGCGAAGGGTGCAGACTCGATCGCAGCTAACGAGACCATTCTACTGAGGCGGAAGTTCGCAGTCTGTTCCAATAAGCACAGTAAAGCGTTTCGTTTTGGAATATACACCAATCTCTGGACGCATCGGTCCATGCGCGAATCCTGATTCCACGGAGTGTTGGACTCTGGCTCCCCTCGAGCGAAAAATGGCAATCTCGACTAAATACCCTTTGTATATGATCTTGGCCGTGTTCGCGGCTTCCACTGCGCTCTGGGCTCAAACCGGCGGGAGTTCCGCGAATAACCCTCGGAAGGATGCAGGCATCCTTGACGCCCGCCGGATCGTGGAGCTATCGGTGGCGGCCACGGAGCGCAGTTGGCAAACGCGCGACGAATACACCTACCTGGAGCGCGACGAGGATCGGCGCCTGGACTCGGCTGGACTGGTGAAATCGGACGATGCCAAGGTCATCCAGATGACGGTTGTCAACGGCGCCCGCTTCGGGCAGCTCACGGAGCACAATGGGCGTCCTCCCTCGGCCGAGGAACTCAGGGGGAGCGCGGAGGAACTCGATAAGTTGAAGCGCGAAACACCGGAAGAGCAAAGTGTCCGGCTTGGCAAAGAGGAAGAAGACGGGTCTTTCCTCCGGGAAGTGCTCGAGGCCTTCGACTTCCAGCTGGTCGGCGAAGAGATCATCGAGGGCAGGCCGGCCTACGTGCTTCAGGCCACGCCGCATCCGGGCTATCACGCGCGCGGCAAATACGGCAAGATGCTTTCCAAGGTGGCAGGCAGACTTTGGATTGACAAGCAGGACTTCGGCTGGGTCGAGGTGGATGGCGAGGTAACGCAGACGTTTTCGATGGGATTGTTCGTGGCTCGCGTGCTGCGCGGCTCGCACGTCATCCTGGAGCAGACGTGCGTGGGTGACGACATCTGGGTGCCGAAACGGATCGAAGTGCGAGCGAGCGCCAAAATCCTATTCATAAAGAGTCTGGATATAGACAGGATACTCACCTATTCGGACTATCGCTTGGCCGCCAATGGGCCATACTCCGTGAGCAAATAGCCGCCGGACCACCCAGGTTTAGCGGCATTGCGCCAAATTAGCCAGAATACCTTTTTGGCACACTGTTCAATATGGAACAGTTTTCGCTTCCTTCCCAAC
Source organism: Terriglobia bacterium (assembly GCA_963823205.1). GTDB lineage: Bacteria > Acidobacteriota > Terriglobia > Acidiferrales > UBA7541 > Palsa-295. Next base: position 334,720 of record CAWGKL010000009.1, read on the forward strand.
ATATCGTAAGGCAGAAAAATGGGCCATCCCCAAGCTGCTCATGCACATAGCTGTGGAGGGCTTCGGTGGTCCACTTGGGGGCCTTTATATCAAACGTGACTCATAGCGATTTGCAGTCTGATCTTCTGGCTTTCGCGACGGAGGTTACGGCTTCTCACAGACGCCGCCCCATCCGCGCTCTTTTCATCCACGGCGACGCCACGGTAGTTGACAACTGCCTGCAAGAGTTGAAGAACGCGCAATTCATTGTAAGCGCGGACGTTGTTTCGACCTTGGAGCAGTGCACAGAACAGCTCCGCGCCTACGCGTATGACGTCGTACTGGCCGAATATCCAAGCCCGGGTTGGAAAGGATCGCAGGCTTTGCAACTTCTGCATCAGAGTGTGCAGGAGATTCCGCTTCTCTTTGTGGCCACAGGCCCCGGAAGTGAATCCATCGCGGACCTAACCGCGCATGGCGCTTTCGATTACGTCGAACGAGAGCATCTCGCCCAGTTGCCCATGGCCGTTCGCCGGGCCTTGAACGAAAAGCAGCTGCGCGCCGAACTGGAAAAGGCCGGGAAGGCCTTGCGGCATTCGCAATCGCTATATCGCGCGCTGGTGGAGAACCCCGCGTACGGAATATGCCGTTGTGGTCCGGACGGAATGATTCTCGAGGTCAATCAGGCTCTCTTGGCGATGCTCGGTTATTCCAGCACGGTGGAACTTCTGGCGGCCAACCGCGCATCGGAAATCATGCCCGATCTCGGCCGGGGAAGGCCGCTGGCGGGAAGCTCTCCCGAGCCCATGCGCATCGAGCCGGTGGAAATAGAATGGAAGCGGAAAAACGGCACGACTTTGAAAGCCCGGCTCAGCGGCCGCAGCGTCTTTGACGAGCGGGGAGATTTTGCCGGCCATGAAATTATTGTCGTGGACATCACGGAACAGCGCGCGTTCGAGGATCATCTGCGCCGCCAGGCATTGAGCGATTCGCTGACCGGCTTGGCCAATCATCGGCGGCTTTTCGAGGTGCTGCACGCGGAGATCTGCCGGTCCAAGCGCACCGAACGGGAATTTTCGCTTCTATTGCTGGACCTGGACGGATTGAAAGAGATCAACGATGGTTTTGGACATTTGGTGGGAAACAGGGCGCTGTGCAGGCTGGCGCAGATCCTGGCTGATTGCTGCCGGTCCGTGGACACCGCAGCGCGGCAAGGCGGGGACGAATTTGCGCTGGTCCTGCCGGAGACGGGCGGGGAGGCCGCTGCGGCGGTAGCAAGCCGAATTTGCGATCTTCTCGCGAAGGATGCCGAAGAACCATTGCTTTCCGTCAGCGTGGGAGTTGCCAGCTATCCGAAGAATGCGGACACCATCGGGACTCTACTGTATGCGGCGGACAAGGCTCTCTATGCGATGAAGGTAAAGCAGCCGAAAGCTGCTCGCGCCGGCCAAGCCTCTTACTAGGCTATGCGTTGTTCCCAACGCTCACGGGCACGGCAGGATGGGGCAGAGGCTCCCTCGAGTTCCAGGATGCGACCCAGGCCGCCATCCGCTTGCCTCCCTGCCAGACGAGAAACCCGCTCAGCGACGCCAGCCCCAGCAATGAAACCAAAATGCCTGAAAAAATGAGGGAGATCAGAACCTCGCCCGGATTGAAGAGATGAAGGCCGAGTCCCAGGATTATCACTGCCGTTCCCGTCCCGCATTGCCTTGCTAAGGGTCCGATTGTCATGGTTTCTTCTCTTTACCTTCGGAGGGAGCTGTATCTCAAGTTTTCCGCGAATCGAAGTTTAGAAATGGCGAGGCGGATGAAAGTGCCGGCCCCAGCCATGGATTCCGGATCCTTTCGTCCTGGCCTCGCCACTCGCAGGGCATCCTAGAAGGGGCGAAGATAGATGGCTGTTCTCTTTTGAACACCTCGACGAATATCCGGCCTGGAGACCGCGGAGGTCAGGTGGATGTCCTGACAGGTGTGACGCGCGAAGGACGTCCTCAGTCGTGCAGGACAACGCTGAGAAGCGAAGTGTTGATGTGGAGTCCGCCGTTGTACTTGATGAAGCCCAGCTTCCGGAATTTGTTCATGAAGAAATTCACGCGGGAGCGCGTTGTGCCGACCATTTCCGCCAGCATCTCCTGCGATATTTTGGGCAGCATCTTTTGGGGCTGATCTTCCTTGCCATAGCGCGCCAGCAGCAACAACGTGCGAGCCAGCCGCTTCTCGCTGGAGTTAAAGAGCTGATCGACCAAGTCCTCCTCGACTCGGATGTTCCTCGAAAGCATGTAGGAGATGAACCGGTCGGAAAACGCGTGTTCCGCGTGGAGGACGCGAATCATCTCCTTCTTTTCAATGATGAGTACGGTGGTCGCGGCAACCGCGGTCGCCGTCCCGATCCGAATCGGTTGAGCGGCGAGGCATCCCTCGCCAAAAAAGTCGCCCGGCCCCAAAACCGCCACGACGACTTCTTTGCCGGTCTCATTGACTACCGAAAGCCGAACCCCGCCCTTTTGAATGTATAGGACATCCTTGCCCGGGTCGCCCTGCGAAAAGATCGGTTGCTTTTTCTTGTACCCCACGACTTTGCGGGCCACACCGGCCGAATCAAGGAACTGCTGGGCGTTGAAAGTGTTCTTGGCATTGGTCTTCAGACGAGTGATTGCTTGAGTTGCCATGGCTACCCCCTCCTTAAGATCGTTTCCTTTTTCCTGAACTCCATAACCTTCCGGGGCAAACCCTTAGCCCTTAGCGCTCCCGGCCCTCGGGTGCTGGGCACAAACATGAGACGCAAACTCTTTGTCACGCTGGCGTTCGAAGTCCTGCTTCATCTCGTCGAGAGATTCGCCACGCGGCGGACCCCAAGGGTTAAACGCCCAGGCGCATCCCGAGCAAGCCCAACACACGCTATGCGCGGATTCGACCCAAATCATCTTCCTCATGGCCGCCCTCGGGACGATGTGCTTCTTCTATTGCTTTACCAATTCCTCCGCGGCTTGGCGGTCCTGCTCCGAGACTGGCGCGGGCGATTCCTCCCGCATTGCTGCCCGCGCTGCAGTCTGCCGGACAACAGCCTTGACCACTTCAATTGGAACCCGCTCGAAATGTGTCATCCCGTTTCGCATCGCAGCCGCTCCCTTAGCTGCCTGCACCGTACCAGTCTCCAAGTCATACGGGGAAAATCTTTTGTATGTCTTGGTGTCAACGCAGTTCCCCTTAATGGGAAGTTAGTCGGCCTTAGCGCGACCGGGAGTCGGTTTCCCCTAGACGGCATCGACTTAGGGCGGGGGGGGGGGTACGTTTATGTCTGCATATTTCTGTTGCACGTCACACTACGCTCGTGATACTAATAGGGAGCGTTAGTTATATGTTTGCAGTCGGAGGGGAAAAGAATGAAAGCCAACCCAGCGGCATCCCACTTCAGGACGATGGACTTGAGCGAAGTTCCGCGTTCAAGAAACGGCAAACACAAGGTGATTGTTTCCCTGATTCTGCGCGACCTCGACCAACTCAAGGGCGGTGCGGCTCTTAGGGTGCCCTTGGCCGAACTGGGAGACACCAAGGAAAACGTCCGTTCGGCATTGAACCGCGCTACGCGAAACGCCAAACGCACCGTCGCGACAGCCACGGACGAGAATTTTTTGTACGTTTGGAACGTAAGTAAACTCTGATAAACACGCTGATCAGATAGTGACCCGCCGCCCAGCCGTGCACCCGGGAGTGCCTTCCGGCTAGCGGCAACCTTCACTCGATCTTGGCGACGACTGGATTGGCGCCACTTCGGGAAGGCGTGTTTCTGGAACTCCTCTGATGATTCGCCGGTAAGGCGGCTATTGTCCATAGTTACCAGCATACCCAGATATGCCATTTTTGCAGCTGTGGCCTACGTGATGCTTCAAAAATGATCCACCCCTCCGTCCCGGGTCCCCTGGCCATCGTCATAAATCCGCAAGGGGAGCGCGCATGTGTGCACAATCGAACAGACACTCGTCCTTTCCTCTTCTAACATGCTCGTCCGTGGGTGAAGCAATGAGGACCAGGGCGAAAACAGGTCCAAGGGCTTCCGCCTGAACAACGCTGGGAATCGCGGGTTCCTTCCCACTCCATCCGGCACGAGCCGTTCTTGGGTCAATACGGAAATATGGCGCAACGCCTTGGGACCGGTCGGAGTGTCTGCCTGCGAAGAAAAGGAGTCAAGGAAATGCCATTACTTCAGATACTCGAGGTTCTGCTCGTGGTCGGTGTTCTGCTTTGGCTGGTCAACCGCTTCATACCAATGCAGGGAACGATCAAGTCCATCTTGAATGCGGTCGTGGTAATCGCCACGGTTTTGTGGCTTATGAACATTTTTGGACTTTTTCATTCGCTCTCCCGCATGCACGTTGGGGCGTAGGCAAGCCTGAATGAATGGCGGGGGATGAGCTTCGTGTCGTTGAACGAAAACAACAAACGCGCCCCACGCGAAGAGCGAGCGGCGCCTGGCATCACCGTAACGGAGGAAACAAACATGAAACCAGTAAGAGCTATCGGCGCGGGACTTCTGCTCCTTCTTTTTGGAGCTGTCGCTCCCATGTACGCACAGCAGGATCAACACGATCAGGACGCGAAGGCCCCGAAACAGGAGCAGCAGGCCAAGCCTGAAAAGCAACAGGATCAGGCCAAGCCCGCGCAACAGCAACACCAGCAGCAGGCGCAGGACAAGCCCGCGCAACAACAACAGCAGCAGGCCCAGGGCCAGCAGAACCAGCAACGGCAACGGCAGCAGGACAAGAACCAGCAAAACCAGCAACGGCAGCAGCAGGCCCAGGATCAGCAGAATCAGCAACGGCAACGGCAGCAGGACAAGAACCAGCAAAACCAGCAACGCCAGCGACAGGCCCAGGATCAGCAGAACCAGCAACGGCAACAGCAGCAGGACAAGAACCAGCAAAACCAGCAACGCCAGCGACAGGCCCAGGATCAGCAGAACCAGCAACGGCAACAGCAGCAAGCCCACAGCCAGCAAAACCAGCAACGGCAACAGCAAGTTGATCAGCGCTCGCAACAAGGACGCAATGGACAGCCGGGCGAACAGCGGGCCGTTTGGCAAGAGCATCGTGCGCATAACTGGCAATCCGAGCACCGCGATTGGCAGCAACGCGGCGGCTACAATGGCTACCGCATTCCTGAGGACCGTTACCGTGGCTACTTTGGTTCGGATCACGGGTTCCGCATCTCCAGGTATCACCTGGAGATAGTTCGCGGGTATCCGCGTTTCCAGTACGACGGCCTTTGGTTCAGTGTGGTTGACCCGTGGCCGGAATACTGGTCGGACGATTGGTACGACAACGATGATGTGTATATCGTCTACTCCGACGACGGCTATTACCTGTACAACCGTAGCTATCCCCGAGATCGAATTGCAATCAGCGTCCAGTTGAACTAACGGCTCATCCAGGGGGATGACCGAATGCAACCCGGATCGGGTGTCCTAGCGATCCGTGACAATCTCCGGAAAAAGGAGGGAACAGTGCTTGGAACTATCTTGATCGTATTTTTGGTGATGGTGTTCTTGGGCGTAATGCCGACCTGGTCCCATAGCTACCAATGGGGCTATGCCCCGACGAAGGGAGTGGGCTTGGTTTTGGGTGTCGCCCTCATTTTGGTGCTTTTCGGCCATATCTAGGCCGCATGCGGAAGGCCCGGAAGCGCTCGGTCGAGCGCTGGAATTCAACTCGCGTCAGGGGAGGCAACCACATGAAGTCAAGCGCGAAGAATCAGATCGCAGGCAAGATTCATGAGGTGAAGGGCAAGATCAAGGAAAAGGCGGGACGGCTGACGAAAAATCCTCGCTTGGAAGGCGAAGGCATGGGCGAGGAAATAGCCGGAAACGTCCAAAAGAAAATCGGCCAATTGCAAAGAGTCGTCGAAAAATCGTGAGGGCGGAACTGCCTCGCACAACCGGGCCGCAACGGCTTGCGGATCTGAACCAAAGGAATCGAGCTAAAACGGGAGGCAATTCATGAATTTATCAGCGGTAAGCACCACGCAAATAGCCATAGCCGCCGCTGCCATCGTAATTCTGGTGGCCGGCATTTCCGTTTGGTACTCCATGCGCAAACGCCGGACGAGCAGGCTGCGCAATCAATTTGGCGGCGCGGAATACGCCCGCGCGGTGAAAGAGGGCGGGAGCCAGCGGAAAGCGGAAGCTGTGCTCGATAAGCGCGCAGACCGAGTGGAAGCCCTGCACATCCAGCCGCTCACGACGGGCGACCGTGCCCGGTTTGTCGAATCCTGGGGCAGAGTCCAGGCGCGTTTCGTCGATAGCCCCGGAGGCGCGGTAACGGAAGCCGACCAACTTCTGGGCGACGTGATGTCCGCGCGCGGCTATCCGGTCAGCGCCTTTGAACAGCGCGCCGCCGATATTTCCGTGGATTATCCGCTGGTGCTCGCGAATTACCGCGTAGCCCACGAAATCGCCGATCGTCAAGCGCGGGGGCAGGCCAGCACCGAAGAATTGCGCCGGGCCATGATTCATTACCGGACGCTTTTTGAGGAGCTGGTTGCAGAACCGGAGAAGGCGCGTGCGCAGGCTGCTTCATAGATTCGGATTAAGAAGCAGAAGGCGCGTGGGAACGTCGAGAACGCGGAAAGCAGCGAGCAGCCGCCTGGCGGCTCTCGAAAAACGTGGTTGGAGGAGCAGTCTTATGAGAAGTGGACCGTTCGGTGCCTCGCTGATCTTGGCGTCGCTCCTTCTCTTGCCCGGATTCGCGTCGGCGCAAGCCGCGCAGGAGAGCCGGACCCTGATCGTGAGCGGCCGGCCTGGACTTGCGGCCGTTGTTCAGATGAATGGCCGGTCCTTTGTCGAGATCGAGGCCCTTGCGCGCATCGTGAACGGCTCCCTTCGATTCAGAGAGAATCAGATCGCACTAACGATACCCGCTTTCGCAACCAGCGCGCCGCCGGCTCAGCCGGACCCCGCATTCTCGAAGGAGTTCCTGAGGGCAGGTATCGAAGAAATGGCGGCGATCCGGGAATGGCGAAGCGTCCTTACCAGTGCTGTCCAGCATGGATACCCCATGGTGGACGATTGGTTATCGGACTATCGCGCCCAAGCTGCCAAGTACCTCACCCTGGCGTCCGTGGCGGCGTCAACGGATTACGATCGAGGCGCATTGAAATTGCTCACAAGCGAATTCAACAACATGGAAAAGTTGAGCAACAACATTCTCGCGATTCACAAATCCAGGGACTATTTGCCTCCGGACGCGCTGAATGACGATCCATTGAACCAGAGAATCCTGGCCTGCGCGCATTTTCTGGCGTCCATGGTTGCGAGCGAGAAATTCGAAGATGATGGGACGTGCTATTGAAGGCCCTCCGCGGCGGCCGTAAGTCGGCCGCGCACTCGAGCCTCCGCAGCTTTTTAGGCTTGGCCGTCAGTGGCAGTCTGAGGTGCAAAATGGATGAATCCAAACGGCTCGCGGCTCAATTTCTCGAAAAGGAAATCAGAACGTACATCGCACTGGCCTTGTTCTTTTCCAAAGAAGGCATCAATGAATGCGTGCAGGTGGGAGACAAAGAAGTCCTTCTAAGCCCCCTGTACTACAAGGAAAGAATGAGAGAGGCCAGGAAGATCGTGAATGAACTCCGAAAGCCAATTTGAATTGCGGTCATTTCCGACATTCATTCCGGGCGGTTGGCGTCCGTTGTGCATCCGCGTGCTGGCGCTCTTCGTCATCGTGCTGATGTGCGGCGGCGCCTCCTTCGCTTATTCCGTTCTCACCCACGAGGAAATCGTGGACCTCTTGTGGACCGATGAGATCCGGCCCCTTCTGCTTCAGCGATTCCCGGGGTTGACGGAGGATCAGCTCAAGGAGGCCCATGCCTACGCCTACGGAGGCGCGGTCATACAGGACCTGGGCTACTACCCGTTCGGCAGCACGGAATTCAGCGATCTAGTGCACTACGTTCGCAGCGGAGATTTCGTCCACGAATTATTGCGGCAGAGCCAGGATGCCGACGAGTATGCCTTCGCGCTCGGGGCCCTCTCACACTATACGTCCGATATTGCCGGCCACCCCACCATCAACGAGGCCGTTGCGATGCGCTACCCCAAGCTGCGGGCAAAGTACGGCAATTCCGTCCGGTACGCGCAGGACCACACCGCGCATCTCAAGACGGAGTTCGGATTCGACATGGTGCAAGTGGCCAAGAATCGTTATGCCTCGCAGCAGTACCACGACTTCATCGGATTCCAGGTGTCCAAGCCCCTGCTGGAGCGGACTTTTCCCATCGTCTACGGAGTGGAGTTGAAAAACGTCCTGAAACATGAGGATCTCTCCATCGGTTCCTATCGCTTCGCGGTCAGCCGTGTGATCCCGGAGATGACCCGCGTGGCGCTTCAAACTCATAAGAAGGACATGATGAAGGAGACGCCCGATTTTGCAAAAAAGAAGTTCCTCTATCGCCTCTCGCGCTCCGATTACGAGAGGGAGTGGGGAAAGAATTACACCAAGCCTGGATTCGGCACGCGTGTGCTGTCCACGCTTTTGCGCTTCATGCCCAGAATTGGCCCCTTTAGGGCGCTGGGGTTCAATAATCCCACCGCGCAAACGGAGGACATGTATTTCAAGAGCATCAACACGAGCGTTGACCAATACCGCGCCTTTCTCGAGCAGGTTCGCGCCGGCACTCTTGAGCTTCCGAATCGCGATCTGGATACCGGCAACGAGACTCTAGCAGCGGAATACCCCCTCACGGACGACACCTATGCGCAGTTGCTCGCCCAACTGACCGCGCGGAAGTTCGATTTGACCACCCCGGACCTCCGCGACAATATCCTGCACTTCTATTCCGATCTCTCCGCTCCCAACGATGCCAAGAAGGACAAGAATCGCTGGCAGAGCGTGCTCGCGTCGCTCGATCAGTTGAAGGTCGTCGCGCCCCTTCCCACTCTTTCGGCCAGCGCTGGAAAGTGACCGCTCGGGCCGCTCCCACGAAACGAGGCGAATCGGAAGGACTCCGCCGCCCCCCAAGCCATTGGAAACGAGGTGTTTGTCCCCTCACGGCAACACGGTGGAACGGCTCGGAACCAACATTGGATTGTGTGCGCAAGTGAACAGACTCTTCCTTGGCTGCGTATTAGTATCCAGTGTTCAGTCGCCAGCCGATTTTTAGCCTCACGGAGGAAACGGATATGAAGATCGTAAAGACAATTCTGCTTCTGCTCGCACTCTCATTGTTTAGCGCCATGTCGCCATCGAATGTCCGGGCCGATGAATACAACAAGATGACGGTGATGACATTCAGTGGACCGGTGGAAATTCCCGGGCAAATCCTGCCCGCCGGGACGTACACCTTCCGGCTGGCCGATTCGCTTTCGGACCGTAACATCGTGCAGGTTTTCAATGCGGATGGCACGCAAATCATCGCCACAGTCCTGGCGATCAACAACTACCGCCTTCAATCAACCAGTAAAACCGTGGTGACCTTTGAAGAGCGGTCGGGTGACAACCCGGACGCCGTCAAGGCCTGGTTTTACCCGGGCGACAACTTCGGCCAGGAATTCGTTTATCCGAAGCAGCGCGCTGCTCAGCTCGCCGTGGAGGCGAATGAACCTGTTCCGGCGCTCGCCGATGAAACAGCGGACCTGAAATCGGCTCCGATTGTCGCCGAGACCCCGGACCAAAAGGATGTGCCCGTGGCAGAGGCAATCGAGACCACTCCGCCGGCCGCGGATAACACGACTCCGGCTCCCGTCCGCGGAAGCATCAACGGCGTTGCCAAACACGGCCAGCGCAGTTCCACTCATCGCGCTGCTCGGCTTGGCATCACTCGGCGTCGCATTCACTCTGAAGAGGCGCGCGAGCCAAGGCTCATAGACGCAAGGAAACTCCGCACCGCCGCGGGCCCCGAACGGCAATTCATATCCCGCGGCGCGAGGAGATAATCGAGTGATTCGGATCATCGGGCGGCAAAGCCTCAAACGATTTCGGAGTTGCTCTCTCTTCACCGCCGGGCTGCTTTTTTGCGCGGTCGCAGGCTTCTCGCAAACTCCAGCCACCGCCGCTCGCTCCCGCCGGCGCGCCCGCTGCCTCCTCGATTTCGGTCAAGACGGAACTGGTCGCGCTGCCCGTCAGCGTGACCGGCGCAAATGGAAGTTTCATTTCCGGGCTCAGCCTGCAAAATTTCCGCGTGTACGAGGACAAGCGGCTGCAAAAAATTACCATGTTTCAGCAGGGTGACACCCCCGTGACCGTGGGCCTGATCGTTGACCACAGCCGCAGCATGGGACCCAAGCTCCCGGAAGTGGCCGCCGCCGTTTCCGCTTTCGCGCACTCCAGCAATCCGCAAGACGAAATGTTCGTCGTGGATTTCAATGATGACGTTTCCGTGGAACTGCTCGGCGGGAAGCCTTTCTCGAGCGACCCAAGGGAACTCGGAAAAGCCGTCGGGGCCGTCACGGCTCGGGGACGAACGGCGCTTTATGACGCCGTGGCGGAAGGGCTTATTCATTTGCGGCTCGGCACTTGCGAGAGGAAGGCGCTGATCATCGTCAGCGACGGGGGAGACAATGCCAGTCAGCACACGCTCTCCCAGATTCTGGCGCTCGCCCAGCAGTCTCAAGTGCTCATTTATTCCATCGGGCTGATCAGCGACACCGGAGAGGTGGACCCGGATGTGCTTCGCCGCCTCTCCAAAACCACGGGCGGCGTGGCCTACTTTCCGGACGATGTCCATAACGTCACGAATATCTCGGCACAGATCGCCCGCGATCTCCGCGAACAATACACCCTGGGGTTCACGCCGGAGAAAGCGGCGAGAGCTCACGCCTTTCGAAGGATGGAAGTCAAAGTCACCGCTCCTGGCCACGGCAGGATTCGCGTTCGAACGCGGGCCGGCTATTTCGCCGCCGAAGGGAAGTCTTCGCCCGCCGCGCCGGCAAAGGGCGCGTTGTGAACGCGCGCGGCTCCATCGCCAGCAGGCCGCGGAAACGGAGCGGGCTGCTCCTTCGTGTAGCCTATTATCTTTTTCTGGCGGGTGGTATTTGCGGACTCGGGTACGCCACCTACGTCGTGGTGGATGCGCAGGCGTATCAAGCGATCGAGAAATCGAGACTCGATAACATGCGCCCGGTGCAAGGGCCTCGCGTCGTGGCGGAAGGCGACGTGATCGGCGAGATGAAAATTCCTCGCCTCGCGCTGGAAACCATCCTCGTGCAGGGGGAGTCGTCCAAAGTATTGCGGCGCGCCGTCGGCCACCTTCCCGAAACAGCTTTGCCGGGCGAGCCTGGCGACGTGGCGCTGGCCGGGCATCGCGACAGCTTTTTCCGTCCTTGCGCAATATTCAGCCGGGTGACGCGATTACCATCAAGACCCTCGACGGAGAGTTCCAGTATCAGGTGGAATGGACGGAGGTCGTATGGCCCAGCGACGTTCACGTCCTGCAGCCCTCCGGCGAGAACACCCTCACCCTCGTCACTTGCTTTCCGTTCTACTACGTAGGCCCGGCGCCGAAGCGTTTCATCGTCCGCGCCCGGCAGGTGGGACCGCTTCCGGAGCAATCCTCCACTGCCGAGGCGCCTCTCCGCTTTTAAGCGGCCCAAACGCGGAAGCCGGATGTGTGCACAAGTGAACAGTTAATCCGGCCCAACCCGTCTACTATCCGTGTGTGCAGGCGAAGAGGAGAGCGGCGTAGCCTGCACACCGCATTTTCTACGCCTTTATAGAACGTGCTGAACGCGCACAGCACGCTTCGACTCGGACGACAACTTGAGCCAAGCCGAGCGCCGCAGGCTCGTCACTTGGGACGATCCGACAGGTTGTTCGCGAAGAAAGGAACATCAGAAACAGAATGTCCCTTCCCAAAACAATTCCTGAACTGAAGAGCCCGGTCCCCATCGAAAGCCCAAACCATCGTGAGGAGGCCAACCTTCCATTCCCTGGCGAAGCGATCCAGCTTCTCCCGCTCGTCGTGGAAGAAGGATCCGCGCTCCCCAGGCCGATTCATCCGCGGCCCGCTGCTGCCAAGCCGGATCGCCATCATCGGGAACTATCTTCCGAGGCGGTGTGGAATCGCCACGTTTACAACGGATTTGTGCGACGCGATTCACGCTGAATATGGCGCCACGGAACTGCTGGCGTTGCCGGTGAACGATACGCCAGAGGGTTACACCTATCCCGCCCGCGTGCGCTTCGAGCTTTCCCAGGATGAGCTGGTTTCGTATCGCCAGGCCGCGGATTTCTTGAATTTCAGCAACATTGATTTGGTATGCCTGCAACACGAATACGGAATTTTCGGCGGACCGGCCGGCGCGCACATCCTCGAGCTTTTGCGCCGCCTTCATATGCCGGTCGTCACCACCCTGCACACGGTGCTTCGTGATCCCAATCCCGATCAGCGCGCGGTGATGGAGGAGATTGCGGCGTTGTCGGATCGCCTGATCGTCATGAGCCGGCAATCTTCGGACATTTTGCAGGAAGTGTTTCACGTTCCGAGCTCCAAGATCGATCTGATTCCCCACGGCATTCCCGATTTGCCTTTCACGGATTCCGAGTTTCTACAAGGATGTCTTTGGAACGGAAGGCAAGGAAGTCTTGCTCACGTTTGGCTTGCTCTCGCCGAACAAAGGCGTGGAAAACGTCATCCAAGCCCTGCCGGCGATCCTCGCGCGCCACAGCAATGTGGTTTATATGATTTCCGGCGTCACCCATCCGCATATCCTGCGCCGAGAGGGCGATCAGTACAGGCTGTCCTTGCAGAAGCTGGCGAGAGATCTCGGAGTCGAGTCCAGCGTAATTTTTCGCAACCGTTTCGTGAGTCCCGAAGAGCTGGTCGAACTGATCGGCGCCGCGGATATTTACATCACGCCTTACAAACACAAGGGACAAGTGGTTTCCGGCACGCTCGCGTATGCCTTGAGCGCCGGGAAAGCGATCATTTCCACTCCCTATTTGCACGCCATCGAATTGTTGGACGACGAACGCGGGGTGCTGGTTCCCTTCGACGATCCGCAGGCCATTGCCGCAAAAACGATCGAACTTTTGGACAACGGAACCGCGCGCCATGCCATGAGGAAACGCGCCTACCTCTATCGCCAGGGACATGGTTTGGAACCGCGTCGCTCAGCAATACATGGGGAGCTTTGAACGCGTGTACAACGAGCGTTTGCGCAAGCCGCGCGCGACCTTTTCGGCTCAGAACACGGAAAAGAGTCTCGACCGGCTTCCGGCCGTAAAGCTGGATCACCTGTATCGCATGACGGACCACACGGGAATCGTGGAGCACGCGGTTTTCGTCGTCCCGAACTACCCGGAAGGTTACTCAACCGATGACAACGCCCGCGCGCTGATCGTCGCAATACTTCTGGAAGAGATGGGAATCGCACGCGACCGGCGGGCTCGGACGATCTGGCCTCGCGCTATCTGGCGTTCTTGTGGCTGGCTTTCGATCCCGTCGCCAAACGATTCAGAGATTGCCTGAGCTATGAACGCCAGTGGCACGAGCCCGAAGGCTCGGAAGACAGCCACGGGCGGGCCCTGTGGGGCTTGGGCACCGTTCTCGGCAGAACCAAGGACGCCGGGCTCCGCGGAGCCGCGGGGCGTCTGTTCGAGTTGGCCGTTCCCGCGGCCGTCGAGTTCAGAAGTCCCCGGGCTTGCGCTTTCACTTTGCTGGGACTGCAGGAATATCTCGAATCGTTCCCGGGGGATCGCGCCGCTCTGAATGCGGCGAATGCGCTGGCAAATCGTTTGCTGGAATCCTACCGCGCCAACCGTTCGCAGGATTGGAAATGGTTTGAGAACGAGCTTGCCTACTCCAATGCTCGATTGCCGCAGGCGCTCATCCGGGCGGGAATGCGCACCGCCAACGATGCCATGGTTTCGGCCGGACTCGAAGCGTTGGATTGGCTGGCGATGGTTCAGCGTTGCGAAAGAAAGGGCCACTTCGTGCCCATCGGATCGCACGGCTTCTACTCGAACAAAACGGAAAAGGCGCGCTTCGACCAGCAACCCATCGAAGCCTGCGCGGCCGTTTCAGCCTATTTGCAAGCCTATCGCGCCACGGGAAAAAGCCGCTGGCGGAAAGAGGCCTGGACGGCTTTCAATTGGTTCCTCGGCGATAACGACTTGCAGATTGCGCTGTACGATCCCTCGACGGGCGGATGTCGAGACGGCTTGCATCCCGACCGGGCGAATGAGAATCAAGGAGCGGAATCGACCCTGTCATTCCTCATGGCCCTGCTGGAAATGCGCAAGCTGGAAGAATCGCACGTGACGGACGGCAAGTCCTGATGGGCTGCCTCGAAGCCCGTGGTTTCTTGCTGCCGGATTGATTTCGAGAGGAATGATGATCCAACACGACCCTTTGTTTCTCCGGCACCCTGCAAATCCGATCCTGACCGCCAAGGATTGGCCCTATTCCATGAATAGTGTTTTTAACCCGGGCGCCACTCTGTTGCCCGATGGATCCACTCTTCTGCTTTGCCGCGTGGAAGATCGCCGCGGGCTCTCTCATCTTTGCGCGGCGCGCTCGGCAAACGGCGTCGATGGGTGGCAGATCGACCGCGAACCGACGCTCCTGCCCGACCCCGAGCGGTACCCCGAGGAGATGTGGGGCATCGAAGATCCGCGCATCACCTACATGCCGGAACTCGAGCAATATGCCGTGGCCTACACGTCCTATTCGCGCGGCGGCCCTGGTGTGTCTCTTGCCCTCACGAGGGATTTCCGCGCCTTCGAAAGACTCGGCGTCATCATGCCGCCGGACGATAAAGATGCCGCCCTCCTGCCCAGAAGAATCAATGGACGCTGGGCGTTGATTCATCGGCCCATGACGCCGCTGGGCGCTCACATTTGGATTTCCTACTCGCCGGATCTGCGGCATTGGGGTAATCACAAGCTCATGCTGGAAGCCCGCCGCGGTGCATGGTGGGACGCGAACAAGATTGGCATGTCGCCCCCGCCGATCGAAACGCCGCGAGGATGGCTGATGCTCTACCACGGTGTCCGAAGGACGCCATCCAGCTCCATCTATCGGCTGGGCCTGGCCCTCTTTGATCTCGAACAGCCCGAAAAATGCCTGATTCGAGGAGATTCCTGGATCTTTGCGCCTGAGGCGGACTACGAGCGCCATGGAGATGTGCAAGACGTTGTGTTTCCCTGCGGCTACACGATCGCATCCGACGGGGACACCATCAATCTTTACTATGGCGCTGCCGATTCGAGCATCGCGCTGGCTACGGGCAGCATTCGCAAACTCTTGGCTTGGCTGGACGCAAACGGCCATTCCGACCAAGCTCAAGATCGGCGGCATAAGTAAACTTGGACCTCGCTGTTTCTTAATGGCACAGGCTGAGCCTGATTCCCATTCTTTCCGTGGCCAATCAGGGATGTGTGCACAAGTGAACAGATAACCTCGCAGAACCCGTCTACTATTCTGTGGTGCGGGAAAGCAGGAGAGGTTTCGCAGATCCGCCCACCCCGCTTCCGCCTGACCATCTCGGCTTCAAACCCGCACTAGGGAAAAGGAAAAAGGGGGGAACATGCTCTGGACGATTTTCGCGGTTTTGCTCGTCTTGTGGCTCTTGGGAATGGTCACATCTTACACGTTCGGTGGGTTTATCCACATTCTGCTGGTCCTGGCGGTGATCGCGATTTTGATAAGGGTCATCCAGGGCCGAAGGATCGCTTCGTGATCGCGGAGCGGACAATATGAAACCCATGTCTCTAGTGGGGATTCTGTTGATTGTTCTGGGTGCGTTGGCCCTGGCCTATCAAGGCATCACCTACACCCATCGGGAGAAGATTCTGGATATAGGGCCGATCCATGCCACAGAAGACACGCAGAAGCAAATACCAATTCCTCCCGTCGTCGGAGCACTCGCGCTTCTGGGAGGAATTGGTCTGCTTGTTGCCGGCGCGAGGAAAAAGGGATAACGGAAAGTTTCGGGCGCACAAAGGTTCCGGAGAGAGCAATTTCCGCAGCCGCAATTCTGATCATGGAGGTCAGCGATGATACGTAAATCAATTCTCGTTGTCTGTTTGGGACTGGTTGCAACCGCACCGCTTTTCGCGGCCAATAAAGAACAAAAGCGCCTCGAAAATGCCGGCGTCGTGATGCAGGAAATGATGAACACGCCGGAGAACATCCCGCAAGAGGTGATGGAAAAAGCCGATTGCGTCATCGTGTTTCCGTCCGTTGCTCAAGGCGGCGTTCGTAGTCGGCGCAAGCTACGGCCGCGGCGCGATGGTTTGCCGGACAGGGAAGAATTTCAGGGGACCGTGGGGCGCTCCGGCCATGTATGGCGCTCGAAGGCGGCAGCATTGGATTTCAAATCGGCGGGCAAGCCACCGATCTCGTTCTGCTGGTCATGAACGACAGAGGCGCGAGCTCGATTCTCGGCAGCAAAGTTAAGCTCGGCGGCGACGCTTCTGTCGCGGCAGGCCCTGTCGGGCGGGATGCATCCGCGGACACCGACGCGTACCTTGCGAGCCGAAGTTCTCAGCTACTCGCGTTCACGCGGTCTCTTTGCCGGCATTTCGCTCGAAGGTTCCACGCTTCGCCCCGATGATGACGCCTCGGCGGATGTGTATGGCCGCAAGCTCACGGCAAGAGAAATCGTATTAGGTGGAGAGGCGCGGACTCCTCGGTCCGGCCGTCTCTTGGTTGCCGTCTTGCAGAAGCATTCACCTCGGAATGAATCGAAAGAGTCCGCAAGCAACTAGTTTTGGAATACTTGCAGCTCTGCGTTGTGCGCCGGTTTGGGAGCTCGATGGAAGTGGATCGAGCGAGCTCTCACTCCGGCTGCGCCGCGCCTCTTCTTCCCTGTTTTGCCACCTTCCCTTCGTCTCTCAGTGCAAACCCGCGCTGCGCCATTCCATGCTAAATTCCCCGGCCTACATTGAAACCCGAGCCACCCGCTTCCCCTGGGAAGCGCGAGCCGGAGTGCCGAATCGGGACCCTAGTACCAGTACAATACACGGCACACGCTCGCGCGCCTCCTATCCTCAGATTCAAACCAAGCGGCTATGATGAATTCATGCCCCGGAAGCTCATGCTTTTTCAGGATGAGGAGCCTACCGAAGCGCAGCTCCTCCAACGCGAGCGCACCGCGAAATTCGCGCCGCAAGCGGCGGACAGAATAAAGGCCGCCGAGGATTGCCTCTTCTCACTGTTGCCGGTGGAAGAGGCTCTCGCGCCTGGCCGGGGACTGGTACGACGCATGTTCGCAGGCCATGCTGCGCGGGAATTACGCGCCGATTGATCGGTGGGTTCGGTCGCAGTCCGAGAAGGCCAAGGAGCAAGGCTTCGCGCCGGAGGACCTGTTGCGGCTGCTGCTCATCTGCCGCAGTTCGGCGATCGAATTGGACAGTTGGAATAAAGACATTTTTTCCGCCGTGGACGAAGTGATCGAAGAGGTGTTCGGCTATCTCCACCCCAAGATTCTCGCGGGCATCGAGGAAGCCGAGGCTAAAAGGGCGGCCGCATCCGCCGATGGCAAGGTGACTGCCTCCAGCCCGGAGGCGGGGGAGCGGACGACCGACCGGCGCAGATTTGCCCGCAACCGCTTGAGTTTGCCTATCCGCGTCATCAGCTCCGGCAACGGAAGCGGGCAGGAGGTCACACACACGAAGAGCGTCTCCCGCGGCGGACTTTATTTTGTGACCTCCCATGAATACAAGATGGACCAGGTGCTGAAAATCAACTTTCCCTATTGGAGCGACTCCGGAGCCTTCAACAAGGAATACCCCGCCAAAATTGTGCGGCTCGATCCCCTCCCGGACCACACCTGGGGTGTCGCAGTGGATTTCCAGTAGAGCCTCGCCCAGGTGCGCCACGGGCCGCCGCGCCAAGATTAAGACCTGTAAATTCCCTTCCTCCAGTTTCCCGCCTCCCCAACGCCCCAGATCTAACATCCCACATCGAGCCCACGGGATCTTCATCACGCCCTTTGGCCCCATTCAAGTTTTTTCACGTTACGGGTTGTCCCGCCCTTCTCCGTAAGCTAGAGTACGTCCCTATCATCCAGGATTCCATGGGATCGGGTTCTCCTCAGCCAGTGGACAGACCGATGCGTTCGTCCCATGATGCGTGGACCGAGCGCAATTGGACGCTCCCCTTCGTCCTCATTGCACTGCTCGTCAATGCCCTGCATATTTGGGCGCTCCGCTGGACCCTTGAGCCGGATGGCATCAGCTACCTCGATATAGCCTGGGCGTATGCGCGTGGCGATTGGAGCCACGCCGTGAACGCTTTTTGGAGCCCGCTTTTTTCCTGGATTCTGGCCGCCCTGCTGTGGGTATCGGGCGCGGACCGATTTCGCGAAGCGGCTATTTTGCACGCCGTTAATTTCGTCTCTTTCGTCTTTGCAACTGCGGCCTTTATCATCCTGGTGCGCGAAATCCAGAAGTGGCAAAGCGGCTTGGCGCCCCGGGAAGGAATGGAGCCGCTTACCCCGGGGGAATTTTCCCTGGCCTCCTATGCCATGTTTCTCTACGCCTCCCGGTTTGTCCTTAGCCCTTACATCAACCAGCCGGACATCCTGGTCGAGGGGCTCGTCTTCCTGGACACGGCATTGCTCGTGCGCATTGCCCGGGGCGACCAGCGGTCGCGAATATATGCGATCCTGGGCGGCGCCCTCGGTGTGGGATACCTGACAAAAACCGTGATGTTTCCGCTGGGGTTTGTGTTCCTCCTGTGCGCATTCCTGGCGTCCGGCGCCACGTGGCGCGCCATGCGGCGGACCCTCGTAGCTGCCTTGCTGTTCGGCGCCATCGCGGGCCCTTGGGTCGTGGTTCTTTCACGTCAGGCGGGCCGGCCGACCATTGGCACGGCGGGCCGAATCGCCTATTTTGTCTACTCTCACGGAATGGACTCCGAGGACTTGTGGATGGGTGGTCCGCCGGGCAGCGCTCCGGTCCATCCGATTCGGGTGGCGCTCGACTCCCCTCCGGTACTGCTGTTTCCCTCAACGCAAGGGACCTTCCCTCCCTGGCATGATCGAAGCTTCTATTTCGCCGGCGCGGTAAACCGCGTGAGTTTTCACACCGAATTTCTCATTCTCGGAAAGTCGTTTGCGTCCTCGATGCAGCTTCTGGCCTCGGAGAAAGCCCCGCTTGTTGGATTGTTCGTCCTCGTCCTGTTTAGCGGCTTGCGGCGCTATTCCCAGGAGTTTCTGAGACGCTGGCCAATTTGGCTGCCCTCGGGAGCGGCCCTGCTCGCCTATGGCCTGGTAGAGTTCTCAACGAGGCTGATAGAACCCTTCGTCATCATATTCTGGGTCGCGCTTTTGTCCGCCGTGTGCGTACCGCGCGCGCCGGAGGCACGCCGCATGGTTTCGTCTGTGATGGCTGTGATTGTGCTCTTTCTCTTTGTTCCGGTCTTGCGAGCGCCCATAAGTGACGTACGCGCCCTGCGCCTGCCGTTCGAACAAAGAGATCCCATGTGCGGACCGCAATGGAGCGTGGCGAAAGGCCTTCGCGAAATGGGGCTGGCGGAAGGCAGCCATGTGGCCATCATCGGCTGGGATAAAACGCACACAGAGTGCTGGGCGGAGCTTGACGGACTCGTGATCATCGGCGAAATACCCTCGTCAGGAGCGGACACTTACTGGAAGTCTCCGCCCGAAGTGCAGGCCGGCATCCTCCGGGTATTCGCGACAGCGAGTGCCAAGGCAGCGGTGACTTACGCCATGCCCCTATCCAGCGAGCCGCCCGACTGGCGGCGCATCGCCGGCACACCTTACTACGTTCGATTTTTGGGGACGAGCCTTGATGGGAATGCGGCCAATCAGCGGCAAGCCAGTCCCAGGTAACGCGGCCCCGAAAACCGGCCGCCAAGTTCGCGCCGCCTCCCCCGGAGCGCGGCTTCCCGATTCCCGGCTCCAGCGTCCAGCTTCCAGTTTCCAGCCTCCAGAATGTATACTCCTGTGGCACGCGAGGGAGGGGAAGCGGAGACATGCCATTCATCAACGAAAATTTCCTGTTGCATAGCGAAGCGGCCCGGCGCTTGTATCGCAGGTACGCGGCGGAACAGCCCATCCTCGATTTTCACTGCCATCTTTCTCCCAAAGAGATCGCCGAAAACCGCCGCTTCCGCAACCTCACAGAGATTTGGATCGAAGGCGACCATTACAAATGGCGCGCCATGCGCGCGAACGGCGTTGACGAGAAATATTGCACCGGCAACGCCGAGCCCTACGACAAATTCCTGGCCTGGGCGCGGACCGTCCCGCACACGCTGCGCAATCCGCTCTATCACTGGACGCATCTCGAACTGCTGCGCTATTTCGGCGTGGACCGTCTGCTCGACGAGACCACCGCCCCGGAAATATGGAAGCAGGCCAACGCGCAACTCGCCTCCGGCGATCTCTCGACCCACGGAATCCTGAAGAAATTTCGAGTCCGCGCCGTGTGCACCTCGGACGATCCCGCCGATTCGCTCGAATATCACAAACAGATCGCTGCTTCCGGCCTGCCCACGCGCATGTTCCCCACGTTTCGTCCCGACCGCGCCCTGCGCATCCAGGAACCCGCCGCCTTCAACGAGTGGACCGGCAAGCTCGGCGCCAGCGCGAACACCGAAATTGCGCGCCTCTCCGATTTTCTCGATGCCCTCGCCAAGCGCCACCAATATTTTCACTCCCTCGGCTGCCGGTGCTCGGATCATGGTCTGGACCAGGCTTGCGCGGAGCCTTGCACCGGCCGCGAAGCGGAAGCCATATTCGCGCAGGCGCGCGCGGGCAGGGAAGTATCGCCCGGCGAGGCGGCGAAATTTGCGGGCTACGTGATGCTGCACTTCGGTCGTCTCGACGCCGAAAAGGGCTGGGTGATGCAGCTCCACCTGGGCGCCTATCGCAACGCCAGCACGCGCATGTACCGCGCGCTGGGGCGCGATACGGGCTTCGATTGCATGGCGGACTGGCCGCAGGCGGTGCCGCTCGTCGCTTTTCTCGATCTCCTCGACCGCGACAACCGCCTGCCGAAGACCATCCTCTTCAACGTCAACCCCAAGGAAAACTACTCCTTTGCCTGCCTGATCGGCAGCTTTCAGGACGGCAAGATTGCCGGCAAAATTCAATTCGGCAGCGGCTGGTGGTTTCTCGATCAGAAGGAAGGGATGGAATGGCAGATCAACGCGCTGTCGAATTGCGGGCTGCTTTCGCGGTTCGTGGGCATGGTGACGGACTCGCGCTCGTTCATGTCGTTTCCGCGCCACGAATATTTCCGCCGCGTGCTCTGCAATTTGATCGGCGCGGACGTTGAAGCGGGCCTGCTTCCCGATGACGAGCAGCTCGTGGGAGACATGATCCGGCGCATCATGTTCGATAACGCCTACGAATATTTCAACCTGCCCAATGTGGAGGGCGATTCCCAGCCTCCCGCGGCGCACGCGCAGGCTCGCCGGATCTAATCCCAAATCGGGACTTCATCCGCCGCTAGGCGCGATTCGTGTGCGCGGCGCCCCGCGTTGCCGAATGGGAAGCACGGCCGGAAGGGCGCGATGGCCTGTAATGCGAGCGTATGCTATAAGTAGCAAGCTACGCGATCCTGAGGACATCGTGCCATTTATCAATTTCCCCGCGAGAGAGATCAACTGCAAGCTCGTATACTACGGCCCCGGCCTCGGCGGGAAAACCACCAATTTGCAGTGGATTTACGAGCATACGGGCGCGAATCACAAGGGCAAAATGGTTTCGCTCGCCACCGAAACCGACCGCACGCTCTTCTTCGACTTTCTTCCCCTCGATCTCGGCACCGTGCGCGGATTCAAGACGCGCTTCCACCTCTACACCGTCCCCGGCCAGGTTTTCTACGAAGCCAGCCGCCGATTGATCCTGAAGGGCGCCGATGGCGTGGCCTTCGTCGCCGATTCCCAGGAAGAGCGCCTGGACGCCAACCTCGAAACGCTCGATAACCTGCGCGAGCACTTGAAGGATCACAACCTCGATTTCGATACCATTCCCTACGTCCTGCAGCTCAATAAGCGCGACCTCCCCAACATCCTGCCCGCCGAAGAATTGCGGAAGCAGCTGGGAGTCAAGGGCGAGCCGCTGGTCGAAGCCGTGGCCTTCACCGGCCAGGGCGTCTTCGAGACCCTCAAGGAACTCGCCAAGCTCGTCCTCGCCGACCTCAAAAAGAATGCCTGACCCCGAAGCAACCCAAGCCGCCGCGCGTCTCCGCGGCGCAATTCATCGCCTCTCACCCCTCGTTCCTCGCCCCTCATCCTTCGCGCCGCACCCTGGCCACAAATAAAAACGGGAGGCGAAATCCCTAAGGATTCCACCTCCCGGGGTGGGTGGGGTTTGTTGCCTGACGCCCAGCCGGGGATTTTGGCGTCCCCGCTTCCGAACGTCTCAGCAAACCGGCATTCAGCCGGTGCCACGTATACATACATGGTAACACTGAACCGGAAGAAGTCAAATTCGCGCCGTGTGTCTTGAAGTTAGTGTTGAGATGCTTGTGCTTTTTTGGTTTTGCGGCACTACGCTTCTGCGTTGATCCCAGCCATCGACAGGCATGGCAACATGCGGGACGTGGCTATAGAACCCGTGCGCTGAGCTACCTCTCGACAGTCGCTAGCAAAACCAAGCCTTTCCTGCCGATAGACTCAAACCAACCCACTACTGCATTGCTTGGAAAAGTCTGATGTCGTAGGCTGTAGCCGAGTCCGAGAGCCCACTTGGGAGACGCGGTACGCTGTTGGAAACAGGAGTGAACATCATGGAAGAAAAGGCCCTTCGCCCACCGGGGTCGCTGCCGTGAGCACCTTGCTCCAAACCGTGCCGCGCCAGAAATCCAGCGTCCTTCTCCTTCTCGGCTACGGCCTGGCAACCGCCTGTCTCATTTGGCTCCTCCACGATTTCCACATCGTCAGGGCCCTCCACGACATGGCCAATGCGGATTGGAGATGGGTCCTCCTGGGGATCGCCTTCGACGTTCTCAGCTACGGCGTCCAGGCCCTGCGCTGGAAACTCCTGCTGACTCCCTTTGGTAGAGTCCGGCTCCGCACCGCGATTCGGGCGGTATTCACGGGGCTTTTCGCCAACCTCGTATTTCCCCTGCGCCCGGGCGAGTTCCTGCGCAGCTACCTCATCTCCGATTCCGAAGGCATCAGCCTGGGGCGCATGCTGGGGTCGGTGGGCGTCGAACGCCTGGTGGACCTGGTGATCGCCACGGCCTCCCTGGCCGTTGTGTCCCTCTTTGTCGAAGACCGCATGCCGCGGCGCTTCAATCACGTGGTGGACACCATGGGAATTGTCACCCTCATCGTGCTCGCCATCATCGTCCTTCTGATTCTCTACCTGGAATTGAAGCTCGGCGGCAAACTAGACCCGGAGCCTCCGGAACCCGAGCCGGAGACCGGGCGCCGCTCCCTGCGGGATAAAGCCCTGGCTGTCCTTTTGGACTTGCACGCCATGGGCACGGCTCCCAGCTTCTATCCGGCGGTGCTCGCCTCGTTGTTGATGCCGCTCTGCCAGATTCTGGCGCTGTGGTGCATGATGCGTTCCTATGGATTGGGCCTGTCGTTCCTTTCGGCGGCCGTCGTGCTTCTGGTGATCAATCTCGGCGTGTCCTTGCCCAACGCCCCGGCGAACGTGGGCTCCTACCAGTTCTTTTGCGTCCTGGGTTTGAGCATATTTCAAGTCGAGAAAACCAGGGCCACCGGCTTTTCCATCTTCGCTTTTCTGGCTCTCACGTTACCCTTCGTTTTTCTCGGTTTCGCCGCTCTCTTGAGGAGCGGCCTCTCCTTCCGTTCCCTGCGCGAGAAGGTGAGCGCGTTGCCCCAGCAGGCCCGGAATCTGACTGTCCGGCCCTAAGCAGCCAACGAGCCGCCAGCGCGCCCGGTGATTCTCGAGACCGCGGCATTTAATCCACATTCCCGACTTGAACTTCACCGCCCCTGGTATATGCTTGCCCCCAGTGAGGAGGGTGGTCTCGATGCGCCGACGTGAATTTCTCTCCCGTGCCGCCACAGCGGCTGCCGCCGCCGTGCTCTCTCCCGTTCTGCGCGGCTGGGCCCAAGATTCGAGCGTTATTCCCGCTTCGCTCGCCCTAAGACCCGAGAATGACGTGTTGTTGATTCCCGCCGACTTCACCGGCCTCAGCTACGAGTCCGCGCAGCTTGCCTATCCGCCTTTCTTTTCCGGCGACAACACAGCCCTGGTCGCTTTTTGCCGCACCCTCGGAAAGCAAGGCATTCTCCGCATCGGCGGCAACACAAGCGAATTCACTCACTGGACCGAGCACGAGGACCCCGCCCCGGTTCTTACAGTTGCGGGGCCTGACACGGGCGGCAAGAAAAAGCCGGTCACGCCTATGACTCCGGCGGCCATCCGTAATCTGGTGGGCTTCCTCGACGCTACCGGCTGGAAACTTATTTACGGTCTCAACCTCGGCAATGGCAAGCCCAGGGACGCGGCGAGGGAAGCGAAATTCGTCCAAAATGCCATGGGCCCGAGGCTGGTTGCTTTTCAGATCGGGAACGAGCCGAACCTCTATCACCAGAATCGCTTGCGCCCGCAGTTGTGGAATTTCGACGATTACCTCTTCGAATGGTTGCAGTTCGCGGGCGCCGTCCGCCATCAAGTGCACGGCGCCCGCTTTGCCGCGCCCGACGTTGCCGACGGCGCGGCCAATTGGATCGTTCAATTCGCAGACCAGGCCCGCAAGCAGGTCATCCTGCTCACGCACCACCATTACGCGGAAGGCCCGCCCACTGATCCCGCAATGACCATAGACCGCTTGCTGCGTCCCGATCCGAATTTCGAATCCCAGCTTGCTCGAATTCAGCAGGCATCGCGCAGGTCCAAACTCCCCGTCCGTCTATCCGAAACAAACTCCTGCTACAACGGCGGCAAAGCCGGCGTCAGCGACACTTTTGCATCGGCCCTGTGGGGCGCGGACCTGATGTTTCATATCGCGGATACGCGCCACTCCGGAATTAATTTCCATGGCGGAGGCAACGGCATTTACACCCCCATTGCGGGCGCGCTCGATACGGGTTTCGAAGCCCGCCCGGTGTACTATGGCATGCTGCTCTTCAAGCAGGCCTTGGGCGCAACGCTGGTCGAGAGCACATTCGATGCCGGCGGCGCGAACGCCACGGCCTATGCCCTGCGCCTGCCGGACAATACCTTCGGCGTGGCAATCATTAACAAGGACGCTACGAAGGCCCTGCGCGTCCATGTCAATCCTGTCGTCCCCGTCCATCGCGCGGAACTCATGCGGCTGGCCGCGCCCGCGCTGGATAGCAAATCCGGCGTCACCTTCGGCGGCGCCCAGGTTTCCTCCTCGGGCATTTGGTCTCCGTCACAAACCGAGACTCCCGATCACACGGATACCGCCGTCACAGTCAACCTGCCCGCGGCCTCCGCTGCCTGGCTCCGCATCGCGTAGGGGCACCGGCCGCGGCGGGCGCCTCTTGCCTCGCACATGCCTGCGATTTCGTTTTGAGAGCGGCGCCCTGTCCGTTGTATAGTTCGTACTTTAGTCCCCGCGATCCTCATGAACCAGAGACGTCACCAAAAATCTCGAACGCGCCCGGCGCAGTCTCGAGAAGAACAAGCTTCGCGAAGCCGTCTCCGCATTTCAGGAGGTTCTCGTCGAAGAACCGGCGCACCCGGAGGCCTTGCAGGCCCTGGCCGATATCTATACGCGCCTGAACGAGCCGGCTCTTGCCGCGCAGTACTATGGCTACCAGTTCGACCGCTACGCCCAAACCGGCGACGCCGCCAAAGCCTCCGCCATCTTCGCCCGCTTTCTCCGCGCCTTCCCGCAACCTCCTCAGCGGCTCATGCAATACGCTGCCTTGTTGCAGAAGCAGAATAAGCCCTCCGAGGCGATCGAGCACTTTGGCGCCGCCGCCGAGCTTTTCCGCAAGCAGAACTCCGATATCGAGGCCCTGGCGTGCTGCGAGAGCATCGCCCTCCTGGACCCGGAAAATTCCGCCCGCCACGCCGCTCTCGCCGAACTCGCCGAGCGGCTCCAGCATGCCGACCTTGCCGCCCGCGGCTATCTTCGCGCCGGTCAGCTCACGCTGGCTTCCGGCTCGCTCGATCTGGCCCTCGATTATTTCGGCCGCGCTCACAAACTCCTGCCCGAAGATCGCAGCGCCGCCCTGGTCTTCGCCGAAGCCCGGCTTCGGAATGGCGAAGCGGAAGCCGCCGTCGCGCTCCTCGAGCCGTTCTGGCCGGCGGAGAAGGACGCCGCCTTCCTGGCCCTCTTCGGCGAAAGCCTGCTCCTTGCCGGGCGCCTCGACCGCGCCCGGGAAGTTCTCGAGGCCTATTACAACCAAAATCCGGATGCCTTCGTTAAACTGTTCGAGCTTGCCGCGGCCTACCTCCGCGCCGGCGAGGGCGCCAAAGCCGTCTCCTTGATTCTCCTCACCAAGGAACGCATGCGCGAATCGCGCAAGGACGCCCAGCTATCCTCGGAGATGGATTTCCTCGCCGCCGCTTTTCCCGCTTCCTTGCCCCTCGCCGAGATGATCGCGCGTACCTATGAAGAGCTGAATCGTGAAACGAAATACTTCGAGGCCCTCATGCGCCTCTTCGACCTCTACCTGATCGCCGGGCAAATGAAAAATGCCTGCGAGGCTCTCGACCGCCTCGTGGACATTGACCCCTACGACTCCCGCAACCTGGAACGTATTGCCGCTCTCGAAGGCAAAGCGGATCCTGCTTTCCTCCAAAATATTCTGGCTCGCGCGGCCAAGGCCGCCACCGTCATCAATCGCTCCGGCGGCTTCTCCGCCTCGGAGCCGGGCGAGGACGATAGCCCCGCCGCCCTCTCCGAGGAGGCCCACGCCCAGAATGCCCTCGAAGACTTGATCGTCCAGGCGGAAATCTTTCTCCAGTATTCTCTCCAGCCCAAGGCCGTCGAACGCCTCGAACGCATCGCGCAGCTCTTTCCCGGCGAAGACCAAACCAACGAACGCTTGCGCGCCCTCTATGACCGCGCCAACTGGTGGCCCCAGGGCGCGCCGCCCCAGCCGCATGCGCCGTCCCACGCACCCCATCCAGCCCTGGAAAAGCCGCTGGTTTCCGCGCCTTCCCCCGTGGCCGCGCCCACGCCCGCGGAAACGCATCGCGACCTTGCGGCCATCGCCGAAATCAACCGCCTGATGTACCGCCAGGCCACCCCGCGCGAGGTCCTGGCGGCCATGGCCGCCGAAATTGGCAAGCACCTCAAGGTCGCCCGATGCCTGGCCGCCGTGGGCGCTGCGGGCGATGCCTCGCCCTCCACCGCGGAATACTTCGCCCCCGGAGTGCCGCCTTTGGGAGCGCCCCGCATCCCCTCCATCATCCCCCTGGTTTCCAAGGCCGCGCCCGACGAGCTGGGCGGCATCGCGCTGGAAGCCTCGAGCGACCCTGCCCTGCGCGAATTCGGCTTCGAGTCCGCCCTCGGCGTGGCTCTCACGGACAAGGAAACCCAGGCCCCCTGGGGAGCCTTGCTCGTGGGCGATTCCGCTGCCAGAAAATGGAAACCCAGCGAAAGTTTTTTCCTTCAGGCTGCCGGCGACCAGCTCGTGCTTTCCGTGAATCACACCCGTTTGCGCTCGCTGGTTCGCTCGCTGGCCGTTGCGGACGAGAAGACCGGTCTCCTCAGCCGCGGCGCCTACCTGGATTGCCTGCTGATGGAATCCAACCGCGCGCGCGAGCAGGCCTCGCCGCTTTCCCTCGTCATTCTGCAGATGGATCACGGCGGCGAACTTCTCCGCCAGCATGGCGACGCCGCGATCAATACCTATATGGAAAAACTCGCGCGCGCCC
Source organism: Terriglobia bacterium (assembly GCA_963823205.1). Taxonomy (GTDB): domain Bacteria; phylum Acidobacteriota; class Terriglobia; order Acidiferrales; family UBA7541; genus Palsa-295. The sequence continues at coordinate 362,444 of CAWGKL010000009.1, forward strand.
TTTCTTCCGCCGTGCGCCAGACGGACATCGCCGTAAAATATACGGCCTGGTCGCTTGTCTTTATCCTTCCGGGCGCCTCGCTCGAACAGGCCGTGGCGCTCGCGGAAAAGCTCCGCGAGGTCGCCGCCACGGTTTCGCCCCCGTGGGCCGCTCCGCGTGTTCCCGTCAGCGCCGTCGTGGCCGAGGCCGCCTCGCCCCAGCACGGCGATACCGAAGATCGCGTCACCGAATGGATCAACCGTGCCGAAGCAGGCCTCGATGAGGTGCGCCAGCGCGGCGGCGATACTCTCGCGCCGCTCGCCACACCTTGAAAAACGAAATTACGCCGTCCCTGCGAACATGACAAAGATCACTTTCACCGAAACTCGCAAATCCGCCCCCGCCCCGCTCGACGCCGCCGGGCTGCGCTTCGCCGTCGTCGTGAGCGAGTTCAATAGCTTCATCACCGATCGCCTGCTCGCCGGCGCGCTCGACGCCTTCACCGCCGCCGGCGCCGCCAAAAACCGCATCGAGATCGTCCGCGTCCCCGGCTCTTTTGAAATTCCCGTCGCCGCGCGCAAGCTTGCCTCCGCCGGCCGCTTTGACGCCCTCGTCTGCATCGGCTGCATCCTTCGCGGTGAGACGCCGCACTTCGAATACGTCGCTGCGGAGTCGGCCCGCGGCATCCAGCTCGCCCAGCTTGATACCGGCGTGCCCATGTCCTTCTGCATCCTCACCTGCGACACGCTCGAGCAAGCCACCGATCGCGCCGGAATCAAGAGCGGCAACAAAGGCTACGAAGCGGCCCTCGCCGCCATCCAGATGGCCCGCCTCTTCCGCAAACTCTCGAAATCTTCCCACGCTCCCGGCCGCGCGCCCCGCCCTCCGCGCCGCCGTCCACGCCGGCGATGACCACCCTCCGCCGCAAATCCCGCGAGTTCGCTTTGCAGATGCTCTTCGAGTGGGATATCGCGCGCCAGGACCCCGCGCGCATCAAGCGCCTCTTCTGGAAATCCGCCCGCGCCACCGACTTCACCCGCAAGTTCGCCGATCACCTGTTCGAGGGCGCCGTCGCGGGCGCCCCCTCCGCCGACGCCCTCGCCTCCCTGCTTTCCGCCAATTGGCGCCTCGACCGCTTCGCCGCCATTGACCGCTGCATCCTGCGCCTCGCCATCTTCGAGCTCCAGGCTTCCACCGCCCCGCCCAGCGTCGTCATCAACGAAGCCCTCGAACTCGCCAAAAAATTCTCCTCCGCCGATGCCCCCGCCTTCTTGAACGGCGTCCTCGACGCCGCCCGCAAATCCATCGCCCCGTAACGCGGGTCTCGCGCCTTAATGTAGCTCAGGTCATCCCGGCGCCTTCTGCCGGGATGACCTGAGGTTTTTTCTTCGCTTTTTCCGGCTGTTCTTCGGTTTTTCGGGTGTCCGGTGTTTGCATCCCGGACGATCCTGCGGGATCCCATCCTTTCCGCCGTTGGCAAAGGGTGGGGTCCCTCATCCCTCATCCCTCACATCTTCCTCGCCATCGCGCTCACTCCCTCGAGCACGCGCCGCGTCGTCTCCGCGCGCGTCGTCTCCGCGTAAACCCGCAACATGTGCTCCGTGCCCGACGCCCGCACCAGCACCCACCCCGCCTCCCCCAAATACATTTTCACGCCGTCCAAATTCTCGCGCCGCACGATCGGCCACTCCAGCAGCCTCTTCAATTTTTCGTCCGCGAAATATTCCAGCGCCTTTTCCTTCTGCCCTTCTGCGAGCGTCAGGTCCACGCGCCCGTAGTGGTGCTCGCCGAACTCCCGCTCCAGCATCGCCACCAGCTCGCCCAGCCGCTGGCCGTGCCACGCCATCACTTCGGCCAGCAGCAGCGCGTTCACGCACGCGTCGCGCTCCGGCAGATACAGCTTCGTCCCGATGCCTCCGCTCTCTTCTCCGCCCAGCAGGATGTCGCTCTCCAGCATGCGCGCGCAAATATATTTGAATCCGATGGGCGTCTCCCACACCGTGCGCCCGAATTTCGCGGCGATCTTATCCACCATTTTCGTCGTCGAAAATGTTTTCGCCACCTCGCCCGCGATCTTCCGCGTTCCCGCAAGATGCCACAGCAGAATCGAAAATATTTGGTGCGGCGTCACGAACGTCCCGTCGCTATCCACCGCGCCGATGCGGTCCGCGTCGCCATCGAGCGCGAATCCCGCGTCGTACCCCCCTTCGCGCACCGCCTTCTGCAATGCCTCCACGTGCGGCTCGATCGGCTCCGGATTCACTCCTCCGAACATTGGATCGCGCGTCCCGCGAATCTCGCCGGTCTCGATCCCCTGCCGCCGGAACAGCTCGCCGAGCAGCCCGCGCCCCGCTCCGTGCATGGGGTCCACGAGAAACCGCAGCTTCGACGCGCGCAGCCGCTCCCAGTCCACCAGCCCGCCGAGCGTTTCGAGATACGGCGTGCGCACGTCGAGCGAATGGATCAGGTCCTCGCGCGGTGGAAGCGCTGGAACTCCGTCGCGCAGCGCCTTCGCGAGTTCCGTTTCGATTTGCCCGACGATCCCGGGCAGCGCGGAACCCCCATAACTCGCTTTGAATTTCATGCCGTTCCACTGGTAGGGATTGTGGCTCGCCGTGATCTGAATTCCGCCCGCCGCCCCCCGCAGCCGCACCAACAGCGAAAGCGCCGGCGTCGGCGACGCTTCCTCCGCCAGCCACACCGGCGTTCCCGTCGCGGCTACCGCCTCCGCCGCCACACGCGCGAACCGTTCCGAGCCGAATCTCGTGTCGTATCCGACGAACACGCCGCTCTCGGCCCGCTCCGCCCGCACCACGTACCGCGCGATCGCGTGCGCCACCTTGCGCACGTTCTCGTCGGTGAAATCCTCGGCGAACTCGCCGCGCCAGCCGTCCGTCCCAAATTTAATTTCACTCACGGTTCAGCAGTATATCCGGTTTCGCGCCCGCTTAATGTAGCTCACGTCTTCCCCGCGCTCTCGCCATGTAGCTCAGGTGTTCCCGGCCTGCCCGCCGTGGCGGGCGCTCTCTGCCGGGAAGACCTGAGTCTTTCTCTTCGATTTCTCGGATGCCAATCCCCCAATGTGTTCCAAACAGCACAGACACCCGCGCGCGGCCTCGGCTATCCTGCATCCCTGACCAGTTCACTGCCCAGGCAGTGTAATTTCTCTTTGGAGGAAACTCGTGAAAAAGCAAATCGTTCGTCTAGCCCTCGCGTCTGCACTGGCGATGGCGTTCAGTCTCACAATGGGCCACGCTACATTTGGTGATTACAATCGCAATTGCCACAATCGGCTTGAAAACGATCGCGCCAGAATCGACCGCGACGCTGAAAGACACGGCCAAAATAGCCCGCAAGTGAACCGCAACGTCAACCGCATGGATAGCGATCGCAACTGGTGCCGCGACCACCATTCGGATTGGGATCACAGCCGTCTGGATGTCGGGGTATACGTCAGACCCTAACTGGAATGAAACCGGTGGCGCGATGTGGCAGCAAGGCGAGTACCATCTTACGGGTGCCTTGCTGCCTTTCGGCCGGTAACAGAGAGTTCAATATGAAACAGCTTTGCGGCTCGTTTTGTGCCATCCTGAGCCCATGCGGGTGAGCGACATGACGGCGAAACAGTTGATGTCCGTCTCCTGCCCTACGTGCGGTGTCCCTCCCGGGGAGCGCTGTGTGCTGCATTCTGGCGCCCCGCGTTCGGGATCCCACGTTGACCGCAAGCTTTCCGCGGCCGAGGCCATGGAGACGAAAAGAATTCCTCGCGGTTCCGGACGCCGATAAATCCCTCTTCGCCCAATCGTCGTCTCGGAGTATGCCGCTTTCCGATCAGCGCGTCGTGCCGCGGTGTGCATCGGCGGCTCTCGGGAGAGCCTCCCCTATCGAGCGCCGCTACTTCTTCGAAAGCTCGCCCTGGAAATGCCCTTCCACATCTTCACGGCTCAGCGGATTTCCGGCTTTGCTCAATACCACTGAATAAACGACCTCGTGCCCTTCAATCTGCGCGGTGATAAACGCCCCGTCTTCCGGCAGTTCTTGGTAGACGAATTTCACCTTCCTGCCGTCCTCGAGTCTCTTGATCCACTCTTCGTCTGGCATGCTCGTAGCCTCTCGGGCGAGGTCCGCGTGTCCCGCAAGTATACGTTGTTCGGCGCGAAAAATTGCCGCTCGCCAATGAAAATCCCCCGCCGGACGCGCGGTGTCCCATTTCGCACAGATTGCTTGACCCCTCTTTTGGTCCAATGGGGGCGGAATCTCGGCAGGGAAGCGAATTGCGAGTTCCATCCGGAGCCCATGAACTTTTACCCAATAGTCGCCAGACGCTCTCGCGCCCGTCAGGAGTGACATGAGCGGCAAAAATTTTCGAGTCGCACAGACAGACCAGCGCACCAATGCCGAGGGAAAACCGGTAACCAACAAAGTCCTCTTGGCTGCGCCCGATAACGAATTCGAGACGATGCGTTCCGACTTGGCGTTTGTTGACCTGCCGCACCATCTCAGCCTTCATGAGCCCACGCAAAAAATCGAGTTCGTCTATTTCCCGAACCGCGGAATGGTCTCTCAAGTGGTAGTCACCAAGGACGGCCGGACCGTGGAAGTGGGCGTCGTGGGCAGCGAGGGCTACGTGGGGGCGGGACTGGCGGCCGGTCTGACCAGAAGTTCCGTCCGTGAAATCATTCAAATCGCCGGCGACGGCTTCCGCATGATGGGCAGTGCGCTGGAACGCATTCTGCGCCTCGCCCCGCAGTTACAGCTGATGTTGAACAGGCACGCCGGGCTGCAAGGAATGCAAGTCGCGCAGACCGCGGCGTGCAATCGCCTCCACGATATACAGCAGCGCCTCTCCCGGTGGCTGCTGATGACTCAGGATCGAGTGGGTTCCGGAGTCCTTCCCATCACCCACGATTTCATTGCCACCATGATGGGCACGGACCGCGCCACGGTCAGCATGACGGCGTCCGTGCTCCAAAAAATGGGAATGATCGAATACGTCCGGGGCGCGGTGAAGATCGTCAACCGCAGGAAGCTCGAAAAATCCGCCTGTGAATGCTACGGCGTCATTCAGCAGTTCGAGGACGACCTCGGATTGAGATAGCAATTCTTCCCCAGTGTTGTACATCCCACAGACAGCACCCCTTGGCTATCGCTAATCTTCACCGCGTCCATGCCCCGCAAACTCCTATGGATCGAAAAAGAGAAATTTGCGGGCTGGGGTTGCTCCGAATGCGCGTGGGCGTTCAACCCTTCGGGAACACCGACCGGCAAATCCCTCGATGAAGTGATGCAGACCTACAAGCAGCAGCGCGACGCCGATTTCGCATCGCACCTCTGCGCGGACCACCCCAGAGTCCCCAAGAATCCCCATTAGCCATATCACTCGCGCGCTCTCCCGCCGCCGGCAATTCAGAAGCGCCGTTATCTCAATGTAGCTCAGGTCTTCCCGGCCTGCCCGCCGTGGCGGGCGCCCTCTGCCGGGAAGACCTGAGGCTTTTTTCTTCGATTTTAGGGGTGCCCCATCCTTTGCGCCTTTTGCAAAGGGTGGGTTCTTCGTATTTGAAGTTGGGTTTGGAACTGCATTTGAACCTCCGGGTGTGAGTCCTTTCCCGATTTTCGCGCCGCGCCCATTCACCCATGAATCCACGGAAGCTGCCCCTTGTGCGACAATGCCAGCAGGTCCATCGTCGCGGCCACGGCGCAGTGAACGCACACCCCTCCCCAAATGGATTTCGTCTTCCATGCCAGCCAGCCGAGGACGAACCCCGCGACAACCGACGCGGATGCCTCCGGCCACGGCTTCGTGAAGTGGATCATCATGTAGGGCATCACGGACACAGGCACCGCCAGGATTCCGATATGTTTCCCAAGCCCGCCCACAAGGAATCCGCGGAAGAAAAACTCGAGCGCGATGAACTGGCCCGCGTACAAACTCTCCCAAAGCAGCAGGTCCGTCCACGAACGCCCCGCCTGGCCGTACATCGGATAGAACGTATAGAACGCCGGCGTCCAGGAGATCAGGTAGATCACCGGGAACACCGCCGCGTAGAGCCCCACATAAATCCAGATATGCTCTCGAAAACCGCGCCACGAAAGATTGCAATCGCGCAGCCTTTGCCCGGGCCAGAGCGCCATGATGGCCGCGGGCAGCGCGAGAAAGCCCGCGAGTGTCCACGCGACCCACCACGCCTTGAATCGGAGCACCCAATAGGGGTCCGGCGCATAGCGGCTGGGCGGGAAAAATTGCAGGTACGCCGTCTCACCGCCTACGAATTGCACGATGCCCAGGGAAAGGCAGGCAGTCGCGCAGATCGCGGCGATGGGCCAAAAATCGCGCGCCCGCTCCTCGGGAACGACGGGTGTCAGCGGCTCCGGCTGCGGCTCCCCATCCGGTATGGCAGCGCCGGGATTCGATGCGCGGGGTTTCGTATCCTTCAGTCGCCGGTCGCGCCGCCTACGCGAAGCTCCACTCATTTCGCGGGAGTATACCTTGCGCCATGCCCCTCGCGCCTCCTAATGTAGCTCAGGTCTCCCCGGCGCCCCCTGCCGGGAAGACCTGAGGTTTTTCCCCGGATTATCGCTCTCAATATCCTCCCCGCATCGGCTGCCAATCCGCCGCTCCCTCCTCCGCCTCCCTTGCCTCCTTGCCTCCTTTACTTCCTGTGCCTCCTACACCCCCGCCTCCATTTCCTCCGCATCCCACCTCGTCATCTCATTCACAAACTTCACCGCATCGCCCTCGACCAATTTCCGGCACAGCCGCCGCAGCGTCTCCTGTTCCCGGTTTCCGAGCGTGCTCATCTGCGCCCGCACCACCTTCGCCCGCAGCGGATAAATCTTCGCCATCAGCTTCTCTCCCTCCGCCGTCAGCCGGACCATCCTTTTTCTCGCGTCTCTCGCGTCCGCCTCCAAGATGGTCAGCCCGCGCCTTTCCAGATGCCCGGCCAAGTGCGTGATGTTCCCTCCCGTACAGATCAGCCGTTCGCCCAATCCCGTAAAGCTCAGCGAGCCGTGACGCTTCACCTCCTCGAGCACCCGGAATTGGTTCGTGGTCAGCTCAAATGATTCCAGTTGCCTGTCGAGGAGCGCGTTCATCTTGTCGGTCGCCTGAATCAGTTCGGTGTAAGCGTCCAGCGCCCCGCGGGTCTTCCTATTATTTTTGGTATTTTCCGTCATGTCCGTCTCCCCTCTCTCGAAGTATGCCTTTCGCCTTTTAAGCCGCCTTAACGGCACAAAATCGGCCAAAAACGCGCCCTTAAGGCCCCTTTAAGCCCTTAAATTGCTCGAACTTTCAAGCAATGATTCGAGCAAATGATATTCAACCATTTAAGTATTGTAAAGTAAATTCTGAGGGTAATACCGCCCGGCTTTGCAGTCCGCGGAAATGATGGATTCTGCGCAGGTTCTAGTAGCACAGGCACTCCTGCCTGTGTGCCTTTGCTTCTTGCAGTCATAGCACAGGTTCACCCTGACGCAGGAAGGGCACTCCTGCCTGTGTGCCTTTGCATTTGCCTTTCCGGGTGCCCTACCCTCGTTTTGTGAGGGTGGGGCCTTTGGTTTCTCCGCCGTGCCGCAATCGGACGCGCGAAGCGTCTGCCGCTTGCCGGGCCTTCTCTTTTTCGGCGGCTTGGCCGCTCTCCGGCAAATCTTCGCTTCTCAGTGGAGCACGGCCAGCCGACAACAAAAAAGCGCCGCGGCTTCGGCTCCGCGGCGCTTCCAATTTCTACTTTCCACTAGCCACTTTCCATTTTCCCTTTTTCAGCTTCCAGCCTCCGGCATCCAGCCTCTAGTAAATATCGTACTGCTTCCAATGTAGCTCAGGTCTTCCCGGCGCCCTCTGCCGGGAAGACCTGAGGCTTTTCCGGTTTTTATGCGTCCGGCGCCGCGCACCGCCGTTTCAGGCCTGGCCCCGTGTGTTAACGATATTGTTAACCCCCACCGGATACGAGGCCATCAAGATGAATTGCCTGAAAGTAACCGGCCTGGCCCAAACGGCCCGACGACGATTTTTTCTCGAAGATGCCAAAGCAGGCCCCTGAGACGCGTCCAACTCAATTAACTGTCGAGCGATTGGACAAGGAAAACACCCGCTACAAGCCTACTGACAACGTGACGGATTATTTCGCGTTGCCTACAGCGGCCTAAAATGTCCGCCGCCATTTCGTTTGCAGACGTGGTGCGGATGCTTGATGAGTGCGCCCCTGGGCATGAAATCACCCTGCGGAACCACTTCCGCTTCGTCCGATGGCGCGGCGTCGTTTTTCCGACGCTTCCGAAACATGACAACATCGAAGTCGGACATATCAAAAAGATGGCCCGCACATTCGGGATTCTGGACTGCGCCAGGCGAGCCTTGGGAATACGATAGCTGGCAATTCGTCGAGCCAACTTCCGCCCAGCCTCGAGACTTGAATCCAGCGCCGCTTTACCCTGAGCCACCAGGGGGGCTTCAGCGCGGCATCTTGCGCTTTTGCTTTTTGCAGGCGGGCCATCACGTTGCGGGTTCAATGTAGCTCAGGTCTTCCCGGCGCTCTCTGCCGGGAAGACCTGAGGCTTTTCCCCGGAACATCGCTTTCAATTATCTTCCCCGCATCGGCTGCCAATCCGCCGCTCCCTCCCTTGCCTCCTTGCGTCCCTGCCTCCTTGCCTCCCTGCCTCCTTTACTTCCTATGCCTCCTACACTCCCCCCCTCCATCTCCTCCACATCCCAATGCGTCATCTCAGCCACAAACTTCAGCACATCCCCTCGCCCAATTTCCGGCACAGCCGCCGCAGCGTCTCCTGTTCGCGGCCTGCGAGCGCGTTCATCTTGTCGGTCGCCTGAATCAGACTCGGTGTAAGCGTCCAGCGCCCCGCGGGTCTTCCTATTATTTTTTGTATTTTCCGTCATGTCCCTCTCCCCTCTCTCGAAGTATGCCTTTCGCCTTTTAAGCCGCCTTAACGGCACAAAATCGGCCAAAAACGCGCCCTTAAGGTCCCTTTAAGCCCTTAAATTGCTCGAACTTTCAAGCAATGATTCGAGTAAATGATATTCAACTATTTAAGTATTGTAAAGTAAATTCTTAGGGTAATACCGCCCGGCTTCGAGCCTCGGACCTCCTCCACAAAAAAACGCCGCGGATCATTTCCCGCGGCGCTTCCGACCTCTAACATCTGACTTCCAACTTCTGACCTTCAGTAAATGTCGTATTGCTCCCAATGCAGCGTCGGGTCGGCCTGGATGATCACGCTCTTTTTCGTCCACCGTTCCAATTCCTCGATCAGCGACGACTCGCGCGTCTTCAGTGCTTTCGAAATTTCCGGATGCACCCGCAATGTAACGCTCCCGGAATCTATCTCCGGAGCCATCTTCCGCGCCTCCGTCTGAATTTCGTAGGCGAGCGTGGCGATGGATTTCACCATCCCCGAACCCGTGCAGTAAGGACACGGCTGGCAAAGCGTCCGCTCCAGCGCCTGCTTGGTGCGCTTGCGCGTGATGGCCACCAGGCCGAATTCGTTGAAGCGCAGCACCTTCGACGGCGCGCGGTCGGCTCGCAGCGCGTCCTCCAGCGCGGCCATCACCTTTTCCCGGTTCCGCCGCTCCTCCATATCAATGAAATCAATCACGATGATCCCGCCCAAATCGCGCAGCCGCATCTGCCGCACGATCTCCTTCACCGCTTCCACGTTCGTTCGCACGATCGTGTCTTCCAGCCGGTTCGAGCCCTTGCCCACGAACTTTCCGGTATTCACGTCAATCGCCACCAGCGCTTCCGTGTGGTTGATCACGATGTAGCCGCCCGACTTCAGCCACACCTTGGGCTTCAGCCCCTTGTCAATTTCCTGCTGGATCCCGAACTCCTCGAACACCGGTGTTTCCTTGGTGTACAGCTTCACGCGGTTCACCATTTGCGGCTGGAACCGGCTCATGAACTCCACCACCTTCGTGTACTCCTCCTCCGAATCCACCCAGATGGCGCCGAAATCCGGCGTGATGAAATCCCGCAGGATGCGCTCCACCAGGTTCAGGTCGCGATGCAAGATCGAAGGCGCCTTGCGCTGCTCCGAGCGCGACTTGATTTCCGACCACGTCCGCGTCAGGAACTCCACGTCGGCCCGCACCTCGTCCGCCGTGGCGCTGCCCGCCGCCGTGCGCACAATGAACCCGCCGCCCGCCGCGCCCTTCGCTTCGTTCACCAGATGGCGCAGCCGCGCGCGGTCCTCCGCCGAAGCGATTTTCCGCGAGACGCCCGTGTGGTCGAGCGTCGGCATATACACCAGAAAGCGCCCCGGCAGCGCCACATGGCTCGTGATTCGCGCGCCCTTTTTGCCCAGCGGCTCCTTGGCGATTTGCACGATGATTTCCTGCCCCTGCTTCAGCATATCGGCAATCAACTGCGGCCGCCGCGGAGGAAGCCGATGATGGCCCGGCCCTCCATGGCCCTGCTGGGGGCGCCGTCCCCGGTCGTCGCGCCGGCCACGGTCCCGATTCCCGCCGCGCCGTCCCGGATGCTGCATTCGCGCGCGGAAATCATCGCGGATTCGAGCTTGCTGAATTCGCGGCTCCTGCGGCGGAAGATTTTCGTCCCCGGCGGGTGAACCCTCCCCGGCCGGCGCCGCTTCCACTTCGAATCCTTCCGAATGGACCTCCTCTGCGGGCGGCGCGATCATCCCTTCGCCCTCCGCTTCGGACTCCTCTTCGGCGAGTTCGTGTTCCTCCTCGGAAGTCGCGGCCTCCTCCAATTCGGCTTCGGTGATGTCCGCGTCGCCCGCCTCCGCCGCCGCAACGTAATCCCGGCGCTGCGCTTCCCGTGCCTCTTCCTCGATCTGCGCTTCGGCCACGTGCTCGGCCAGCGCCGCCGCTTCGTCCTCGCTCAATTCCGCCGCCGTATGGGCTTCATTGGCGATGGCGGCTTCGTGGAGGTATTGCGCTTCTTCCACCAGGTCGTCCTCGTCTTCTTGCTGCACTCGCTGCGTATCCGGCAGCGCTTCCACCGGCGCATCGAGCGGTGCCCCCGGGGCCGCTTTCTCCTCCGCGCGCTCTTCGACAATCGGCTCGTGCCGCCGCCATTTCGAAAGCGTCTCCCCGGGCAGAGGCTCAAGTCCCGTTGGCAACGCTGGATCGAATGTCGCGCGAGCCTCGGCCGGCGCCGCGGATTCCTGCTCGCGAATGGGCTCTGCCGCCGCGCCGGGTTCCGGCGCATTGGAAGCATCTTCCATGGGTGTGTATGGGACGGCGGCTCCGGGAACCTTTTCGCGGTACTTCGCCAGCGATTCTCCCGGCAGAATTGTCGAGATGCTGCCATTCGCCGGGCCGGATTCATCCGGCCGGTCTTCGGGGAGGTGCGGCGACGCATATTTCGAGGAAGGCAGCTCGCGGCCATAGCGCTGATTGCCTCCGCGCCCGCCGCCTCTGCCGAAGCGTCCGCCGCGGCCACGCCCGCCCCCGCCCCGGCGTCCAAAATCGCGCCCACCCCCGCGGCCACGATTGTCGAATCGCGGCCGCTCCGGAGCCTGCGAAGGGGTGTTCGCGGGCGCCACGTTCGCTGCCGCGATGCTCGCCGCCGGCATTCCGGCCTCGACGTCGACGGGCTCCGCCGCAGCCGCCGCCCCTGTCGCGGCAAACACCTGCCCGCCCTGCTCTTCCATTTTTTGTAGTTTGTCTTCGACCGTGGTTACCACATGGTCGAATTCCTCGATACCTTCGAGAAAGTCGGTCACATATAGGAACGCGTCGCTGTCCAATCCAATTTCCACAAACGCCGATTGCATCCCCGGAAGAACGCGCGTGACGCGGCCTTTGTAAATGCTCCCTACTAGAGCAAACTCTTTTTCTCGTTCGACGTAATATTCACAGAGCTGACCTTCTTCGAGAATGGCGACCCGCGTCTCGTGCGGATTCGCCGATATCACCATTTCTTTGGACATGTAAACTCCTCGTGGCGCACCGGGGGACCGCGCGCTCTGGATCGATGTGGCGGAAGGCAGGGACTTGTGACCGCCGCGACGAGCCGCGCAGGACATTTTTATTGAGCCGCTGTATCACCATGCTCACCTGATGCGTTTTTCCATAATCAGAATTGAAATCCGGGTCCCGGCAAAGCGGGACACAAGCACTGAATCATCGAGGCTCAGTTGACGAAACGCCGCATGCGGACGTTCATCACCAAACCCAAAGCCAAAAAAACAAAAGCGGTTGCGGAGCCTCCGTAACTCATCAGCGGCAGGGGAATGCCGGTGACGGGCATATATCCAATCACCATCGAGCTGTTGACGAGAACGTGGAAGCCCAAGATCGCGGTCACTCCCATCACGACGTACGTCCCGGCACGATCCTTGGCCTTCTGGGCGTTTTCGACGAGTCGCAAAATCAAGCCTAGATACAAAAGCAAGACGAGGCAAACTCCGATGAACCCTTCCTCTTCAGCCATCGCCGCAAGAATAAAATCCGAGTAGCGGACGGGCACAAAGCCCAATTGGTTCTGGCTGCCCTTGCCGAATCCCTTTCCCCAGAATCCGCCGGCGCCGACGGCGATTTCAGACTGAAGAATCTGATAGCCGGCGCCACGCTGATCTTCCTCCGGGTGAAGGAACGTCTGGATGCGCTGCTGCTGGTAGGGCTTTAGATGACGGCGCATGTTCCAGCCGACCGGGACCATCAAAGCGACGAGCACGAAGCCCACAGCTACATGCTTCCAACTCACGCCGGCGAGAAATATTCCCACCAGTGCGACGGGAAGTAGCACCATCGCGGTACCCAAGTCAGGCTGCTTCAAGATCAAGCCTACGGGAATCAGGGTCAAAATGCCAACCTTCAGAAGGTCACCGAGCGTTAGGCGGTCCGTATGCACTTCCGTGAAATAGCGCGCCAACACAATTATTATAATCAACTTCATGAGTTCCGACACTTGTAAATTTACTCCGCCACCGAGGGCGACCCACCGTCTGGCGCCGAACCGTGAGTGGCCGATGACCAGGACGATCAGGAGCGTAGCGATACCGAAGAGATAGAGCGCGGGAGCCTGGTCCATCAGCGTGTGATAATCAATGAGAGAAATAAGAAACATGCCGGCCAAGCCGATCCCGATCCACATCAGCTGTTTCCATTGCATGCCCGCCATGCCGCTTGCGTGGGTGGAAGAATAAATTTCGAACAGGCCAAGAAGGCTAATCGCGCCGACGATGGCCAGTAAAGTCCAATCGAAATCCTGAATGCGCGGACGATCTTTCATGGGTGCACAGCTCCTGCAGCCTCGGCAACCGGCGGCAGGGCGCGCGGCTCGCCGGTATTGTCGGCCGTGGCGGGCTGCCGCAGTTGGCCATTCTTTTTGTCGTAATAGGCCTTCACGATGTCGCGCACAATCGGCGCGGCCGACGTGCTGCCCCAGACGCCTTCCTGCACCAGCGCCGCTACCACGATTTCGGGATTACGGCGCGGCGCGTAGCCGACGAACCAGCCGTTTTCCTTCAGATGCTTGCCGAGCTTCTTTTGCAAGTCGAAGCTTTCCGTTTGCGCGCTGCCGGTCTTGCCGGCGAAGTCAACGTTTTGCAGCTTGACTCGCTCCAAGGTGGTGCCATTCGGCTCGTTGACGACGCCCCACATGGCGTCGGTTACCTGTTGGACGGTGTCGTCGGAAAGAGGAAAGGACTCGAACTTCAGATCCGAGGCATTTTTTATAAGGTGCGGCGGAATCAAAGTGCCGCCATTGGCCACGGCCGTGATCATGCGAGCCAGCTGAATCGGCGTGGCCATCACGGCGCCCTGGCCGATGGCCACCGAAATCGTGGAGCCCGGATACCACTTGTGATGGTAGGTGCGCTCGACCCAGTCTTCGGACGGGATGAGGCCGGGCTCTTCGCCGGGCAAATCAATTCCCGTGCGGCGGCCGAGGCCGAGGCCGAAAGCGTACTGGTCAATGCGGTCGATTCCGAGCAATTTGCCGACGTTGTAAAAGTAAACGTCGCAGGAAGCGACAAGGCCTTTATGGAGATCGACGAGGCCGTGGGCCTGATCGCAGTGGAATGTGCGGCCATAAAAATCGGCGTGGCCAGGGCAGAAAGCGGTGAAGTTGGCGGGGATGGCCTTGGATTCGAGCATGGCGGTGGCCAAGACGACCTTGAAGACGGAGCCGGGAGCGAGCTGCGCCTGAATCGCGCGGTTTAGGAGCGGCGTGTGGGGATCGGAGTTGAGGGCTTGCCACTCCGCTGGCGGAATGCGGACCGCAAAGTCATTGGGGTCAAAAGTGGGCTGGCTCACCATGGCGAGGATTTCGCCGGTGCGGGCATCCATGGCGATTACAGCGCCCACTTTACCGGCTAAATCAGTTTCCGCGATGGCTTGCAGATCATAATCAATGGTGAGTTGAATGGGTTTCCCGGAGATGGCCTCGACGTTGTCGAGGGTGCGCACGGGCTTGCCCACGCTATTGACCACGATACGGCGCATTCCGTCTGTACCTTCGAGCTGGGCGTTGTATTCCTTCTCGAGGCCCGCTTTCCCGACGAGGTCGCCCGGGCGATAGCGGCCGTCGCTTTCCTCGAGCTCCTGAGGCGAAACATCGCCGACGTAGCCGATCGTGTTGGCAAGCATCTTGCCATAGGGGTAGTGGCGCCGCTGGACCATCATGAGTTCGAGGACGGGCAGGTCCGTGCGGTGCGATTCGACGAAGGCAATGTCCGCATCGCTCGCCGCCGGCTTTATGACAATGGGCTGGAATTTGGGTTCGTTCTTGGCGGCATCGAGTTGCTGCCGCAAATCCGCTGGGGAAATGGCGAGGCCATCTTCAATTTGCGGGAGGCTCCTCTGGATCAATTTAGGGTCATCGCGGAGGAGCAGGACGCTGAAGGAGGGATAGCTGTCCACAAGGACGCGGCCT
>CAWGKL010000010.1:0-171396 GCA_963823205.1 Terriglobia bacterium
CAGTCCATCCATGCCGTCCCTTGGACAGGAGCTTGTGTCGCGCCGATGATTGGAAATTGTGAAAGGTCGAGCGTATCCCCGCTGGTAGTATAGCTCCCCGACGCAGAGACCGTACCGGAAACATGGATGCGCTTGCTGTCATCCCATGTATCCACGAGCGTAAATGTAAGTGCCATGTTTCCTCCGGAAAGAGTGATTAGTGACTCGAAGGCCGGGCGCTGTTATCATCGTCGGCTTGCGGCGCGCAACCTGAACGTTCGAGGCTGAATCCAAAACGTCGGACTCGAAACGTTGAATAAGGAGAACTTAGTGCGGCGATTGCTAGCTGTTTGTACGTTGGCGATGGCAATTCTCGCGGCGTTCGTGGCGCTGCGGCTGAATCAAGTGACTACGGTCTCCGCTGCCGCCGCATCAAGCAACCTTGAGCTCGTTTCTGCCGTGGGACAGCCAGGCTGTCCTCTGGACCCGGGATTTGCTTTTTGCGACCAAATTCCGGGGGCCGGTATGCCGCCGGGAACGACGAGTCCTGCGACGCACTTCATGATCGAGGCCCTTGCCGCTGCTAGCGGCGTCACTGTGTCGCTCGTAGCAGTACCCGGCCTCTCAGCGAATTACAATCCGGGCGATTTTGCGATATCCCTTGAGTCATGCGCAGGCAGCCTCGTGGCAAACCAGCAATGCGAGGTGGACATCGTGTTTCACCCCACGACAACCGGTCTGCGGGAAGCCGCACTCACGCTGGCCGATTCGGCGGGCGATACGCTCACTCTCAACGTGGCGGGTACGGGCAGAAATCTCGTGCTGACGCCGCCCGCATCGGCACCCACCTGCACGCCGAACAATCCCCAGGACAACGCCTTCACTTATTGCAACGAGCCTGTCGGGTCCACAAGCGGAGTACAAACATTCACATTAACGTCGGCCAATGCAATTACCGGCCTCGACTTCGCACTGACTGCCGTTTCGGGCCTTACAGCGGAATTCAATGCTGCCGATTTCACAATCGAGAGCAGAACGTGCACGGGCACGCTCGCTGCGAACACCAGTTGTGCAATCAAAATTGCTTTCACTCCTACGAGCGCAGGCCTTCGCGAAGCAGCGCTAACTGCGACGGATTCTCAGGGGGATGCGACGGCTGTTTTTCTCGCTGGCCATACCTCGACGGGTCTCCTGCTTATTCCTGCCTCTGCGGCGTGCTCTCTCGGAAGCTTCGAATTCTGCAACGAACCGATCGGCGGAACAACGGCATCCGGTGCGTTCACGCTGACGAACACATCGGGAGCTCAAATCACGGGGCTCAGCGTGCCCGCAGTCTCGGTTGCGGGCAATTTCAGAGTCGCGAGTACTTCGTGCGTGTCGATACTCGCGGCGAGCGCAAGCTGCACCATTAACGTGGATTTCACGCCCCAGACTAAGGGGTTGCTACAGGATACGATCAGCATTACGGATAACGCGGGCGATATTGGCGCTGCGAATTTCGCAGGCTCAGGCGACGACTACGAATTACAGCTTCCGAGTGGCCAGGCGTCAGAGTTGACGGTTGTGCAAGGCGGCACGATAACCTTCAATGCTCAGGCAGTATCGGATGGCGTGTTTGGGCAAAACGGCGAGCGGGTCGCGCTGCTCTGTCCATCCTCATCGAACTTGCCAGCGTTCACCAGCTGCGTGACCACTCCGTGTCCTGGCTCCGTTCCGCCCAATTCAACGGTTAATTTTCAGATCGTCTTTGTAACGATCTTCGCCCACGATAACCGCACCTCTACCGCAACCGTCAACGCCCTCGGGTTGTACTGGCTATGGCCTCCAATCGAGTTCAGGGTTTGCCACGTCTCCTGCCATTGGGCCGTCCTCGAACCGGCTCCGCCTGAGGCTCGCGCGCACGTCGCTGTTCCCTGCCCTAGCGATACTCGCAGTGCTGGGCATTGCGTGCGCGATGAAGTTTGCGTATGTCCTACGCCGTTGGATTCCGGCTTTCGCGGGAGGTGTCGTCTGGCATTTCCTTACGGCATTCGCGCTTTCGATTGCCATTGCGGCGACGCTCTCCGGCTGCCACCATAGCAGTACAAGCTCGTCTGGAACACCCGTCGGGCAGACCATGATGCAAATCCAGGGCGTCGCGCTCGATAGCCACGGCAACCCGCTGAATGCCACGCGCGGCCTGCCGATGATTGAGCTCGATGTGCTGGCGGCACAGTAAGTCAAGAATTTGCTGCCATTCCGAGCCAGCCGAGCAAGCGCCCCTACAAATAAATTACGCGGCGGTGATAACTATGCGGCATTCGTCGCCTCCCTTTTACCTGTTCCAGGCGCACGTACCGTTCGATGAGGTTTTCCGAGGCCATCTGAGCCGTCCCAAGCAAATCCTGGGCCAAGGCGCGCGCCCCGCGTGACCGTGCCGCCAGCGCCGCTGTGGCGAATGCAAGAGGGTCCGTGGCCGACCGAATCTGAATAGGATCCGTGCCGAGCGTCAGTTCAGGCAGAACTTTTTCGTAGCGGATGCGGACCGTAATGGATTGTGTCGCGCCGACTAAGTTGATTTTGTCCTCCCGCCATTCCCACAACCGCAAGTACGTGCTCGGCTGGAGGTTCAGCATTGAGCCGCCGCTGGTGAATTTCTCCATCGGCACAAAAACGTCGGCGGTATTCGGCGTAGCACGCTCCCAGAGCATGTGCGGGGAGAGGCAGTCGGTGGGAAGTTGCGGGCTCGAACGTCGCTAATTTCGGTCGGCGTAATGCCCGAGGTAGGATCAAGATCGAGTCGATATCCTGCTGCTCGGCTAGCACGCTCACGCCGCTTTCCGCGAGCTCGCGCTGCAGTCCCCTGTACGCCGAGTTCAGTAGAGGCATCAGCAGGGTGTCCGTAAAGACCGCGCCTGTTGAATCATTCAGCAATGCCCGCGTCAGGTTCAGAGCGTCTTCCGCTTGCGAATATGCGGTTGTGGGAACTACGGGCATAGCTGCCTCCAAAAATCAATGATGACAGGCCGGCAAAGCGTGCTCTGAACTGGAGATTCTCTGCGTATTACGAATCGCTGCTCACCGGAATTTCCTTTTGAAGGAATGGGACCTTTGCCGCAGCCCAATCCACCATGCTGTCCGCCGAAAGTCCGAACATCGCGGCCGTGGCGTGCCCCGGTTCGAGGGTGAGGTTGGCCGGAATCCCGATGGTCTCTATCACATGTGTCGCCGCATCCGGATGCGCCATCCAATAGGAGAACGCAGCGCTGTTGACGAAGAGGCGCAGCAACAATGTCAGTGCATTTGTACGGAACCATTCGAGCCGGCTTTTAGTACCTGACAGCCGTGACCCCGCCGAAAGACTCGCGCGCTTCAAGACGTGCAGCCCATGGCCTGCGAAGAATAGCACCCACAGGTCTGCGTGTTCAGCTACATACATAATTGTTTGATTCCAAAGGGTATTAGTCCACACGGCGATTCTTTAAATCGAAGACGACGGTCCTCGTCGAATCGTCAGTGTAGGATTAGTGCGGGCAAGCCATAGCTGCTATACGTGACACCGGCGGCGGGAATTGAGATCGGAAATGTGATAGCCCCCCCTGAGCTTGTGGATGACGATACCGCGCTCGACAAAGCGAGCGGTGCCGTGCCACTGTATGCGATCTTCCCCGTTGTGGCATTGCCCGTAAAAGCGAAAATGTACTTGCCGGGAGCGAGGGTCACGGTTCCCTGGGTGCACGACGCGTCATTAGCCCCTCCACCCGTAAGATTTACCGCTGAGATTGAGCATTTCACGTTACCCGACGTGTCCGTTATGGCCCAGCTATAGAAATCGCTCGTGTTCGAATCCGTAGTCGAAACGTCCACGGTGATATGCGAAAACTGGGTATTCGGAAGATAAATCGTGGAAACATCCACAGCATTCGTGCTGCTGGGTGCTTGCCCGGCTGAAAGAATACCCATCACATAGCTCGTGCAAGGCGCGGAAGCGCACGCGGCCCCGCTGTCGGCGATAGAAATCGTGCCGCCAGATACCGAAAATTGTGCGCAGTCCCCATTTGCCGGCGCAGACCCAGTCTGCACCATTACTGATCCCGAGGTATCCGGCAGCGTCCACGTGCGGTTAGAAGTGATGCTGTGCGAGAAAGTTCCTACATTCGAGGTGTTCGACTGCAGTGAGAGGGTGCCTGAGAAGTTATAGCTCCCGTAACCGTTCACGGTCCCACCGTTACCGCTATCGTTCAGGGGGGCGAACCTGACATTCAGGCTCACAGGCCCCTGACTCAGGATCACGTCGTCGAAATAGACGTAATTGTTCGCCGATGCCGTGTTCTCCAGCAAGAAGACGCGGATCGAATGCGCGACCGTGGCGGACGAAAAGCTCGTGTATCCGGCGTTCGGCAAGCGAAAAGTAATGGCGAAGTTGCGCGTGGGGTACCAAGTGTTGGCCACGCCCACCTGCCAGTCGGCGCCCGTGACGTTGCAGTTGCAGGTGATTCCATTGTTGTAGGTGAGCGACGCATTCGTGCTTTGCCAGTTGGCGTTCGTTGCGCCAACGAGGAAATCCATCCCGGCGTAGTTTGCCGGCGCGAGAACGCGGGCGTTCGTCGCGACGCTCGTGATCTTGTCGGCTTCAGTGCAGTTTGCGTCGCCGTAGAAGCGGAAACCTGGTCGGAAATTAATTCCCGCCGCCGAGGCGACGCGGAACGCGAGTGTGTAGTTCTGCGTCGCATCCACTGGAATGCAGCCGGAGTTGATACCCAGCCCTGCGGTGGCGCCGTCGCCCACGCGCGCGTTGTAGCTGCCCTGCGTAAACGAGTCCACAGCGGGCGTGGAAGTCCGATGATGAATTTTGCGCGTAGATTCCTGTGCCCGCCTGGTTGATATTGACACCACTGACGCCGCCCCAGTAGTCGAGCGTCGTCGAGTTCTGCCAACCTTCGAAGCCGGCGTTGCCGAGAAGATTTGGCCCCGCAATATCGCTGAAACCGTAGTGCATGAACGGCAACCAGTTCTCGCTGACGTTGTCTACGGCAACCATCGAGGCCACCGGCTCGTTGGGGCTGAGCTGAATCGTGTTGCTGAGCGAAAGATACGTGTCCACGAAATGGATGCCAGTGGCGGAGCCGTCCGCGGGCGGCTGAAAGCATGTGTAAACTTTTTCGCAACGATTGTTCGGGCCGAAGGTGACGCTCTTGGCTCCGACAACGTTGTAGCAAATCTGGCCAACTGAGGGATTCGCAGACTCGCAATCGTTGCCGTACACCTCGTCGTTGTTCGGATAATTTCCGTTGCTGTCCTTCTCGAACTGAAAGCCGATCACGGTGCTTCCGACGTGTGGCAGGATGCAAGTATTCTGCTCGATGACGACTGCGTTGAAAACGCCCGCGAGGCTGAGGCACGTGTCGCCCGCTCCCTGCGGCTCGATATTGTTATGGTAGAACTTCGTATTCGTAGAGTCCTGATTCCCCGTAGAGGTGTCGCCGAAGATGCCGAAGGAATTTCCGCCGGTGCCGAGAACGATGCTGTTGTTCTCGACCGTCGAATGGCCGATGCTCGTCATATCAATCACTTTCGAGCTCGCCCCATTTGCAAGCAGGTACATCCCTTCAATGTGGACGAAGTTGATTTTGCCCGTGGCCTTGCCGGGGTTCTGAACAGTTGTGCAGCCAGCAACGCCGCAGGCGATATAACCCGCCGTGTCCGTGTTCGGGAGCGTATTGATGCCGCTTTCCTGGTAGCCACGGATAGAAGCTCCGTCGCCGGTCAGTTCGACGGCGTCTTTCGTCGTTGTGTCGTCGATCGTAAGCTGCGCGTGGCCCCAGAGCAGCACGGTGCCTGCTGGAATCGTGATGTGATGCGCTCCCGTAAGCGTGCCAGTCAAGCCGCGCGCATCGCACACGGTGCCGGCCGTTTGCGCGGCGGTTAGGCACGCATTAATTTGCGCGGCAGCATCCGCGCCGGGGAAGCGCTCTGCCTTCGCGACGCCATTCAGCGAGTTGACGGCGGCGGTGCCGTTCACATCGAGATTGAATTGTGGATTCAGTCGTGTTGATTCCCAGTGACGTGGACGTGAAGCGATGTGAAGATTGGTAATGAGGCATGGCACCCAGCGGGCCGTAGTAGATCCCACTGAATCCATTGTCGGTATAAGAGGTGCTCGTACCACCCGAAACGTAGACATTCGGCGTGGCCTCTTGAAGGGTCTGATCTAGCTGCGCCAGATATGTTCCGCGGTATACCAGGTAACCCGTGATTGTGTTCGCGCCGCTAGGAGGGTCAGTCCATGTGATATGTACTGCATTGTTAGAGCCAGCTACGATGACTGCAGCCGATGGCCGCGATGATGTTCCAAAAAAGCCGTCACAGGCCGGCTGATGCAAGGAACAACCGAATAGTAATACGTCCCCGCCGCCAGTGATCCACCTGTCGTGGGCGTCCCAGTGACTCCTGTTGGCGCGAAGGCCGAAGTGAACTCCACATCCAGGTTCCCGAGCGCCGGCTGATAAATTCCGGCGTCGTACCCATAATTCGCGCCGTCGTTGAAAAGCAGACCTTGCGCCGGGTCGAGAGCGAGACTCGCAAAACTGTTGCCTTGTGAGGTCGCCCTTAAGACAGGACCCACGGAGGTTTCGGTAATAGAATCGAGGCGAGAGGCGGCGGTGGTGTCCGACACATAATCTAACCTCCTGCCGTTTCCGCGACGACGTTGCCCATGGGCGTACTTGAACTATTGCAGGCTATTGTGCTGCCTACTTCTCCTGGCGCAAATACTCCCCGCAACGCGCCCGAAATCATTTCAATCGTGCAGGTTCCACTTCCCGCTGGTGATTGGCTCACGTAAACATCATCCAAAGCGCCGCCAGGCACATTGAAAGTCATGAGCGGATAGTTGCCACAATCTGCCTGCGAAGTATTCTCGAACCGGATTTCCGACAGGTTTACGACGTTAGCTCCAACAGTCGTTACCTAGAAAAATGGCCCGCCGCAATTTTCCAGGAGGTCATTCCGAAATGTAATGTTTCCAACCCCCCTCCCGCCGGTGTTGCACGGTTGATGTAGGTTGCCCCGCCACCCACCGATACCATATTCGAGACCCGGATTAGCCCTGTGGTCTCCGCTACGTTGTCGTTCACAATTTCGATTCCTGGAACAGAGCCGGAATTTGTTTGCGTCGAGCCTCCCTCGACCCAGACCCAAATCGTATCGGCAATTTCAAGACTGGCGTTATCTTGAGAACCCATTGTCTGCGCTCCAAACATGTCGTTGATAAGGTGGGTTACAGACTCACTATCAAATACAGCTTGATTATAGCCATTGATCGCTAGGTTCTCGATTGTCGCACCCGCCGCAGCAGTGGGAAGAGCAAACACTGCGGCATTGTTTGGACTCGATCCTGCCACAACATTAACGACTGCTTGAGGAGCCGAATAAAACTGGCCAAAGCTCTGCTGCCCACCCATGCCGAGCACGTGAAGTGCACCACAAAGTGTGAATACTGGGCTGGTGGAGGGCGTTTGTGTCTGCGTAACCTTGTCGTTCCCCGGAGGGAATATCACTCCGGGGACGGTGGCGTTGTGGGCAAATGGCGAGGTGCACGCCG
Organism: Terriglobia bacterium; assembly: GCA_963823205.1. Classification (GTDB taxonomy): domain Bacteria; phylum Acidobacteriota; class Terriglobia; order Acidiferrales; family UBA7541; genus Palsa-295. Next base: position 7,562 of record CAWGKL010000010.1, read on the forward strand.
CTGCAACGGCGTTCTGGATCGCTGTCGTGGAATCCGTCACGCCACTTGGGTCCGCCCCGAAGGCGGTTACGTCCACCCATGGTCGAGGTCCTGATGGTTTCGTTGCCCGTAACGCTGAGCGACGATGGGGAGAACGTCGTCGGGCTGAAATTTGACATCGTCAGCGTACCGTTGATCGTGGCGTTGCCGGCAACGCTCAGATTTCCCCCCAGCGTAAGGCCGAACGCGGAAATGTTGTTGCCTGAACCCGTTGACGAGACATCCGCGGGAAGAATTACATCGGGATACGTGATCGTCCCGGTTATTCCAGGACCGGAGATCTGGATCATGTAGCGCCCTGCAGGAGCATAAAAATGGTAATTCCCGATCCCATCCGTCTGAAAAGGATTTGCGGCAGGTACGGTCAATGTCGCATCGGTGTAGACTCCCGCAAGCGGCGAACACGGCGTGCCTGTCGCGGATGGTCGCATACAGTCACCGTTGCGCCTGCCACCGGATGCCCCGAGGGGCCGAAAACAATGTCGTCCTTCCGCGATCCCTGTGCATTTGCGTGCGGCGCGAGTGACCTGCCCGACTTTTTGTACCAGGGCTAGTGAGAGAGTTTACATCACAACCTCATTGGGCAAGGGGGCAAATGGCGGCTCGCAGGGAGCCGTAGGCGACCGGAGAGCCGCCATTTGCGGCGCGAACGTCGCTGGCGCCGGCGGCCTGTAGCCCAGCGCCGAGTGCGGACGCAGCGTGTTATATATCACCCGCCATTTCTCGATCACCACCTGTGCCTCCCTCAGCGAATAGAAAATCTCTCCGTTCAGGCATTCGTCCCGCAACTTCCCGTTGAAACTTTCGCAGTAGCCGTTCTCCCAGGGGCTCCCCGGTTCGATGTACAGCGTCCCCGTACCCACCTTCGCCAGCCACTTCCGCAGTTCGTCGGCGACGAACTCCGGGCCGTTGTCCGAGCGAATGTTCTCCGGAATTCCCCGGTACAGCATCACGTCCGCCAGCGCTTCGATTACTTCGTACCTTCCCAGTCTTCGGGCCACCCGAATCGCCAAACACTCCCGCGTGTACTCGTCGATCAGCGTCAGCATGCGCAGTGTTCTTCCGTCGTGCGTCTTTCCACTCACGAAGTCGTAGCTCCACACATGATTCGCTCGCTCTGGCCGCAAGCGAATGCACGACCCGTCGTTCAACCACAATCTCCCTCGTGGCCTTTGTTTCTGCGGCACTTTCAACCCTTCCCGCCGCCAGATTCGCTGTACTCGGTCTTTGCCTACATGCCAACCTCGATCCCGCAGCACCGCTGTGATCCGCCGGTAGCCGTAGCGCCCGTATTCGCCGGCCAGCGCCACGATCTCTCGTGTCAGCGCATCTTCGTCCGTTCGGTAGATCCCCTCGTAGCGTTGTGTCCCTCTCCACTGCCCCAGCAGCCGGCAGGCATGCCGCTCCGATACCCGGTAACTCTCGCGTGCATGCCTGACCGCGCCACGCCGCCGCTCAGGGCCTAGAAGTTTCCCTCCGCAACGTCCTTCAGAATTTGCTTCTCCAAAGACAGCCTCTGCCACCAGCCGCTTCAGCTTGGCGTTTTCCCGTTCCAGTTCCTTGAGACGTTTGGCCTGATCGAGTTTTAATCCGCCGAATTCCTTCCGCCAGCGGTAGTAGGTCTGTGCGGTGATCTCGGCTTCTTTGCAGGCTTGCGGAGTGGTTTTCCCGTTGGCGAGTTCCACTTCAACCTGCCGTAACAACGTCACAATCTGCTCCGGCTTGTATTTCTTCATTGGCATACCAGCTTCCCTCCAGAGTGAATTCTCTCTCACTCCCGCTGGTACAAAAAATCCCGGTCAGGTCACACGTGCGTGGGTATATGTGCTGAAGAAGGTGCGATACGCCCCTTGGGCGCGAGAACGCGGGCGCAGGTTGCGGTCAGATTAGGAAAGCTAGTGTCCGGTGGCTAAATGCTTATGAATATATTTCCGAATCTACGAAGAGACGTGGGTTATGAAGGCTTTGTTCTACCTGGATGGAAGAAGGCATCGTATGACCCGCATCGGTTCATGGGTGTTTCTTATCCAAAGGTACTTCAGCGTGTGATTCGAGTATTGCGCGAGTTTTGCCGGAGGTTGCGGATTGCTATGCGTGCTCCGGTCATCGAGCACGGGCAGATCTTTGAAATGCAATGGGGGAACGGCGGGCGCCCGCGCAGTTGCGAGGATTACACGCGAGGGTATCTTGCCGGCTGGCATGAGTGTTTTGTCATGTGCCTACAGGAGATCGAAGAAGAGGCTCGGACGTGGGGATGATGCACGTGACTTCGGCAGCATGCTCGGAGGGCCGGAGAGCGGGTCGCGCCTGTGTAATTAAATCCCCCATTGGTTGAGTCGTGTTTCCCACGGCCAAGAGTCCGTAAATGTCTTGCCAGACGCTAAGTATCGGGATTGGAGGGACCGTTTATGAAGGCGACGGAAATTTTCGACATCTGCCACGGACGCTATCGCGGTCTACTCGAGTGGCTGGCGGGTTCTTCAGGGGCGGTCCGGTCCGTCGCGTTGGACATGCCGGCCTCCGGCTACAAATGGCATCCGGAGGGCACGCGCGGATGTGAATACATCGCCGATTTTGAACGAATCGGTCGCAACGCGCTCAGGCGGCCAGAATGGACTGGGCGTTTGAAGCTATTCGAGATTTATTTTTTGGGCAACGTCGAGTACCGGAACGCGATTCGCCTCGTGGGTGTGGCTGAAGGCACCTTCGACTATTGGCACCGAGAGGTCAAGCGTTCACTAGGCGCCGAATTTTCGCGGACGGGATTGTTCCCTCCCTCGCGTTACTTCCACTCATAGCACATGCGAGAACAAATCCAGGGCATACGCTAGGTATATACCCCTGCGCCGAAAGGTGCCTGGTGATCGGTCGCGACCATGATTATGGGGTTCACTATCATGCCAGGCTTTTGTCAGAGGTATTGTGAAAAAGCGAAGTAAGGAAGTCCACGCCGCCGAAGGGGTGCCCAAATAATATTCTCCATTGAATTCAACCGGCACTGGAAGCGCTAATGAATGCAGACATAGCATGCGCTCAAGGCAGTTTTGGACTGCATACTTGCGCTCGGTTTCAGAATATGGTACGGTTAGTTCGCGTTTGTGGCTCTTGAAGCCCTTTCCAGACGCGCGATAAGGCTGCCAAGCAACAGTCCGGCGGCCTTTTTTGTGGCGTGCTATGGAAAATTCAAGGCGCAAATAGCTTTCCGGATGGCTAAGCGCTATCCCGTGAATCTATTAGGAGCAATAGCAGTGAGCAAAGAGCAAGGTACCGTGAAGTGGTTCAACGCTGCAAAGGGTTATGGGTTCATTCAGCGTCAATCAGGTGAGGATGTCTTCGTGCATTTCTCAGCTATTCAGGCCGATGGGTACAAGACCCTCAACGAGGGACAGGCAGTAGAGTTTGAGGTGAAACAGGGACCGAAGGGCCTGCAAGCCGAGAACGTCACAAGCCTCTGATCTCGTCCAGCGACACCGTGTATTTTGTGTTCTATCTTGCCAACGGGTGGGGACACGAGCTTTGTCCGTCGGGCAACGCGGGTGTTTTCCCAGTCAACCCAAAGGTATCCTTGCGATGAGCGGGCGTTATAACTGCGTAAAGCTGAAAACCGGGATTTGGACTTTTCTCGTAGAGCTTCAATTTTAGTCCTAATCCGAAGGAGGCAATGTGCAGATCCTCTCTGAAGGCCAGACGATCCGTCATGAACAATACGGGATTGGCGTTGTAACAGAATCAAACACGGATCGCACCACGATCAACTTCGATGATCATGGGTTGAAGAAGTTCGTGACCTCAATATGGAATGCCCAACTAGTTGGCGAAGCTCCCGCAGTGCGAGTCGTGCGCCGTCGCAGCCGCCGGAAACCATTTAATGACCTGACCGGGATTTTTTGTACCAGCGGGAGTGAGAGAGAATTCACTCTGGAGGGAAGCTGGTATGCCAATGAAGAAATACAAGCCGGAGCAGATTGTGACGTTGTTACGGCAGGTTGAAGTGGAACTCGCCAACGGGAAAACCACTCCGCAAGCCTGCAAAGAAGCCGAGATCACCGCACAGACCTACTACCGCTGGCGGAAGGAATTCGGCGGATTAAAACTCGATCAGGCCAAACGTCTCAAGGAACTGGAACGGGAAAACGCCAAGCTGAAGCGGCTGGTGGCAGAGGCTGTCTTTGGAGAAGCAAATTCTGAAGGACGTTCGCGGAGGGAAACTTCTAGGCCCTGAGCGGCGGCGTGGCGCGGTCAGGCATGCACGCGAGAGTTACCGGGTATCGGAGCGGCATGCCTGCCGGCTGCTGGGGCAGTGGAGAGGGACACAACGCTACGAGGGGATCTACCGAACGGACGAAGATGCGCTGACACGAGAGATCGTGGCGCTGGCCGGCGAATACGGGCGCTACGGCTACCGGCGGATCACAGCGGTGCTGCGGGATCGAGGTTGGCATGTAGGCAAAGACCGAGTACAGCGAATCTGGCGGCGGGAAGGGTTGAAAGTGCCGCAGAAACAAAGGCCACGAGGGAGATTGTGGTTGAACGACGGGTCGTGCATTCGCTTGCGGCCAGAGCGAGCGAATCATGTGTGGAGCTACGACTTCGTGAGTGGAAAGACGCACGACGGAAGAACACTGCGCATGCTGACGCTGATCAACGAGTACACGCGGGAGTGTTTGGCGATTCGGGTGGCCCGAAGACTGGGAAGGTACGAAGTAATCGAAGCGCTGGCGGACGTGATGCTGTACCGGGGAATTCCGGAGAACATTCGCTCGGACAACGGCCCGGAGTTCGTCGCCGACGAACTGCGGAAGTGGCTGGCGAAGGTGGGTACGGGGACGCTGTACATCGAACCGGGGAGCCCCTGGGAGAACGGCTACTGCGAAAGTTTCAACGGGAAGTTGCGGGACGAATGCCTGAACGGAGAGATTTTCTATTCGCTGAGGGAGGCACAGGTGGTGATCGAGAAATGGCGGGTGATATATAACACGCTGCGTCCGCACTCGGCGCTGGGCTACAGGCCGCCGGCGCCAGCGACGTTCGCGCCGCAAATGGCGGCTCTCCGGTCGCCTACGGCTCCCTGCGAGCCGCCATTTGCCCCCTTGCCCGATGAGGTTGTGATGTAAACTCTCTCACTAGCCCTGGTACAAAAAGTCGGGCAGGTCACCTGCCAGCGCGTTTGCGGCGCCGACGCATACGTTGACGGAGGGCCAGCCGGCGATTCGCGATTTGCTGGCGGTCACACGAGCCGAGGTCGGCAAGCCGCTTGTGTATTATCTGGGCGCGGGGTGGAGCGAGAGCGGAGATTTTCCAGACGCAAAGTCGTGGATGGATGCGGTACGGCGCTTGGCCGAGCGGCGCGATCAGCCGCTCGCGGTGACGATTGGGAATTGAAATTGCGGGAGGCGAAGGAACAATGCGCCCGATGATTTTAGACTTTCAAATGGGCGATCAGGCGCATGGCCTCGGCGGTCAGAATGGTGATTTTGCTCCAGGCCTTGTCGGAAACGAGCTTGCGCGTAGCCATCCAGGAACCGCCGACCGCGGCAACCATCGGCACGGCAAGATATTTTCCAAGCAACTCGGCATGGATGCCGCCGGTGGGAACAAACTTCACGCCGGTATGCGCGAAGGGGCCCGCCAAGGCCTCGAGCATGGCTACGCCCCCGGCCGGTTCCGCAGGAAAGAATTTCAAATATTTCCACCCGAGTTCGAGTGCGCGCGTGACGTCCGAGGGCGTCATGACTCCGGGAAACATGGGCAGATGGAGCCTCTCGCGCGGCGAGGAGAACGGATTCGCTCAAGCCTGGCGACACGCCGAACTGTGCGCCCGCGTCCACGGCGCGTTGCACACTCTCCGGCGTCAGCAGCGTGCCGGCACCGACGGCGATTTGCGGAACGTTTTTGCGGATGCGGGCGATGCAATCCATCGCGCCAGCCGTGCGAGAGGTGACTTCGATGATTTTCAATCCGCCGGCGAGCAGCGCCTCGGACAGTGGCACGGCATCATCTGCGCTATCAATGATGGCTACACAGATCAGACGTTGTTTTAGAAGCGAATCGGTATTCATAGGGTTGCAGCGCGGATGATACACGGAAGTCCGGTGGCGCGGTAGAGTCTCGCGGTTTGGATCGAAGCGGGCGATATGACGAGGGGAAGAAGGAAATCGTCCCAGCCGTTCGGCCCCGATCTCTCAGGGCTCTCCAACTTCCGGTTCTTCCCCTTCGTCGCGGATTGTCGGGGGAAACGCGGCGCGAGGGAATACAGTGGAACACTCATCAAACGCGGGAAATTGATGTAGGCGGGCCCGGCCTACGCGATGAATCTGCTCCGGCGCGGCAGGCCGGCCTGGGCGATGAAACCGCTCCGGCGTGGCAAGCCGCTAGCGCCACGGGCAGGTAGACCCGCGATCATTCGCCGGGGGGAGCGACGGGGGCGGGTTCGGCGACTCTTCCCTTCCCTGTGATGGCGGAGATGATCTGGCGGCCGTGGAAGCGTCCATTTTCGATGAAAATCTCGGAGGTGTGCAAGCCTCCGATGACGACACCGGCGAGGTAAATTCCCGAGACGTTGCTTTCGAGGGTGTCGGGATTGCACTCGGGCTTGCGGGTTTTGGGGTCGAGGCGGATGCACTGGCGTTCGAGGAAATCGAAATCGGGATGGTATCCGGTCATGGCAAAGACGTGGGAGGCCGGGAGGGCTGATTCGCCGGCGGCATTCGATATCCAAACCTGATGCGGCTCAATGCGCGTGACGGTGGATTGAAACAGGGCGCGGATTTCTCCAGCGCTGATGCGATTTTCGATGTCGGGCTTGACCCAATATTTGAGGCCTTTGGCCATCTCGCGGGCGCGGACCACTAATGTGACGCGGGCGCCGGAGCGGAAGAGGTCGAGCGCGGCCTCCGCCGCGGAATTTTTTCCGCCGATGACCACGACGTCCTGCTCCCAGTAGGGATGGGCCTCGGTGAAATAGTGCGAGACGTGGGGAAGGTTTTCACCGGGGATACCGAGGGGATTCGGCAGATCGTAATAGCCCGTGGCGATGATGATTTTCCTCGCGCGGTATTCGCGCGGCGCGCCGGAGTCGCCCTCCGCGCTGTGCGTGCGGACCACGAACGCGCCGTCCTTGCCTTCGACGCGCGCGATGCGTTCATAGAGGTGCGTCTCGACGCGGTAGTGCTCGACGGCGCGGCGGTAATACTTGAGGGCTTCGATGCGGGTGGGCTTGGCGCCCTCGGTGATCATGGGAAGATCGCCGATTTCCATGCGCTCGGGCGTGGTGAAGAAGGTCATGTTGACAGGATAGTGGAAGAGCGAGTTGCACAGGCAGCCCTTGTCCACGACGAGCGAGCGCATGCCCGCGCGCGCAGCCTCGATGGCGCAGGCGAGTCCCGTGGGGCCGGCGCCGATGCAGAGCACGTCGTAGGGTTCGGTCATGGAGATAGTGTGCGATGAGAGGGCTTCGGAATTCAACACCGGAGGTTGCGCAGGATGAAAGTAAGGATATTGTGAACCCGAGGGGTTTTGTCCCGCGTCTAAATGGGCGTTGCGAAAGGGCCCACAAATATACGAGCGAGAGGAAGCCTTCGAGGAGGCGCACGATGCGGAAATGGCTGATGGCGGTTGGATTCGCGGCGATTTTGGGCGTCCCGGCGGCGCATGCGCAGACGAGCACGAGCACATGGCAGCTTGACCCGAACCATTCCAACGCGCAGTTCGTGGTGCAGCATCTGGGAATATCGAACGTGCAGGGAGAGTTCACGAAGATCAGCGGGACCGTGCAGCTCGACGAGCAGGATATTTCGAAATCGAGCGTTACGGCCTCGATTGACGTGACCTCGATTGACACGCGGGTGACGAAGCGCGACGACGACCTGAAAAGCGAGCACTTTTTCGATGCCGCGAAGTTTCCCGCGATGACGTTCCAATCCACGAAAATCTGGGCGACGGACGACGGCACCGCGAAAATGACGGGAAATCTGACGCTGCATGGCGTCACGAAGGAGGTAACCTTCGACGTGACCGGCCCGACCGCGCCCGTCCAGGCGATGCACGGAACGCGGCGCGGCGCTTCCGCCACGGCGAAAATCAATCGCCAGGATTTCGGCGTGAGCGCCGATTCGCCCATGGTCGGAGACGAGGTCACCATCACGCTGGATATCGAGATGGTGAAGCAGTAGCTGCGCGGGCGCTGGCGCGAATTTGCGCGGGTAGGGCAAGTTTGTTAGAGTGAGAGGCGATGGCGTCCATCATTCAAGAGGCGGGCGAGACGTTTGTGGCGTTGTGCAAGGGCTTGAGCGTCACGTTCCGGACGATGTTCCGGAAGACCACGACGGAGCGATTTCCGGACGTTCCCGCGAGCGTCCAGCCGCGGTATCGGGGAATCCACGTCTTGCAGCGGGACGAGAACGGGCTCGAGAAGTGCGTGGCCTGCTTCCTGTGCGCCGCCGCGTGCCCCGCGAACTGCATCTACATCGAAGCAGCGGAAAATAGCGACCAGCAGCGCATTTCCGCGGGCGACCGCTACGCCAAGGTCTATAACATTGATTATTCGCGGTGCATTTTTTGCGGCTATTGCGTCGAGGCGTGCCCCACGGACGCCATCACGCACGGCCACGGCATCGAGCTTGCTCCGTATGATATCAACGCGTTCGTCTATCGCAGGGAACAGCTTCTTGAACCGTGGCCGCCAAGGAACGTTCTTAGGTTCCCCTGGCTCTGTTGACATCCCGCCTGACATAGACGCTGGATGGGATCGAGATTTCCGCCGTTCCGGCGCCGAGATTCTTCCCCTTTCGCCAAGGCGCCCGATTTCCGCGCAAGTTCGAGGGCGAGGCGCGGAAATCGGGCTGCTCAGTCGTCAGAATGACAACGTGTGCGGGGTGGAGCGGGGGGGGATGTCAACAGAGCCAGTTCCTCTCTTAAATTGACAAGCCGCATAGGTGGGGAAACCTCTGTTCCCTGAATTGCGAACTCCTTTTGGCACGGTTAAGCGGAGGCCCGCCAAGGCGGGCGGGCACAGCCCTTCGACCGCGCTCAGGGTCTTCGACGTGCTGTGCCCCTACGAGAGAACCCCAAGGCCGTGCCGTGCGGCGAAGAGAACGATTTATGGAGTGAGGGTCAGCTGGTTCGCGCGCCCTTCCCTTCCTGCGTCAGGGCAAGCCTTCGTCAGGGTGAAGCGGACTTCGCCGAGGTGCGCGCGGAGGTGAGAATTTCGCCGACGAGAAAGAGGTCGGTGAGCAGGGCGCGGAGGTGGATGGAGGCGTTGAGGTTGTCAATCAACTGCGAGCTGATCGTGGTTTGGGCGAGAACCAACTCGATGGCGGAGAGAGAATCGCGAGCGTCGCGGTCGAGGACGGCGAGGAAGGCTTGGTATGGCGCGGCCGGGGCGAGATTTTTCTGCTTTATGGCTGCCGCGCAGGACTCGGCAAGCCCGTCGAGCGATTTCGCGGCGCGGTCGAGGAAGGCGCGGAGCTGTCCTCCCGTCGGGCTGCCTTGGTCGCTCGGAAGCCCCTGCGCGGCGTAGGCCAGCAAAGACTCATAGCACTCTTCGATTGCTTCGCAGCGTTCTTCGAATGCGGCAGGCATGGGCTTCAAGCCTCGGCCTTGGCGGGATTAGGGCTGGGGCTGGGCGCAGCCGGAGCGGGAGAGGGATCTTCGACGGGCCAGCGAGCGGGATCGTGCTCTTCGAGGTAGAAATCGCGGGGCATCGTGCCCGTGAACATGGACTCCGTGATGGGACGCTTCTCCGGGCGAATGGCGAAGTAAACGTGGACGGTAATCAGGGCGATCAATCCGACGCCCGCCAGGCCGTGGAGGACGTAGATCATCCCCCAGGTCATATCGCCGAAGAGATACGGATTGCGGGGAAAGAAGATGGTGCGCACGCGAAACATCATGAACACGCCGGTCGCGATGGCCGTGAGGCCGGCGGCGATGATGGAGGCGTGATAGAGCTTATTTTCCAGCGGATATTTGGCGAATTTGCGCGGGGGCGGCGACGGCTCGCCGAAAAACCGGCGCATTCTTCTGGCGGCGTCCTGCAGGTCAATTCTATCCGGCCAGATGGACCAGAAATCCAAGTAGAAGGAGGCATGGAAGATGTGAAAGATAACGGAAACGGTCAGCACGACGCCGGCGATCCAATGCCAGGTGACCCAATTGAACTGGAAACCGATTTTGGGAAGGAAGGCGGTGAAGAGGAGCGTGAACATCGAGGCGGCCATCACCCAATGAAAAGCGCGCGCGACGAGCGAATGCCGGGGTATTCGCGGCGGCAAATGCGCGATGACCGCGGGCGAGGCGGAAGACGCGGCGAATAGCTTGGGCCGGGCGAAAAATCGAATGTAGATGGCGTGGACGATGACGAAGGACAATCCGGCGATGGCCGCAACCCAAATTAAAAACCAAGCAATGTGGATGGGCACACGCTCGCCCCACGGGCTGGTGGCCCATTGCAGGAAGCGATGCGTAACAGCTTCTAGGAGGCCCATGCCGCCTCCTCGACTCCGGCTATGGAGCGCTTTACCAGATTGCGCATGAGCGGGATTTTGTAGGCGTTGAACTGCAAAGGAACGGCGCCCTCGACCGCCAATTTTCCGGCCATCTCGCCCGTTTCGGCGTTGGGCGGCATGCCGCGGACGGCGTCTTCGGAGGCTTTCAGGCGCAGGGGGCGCGCGGCGGCGCCATTCACGGCGATGCGGATTCGCTCGATGGAGCCGCCCGAGACGACCATCGCCGACGCGACATTCAATAGAGGAAAGTCCCACACGTTACGGTCGCGAATTTTCTCGAAGTAGAATTGCGCGCCGGCCCAGGCGGAGGGAATGCGGATGGTGGTGAGCAGATCGCCCGGCTCGATGATGTGCAGGCGGGTGATGTCAATTTCCGGGCCGATGAAATAGTCCTCGGCATCCACGACGCGCTCGCCCTTGGGAGTGAGGATGACGAATTTGGCGTCGAGCGCGATGAGGGCCGGGGCCGTATCGGAGGGATTGACGGCCACGCAGCGATCGGCATAGAGGATTGCGTGCTCGCGGTTGCGGCCCACGGGAGTGTCCGCGTAGCAGATATTTCCGCCGGCGCGATAGCACGGCCAACCGGCGCGGTAATACCAGCAGCGGGCGTCTTGGGAGACATTTCCGCCGAGGGTGCCTTGATTGCGGATTTGGGGCGAAGCCACGAGTTCCGCAGCTTGCGAGAGCAGGCTGTAGCTTTGGCGGATGGCGGGATGATTCACGATTTCGGTGAGCGTGGCCATGGCGCCGATTTCGATGCCGCCGTCGGGCGTGGCGCGAATGGATTTCAGTTCCTCGATGCCGCTCAAATCCACGACGATTTTGGGCTTTCTGATGCGGTCCTTGAGCCAATCGAAGCTGTCGAGCCCGCCGGCGAGCACCCAGGCGTCGTCTTTGTAATGTTCGAGAAGGTTCTGCGCATCGGTGGCCGACGCGGGCTGGAGCAGCTCGAAGGCCGGCATCACGTCTCGAATTACAGCCATGGCGATTCCCTCTTCACATTTCCCCTCTATCTAAATGTAAGCCGTCAAGGGCTGCTGCATGGGCCGCCCCGCTTCGAGCGAAGTCAAAATCGTATCGGCGTTGACGGGCGCGCGGCGGAAAATATCGTCTCCCAGCGCGTCCGATAGCGCATTCAAGATGGCGGCGCAACCCCCGCCCACGGGGGGCTCGCCGATGCCGCGCGCGCCCACGGGAGTTTCCGGGTCCGGAATATCGAGCGCTCCCCATTGCATGTTCACGGGCACATCCAGAATCGTGGGGGGCTTGCTTTGATAAAACCTGGTGGAAAGCATGGCGCCGTAGTGCGGGTCGTAGACCCATTTCTGGCCGATGGCGTGGCCGATGCCCAGAATCGAGCGGCCGAGCACCTGTCCGCCGAGCGCATGCGGATGGATGACGGTGCCGACATCGGCGAAGGCCAGGAAATCGGTGATGAAATATTTGCCGGTTTCGACATCCACTTCGACTTCGGCAAAGCTCGCGACGAAGGAAAAGGTTGTGCCGTCGCGCGGGTAATTGTCGCGCGCAGCGGCAATCAATCCCTGCCCCGCGAGCGCCGCGACGGATGCCTGCGTGAACTTATTGACGCCGGCGGGCGGCTCGTGGCCGTCGTAGACGCCGCCCAGTTGAATGGCGCGATGGGCGGCCTGCGCGAGCGTCATGCTCGGGCCGCCGCCCTTGCGGGAGACGCGCTCGCGGGCGACGTGATAGTCCTCGGGCTTGCCGCCGTGAGTTTTGGCCGCGATTTCTTGAAGTTTTTGCCGCGCGTCCATGGCGGTGGCGTAGGCGGCGCGGGTCATGGCGTGGGTGGTCTGGCTGCCGCCGGAAGGGCACGTCCAGGGAAGATTCCTCGAGGTGTTGCCCCAGACGACGTCGCATTTCTCCCAGGGGACGTCCAGAACTTCCGCGCCGGCGCGGTGCACGTCGATCAGCGATTCCGTGCCGAGATTGCCGACTCCCGACTGGAACGTGACGCGGCCATCGGGCTTGATGATGAGGATTCCGTCGAATCCGATGGAGCCGCCATAATAAGCAGACTGAGTGAAACGCCGATGCCGCGAACCTTGGAGCCCATGCGCTTGGGTGTGCGCGCGACGCGCTCTTGCCAGCCGAACTGCCGGGCGCCGCGGTCGAGGGCATCCTTGAGGAAGCAGCTGGTGGAATGGCCGCGCACGCCCTGAACCGCCGGTCCGAAATCCGCTTTACCCTCAGGGCAATTGATGCGGCGAATGGCTACTTGATCGAGGCCAAGTTTGCGGGCGGCCTTGGAGATGATGGGCTCCATGATGACGATTCCCTGCATGCCGCCGGGGGAACTCTGCGCGCTGCGTGGGGGAGTGTTGGTGAGAATGGTCACGCCGCGCCAGCGCATGGCCGGCGGCTGATAGAGCAGCGAAACGATGCGGCTCGACGTGGGGGCGTCGCCCACGGCATCGTAAGGGCCGTTGTTGCAGATCACGAACATGTCGAGCGCCGTGATCCGCCCCTCCTTCGAGAAGCCCACCTTCATGCGGCCGAGCAGGCTGGGGCGGGCGCGGCCGATGAAAGTTTCTTCCTCGCGGCGTGATGCGCATCATCACTGGGGCGCCGGCCTTCTTCGAAAGCAGCGCGGGAATAATGATGGAAATCGCGCCGGTAATTTTGCTGCCGAAGCCGCCGCCGGTGTACTCGCTGATGAAGACGACCTTGCTCGGGTCCATATTCATCCATCGCGCGATGGCCGGGACGGTCTGCACGGTGCTCTGCGTGCCCGTGTAGACGATAGATTTGCCGTTCTGCCAGTAAGCCATGGCGCTGCGCGTTTCGAGCGTCTGATGGCTGGTGTCCGGCGTGAGAAAGTTTCATCGAGAACGAGCGCGGCGCTGCGGAAGCCGGCATCGAGGTCGCCGTAGGACCATTGGTCCGCGCGTCTTGCCCATCGGGCAGACGCCCTTCCTTGGCGTCCGCGAAATCCGCATGCGGTCCACTTGAGTTCGCCGATATCCGGCGGAGGAGGGCTGGGCGCGGGTTCCCCCGGCTTCGCGGGCGGCGCCGGACTGCGACCCAAATATTGCCGCCGATTCTGGCGTTAGGTCCGCCGGGGCGCAGGGAATCGAGCGGATCGAGGACGAACGGGAAGTGGCTCGAAATCAATATGAATTTTTTCGATGGCTTCCGCGGCGGTGAGTTCATCCACCGCAGCGACGGCGAGGATGGGTTCGCCCTGGTAGAGCGGCTGGATGGTCATGGCTCGCTCGGCTTTCGGATTGGCTTTTATGACCGTGCCGTTGTCGGTGATGCAATCGGCCGGAGGGGGAAGTTCGTCCGGCGGTAAGAATGGCTTTGACGCCGGGCATGGCCAGGGCCGCGCTCGTGTCCAAGTGCGTGACGCGCGCGTGCGGCAATGGGCTGAGCAGCAGCTTGCAGAAGAGCATGCCATCGGCGCGGAAATCCTCGGCGTACTTGGCCTGACCGGTGACCTTGGCGTACAGATCGGCGGTGGTGTAGTTCTTGCCGATCAATTTGTAGCCGGCGCCAAATTGAGGCTCGGCCGGCTTATCGGGTTCCGCGGTCCGATTAGGCATGGCTCGACTTCCTGAGATTTTCCGCGCCGCGCATCATGGCGGTGAGAATTTTGTCGTAATCCTGGCAGCGGCACAGGTTTCCGGAGACGCCGTGGGCCAGTTCCGTGCGCGTGGGGTTCGGATTCGTCTTCAGAAATCCCACCGCGGCCATGATGAAGCCGGACATGCAGAACGCGCATTGGAAACCCTGCTCGTCCATGACGCCCTGCTGGACGGGGTGCAGCGTTCCGTCGGGGCTGGCCAGTCCTTCGATGGTGACCACTTTGCGCTGGCGCACCGTGTGCGTGAGCACGGAGCATGAATAATGCGGAACATCGTCAATGAGGACGGTGCAGGAGCCGCATTCGGCGCGATCACAGCCCAGCTTGGTGCCCGTGAGGCCCAGCTTGTAGCGCAGCGTCGTGGCCAGCGTCTCCTGCTTCATCACGTCCACGCGGCGATCGAGGCCGTTGACGTTGATGGTGATGAGCCGCTCGCCTGCGCCGATGGCCGGGGCCTGGCCGAGAAGAGTGGAAGCGCGGAAGAGATAGCTGGCCGAGGAGACGGCTACGCCGCCGGCGATGACGCCTTTAATAAAGTTGCGCCTGGATACCGGCTTGGGCGTGTCGTCTGTCATCGCGGTGTCTGCCTATCCGTGGATTTCCGGCGGCCCCCACGGCAACACCAAGGTGCGGTTTACACCTTTCGGGCGGCGGCGTCAAGATGAGTTGAGTGGACGGTGGTGGGACGGTCTTCGATCAGCGTTGATCGGGACTTGGCAGTCAGAACCGTACCGATCTCGCTGGGACCTGCTCCCCTTGTCAAATTCGTTGTGGCGCGGGCAGGGGGAAGCGTACGATGCGCGAATCAGAAGTTTAAATCGGAATTTCCAGATGAGAGTTCATCCAGTACAACGCCACAATTGATAGGAACCGATCGGAAGTTAAAACCAGGAGGGCGATCATGAATACGACATCTCGCCGCGAATTTCTGGGAGTGACTGCATCTCTGGGCGCAGTTGCAGCTATAGCAGGCACGGCTGGGTTGCACGCCGAGTCCGAAGCCGCTCCCGGACCCGTACGCGCCTGGATTACGACCAAGGATAAGAAGTTCCAACCGATCGAATCGCCGCCGCAATGGAAAACCGGGTCGGAAGTTTCTCCCCTGGGCGTTCATCTTGAACCCGGCGCGCGCTACCAGGAAATGGTGGGATTCGGAGGCGCCTTCACGGACGCCTCCTGCTATCTCATGAATCGGATGGCGCCCGAGGCCCGGCACGCGCTCTTGTCCGGACCTCTATGGGCCAGACGGGACTGCGCCTGTCCGTGGGACGAACCTGCATTGGCTCGAGCGATTACAGCAACGAGATGTATAGCTACGACGATGGCCCCGAAGACCCTGAATTAAGCGATTCAGCATTGACCATGACCGCGCCTATCTGCTTCCCATACTCCGCGAGGCGAGAGAGATCAATCCCGATCTTTACCTCTTCTCGTGCGTGTGGAGTCCTCCCGGATGGATGAAAGCGGGCGGTTCGATGCTGGGCGGTTCGATGCGCGAGCACTGGTTCGCGCCCCTGGCGCAATATTTCCTCAAGTTTCTTCAGGCTTACGCCGACGCCGGCGTAAAGGTCCAGGCGGTGACCGTCAACAACGAAGTGGACACCGACCAGGATGGGCGTTTTCCGGCCACGCTCTGGGGGCAGCAATATGAAATGGGTTTTGTGAGGGATCACCTGGGCCCCGCTCTCGAAAAAGCCGCGCCCGACACCAAGATATGGATTCTCGATCACAACTACGACCTTTGGGGCCGCGCCGCCGATGAACTGAGCGACCCCGCGGGTGTCCCAGTACGTGGATGGCGTCGCCTGGCACTCCTACGCGGGGACGCCGGATGCGATGAGCCGTGTGCACGATATGTTTCCCGACGAAGCACATGTACTTTACGGAGGGAGGACCTCATTCACCCTGACTTTATGCAGCCGCGGCCTCCCGGGTCCGCTTTCCCCCCTACGGGACGGGCTGGGCCCGATGGTCGAATGCCTTCACGGACATGCTCCGCAATTGGGCCCGCATCGATTTGCGTCTGGAACCTTCTCCTGGATGAAAACAGCCGGCCGGATATCACCATCCCGCCCCGTCCCCTCGCGGCCCGGAGGGCTCGTCTGTGTTGACACCAAGTCGCAGGAACTCTCGTACAGCGGGAACTACTACGCCTTCGCTCATTACGCAAAACTCATTCGAAGAGGGGCGCACATTTTCGCGTCTTCGGGCGATTTGCCTGGAATGAATCACGTGGCGGCGGAGAATACGGATGGCAGCCGCGTGCTGGTATTGACAAACAGTGACAGCAGCCAGGAGCAACGAGTGCAGTGTACGCTGGGAGCTAGCACGATGGACCTTGTGCTTCCCCCGGACTCAATCACTTCGCTCCTTTGGTCATAGGTGAGAACGGGAGGGGCGCCGGGAAAGCACGTGTTCGAGAAATGGCCAGCCAGTGGAAACGTGAAACCCAGGCCTGGCCGGCTAGATGCGGCGGCGCTAAAAATCGTCGGCTTGCTGAGTGGAGGTATAGCCCGGGAGAAGGGATACCTGGCCGGAATGCGCTACTTTGATGCGGATGGGAGGGTCGGATTCGGCGCCGGTCTTGCGAAGGACGGCATAGGTGGCGAGCGCCTCGTTGTAAACCTTAGTAATCAGGAAGGTTTCGCCTGTGTCGTCCTTTTTCCAGACTTGGCCGACTTGAATCTTATGCGCTGGCATGCCTAGGAATGTAGACAGATTCCGGGGAAGCGTCAATATGAATGCGGCAAAGGGAAGCGAGGGAGAAACCTGAGGCCACCCTTTTGCGCGCCGTGCCATCCAATGGAGCAAAAATCGGGATGGAGCCGGCCCTGGGAGGTGTATACTTGGGGCTAGTTCCTCTGGAGGTGGCTATGGGGAAATCGTTCGCGGCACGATGGATGGCGCTGTATTTGGCGGCGTTGCTCGTGACGCTTCCCTGCGCCGCCGCCCCACAGACGCAAGACATGCCGCAAGTTCCACAGCAATCGCAAACTTCCAGTCAGCCAACAACCAACGATCAGCCGGTCCCGCAGCAGTCGAACCCCAACGTCAAGCAGGGGAGCGAGGCGGATGTGAACGCCATCGGCAACCGCAAGGTGGGGCAACGGCCCGGATTTCTATTCGCTGCAGAGCGACATCGCCATCGGCAAGCAATATCGCGCAAAGGTGGACCGCCAGCGCAAAGTTCGTCACCGACCCGGTGGTGAACGAATATGTAAACCGCGTGGGGCAAAACCTGGTGCGCAATTCGGACGCGAAGGTGCCGTTCACGATCAAGATGATCGATTCGGACGTGGTGAACGCGTTCGCGCTGCCGGGCGGATTTTTGTACATCAATAGCGGGCTGATACTGCACGCGGATACGGAAGCGGAATTGGCCGGAGTGATGTCGCATGAAATCGCGCACGTGTGCGCGCGCCACGGCACGCGAGACAGGACCAAGCAGCGATATCGTGCAGATCGCGTCGATTCCCGCCATGATTTTCATACCGTACTCGTGGGCCGGATACGCGATGTATCAGGGCATGAACTTCGGGATTCCGGTGACTTTCCTGAAGTTCTCGCGCGACCACGAACGCGAGGCCGATTATCTGGGCACTGCAATACATGTACAAGGCGGGGTACGATCCGAACGCCTTCGTTTCCTTCTTCGAAAAGGTGGAAGCGGAAGAAAAGAAGGAGCCCGGTACGATTCCGAAGGTATTCGAGACGCACCCGCCGACACCCGACCGCATCGAAGCCATACAAAAAGAGATCGCGACGATACTGCCCTCGCGCGACGAATACATCGTCACCACTTCGGAATTCGACTCCGTGAAGGGCCGCCTTCAGGCCATCGAGAACAACCAGAAGAGTGAAGGATTCCGGGCCAAACAAGCCCACGCTTCGCAAGCGCACGGACCAGAATAGAGGGCGGCTCGGGCGGCTCGGAACCCTCCGATATGCCCACCACGACCACGACCTCAACAACTCCCACGTCGGACGATGACAGCGGCCCGCCGACATTGAAGCGGCGCCCGGACGACGACCAGCAGCAGACGCAGCAACAGCCGCAGCAGCAACAACCCTAACGGAAGCAAGTTCCACGCCGGACGGCCCGTTTATGAATGGGTGTGGATTTCGGCGACGCCGAGGCGCTTGAGTCCTTCGGTGTAATATTTGCGGTAGAGGATGTCCCACTCCTCGCTGCCTTCGAGGATTTCCTTCTTTTGCGAGCCGATCTTGGCGCGGACTTCCGCGTCCACCTGCTCTTCGACCTTCAGCAGCGAAGTGATGATGTTGACGATTTCCTGTCGGATGGTGTCGCGGTCTTCGACGAAATCCACGCCGGGGCTGGCAACGAGAAAATCAATGATGCGGTGGGAGAGTCGAACCGTCTTTTCGCGGCTCAGACGCATCTCAGCGGAGGATCACTTTCCTTTCCCGTGCGAGCTGTCCCTTCACTTTCTTGAACATTTCCTGATACGACGCGCCGGTGCGGCGCATTTCGTCGGAGTAGCTGGCTGAGGATCTCGCGGACCTCTTCGTTGAGACGGTCCTCGATGGTAATCTCTTCGGCCATCACCTGGCGGACCTGCTGCGTGAGGTTTTCGACGTCCTTTGTTTCGATCATTTTGCCGGCCACCAGGCGCTTTACCACTTCTTTGGCCATGTAGCCGACATAATCGCGCGAAAGAAGCATTTCGACGCGCTCCGCAGTGCAAGTCCAGCAAATTCAGTCTAATGGTTGGGTGTTCGGAGTGTCAAGGCGAGCCAGGAGGGCGCCATCGCGCCGCTCCGCATGAGACGGTTGTGGGTCAGTTTGGATTTTGGCTTTTTGTGCCACGATCAAGAAAATTCAAACTAACCCACCACCAATAAGACTGTTGCATTCACAAGATTCCCTTGGATTTGTTATGCTGATCTGCTCATAGGGAGGAGACATCATGGTGACATCATCCACGGCTTCCGAGCGGACAACGAAACGAGTGTTCAACTTCAACGCGGGGCCGGGCGCGCTGCCGCTCGCGGTGCTCGAACGCATGCGCGACGAGCTGCTCGATTATCACGGCGCGGGCATGTCCGTGATGGAAATGAGCCATCGTTCGCCGCAATTCGAGGCCATCAACGACAACGCCGAACAATCCTTGCGCCGCTTGCTCGCCATCCCGGAGGAGTACGCGGTGCTTTTCCTGCAGGGTGGCGCGAGCTTGCAATTCGCCATGGCGCCCTTGAACTTTTATGTCCCGGGCAAGCCGGTGGACGTGCTGCACACCGGGGCATGGACCGCCAAGGCCATCGAAGAGCTGAAGAAGGTGGCGGCGTATCGCTTGGCGGCTTCGACGGAGGCTGAGAAATTCGCGCGCCTGCCGCGAAAAAATGAAATCGCGCTCACGCCGGATGCTTCTTACGTCCACATCTGCACCAACAACACCATCGAGGGCACGGAATGGAACGAGCCGCCAGCCACGGGCGAAGCGCCGCTGGTGGCGGATATGTCGTCCGACATTCTTTCGCGCCCGGTGGACGTACAGCGTTTTGGGCTGATTTTCGCCGGAGCGCAGAAAAACCTGGGGCCCTCGGGAATCACAGTGGTGATTGTGCGGCGCGATTGGGCGGAGCGCGCCAATGAGAAGATCGCGAAAATTCTGCAGTATCGCACGCACAGCAAGGAGCGGTCGCTTTACAACACGCCGCCCACATTCGCCGTGTACGCCGTGGGATTGGTGCTCGACTGGGCCGAGGCGCAGGGCGGCATTTCGGCCGTCGAAAAGCGCAACGTGGCCAAGGCTGCCCTGCTCTATTCGACGATTGACGCGACCGGCTATTACCATTGCCCGGTCGAAAAGGAATCGCGGTCCAGGATGAACGTCGTGTTCCGCGTGGCGGGGGGAAACGAAGAGATCGAGAAGAAATTCGTGAAGGAAGCGGAAGCCGCCGGACTCGCCGGCGTGAAGGGACACCGCTCGGTCGGCGGGATGCGTGCGTCGTTGTATAACGCGGTCACGCTCGAGGCGGTCGAGGCGCTCACAGGGTTCATGAAGGAGTTCGAGAGAAAGAACGGGTGAAGTATCGGGCCTTTGCATTCGGTTGGGAACGGAGAGCCACACTTGTGTGGCAAGAGAGCAACAGAGTCGCCTTGACATGCGGCTCTGCCCCCGCTATCTTGACCTGCAATGAAATTCACTGCTTCCAGCGCACGAAGCCTCTCTGCCTATGCGCCTAACCCTGGGAAGAGGGTGCAAGGTGGCAATGGCCTAAAACAGGGCCAACCCCCGCTAGATGAGTACTATAACTCTCTATTTACGGCCCTGGGACCCCAGCACTGGTGGCCCGGGAAGACGCAGTTCGAAGTGATTGTCGGCGCGATATTGACCCAGAATACGGCCTGGACGAACGTAGAGCGCGCTATAGCGAATCTGCGGGCAGCCGGGCTGCTTCGGCCTGCCGCGCTCGAAAAAGTCCCCCTACGGCGGCTGGAGCGCCTGATTCGTTCCTCGGGATATTTCCGGCAAAAGGCGCGCAAGCTGAAGGCATTCTGCAAATTCCTGCGCGATGAATACCGGGGGTCGCTCCGCGGGATGTTCGCCGCTCCCACGCTCGAGCTGCGCGAAAAGCTGCTGGGGGTATTTGGAATTGGGCCGGAAACGGCGGACTCGATTCTGCTGTATGGGGGCGGGCACCCGGTGTTCGTCGTGGACGCGTACACCAAGCGAATCCTCGAGCGCCACGGATGGATACGCGAGGCCGCAAAGTACGACGAGGTCCGCTGGATATTCGAGCGGCAGTTCCCCGGAAATTCCCAGCGGTTCAATGAATTTCACGCCCTCATCGTGAATACCGGAAAAAATTATTGCCGCCCGCAGCAGCCTCTCTGCGAGCAATGCCCCCTGGAACGCTACCTCGAGGAAGGACGGTAAAAAGTGAAACGCCCGCGGTGGAAGCGGAAGCTTTGGATGGCCGTGAGCGGCGTCGTGGTGGCGGTGCTCGCGGCGACCGTGTTCACTCTGGGCTCGCTGAGAATCCCTCCCGAGGAGGGAGGGACGCTCGTGGTGTTCTTCGCGCTATCCACCATCATTGCGGGGGCGCTGCTGGTGTTCCTGCTGATCCTGGCGCGAAGCCTGGTGAAAATGGCGGCGGAACGGCGCAGCGGGCAGATGGGTTCGCGGTTCAAGGTGAAGATGGTGCTGGGGGCCATGGGTGTGTCGCTGCTGCCGGTGGTGTTCTTGTTTTTCTTCAGCTACGCGCTGGTCAACCGCACGCTGAACATTTGGTTTCCGCTCCCGCTGGAAATCGCCAACCAGAAAAGCCAGGCGTTGCTCGACGAACTCACGACGCGCGGACACGCTCGCCTGAGCCAGCAAGCCCAGGCGGCGTGCGCGCTGATTTCCGCTCCCCGGCCGGTATCGCTCACCGACGCTTTGCACCAGGCCGCGCCGGGATCGGCCGTGGTGTGGCTCGAGAATCACGATGGAACATTCGCCATGGGCGGCCCCGCGAATTTCGCCGGGTCCACTCCAGCCGGGGCGCCGCAAAAAATGGGAACCCTGCCGACGGGCGCTGAAATATGGAGCCTGGGCGGCGCGGCCTATATTGCCGGCGCCGTGCCATGCCGTTCCGGAACGCTGCTAATCGCCCGGCCGGTTCCCGACGACTATTTCCAGCGATACGGCGAGATCCAATCGCAGACGGCGATTTACGCCCGGCAGAAAGAAAATCTGCGGGCCTACAAGCGGAACATTCTGCTGGCGCTGAGTCTGATCACCTTGCTGCTGCTCTTCGCCACCACCTGGGTCGCGCTTTTCCTCTCCAAGCAAGTGACCGTTCCCATCCAGGCGCTGGCCGAAGCCACACGCGAAATCTCGCGCGGGAACTTCGAGCACCGCATCGAGGCGCGCGCCCAGGACGAACTCGGCATCCTGGTGCGGTCCTTCAACCGCATGACCGAACAGCTTGGCGAAGGCCGGCGGCAAATCAACGAGTTCACGGAAAGCCTGCAACTGGCCATCGAGGAGCGCGAGCGGCGCCGCAAATTGATGGAAGCGATTCTCGAACATATTCCCACCGGAGTCGTTTCGCTGACGGCCGCCGGAGAAGTGGCGCGCGTGAACACGGCCGTGCTTGCCATTCTCGGGGATTACGCGCGGGAGGCGCGCACGCTGCAAGACCTGCTCGGCGAAGAGGCGGCGCGCGAGGTGCTGCACCTGATGCGGGGATCACTGCGCATGGGAGCGGCGTCGCGCGAAATCGAAATCGCCACGGGCGGACGCCTGGTCCGCGCGGCCGTAACGGTAAGTTCGCTGGGGCCGCGGCGCTCCAATCCCGGATTTGTGGTGGTGATTGACGACTTGACCGATCTGCTGCGCGCGCAGAAGGCGGCCGCGTGGCAGGAGGTGGCGCAGCGCATCGCACATGAAATCAAGAATCCCCTGACGCCCATTCAGCTCTCGGCGCAAAGGCTGCTGCGGTATCTGGACCGTTTACCAGCCGTCGCAAGCCTAACCCCCGTGGCAGGCGCATCCGGCTCGCGTTCCGGCGCCCGGCAAAGCGAGTTCGAAAGTCTTGTCGCCGAGTGCGCGGGCCTGATCGAGCGCGAGGTGCAGACGCTGGAATCGCTGGTGGACGAATTCTCACAGTTCGCGCGCTTCCCTTCCGCCCGGCTGGCTCCCGCGGATTTGAATTCCATCGCGGAGGACGCGCTCGCGCTCTTCGAGGGCAGGCTCGACGGCGTCACCGTGCGCAGAGACTTGGCGGCCGCGCTCCCGCTGGTGAAGGCCGACGCCGAATTGATCCGACGCGCACTCGCCAATCTGATTGATAACGCCGCCGAAGCCATGGAAACCGCGTCCGTGCGGCACTTGCGCATCACCACGCGCACCGAAAGCGATGGCGACGCCGTCGAAATCGAAATATCCGACACCGGCCAGGGAATCTCTCCCGCCGATAAGGAGAAACTCTTCCTGCCCCACTTTTCCACGAAGGAGCGTGGAACGGGGCTGGGGCTGGCCATCACCAGCCGCATCGTCGCCGAGCACAATGGAACGATTCGCGTCGAGGACAACCTGCCCACGGGCGTCCGCTTCGTGATTCGCTTCCCGGCGATGGAAGTGCCCGCGGCGCCGGCGCAGGCCGGATGACGTTGCGGCACGCCGCGGTTCAATAGGTCCAATTTTTCTCCATGCCCGCATCCATACTTATCGTGGACGACGAAAGCGGCATCCGCGAGTCGCTGGGGGCGCTGCTGCGCGATGAAGGCTACGAAGCCGAAATCGCGGGGTCGGGCGAGGAGTGCCTCGAACGGCTGGGGCGGCGGGGCTTCGATCTTGTGCTGCTCGACGTGTGGCTGCCGAAAATGGACGGCCTCGAAACGCTCACGCGCATCCGCACGCAGCCGAGCGCCCCGATGGTGGTGATGATCTCCGGCCACGCCAGCATCGAGACGGCGGTGCGGGCCACGAAACTCGGCGCCTTCGATTTCATCGAAAAGCCTCTCTCGCTGGAAAAAGTGGTTTTGGCGGCGCGCAACGCGCTGGGACACCTGGCGCTCGAGATTGAAAACCGGCGTCTGCGCGCGGAACTGCACGAGCGATATGAAATTCTGGGAAGCAGCGTGCCCATGAAGGCCCTGCGGCAGCAGATAGCGCTGACGGCGCCGACGAATGGGCGCGTCCTGATTTACGGCGAAAGCGGAACTGGCAAGGAACTCGTGGCGCGCGCGCTGCATGCCAGCAGTTCGCGCAGCGAGAGGCCGTTTGTGGAGGTCAATTGCGCGGCCATTCCGGAGGAGCTGATCGAATCGGAAATGTTCGGGCACCGCAAGGGCAGTTTTACGGGCGCGAGCGAAGACAAGGCCGGGAAATTCAAGACGGCCGATGGCGGCACGCTGTTTCTCGACGAAGTGGGCGACATGAGCCTGAAAACGCAATCGAAGGTGCTGCGCGTTCTCGAAGAGCGGCGCGTGGAGCCCTTGGGTTCAAATCATCCCGTGACCGTGGATGTGCGCGTGATCGCCGCCACGAACAAAAAGCTGGAAGAGGAGATCGCGCGCAACGCCTTTCGCGAGGACCTCTTCTACCGCCTGAACGTGATTCCCTTCTATGTTCCGGCGCTCCGCGAGCGCACCGAGGACATCCCCATTCTCGCCGCGCATTTTTTGAGCGAATTGACCGAGGCGTACGGCAAAAAACCGAAGGAATTCAGCGCGCCCGCGATGGATGTGCTTCTTTCGTATCCCTGGCCGGGAAACGTCCGAGAATTGAGGAATCTCGTGGAGCGCCTCGTGATTATATGTCCCTCGGCCAGGATCGAGCCTCACCATCTGCCGCCCGAGATTTTTCGCGGCGCATCGAAAAGCCCCCAGAAGCCCTACGAAAGTTTGCAGGAGGCGCGGTCGGCGTTCGAGCGCGAATTCGTTCTGCGAAAACTCGAGGAGAACCGCTGGAACATGACCAAGGCCGCGGCCGCGCTGGGCCTGGAGCGCAGCCACTTATATCGCAAGATGCATTCCCTCGGCATCGCGCCCTCCAAAGCGTAAGCATTTTCTTTTTCGGTTCCCCATGCTCGTTTTGTGAGGGTGGGGCTTTTTCACAGGTCATATCCGCAGGAAGATGCGCCGGCAATAGAGCGGATACAGCAGCGCCAGATTGAAGAGAACAATAGCAATCGCATATGCGAGCGATGCATGGAGCGGCTGTAGCCAGGTTGCAAAGCATTCGCGGTAAAGCCATTGATGAAGGCTGAGCGCTCGCCCGTTTTGCGCGGGCACATCGATGCGGGCTGCCAGCACGGTGACGACACTGGAAAGGGCGAAGGCCAGGATCGCGTTTGTGCCAAAGACAAGGGCCGGAGGAGTCCACCATCTCCAGCGCCGGATATCCAGAACAAAATAGAGCGCGGAAAAAAGGAGCAAACTTATCCCGCCGCTGAACAGAACAAATGTGCTGGTCCAGAGTTTTTTGTTGATGGGCAGCAGCGGATCGAGCAGCCATCCGCCCTGGGTAAGCGCTGCTCCCGCCAACGCTAGAACCACCGCCTTGCGGCCTCTGCCGCTTCCGCCTCGCAGCCATTGGCCTGCCAGGATGCCGATCAGGACGGTCGCGACCGCCGGCAACGTGGAAAGCAATCCTTCCGGGTCGTAGGTTACTCCATAGCCCGGCGTGGTTCCGTAGGGCCACATATGCCGTATTCCGATGAGGGAGCGATCAAGGTAGGCCCCCAGATTTCCAAGCGAGTCCAGCCGGTTTGGTCCGAAGCCGGGTACGGGAGCCAATTTTAACAAAGCCCCATAGGCGGCCAGAATAACGACCAGGATGCCCGCAATCCACCACGATTCCCGCGCCGCCGCGGTTCCTTCGCGCGCGCCCATCGCCGCAAGATAGACGAGCGCGGCGCAGAGATAACAGAGAGCGATTCTTTGAAGCACACCCGGAATCCGAATCGTATGCAGATTGTAATCCGGGAACCCATTGAGCGCCAAACCGACCGCAAAGATGACGCCGCCGCGGACAAGGACATGACGGGCAAGGCGGCCGCGGCTGCATCCGCGCCGCAACCGCGACGCGAAGGAAAGGGTAATGGCCACACCCACGGCGAAGAGAAATGCGGGGAAAATCATGTCCGCGATGGTCGCCCCATTCCATTCCGCATGCTGCAGGAGCGGATAAGTGACATTGTAAGCGCCTGGGTCGGTCACAAGAATCATGCCGGCCATGGCAAGGCCTCGCAGCGCGTCGAGGGAAATGAGTCTCCCGTCTTCCGCATTGGCAGAAGGCGCTGCATTGGGCGGGATAACAAGGCTGGAGGATGGCGCTTCGCTGGTCATCAGGCAGCGTCCGGCGCCCCTACTTCCATTCGAAGCTTTGCTCAAGGCCGCCGACGCGCACGTCGAAGACGCCCGGCTCGACGACGCGTTTGTTTTCGGCGTTGATGAAGGAGAGATCGTCGGGAACTAATTCAAACGCGCAGCGGCGGCTTTCGCCGGGCTCGAGCGATATTTTCGCGAAGCGCTTCAGGCGTTTCAAGGGCGGAGTGATGCTCGCAAATTCTTCGTTGAGATAAAGCTCCACGACTTCCTTGCCGGCGCGAGCGCCGGTATTTTTCACCGTGACCTCCACTTGTATTTTCCGGTGGCCCGGCGCGCCCGTCGGCGTCACTTGCAAATCGGAATACGCAAAGGTGGTATAGCTCAAGCCATAGCCGAATTCGAATTGCGGAGCATAGAGAGGCGCCGTGGCCCCTTCATCACCGAAAAATGTCTTGTGATCGTAGGTAAAAAGCATGTTGGGCCAGCGAGGATAGGTGATGGGCAGCTTGCCGCTGGGATTCACATCGCCGAAGAGGATATCGGCAATCGCCTGTCCACCCTCGTTCCCGGGGTTGTATGCCATGAGGATCGCGCTCGAGCCATCCACGATAGGCCGGATGATGCGCGGGCGCCCTTCCGTCAAAACGATGACCACCGGCTTCCCGGCTTCGAGCACCTTCTGCGCAAGATGAATTTGCGCGTCGGGAAGCGCCAAGTCTCCGATATTGCCGGGCGTCTCCGCATAGGCCCACTCACCCAGGCAGAGCACGACGGCGTCCGCGCCGGCTGCCGCTGCTGCGCCCTTGTCGCTATCAAGATCCTTATCGAAAGTGGCTCCGGGAACATAGGTCACATTCTCCGCGCCAATCTTTTGCTGGATGGCCTGGAGAATGGTCGGGTAATCCTTCGGATGGATGGACGCATTGTTGCCCTGCCACGTATAGCTCCAGCCGTTGTCGAGTGGGATGAGCGAATCGGCGTCCGGCCCGGTGACGAGCACATGCGCGGTTTTGGGAAGAGGCAGAGCGCCCTTTTCGTTTTTCAGCAGGGTGATGGATTCCTGCGCGGCCTGGAGGCTCACCTGACGCGATTCGGGCGTGCCGAGTGCGGTCGGCGCGTCCATGCCGCGCATGGGCTCCGCGAATAATCCCAGCTCGTATTTAAGCGTAAGAATGCGGCGCACGGCGTCGTCAATACGGCTTACGGGAACCCGGCCCTCCTGAACGAGCTCGAGCAACAGATCGCTGAATGTGTAATCGCCCGGGACCATGCTCATATCCACCCCGGCGAGGATGGCGATGCGCGTCGCC
This sequence comes from Terriglobia bacterium, assembly GCA_963823205.1. Lineage (GTDB taxonomy): Bacteria > Acidobacteriota > Terriglobia > Acidiferrales > UBA7541 > Palsa-295. Next base: position 34,811 of record CAWGKL010000010.1, read on the forward strand.
TCCTTTTCATTGGGGGCGACGTGGTGCTTGGTTACGAGGTTTTCAATATCCTGCCAATCGGAAACGATGAGGCCCTCGAAGCCCAATTCGCCTCGCAGAACGTTGGTCAGCAGATAGCGGTTGGCATTCCCCGGGACGCCATTCACTTCGCTGGAATTGACCATCACGGTGTGGGCGCCGGCCTTCACGGCGGCTGCGAAGTCTGGGAGAAAATAATCGCGCAGAACGGATTCGGGAATCAGCGCGGGGCTGCGGTCGCCTCCCGTGGTGGGATAGCTATAGCCGACGTAATGCTTGAGCGAGGCCGCCACATGGACGGGGCTGGAAATATCGTCGCCTTCGTAACCGCGCACCGTGGCCACTCCCATGACGGATGCGAGATATGTATCTTCGCCGAACGTTTCGTACAATCGCGGCCAAAGCGGCTGGCGGCCGGCGTCCAGAATGGGGGAGAACGTCCAGGGAATGGCGGCTTTGCGCGTTTCGGCGGCGGAGATTTCACTATCGCGCAGCATGATTTCCGGATTCCACGTGGCCGCCATGCCGAGCGGCTGGGGAAAGAGCGTGCCTCCGAGCACATACGTGGGGCCGTGAATCGAATCAATGCCGTACAGCACGGGGATTTGCAGGCGCGTCTTTTTTGCATCGGCTTGTATGGCGCCGATAATTTCGTGCCATTTTTCGGGGGAGAATGCCTGGCTGTTCGCGTTGAGGATGGAGCCGACGCCGTAATCGAGGATGGCCTTGTGCAATTTTTCCGGATTGATGAGGACGGCCTGGTCGGTGCCATCGGTGATCGTAGCGATATCCAGTTGCGTCATCTGGCCGATTTTTTCTTTGAGCGTCATGCGGGCGAGGAGTTTTCCCACTGCGGGAGCGAATTTGGCGGCGCTGGGTCCGGCAGGCGCCATGTGGGACTGCAAGAACGCCTGGCTATCCACGATATCGGGAGTTTTTTCCGAGTCCGCGGCAAGCGGCAAACGTCGCGCCCCGCCAAGCAGCAGTAAAATTACGACGGCGCAAATGGCCGCACGAGTTTTCGTCATCTCGATCACAAAGTCACCCCCAACCGGGCATCTTATATCCTCACATAGTACGTCCAAGTGCCCCTGACTTTCCAAACATGCTTTGCGCCGGGGCACGGCTTCTTGCCCTGCCTGCCCTGACGCAGGCTCGCCCTGAGGCACGGAGGGAAGAGAGCCTCGAAGGGCGGCCGTGCCGATGAGCGCGCAAGGGTCAAGTGGCATTAAACTCTGGAGCAAAGGCCCTTTTACTTCCTCGCCGCGCATTTCACGGTTTGCTCTCGCAAGCCGTGCTAGAGTGAGCGCAACTCTGGGCCGCCGACACATGATCTCGCAAAAAGGAGGGACACAAGCCATGCTTTCCGGGTTGCCGCTTTTCACCGAGGTGCACGTCTATTTGAGCCTGATTGGGATTCTCTCGGGATTCGCCGTTGCGCTCGGCCTGCTCGCATCGAAACGGCTCGACGGTTGGACGGCGCTGTTTCTCGCGTCCACTGCGGCCAGCGTCGTTACCGGCTTTCTCCTTCCCGCCCACCGCTTTTTGCCGTCGCATGCCTTCGGCATTCTCACGACGATAGCCCTGGCGCTCGCCATCTATGCGCGCTACGGCCGCAATTTCGCGGGCGCGTGGCGCGTGACCTACGTCGTTTCCGCCATGCTCGCCCTCTATTTGAATACCTTCATCCTTGTGGTGCAGCTCTTCGAGAAAGAGCCGGCCTTGGAAGCGCTCGCGCCGACAAAGTCCGAGCCGCCGTTCAAGGTCACCCAGCTCGTGGTCCTGGCGGTTTTTATTGTGCTCACCATCGCCGCGGCGAAAAGGTTCCGCAACACGCAGGCCCATACGCCTTCAGCCACCTAAGAGGGGGCTGCTATGGGGACAGAGGCGAAGGGCCGAGGACGATATCGGCGATTCCGGGTCAGGAGTCCGCGCGCTTGGCTTCCTGGTATTCGCTGAGCTGCTCGAGCCTGGCGGCGCCAATCGAGCCTGGCGGACGAGCGAAGCGTTCTGGCGCCAGTCGGCGCGAACCTTGACGTAGAGCTCAAGAAAGATGCGCGCGCCGAGGATCGATTCAAGCTCCTTGCGCGCCTGCGTGCCGATTTTCTTCATCGTTGCGCCGCCCTTGCCGATCAGGATTCCCTTCTGGCCATCGCGTTCGGCGAAGAGCGTGGCGCGAATGCGGATCAAATCGCTTTTCTCTTCGAAGCTTTCCACCACCACGGCGATGGCGTGAGGAACTTCTCCGCGCGTGGCGAGAATGGCTTTTTCGCGAATCAATTCGGCGGCCAGAAAGCGTTCGGGCTGGTCCGTGAACTGATCGGGAGGAAAGCTGGGCGGGGCTTCGGGCAGACGCGCGAGCCAGGCGTTCACGAGATCAAGGCAGCCTTCGCCGGTGAGCGCGGAGATGGGGAAAATCTCCGCAAAGTCGAGGGCGCGCCGACACTGGTCAATCAGCGGAAGTAGAAGCGGCTTGCGGACGCGGTCCACTTTATTCAGCAGCAGGAAGACGGGGCCGTGGAAGCGCCGCACCCATTCGATCGAGAAGCGGTCTCCCGAACCGAAGCCGGCCGAAGCGTCCACGATAAGGGTGAGAGCGTCAATTCCTTCGCAGGCGTGCTGCAGCTCGTCCATCATCTGGCGGCTTAGGACATTGCGGGGCGGATGGATGCCGGGCGTATCCACGAGGACGATTTGAGCGCCCTCGCGATTCAGAATTCCCTGGATACGATTGCGGGTGGTCTGCGGCTTGGGCGAGACAATGGAAACTTTCCGGCCCACGAGCGTATTGACGAGCGTGGATTTGCCGGCGTTGGGCCGGCCGACGATGGCGATGAATCCGGATTTGAATGGCATGCTCAGCAAGAATTGTACGCTAAACGAGATGAGCCGGTGCGCCTGAATAGGCCGAGGGAGAGCGGTTTTACTCAATTGGGCCGGACAGAGGAGAGAGGGATTGCTGATCGGGAGGGAGGTCGGAGGAGATGAGGGATTGGACGCGGGCGAGGAGTTCGGCGCGGCGGTCGAGGGAATATTCGGCGGCGTTGATCGGCGGGCCGAAGTGCACGCTGACATTGCCTGGACGAATAATCCATTCGCCGCGGGGCATGACGCTGTGAGTTCCCGCGAGCGAAACGGGGACGATGGGAACGCCGGCCTCGATGGCCATGATGAACGCGCCCTTCTTGAAGGGACGCAAACGGCCGTCGGGGCTGCGCGTGCCTTCGGGAAAAATTGCGAAGGAAAGGCCGGTCTTCAGGAGCGCGGCGGCGGTATTGACGCTGGCCGCGGCCGCTTCCTTGTCGGAGCGGTCTACGGAAACAAATTGGGCGAGGCGCAGCCCGGCGGAAAAAATGGGGAAGCGAAAGAGTTCCTTTTTCACGAGGGCGGAAACGCGGCGCGGAATCTCTGGAAAGAGAACGCAGGGGTCCACGGTGGAGGCATGGTTCGCGGCAAAGATACAAACGCCCGCGGGAATATTTTCGAGGCCTTCGACGCGAACGCGGATTCCCGCGAGGCGATTGCCGAAGCGGATGGCGCGCATGGCGGCGCGGTACATGGGGCCGGGGCTGTTCGTGATGACGCCCCACAGGATGAACCAGGGCATGACGAAGACGAGGGCTAGCGCGAGGTAGAGGAGAACAGCGATGGTGCGAATGGCGGGCGGGAGCATCAGTCGGTGGAACCGCGGAGAATGCCGTCGCGGATGCGGCGCGGGAGGTCCGCTGGATGCGGCAATTCCGAGATGGAGCAGGAGAGGTTTTCAGCGGCAGCCACCGAAAATGGGATCTCCAGGGTTTGGGAGCCGCGAAGGACGCGAAGATCGAGGGCCTGGCCCGAAGAAAGGCCGCGCAGCCATGCGGCGGTATTCCGGGGAACTTTTTTGCCATTGGCCTGGAGGATGATGTCGCCCGAGGTCAAACCGGCCGCCTCGGCGGCGCTGCCCGGCTCGACGGAAGATACGGTGGAGGCGTCCTTGCCAGTGCCGAGAAAGAAGCCCGCGCCGGGCGATTGATCCGCGTGGATTTTCAAGGTGAGGCCGGCTTGGGCGAAAATGTCGGCGTAAGGAATTTCGGCGACGCCCGAGACATATTGAGCGAAAAAGTCCTGGAAACTTTTTCCGGCGACGTCTTCGACAACGGCGCGAATGGCGCCGCTATCGTCGTAGAACTTGCCCTGGCGGGCGTAGACGGCGTTCATGCGGCGAAGGACATCGTCGAGGGATTTTTTATTCTGCGTGGAGGCGCGGATGGAAATATCGAGGAGGACGCCCAGAATCTGGCCCTTGTTGTAATAGGAGACGCTGCGATCCGGCGCGTTGTATGCGTCGTATTTTTCGAACCAGGCGTCGAGGCTCGATTCTTCGGCGCTCTGCCACTTGCGCGCGGGGCGCGATTCCAAATCGCAGACCTGGGCGGCGAGATTGCGGTAGAACTGGTCCTTGGACCAGAGGCCGGCGCGTTCGAGGGTGTACGAGGTGTAGGTATCCGTGACACCCTCGGCAAACCAGAGGGCGCGGGTGGGCTGCTCGCGGGAGTAGTCCACAGGCTCGAGGGATTGGGGACGGATGCGCTTCACATTCCAGACGTGAAAGAATTCGTGAGCGGCGATGGCGGCAGCGGCTTCCACGGACGCGGCGGAAATGGCGGTGGAATTGGCATGCTCCATGCCGCCGCCACCGGCTTCGGCGTACGGGCCGATATGGAAAATGAAGGTGTACTCCTTGCGCGGCGGATCGAAGGGAGGGCCCTCCATGAGCTGCAATTCGTAGCCGGTGATGCGGCGAAGATCGTCCTCGAGGGTGCTCTGGCTCCAGTGGGTTCGCTGCGCGTCCACGACGACGCGGAAATGCGCGCCGCCACTATCGAATTCAAATTGGTCGAAGTTTCCTGCTTCGACGGGGGCGTCCACGAGGGCGTCATATGTTGGCGCGATGAATGAATGGGGGTCGGGGCCAGCGGGAAGCTCGGCGGCTATATTCCATCCGGGTGGCACATTCGATGAACGTGACATCGGTGTCTTCAGCGCGGCGGTCGGGGACGTACATGAGGATTTCAGCGAGATTGATGAATGCGTGGTGAGGGTTGAGCTGGGAATCGAATGGGCCGGGATCGTCCCATTCGATGGAATAGCCGATGGTGCATTGGCTCGGAAGGCGGCCCGCTGCAATGGGCGGGGGGGCTTCGATTTGCCAGGTCTGCTTGTCAATCATACGGAGGGGCAGGTATAGCGCGCCACCCGAGGGCGGGAGGATTTCGACGTCACGGAGGCGAATGGCGAAGTCGCGGATTTGATAGAGCGCGTTCCACGCGGGAGGAGCGACCAACGTTCCGGGAGTAGGGTCGGATATGTCCATTTCGACGTGAAAGAGATGGCGCTCGGGATGGTCGAGCGAAACCGTGTAGTGGATGGTTGCGCGCGCGGGAACGGCGAAGAGGAAGGCCAGCGCGAGGAGCGCGGCGGAAAAGCGCGCGAGGAGCCGCGCGGAGCGAATGGCGGCACGCGGCATCGCGATCATCGGCGCGCCTCGTGGACGGATGCCAGCTTTTCGAGCAGGGTCGAGCAGAGGCCGCCGAAGCTGCCGTTGGACATGACGAGGACGAGGTCCCCGGAGCGGGCGCCCGCGGCAATGTGCTCCGCGATTTCATCGGCGGAGGCGAAGGCGCGGGCATCGCAGCCGGAGCGGCGGAGGGAATCAGCCAGGGCATCGGGGGAGAGGCGGTCGTCTTCAGTGAGCAATTGCGGGCGATTGACGGGGCCGATGAGGACGGAGCCGGCAAGCGAGAGCGCGGCGGGCAAAACATCCTGAAAGATTTTGCGGCGCATGGTATTGGAGCGGGGCTCGATGGCGGCCCAGATTTTGCGGCCTGGCCAGCGCGAGCGAACGGCTTCGAGCGTGACGCGAATGGCGGTGGGGTGGTGGGCAAAATCCTCGATGACGAGTACGCCGCGCGCTTCGCCCTTGATTTCCATGCGGCGGCGGACGCCTTGAAAGGAGGCGAGGGCGCGCTCGATGGCGGCGGATTCGACGCCGCGGGAGGAAGCAAGGGATACGGCGGCGAGGGCGTTCAAAACATTATGGCGGCCCGCGAATTTTATCCGGATGCGGGCCACTTCCCTGCCCCGGTGGGCGGCGTGAAATTCCGTAGCATCACCGTTCCAGGCGATGTCGCCGGCGAACCAGTCGCAGTCGGAACTGAGGCCGAACGTTTCAACCGGGCAGAAGGCTTTGGAGGCGACATCTCTCAGGTCCGGGCTTTCGCCCCAAAGGAAGATGCGGCCGCAGCGCGGAACGAGATTCACGAGACGGCGAAATTGGAGGGCGATGGAAGCGAGGTCCGGGTAGATATCGGCGTGATCGAATTCGAGAGAGGTGAGGATGAGTTCTTCCGGATGATAATGGAGAAATTTGGGGGCTTTGTCGAAGAAGGAGGTGTCGTACTCATCGCCTTCGACGATGAATTCGCTTCCGCCGCCGAGGCCATAGCTGCGATCGCCAAAATTGGGGAGGACGCCGCCGGCGAGAAAATCGGGGCGTCGGCCGGCGGTGTGAAAAATCCAGGCGAGCATGGCCGTGGTGGTGGTCTTACCATGAGTGCCGGCGACAACAAGGGATGAGTGGCCGGGAATAAAATAATCCTCGAGGAGCTGGGGCATGGAGCAATAGGGAATTTTCTGGTCGAGGATGTATTCGACCTCCGGATTGCCACGCGAAATGGAGTTGCCGATGACGGCGAGATCGGGAGGGGGCTTGAGATTTTCTTCTCGATAACCTTCGTACCAGCGAATGCCGAGGGAATCGAGAAGCATCGAGGCGGGCGGATAGACGCCCGTGTCGGAGCCGGAGACGTCGAAGCCGCGATCCTTGAGCATGCCGGCGAGCGGAGCCATCGCGGAGCCCGCAATGCCGAGCAAATGGATGCGGCGTGGCGGCAGCTTCTGGAAAGAAGATGTCATGAGGCGCACGCGGGTTCGAGGATTTCAAGGCGCGGGCTGCTATCGGCCGAAAGACGCGCGGACACGCCGAGCGGGAGGGTCAACATGGAGCGCGACGTGTGGCCGACGGGCGCGCCCCAAACGACGGGGAGACCAAGCGGCTGCAGAATGCGGCGCGCGACATCCTTCACCGTCTCGTCGCCGGGCTGCGGCTCGCACTGCGGGAACTCACCGAGAATGATTCCGGCGATGCCGCGCAATGCTCCGGCCTGCATCAAGTGCATCAGGGCGCGATCCACTTGATAGGGCTTCATGTGGACGTCCTCGAGAATGAGAATTGCGCCGCGGGTGTCGAGTTGCCAGGGAGTGCCGAGCGCCGTTTCGACAAGGGTGAGACAACCGCCGAGAAGAATACCCTCCGCGGTGCCTGGAAAGAGCGATTCAGCGCGGAGGTCGAGGGACCAGCCGCGCTGCGTTTCCGTGAGGGCGCGGATGAGGCTTTCGGGGTCGTAGCCGTGGGGAGCGCCGGGGCCGCGGTCAAAATTCATGGCGACCATGGGGCCATAGAACGTTACGCACTGAAATTTGTGCCAGAGAAACATTTGGAGAGACGTGATGTCGCTTGCGCCCAGAAAGATTTTGGGCGGTTTGGGCGCGCTGAGGCCGTAGAGGAGGTAATTCGAGCCATAGCCTCCTCGGGCGGAAAAGATGGCGCGGGCCGCGGGGTCGGCGAACGCTTCACAAAGAGCGGCGGAGCGATCGGCGGCGGAGCCGGCGAAAAAGCCATGGCGGGCGAGGACGCTGGCACGATCGAATTTCGGAGTGTAGCCGAGGCGCGCCAGTTCATCGCAGCCTTTGAGGACGTGGTCTTCCTCGACAGGACTCCCCAGGGAGAGAACGCGAATGGAATCGCCCGGTCGCAGAGGAGGAGGTTTGAGAGGTTGCGGCATGTGGCGCAATCGAGAATAAGGAATTTTGCGAAGGGAGTCCAGAAGAGCGGACGGAGGGTGTAGCCGAGGGTGAACGCCGCTAGTGGATGGTGAAAACGAAGATCTGCGAGGTACTGCCGCCCGGCGGGGGAGGGGGATTCACGACGGTAACGTTGACGTTGCCGGAGGCGGCGATCAGCGACGCGGGAACCCAGGCGACAAGCTGGCCGCTATTGATGAATGAAACGGCGAGCGAGGTGGCGTTCCACATCACGGAAGAGGTCGGGACGAAATCCGAACCATTTATGGTCAATTCGAAGGCAGGGCCTCCCGCATTCGCGGAAGTTGGAGAGACTGGGGAAACAGCCGCGAGAGTCGGGGCCAGGTTGGCCGGCCCCGTGATGGTGAAATCCAGGGAGGGAGATGAGGCGCCGGAAGTGGGCATAACGGCCACACTGGCGAAGCCCGGGAGCACAATATTAGCGGCGTTCACTTGCGCGGTCAGTGTCTGGCACGGGGGCACGCCGTTCATTGGGCACGGCGTGAAAGTAGAAATGAGCGCCATGCCGTTCCAGGTGAGAGCATCGCTCGCGCTAAAGTTCGTGCCGGTTGCGGTGAGGTTGAATGAAGGACCGCCTGCAAAAGTGCTCGCGGGGACGAGGGGAGGGGAAATAACAGGGCCGCCCGACTGGGGCGCCGCGATGGTAAATGGCAAAGCCGCCGAAGCGCCGCCACCGGGCCCGGGATTTTCGACCGTTACCTGTGCCGTGCCTGCCGTCGCAACGTCCGACGTGAGAATGGTGACGCTCAACTGCTGAGTCAAGGAATTGTACGTGGTGTTGCGCGGGGAGCCGTTCCAAAAGGCGAAAGTAGCGCCATTGGGGCCGGAAATGAAATTCGTCCCCGAGATTACGAGGAAAAAGCTCTGGCTGCCGGCTGTAATGCTTGCCGGCGACAAGCCCACGATCGTGGGCTGCAGATTATTGACGGGGTACATGGCATGGGAGGTTCCACCGCCGGGCGCGGGATTCGTGATGGTGACCGTTGCGACGCCAGCCGAGGCGATGTCCGCGGCGGAAACCCAGGCGTCCAGCTGGTTTGAGCCGATGAAAGCGACCGCGAGGGGAGCGCCGTTGAATGTTGCGGTGGAGGCGGGAACGAAATTGGAGCCGCCGATGACAAGTTCGAAATCAGGTCCGCCGGCAATCGCGGACGTGGGAGAGAATGCCAGGGCGCCAGGGGCAGGATTATTTCCACCTGTGATCGTGAACACAACGGACGGAGCGGCAATGATGCCCGTACCTGTGTCCAGGACGGAAACGGCGGCCGTTCCAACCGACGCGACATCGGAACTGGTGATTTGCGCGGTGATCTTCTGGCACGGGGGCACGGCGCCCATCATGCAGGGCACGAACGTGGATGTGCGGAATTCACCGTTCCAGGTGACCGTATCTGTGGCAGTGAAGTTCGAGCCGTTTACGGTGAGTGTGAAGGACGCGGCGCCCGCAGCGGCCTGAGACGGGGAAATTGATGAGATCAGCGGGCCGGTATTCTGGAACGGCTCGATTGTGAATGTAGCCGCGTTGGAAACTCCGCCGCCCGGGGCTGGATTCATTACGGTGATCTGGACGACATTCGGACTGAGGACATACGACGCGGGAACCGTAGCCTCCAACTGCGTGGTCGTGGAATTATAGACGGTGGAGAGCGCAGCCCCGTTCCAAAAGGCAAAAGAGGCGGTGCCGGTGCCCGACTGGAAATTCGTTCCGGCGATGAATAGGGTGAAACCCTGGCTGCCCGCGGTGATGATGGCCGGAAAAACATAGCTGATGGAAGGCGTGATATTGAAAGTGGCGCCGCCATGGCCGCCGCAGCTTGCAAGAGGAACGAGCATACCTACCAGCAAGGCAAGCACAAACCACCGCGAACGGTTCAATCGAATGCTCCTATGAAGTTCCGCCGCGGACTCCAAAGCCGCCCGCGGCTCGCGGACAGGAATGCGGAACGAGGGAAACCGGCCACGGCCTGCAAATCTCCCCGCAAGGCAGACAAATTGATAGCATCCCCGCGCGCAGCACGTCAACTCGGATTCCAGGCTAACACGATTGGTTGGCTCGAAAGCATGCCAAGAGTCAACCGTGGCCGGGCTTATTTCTGGAGCGGCCGGGCTTCACAACGAACGCCCATGGCGCTCAGCTTGGCAAGAAGGTCGCGCTCCTGCAGAAGGGTTACGTCGGCTTCAAATTCCACGGCGAAACCATCGTCCGCCCTGCGGCTTTGCCAGCGGCGAACGTCGATTCCCACGCCGACGATGATCTGATGCACGCTTTCGACAATGCCTCCAGCATCCGGCGCCGTGACGAGGATTCCGGTCGCAGCGGAGCATGGCCTCCACTATCAGAGCTTGAAGGAAGTGAGCTCGGAAAAGCGGCGAGCGCGGGAGGCGATTTCGCGGCGAGTGAGTATGGCGAGACGCTCGACGCCAAAGCGCTCGACCGCGAAACTGCCCAGGACGGAACCATAGACCATCGCGCGGCGGAGGGTTTGCCGGTTGACGCGGCCGGCCTTCGCCAGATAGCCCATGAAGCCTCCGGCGAAGCTGTCGCCTGCGCCGGTGGGATCGCGCACCACTTCCAGGGGATAGGCGGGAACGGAAAACATGAATTTGCTGGTGATCAGGAGGGCGCCATGCTCGCCGCGCTTGATGACCAGGGCGCGCGGCCCCATGCGGAAGACGCACTTCGCGGCGCGGAGGAGGTTGTGTTCGCCCGAGAGCTGCCGAGTCTCCTCATCGTTGATCATGAGGATGTGCACGTGCTTGAGCGTTTCGCGAAGCTCGGCGGGCGTGCGCTCGATCCAGTAGTTCATCGTGTCGAGGCCGACAACCCTGGGCTTGCGGCGAATCTGCCGCAAAACGGAAAACTGGAGCGTCGGATCAATATTGCCGAGAAATACGGCGGAGGAGTCGAGATAGGCTTCCGGAAGAGACGGATTGAATCCTGCGAAGACATTGAGCTCGGTCACGAGGGTGGTGCGCTCGTTCATGTTCTGGCTGTAGCGGCCGGACCAGAAAAACGTTTTCCCCGGTGCGTGTTCGAGGCCGGCAAGGTCAATGGGGCGGCCGCGAAAAATGGATTTGTGCCTTTTGGTGAAATCCTCGCCGACCACGGCGACCAGGCGAACGGGCGTGAAATGGCATGCGGCGAGGGCAAAGTAACTGCCCGCGCCGCCGAGCGTGCGGTCCACCTTGCCATGGGGAGTTTCAATGGCATCGAAAGCGACCGAGCCTACGACGAGAAGCGACATGGGAACTCCTAGTGGGCTCTCCTGAAAATATATGCCAAAAATCCGCTCACTTCAGGGGCTAAAGCCCAAATGATAATGCACACGTCACGCCGGGGCTGAAGCCCCGGCCTCCTACGGAGAAATACAACCATCTTGCGGGACAGCGCGCTACGAACTCCTAGGAAATATATTTTCCAATGATGGGGGCAAGGCGCTTTTTCGCGGCCGCGGGAATCATTTTGCGGTCCGTGAGGATGGCGTGTGCCAGCGCCGAGCCGCACTTACAATCGCGAGAATCGTCCAATGCGCGGACCGCTTCGCGGATGGCGCGCTGGACGTTTTCGGCGTTCTTGCCGAGATTGCGAATGATTTCATCGAGAGTGACGGCATCGTGCTGCGGGTGCCAACAATCGTAATCGGTGATCATGGCAAACGTGGCGTAGCAAAGCTCGGCCTCCCGCGCCAGCTTGGCCTCGGTAAGGTTGGTCATGCCGATGACGTCGAAGCGGAGCTGCCGGTAAGTGTGCGATTCGGCGAGCGTGGAGAACTGCGGGCCTTCCATGCAGACGTAGACGCCGCCGCGATGGACATTCACGCCGGAGCGGTCGCAGGCGGCCGCGAGATGCTCGGAGAGGCGGGCGCAGGTGGGCTTATCGAAACCGACGTGAGCGACAATACCGCCGCCGAAAAACGTGGAGACGCGGAGGCGGGTGCGATCGAAGAACTGGCTGGGAATGAGGAAATCGAGGGGCGGGAGATCCTCGCGGAGGGAGCCGACGGCGCTGGCGGAGATGATTTGAGCGGCGCCCAGCATCTTCATGGCGCAGATATTGGCGCGATAGTTGATTTCGCTGGGAGAGAGGCGATGGCCACGGCCGTGGCGGGCGAGAAACGCGACGCGGCGTCCTTCGAGCGTGCCGAGCACGAAGGCATCGGAGGGATCGCCGAAGGGAGTCTTTACGCGGACCTCGCGCGCGTTCGTGAGCCCCGGCATGTGAATAAAGTCCGCTGCCACCGATAATCCCAATGGTGACGGCTTCGCCTTGCGCAGCGCGCTTCCTTTTCTTGGGCATTCTCGCTCCTGACCTTACATATTGTGAGGCACGGTGTCTACGCGCTCGACACGCCCTATCCTCCCGGATCAAATCTCCGCGCGATCAGTCTACTGTGACCGGCTCCGGTTCCCAACGGCCATCGCGCTCGCGGAGATAGGCGGCTGGCGTCGCGGGATCGTGGACGAAGAGCGCAAGCCATCCCTCGCGTACGACCGCGGGAATCCATTTTCTTTTATTTTCGAGCGTGGTCAAGGGATAGAGATCGAAACCCATAATCCAGGGGAGGGAGAGATGGGCCGTGGTGGGAACGAGATCGGCGAAGAAGAAGGCGGTCTGGCCACCGCCCGTGAGTTTTACGCACTGCATATCGGCGGTGTGGCCGGGTACGCGGACGACCTCGACTCCCGGGACGATGGCGCGATCATCTTCGATGAGGGTGAGCTGGCCGGCGTCCGCGAGAGGCGCGAAATTCTCCTGCAAATAGCTGGCGCGGTCGCGCTCCGTGGGATGCATGGCGTGGTCGAATTCGCCCTTCTGGACGATATATTGGGCGTTCGGAAACGTGGGGACGAATTTGTCGCGGCCGAGGAACGTATTTCCGCCGCAATGGTCGAAGTGGAGGTGCGTGTTGATGACGAAATCAATGTCGGCGGGTTCGAGGCCGTGGTCACGAAGGCGGATGGGAAGTTGAGGCTCGCCGAGGCCGTAGATGTCGCCAAGCTTGGCGTTCATTTTGCCGCCCGCGCCTGTCTCAACGAGAATGTGTTTCCCTCCCGCCCGGATCAGAAGGCAATTCATAGCCAGGCGGACGCGATTTCGCGAGTCGGGCGGCATTTTCTTTTCCCACAAGGGGCGGGGAATCACGCCAAACATGGCGCCGCCGTCGAGCAGGACGTGGCCGTCCGAGAGGATATGAGATTCGAGACTGCCGAGCTTCATTTTCTACGCGTCTCCTAAGCCGACTTGGGCAAGGATTTCATCCGCCGCGAGAATTACGCGGCTTGTATTTATACCATGCGTTCCACAGGATACAGGCGAGCGGAGTGCAAAACTACGAAGCGAACGAGGCGACACCTGCGCGCATACCGACGGAGCGGAGGACGAGATCGGCGAGGGCGCGAATGAGGAGGGGCGAATCGTTCAGAGCAGGCATCATGTGGAAGTCCGAGACGCCCAGGGATTCAGCGTGTTCGCGCGCTTCGATATTGATCTCGTGAAGCGTCTCGACGTGATCGGTGAGGAAGGAAACCGGAATCACGAGCATGCGCTTCACGCCGTCACGGGCCATCTTCTCGATCGTGCCGGTCAGCGAAGGCTGGAGCCATTTCTGCGGACCCACCTTGCTCTGGAAGCAAAGGACGTGCGGATTGTGCCAGGCGCCGAGTTCGCGGACCAGCCGGACTGTCGCCTCGACGTGTTGCGGATAGGGGTCGCCCTTCTCGACGAGCGCCAAGGGAAGGCCATGCGCGCTGAAAACCAGGTGAACTTCACGCGGATTCGGGAGCTGGCGGAGAACGCCCTCGATGCGCTCGACGATGCGGCGATGTAGTCGGGATGATCGAAGAAGTGAGTGGACAGACCTCACCGGCACAGTGGGCTTATAGAGACGGTTCCACTCCTTGAGGCTGCTGCCGGTGGTGGCGAAGGAATATTGGGGATAGAGGGGGAGGAGAACCAATTCGTCGAAGGAAGCGCTTTCGAGAGCGGCGATGGCTTCTTGCGGTGTCCGGATGCCAATAGCGCATGGCCACGATGGTGCGCGCGGAAATGTGCGGGGCGAGCGCCGCTTCGAGCGCCCGGGCCTGCTGCTCGGTGAGCCGGCGGATGGGCGAGCCTCCGCCGATTTCGGCATAACGCTGGCGGGCGACCTTTCGCGCGCGTGGTGGAAATTAGCTTGGCCAGGGACTTGCGCGCGAGAAAGGAGCCGGGAAAGTTGATGATGTCGGGATCGCAAAAAAGATTGTAGAGGAAAGGCTCGACGGCAGCCTGCGTGTCGGGTCCGCCAAGCTGGAAAAGGACGATGGCAATTTTTTTCGGCGCGCTCATGATGGCACCGTCCTATTCGCAACGTAAAGCGTTTCACTGGCCTTCGCGGAGCTGCTGCTTGAGGGCCTCGATTTCGTCGCGCAAGCGGGCGACACGGCTGGCGACGGACACTTCGTAGAGGAAGAAGACCGCCCAGACGGCCATCCATGCGGCAAACAGATAATCGAAATTTTTCATGTTGCACCCCTTGAAGAAAGAGATGCCCAATCGGCGCGGCGGGTTTCCACCGCCATGCGCAATTCGTCGGCTTCGTGACGCAGGCGTTCGAGCCGGTAGCGGTCCACGAGGACCAGGATCATCACGCCGAAGAGCGCCATCGCGCAGAGGAAGAGCACCCGGCTCATCGTGGGGTCCAGTCCCGAACCGTTGCCCCCGAAAAAAACGGGCTGAGGATGCTGCGTGCGCCAAAGCGGTTGGACATGTAAACCAGCGGAACATCGAGAAAAGCAAAAATACCGAAGATGGCGGAGAGAGATGCGCGGCGGGGCGCGTCTTCGAGCAAGCCGCGAAGAAGGAGATAGGAAATGTAAAGCAGCCAGAGGATGAAAGTGGTTGTTAGACGGGCGTCCCACGTCCACCAGATGCCCCACACCGGGCGCGCCCAGAGCGGCCCCGTAATCAGCCCGATGGTGCAGCAGGCCACGCCTACTTCCGCCGCGGAGACGCCCAGGAAATCCCATTGGATGCGGCGGGTGGCAAGATAGGCGATGTTGGCGATAAAGACGATGAAAAAGGCGGTGAAGGACGCCATCCAAGCGGCAACGTGAAAATAAAAGATGCGCTGGACGGCGTGCATGGTCCGCTCGTCCGGGGCGATGAATAGGGCCGCGTAGCCGGCGAAGAAAACGAGGCCCGCGGCGAGCAGCGTGGCAATCATGCGGCTCTTCATAGTTCGCTTCCCATCACTCCTCTAACAGAAAATCGCACAGAAGCCAGGAAGCCGTCAGAAAGACGATATCAAATCCCGCGAGAAATGCGAGCCAGGTGCGGTCGAGGGCGGGCTGATCCTCGAAGAGCGAGGCAGTGGCCTCGACGGCGGCGATCAGCAGCGGAGCAAGAATCGGGAACAGCAGCAGCGGCAACAGCAGCTCGCGCATCCGCGCGTGCGCCGAGATGGCGGAAAAAACGGTGCCGGTGACCACCAGGCCCACGGTGCCGAGCATGAGAACAACGGCCAGGCGGCCCACGATGCCCGCGAGCGAGACGTTGTAGAGAACGGCGAAGACGGGGACAATCACCGCTTCGGCGAGCGAGAGGAAAACAAAGTTCGCGAGCATTTTTCCCAGAAGGATGGCGAAGGCCGAGATGGGCGCCATGCGGAGGGCGTCGAGCGTGTCGTTCGATTGCTCGCGCGCAAAGGAGGGATGCAGCATCAGCGAGCCGGCAAAGAGAAACGCGATCCACAGAAGACCCGGGCCGTAGCGGCGCGATTCAGCGGCGGTAGGCTCAAAGGCGAAGCTGAAGAGCACGACGACAACCAGCGCGAAGACGACCGTCGCATTCAGCAGTTCGCGCGTGCGGAATTCGAGGCGGAGTTCCTTGGCGAGCAGGATGGCGGCGGCGCGGGCGGTGGTCATTCAAGCCTCGGCATGGCGCAACTGCGCAAGGAGTGGGCGAGGGTCGCCGTGCGGGCCGCTATCGCGGGCGATGCGCCCTTCGACGAGCGAAACGGCGCGCGTGGCGAGATCGAGCGATTCGTTGCGCGCGTGCGTGCTTATCGATCACGGTGCAGCCTGATTCGCGAAGACGCGCGAGGGTCGCGCCGAGCCAGGCAAGGCCTTGGCGGTCGAGACCGGCGGCAGGCTCGTCAAGAAGCAGCAGGCGCGGGCCGTGCAGCAGCGCGCGGGCAATGGCGAGGCGCTGGCGCATGCCGCGCGAAAAAGTGCGCACGAGGCTCGCGGAACGCGAGGCAAGGCCGCAGGCTTCGAGCGAAGCGGCGACGCGCGCGGAATATCGTCGAGGCCATACGAGCTGCGCGAAGAGAGTGAGATTTTCCTCGGCGGTCAATTCGTCGTAGAGCAGCGTGCTGTGGGCGACCATGCCGATGAGGCGCTTGGGAGAATCGGCGTCCGCCGCGCCGCCCGGTGATGTGAAATGGATGCTGCCGCCCGAGGGAGTGGTCAGCAAGGCGGCGATGCGAAGCAGAGTGGTCTTCCCTGCCCCGTTGGGACCGAGCAGCGCGACGAATTCGCCCGGCTGAATTTCGAGCGAAATCCCGCGCAAGGCCGAGAAGGAGCCAAAGCGCTTCTCGACACGGTCGAAACAGACGCCGACGCCAGGAACTACCGCGGTGGATATCGCTCGAGGAGCGAGGCAAGGGAATTCGCTCAGCCTCTCACGAGATCGCGCAGCACCTTCTCGATGCGCTCGCGTTCGCGGGCGTAGTCTTCGTCGCTGATCGTGCCGGCCTGGTGGCGGAGTTCGAGGCGGAAGAGCGTGTCCTTGAGATCGTCCAGGCTGCCGCGGACTTGGCGATCGATCTCGGCCGAGACGCTTCCCGTGCTCGGTCTCAAAGACGAGGATACCGCCGCGGCAGGGACATCCGGGACGGTGAGTTGCGCTGCCGGCGGCACGAAATTGTCCTCGACGGCGCCGAAACCTCCGGCAGACGCCGCATGCGGCTGGCGCCAGAGATACGCGAGACCGAGAAGAAATACGGCGACAAAGCCGGCCACTAAAATCCACTTCAGACTATCGAGGCGCGCAGGCAATGCAGTGGCGGTTGCCGAGCGTGCTTCCTCGCTGGAATCCGCGCGCGAGTTGACCGAAGGATTCTGCGAATCATCGCCGCTCGGCGCGGAGCCAGGATTCCGGATGCGCCGGAGTCCTGCGGCGGAAGCGGGGCGGTGCCCGAAATGGACACAGTCAGAGGAACGCTAGCGGCGACATTTTCGCGCATGAAGACATTGAATCCCTGGTCCTGGCCGGCAGGAGAAAAACCATCGCCCGAAACCTGCACTGGGGCGGCACGAAAACGGCCACCGGTCCGCGGCGTAAGGCGAAACGAAACGGAGCTGGCTGATTGCCCGGATACGGCAATTTATAGGACATGCGCACGCCGCTTTCGCCGGGACGAAACGGGAAAGCAATGGCTTCCTGGTTCTTGCCCTTATCGATCGTGGTCTGCATCACGGGCATGCCGGACGCGCCAACGGCGGAAACCTCATCGAGTTGCGCACCGGCGGGAAGCGAGAAAACGAAAGAGCCGCCCGCGCGATAGTAGGCCACGGGCGGCTGCGTATTGTTCTGGATGTTGTATTCCTCGCCGACGGTCAACTCGGAACTGCCGGGCTGCAAAATGATGGCGTGCGCCGTGACAGCGAAAGAGCCGGGTTTGTCGGTCGGCTCGAAAACTTCGACGTCGGCGGTGGTTTTTCCGGGCGTGACGGGCTCGTGGTAGTTGACGCCACGATAGACGGCGCGAATCAGCATGGGCGCGGCGCCGAGAGCTGGGATTATCGAAACTGATAGTGGCCCTCGGCGTCGGTCTTGGTGTTCGCGACGGGCTGCATGGTTCCCTGAAGCTGAGATCAGGATTACATTCCACGCCCGCCGCGGGCTTGCCGGTGGTGCCGTTGCGGACCGTGCCCGTGACCGTGCCACCGAAAGAAGCTGAGGCAAGGAGGCAGGGAAGCAGGGAGACAGGAGTAGCCATTGGAAATAGGCGCGGCGAATTCATGGCTGGCTCGCTTTCTCGGCCGCCGCCTGACGCGTGGCGGGAGTGGGAGTGCCGCCGGTGAGGCGGTCCATATCGGCGAGGACGCGGGCGGCTTCGATTTCGAGCGACTGCTTGATTTCCTCGTAGTCCTGTTCCGAATATTTTCCCGCGCGAAATTCGAAACGAAGGTCGCGCAGATTATCGTAAATGGCGTCGCGGCGCTCCATGAGCTGGTCGAGCTTGGTGCGATGCGGGGCGAAATCGGAGGCATCGAGCCGGACGTTGAAGACGAAGACGATGGTTGCCGCGGCGAGCAGGACGCAGGCGACGGCTATGTCGAGACTACTCATCGGACTCCTCGTTTGACTCGTGCCGCGCGCGGGCCAGCAGCTCGGGGGAAATAGCCGGGCCTGCGGGCAGCAATATCGCGTGCCGGCGCCAGCGGCGCACAACCTCCCAGACAAGAACGAATGCGAGAATCGGCAAAACGATGGGGGCGATCCACACCAGCCAGTTGAAACCCTTCCGGGGAGGCTCGGCCAGCACGGTCGGGCCGTATTCCTGGACGAAATCCTGGAGGATAAGGTCGTCGGATTCGCCGCGGGCAATTCGGTCGTCCAACTCCTTCAGCATTGTGTGTGATGTGGCACAACCGACATGGTTACAGGCCATCAGAATCTCGTTGCATCCGCACACGCAAATCAGCTTTTGACCCAGTGCTTTCGCGCGAGCGGTCTGCTCAGCAGTCAACTCGGGAGTCTGCTGCGCGGGCGCGGCCGGAACAAAGATGAGCGCGCCCGCAAGAAGCGCGAGGGCCGCCGAAAACCGGGCGCCGCAAATGGATCGCTTACTCATGGGTATCCGCACGGCGCGCGACAGCACGTACTGGAGAAGCTCCATCGGCCACGATACCTGGATCCCAGGATTTTTCGGCCACGGCGCGCAGAACGAGCGCGGGGCGGCGACCGGGCAGGATCGCGAGGCCCGTGCCCAGTGCGACGATCAACCCGCCAAACCAGATCCACTTCACGAGCGGATTCAGATAGGCGTGAATCACGGGCCTGCCGGTTTCCTGGCTATTGCCGGCGTACACCACATAGAGATCGCGCAGGGGCGAAGTCTCGATGGCGACCATTGTTTCCGTCACCTGGCTGGCCAGGAAGAAGCGGCGCTCGGGATAGAGCATCATCACCGAGCGGCCCTTACGAAAGACCTCGAGAGTGGCGCGATCGGACTGATAGTTGTTGTTGGCCACCTGATCGAAATTCTGGCAGAGGATCATGTAGGGGCCGATTGTGAGGGTTTGCCCCACGGCCATTTCCTTTTCGATGTCGTGATTGAACGCGGACCCCGCGATGCCGATGAAGATGAGCACCATGCCGAAATGGACCACGTAACCGCCGTAGCGGCGCGTGTTGCGCATGGTGAGATCGCCGACCGCGCTCAGCAGGTTCACATGATCGCGCGCGGCGATGACGCGCGCGCCACGGTAGAATTCCGAGAAAATCGTCAGGGTCACAAAAACGGAAAGGACCAGGCATACCAGCGCGTAGAAATTGCGGAATCCGAAGGTCAGCGCAATTGCGCCCGCCGCAAGCCCTCCCGTTAGCGGCCACGTAAAATTGCGCCGCAGGGCGTCGAGCGACGTCTTGCGCCAGGCGAGGATGGGACCCACGCCTGTGAGGAACAACAGGAAGAGCCCGATGGGGATATTCACCTTGTTGAAGAACGGCGGGCCGACGCTGATCTTGCTGCCGGTAAACCATTCCGAGAGCACGGGAAACAGCGTGCCCCAGAGAACCGCAAAGCACGCGGCGAGCAGAATGAGATTGTTGAAAAGGAAGCTGGACTCGCGCGAGACGAGCGAATCGAGCTGGTTATCGCTACGAAGGTAATCGCGATTCTTGTACCAGGCGGCGAGGCAGACGGCAAGGATGATAGCGAGAAAACCCACGAACCATCCGCCAATCGAGGATTCGGCGAAGGCGTGCACGGAGCTGACCACGCCCGAGCGCGTCAGCATGGTTCCCAGGATGCAGAGCATGAAGGTGATGAACACCAGCCACACGTTCCATACCTTCATCATGCCGCGCTTTTCCTGCATCATCACGGAGTGCAGAAAGGCCGTGCCGGTGATCCACGGCAGCAGCGAAGCATTTTCGACGGGATCCCAAGCCCAGTAGCCGCCCCATCCGAGCACGGCGTAGGCCCAGTGAGCGCCCAAAATAATTCCCACGCCTTGAAACCCCCAGGCGACCATGGTCCAACGGCGCGTGATGTGAATCCACTTTTCCCCGGGATAGCGGCCCAGGAGCGCCGCCAGCGCAAACGCGAAGGGGACCGTGAAGCCCGTATAGCCGAGATAGAGCATCGGCGGATGAATCACCATTTCGGGATATTGAAGCAGCGGATTCAGGCCGTTGCCTTCGGAAAGCCTGGCCAGGTGAAACGCGCCCGAGGAATCCGCGGCGCCGAGGACATGGAACGGACTGGCGACGAAATTATTCAGCAGCAGGAAAAAAATCTGCACACCGGCGAGAACCACGCCCACATAAGGCATCAGCTCGGGGTGCTTCTTGCGATTGAGAAAGAGCGCGGAAAAAGCGTAGATGGAGAGCAGCCAGCTCCAGAAGAGCAGCGATCCTTCTTGCCCGGCCCAGAGCGCGGCGAATTTATAAAACGCGGGCAGCGCGCGGTTGCTGTGCGCCGCGACATACGCCATCGAAAAATCGTCGGTGAAGAAAAAATATTCGAGCGCCCCGACGGCCAGGGTGACGAGGCCGAAAACGGCCATGCCGGCATTGCGCGCGCTTTTTGTGATGAGAGAGCGGCGCGTGAGGATCCCGGCGATTCCGGCGGCAAAAGCATACACGGCCGCCAGGAGCGCCAGCAGGAGTGCAAACGAGCCAAAAATGTCCAATGAATCCCCTGCCCTTCCTAGGTCGTATTGCCGCCGGATGATGCGCCGGAGCCGTTCATCGTCTGGCCGGGAGAGGCCGTGGCGGGAGCGGAGCCGGGTGTGGCCTCATATTTGGAAGCGCACTTGGCCTGCACCTGCTCGGCGACAAAATGGCCGTCGGGAGCGAGGCGGCCCTCGACAAGCGCCTGCGCGCCATCCTTGAACGTGTCCGGGAGTGGATCGCCGCCCACGTAACTTACCGGAAGCACCTTGCCCTCTTCTTCGAGAACGAAGTCAACGCGCCCGTCCAAATGAGCGATCGAACCCGCGCGGACGTTGCCGGAGACGCGCATGCGCTCGCGAAGCGCGGCGCCCTGCAGGGTGCCAAGCTCGGAAATCGTGTGATAGTAGCTTTTGCTCTGCGTATAACCGGCGTAGGCCAGCGCTATGAGCGTGGCCATGATGATTCCCGAACCGATCAGAAATTTCCCACGGGCCTTCATGCTTGCGTCCCCATTACGCCAGTCAGCTCTTTTGGATTAACTTGCGATTCTAGCACAATGGAGGAAAGCCGCCGAAGGTGTATTGGCCGGGTAAGTTAGTGTAAACTCCGCCCTGCCAGCTCGTTCCACCGAACGAGTTATCCGCACTCTGAGGAGAAACACGTGCCTGACAATCCGTCCACGGCGCCTGGAAATGGCGGCACGCAAGACCGGCCCTCAATTTTCTTTTCGCTTGTAGCCGCGCTGCTGCTGGTTTTCATGGCGATTCTGATGGGCGGGTCCGCGCGGCGCGAATCCGCCGCGTTCGACGAGCCCATACACATTGGCGCCGGCGTAAGTTATCTCCAAAAACTTGACCTGCGTATGAACGATGAGCACCCGCCGCTGGCGAAGGTGCTGGCCGCATTGCCGCTCGTGATTCGCGGTGTGCGCGCCGATTATTCGAGCCCTGCGTGGACCATCAGCCGGACTTTCTTTGGCGCATTTCATAGGGGAGAGTTCATTTTCGGCCCATTGCTACAGACGCGGTGGAACGATCCGGTGACGACTCTGAAGTGGGCACGCGCGCCCATGCTGCTTCTGACGCTCGCGCTGGGCTGGACGGTGTTTGCGTACGCGCGCCGCTTGGGCGGCGGCTGGGGCGGTCTGCTGTGCCTCAGCGTGTATGTCAGCATGCCCGTATTTCTCACCTACGGCCCACTCGTGCTCACTGACGTGGCCATCACCCTGTTTTCCCTGACAACCCTATGGACCTTTGCCGAAGTGTGGCGTGACCCCAGCCGCAGGAATGTGAGGATGTTCACGCTGAATCTGGCCTGCGCGCTGCTTTCGAAGTTCACGGCCGGAATTCTCTTCTTCGCATTCGTGGCGTTTGCCTTGAGCACGCGCTGGCGCGCCGTGCCGGGCCAGCCCGGCACGAAGCCGGAGGCGCGCGCCTGGCGCCGGCTTCGCTGGCGGGCAACAGGACGCGGCATCCTATGGGCCGCGCTTCTCGTTTACGTGGTTTACTTCATTCTTTCCCTGCATCAGCCAACGGACTCTCTCGATCGCATCGGGCGCGGAATCGCGGCGCTGATTCTGCGCCGTCTGCTGATGCCGCCATGGCTTTATCTGGGCGGAGTTTATCTGGTGGCGATCACCTCGAGCCGGCCAACGTTCATTCTGAGCCATGCCTATGCGCATGGAGTCTGGTTCTATTTTCCATTTCTGTTCCTGCTCAAATCTCCGCTGGGATTTCTCGGACTGCTCGTCCTGGCAATCGCGCTGGCGCTGAGTCTGCGGCGTCGCGGCCACGCAGCGGGTCCTTCTATAATTCCAGGGGACTTTGGTCTGCATTGGCGAGCGCTGTGGATATCCCTCATCGTCTTCACGGCTTCTTGTCTGGCGAGCCGGCTCAATATCAGCTTCCGCCATTTCAGTGTTCCGGTGGTACTGCTGATTCTATTGCTGGCTCCTCTGCCTCGAATGTTGAAGCGGCTACGAGCGTCCGCTCCCACGGCGGCGCGTTTTGTCACTCCACTCGCCGTGCTGCTGGCCCTGAGCTGCCTGTTCACGGCGGTGCGCGCGTATCCGTATTATTTCCCCTACATCAACTCGCTCGGCCTCGGACGCCCTATCTACACCTTAGTCAGCAACGCCGATGCTGATTGGGGGCAGGCAATGCCGGATGCCGAAAAGTTTGCCGAACAACACGGCCAGCAGACAATTGAGGTGGACTCTTATGGCTTCTTTGATCCCAGTGTGCCCGCGCCGCGAGCGCGGTTGTGGAATTGCCAGCAGCCCACGCCTGCGGACCAGGGGCAGTGGGTGGTTGTTTCGGTCAACATGATTCTTGATACCCACAATTGCGTGTGGCTCATGGGCTATCCGCATGAGGCGCTCGCGGGCGGCAGCATGTATGCCGTGGAGCTTCCGCAGCAAATTCCCGCAGCCGGCAGCCCCGGAGGCCCGCCACTGCCCGCCGATCAGCGCGAGTTTTTTGGAGCGAAGGTGGATTTGCGCCCGCTCCTCATTGACTTTGCTAACCACCCGGAAAAACTCGCGGAGTACATAGCCAAACAGCGCGCGGAATACCTCCGCACGCATCCACACTAGGACGCGCCGGCAATGAATTGACACGCCCCGGCGGGCGACGTAACCTCAAAAGCCGAAGGCGTGAAGCGGCTCGCTTTTCCGCTCTTTCGCCCTGGATTTCCGATGGACCTCTTCGAAGAGATCGTGCGGATGCGGCGCTCGGGCCGGCGCGGGGCGCTTGCCACGATCGTCCACACCAATGGCTCGATCCCAAGCTACGAAAGCTCTCGGATGCTGGTGCGCGAAGACGGCTCGATTGCCGGGACCATCGGCGGCGGGTGCGTCGAGGCGGAAGTGTGGGCGGCGGCAAAAGAGGTGATCGGGAGCGAGCAGCCGCGCAAAATGGCGTTTCATCTGAATCACGACGCTGCCTACGATGCGGGGCTCATCTGCGGAGGAACCCTGGAGATTTTCGTCGAGCCGATTCTGCCGCAGCCGATGCTCTATCTTTTCGGCGGCGGCCATGTGTCCATCGCCACGGCGCGGACGGCCAGCGACGCGGGGTTCGCCATCGGAATCGTGGACAACCGCGAGATGTTCGCGAACGCGGAGCGGTTTCCGATGGCGGCGGAGATTTACACGTCGTATGAGGACGCCTTTGGAAAAATCACGCCGAATGCTTCGAGCTATCTCGTGATCGTGACACGCGGCCATAAGGACGATATGCGCGTCCTCGCCTGGGCCGTTGGAACCGAAGCGCGCTACATCGGCATGATCGGAAGCAAGCGCAAGGTGCTCTCGGTGTATGACGCACTCGGGAAGGAGGGATTTTCGCCCGGGCAATTCGAGCGCGTCCATGCGCCCGTGGGGCTCGATATCGGCGCGCTCACGCCGGAGGAAATTGCCGTCAGCATCACGGCGGAGCTGATCGCCATCCGCCGCAACGCGGCGCAAAACCTGCCGCACAAATCAATAAAACTCTCCAAAGCGGCCGGCCTGCATCACGACTGAACGGACATGCTTGCCGCCGTAATTCTCGCTGCCGGCGAATCCCGCCGCATGGGCGCGCCGAAGGCGCTGCTCACGCTTCAGGCACAGACATTCGTCGAGCGGTTGATTCAGGCGACGCGGCATCCACGAGTGGGCATCACGCGGGTCGTGCTGGGCGCCGACGCGGAGACAATCCGCGCGAAATTGCCCGCGATCGAACCTGCTGCGATTGTCGTGAATCCGGAATGGCGAATGGGGCAGCTATCGTCCATTCACGCGGCGATTCGGAGTCTTCCCGCCGGACAAACCGAAGGACTGATTCTCTGCCCCGTGGATCATCCTCTGATTTCCGCGAAGCTCGTCGCTCAATTGATTGATGGATTCGACGCGGGCGGGACGCAGATTATTGTGCCGGCGTACCGCGGACGGCGCGGGCATCCCGTGATTTTCCGCGCGACGCTATACGAAGAGCTGCTCGCCGCACCGCACGAAATCGGCGCACGACAAGTGGTGTGGACGCATGCCGAGGATGTAAAAGAAGTCTCGACCGAAGAGGAAGCCGTGGTCCTAAACCTCGACGATCCGGAAACACTCCATCAAGCAACGCAAAAACTGTAGATAAAACTCAGGAGGGCACTTCCGTACCCTTCGAGAGCTTGGATAATATCACCGCAACGGCATCGCAGCAAAGTTGCGCGGCGTGAAAAGTGGCGGGGGGAAGACCACCGAGTTTTTCGGAGATTTGCTCCGGTGTGATTCGCCGAGCTTCGGCGAGTGATTTCCCGATCAAAAGTTCCGTGAGAATCGAACTGGACGCGATGGAGGCGACACAGCCCTGCGCCTTGAAGCGGGCGGCGGCGATGCGGCCGTCCTCGACGCGCACGGACAATCGCAATACGTCGCCGCATACAGGATTGGTCACATCCACGCTGGCCGTCGCATCGGGCAGATCCCCGGCATTGCGCGGATTGCGAAAATGTTCCAAGACGGCGCTGCTGAACATCGGCGGGAGTATAGCAGCCATTCGATTCGCCGCTGTACTCCCGGTCCGCAGGTAGTTCACACGGGCAGTCCGGGGCCAAACCGGCGTGTACGCGATGTAGAGGAGCCAATAGACAATCACGCCGGTAACGGAAACGTAGAGCCACAGGGGAAGCGTCCAGCGAGCGATGGCGCGGTGGCGGTCAAATTTCTGGCGCAACGCGCGAGAGAGCGTAATCAGCACGAGCGGAACGATCACCACGGCAAGAGCCGTGTGCGAAATCAAGAGCGTGAAATAGACGGGGCGAATCCATCCCCGGCCTCCGAAACGGATGATTCCGGCGTGCGCGTGGAAATAAACGTAGAAGGCGAGGAATGTGGAGGAGCATATGAATGCGCCGATCATGCAGATTTTATGGGCCAGGATTTGGCGGCGGCGGATGAATGAGTATCCGCAGAGAAGAAAGACGGTGCACGTGGCGTTGAGCGCCGCGTTAACGGCCGGAAGGGAGGAAAGGGGGAGGAGTGTCATGCGAGGAGCGAGTTACGCAAGCGTGCGCGGAATGATTCCCCGGCCGCTCCACTCACTCCCCATAACGGCCCTCATCGCATCGCCGCCTTGTTGAGGATCATCCACAGAAGCAGGAGCGGGATGTGCGCGACGGTGGAATGCATAAGCCACTTGGCGCGCGCGTTCGTGCGCGTGCGGTTTGCCCACAACCCGACTTGAAGCAGAAGCATGCCCAGAAGCAGCGCCCCAAAAAAATAGGGCATGCCCGCCATGCCGATCACCGAGGGAAGGGCGCTGACCCATACGAGGATGACGGAGGCGCAAACGATCTGGCGAAATGTCGCGTCGCCCTTGGGGTCCACCACGGGCAGCATGCGGATGCCGGCACGAGCGTAGTCCTCGCGGTAAATCCAGGCGATGGACATGAAGTGCGGAAACTGCCAGAAAAAAAGAATGGCGAACAGCACCCATCCGCCGAGGGAGAGCGAGCCTCGCGCGGCCACCCAGCCGATGACCGGAGGCAAAGCGCCAGGAATCGCGCCGACCGTGGTAGCGAGCGTGGTGCGCTTCTTGAGCGGCGTGTAGACGCCAAGATACAGGACCGTGGTGGCGAGAGCGACGAGGCACGCGAGCGCGTTCACTGCGATCGCGAGCCAGGCGGCGCCGATGAGAATCGCGCCAGCGCCGAAGGCGAGGACTTCGCGCGGCTGCAATTGGCCTGAAGGAATTGGACGCGAGGCCGTGCGGCGCATGACAGCGTCCATATCACGCTCGATGTATTGATTGAGCGCGGCTGTGCCGCCCGCGATGAGCATCGTCCCGGCAAGGGTATGCAGCAAAAGCAACCAGTCGAGCGGGCCCGGTGAACCGAGATAGAAACCCGCCACGGTGGTGATGACGACCAGAAAGGTGACGTCGGGCTTCGTGAGCGCGACATAGGCCCAGGGCTTTCCCGGAGCGGTGATGGCGTCGGCGCGCAGGTCGTTCATGGCCTTCCTCTACACTCCCGCACTTTCAGGTGAATGATCCGCGGGTGAATGGAATGGCGCTCGCCGGCCGGCAACCGAAGCCAGGGGACGAATCAAGCGAGAGCACACAAGCGTCAGAATCACGGACGCGGCCAGCAACAGGGCGCCACCAAGGACGTGCGCGACGGTGAGCGCCACATAGAGCATCTCCGGCTGGCGGAGGCCGCTCGGCGTGAACATCACCCACCAGGCTGCGACACCGAGCAAAATCTGGACGCCAAAAGAGGCGTGCACCAGTTTGACGGAACGGCGGAGGTCGCGCGCCTGGCCGAAGCGCCGCTTCGAGGCAATACCGGTCCATACAACCAGCGCCGTGACGACGGCGGCGCCCACGAGATGTGGTATTCCGCCGATGGCGCCGTGGCGGAAGGCGGCGCCAAGGATGACCTGCACGAAAATGGCGGCCGTGGTCGCAAGCGCCAGAGCACCGAAGCGCGGTGAGCCGGAATCCGCAAATTGCGGAAGATCGCGCTGCCACCAAGGGCTGAGATAGAGCGACAACCCCGCAACGACAATGAAGAATATCTGCGCCAGCGTGGCATGAGCCGTGGCGGAAATCGCCGGATAGCCCACGAGGACGCGAATGCCGCCGAGGGCTCCCTGCGCAATCACCAGCGCGAGGGCGGTCCAGCCCAGGCGGCGAGCCAGTGGACGCCTCTCGGCGCGCGCCAGCCAGACCGCGAGGATGAGCGTCATCACCGATACGATGGCCGCTACGATGCGATGCGAATATTCGAAGCGGATTCCTCCGACGAATCGCGGGATAAGACGGCCATAGGCAAGGGGCCAATCGGGAACGGAATCGCCTGCGTTGTTGTTGGTGACGAGTGCTCCGGCCATTAAGAGCAGAATCGTGGCAAACGAGGTAGCCACCGCAAAGCGGTAGACGCCGCGAGGAGTCCGTGTTGTCGTCATCGCCATAAGTAACGTATGACCCTAGCAATTTGAGGGCGGACTTTCAAGGGGGTGCTTCTGTAAAGAACGTGAGTCGAGACGCGGAGAAAAGCGGGCATTATAATGCCGGGGCAAGCACCTCACGGACGGCGGCAAGGGCGCGGTCAATGCTGGCGCGATCCACGTCGTAGTGCGTGACCATGCGGACAGAGAATTTGCCAATCGCGCCGCAGAGAATGTTCCGAGTGCGCGAGCGCCTCGCAGAGTTCGGCGGCGGTGCGGCCCGTGGCGCGAACGTCGACAGACAGACGATATTGGTCACGACTTTTTGCGGATCGAGCGCGAGGCCCTTGAATTTGGGCGAGGCCTTGGGCAAGATGCTTTGCGTTTTCATGGTCGCGGTGGAGAATTTTCGGCGATTCTTCGAGCGCCACCAGCCCTGCCGCGGCCAGTACGCCCGCTTGGCGCATGCCGCCGCCGAGAAGTTTTCTTCCGATACGGGCTTGCGCGATGAAATCGCGCGAGCCAACAAGCATGGAGCCGACAGGAGCGCCGAGCGCTTTCGAGAGGCAAAACATCACGGAATCGAATTTGCGGGTGAGGTCGGCGACGCTCCGTCCGGAGGCAACCGAGGCGTTAAAGATGCGCGCGCCATCGAGATGGACACGGAATGCCGGCGGTGCGGGCGCGGTCGCAAATATCGTCGGCGATTTCGGGCGGATAGACGGCGCCGCCGTGCATGTTGTGCGTATTTTCAAGCTCGATGAGGCCGGTCTGCTGGCGGTAGTACATTTTGCGGGCGAATCAGCGGCTCGATCAGCTCCCAGGTGAGGATGCCGCCGGGCGCGGGACGGTGCGCGCCATGCATCCGGCGATGGCAGATAACGAAGCCATTTCGTACTGATAGATGTGCGCGCGCTCGTCGCAGATCACTTCCATGCCGGGTTGCGTCCACGCGCGGACGGCGAGGAGATTGCCCATCGAGCCGGTGGGAACGAAGAGCGCGGCTTCGCGGCCGAAGATTTCCGCGGCGCGAGATTGCAGGCGATTAATGGTGGGATCTTCGCCATAGACGTCGTCGCCGACTTCGGCTTCGGCCATGGCGCGGCGCATCGCCGGCGTGGGGCGCGTGACCGTGTCGCTGCGAAGATCCACGACGGGAAGCGAGGCGGACTCAGGCATCGCCACATGATAGCGCTAGTTTGAGGGTCATGGCGAACTCGAGAGATGTTCCCTAAGGTCTCGAAAGTTCCAGTACCACCGAAGTTCCGTGAAGATGGAATTCTTGCTCATGGGAGAACACCTGAGGGATGCAATAGCATTATTTATCAACGATTTAGGAGCGTCGCCTTGGAATCCTGGCTGCTGTCTAATGTAGTGGAGGTGCTTATGCTTAGACCCCTCAATAAGTACGGCTACACGGCAATTGTAGGCGCGTTGTTGCTGGCCATGGTGGTGACGTTTGCGGCGTCCCGGGAGCACAACCGGGTGGACCCGGTGACCGTGCCGGAAATGTCGGCCATTCATGTGACGCTCGATAACGCGGTGGCAAGCAATGAGAACAGGCCCGGAGACCACTTCGAGGCCACTGTTTCCGAACCCGTCATCGTGGACGGCAAGACAGTGATCCCGGAAGGAGCCGAGGTTCAAGGGCTTGTCGTCAATGCGCGTCACTCGGGAAGGCTGATGGGCCGCGCGCGTCTGCGGCTTGCTTTGGAAGATGTTAACGTCAATGGCACCGACTACGGGATACGCACCGATTCTGACTACCGAGTAGGCGGCAACCATAAGAGGCGGAATTGGATCCTCATCGGTGGAGGCGGAGGAGGTGGGGCGCTCATCGGAGCGATCGCAGCGGGCGGCAAAGGCGCTTTGATTGGCGGTCCTATCGGCGCCGGAGCCGGATTGACGGCGGCGATGATAACCGGCAAGAAGGATATCCGGCTTCCTGCCGAGACTCCTCTGACGTTCAGACTTTCCGAACCGGCAACGATTAACGTGAAAGGCTGAACCATCTGATTCATGAACGATCATAGAAGAGGGCCCGCCGAGAACCGGCGGGCCCTTTTTTATGAGAGCTTCATATGTGGCGGGCGGAGTGGAGGACGACGCTGCCAAAATTCCACGAAGCGATGGAAACATCCGCGAAGCCAGCTTGGCGCATGAGCGCGGCAAGCTCCAGAGGAGATGGAAACTTCGCGACAGAGCCGGGAAGATATGCGTAGGCTTCCCTATCACCTGAGATAGCCCCGCCGACGCGGGGAAGTATATTTTTGAAATAGAAGCGGAAGATTCCCGCCATGGGGGCGCGCACGGGCTCGCTGAATTCCAGGATGCCCACTTCCCCTCCCTGCTTGAGTACACGCGCGAATTCGCGGAGGCCTTGCTCGTAGCTCGCCAGATTGCGAAAGCCGAAAGCCGAGGTGACGAGATCGAAGCTCGCGTCCGCAAAGGGGAGATGCAAGGCATCGGCGGCGGCGAAGACGGCTTCATGATTGTTACGGCACGCTTTATCGCACGCGCGTTCGAGCATGCCTTCGACGAAATCGGCGCCAATCACCGGCATGCGTTGCGCAGCGGAATCAGCGCGCGCGCGATCCAGGGCAAAGGCCAGATCGCCGGTGCCGCAGCAGAGGTCGAGGATGCGCGCTTCCGGCCGGCGAAGGATGTGCAGGAATCGCCGAGCGGTGCGGCGCCGCCACACACGATCAAGCGAGAACGAGAGGAGATGATTCAGGAAGTCGTAGCGCGGCACAATCCGGCCGAACATCTGGCGGACTCGCGCGGCGGCTTCGCGTTCGTCGCGCGCGCCTTCGGGGCGCGTGCCGGGAAGTTTTTCGAGTTTTTGGGCGGACATGGCCATGGGCGTCGGGCCGTGATCAGCCTCGGCCCTTCGCGGCGATTGCGGGCAATGCAGCGAACGCGCGAGCGAAGACAGGCCAGGGAACATCCGCGCCCCATTCCGTCTTACCGATGCGGCGCGGAAGAACCCATAGGACGCGCCCGGCGCGAACTTTCTTATCGCCCGCCAGAATGGGCCGAAGCTCGCGGCGCCGTAATTTTTCCGAGCGGCGGGAGCGGCCCGATGGCCAAAATCAAGCGAATGATGCGGCTCGCCTCGCGCTCACGGAGGCGCCCGGTGCCGACCGCCATCAGGGTCGCCGCGATCATGCCCCAGCCAATCGCCTCGCCGTGCAGGAAGCGCCGGTAGTCCGTGGCCGCTTCAAGCGCATGGCCGATCGTATGGCCGAAATTCAAGATCTGGCGCAGGCCGCTTTCGCGTTCGTCCTTGTTGACGACATACGCCTTCACGCGAATCGCAGCGCGGGATGATCCAGCGAAAGCGCCGCCGGATCGCGCCGCAGCACGGCAGCCATGCGTGCTCTCGAGAAAGGCGAAGAGCTCGGCGTCGGCGATCACCGCCGTTTTCACCACTTCGTAGAGGCCGGAACGAAATTCACGGTGCGGCAGCGTGCGCAGGAAGCTCGGATCGGTGAGGATGAATTTCGGCGGATAAAACGCGCCGACAAGGTTCTTCCCTTCCGGAAGATTCACGCCCGTCTTGCCGCCGATCGAGCTGTCAATTTGCGCAGACGAGCGTGGTGGGAATGTGGACGAGCCGAACGCCGCGCAGATAGCTCGCGGCGGCAAAGCCGGCGACATCGCCGACGACGCCTCCTCCCACGGCGACGAGAATGGCGCCGCGGTCGGCGCCCGCGCGAACGAGTTTGCGCGCGATATCCTCAACCGTGGCGAGGCGCTTCGCGGATTCGCTATCGTCGAAAAGAATCGGAGCGTGGGCGGCCGCGCCGGGAATTTTGGCCGCCAGAGCCTTGCCCCAAGAGCCGCCAAACGCGAGGCGAAGATAGAATGAATGTGCCGCTGGAGCCTTCCAGGCGCGCCATCAGCGGCCGAACGCGCGCGAAAGCGCCACGGCCGCAGTAAATGCGATAGGGCCCGGCGGAACTGGCAACTGTGATCGTGGGCATGGCCAGGCAAGAAATGTAGCACAGCGAAGGAAACGAATGCGCGCGGGCTGGGTGCGACGAACCGCGTTGGCTGAAGGCTTAAGGGAATTTTTTCTGAAGCTCGTCAACCGATTCGAAGATCACGTATCCGACAATGGCCAAGCTGCGCGGGCTGAGCTTGTCCAGGGTGTCCTGGGTCGTGTGCCAGTAAATCCAAACACTCGATGTTTTGTAATCCACAAAGTCGATGATATCAACGGCAGGAACCCCTCGTTTGAGGAACGGGCTATGATCATCCACGGTCACCCCACCGTCGTGGGGAACGAAAATGTCTCCATATCCAAGGCGATCCGCGGTATTCCAAACAAGATCGGTCAGCCATTTGGTCGAGCTCGATTCACGCGGAATCTGTAAATTTTTCTGGCCAATCATATCGGCCAAGATGACCGCGCGAACGCGCTTCTGATCTCCGGAAACGGCGAGACGCGCGGCCAGCTCGCGGCTGCCGAACAGAGTGTCGTCGTCGTTCCAAGTGGTCTGGGCCTGCTGCGCCGTCTCGAAATTCTGCTGGTCCTCTTCGCCATCGAGGAAGGCAATCCAAACGGCGTCCGGCTGCCGGTCTTTTCCGCACAGAGAAGACGGGCCATTTCGAGCATCAGCCCCGAAGAGGAACCGCTGTCGTCCGCACCGACAAAATTATCCAGGCGCAGCGTATCGTAGTGCGTGAGGAGCACGATGATGCCCTGCCCCGTGCCGGGAATTTTGGCGATGATGTTCCCCATGGCGAGCGATCCCATGGACGAGGAGGCGTGAAAATCGTCGGTGTCCACGGCGCAGCCGAAGCCCTTCAGCTGGGAAACGATATAGTCCTGCATGCGGCGGATCGCGTCCGTATCGGGAGGATGGGGGCCGAAAGCCGACGAGTTTCCCCGTGAAATCGTACGCCTGCGCGCCGTCGAATCCGCCGGTCTGGGATGCCGGGGGCGCCTGTTCCGCGGGCGACACGACTGCTTGCGGCGGCGATTGCGCCGGCGCGGCAACGCCGGCAGGAGCGGCGAACGCAGCGTTCGGGCGCGGTGCATCGTGGCTGCATCCTAGCAAGAGGAAAGCGGCCAGCGACGCGGCGGCCATCCGCAGGGGCTTCGGAAGTCGAGTCATGTTGTGGCGCCTCCCCGCGTCCAACTTCTTTCTATGAATGGGCCTCGCCGTGAGCCATAGCCTGGGCGCGTTTGCGGCGCACCACCGCATAGGAAACGAGCACGCCGACGAGATACAGCGCAACCATCGGGGCCATGAAGACAATCATCGTGGTGGCATCGGGCGTGGGCGTGACGATAGCGGCCAGGATGGTGATTCCGAGCATGGCGTAACGAAAATTCTTCAGCAGGAATTTCGGCGTGACAATTCCGAAAACCGAAAGAATAAAAATCAGCACGGGCATCTCGAAGATGAGGCCCAGCCCCAACAGCACGACCAGCAAAAAACTGGAAATATTCGTTGAAGCTGATCAGCGGCCTCACAGGGCCGTCCATGGCGAAATCCACCAGAAAATTCAGCACCTGCGGAAGCATCACGAAATAGCCGAAGGCGATCCCGCAGACAAAGAGCACCATGG
Source organism: Terriglobia bacterium (assembly GCA_963823205.1). Lineage (GTDB taxonomy): Bacteria > Acidobacteriota > Terriglobia > Acidiferrales > UBA7541 > Palsa-295. The sequence continues at coordinate 68,140 of CAWGKL010000010.1, forward strand.
AAGAAACAATGAATCCGGAAGCGGCGCGGCGCTCGTGCTTGTAAAGGCCCGGGGCCACGAAGAGCCATATTTGATAGAGCACGTAAGGCATGGCCAGCACGATCCCGATATACAACCCGAGATTGATATATGCGCTGATATAGCCCGCCGGGCTGGTGTAAATCATGTGGTCGTCGAGATGCGCGGAGCGCAGCGCCGCCATCATGGGCAGCGAGATAAAATTGATCACTTTCTTTGAGACAGCCAGCCCGAGCACCATTCCGGCGCCGATGGCCACCAGAGAATTGATCAGGCGGGTCCGCAAGTTCCACAAGGTGGTCGAAGAAGGACATCCGCGCGCCGGCTTCCTCGCCGGCGGGCAGGCGTGGGATGCGCTCAGGCCGGGCGGGCGCCGCCATGGTTTTCTCTCTCAGGATTCGGCTCGAGTCGCGGGTCGTCGGGCTGGCGCGGCGCGCCCCCTAGCGAACTTTCCGCCGTCGAGCTTGCAGCCGCCAGCCCCCCCGCCGCAGCCGCATGGGGCGGGTCTGCGGGGACTGTTCCCGGAGCAGCAAGCGCCGCCGCGGCTTGGGCCGGAGGGGGAGCGGGGGCATCGCCCACACGCCTCTGGTCCGTCTCCCGCTCGAGGTCGCGGAGATGACCCTCGAAAGTGGTCCGCAGGTCGCCCGTGGCGCGTTTGAATTCGGCCATCACCTTTCCGAAGTTTCGGGCCAGTTCGGGAAGCTTCTCGGGCCCGAAAACAATCAGTGCGACGACGAAGATAACGATCAGATGGGGGATGCTGAGCATTGGGAGCTCTGCGGCCGGTACGCTGGAAGCCGTTTTTGCATCATAGAAGAGGGATGGAGGCCTGTCAAACGGGCACAAGGGGATTATGTTATACTCAACTTTTGGGAAAAAGAGGAGCCGCATGGAATCGTCGCAAACACCGCAATCATCGAAATCGTCGCCCGTTCGCGGAATAGTTCTATTAGGACTGGTGCTGGGAATGTCGGCGCTGTTGGGAGGGCTTTACGGGCCTTCCGTGAAGGCCACGGCAGCCAGCTCGGACGATCTGCAGGATTCCATAAAGGGCTTTACACGCGTGCTAGATGTGGTGGAGCGGAATTATGCCGACCCGGTGGACACGGGCAAGGCAATTTACGACGGGGCGATCCCCGGGATGCTGCACGTCCTCGACCCTCATTCCAACTTCTTTGATCCCAAGCAGTATGCCGAATTCAGTGAAGAGCAGAGGGGAAGATACTACGGTGTGGGAATGATCGTGGCGCAGCGCGGGAATCAGACGGTGGTGCAGGCGCCATTCGTCGGGTCGCCCGCCTATAAGGCGGGGATTCGTCCCGGGGACATCGTTCTCAAGGTGGACGGAAAAGTCTGCGACGGGCTGACGACGACCGACGTGGCCGATATGCTGCGAGGAGCGAAGGGCACGCCTGTGCACATATCCCTGGGCCGCGAAGGATGGGACAGCCCCATTGACGTGACGGTGGTGCGCGATGAGATTACGCACCCCGCCGTGGATTATTTCACGATGGCACGGCCGGGCATCGGCTATGTGCGCATCTGGACGTTCAGCGAGACCACGGACAGCGATCTCGCCGAGGCGCTGAAACAGCTCGACTACCCCAAGCTCGACGGCCTGATTATTGACCTGCGGAACAATGGAGGCGGATTGCTCAATCAGTCCGTGGGTATGGCAGACATGTTCCTGGATAAAAACGAGTTGGTGGTGTCGCATCGGGGGCGGTCGTCACCCGAGCGGCGGTATTACGCGGAGCGCGGCAACCAGGGGATCCAGGTTCCCATCGTCGTGCTCGTAAACGGGCAGAGCGCCTCCGCATCGGAAATTTTTTCAGGCGCGATTCAGGATCACGATCGCGGGCTCGTCGTGGGCGAGACCAGCTTCGGAAAGGGGCTGGTGCAGACGCAATTCCCGCTGAGCGAGGATACCGGCCTGTTGCTCACAACCGCGAGGTATTACACGCCGAGCGGCCGGCTGATCCAGCGCGATTACAAGAACGTAACGCTCTACGACTATCACTACAATCCCCAGCCGCCACACGCGCCCGAGGTGAAGCTTACCGATAGCGGACGGCAGGTGTACGGCGAGGGAGGGATCACCCCCGACGTCGTCGTCGCCGGCAACCGAAGCCGGATGACTTCGAAGATCTGCTGTTGCGGCGCGATGTGTTCTACCCCTATGCGCCGGGATTGCCTCTGGGTATCGGCGACTTCGCGCGCTTCTATCTGGGAGAGAAGCCCGGGATCACGCAGGATTTTCAAGCGGATGACGCCGTGATCGCCCAGTTCCGAACCTATCTGAACCAGCAGCACATCCAGTTCACGGAACAGGATCTACAGAAAAGCCTGCCGTGGCTGAAATGGACGATCAAGCGCGAAGTGTTCACCACTGTTTTTGGCCTGGATGAAGGATATAAGGTCGCGCTCGAAGATGATCCGCAACTGGACAAGGCCATCGAATCCATTCCACAGGCCAAGGCGCTCTATGCGGGCGCTCGGAAGATTGTCGCCGAGCGCGAAGCCGCCGCGGGCACCCAGCCTTAGCCCTGCGCCCTATCCGACCCCCCGCCCGTCATTCTGAGCGGAGTCCCACGTTCTTGGCTTTCCCGCCGCGTTTTGGCGGGCGCGGGACGTAGTCGAAGTACGGTTCTCCATCGCTCGCTGTTCGAGCGATGAATCTCTCTTCCAGCCCTAAAGACCGGGAAATTTTTCAAATTGGAACACCACCCGCATCACTCTCCGTTTGGCGGCCCTGCGCCCATTTGCTAGAATCAATTGACTCGTGGGCGTGTAGCTCAGTTGGGAGAGCGCCTCGTTCGCAACGAGGAGGCCGGGGGTTCGAGCCCCCCCACGTCCACCAAACCCAGGCGATAATTTTCCGTACTCGCGTCCTTCGGAGGGCAGTTGGGAGAGCGTCCCGGCCCGGCCGGGAAGGCCGGGGGTTCGAGCCCCCCCACGTCCACCAACCATCCAAGGTCCCCGCAACTCACCAATCAGCTCCGGTAAGCCCCGTAGGGGCGGCAGAACTTAGCCCAGCGCGGAAGCGCTGGGAATGCGTAAGAAGTTCGCGCGAGCGCCGTCTTGCCCTGACGCAGGAAGGGAGGTGCGACACCCCCATCGCTATCCCCTTCCGAATCAGCCTGTTACCGTACCTTAGATCACCATTGACAGATTTATCAATATGTGCTATCGTGGATTGCTTTTGTTGCCCGCCCGAGACCCGTTTGGGCGCTCAATTTTTGAAATACGCATAATGGGATCGAGGGGAGGTCTGTGCTCTTAAAGAAAAGGCAATGATGCGCTCTGCCGCTCGACTCACCGAGGCCACCGCCTTACAGAGCGACCTTTGCGCCCGCAAATTCCCAATTTCTACTCGAAACAACCCGGGAAGTAGAATTCCGCATAACTCCCCTGCCATCAATAACTTAATTTTTTCTACCCGAAACAAAACTCGGGGGATCAAGCTTTTTTCTACGCCTCCCCGCTCCGTGTCTCTGTGCCTCCGTGGCCAACTTCTAATCGGGACTCGGACGATTAGAAATCGCGCTAACCCTCTTGTTTCGAGAAACTTAATTTTTTCTACCAAGATTATTCACTTGACAAAAGAACGGCATTCCGCTATATTCCTCTCATGGACAGCACCCCTCAACGCCTCTTGGGCTTGGCAGACGCAGCGGCCTCTCTGATAGCGTGCCGCAAGTCCCTTTTGACGGATGCTACCAATTTCCTCAAGGGCACCTTTTTGAGCAACTGTTTCCTACCCTTTTCCATGCGAGGCCCCCGATGAATCTAGTGGATATAAATACCCTGTTCCCGACCGATGAAAAGTGCCGCGAGATTCTGACCAAGCTGCGCTGGCCCGAAGGCGTCCAGTGCCCGCGCTGCAAGATGGCCGTGGTCGAACTCGAAACCGAAAAGACGCTCTACTACTGCAAGGATTGTGACTATCAATTCACGGTCACGGCTGGCACGATCTTCAATGACTCGCACTTGCCCCTCACACAATGGTTTATGGCTACCTTGCTCCTCTGCGAAGCGAAGAAAGGCATGTCGGCTTGCCAGATTCAGCGGACCTTGGGACTCGGAAGCTACCGGACGGCATGGTATCTCTGCCACAGAATCCGCGCAGCGATGGTTCAGGTGGACAAGCCGATGCTGGATGGCAAAGTGGAAGTGGACGAAACCTACGTTGGCGGACGCAGCCACGGAAAGCGTGGGCGCGGAACCAAAAAGCGTCCAGTGCTCGGTATCCGGCAGCGCAATGGGGAACTCCGGTTGTTCCATGCGGAGAACGTCACAAGTCGTTCGCTCGAAAAGTTCATGCGCGAGAATATCAGCAAGGATGCGGACATCGTTTTCACTGACGAACTCCCGGCCTACAAGAACATCGCAAAGCGCATGGGATTGAAGCATGCGATGGTTCAACATGGAATTAAAGAATACGTCCGTGGTGATGCTCACACAAATACCATAGAATCCGCGTTCTCCCTTTTCAAGCGCGGGCTGCGCGGTAGCTGGCACAAGCTCAGCGCGAAGCACATGCAAGCCTACCTTGAGGAGATGAGCTTCCGTTTCAATCGCCGCGATAATTCCGAGTTGTTCGTTGATACCTTGCGTCATATGGTCACGGCCCCGGTCCTCACGTTTGAAAGGCTTACCGCATAGGGGAAGCGTCTATGGCTTACTATCTCGTTGCGAAATGCCCTCATTGCTCGAAGGGGGTTGTACTTCAAGAAGTACCCAGCCCCGAGGTGCGCGTCCACCCGAGCAGATGGTTTTCCGCAACTTGCCCGCATTGCGAGAAAGAATTCGACGGGTCTCCTCCTGACCTTCAGGTGAAGATAATTGCTCAAGCGATACGCCCTCCAGACGAATGACTTCCTTGCGTAGCATCATTTTGGCCGTCCTGCAAAACGCCAAAGCGGAACACGATTACTGCGCGACAATCGGGAACGAGATCGCCGCTTTAAGGGACGCGCTTTTCGAGTTGAGCGGCGGGAAGTTCGTTCCGATTCTTGAGAAACATCGGAAGCTGATGCACCAAAAAACAGCTTCTTTAAGAGCTGATGATTGTTCTGCATACGACGAACTAATTCGTCGGTTGAAAGACGCTTGAGAGAAGCCGCTCGGTTCGCCTTCTTCTTTGCCATCGGGCACACTCCTCTGATTACTGCACCTGTTCTAACGTTTGAACGCCTGACCTCTTAGGTGGTCTAGGAACCTCAGACAGTAAGGGGCAAAACTCTTTCCAATGCTCGTCAGAGTCCAGAACCTCCGTATTTTGGGGTCTAATATCCCGACTCCATTTACGGAGAACATCCGATTTGGGATCAAACTGCCTTGCAAATCCCGGCTGTAATACAAGGCAGTAGGCAGGGGGGCCTACCAAACCCTTTGACTGCCGTCGAGCGTGACGTAGTGCCTCTGAGAATCCAAGTGCCGTTCTCTGAATCGAGCAGTACGGGCCTTGGGTACGAACGGCCAATTTTTGTAATGCAAATTTAGCGCCGATTCCAATGGCAGTATGACTAGGAATTTCTTCTGGCTGGTTCTTGCCTACTAATCTTATAAGAACAGGGGAACCCCGCAAAAAACCAGCGACCAAGCACGCTACGTCCGGTTTGATTAGCTTCAAAATGTTTCTTCCATCCTCCTTTAGCGATGCTACTCCCTGTCTATCTATCCATTCGTTTCTCGTCATGCCCAATTTGTTTACGAGTTCCCTCTCAAATAATGACAAAAGAACTTGCTCGCTCGCATTTCTGGCGGAGAATACAATATGGTCTAGCTGCAACTCCCCACTAACAGCACTGAGTTTTTCCATGTATTCCCATAGATATGAAATCAACCTTTCACAGCTCGGAACTGTCCCAGCGACGACACCACAAAAACCGAATGGTAATTGGAACGATTTGCTGGTTAGATCGTGCTTACCCAAAATTCTTTCCCCGGCCATGTAGGTAATTCGCGTATCCACCCCAAGCATGATGGCGGACGGACTTCTCTTGTTGTTACACATCGCCCCTAAGCAGACGGTCATTTTGCGCCTCACTCGGCGCGTGTCTTGCACGTAGTCCTTTCCTGCGCCGAACGCAATCACAATGCACCTTCGTTCTGTCTTTTGTCAAGTGCATTATCGCGTTTTCTAATCGGGACAAACCCCCGGCCATGGCGCGCCGTAGCGGCCGATTCCGCCGCGAAGGCGGCTCCCCTGCCAATGCAGGTTTATCGCCCAAGCGGCCCGCCCTCCACAAGCTGTCGAGTTTCCTCACTCCAAGGCTACAATATCTCGATGCCCATCCAGCTGATTGCCATGGACATTGACGGGACACTGCTCGATAGCCACGGGCAGCTGCCCGAGGAAAATACAGGTGCGATTGCGGAAGCGGCAGCGCGCGGGATCGAGATCGTGCTGATCACAGGACGGCGATTCGATTTCGCGCGAGGGATTGCCGAGGCGCTGCCCTGCGACCTGCACCTCATCGTAAACAACGGCTCCCTGATCAAATCGAAATCCGGCGAGACGCATCAGCGACTGCTGCTTCCAACCGACACGGCGCGGCGCGTGCTCGAAGCCACGCCGGAATTCCGCTCCGCAGCGGCGGTGGTATTCGACCGGCCGGGCGGGAAACAGTTGATCCTCGAGCACATCCATTGGGACGACCCCCTGCGCGGGGGATATATCCGCCGCAACCGGGAATTCATTGCGGAGTCCGTGCCGCTCGCGGCATGCCTCAACGGCGAGGATCCCATTCAAGTGATGTACGTGGGCGGATGCCGGACCGTGCGCGCAGCGATGCAGACGCTCGAAAATCTGGCGTTCGCCGCGAAATACACGCTGTCTCTGGCGGAATACGAGCAACGCGATCTCTCTATTCTGGACGTGCTGCGCCACGGCGTGACAAAAGGCGCGGCGCTCGCCGAATGGGTAAAGCGGCGCGGAATCGCACGCGAGAATATAATGGCCATCGGCGATAATTGGAACGACCGCGAAATGCTCGAGTTCGCGGGGTTACCAGTGGTGATGGGCAACAGCGTCGAGGGGTTGAAATCGCGGGGCTGGGCGGTTACCCTGTCTAATGACGAAGATGGCGTGGCCTACGCCATTCGAAACCACGCACTCTGATGGCGAGCCGGACGAACCAATGACGCGAAGCGCAGCGAATTTTATAGCAGTGCTGGCGGCGATGGCAGCCGCTGCACCAGCGGCGCGCGCCGATTACGCCCTCCTGCGCTCCGGGGTGCGGCTGCATATCACCGGCTACGAGCGCATAGGAGACCGCGTACGGCTTAGTGTCCAGGGCGGCGTGGTCGAGATGGCTGCGAGCGACCTAGCCTCTGTCGAGCCCGAGGATGTGTTCCCCGCTCCGGCTCCCATGCCGGCGCTTCCTGCAGGGCCGTATGTGGCGCTGATACGCGCCGCCGCGCAAAAACATGGGCTCAGCGAAATGCTGATCACGCACGTGATCGCCGCGGAATCGAATTTCAATCCGCGCGCGGTGTCGCGGAAGCGGGCGCAAGGGCTGATGCAATTGCTGCCCGAGACGGCCGCGCGGTATTCCGTCGCGGAAGTATTCGATCCCGCTCAAAATATCGATGCTGGTACGCGATACTTGAAAGACCTTCTCGAACGCTACCGCGGGGATTTGAAACTGGCGCTGGCGGCATACAATGCAGGCCCGGACATGGTTGAGCGCTATGGCGGCATTCCGCCTTTCCCCGAAACCCAGAATTACGTGAAGCGGATTATCTCGGAACTCGCCGAAGCGGGCAAATCGTCCGGACAATAAAATCAGCGCGCGACTCGGGACACGGCAATTTACAGCGGCCTGGCAATTTGAGTATTCGTCGCTGCGCCGAACTCTAATAGTTTTGTTGGGGAGCCGGGCCTGGCGTGGGTGGCGGGGTTGTGGTTGCGGGATTGCTGTTCGTGGGTGGTGGACCGCCGCCGGTCATGGCGCCGCCGAGTTGCTGTTGAGTGGCACGCGCCTGGTCTAAAATCGGATTCCATATAAATTCCCAAGCGAGGTATTTTCTCCCACCGTGATATACCGCGACCGAGCACACGTCCTCGGTCCCTCCCACGCCAGTAAGGAAACCGCCGATGACAGGTCCGCTGACAGGACCGCTGGGTTGCAGTCCGGCGAAGGGATTGGGTGGTTGGCCGCTCGACGGTTGCCCTATGGAATTCTGACCGCCTGCGGCCAGCGCTGTGGGGAAAGGCGGCCCGCAACCATCATCCACTGGCGCCTCGGATGATGCTGTCTGCGAGGAATTCAGGCCTGCCGCGCCCGGTTGAGAGGGCGACATTCCGTTGAGTTCCAAATAGGCCATTTGCTGGAGCGTGGCATAACGTACGCTTCCGATGATTTGTCCGGTGGGGTTCACGTAGATGAGACGCCAGGAACCGTCGTCGGAATTCATGGGATTCTTGTAGGCCTCGATCCGCAGGAAGTGGACGCCAGGAAGACCTGTTTGCAAATCGTCGAGGGATTGGGGATAGTGTCCCGTCTTGCGATAAAAGAGTTTGATGGCGCGCGTGTACTGCTCACCACACCAAATCATGCGCTGCTCGCGCTGGCGGCGGCCCTGCGTGGCAAGGTGTTGCAAGACGATTTGAGAACCGATGATGAAAGAGGCGACCAAAAAAAGTACCATTATCAGGGCATAGCCCGACTCGCGGGAACGGCGCAGAGGCCGCGCGCGAAGCCTTCCGGCGCGTGCGACGCGCGGCGTGCGCGGCGCACATGGAAACATGGTCATGGGGATGCGCCCTGGTCCGGCTGCTGCGGTGGAATCAACTGAATGGTAGCCGTGCGGCCACTGGAAACCTCTTCGACATCCGCGGAATCATCACCGATGTGCACCAAGCGGAAGCCAGCCAAGAAAGTATCGCCTTCGGCGACGATGAGAACGTCATCCCCGCTTGTGAAAAATGCCACGCGCTTGCCAGAACCGGGGAGCGACTCATAGCCGAAAAATTGCACCGGCACACTGAGTGGCGGGGGAGGCGGAGGAAGCGTGGGGCCCACGAAATGACGCGCGGATTCCTTCGCTTTCTGGGCCGGGGACATGGGCAAAGGAGGCGGCGCCTCCACAAAAATATTCCGGTGCGCCCCGGAATATTCGAGTTTGTTAAGTTCCGCGAGTCGGTCGAGGCGAAGCTGGGGCTCCTGAATGTCCAGGGGCTTGAACTTGGTGTCGGCGGCAAGAACTCCCGGAATGCCAGGGACCGAACTTCGCGTGGTGAACCAGAAAGCCACCAGGAGAGCTCCCAGGAGTCCCAGCAACGCAACCGTTTGATAACGACGTGACATCATTCCTCAGGTCCTAAAATATGTGTGCAGAGAGATATTCAGCTTAATCTCGCCTGCCGTGGCCGAGGCCAAGTGCAGGTCGTCCAGAAGATAAAAATTCCCGGAGCGCTCGATATTGTTAATGAAACGGATAAGCGAGGGATAATCCGCCTCGACGTCGGTTTTGATCGAGATCTCGGTGACGCCGCGACCTTCGATGGCCTTCTGCGCAAAGGTTAGCCCCGACGTTCTCACGCCGGCCTTGGCGGCAATGGCATCCATGTCCGATTGGATGGAGGAGTAGCCGGAGGCCGCATTGAGAAAGGATTCGCGATAAAAGGCGTCGCAATCGCTTCGCACCTGAGGGAGTGATGCGCGGATTTTCTCGCCGCGTTCGACATCTGCCCTGAGGAGCTCTGCCTGAATCGCGAGGCGATCGCGCTGTGCGCGCATGCTCTGGGGTCCCTCGCGGGAGGGTTGCCAGAGAAAGAAGGCCAAGCAGAGATCCACCGCGATCAGCAGGGCCAGTGCGATGCGGGCCATTCCTTTCCAGGTTTGCCAGGTGCGATCCATCGTTACGTTGTGGAATACCAGACCGTGAGATTCACAACAATTGTATCTGGTGACCCCGGCCGATCCTCACGTTTCTCATCCTTCACCACCATCCCTGAAAAGACGTCGGAATTCTCCATGGCTTTGAGAAAGCCGATCTCGCTTTCGTCGGTCGCGGCGCCTACCTGAAGGTCCACCTCGGCGCGGCCATTGACGAGGCGAGGCGAAATGCTCACAACGCGGACGCCGGTCGGAAGAGTCCGCTCCAGGTCCATGAAGATCTTCGTCCAAGGAAAGCTGCGCGCACTGATCAAAGAATTCAAGAAAGCGGAGCGGTCGAGAACTTGCTGCGCCGCCGGCGTCCGGAAATACGTTTCCAGCTCCTGCCGTTCGGCGGTGTCCGCCTGAATTTGATCCTCCCAACGGGCGATTTCGGCGCGGAGGGTCCGGCTGGCGCGCCACGACTCGTATGCCGCATGGGAAAGCAGGGCGAGCGAAAGGATGCCTAGCGTTCCCAGTAGAGCGGCGCCCGCGAGAAAGGGTCGCTTATTATCCTGGGGCGTGGTCGAAAGGTTGAGACGAAGTTTCACCGTTTTCCCGCGAATGAAAATACCCGAACTCTCACAGCAACGACATGCACGGGGGGGCGCATGCGATTACGATTCCCCGTTCATGGCCCAGCCCACAAGCGCGTCGAATCCCTGACGGATCATGTCCTTTGCAGGCGCATCGAACCCTTGCGCTCCCTCTGCATCGTCCAACGGGTCCGCCGCCACCTTCAATTCTCCTGCCAAAGCCCCGCGAAACAACTCTTCGCGCGCGCCGAAGCCCGAAATCCGAGCGCGGTCGAGCGACGCGCCCCAAGTATCCTGATAATAAGCGATCGCTGGAAAAAGTTCTTCCAACACGGCCTGCGGGTCGAGGTGCGCCGCATCGGCAGGCATCTCCGTCGCTCGATACACGCACAATTTCGAATCGCGGACGATCACTGCAGCCAAGGTCTTCCCGCAGATGCGGACAAGCAGCGTCGCCCCCCATCCTCGAGAAGCGGCAGAGTGGCAAGCGTGGAACTCAAAACGACCGTGGATTGCGCTCCGGCACTTTCGGCGATCTCCTCGTACTCGCGAATGATTCGCTGGCGTGCAACTGCGGTGACAATCTCGAGATTACCGCCATTGCCGGTCTGACGCGTCCATGACAGGACGGTTTCCTCCACGTCGAACGGCACGCTTTTTTTCAATCGCCAGCGCAGCAGCGGCAACGCGTCTTGACTGCGGCGCGTGAGGCCCTCGAAAGACAGTATGAAAAGACGCACAACAGGGTCGGGAATCAGCAGAGCGATAGGCGCACCATGGTCGAGAACACGGTTCAGGACGCTCCGGAACGCGGAGCGGACCGCCTCGGGCTGGGTGATATTGTTTTCGACGGGGGAAGGCATCAACGAGCCCGGTGCGAGGGATTCGACGGCAACAGAAGCAAGCTGCCTGCCCGTATGGCTCCAGCGCGCTGCGGCGACATGACTTTGCGCAACCTCAACGACCACGGGGGGATGAGGCATAGCGCGGAGCCAGCGGTCCACGCGGCGGACCAAGGGGACCCGGAAAAACCGGGCTTCGAGGCCAGGCAACTTTGCCGCGTTAATCAAGAAAGGTCACCTTATTGATTTCGCGCAGCGTGGTGATGCCGGAACGAACTTTTTTTAGGCCGGATTCTCGCAGAAACGTCATTCCCTCTTCCCGGGCGATCCTCTTGATCTCGGAAGTGGGGCGGCGACTTATAACCATTTCGCGGATGCGGTCGGAAAGGTCGAGCAGTTCGGTGATGGCCGTGCGGCCATGGTAGCCGCTGCCGGAACATTCCAAGCAGCCTGCGCCCTCATAGAAGGAGACATCGCGCCAATCCGCTGGGATAAGGCCCGACTCGGCCAGCACTTCCGGCGGGTGGACGACTATCTTCTTGCAGTGCTCGCAAATGACGCGAACGAGACGCTGGGCCATAATGCAGTTCAGTGCGGAGACGAAATTATAAGGTTCGACGCCCATGTTGATGAAGCGGCCGATGACGTCGGTTACGTTGTTGGCGTGCACCGTGGTGAAGACAAGATGGCCGGTGAGGGCTGAATTGATGGCGATTTGCGCCGTTTCCTGGTCGCGAATTTCACCGACCATAATTTTATCCGGGTCATGGCGCAGGATAGAGCGAAGGCCGCGAGCGAAGGTGAGCCCCTTTTTCTCGTTGACGGGAATCTGCGTGATGCCGCGAACCTGGTATTCCACGGGGTCTTCGATCGTGATGATCTTATCTTCGTCATTCTTGATTTCATTGATGGCCGCGTAGAGCGTAGTGGTCTTGCCGGAACCCGTGGGGCCGGTGACGAGGACCATGCCATAGGGCTCGTGAATGTAACGGCGAAACTCGGCCAATTCCTCGGGATCGAAGCCGACCACGTCGAGAGTAAGATTGCGGAACTTTTCGCTGAGGGTTTCCTTGTCGAGAACACGAAGAACGGCGTCTTCTCCGTAAATCGAAGGCATGATGGAGACACGGAAATCCACGAAGCGCCCTTTATAGCGGACGCGGAAGCGACCGTCCTGAGGGATACGGCGCTCCGCGATGTCGAGCTCACTCATCACCTTAATGCGCGAAAGAATGGTGGCATGCCAGTCCTTGGCGAGGGGCTGCATGGCGTACTGGAGGACCCCGTCAATGCGGTATTTGACGACGACCTCGGTGTTGCGCGTCTCGATATGAATATCGCTGGCGCGCCTCTCGAGCGCCGTGAAGATGACTGTATTCACAAGACGGACCACGGGGCTCTCGCCAGTATCGCGCGTGAGCTTCTCCATGGAGATATTCTCTTCGCTGTCCTCATCCTCGCTGACAACCTGAAGAGTAAAGCCCTCGGTCGCCTGATCGAGGACGCGCTGCGACTGCTCGGTGCGCTTCAGCAGGTCGCCGATCTGCGAGGCCGTGGCCACTTTGATCTGCAGGCGCCTGCCGAGAAGCAGAGAAAGCTCGTCGGTGAGCTGCAACTGACTCGGGTCGGCCATGGCCACGACGAGCGTGCCATCGCGGGCAGCGAGGGGGACGAAGTTGTAGCGGAACATCATCTCCGCTGGAATACTCCGAAAGAGTTCCGGGTCAATCTGCTGCTCGCGGAGATCAATGAACGGACAGCGGTAACGCTCGGCCAAGCGGCGGGCCTGTTCGTGTTCGGCGGCATCGTTCGGGACGCCGACATGCGGCGGGTTATTGGCGCGTGTTTCCATAGAGATCCATCAACCAGCTCCGACTTGAAGAGAGAACATGGGCAGGTAAAGAGAAATCAGTATAAAGCCTACCATAACGGCCATCACACCCAAAATCACCATAGGAATCACAGCCAGGGTGCGTTGCAGGCGTGTTCCAGCCTCTTCTTCATAAAATAGCGCGATGCTCGTGAGCATGGCGGCGAGAGCTCCGGAGGCTTCGCCGACCTCGATCATTTCGAGGGCGAGTGCAGGAACCAAATGTGTTTCGGCCAGACTGACGTGGAGGGATTGCCCTTCCTTGACGCGGTCAGCCGCCTGCTCGACGGAAGCCGAGATCAGACGGCTGCTAATCGCAGCCGACGAAGTGTGTAGCGCGGAAACCAGCGGCGTGCCTCCGGACAAAAGCGTCGAAAGCGTGCGCACAAACTGGGCGATTTGAGCCTTCACCCAGATGTCGCCGAAAATCGGGAGCCTCGGCTTGAGGCGGTCTATCGCGAGTGCGCCGCGATCCGAACGCGTCCACACGAAGACACCCATGCCTGCCACCACCGCCACCGCCGCGATAATCAGGAAATAATTGCGCAAGGGCAAGGCTATGGAAAGCAAGATGGCGGTAGGCACGGGAAGCGGAATGCCCAACTCCTTGTAAAGGGAGGCAAATTGGGGCATGGCATAGGTGACAACGTACGTGACGATCGAAAGAGCGGTCACGGTGAGGACCGCGGGATAAATGAGCGTCGTAATCAGGCGGCTGCGAAAGCCGGTGCTGACGCGAAGGTAGTCGATGTACTGTTCGAGGACTCCCGAAAGATTCCCGCTGCGCTCGCCTGCCGTGACGGCCGCGATATAGACGGGCGGGAACGCCCCCTGTGCGGCGAGAGCCTCCGACAACAGAGAGCCTTCGCGGACGCGCTGGCGGACCTCCGCCAAGATGGGGCGGAGATTCACCGCCGCAGCGCGCTCCGCCAGAAGGTCCAAGGCCTTCAAAATCGGCAGCCCCGCCTTGATCAGCGTATTGAATTGCTGATTGAAAACGAGGAAATCATTGGGGCGAACAGCGCGGTCGCGGTGCGAACGGCTGAACCGCGCCAAAATATCCAAATGATTTCGGACAGAGAAGACATAAAAGCCGCGGTCGGCGAGCTTCTGCCGAGCCTCGTCCGCGGATTGGGCCGTCTCCAAATGTTGGAGAATCCGGCCGGTGCCATCCCCGACTTTGCAAACGTATTCCGCCATCGCGATGTACGAGCGCTCTCCCCAGCGGGGATTGCCTTATAAGGTTAGCATACCCCTTCCCCAAGGGGACGGATGCCAAGAAAACAGACGATTAATAGGATGTGACAACGGCAAAAAGGCTGTATGGCAGGACTTCGGAAACAGCGCCATTCGGCGATCCAAAGTTTTGCAGGCAGGGCGGAGGAGCCACAAGCTAAAAATCGAACGGGATGCCCGCCTCCCGAAAAAAGCAGTTACCGATTGGCGTCCTGCCGGTCGTAGGAGGCGCGAACATGATAGCCTGAATGCACATCACAGGACGTCGAATCAGGCCATGGCAGGCGATGGAGGATGCGGTAATTTGCATCTCTGGCGGTCACACTCGCGTTCCGAGAAGGTCCTTCTATTGCTGTTTCTTCTGACTTTGCCGTTTGTCCATCCTCAGGTCCGCGGAGACGGCATCGGATACTACGCCTATGCACGATCGCTTCTGATTGATCACAATCTGCAGTTCAAGGGCGATTGGAAGCCGCCTAATCCGGCTCCATTCCTGACCACGAGAAACAAGGCCGGCCATATCGTCGCGACAAACCAATATACGAAGACAGGACACATCGCCAACTTCTATCCAGTCGGTCCCGCCATCCTATGGGCCCCGTTTTTGGCGGTTGCCCATGTAGCGGTTTTGGGGGCACGCCAATTGGGTTCCACGGTTTCCGCCGACGGCTTTTCGCGGCCCTATTTGATGGCCATGGCCTTCGCGACAGCGCTCTACGGTTTCCTCGGTCTGCTGCTTTCGTTTCGACTGGCGCGAAGTTACTTCGAAGAACGCTGGGCTCTATGGGCAACGGTCGCGATATGGTTTGGAAGCTCCCTGCCCGTTTATATGTATGTGGATCCTGCGTGGTCCCATGCGCATTCGATGTTTGTAGTTGCTCTCTTCCTGTGGTACTGGAATCGCACGCGGGGAGTGCGAACGGGAATACAGTGGTTCACGCTGGGGCTGATTTCAGGCCTGATGCTCGATGTGTATTTCGCGAACGCCGTCTTTCTCGCAGTGGTCCTTCCCGACTTTTCTTCCGCCTGCCGGAGTGCGTGGCACGAACGCAAGCGCGAGGGTGGCTCAGGATGGAGCGTTCTGCGATTCCATATACTTTACGGAGCGGGCATCCTGATCTCCTTGCTGCCCACCGTGATCACGCGCGCAATTATTTTCGGAAATCCGCTCGCAATGGGCGGCTACGCGAACGATCCGTGGAGATGGACCTCGCCGGCTTTCGGGAGAATCCTCTTTTCTTCTTCGCACGGACTTCTGACGACCACTCCGATCCTGATTCCAGCCGTCCTGGGATTATTTCTGCTATGGCGGCAGGTCCCCAATGTGGGCGGAATCCTATTCGCCGCAGCTTTGGCCTTTTATATATTGATTGCCGTGTATCCCTGGTGGAACGGCGTCGTTTCTTTCGGCAATCGTTTCTTTGTCTCGCTCACGCCACTCTTCATCCTCGGTCTGTCCGCTGCTTTCTCGGGATTTGCGCGCCTCTGGGGAAACGCGCGAGCGGCGGCATGGCGGATTGCGACTGTGTCAGCGCTGCTGATCGTCTGGAATCTCGGGCTCGTCTTCCAATGGAGCACCGGGCTGCTGCCGAGCGTCGGCCCGGTCTACTGGGATGAGGTGCTCTATAATGAATTTCGCGTGGTTCCGGGTGAGATGCTCCAGGCCCTCCGCGCGCGCTTTGCCCTTCTGCCAGACATCCCACACACAAAAAGCCACACCTGAGCGCTCCTCTACGAGGGCGGGCAAAAATGCAAGCCAAGAATGTCAGTGGATCTCGCCTGCGAGTGATTCCTCGTCCACAATCGCCACGCCCGCCGGCGGGAGGAAATGAAATGTCGCCTCAGGGAGGGGAATGTTCTCCTGCCAGTTGCCGAAGCGGAACTCGGTGGTAATGTTCCCGGGTTCGTGTATCACCACGCCAATCAGATTCGCATTCGCATCGGTCTCGAGCGAAACGTCCTGGCTTGCGCCGCCCGCAGCGCTTGAAGGACCACGTGGAATGCAGCGTAAGAGCGTATCGCCGGGCGAAACTGGGAGCACTTGCCGACCCACGGCCAGGCCTTGCGCAGCCTGCTCGCTGCTCTCCCCGGAAGCCGGACTGACGATCTCGATGCTGCGGCAAACCTTCGAGAGGTCGGCCTTGCCAGCCAGAAGAGCGAGCGGCGTTCGCCAGTCGGAACTCTCCTTCAGCTTCGCGCGGCTGGCCGTATGATCCGCGGGAACATAGAACCAGACGTTGGTGCCATCCACAAGAAAAAGCTTCTGCTCGGGGGATTCGTACTCCCAACGCATCCGGCCGGGGCGCGAAAAGTAGACAGTGCCCGATTCCGCCGTGACGCCCCCGCTGCCATCGGTATAGCGCTCAAAGAAAACCGCTTTCAGAGTGCGCGCGTGCCGGTAGCGGGCCTCGAGAGCGCGCCGAGCAGAATCCGCATCGCGGGTCGCGACCTGGGAGATAGCGAGGGCGGCCAGAACTAACGCGAGGAAGGGCATCGAAGATGAGTCTAGCAGAAATCGCAGCCGAGAGAATTCGGCCTACGGCCTAAGACGTGCGCGTCGCTTCAGCGCGGATTCTCGCCCCGTCCCACGAGATAGATTGTCTGCGCGCCTTCCGAAGCCACGATTCGCAACGAATAACCGTCATGGACAAGCCGCCGAGGCCACCAATCCCATGGGCCGCCGACTCGAGTACAAAAGAAACCTGGGATGATCCTGCGCGAAAGCCGAAAACTCATACACTTGAAGCGGATAGAAGAGGGCCAGAGCAGGCAGCTCCAGGTCAATGGAATCGCCTGGGGCGTAGGCGATAGCTTGCGGCACGTCAACGACAGCGACGATTCGTTTCGCCACCTCGGGAGTCGCGTAGTACGCCACCTGCATGTAAGCAAGCCCGTCGGACACCACAACCGGAAGATCCTCGTGGCGAGCTGACCCCACAGCAAGCTCGAAGGAATCCGTGGCATTCCAGAACCGGCCAAAGTGATCGTGCACTTCATTCCAGAAAGACACTTCCTGGAACGCCAGTACGGCGAAGAGGGACACTCCAACCAACGATAGCAGCAGGTATCGCCGACCAATTATGCGAAGCAGGTAGGCCCCTGCAATGGCAACACCCAAAATCATTGGCAGCGAGTACCTCGCCGCGAATCCGGCATGCCCAATTTTGATTGCGGCTAGGCACACAAAGGGTGTCGCGAGCAGGGCGATCCCAAGCAGGTCTTCGTGGAAACGATTGTCTCGTTCTTCATGGTTTCGTGCGTTCCACAGAGCTGTCGCACCCATGGCCAGCACGACGAGCATTATCGCAGCAGCGCTATCGCGGCCGCCGTATGGGAAGAATCTCAAGTCGTGAATCCCAAACAAGTCGCTGTAGGCCATGGCAAGGCTTCCATGACGCGGCACGTTCGGGAGATGTAGACCGTAAACCCTCTTTAATGTTTCGAGCAACGGCCAGTAGACCGCCAGGGGCGCCATGCCGAAGGCCATGGCCATCCAGACGCTCCAGCGAGTTTGCCGCCGCTTTGCCGCGAGCGCGATCTCAGCCACCGCAAACGGAGCGAAGGAGAAAAGCGCGTAACAATGCAATGACTCGGCGATTGCCATGCTGAGCCCTAGGAGCAGAATCCACCGCCGCCCTTCATCCAGGCGCTGATAGCAGACAAGCGCCAGCGCGATGCACGCGACGACCATGGCGTAAGGCCTGGCTTCGGTGGCATAGGGGCTGTTGAGGGGTGTCAACAGAAGCGCCGTCGAGCAAAGGAAAGCCCGAGTGGCCCCGTCACGCCTCCGGATAAAGACGAACACGAACCAGAGGATGCAACAGAATCCCAAAATGGCCGGAAGCCGATAGGCGATCTGCGCGTTGGGAACGACACCCGCGGCGATTCGTTCGACAAGATAAAAGAGTGGCGGCTGGCCGTCAGCGCCCCGTTTCAATGCTGTCAGAATCGCCGAGAAACTCGGTTGGCGTGCCACAATTACGGTGCAGACCTCGTCAAACCAAAAGGGTTTCGCCGCCGCTACGAAAAGATTTCTAATCGCTGCGAGGACGATTACCATTCTCATGGCGCCTGTGGCGATTCGCTCGCTCTCCCATGTGGCCGGCATGGGACGGCCCCTGAAGGGCAGATCGCGGACCGAGTTAAAGTCCTGCGTTGTCCCGCTCAGACCGGCCGCTTGAGAGACGTCGAGAATGGGCCATCTCCATGGCTTCATGGCGATAACATCCCTTTAGTCTAAAATGGTGCCTGCTGCTTCCATCACTCAGTACTGGCCTGCTTACTGGGGAATGATACCTGAACCTGCTGAACACGAGGCATTGGATACAGTGAACGCTGCGCCAGTGGAATCGTAGCGGATCTCACCATTGCCATCCCCGCAGAAGCTGCGCTGCCCGGTCGTCCCGACGACGAGAGGTACGGCAGTTACAGCGAATCCGTCCGTCGATTCCGCTGTGGCGCAGTTAACAGTATCTGCTTGGTTTCCCGCAAGCATTGTAAAACTGTAGCCGCTTTTCTTCGAAGGGTCTGATCCGCCCAGGACGCTATCAACCAAAAGGGCTCCATCGCAACTAGGCAATGAGCCGGTCCCACCGACCTGAGTCAGTTTCGTAGGGTAGTTCCCGTAGGTGGAATCGTACGTGACGGCAGCCGTAACAATCGTGCGAAGATCCCCGACGGCGTCCGCCTGGTTCGCCGCTACTTTCGACCGAAGCAAACTCGGCACCGCGAGCGCGGCGATGATGAGGATAATGGCGACTACGATCAAAAGCTCGATGAGAGTAAATCCACCGTGAGGCTTTCCCTGTGATCTCTTCGACCTCGAATCGTTCGTTGGTGGCATGGTCTTGGCTTCACGGTACCGTCTTAAAGAGGGTGGAGGGAGGTTTGACCCTCCCTCGCCCGTTTGCTACGTACTCGTCCTGCTTACTGTCCCAAGATACCCGAACCTCCTGTACACGGTTCCACAGTGAATGCCGCACCGGTGAGGTCGTAGCGGATCACACCAGAGCCATCCGAGCAGAAGCTGCGCTGCCCGGTTGTGCCGACCGTGATAGGTTTAGCAGATACACCGAATCCGTCAGTCAATTGCGCTGTGGCGCAGTCGGTAGTATCTGCTGCGTTGCCTGCGATCATCGTAAAGGTATAGCCGCTCTTCGTCGAAGGATCCGCCCCTCCGAGCACGCTGTCAATCAATTGGGCGTGTTGGCAGGTGGCCGTGGTGGTCGCCGCAGTCCCACCGGTCTGCACCAGCAGCGTGGGGAAGTTGCCGTAGGTGGAATCGTAGGTGATGGCAGCCGTAATGATCGTGCGCACGGAGCCGACAGCCGACGCTTCGTTGGCCGCCATGCGGGAGCGAAGCAGGTTCGGAATTGCGATGGCCGCGATGATCAGAATGATCGCCACGACGATCAGCAACTCAATTAACGTAAAACCCTTCTGTTTCTTAATCATCATTTGGCTCTCCTGGGAGCATTGCTCCATAATCTTTTTCATACGCCCTGGCGGGGAGTACGGTGAGGTAACGTGCACGAGCGATGCCAAGCGCGCTATGAAGGTTAGCGCTTGCGACACACCGCATTATATCCCATCAATACAGTGAGTTACAGGCGTCATCAGGGGTACGCCGTGTTATGCCTGAGGATGAACACAGGGGAAGGCGTTGAGAAGGTGACATTTTGTGGCTGGCGCAAGCGACAAAAATGGTTACTGAACTCCCCAAACAGCATCTGCCCGCAACGTCTTCGCGATGGGATTGGGTTTAGACGCCATATTTCTTCGCATAATGGCGGAAGGAGCGGTAGGACATTTTCAGCAGGCTCGCGGCCTGCGTGCGGACGCCTCCCGAACGCTCCAGAGCCGAGCAGCAAATAGGAACGCTCGATCTGCTGGATATGGTCTTCGAGATTCAGGCCCTCCTCCGGGAGGGCAAGACCATTGCCGTTGTGGGAGACCCGGGAGATCGATTCCTGGAAGTGATTGCGGATTCGCTCGGGCAACACCTCAATGGAAACACGGCGGCCGCTTTCCAGCGCCACGGCGCGCTCCATCGTGTTTTCCAGCTCGCGCACGTTTCCGGGCCAGTCGTAGACTTCCAGGCGGCGCATGGCTTCCGGCTCAATGCCGTCGATCTGCTTGTCCATGGACTTCGCAAAGCGCGTCCAGGAACTCCCGCGCCAGCAGCGGAATATCTTCGCGCCGTTCGCGCAGCGGCGGCAGATGAATCGGGAATGACGCTCAGGCGATAGAACAGATCTTCGCGGAAACGTCCCTCGGCGATGGCCTTCTCCAGGTCCTTGTTGGTCGCGGCGATCACGCGCACATCCACGTCCGGATTCTTCCGTGCTGCCGACGGGCCGGACTTTGCCTTCCTGCAGGACGCGGTAAAGCTTCACCTGCATGGTGGCGCTCATGTTGCCGATTTCGTCCAGAAAAGCGTGCCGCCGTGCGCCGCCTGGAACAGGCCGCGCCGGTTTTCGTTCGCGCCGGTGAACGCGCCCTTCACGTAGCCGAACAGTTCGGATTCCAGAAGCGTTTCCGGAAAGGCGCCGCAATTGATGGTGATGAAAGGCGCTTTCGGCGCGGCGCTGTTTTCGTGGATGGCGCGCGCCACAAGCTCCTTGCCCGTGCCGCTCTCGCCGGTGATCAGCACGCGGCTCGATCTGCGGCGCGATGTTCTGGATCAGGTCGAAAATGGCGCGCATCTTGGGGCTGGTGCCGATGATGTTGTCGAGGCCGGTAAGCCGGCGCAGTTCCCGCCGCAGATAGCCCGCTTCGTTCTTCAAGGCGCAGGGTTTCGTCCACCTGCTGCACGGCGGGGCGCAGCTCGTCGAGCAGGCGATCGCCCTTGATCACGTAGCGGTCGGCGCCGGAATTCACGGCGGCGATGGCGGTTTCGACGGTGGGCACGCCGGTAATCAGGAGAAACGTGGTAGCGGGCGAAATTTCCTTGCAATAGCGGAGCAGCTCGACCCCGTCCATGTCCGGCATGCGGATATCGGAGATGACGATGTCGAAGATTTGGATGCGAGCACGCCGTTTCGCGGCTTCGCCGTTCGTGGCCACTTCGACCCGGTGGCCTTCCTTGCGAAAGGTGATTTCCAGCAGTTCGCAAATGGAGCGTTCGTCATCGACGACGAGCAAATGGGCCATCGGGCTCTAGTCCTTCCCTGTCGTGCGCGAGCAGCTCGCGACTGGCAGTGCGAAGCCGCGGAGCGGTCTGCAGCGTCAGCGCGCACGCGCGGGAAGCTCCACCGTGAACTCCGCGCCGCGGCCCTTTTCCGACTCCACGCGAATGCGCCCCTGTGCGCCTGAACGATCTGATACACGATGGCCAGGCCCAGCCCCGTGCCGCCGGCAAAACGCCGATTGAAACGGCTCAAAAATCTCGCGCGTTGCGCGGGATCGAAGCCCACGCCGGTGTCGCGGAAGCGAATGCGCACCCAAACCTGGGCCGATCTCCAGGCCCACCGTCAGAGCACGCCGCCATCCGGCATGGCGCGCAAGGCGTTGTTGCAAAGGTTCCAGAACACCTGCTTGATCGCGTCGCGGTCGACGCGGGCGCGGACGCTTGTCGCCGTCCAAATTCCGCTCGATCCGGTACTTGCCCTGCAGCTGCGGCGTTGCGCTCGATCAGCAAGCAGCGTTTCTTCCATCAGCGCGGCGATGTCCACTTCCGCAAATTCGTAGCGATTTCTCCCGCGAATAATTCAGAAAGTCGGTGATGATCTGGTTCAGGCGCTGCGATTCCCGGCTGACAATCTCCACCAGGTTCTTGTCGTCGTCTTCCAGCGGCACCAGGCGCGCCAGTTCCTTGAGCGCTCCGGCCATGGCCGTCAGCGGCTGGCGGATTTCGTGCGCGATGGCGGCGGAAAGGCGGCCCAGAGCGGCCATGCGTTCCTTGGTGGCTACTTCCTGCTCCAGGCGCTTCAGATCGGTGAGATCCTGAAAATTGAAAACGTAGCCGCTGCCGCTCGTTCTGCCCGGTGCGCAAGCGGCGAAATCGAAAAGCCCAGAAAGCGCGTTGCGCCTCCACGGCGTACGAAATTCGATCTCCTTGCGCTGGCGAGGGGGCTGCCTCGCTCGTCCATCTCCACGGGCCAGAAGCCGGGAAAGACGTCAGCGACATTCTCGCCGCGGAGCAGGCCGAATCGCATGGCCGGTGATTTCTGCGCCCGCGCGGTTCAGCAGCAGGATCCGCCCGTCGAGATCGGTGGTGAGCAAGCCGCCGCGCATGGAATCGATGATGTCTCGATTGAAGGCCTGCAAGATCCTGCAGTTCTTCGCGCTTTTCTTCGAGTTCGACGCCCTTGCTTGCGAATGCGTCTGCGTCAGCAGGCTCGCCAGATAGGCCACGGCGAGAAACGCGAAGAGATTGCTGAGCCATCCAGATCTGCAGCGTCCTCATGGCTGCGGCACGGACTGCCGCAGTGCGCGGCATGATGCCGTAGTAGACCAAGTCCACCACGCCGCCGAGCAGCACGAAAGCTCGCGCCCGCCACCAGAAACGCGCCGCGCCGCGAAAACAAAATGCTGGCCACAATAATGCCAGCAGGTAGAGCGAGATGAAGTAGCTGTCCTGCGCGCCGGTGACATACACCAGGCCCGTGATCACGCAGAGTCGAGACACCATCTGCAGCGGCGCGTGCCAGCGCGCCTGCGGAATCCAGCGCAGCAAAATCACGTAGAAGATCGCCAGCGTGTACCACAGGACGATCAGCGGAACGAATACGCGCGACCGGCAAGCGGAATGCGGTGTCAGCTGGCTGACGGCGACGACGACCGCCAGCAAGAAACGTGATCAAGAAAGCGAACGCGGGCCAGCCAGGGCAGCCATTCGCTCATGCTCGGTGTCAATTCCATTTCGGATGTGCCGACAGACCGCGCATCCTGGCAGCGCTTCTCCGTGCATCGGACGCGCTGCAACGCTGCCGTCCTGCGGCACGAGCGCCGGCAACTGCCCCCAGCGCCTCCGCCGTGGCATCCGAAACAGCGTTCTCGAGTTAGTGGCCCGCCGAGCTTGCCGATCAGCGAGAACAGCGGCAAGTACATGGAAATCACGATGCCGCCGACGACCACGCCCAGGAAAACGATCATGATCGGCTCCATGGCCGTCAGCAGGTCCTTCACCGCCGCGTCCACTTCGTCCTCGTAGAAATCGGCAATCTTCTGAAGCATGGCGTCCATCGCGCCGGTCTGCTCGCCGACGCCGATCATCTGCGTCACCATGCCCGGGAAACACATCCGTTTCCTTCAGCGGATCGGCCAGGGATCGGCCCGCCTCGACGGCCTTGCGCGTCTTGCGCAATGGCCTTTTCGACCACGGCGTTACCCGACGTGCGCGCCGTGATATCCAGTCCTTCGAGGATCGGCACGCCGCTGGAGATCAGCGTGCCCAAGCGTGCGCGTGAATCGCGCCACGGCAATCTTCCGCAGCACGATCCCGACGACGGGAGACTTCAGCAACAGCCGATCGATCGTCAAGCGGCCCTGCGGCGTCCCGTACCAGAACTTCACCGCGACTCCAGCAGCGATCACAGAACACCAGAATCATCAAACCGAAGATGCTGCCGACGAAGTTGCTCAGCGCCGATCACGATCCGGGTGGGCAGCGGCAGGTCCACACCCAGGCCGAGGAACAACGTGGCGAAAATCGGCACCACCTTCCACAGCAGCAGGGTGATCACGCTGGCCGCGATGCCGAAGACCGACAACCGGATAAACCATGCGCCGACTTCACGGCGCGCTTCAGCTTGACGTTCTTTTCGATGTACGTGCGAAAGGCGCTGCAGAATGGTGTCGAGAATACCGCCCGTCTCGCCCGCCTCCACCATGTTGAAGTACAGCGCGTCAAAGACCTTCTCGTACTGCTTCATCGCAGCGGAAAGCGTCGAGCCGCCTTCCACCGAGCCGCGCACGCCGTCAGTATCTTCTGGAAGGTCTTGTTTTCCTGCTGCCCGGCCAGAATTTCCAGGCACTGCACCAGAGGCAATCCGGCGTCGATCATGACGGAGAACTGGCGCGTGAAAATGGCCAGTTCCTTGGCGTCCACGCCGCCTCCGAAGGTGGGGAAGTTGAATTCCTTGCCCTTCTCGGAGATCTTGCTGACGTTGATCTGCTGGCGCCGCAGCGAGGCGGTCAACTTCCGCCTTGCTGGCGGCCGTCCGCTCCCCGCTGACCGTTGCTCCCGTCCGGTTGATTCCGCGATATGTGAAGACCGGCATGATCTCGTTCCTCCTTCTTTCATTTCATCGCCTGCGACAGGAACCTCGTGCCAGCCGCGCTCGGCTGGCGAGGTCACCCCTCGGTTAATCATATCCTGCAATTCGTCCGGATTCGACGACGCGCAAGCGCCGTTTCCAAAGTGATCAACTTCTGGAAATAGGCGTTCGCCAGGCTCTGATTGAACGTCTGCATTCCGGTCGGCCCCGTGCCGGTCTGCATCGCCGAATAGATCTGGTGAATCTTGTCTTCGCGGATCAGGTTGCGGATCGCGGCGGTGGGGATCAGGATCTCCATCACCATGGCGCGGCCGCGGCCGTCCACGCGCGGCAGCAGCGACTGGCAAAGAATTCCTTCGAGCACCATGGAAAGCTGCGCGCGAATCTGCGGCTGCTGGTGCGACGGGAAAACGTCCACGATACGGTTGATCGTGGAAATCGCGGAATTGGTGTGCAGCGTGGCGAAGGTCAAGTGGCCCGGTTTCGGCGATGCGCAGCGCCGATTCGATGGTTTCCAGGTCGCGCATTTCGCCGATCAGCACCACGTCGGGATCTTCGCGCAGCGCGGCGCGCAGCGAATTGGCGAACGAATGCGTGTCCGAGTGCACTTCGCGCTGATTCACCAGGCACTTCTTGTGGTTGTGCAGGAATTCGATCGGGTCCTCGATCGTGATCATGTGCTCTTCGCGCTCGTTGTTGATCTTGTCGAGCATGGCGGCAAGCGTCGTGGATTTGCCCGATCCGGTCGGGCCGGTCACCAGCACCAGGCCGCGCGGCTTGTCGCAAAGGCCTCGCACGATCGCGGGAAGTCCCAGCGCGTCGAAGCCCTTGATTTCCCAGGGAATCGTCCGGAACACGGCCGCCACCGCGCCGCGCTGGTGGAAGAGGTTGCCGCGGAAGCGCGCCAGGTTCTTCAGTCCGAACGAAAAGTCGAGCTCCAGATTTTCCTCGAAGCGGTGCTTCTGCGCGTCGGTCAGCACGCTGTAGGCCAGCGCCTTGGTGTCCGCCGCGGTCAGCGGCGGCATGTCCAGCGGCGCAGCTTGCCGTGCACGCGCACGCGCGGCGCGCTGTTGGTGGAGAGGTGCAGGTCGCTGCCGCCCATCTCGATCATCTTCTTCAGCAGTTCGCTCAGTGTAATTCCAGCCATTTTCTCCTCCTCCTTACAGCACCGTTTCGCGCAGGACTTCTTCCATCGTCGTCAGTCCGGCAGCCGCCTTTGATCAGGCCGCTGCGCCGCAGCGTGATCATTCCCTGCTCCAGCGCCTTCTTCTTCAGTTCCAGCGCCGACGCGCCCACCAGAATCAGTTCGCGCAATTCGTCGTTGATCTCCATGACTTCGTACAGGCCGACGCGGCCCTTGTAGCCGGTCTTGTTGCAGGTGCCGCAGCCCTTGCCGTGCTGCACGACGGTCTTTCGTGGCTTCGTCCGGCGTGTATCCGGCGTCGATCAGCGCCTGCTGGCTGAATCTGCAGCGGCTCCTTGCATTGCGCGCAGATGCGGCGCACCAGGCGCTGCGCGCAGATCAGGTTCACCGAAGTGGCCACCAGGAACGGCTCGATGCCCATGTTCATCAACCGGCTGATGGTCGAAGGCGCATCGTTGGTGTGCAGCGTGGAAAGCACCAAGTGGCCGGTGAGCGCCGCTTTCACCGCGATTTCCGCCGTCTCGAAGTCTCGGATTTCGCCGACCAGAATGATGTTGGGGTCCTGCCGCAGGAAGGCGCGCAGCGCCGAGGCGAAATTCAGCCCGATCTGGTCCTTCATCTGCACCTGGTTGATTCCGGCCAGCTGGAATTCGACCGGGTCCTCGGCGGTCATGATGTTGGTTTCCGGCGTATTCAGCCGCGCCACGGAGGAATACAGCGTGTTGGTCTTGCCCGAGCCGGTGGGCCCGGTGACCAGCACCATTCCGTAGGGCCTCAGAATCTGCCGTTCGAATTTCGCCAGCGACTCCGGCTCGAAGCCGAGCTTGGTCATGTCCAGCCGCAGGTTTTCCTTGTCCAGCAACCGCATGACGATCTTTTCGCCGAACAGCGTGGGGACGGTGGAAACGCGGAAATCGAGCTCCTTCTTCTTGCCGTCCTTCCGGTACTTGATCATGATGCGGCCGTCTTGCGGCAGCCGCTTTTCGCTGATGTCCAGCTTGGCCATGATCTTGATGCGGCTGGTGATGGCGTCTTTCAGCTTCAACGGCGGCGCCATCACGTTCTGCAGAATGCCGTCAATGCGGAACCGCACGCGGAATTCTTTTTCGTACGGCTCGACGTGAATGTCGCTCGCGCCGCGCTTGACCGCGTCGGTCAGGATCAGATTCACCAGCTTGATGATGGGGGCTTCCTCGGCCGCCTTCGCAGAGCTGGCCAGGTCCATCTCCTGTTCTTCGGCGGCCAGTTCCAGCGCATCGGCGTCTTCGCCCGTGAGGTCCTTCATCACCTTGTCGAGTTCTTCGCACGCTTTCGACGTCGCCGTAGAACTTGTGGATCGCTTCGCTGATCGCCGTTTCGGACGCCACCACCGGCTCGACGTTGAAGCCGGTCATGAACTTGATATCGTCCATCGCGAAGACGTTCGTGGGATCGGTCATCGCGATGGTCAGCGTCGAGCCGACGCGCGAGAGCGGAACGATCTGGTAGCGGACGGCCGTATCCTGCGGGATCAGCTTGATGACGGCGGGATCGACTTCGTAGAACTTCAGATTGATGGAGGGAACGCCGTACTGGCGGGAAAGAACTGCGGTGATGTCGTCGTCGCTGACGAATCCCAGCTTCACCAGACAGGTCCCCAGCCGGCCGCCATTCTTCTTCTGATAGTCGAGCGCCTGCTTCAGCTGATCCGCAGATGATCAGGCTTTCCTTGACCAGGATTTCGCCGAGCCGGGAAGACATGAGTGTATGCATCCGCGGCGGTACTAGAACCGCGTCGAAATTGCAGCGTAGCATGCGGTCGCCACAGAAATGGTGACGCCGGCGGGGCGTTCGTGGTGAATCAGCTAACATCCGATACGCCGCACGCCAAACTGTCCGTTCGTACAGGCTAATTTTTGCTCCTGTACCGTACAGGCCTGCCCAAAATTGGCATCGGCAGCGCGCGGGTTTTCCTAACTTTCGTGATTCCCCTTCGCCGCGCCGCGCCTGCGCGCGTTCAGGTATTCAAGAGTAATCATCGGAAGAAATCGAAGTGGACTTCATCGAAGTGGGCGGGCAGCATGCGTAGTTGCCGCAAAACCTGTCACGGCGCGCGGCCGGAACGCGTTTAACCACTAGTCTACAGCGTGCGGGTTTGCTACGATTGCATGCAAGGGCGGTTAGCTCAGCGGTTAGAGCGTCCGGTTTACACCCGGAAGGTCCTCCGTTCAAATCGGAGATCGCCCACCATCTGGAGTCACTAACCGCGGGGACGTAGTTCAGTCGGTTAGAACGCTGCCCTGTCACGGCAGAGGTCGCGAGTTCGAGTCTCGTCGTCCCCGCCATTCCTTCCGCGCGACGCGCATTTCCCACATGCGGGAACGAATTAATTTCCTAGGCGAAGAAAAAGAGAATAGGTTAAATTCAGACGAGGGAAGAATCTCGTAAGAGGAACAGGCGGGGAGAGCGGGAATTGTTGCGGGACTCGTGAGTGATCACGAGTCCCGCAACACAGCAATCAGACAGTTAGAAGATAAACTTCCCGCCGATCGAGACGACGCGCGCCGGCAACGAGCCGGTAATGGTTCCATCATTGTTACTGGCGTTAAGAGTTGCGGTCGTAGTAAAGCCCGTGCCAGGATTGTTCCAGTTCGTGCGGTTGAAGGCGTTATACGCGTCTCCCTGGATTTCAAAAGCCATGCCTTCTCTCCAAGGCAGCGTGAACGTCTTCCGGGCCGAGAGGTCCCACTGGTAGTAATTCGGCCCGATGATGTCGTTGATCGGAGCATCGCCGGCAGCAAGCGTATTGGCTGAGCCAATAACGAAGGCTGCCGGATTGATCCAGCATATATGAGTAGCAAGGCCCGGCGCCGGGCAATGCTGCCCCTGTGAGGAGGAATAGAGCGACTGGCCGGGCACGATCATGGCCCGCCCGTTAGCGGTGGTGTTGGTATTGCCGATAATCGTGCTACCTTGCGCAGTGAGGGGCGCTCCGGATTGGTAGTGCATCACAGCGCTCAAGGACCAACCCTTAACCGCAAGGCCTTCGAGGCCCGTCATGCCCTTGCCCCACGGCGACTCCACCGTGAAGCTCAAGGCCACAATGTTCGTGGCGTCGTAGCCTTCCTTGGAGTAGTAGAACTGCTTCCAGGTTTCAACCTTGCCACCCGAAGAGTGTTCCACCGATGCCCCCCGAAAGCCCGCTCGTAACGTTGGCGGGGGTGAGCGCAGTGCATCCAGTTCCCACGCAGGGCGTCAGGACAACGGGGCTGGCGGCAGTGTTCACAAGGCACGTGAATGGGCACTCGCCGAAAGAGTTGTTGTTGTAAGAGGAGCCACCCCACGCGTCGGTTCCCATGGCCTTGGAATAGGTGTAGGCGAACGATGTGGTGAGGAATCCCGTGCGCTTGATGAGGGTCAACTGCGCCGCATTGTAGTTGTCAGTTCCGTCGCTCAACTGCGCCGAGAAACCCGTGTAGCCCAGGTACGGCCGAACCTGGTCCTTCTGTATGAGTCCTGGCGCGAAGCCTGGCACGACGTTGTTCGGTTGCCCGGCATTACAGTAATACGCGGCGGGATTTGTCACTCCCGCACAGGAGTACGTGTCCGCGTTGGGCGCGACAGGCACAAATGACTGCGGCGTCCAAGTGGTGTTGTTGACGCTCGGCGCCCGAAGGATGTGCCGTCCCTGGACGCCAACATAGGCTATCTGGAGCAACAAACCCTGGGGCAATTCACGCTGCACGCTGAAGCTGTATTGGTAGGTGGTGGCGTTGTTGTTCCTAGGATCAACGCTGCCCTGGCCCAATGTAGTTGGACACAGCGGGTTCGTGGTGGCGGGAGTGGGGCACGAAGTGGGAGCCGGCGGAGTGGCATCAAACTGCGCCAGCGAATAGGCCGGCTCGCCCGTCATCCCCGTAGGCGTAAGGTTGACCGACTGCACCCACGGAACATAGGTCTGGCAGCCGAACCCATTGCACGCAGCGTTTCCTTCGGGCAGGTCATAGAAGATCCCAAAGCCGCCGCGGATTACGGTCTTATCGCCAAAGGGGGCAAAGGAGAAGCCAAAGCGCGGCCCCCAAGCATTTTGCGGACTGTACCATCCTCTCGCGGCGCCATTATTAAATTGCTGGATAAGCGACGGAACGGTGTTGGTGGCCGGAACCCTCCCTAGCTGGTTAAAGGGAACGCCTCCGGGGACCTGCAGCCCATTACATTCCACGGAAATCGTCGGGTGACCGACGGCAGAAAGAAGAGCACCAGAGCAAACACCCGGTGACGAGGGATTGATAATACTGGTATTTCCGACGGTCGCAAACACGGCGTCGGAGCCGGTGCTGAATGTAAAGGGATTAAAGTTGGTCATGTTGTTGCCTTCGGTATAAAGCGGCACCAGGTATTCGTAGCGCAAGCCCATGACCACGCTTAGTTTGTGAGTTACCTTCCAGGTATCCTCGATGTAGGCCTCGGTATCATTGGATCGGAATTCGCCAATGGCGACGGCTGAATTTTGCGCGAGCGAACTGTAATTACCCAAGAGGGCATCGGCGAAGGGGTCTCCGGTCGAGTTCACGCCGATGGTCCCGAGCGGCGGCACCCCACCCGCAGTGGCAGCAAAGCTGATGTTTCCGTCGTAGGGGCCGCGACCGTTCTGGTTTTTCCGGGTGCGGTCGAACATTACCCCGAATTTTATGGTGTGGTTGTGCTCAACCCACGTCACGTTCTCCATCGGGTTGATATCCACGATAGGCGGATGAAGGAACTGTCCCGCCGGACCACCGATACCAGTCGGCCCAGATGACGCGTCACCCGACTGGGCCGTGAAGCCTATCTGGGGTATTCCAGTGCCAAATTGTTCAGAATTGGTTGGCGGAATTCCCAGCGGGGGAATAAACGCAAACCCGTAGCCACACCTCTGCCAGGAAAGGCAGCCACCTGCGAGGCCCGAGATGTTGGCCGAATTGAGCGGCGTAACCTGGCTATGCCAATCGGCGTTGAACTTGAACTCATTGATGAGGGTGGGGCTAATCACGTCCGTCCAACCGAATTGGTAATTGTAGCCGGGACGCAAGCGCGCGTCGGGATCCACGGGAACCTCGGGGCTGTAGACGGGGAACGAGGCGAGCGGATTGATGATATTCACATAGTCGTGAAGGTAGCGGAAATAAAAGCTTTGCTTGTCGCTGGCGTGCTCATCCACGCGAATGATATCTTCGCGGATGTTGGCCGGGTTGCCCAGGTTGAAGAGCACGTTACTGGAGCCAGTCGAGGTAGGGAGACCTCCCAGGGTATCCAATTTTGCGGAGAGAGAGTATATCTTGGAAATCGCCGCGCCGTCTGTGGTTATGCAAGCCGGGGACAGCTTGTTAAAGTGACCCACGGGGTCATCAGCCCCAGCAATAAGCGTGCAACCAGCAGGGTAGTTTCCGCTCGAGGGGAGATGGATTTGGTCGGTGAGAGGAAACAAAGCCGCCGCTGCGTCCGAGAAGTCGCCGGCAGCTTCCAGGGCTGTGGGGTAAGTCTCGTTGGCTGAGGCTGAGCCCAAACCCGCGGCTGACCCGCGGAAGTGCTTCCATTCCTGACCAGCAAAGATGAAGAGCTTGCCTTTTGGCTGGATATAGGGGATGGGGCCGCCCAAAGACCATCCGTAGTCGTTCAAGTGGAAGGGAGGAAGGTATGCGTAGGGCTTGTGGGGTCCATTGGCCAGTTTGGTTGCCGGGGTTACGGCGTTCCAATCATTGTTCTGGATGAATTCAAAGACCGAGCCGTGATACTGGTCTCCCCCGCTTTTGGTGACGACGTTAATGGTGGCGGAGCCGGCGCGGCCGAATTCCGCATCGTAGTTGGAAGTTTGAATGTCCACTTCCTGAATGAAATCCGGGCCAACCTCAGTGAACTCGGAGTTGTTGGAGCCCGAGTCCAGGTTCCAGCCGCCATCCACGCTCCAATTCTGCTCGTCGAGATGCTGGCCATTGTAAACCGCGGCGCTGTTGTTGTAACCGCTGGTGAAGCTGCCTGGACTTTCGCCCGAGCTCTGCAAGGCCGCGCCGGGGACCAAAGTGACGAGGGCTTCATAGTGGCGCTGGTTCAGCGGCAAATTTTGCGTTTGCGAGGAGGTGATGCTGGACGAAATCTCGCCCGAGGTGGTATTGGTCGAGTTGGAGATCGCAGTGACCGTGAGGGTTTCGGTAACGGCGCCCAGTCGCATGACAACGTCCGTAGTCAGGCGGCCGCCGGCAGTGACATGGTTTTCAGTAACCGAACTGGTCTTAAATCCCTTCGCAGTGACGCTGACGGTATAGTTCCCCACAAGCAGATCATCGGCCACGAAAAAGCCGCTCGAATCGGTGGGGATAGGGGGAAGTGACACACCCGTAGCTTCGTTTGTGACAGTCACGCTAGCCCCGACGACCACGGCGCCCGTGGTGTCCGTGACCGTGCCGGAAATGCGGCCTACGATATCTTGAGCGCGCGCTGTTTGGACAGCAGCGACGAAGGAAAAGAAAAGAGCCGTACACACGACGGCAACCGTGCGCAGACGGAATTGCATAGCTGGCCACCCCTCTTTTTTAAATTGAGTTTGCCTACTCAGCGTTCCCACCGCTAAGGAACTCCCACCCCGCGCCGTTCCACATCTATTTGCAGCTAAAACCGTACCCACCTGAAACGACTTTCAAAATCGGCTGTTCTCTTGTGACCGAATTTCTCCGATTCGAAAGCAAATGTCAATGATTATTTTTTGCGAGCGATAGATTTTTTTCCGCTGTCTGCGTATAGTACTCATAGAACCCATTGGGTTAGAGATCTAAGCCCATGGGCGACAAAGGACACAATCTGCCACCGTTGGAAAGGTATTCCAGGGCAAGGGATATATTATAGGGACACGGTGCGGCGAGCCCTTCCCTTCGTGCCTTAGAGCAGACCTTCGTCCAGGCAAGTAGGCGCGCCGGGGCCTTACTTAAGCACACGGCACCCCCCCCCTATTCTGTTGCGATTAGAACGACAAGGTTTACTGATAGCAGGGGAGTTAGGGGAATTTCTGTTTGCCGGAGTTGCGACTAGGTTCTGGAGGCTAGATGCTGGAGGCTTGAGGCTGCAAAGGCGGGAAGCGAAGGAGATTGAAGAGGTAGACGAGGGCCGTACTCCTTCGACCGCCGTAGCGGGCAGGACGGCGAGGGCAGGCTCAGGAATCTTCGCTAATTGTTCGCTTTTCGTCGTGGCGCCCCCCCCTGTTTTGTTTCGGTTAGAAAAATTCATCTCATTGATAGAAGGGTGGTTAAGGCAATTTCTGTTTCCAGGTTGTTTCGGTTAGAATTCTGGAAGCTTCCGCCTTCGCCCGCCAGAAAGAGAGCGGGCTCCGCAGAATCATCCGGAGCGCAGAAGGCGCGCTTCGGAGGACGGGGAGAAGCTGGATGGTCGAAGATTCCGGCAGGGGGCCCGCCACGATGTTTCGAGCTTCCGATTGCGCCGTCAAGGACACAGAAATCTCCTGTTCTCGCCGCATGGTATTTCAATCCGTTGGGCCAGCCCAGCGAGGCCAGCACAACAAAAGCAACGCGTGATAGCACAGAGGTACCCATATTGTCAAGGCAATAATGAGATATGGCCAGCCCGGCCTACGTGATGAATCCGCTCCGCAGAATCGTCTCCGGTTTCAGGAGTCCGGTGGACTCCACCGGAGTCCGAAAACCGGACCGGAGTCCAACCCTTCGCCTGTGCTCAGGGCGAGAAGGCGGACTTCGGCGCGGCAGGGGGGGGTGATTTCGCAGGCGATAGGGACGCGGTTTGCAGGGTCTTGCCGGCTCCGCTACCCCTGGTGTTCACTCGCTGTTCTGTAGCAATCCGCTTTTGGCTGCGCCCCGACAGGAAGCGTCGGGGCGCACACAGCGCACCTCTTCCGGCTCGACAGGCACGGTTACGCTTGCGCTGTTGGCCGGGGCCACCACGACGCCATAGCAATGCACGCGCCAAGCTCGCACCGTGTGTCGCCAGCAAAAAGAAAGCAAAGAGCGACGAATTCGAGGTTATTGCGCGACGCGCGAGGCGATGATATTCTGCGAGGCGATCGAGACGGAGCGGGCGTCGTACAATGGCAGTATAGAAGCTTCCCAAGCTTCGGACGTGGGTTCGATTCCCATCGCCCGCTCCATAAACCTTGTTTCCCTCCAATGACTTAGCGATTGGTCGCGGCGGCAAAAGGCGGCATTAAAGAGCAAAACGAGCTTCGAGGGTGGCACCGCTAGCTCGCGCGAAAAGCCCGAAACACAATTCCGCACTTCTCTGAATTCTGGCTGTTGCTGTGACATTGAGCGGTTCTTAAGTACCTGCAATGACCTACAAGAGCGCGGACTGCATCCTAAGTCATTGCAAGACACGCTTAGACACCGCTATCTGTACCTCGCTGAGATGGTGATCCGTGAAAGCGATTTTGGTTCGGGTATCTGCGGTTGCTCGCGAGACGAAGGCAGCACTTGCTGTGACGATTCATCGCGGCGGTTCCCTGGGAGAGGCTCCGAAATGCGACTACAAATTCCCGAAGCCGCGGATTAGCTTGGCTAGTATCAGCGCAACCAAGATTACAAACAACCCAAGCACAGAATAATCCAGGAGCGTAGGCGATTTCGGCGCGCCCACTTCAAGTACTCCGCGAATTGCCCAAAGTCCCATGAAATACGTGACCTGCCCGACTTTTTGTACCAGGGCTAGTGAGAGAGTTTACATCACAACCTCATCGGGCAAGGGGGCAAAATGGCGGCTCGCAGGGAGCCGTAGGCGACCGGAGAGCCGCCATTTGCGGCGCGAACGTCGCTGGCGCCGGCGGCCTGTAGCCCAGCGCCGAGTGCGGACGCAGCGTGTTATATATCACCCGCCATTTCTCGATCACCACCTGTGCCTCCCTCAGCGAATAGAAAATCTCTCCGTTCAGGCATTCGTCCTGACCTGCCCGACTTTTTGTACCAGGGCTAGTGAGAGAGTTTACATCACAACCTCATCGGGCAAGGGGGCAAATGGCGGCTCGCAGGGAGCCGTAGGCGACCGGAGAGCCGCCATTTGCGGCGCGAACGTCGCTGGCGCCGGCGGCCTGTAGCCCAGCGCCGAGTGCGGACGCAGCGTGTTATATATCACCCGCCATTTCTCGATCACCACCTGTGCCTCCCTCAGCGAATAGAAAATCTCTCCGTTCAGGCATTCGTCCCGCAACTTCCCGTTGAAACTTTCGCAGTAGCCGTTCTCCCAGGGGCTCCCCGGTTCGATGTACAGCGTCCCCGTACCCACCTTCGCCAGCCACTTCCGCAGTTCGTCGGCGACGAACTCCGGGCCGTTGTCCGAGCGAATGTTCTCCGGAATTCCCCGGTACAGCATCACGTCCGCCAGCGCTTCGATTACTTCGTACCTTCCCAGTCTTCGGGCCACCCGAATCGCCAAACACTCCCGCGTGTACTCGTTGATCAGCGTCAGCATGCGCAGTGTTCTTCCGTCGTGCGTCTTTCCACTCACGAAGTCGTAGCTCCACACATGATTCGCTCGCTCTGGCCGCAAGCGAATGCACGACCCGTCGTTCAACCACAATCTCCCTCGTGGCCTTTGTTTCTGCGGCACTTTCAACCCTTCCCGCCGCCAGATTCGCTGTACTCGGTCTTTGCCTACATGCCAACCTCGATCCCGCAGCACCGCTGTGATCCGCCGGTAGCCGTAGCGCCCGTATTCGCCGGCCAGCGCCACGATCTCTCGTGTCAGCGCATCTTCGTCCGTTCGGTAGATCCCCTCGTAGCGTTGTGTCCCTCTCCACTGCCCCAGCAGCCGGCAGGCATGCCGCTCCGATACCCGGTAACTCTCGCGTGCATGCCTGACCGCGCCACGCCGCCGCTCAGGGCCTAGAAGTTTCCCTCCGCGAACGTCCTTCAGAATTTGCTTCTCCAAAGACAGCTCTGCCGCCAGCCGCTTCAGCTTGGCGTTTTCCCGTTCCAGTTCCTTGAGACGTTTGGCCTGATCGAGTTTTAATCCGCCGAATTCCTTCCGCCAGCGGTAGTAGGTCTGTGCGGTGATCTCGGCTTCTTTGCAGGCTTGCGGAGTGGTTTTCCCGTTGGCGAGTTCCACTTCAACCTGCCGTAACAACGTCACAATCTGCTCCGGCTTGTATTTCTTCATTGGCATACCAGCTTCCCTCCAGAGTGAATTCTCTCTCACTCCCGCTGGTACAAAAAATCCCGGTCAGGTCAGTTCTATGTCGCGGTCGCTCATCTCCATCGCAAGCCGCATCATTTCTTCAACCTCGTCGGCATCTACCGGCTTCGGTTCAACGACGGCGTTAGCCAAAATCAAACCGAGCCGTTTCACGCGCTCTTTGGCTCTTGTGTTCTCAGCCTTTCGGGCAGCATCCAATATCAATGCCCGTGAAAGTTCCTCGCGTGCTTGAGCCTCTGGCTCACTGATCGTTTTGTGGAGCTGTTCCAGCGCTTTGGCGTGCTTAGCGATCTCATTCGCGCATGTTTCCAGCATCAGCCGGATTCGTTCTATCGAATCAAGATATAGGTGCCCTTTCATCTTCTCCGCGAGCTTGTTGAAAGGCCAACCAAGAGGGAACAATGACACGAGATGCACAACCTTTTTCGTCACCGGAGACACTGAAAGGTCTTCCATCTCAAATTGTTGTTCGAGTGCTCGAATCGGATCGTCTATCGCCATAGTCGAGAGATTAGCATGGGCAAGTGCGAATGAACTGGAGGATGCATCGCCCACCTTTCCACAGGAATGGCCTACTATGAAAAGTTACGTGAATTTCCTTCGCCATCATGCCGCCGCACACCTTCCGCCTGCCGCAAATACGCAACGATCTCAAACAAGTTGCGAGCCTAAGGGTTGCCGCGTGGTCCGAGCATCCGCATCAGACTTTTCGCCGAGCGATGGGTCACATCGCCCAGTTTCGTGAATCCCACTGTTGCATTGATGAAGTCGCGAAGAATGATCTTCCCCGTTTCCATATTACCGGTGAGGAGGTTTTCGATTCCCTCGCGGAGAAGCGCTCTGCGAAAACCAGGATCGCGTTTTACGCGCGCCCGGATGGTTTCCTTAGAATCTCGTGTCAAGGCCATGGCTCAAGTGCCGCCCCCAATTAATATGGAGAATGCCAAAAAATCCTAAGCTTGCGCATGCGCGCGTTTGCCGGACGATTTGCGGGGGGGATCGTCTTCGGATAGCTCGGAAAGCACGACCGGCGCGCGATCGGGAAATTCAGCGACAATGCGCACATCACCGCCCATGGCTTTGACCGTCTTTCGCAGTGTCGAGATTAATAGGTCGCTGCGCTTTTCGAGTCGCGAAACGCTGTCTTGAGTGATTCCAAGAGTCTTGGCGACGCGGGCCTGCGTGAGCTTGCGGGCCTTTCGGAGATCACGCAAACTCATCTCCTCTGCGATTATGTCAGCCGCGCGGTCCTCGACCTTCTTGCGCTCGGCTGGACTCAGTTTCCGAATTGTTTCATTCATGTTCACAGACATGGTTACGTCTCCTTTTCGATCCGAGCAAGATGGACGTCAAAACGCTCATCCGCCTTCCTTATCAGTTCCCGGTAAAAGCGCTTTTCGCTTCCACCCGATTTGTCTCCCGCGACGAGTAGAATCGCCTTGCGCCTGCGATCAAAAGCGAAAACTACTCTCCATTCACCATCGGCTGCGCTAAATCGCAATTCCTTCATGTTCGCGTGCCGGGAGCCTTTTAGGGTGTCCACACGGGGCCGGCCTAACTGCGGGCCAAACTGTTCTAGAACAATCGACAAAGCTAGAATCTCCGTCCGCACCTCCAGGTGGAGCGCATGAAATTCCGGTTCAAATTCATCGGCCATCTCAACAGCCCATTTCACGCTCTAAACATGGCATGAAATACATTATGGAGTCAACTCCATATTTCCTCACTGCGCCATGTGGCAGTTGAGAGAGTGGAGTAAGAGACTACAAGAATCTTATGCTTGACAAGATGTACGCTATACCATACACTCCGTTTGTGGAGTTCTGGAGGTATGAATGCCCCTTCAATCCCCGGATAATCTGGCTCACCGCCGCCGAAATTCGCTCTTGCTCTTCTATGCCTCTGCGCTGCTTTCGGCGGTAGCCATCAGTGTCGTCGGCAAGGCCTCACCCTTCCGCGCTCTCGTGCTCGCCTTCGCTCTTGCAGCAGCCGGGGCCGCGATCCTGTTCCTGATTCGGTTCCTACGGTCCAACGATGAGCGCGAGCAGCAAATCAACTACCGCGCCCTCAGATTCGCATTTGCCGGCACCCTAGTTTTTTCGCTTGCCATCGGCCTTTTCCAGACGCTTGGCTTCCATTCAGTCTCATGGCTAGGAATACCCGTGTTGATGGTCATTCTGTGGAGCATCGGCCTCATTCTCTATTCCTGGCGGTACCGATGAAGACGCGGCTACGTGTGTTGCGTGCAGAGAAGGAGTGGTCGCAGGCCGAGCTTGCCGCCCGTGTGGGCGTTGCTCGCGGCACGATCAACGCTATTGAGACTGGCAAGTATGACCCGAGCTTGCCGCTGGCATTCAAGATCGCGCGAGCATTCGGGAAAAACGTGGAAGAGGTGTTTTTGTACACTGAGGACCAGGACCATGCACAATCGCCCCGCGCCTGAGTCCGAACGCGCCTCTGTAAAGTCGTGCAGGGCCAATTATAGAGCTTCCGATGGACCGCCCCTATAGCATCTCCGATTTCGGGCTTCCCTCCCGATGGGACTCAGACTCAGTCCCCAGGCTGGTCGAGCGCGCTGGTCGGTCCTCCGGCAGAGAAAGACCCCAGGATCAGGCTGACCGTGACAAGCAGCCGGATTCTGTTTCTGCCGCAGTGAGTGCGCCGGAGTATTGCCATGTCCCGAGGCTTTGACAGATTCGAAATCGACGACTTTCGCGATTCTAACTCCGGCTCCGGGCGCGATGTAGGCCGGGGTTCATCTTCCGACTGGAACGCTCGCACCAACCTACACAATATTCACCGCGACGAAGATAGGGCCGACCGAGTCAACCGCGAAGGGCGAGAGCGTTCAGACAGGGAACGCCCGCCGCTGGCTCGCGAAGAACGCGTCCAAGCAACCCTCTCTCAGCGCACTCGAACTGACCTGCCCGACTTTTTGTACCAGGGCTAGTGAGAGAGTTTACATCACAACCTCATCGGGCAAGGGGGCAAATGGCGGCTCGCAGGGAGCCGTAGGCGACCGGAGAGCCTGACCTGACCGAGTTTTTGTACCACGGCGAGTGAGAGAGTTTATAGCACAACCTCATCGGGAAAGGGTGCGAATGGCGGCTCGCAGGGAGCCGTAGGCGACCGGAGAGCCGCCATTCGCGGCGCGAACGCCGCCGGTGCCGGCGGCCTATAGCCCAGCGCCGAGTGCGGTCGCCTCGTGTTGTACTTCCACTCGCCACTTCTCGATCACGATCTGCGCCTCCTTCAGCGAGTAGAAGATCTCTCCATTCAGGCACTCATCCCGCAGCTTCCCGTTGAAACTCTCGCAGTAGCCGTTCTCCCACGGACTTCCCGGTTCGATATACAGCGTTCCCGTCCCCACCTTCCCCAGCCACTTCCGCAGTTCCTTGGCCACGAACTCCGGGCCGTTGTCCGAACGAATGTGTTCCGGAATTCCTCGCCACAGCATCACATCCGCCAGCGTCTCGATCACCTCGTAGCTTCCCAGTCTTCGCGCCACACGGATCGCCAGGCACTCCCGCGTGTATTCGTCGATCAGCGTCAGCAGCCGCAGCGTTCTTCCATCGTGGGTCATGGCACTCACGAAGTCGTAGCTCCACACGTGATTGGCCCGCTCGGGCCGCAGCCGCACACACGATCCATCGTTCAACCACAATCGTCCTCGTGGCCTTTGTTTCTGCGGCACTTTCAGCCCTTCCCGCCGCCAGATGCGCTGCACTCGATCCTTCCCCACCTGCCAGCCCGCTTCCCGCAACAGCGCCGTGATCCTCCGGTAGCCGTAGCGGCCATACTCACTGGCCAGCGCGATGATCGCTCGCGTCAGCGCATCCTCATCCGCTCGCTGGATCCGCTCGTAGCGTTGCGTCCCTCTCCACTGCCCCAGCAGCCGGCAGGCATGCCGCTCCGATACTTGGTAGCTTCTCGCGCGCATGCCTGACCGCGCCACGCCGCCGCTCAGGGCTTAGAAGTTTCCCTCCGCCACATCCTTCAGAATTTGCTTCTCCAGCGACAGCTCCGCCACCAGCCGCTTCAGCTTCGCGTTCTCCCTCTCCAGTTCCTTCAGTCGTTTCGCTTGATCCAGCTTCAGGCCGCCGTATTCCTTCCGCCAGCGGTAGTAGGTCTGTACGGTGATCTCCGCTTCCTTGCAGGCTTGCGGGGTGGTCTTTCCGTTCGCGAATTCCACTTCAATCTGCCGCAGCAACGTCACGATCTGCTCCGGCTTGTATCTCTTGCATTGGCATGTCCGGTCTTCCTCCTCAGGTGAATTCTCTCTCACTTCACGCTGGTACAAAAAACCCCGGTCAGGTCAAAAGTGCCAGGGCATTTCCGTTTTGGACGTTGGTATTTCTATGCAAGTGAACTGGACTGCTGGATGCGAATGGAATTACACTCGGCACGCCACCCTTGAGGCTCAAACATAAAGGAGAATGCCAATGTTTGAGCGCGAAGAGGTACCAGTTCGGCTATGTGCGCCAGAAACCGCGTAAGACTGGCTCGCAGGTCTGGGTCTGGGAGTATCGAGATGGCAGTGGTTCTCATTCGGTGATTCTGGGAACGGTTGACCAAATGAGCGAGGCCGAGGCTTGGAAAGCTACAGAGGGCCGGAGGTTGATATTGAACGACCCTCAAGCCGCCGAGCAAACTTCGTTCGGTGCGGTGCTAGATCGTTATGTCTTGCAGGCACTGCCCCAGCGAAAAGTCACTCGGTGCACCTATTTGAGTTGGATCAGGAGCCAGATCCGGCCCAAATGGGGACATGTCCCATCGCTCACGTGAAACCCCTGCCTGTCGAATTGTGGATCAAAGGGTTGCCACTTTCCGGCAGGAGCAAAGGGCACGTTCGCGAGGTGATGCACATGCTTTTCGATTGGGCCATGCGATGGGAATTGATCCCGCATGACCGGAATCCGATGAGTCTGGTTCGCGTAAAAGGTTGTTCAAAACGAACCAGGCTTCCGAAGATTCTAACCATCGAAGAGTTCA
This sequence comes from Terriglobia bacterium, assembly GCA_963823205.1. GTDB lineage: Bacteria > Acidobacteriota > Terriglobia > Acidiferrales > UBA7541 > Palsa-295. Next base: position 109,049 of record CAWGKL010000010.1, read on the forward strand.
ACCGGCTGTTAGAGAAGCTAAGGGAACCTTACAGAACGATGGCGCTCGTTGCTCTATTCTTAGGCCCGCGAGTGAGTGAGATCGCTGGACTAAAATGGAATGACGTGGATTGGGATCGGTCAACGATTTCCATCGCGAGATCATGGGTAATCGGTGAAGTCGCGGACACCAAGACAGAAGGCTCCGCAAAGCCGTTGCCTATGGATTCGGATTTGGCCATCGTTTTGAAGGAACATCGCCAAAGAACGAAGGACTACGATTCGCCATGGATGTTTGTGAATCCAGGCACGGGAAATCCGTTCTGGCCGAGCAAGATTCGTGAGAATCACTTAGTGCCCGCAGGAATTGCGGCGGGCATTGGGCGCGTGGGATGGCATACGTTTCGGCACACGTACTCCTCGTTGTTGCGGGAGCACGAAGTGGACATTAAGGTTCAGCAGGCGCTTTTGCGTCATGCAGACATCCGAACAACGATGAACATCTATACGCAAGCTGTACCAAGAGCAGTACGCGAAGCAAATCGCAAAGTTGTGAGAAATATTTTAGGGAAGCAAGGCGGCATTGAGGCGGCAGTAAGGGTTCCGGAGACTACCAAGTCCTTCCAAATCAGTGCGAGCCCTACTTCGTAAGTCCTTGAAAAACCAAGTGGCGATGATTTCGATTCCCATCGCCCGCTCCATCACTCCTGATGTCTCCATTGGCCTGACACGGCTAAGACAGGCGAATGCAATTTGAATTGACCGTTGCTTAGCCCCGCCTCGGGATGCTATTTCACACCCAAATCGGCGAGGACCTTGGGATTGTTTTCCTCCATTGCAAGCATTGTGTGGCAGGTGTCGCAGTCATTCGGTATGGTGCGGCCGTCGGCGCTCGTATGGCTTCCGTCGTGACAGCGGAAGCACCCCGGAAAGTCCATGTGGCCGAGGTTATTGGGATACGTGCCCCAGGTGACGTTCATCGCCGGAAACACGTTGCGAAGATAAATCGCCTGGACCTGGCTGATGGATGTTTCCAGCAGCGCATGCTGATCGCGGTACACGTCCGGATAGGAGGTGCGATAGAAATCGTCTAAACCAGCGGCGATTTGGCGCGTGGCAGTATCGCGGTCCGGATACTTCGCCTGGAGGAGGGCCAGCGCTTGTTTCTTGATGTAGGGCAATGCCGGGCTGACACTGCCCTGCGCCATGGCGTCGTCCAGAGCGCGATCGGGCATCTGGAACGTGTGCGTGGGCCGATTGTGGCAGTCAATGCAATCCATCGTGCGGTGCTCTCCTGCGGCAAGTTGCGCGGGCGTGGGATTCGCGTCCGTAGATGTATATACGACTTGCTTCCCGGTTTCATCCGCATGAACAACTTGAACGATATTTTGCCGCTGGCGATCGGTTGAGATGTATTCGACCGGCGAATTCGTGTCCAGGTGCATTCCGTGGATTCCCACCGCGCCATCCCAGGCGTGGCCGCCGATTTTCAACAGCAGCACAGTCGTCAGCTCCGTGTTCTTTTCGTCTTCCGAGAACTTCCTGATCACAATCAACTTATTGCCCGTAAACATCTGCGGCCAGTGGCACTGCTCGCACGTTTGCCGCGCCGGACGCAACTGCTGGACCGGCGAAGGGATCGGGCGATCGTAGGTATGAAACGTGACCGCGTAAACCTGGCGCAAACCCGAAAGCTTGGAACGCACGAACCAGGATGCGCCGGGGCCAATGTGGCATTGCACGCACGCGACGCGCTGATGCGGCGAATTTTGATAGGCGGTGAACTCGGGTTGCATGACCGTGTGGCAGGTTGCCCCGCAGAACTTCGCCGAGTCCATATACTCGACGCCCCGGTACGATGCCGTGCTTAAAATGATGACGTTCGCCGCAGTGAGTGCGGCGATCCATCCCAGGACGTGGCGTACCGTGGGCATGGACAAATCGACTTTCGGATATTTCGCGGGAAGTTCCCCCAATTTGGCGAGGGCGAACCGGCGCCACAGTGCGCCGGCAGGCATCAACAGCAGCCCGATTATGAATATCCCAGGAAGAACGAGAAAGAAGATGAGGCCGACATACGGGTGAATCGTGCCACCGATCACTATATCGAACAGCCAGAAGCCGATCATCGTGAGAGCCGAACTTGTTGTAAGAACGGCTCCGGCCAGCGTCACCGGATTGCGGCCCAGGTAAGCCGCGGGACGGAACCACGAACCGATTCGGTGGAAGAAACTCATGTGAGAAGAAGAAAATCCTTTCGCTCGCGAGCCAAAAGGAATGGCAATCTGCCTGCTGCATTAGAAACGCCGAGACGCCGGGCGCGCTGACGTTCTGCCATTTGTCTAGGGCGTTCCTAACGTGATGAGGGTATTACATCAACATTGATTCGTCTACCGTGGTAAACATCACAGCTTGTTGTCGCGGGAATCACAAATTAAGGCGGCAGGGGCAGCGGACAGCCCAGCTATCGTTGGGAACCCATGAGGTTTTCGAGTGCGGATTTGTCGCGGATAATGAGGGTGGAACCCTTGACCTGCAAAAACTGCTTCTTCTTGAAGTCGGCGAAAAGCCGCGTGACCGTTTCGCGCGATGCGCCGATCATTTGCGCGATCTCCTCGTGAGTCAGCGTCAATTTCGCGCTCATCTCTCCCTTCGCATTGGCGTGACTGGCGCACCAATCGAGCAAAAACCGCGCCAGTTTCTCCCCGGCGGAACGCGAGAGCCCGATGGACCTCATTTCCGCCACGGCAGCATGGTACGTTTCGCCCAGTTGCTGGGCGACACGCAGGGAGGCCTCGCCGTGTTCGCGAAGAAACGCCAGAAAATCCGTCCGGGAGATAAAGTTCGCCTGCGTGGGCTCGATCACATCCGCTGTGAGCTCGTACGGTTTCCCCGTAACCGTGGCCGGCAATCCCAGAACTTCTCCCGGATCCGCAATTCGCACGATCAGCGTTTTCCCATCCGTCGAAGAGGTGGAGAGCTTCACGCGCCCGTTGCATAGGATGAAGACGCCGCGCGCCGCTTGCCCTTCCACAAAGAGCGTAGCGCCCTTGGGATACGAAGAGGCGGAGGTAATCTTCGAAAGGCGCTGCACCGCCGCGGGGGCAAGGTTGCAAAAGATACGATCCTCCCGGTGCGGACATGTGATGCAATGCTCGATTATTGCCAGGCCATAGGGAGCGCGCATACCTTCACCGCGCCATATTGTATCCCCCCTTCCACGCGGAACGATGGGTGGTGGGCTAATCTTGTGTTGACTTTGGTGGCGGTCTAGCAAGAAAGGGCCAGTAAGATAAATTCATGGTCATAGGGCGTCTTTCAATAGAGCAGCAATGGCGTGACTCATTTCCTATAATCCGAGAGTTTTTTCGTCAATCCGAGTCGAATACGCAACCAGATGGTCAATCTCGGAGTAGGGAAAGAAAAACACAGGGTCGTCCGGCAACTCCTCGACTGTCTTGTGGACAGCATCCGCGACAATCTTCGATAAAGCGGGATGTTCGACCCAGATTCCGCCGACCTCGGCGCTGTGCAACTTAACGGCATAGATACCGCCGCCAGCGTCAAATTTCTGTTTTGGGCTGAGGAGTACGGTTTTACCTATCAGATCGTTCAGGGTAAGCATGGTTTCTCCTTTTCACGGGGCAGTGATGAGTTCATTGATAGTCCAGACGTGATCTGTGAGTCCAGTCTGCATCGCCGGAGTAACCCGCAGCGTTTGATGCACGCGGCAGAAGTTGAAAAAGGCCATATACAAGTGAATAGCAGCACTCAGATGTTCGAGCGTTTTGCTGAATCCAAGACTCAGCCGTGTAAAGCGGCGAAGGTGCGTCCGCACGCTCAGGTTGGCCCGCTCGACATGGGAAGTGCTGATACGCGCCAACTTCGGATTCCCGCTAACTGGTATTGGGACCGTCGCAACTACCTTCGTGGGGTTGTACCACTCCGGCCCTTCGGGATTGGCTTTCCCGTAGAGCTTCAAGAGTTGTGCAAAGTCCACGTCCGCCCCGAAGTATTCTTCGACTGCGTTCCGGTAGATGTTCAAGCCATCGGTTGTGAGTTGGAATCGGCCAGTGACGCGCTCGCTCAGGTCGCGGACAAACTCGACACAGTTGGCGGCGTCCCGCTTGCCCACAAGGTAGGACAGAACCATTTTCGTTTCGGAATCAATCGCCATCCAAACGTAGGCGTCTCCCCATTCAGCCGGAACGTCGCCGTGCAGGTGAGCCTCTTTGGTGTGGACAAAAGTCCAAAGCTCATCGGCCTGCACGAATCGCGGGCGAATGTTCTGCACGCGCGAATCGAAAAGGTTCCGGCATTTGTTTCCGACCGTGAGAAGCAGGTTGAGAATCGTTTCTTGATGTGTGCCTGTGAACCGCGAAACAGCGCGCACGCTCATGCCCTCAAGCAAGAGCGTGGCGATCTGTGCGGCCTTCTCAGTCGAAATATAGTGCCGTCCAAGAGGCTTCCGACGCGGCTCAGAGAATGTGGATTTACAGGCGGGACAGCGATAGCGTTGGATTTTGAGGCGTCCGTAGGTTCCAAATCGCTTTGCTTCTTGGTGTTTACAGCGAATACATGTCATGTGCCTTCTCCTTTTGACTTTTCACGGAGAAGGCCGGAGAATGCTGCTCTCGGGTTCATTCACGGCCAAACCCCGTGTTTGAATCTCGCCCTGCCGGTCGCTCAAACGACCGGCAGGGCACTTGCTTCTTACCTAGCCACGCATACCACTCTTTTCTACGTCGGAAGGTCTGGGCGGCGGCGTAAGTTTGCTTTCCCACATGTAGCCTTGACTGTTCCCGATTGTTCCCATGGCCCTGATTTCCCCTCGCCTGTTGAGTCTCTCCAAGACGGTGTGAATCGAAGCGAGTACGTTTCCGTACTTCGTGATATTGAGGCCCATTTGCTGGAGTCTCTCCCTTACACCAATGGCATTCATAGAGTAGTTCGGATTGGTCTTGAAGGCTTGGCGGATAGCGTCTGTCAGGCCAATCGCATCCTCTGGAACGTACTCCTCCCCAAGCATTCGAGCCATCGCCACTGCAACTTCTTGAAGATGGGCAAGGCGAGTTTCCAGTTGTTCTTGCTGCTGTATGCGCAGTCCCAATTCAACGCGAGTAGCAAGAATCTCCCGTTTGAATGACCTGACCGGGATTTTTTGTACCAGCGGGAGTGAGAGAGAATTCACTCTGGAGGGAAGCTGGTATGCCAATGAAGAAATACAAGCCGGAGCAGATTGTGACGTTGTTACGGCAGGTTGAAGTGGAACTCGCCAACGGGAAAACCACTCCGCAAGCCTGCAAAGAAGCCGAGATCACCGCACAGACCTACTACCGCTGGCGGAAGGAATTCGGCGGATTAAAACTCGATCAGGCCAAACGTCTCAAGGAACTGGAACGGGAAAACGCCAAGCTGAAGCGGCTGGTGGCAGAGCTGTCTTTGGAGAAGCAAATTCTGAAGGACGTTCGCGGAGGGAAACTTCTAGGCCCTGAGCGGCGGCGTGGCGCGGTCAGGCATGCACGCGAGAGTTACCGGGTATCGGAGCGGCATGCCTGCCGGCTGCTGGGGCAGTGGAGAGGGACACAACGCTACGAGGGGATCTACCGAACGGACGAAGATGCGCTGACACGAGAGATCGTGGCGCTGGCCGGCGAATACGGGCGCTACGGCTACCGGCGGATCACAGCGGTGCTGCGGGATCGAGGTTGGCATGTAGGCAAAGACCGAGTACAGCGAATCTGGCGGCGGGAAGGGTTGAAAGTGCCGCAGAAACAAAGGCCACGAGGGAGATTGTGGTTGAACGACGGGTCGTGCATTCGCTTGCGGCCAGAGCGAGCGAATCATGTGTGGAGCTACGACTTCGTGAGTGGAAAGACGCACGACGGAAGAACACTGCGCATGCTGACGCTGATCGACGAGTACACGCGGGAGTGTTTGGCGATTCGGGTGGCCCGAAGACTGGGAAGGTACGAAGTAATCGAAGCGCTGGCGGACGTGATGCTGTACCGGGGAATTCCGGAGAACATTCGCTCGGACAACGGCCCGGAGTTCGTCGCCGACGAACTGCGGAAGTGGCTGGCGAAGGTGGGTACGGGGACGCTGTACATCGAACCGGGGAGCCCCTGGGAGAACGGCTACTGCGAAAGTTTCAACGGGAAGTTGCGGAACGAATGCCTGAACGGAGAGATTTTCCATTCGCTGAGGGAGGCACAGGTGGTGATCGAGAAATGGCGGGTGATATATAACACGCTGCGTCCGCACTCGGCGCTGGGCTACAGGCCGCCGGCGCCAGCGACGTTCGCGCCGCAAATGGCGGCTCTCCGGTCGCCTACGGCTCCCTGCGAGCCGCCATTTGCCCCCTTGCCCGATGAGGTTGTGATGTAAACTCTCTCACTAGCCCTGGTACAAAAAGTCGGGCAGGTCATGAACGACTCCAAGGTTTCGCGGTGTACGTTGTTCGTTTCCATAATGGAGGTACTTTATCATGGTGTGCAAAACTCTGTCGAGGCCTAAATCTAAGGACTTTAGACCAACAGATAAAGCCACTTGGTCGCTGTTGATAGCTGAGACCGAAGAAAAGGCGAAAGAAGCAAGGCAGCGCGTCGTTGAATTAGAACTGGCGCTGGCAACATTTAGGAGGCACGAAAAGGAGAATACGCCTTGGCCGCTCCAAAAATCATCAACATAGAATCCGAGCACTACCGAACGATGCGGAAGCCGCCGGTGCCATTTTCCGCCATCTGTCTGGCCCTTTCGTTGCCCGGGGCAAGTTTGTCCCCGATGCCGCAGCGGGAAAGTGACATGAGTCACTCCCCCGCGTGATGTGGGTCACAGGAATTTCGGCTATCAACAGAAGCGGTGACGCTGAGGGCGCGATGGACGGATGGCCGCAGCGGTGATTCTAAAGCGTGGGTGAATCGTCTCCCAGGAGCGCACGCCGCACAATTTTGATGGGTGGAAACCCCTGCTTCATGAAGTCGTTGTGGAATTGTTCCAGGGAAAAGGCAGCGCCCTGTTTGCGCTCCATATCGGCGCGCAACTTAAGGATTTCGAGCTTTCCCAAGGTGTAATAGAGATACGTGGGATCCGACGTGCCGCGCTTGGTTTCCACAAGCCCGCTTTCGCGCGTCTGATACCCCTCCTTCACGAAGAAGTCGACGGCCTGATTGAAACTCATTCTGCCGCGGTGCATCTCGATCCCCACCACAAACCGCGCATCGCGCAGCAGCGCGTCCTGCAACTGACCCAGGCGAATCAGCTTGGCGTCCCGCGCGTCGGTGGCGCCCGTGCCGGGCTGGCCGTAGCCCTCGTCGAGCATCATCTGCTCGCAATAGTGCGCCCATCCTTCAATATCGGTATTGGCCCCGAGCAGCTTGCGGATCTTGGTGGGCGCCTGCGGCATCCAGAGGAACTGGATGTAGTGCCCAGGATAAGCTTCGTGAACCGCGGTGCTGATAATCGTCCCGCGGTTGAATTCAGCCATGAACCCTGCGACCTCGTCCGGGCTGTCGTGCGGGTCCGGCAGCGTCACGTTGAAATAGGCCTCTTTGGCCACCTTCTCGAAAGGTCCGGGGGTATCCATGGAGGCAAACGTAAGCGCGCGCATAAAGGGCGGCGTCTCCTCGACGATAGGCCGCACGTCGGATGGAATCGTGATGATCTGTTTTTGGCGGATAAACGCGATCAATCCGTCAAATGTGTCGCGAAAGGTTTGCAAAAGTTGGTCCGGCGCCGGATGTTCCGCCTGCAACTCTTCGAGCACTTCGCGCGGCGTTTTGGCGGGGTCTACTTCCGCAGCGATGCGGCTGAATTCCGCCTGGTTCTTGCGCAGGTCCGCTTTGCCGATTTCGAGCAACCGGTCGAGCGGCGTATCCACCATCTCGTCGTAGAGCAGCTTCTTCGAGTAGGTTTCGGCGCCCAGGCGGAAATCGCCGTGCGAGCGCGGCAGCAGATCGGATTTGAGCCACTGCTCGTAGCTTTGGAGCGAGGCGATCACGGCGGCATTGGATTTCGCGAACTCGGCTTCGACGGCCGTATCGGTGGCGCCGGCAAAGGCCGCCGGAACGTCGTTCTGAAAGAAGCTGACGATTCCGGGAAGCTGCTCGATGGCGATCTCCGTGAATACGCGCGGCGGATTTTTCAGATTCTGGCGGGCCGCGAGGAACACGGCCGGCATCTGCTTTTCACGCGCGACCACGGAGCGCAGCCGGTCGTCGAGCGGAGCGAAACGCCGGCTCATAATCACGAAGACGCTTTCGGTGACGCCGCTCGAATAGTTGTCGGCGTCCTTTTCCCAGGGGCGGATGGTCTCAAGCTCGAGCAAGCTGCCGCGAATATTCGAAAGCAGGATCTCGCGGTCGGCCGTCTCAATCTCGCTCAGGCCCTTCGGGTCAAACGCCTCGACACGCGTTTCGAAGCCGTGCAGCGCGCGGATTTTCTCGTCTACTCCCGCGCGCGAATAATTTTCCAGCAGCGAATCATACTGGTGCAGCCCGGCGCTGGTGCCCGCGGTGGGGCTGAATTTGAAATAAACCCGGTCAAAATACTCCTCGGCCAGGGCGTTCCACGCCGCTTGAGGATCGTCCGCGCGGCCCGCACTTTCCCGATGCGCGTTCACGGCCGCTTGTGAATGCGTCGCCTGGATTTGCGCGAAGGCCATCAGGCCTCTGCAAAGGAGAACAGCCATACGCATCCCATTTCGCATTCGCATCTCTCCCCAAGACGCTACGACTTGCCGCCCCGGACCAGCGCGAGAAATTCATCGCGCGTCTGCTTGTTGTCGCGGAAAACTCCCAGCATGGCGCTCGAGACCGCCGTCGAGTGCTGCTTCTCGACGCCGCGCATCACCATGCACAAATGACGCGCCTCGATGATTACCCCCACACCTTGCGGGCTGAGTATCTTCTCGATGGATTGTGCGATCTGGCTCGTCAACCGCTCCTGTATCTGCAACCGCCGCGCGTACATATTCACCAGCCGCGCGATCTTGCTCAGCCCGACCACTTTCTTATCCGGAATGTACGCGACGTGGCACTTCCCGAAGAACGGCAGCAAATGGTGCTCGCAAAGGCTGTAGAGTTCGATATCTTTCACCACGACCATCTCGTCGTAACAAACGCTGAAGATCGCTCCGTTCAGAAGTTTTTCCGGGTCCTGGCGGTATCCGCTGGTCAGGAAGCGCAGGGCCTTCTCAAATCGCTCCGGCGTCCGCCGCAGCCCTTCGCGGGCCGGATCTTCGCCGATCTGCGCCAGCATCCGGCGGACCAGTTCCGCGATACTCTCCGAGCCCGTGGCCTCGGGAACCGCGATTTCGCTCGCTTCGCGCATCGTCATTTTGCTCCTCGCCGGGTCGTTCCCCGCCGGCCCGCGCACTCTTCCAAAAATGCGAAACTATTCTTGCTGGTTTCTTCCACGCGAACACCCTCGAGCCGCGCTGCTGGAAACTTGCTCACCCGGCGGTAAATTTCCCGCACCACGTTTTCCGTCGTGGGCACGCTCGTCCGGAATGCGGGCACTTCCTCGTTGAGGTTCTTCTGATCGAACTCCTCGATCACTTCCCGTTCGACGAAGGGGTCGAGATCGCCCAGGTTCGCGACCATCCCCGTCGCCGGGTCCACGGGGCCTGTGAATGTTACCTCGACCACGTAGTTATGCCCGTGGCCGTAGGGATTGCTGCACTTGCCATAGAGCCTCCGATTCTCCCGCTCGCTCATATTCGGGCTGTGCAGGCGATGCGGACGCCGAAAACCGGTAGCGCCGAGTCAAGGAAAGCTTCGATCCCGGAGCTCACGCGGATGCCTCCCGCGCCGTTCGCCGGCTCCGCCGTGCAGTCCGCGAAGAGGTCCGGCGATTCGTACAGCCGTACGCGATCGAGCTTGCCCCGTGTTATTTTTGGTTCGAGAAGCCGCCAGATTGCCGCGGCGACATTTTCGCAGGTCGGAATTTGTCCCGCGAGCTCCGGCACTTCGTAATTCAGATGGCGATGATCCATGCGATCCATCACTTCGCGCTGAAGGATATCCTTCAGTTCCTTCAAATCGAGCACCATCCCCGTTTCCGGGTCGGGCTCGCCTGCCACCGTCACCTCAACCACGTAGTTATGTCCGTGCCCATGCGGATTATTGCACTTGCCGAAGATGCGCCGGTTCTCCTCCGCGGAAAAAGCGGGGTTGTGATAGAAATGCGCCGCGGAGAATTCCAACTTTCGCGTCACTCGAATCATGCCGTCCCTGCCGGATATTCCCTTCCCTTCCACTCAACCGACCCCCGCGTGTTTTTCCACCACGAAACGACCAGAGCCATGGTGTATAGACACGCTCCCAGCACATAATATTGGACACAGGAAACCGGGAAAAGATTCCTGTAAAGCGCCGCGGCGTAGAGGACGTGGCATAACACCAGCAAGATAAGGAAAGAGAAAAATGAAAATGCGAGGTCGTGCGTCCGGGCTGCTCCTCGAAGGAAAAGCGCGAGAATGGCTGCCGGCGCCCACGGCGTGGCCGTTCCCAACTCGCGCAGCACCGAGGTGAACCGGCCGCCCATGAGCGCATAAAGATTTTTTACCCATCCCTGCCACATGGCCCCGAACGACCTGTACATCCGTGTACGCACTACCCCGATAGCAGACGTAAAGTAAATTCCATAGCCCTGCAGCTTCACTTGCCGGGCGAGCGCGACATCCTCCACCACTTCCCCCGACACCGCCGCGTGGCCCCCTACCGCCTCGTACACGCCCCGCCGGATCAAAAGGAACTGGCCGTTTGCCGCGGCGTCCGGGCGCTTCGGATCATTGATTCGCGCGTAGGAGAATCTCACCGCCAGCCGGCAGTAGATAAACGGGACGAGCGCGCGCTCCCAGAACGTCTCCATCTCCTGTTCCGGCGAATACGATACGAGCGCGGCTGCATGGCCGGCTGCATCGCCCAACGCGCGGCTCGTCGAGCCGGTCATATGATACGTATCGGCGTCGGTGAAAAGCAGCCAGTCTCCGTGGGCGGCTGCCGCTCCGATCGAAGCCGCATAATTCTTGCCGGTCCAGCCCGCCGGCAGCACGCCTGGCGCAAGCACCCGCAGTTTCGGGATTCGGGCCTTGAGTTCATCCAGAATCTCTCCTGTGCGGTCGCTCGACTGGTCGTCGACCACAATCACTTCCGCGATTTCCGGCTGCGCCGCCACAGACTCCACCGCGCGCGCGATGGAAACCTCTTCATTTCGCGCGGGAATGATGGCGGACACCACGGCTCTATATTCCACTCCGCGCGGGCCGCCCTTCGACTGGCTCTAGCTTTACGTCTGTTCGTGTCATATTGTGTTTATTATTATAGTGCGCCAGGATAGCGGATTGATACGCAAACTAAAAACGGGCTTGGCTCTCGTCTTCGTCTCCGGACTTGTCGTGCTCTTCGCTCATCCGGATTATCGCCAGGGCGAGCCGAGCTTGCGAGGCCGCGCGGCGAAAGATTTCCCTCTCACTCTCGACGGCAAGCCGGCGCACCTTTCCGATCTGCGCGGAAAAGTTGTCGTGCTGAACTTCTGGGCCACGTGGTGTCCGCCCTGCGTGGACGAGGCACCTTCGCTCAATCGAGCTGCAGCAGCGGATCGCGCCGCTGGGCGGTGTGGTCCTCGGCGTCAGCGTGGACGACGATGCATCCGCCTACGATAATTTTCTGAAGAGCTACAATATCGTGTTCCCCACGTATCGCGATCCCTCAAGTCGGATCGCGCTCGATTATGGCACCTCCATGTACCCCGAAACCTACATCATTGACCGCCATGGCCGCCTCGATCGCAAAATCATAGGCCCTCAGGATTGGACCAGCCCTGGCATGATGGCTTACTTCGATTCCCTGTTGAAAGCCCCTTAGTGCGGGCCTTCTTTCTATCAGTTCTTTTGCACGAGGCTGGCCGCCCAACGCACATGCGCGCTATGCTCAGGCGATGGAACGCGATCCTGTCTGCGGCATGATGGTTGATCCAGAGCGACGAGCAGTGAAGACCGGCCACGCCGGGAAAACGCACTTCTTCTGCAGCGCCTCCTGCGCGGAGAAATTTCGCGCCCAGCCGGATAAATACCTGAACGCAGGTGCACCCGCCGGAGCGCCGGCACTGGCGGCAGCCGACTACACCTGCCCGATGCATCCCGAAATTAGCCGCCACGGTCCCGGCGCTTGCCCCATTTGCGGCATGGCTCTTGAGCCGCGAACGCCCTCGTCGAACCGAAGAAAATCCCGAACTCGTCTCCATGACGCGCCGCTTCTGGTCGAGCGTCGCGCTTCACGATTCCCGTGCTCCTGCTCGGAATGTCCGACCATGATTCCTGGCCAGCCCATGCAGCGGTTCTTCTCGATGCGCGCGATTGGCTGGATCGAATTCCTGCTCGCGACGCCGGTGGTCGTCTGGGGCGGCTGGCCGTTCTTCGAGCGCGGCTGGGCATCGCTGGTTCGAACCGCAGCCTGAACATGTTCACGCTGATCGCGCTCGGCACCGGAACCGCGTACGTCTACAGCGTTGTCGCCGTGCTCTTCCCCGGAATTTTTCCTGCTTCGTTCCGCGAGACCGGCGGCGGAGTCCCCGTGTATTTCGAAGCGGCGGCGGCGATCACCACGCTCGTTCTGCTCGGCCAAGTGCTCGAATTGCGCGCCCGCAGCCGCACCTCCTCCGCAATTCGTTCCTTGCTCGAGCTATCTCCGCGGACCGCCCGCCTGGTTCGCGCCGACGGAACCGAGATCGACGTGCCCGTCGAGCACATCGAGCCAGGCGATATCCTCCGCGTGAGGCCCGGGCGAAAAAGTGCCGGTGGACGGAATCGTGACCGACGGCTCGAGCTCGGTGGACGAATCGCTGATCACCGGCGAGCCGATCCCGGCCGAAAAATCTGCCGGCAGCCGCGCGACCGGGGGAACCGTGAACGCGCACAGGAAGTTTTCTGATGCGCGCCGAGCGCGTGGGAAGCGAAACGCTGCTCGCGCAAATCGTGCGCATGGTCAGCGAAGCGCAGCGCAGCCGCGCGCCCGGTGCAGCAGCTCGCGGACCGCGTGGCGTCGTATTTTGTGCCCGCCGTCGTGCTGCGTGGCCGCGCTCACGTTCATGCTCTGGGCGGCTCTTCGGGCCCGCGCCCGAAATGGCGCACGCGCTGCTCAACGCCGTCGCTGTGCTGATCATCGCCTGCCCCTGCGCGCTGGGGCTCGCCACGCCCATGGCGATCATGGTGGGCACGGGCCGCGGGGCGCTTGCCGGCGTGCTGGTGAAAAATGCCGAAGCCCTCGAAATCCTCGAAAAGGTGGACACGCTCGTCGTGGACAAGACCGGCACGCTCACCGAAGGCCGGCCGCGCGTCGACGGCCATCGTCGCCGCCCCGGATTACGACGAAACGCAGGTCCTGCGCCTCGCCGCGGCGCTCGAGCGCGCGAGCGAACATCCCCTCGCCGCCGCGATTCTCGCCGCCGCGAAAGAGCGCGGCATCGCGCCGCGCGAAGCCTCTCGATTTTCATTCGCGCCCCGGCAAGGGCGTCACGGGCATCGTGGATGGCCAGAAGGCCGCGCTCGGAAACCGCGCGCTCTTCGCGAACTGCGAATCGCCCTCGGCCCGCTCGACGACCGGGCGAAATCGCTTGAAGCCGACGGCCAAACCGTCATGTTCGTCGCAGTTGATGGAAAGCCGCCGGCCTGATCGCCGTCGCCGATCCGGTGAAGGCCACCACTGCCGAAGCCATCGCCCGCCTGCACCGCGAAAAAATTCGCATCGTGATGCTCACGGGCGACAGCCGCGCAACCGCGGAAGCGGTGGCACGCACGCTCGGCATCGATGAAGTTCATGCCGGCGTTCTGCCGGACCAAAAAGAGCGAAATCGTGAAGAAACTGCAATCCGAAGGGCGCATCGTCGCCATGGCCGGCGACGGCGTGAACGATGCTCCCGCGCTCGCGCAAGCCAACGTCGGCATCGCCATGGGAACCGGAACCGACGTGGCCATGGAAAGCGCGGGGATCACGCTGCTCGCAGGCGACCTGCGCGGCAATCGCGCGCGCCCGGACGCTCAGCCGCGCCACGATGCGCAACATCCGCCAGAATCTTTTTTTCGCCTTTGTCTACAACTCGCTGGGCGTCCCGATCGCGGCCGGCGCGCTTTATCCATTTTTCGGCTTGCTGCTCAGCCCGATCATCGCCAGCGCCGCGATGACGTTCAGCTCCGTTTCCGTGATCGCCAACGCTTTGCGCTTGCGGCACGCCAAGTTGTGAAGCGCCTGCCTTCCCGGATGCTATAATCGCGCCCATGACCTTCATGACCGTAACCTACGAACTTCAGGGCCCGCTGAAGCCGGAGCAGTTTCGCGCGCTGGGACAATTCGCGAACACCTACGGGCTGCAGAAATTCCGCTTCGACGAGAAAACCAACCAACTGCATTTCGATTACGACGCCTCGCGGCTGCAGGGAATCCGTCGTCGAGCACGTGCTGCGCGAGGCGCGCATTCCGGTGCTGCGGCGGGTGCTGCCCTCTTAACGCCATCCCCGCTCAATGAGGCAAACTCGAGGGGCTCGCCTGGCTTTCGTTTTATAGGGGGGCGTGATGAGCAGGTTTCCCGGACATCAGGCGGATCGGGATCGAAGATCATCAATGCAGCCCTGGACCGAAGGCTTTTTTTTTGTGCCGGTTTCAAGCAATTTGGCGAACTGCCCGGCGGCCACCGGCGGGCTGAAGTAGTAGCCCTGGCCCTCGTCACATTCCTGGTTCTGAAGGAATGCGAATTGCTCTTGCGTTTCCACGCCCTCCGCGATCACCCGTTGCTTGAGGTTTCGGCCCATGTTGATCACCGCGCTGACGATTTTCGCATCGTCTGGATTGGAGGTGATCTCGCGCACGAACGACCGGTCAATCTTCAAGGCATCAATCGGAAACCGCTTCAGATAGCTCAAACTGGAATAGCCCGTGCCAAAGTCGTCCAGCGTCAGCCGTACTCCCATCGCCTTCAGCGCCTGCAGCACGGAGTCGGTAGCTTCGGCGTGCTGCATGAGCACGCTTTCGGTCAATTCCAGCTCCGAGACAGCGCGGCTCCAGCCGAGTTTCCTCCAGGATCGCGCGAACGCTTTCAAGAAAGTGCCGGTCCTGGAACTCGACCGCGGAAATATTGACCGCCATGGGCAGCGGCGGCAATCCCGCGTCCTGCCAGGACTCGGGCTTGCTGGCATGCTTCCTGCAGCACCCACCTGCCGATCGGCAAAATCAGGCCGCTGTCTTCGGCAATGGGAACGAACTGATGGGAAGAAACCAGCCCTCGCTCCGGATGCCGCCAGCGTATCAGCGCCTCGGCGCCGGTAATCGCTCCCGTCTTGCAAATCGTATCTTGGGCTGGTACTGCAGCAGGAACTCCTGCCGCTCGAGAGCGCCGCGCAAGCCCTCTTCGATGGATTGCCGCTCGACGGCTCGAATGTTCATCTCCTGCTCAAAAAACCTGTAATTATTGCGCCCATGTTCTTTGGCCTGGTACATGGCGGTGTCCGCAGTCCTTGATGAGGGTTTCCAGGTCCAGGCCGTCGTCGGGATAGATGCTGATGCCGATGCTGGCGCTGACTCCCAGTGCGTGGTGGCCGATCAGGTGGGGCGTCTTGAGCATCGTGAGAATCTTTTTCGCGCAAAGCGCGGCATCCTTGGATTGCACCAGTTCCGGAAGCAGCACCACGAATTCATCGCCACCCTGCCGGCTCACGGTATCCGAATCGCGCACACAGAAGAGCAGCCGTTCTCCGACCGACTGGAGCAATTTGTCGCCAACCACATGCCCCAAGGAGTCGTTGATGTGCTTGAAGTTGTCCAAATCCAGAAACAGCACGGCGAACCTGCTGTTGTGCCGGCGGGCCAGCGAAATCGCTTGCGTAATCCGGTCGTTCACGAGCACTCGATTCGGCAAGCCGGTGAGGGAATCGTGCTGAACTTGAAGAGAGACTTCGAGTTTCCTCGCTCTCACCGCGCCCACACTATGAAAAACCATCGCGGCCCCGGCAACCTGTCCCCGGCCGTCGTGCAGGGAGACGGCAAAATGTTCGATGGCTGATTTAAACCGGTCGCACGGGATCAGAATGCTGTCGGCTGTTAGCCCGGCTATTTTCGTTCGTTCGATCGCCAATCCCATCGGATTCCGGTTGATGGCGCGCGTTGCGCCCTCATCCACGTGGAACACTTCGGACAGCGTCCGGCCTGTTGCGTCCGCCCGGGACCAGCCCGTCTTGTTCTCCGCAACGAGATTGAGATAGGTTACGTTCTCCGGGATGTCCGCGAGGGGCGCGGCGTCACCAACGGAATCGAACCTGAGTTGGGCGACCTCTTTTTCGTTGGACAAGTCCTCCTCACCCGCCTTGAGATCAACCAGTGTGTCGAGAGCCCGCGAGACATAACTGGTGTTGATTTGCTTCTGTGCAATATAATACACGGCCGCGCGCTGGATCCCTTCGCAGGCGAGATCTTCATCGTCCAAGCCGCACAGAACCATGATCGGGACCCGGGGCGCGGCTTGGAACAGCTTATCCAGTGTCTCCATTCCCCGGCTATCCGGCAGGAACAGATCGGCGAAAACCGCCCCGATTCCTCCCTTGCGCAACAGTTCGAGACCATCCGAAAGGTTATTGACCCCTTCCACTACGAATGGGCTCTCTCTTGTGTCCTCCAGCGCGCTTCGAATCAACCGGGCATAGGTGGCGTCGCCTTCGATAAGAAGCAGCCGATGATTTGCTTCGCCAGTATTCATGGAAGTCCTCAGCGACCGTTCAGGGGGCGATCACACCCCTAGCTTGAAGATTTCGGCCTTAATTGGTCTTGCAGTTACGAGCCCGCGCTGGGATTGCCGCCCCTCAACGCATGTGGAATTATCTCCGTGTGCCTGGGGCATTGCATGCGGGCTCGATTGAACCCGAGATAAGCTGCATTGGACTACCAAGACGACTACCCCCCGATCGTCCGGCTCGAGAGGAAAAAAGAGGGGCTCCCGCTTGGGATCGGGAGCCCCCGAAGGCCGCGTTTCTTTGGTCCGGTCTAGGCGGACCGAACCATGGGGTCATCCATCCTAGCTTCCCTCTCAGAGGCAGGTGGTAGCGACCTGCGCCATCCGAATGAGCAGGCCCCTTCCTCCCCACTCATCCAATGGCGCGGATCGTAGAAACGCGACCCGGCGATCCCTCTTGTGCAAACCGAGGGCCTATTCGCTCTTGTCCGCTGTGATTCATTTTCTACGACTTAACGATTCCAACGGCGTCTAACCTTTCCTATGCAGATTCAATTCGGGACGCGCCATCCCACATTGGCCCTCCGGCACCTCCTCGTCACTTCCCCGAATCATCTCCTCCCACATCACGTTGCCCAGCACATATCTCTGCCGCATAATGCAATAAGCAAGGACGGATCATGAGAAGGCTCCTCATTTGCACTCTACTGGCTCTCGCGACGGGGCTCTCGCTGCTCTTGATTGGGATGCCGCCGATGCGTCTGCGTCTTGCGCTTGCGGCCAGCCGCCTTCTTTCGTCCCACGGCACGGCACGAATAGGGGGCTCCGCACATCAGGATAACGGCGGGGATGGCCAAGGCCACATCCTGACGATCCGTTTCGCCAGCAATGCCGCACCGGCGCCTCCCTTTCTGGTGAGCGACCTGGAGGGACATATTATTTCGACGGCCGAATGGCATGGCAGGGTCGTCGTGCTGACTTTTTGGGCCACATGGTGTCCGCCCTGCCGCGATGAAATTCCCATGCTCAGGGACCTCGCGAGTCGTTACCCGGATCGGCTGCAAGTGCTCGCCGTCTCCTTGGACGATGCTCCGCTAGAAGCGGTGAAAGAGTTCGCTGCGCAGGCGGGAATCAACTATTCGGTCATCATGGGCTCGCGCGAAATAGTGCGCGAATACGGAGGAGTGCCGGCGCTCCCGACCACGTTTATCGTGAACACGGAGGGCCGCATCGTGCAGAAGCACGTTGGACTGTATCCCGAAGAAGTGTACGAGAGCGAAGTGCGCTCGCTGCTGGGAATGCCCGTGCAAGCCAAGGTGGAGACCTTCGTGGACGTGGGACAAATCTTTCTGAAAAATGCCGCGAACGCCACGGAGCTTCCCGGCGTGGACTTTACGGAGCTGACGGCGGAACAAAAAACCGCCGTGCTGAAGCGACTGAACTCGGAACTCTGCACCTGCGGCTGCCGGCTCACCATCGCGCAGTGCCGCGTGAATGATTCCACCTGCCCCACGAGCAAGGCGCTCGCGGCCAAAATCATTCAAGAGGTGGTGGCCGGCTCGCGCGCTTCGTCCCCGGTTCCTTCCTCTTCCCGGGCGGATCCCTAGGCCCGCGGGCGCCGCATCAAGGGTGGGTCATCTTCTCGGGGCGGACGATCTCGTCGAACTCCTTTTCCGTCAGATAGCCGAGCGCCAGCGCGGCCACGCGCAGGCTCACGCGTTCGTGGTGCGCCTTGCGAGCGATCTCCGCGGCCTTCTCGTATCCGATTTTGGGACTGAGCGCGGTGACGAGCATCAGGGAATTCCTCACGTTCTGCTCGATGCGCTGGAAATCCAATTCTATTCCGGCGACGCAGTGATCCGTAAAAGAACGGCAGGCATCGGCCAGCAAGCGCACCGAATTCAGAAAATTAAAAATAATCACGGGTTTGAACACGTTCAGTTCGAAATTTCCCTGCGATCCGGCGAAGCCGATGGCGGCATCGTTGCCGTATACCTGGACGGCAACCATGGTCAGCGCCTCACACTGCGTGGGGTTCACCTTTCCCGGCATGATGGAAGAGCCCGGCTCATTTTCCGGCAGGATAAGCTCCCCCAGGCCCGCGCGCGGTCCGGAGGCCAGCCAGCGAATGTCGTTCGCGATTTTCATCAGGGAACCCGCCAGAGTCTTGAGCGCGCCGCTGGCGAAGACGATTTCGTCGTGCGCGGAAAGCGCGGCAAATTTGTTGGGGTGCGACCGGAAAGCGAGGCCGGTGAGTTCGGCAATTTTCCGCGCGGCAAGGACGGCGAATTCAGGGTGCGAATTAAGCCCCGTTCCCACCGCCGTTCCGCCGATTGCCAGGTCGTAGACGTCCGACAGAGCTTCCCTCATCCGCGCGATATCGCGTTCCAGCAAGCTCACCCAGCCGGACATTTCCTGTCCGACGGTAAGGGGCGTGGCATCCATCAAGTGCGTGCGCCCAATCTTGACCACGCTCGCGAACTGTTTCGCCTTGGCGTCCATAGCATCGCGCAGGCGCTCGACCTGCGGGATCAGCGCTTCCGCCATGCCGGAAGCCGCGGCGATGTGCATGGCCGTGGGAAACGTGTCGTTCGAGGACTGCGACATGTTGACGTCGTCGTTTGGGTGGATGGGTTTCTTGCTGCCCATCACGCCGCCCGCGATTTCGATGGCGCGGTTGGAGATCACCTCGTTGGCGTTCATGTTCGTTTGCGTGCCGCTGCCCGTTTGCCAGACGCGCAATGGAAAATGCTCGTCGAGCTTTCCGGCGATCACTTCGTCGCAGGCTTGCACAATCAGGCGGGCCTTTTCCTGAGGAAGTTTCCCGAGGTCCTGATTGACCAGCGCCGCCGCTTTCTTCAGGATTCCGAACGCGCGAACAGCTCCGGCGGCATGGTGTCCCGGCCGATATTGAAATGGACGAGCGAGCGCGCCGTCTGCGCGCCGTAATACCGGTCGGCGGGGACTTCCACCTCGCCCATGCTGTCGGATTCGACGCGGGCAGGCCGCTTTGGCGCGATGGAGGCTTTAGAGTTCACGATCCGCTTCTCCCGTCTTTCCCGTGTACTCGAAGGTGACGCTAGCAGTTGAAGGGCAAAGTTTCAAGGGGGTACTTGTGCGCAGACTCGGAAAGCAAAAAATCCTTCGGCCAGCTGTACACCTGTTGCACTTGTGGACAGCAGTTTTCCAAGGGACGCTCGCGATATGCTGGCCGAGGGCTAGAATGCGTGGGTCGAGCCTCCTGCCGCAAACAAAGACTGATGGAATGCAGGAAGTTCCTTCGTATCTATCTTAAGGAGAGCATCACCCGATGGAATATCTGTTCCGCCTCTCGCTTCGCGGGAGAAAGAAAACCGCCGACGCCCCGCCGGCGCAAGAACGCGCGGATGCGGCCTCTGCGGGGCCGATGGAGGGTTTGACCTCGGCCGCGGAATTGCCTTCCGCCACGGCTTCTCTCGCCGAACTCTTCGAAGATCACGCAGCGGCCCCCGCCGACGCGCACGCCGCGCGGGCCGGCCTGTTGATGTTCGCCGCGGAGCCGCCTTCGGCCGCGGCCACGCTGGCCGAGATGTTTCCGGAGGAAATACCCCCCGAGGGAGCCGTCGCTGCCTCCCCCACCCCCCAAGCCGCATGGGAAGATGCAAAGACGGGTGACTCCAGTGGTGACAACACTTCCGAGAATGACGCCTCTCTGAAGGGCGGGCTCGAATCATATGCAAGCGACGTTCCGGCCCTCGCAGCACTGAGAGATTGGGCATTCGAGGAAAAACTTTCCAGCCACCGCGAATGGGTGGATTCGAAGGGCTCCGAGGGCAAAAAGGCGGATTTCGCCGGCGCCAAACTCGACGGCGCGGGAGCCGATCGGAGTGAATCTGCGGTATGCGGACATGCACGATGCGAATTTAAAGGGCGCGGACCTGCTGCTGGCAGACCTGCGCGATGCGTGCCTATCGCGCGCCAATCTCGAAGAAACGTGTCTGGTGGGGACGAACTTCGAGGGGGCGAATCTGGAAGGCGCGTCGCTCGAAAGCGCGATGGGGCTTATGCCGCGGCACGCTCGCGGGAACGAATCTTCACCAGGCGTCGCTCCCCGAACAGATTCCGGGATTCGAGGCCCTCGGTGAATTCGAGCGCGCGTCGAAGATTTCTTTCTGGATGCTCGCCGCGATCACGCCGCTCTGCCTGCTCTCCTGCGTGATGGTGTGGAAAACGAAGGACGCGCAGCTCGTGGCCGACTCATCCGTGATTCCATTTCTGCACTCGCCGGGGGCGTCGGCGGCGTTGCCGACCGTGCAATTCTATTCCATCGTCCCCGTACTGCTCTTGCTTCTCTACCTCGTATTTCAGTTTCACTTGCAGCGATTGTGGGATGCGGCGCTCGAATTGCCCGCCGTGTTTCCCGATGGCCGCAGACTGGGCGACACGCAGGGAGGCCCCCAGGGGCGCCGCGGGTCGCGAATCGTTCTCGGGTTGTTACGCGCCCATTTTCGCTGGATGAACCAGGACGCGCCTTCCACGCGCGGGATCGAAAAGGCGCTTTCGCTGCTCGTGGCATATTGGATTGTTCCGGCCACTCTCGTCCTTTTCTGGGCGCGAACTTTGACGCTCGGAGAAATGCACGGCACGATCCTGCATTTGGTTCTCGTCGTGGCCTCCACGGGCGTGGCTTTCTATTCGACCACGCGCCTGGGACGGCCGTGGGAAATAGGGATGCAGCCCCCAGGTATTGCATCGCGCTTGCTCAGCCGATTGAAAGGGACGAAACCGGCGGCGTTCGCCATGGGTTT
This sequence comes from Terriglobia bacterium, assembly GCA_963823205.1. GTDB lineage: Bacteria > Acidobacteriota > Terriglobia > Acidiferrales > UBA7541 > Palsa-295. The sequence goes on from CAWGKL010000010.1 coordinate 130,530, forward strand.
GGGCGCCCTGCTCGCCCTGCTCTCGATTGGCACGATCCACGGCATTCCACACGACCCGCGCCGCGCCCCGCAATATGGCGCATCGGACATACGCAGATGGGCGCCGGTCGTCTTGTGGGCCGTGGGTTACGACCCTTTTCCGGATCTGACGGAAGCACCCATTTCAACCAAGCCCGCAGGCTGGAGCGGAGGGGACGAAGATATTTCCTCCGTGCCGGGCGCACGCGTGAATGGAGCGAACCTGCGCTACGCCCAGGCCTACGGAGTCTTTCTTGCGAATGCTCATCTCCGGCGCTCGGATTTCGAGGGAGCGTTCATGCCGGAAGCAGACTTGCGGGGCGCCGATCTAGGGGAGAGCAACCTCCGATTCGCCGATCTGGATGGCGCGCGGATGGCTCGCGCCAATCTCGACCGCGCGGAGCTTGATAACACGAATCTGGCGCGCGCGGACTTGCGCGAGGCAAACATGTCCTACGATTCGCTCGCCCATGCGATTCTCGCGGACGCCCGGCTCGATGGCGCCACCCTTTACGGCGCCTCGCTGCCCTCGGCCACGCTGATTCGCGCGAGCCTCGAGAAGGCGGACCTCCGGGAGTCGCACCTGGACAGCGCAGACCTGGACCGCGCGGATATCGAGCAGGCGTATTTGTGGTCCGCGAAACTTCCGGGGGCGCGGCTCGAAAATGCGCGGCTGGGGGCTGCGCTGCTGATCGAGGCGGATTTAAGTGGGGCCGATCTCGAAGGCGCGCAATTCCCCGGGACGGTGCTGACCGGCGCGAGTCTCGACGGCGCGAATTTGGATGGCGCCGATCTGCGCGGCGCGCTGGGGCTTACTGCAAACCAAGTGTGCTCGGCTCGGACGCGCACGGGCGCGCTGCTCGATGCCGCGTTGCAAGCGCAAGTGGCCGCTCAGTGCGGCGGCCCGGCTCCCGCTTCGCAGCCGGCTGCTGCCACTCCATAGCCTTCCGGAACGCTTCCCTTCGGTGCCGGACGCAGCCTCATGTATACTTCCAATGGCTGATGCTTGCCTTTTGTCCATGCTGCGCCATTTGAATCTCAGCTCACTGGCATCTCTGGTACCCGCCTCGCCATTTATCCTTGTGCTCGCGCTGGGCTTTCTCGCGGGCGCGTGGATCCTGTACGTGGGGTTCAAACGGCAAGGGATGCTTTCACGGACGAAATTGCCGTCACTCCAACTTCTGGACGCAGCTTCTCCAGCGGCAGCGGGGGGCTACGCGGCTGGGCAGGTCGTATGGCTAATCGCAGCCGGAGGTTCAGGAGGGCGCACGGCGATGTTGACGTGCCTGCTATGGATTGCGATTGCCGCGTGGCTATGGCACATAGGCACGAAGGCGGTGCGCGGCCCGAAGGCGCCCGGCGAAATTTTCTGCTACTACCTGATACTGACGGGACTGGCGCGCCTTCTTTTGGACTTCATCGGTGTCCGCCCGCGGCCGTTCTTCGGCCTTTCGGGCGCGCAGGCGGCCGGCCTCGTCTTGATTTTCGTGGGCGGCGCTTTGCTCTGGCGGGTGAAAAGTCGGTTCCACACGGTAAAGAGGGAGCACCGGGCGCTCGAGCGACGCTGCCGGACGAGACGCGATCCCGCAGCCGGAATATCACCGCCCCACGCCCGAATGTCCGCATCCCGAGCGGTGGCGCATGTACGACTCGCTTTCCGCCGAGCTGGAGGTCCTCGATTTCCTGATGGCGCTCGTGGTGGCGGTGAAGCCGGAGACGGTGGTGGAAACCGGCACGTTCCTGGGGATCAGCACGACGCGCATTGCCGAAGGTCTGCGGGAGAACGGCTTTGGCCGCGTGATTACCTGCGAATCCGATGCCAAGGTTTTCGCGGCGGCGCGCGAGCGCTTTGCGGAGTCGGGATTATCACCCTGGATCGAATCGCGAAATGAATCGAGTCTCGCCATCAAGATCGAAGGGCGGATAGATCTGCTGTTCTGCGATAGCGAACAATCCCTGCGCGAACAGGAGGTGCGCCGATTTTTGGCGCAAATGGCGCCTCACGGATTGATTCTCATCCACGATGCGGACTCGGCAACGAAAATCGTGCGGGAAGGGGCGTTGCGGCTGGAGCGGGAGGGCTTGCTCTCGGTGGTGCTGCTTCCTACGCCGCGCGGGCTGGTGATCGCGCAGAAGCGCGAAGGTCGCCGCTGAGCGCCGCCTGGCCCCCTCGAATCTTGCCCGGCGATCAATGCTCCGGCGTGATGCGCAGGATATCGTAGAGCACTTCGACGCGGCGGCGGGGATACGCGGATGCGATGCGCGACTTGAGGCCGTCAATCGTGAGCGGGCCGCTCCGGCCGTCGAGCCAGCGCGCGTCGTCAACCAAAATTACGTGGCCTTCCACCGGATGGCGGAGGATGGCCTCGATCTCTTCCGAGAGCCTCTCCTTATCGCCTTCGAGGCCCGCCCAGCCGTAGTAGCCCGCATCCAGCCAGAAAAGCGCGGGCTGCGCAACCGGCTTCAGTGTTTCCGGAAGCAACTGCCGGCTATCGCCTTCGAGAATCCAAACATTCGCATCGCGCGCAAATTTCCTCACCGCGCGCTGCGCCAGCTGCGCATCGCTTTCGATGGAATAAACGTAATCGAAGTGGCCCTTCACCGCGGAGACCATTTCCCCGTAGTAGGTACCGGTTTCAACCAGGATGTGCAGGTCGAATCGCCTTGCATATTCCAGCACGGTCCGCTGCTTCAGCAAGTGGGGCGAGCGCGCGGGCCGGCCGCGCAGCCGCCAATACCAATAGTCGGGGTAGTGGCCGAGCGTTTTGTACGCGCCATAGAAGGGCGCGCGCTCCAGCAATTTTCGCAAGGTGCGCAAGGGGCGTCGCTCCGCAACCAATCGAATCAGCAAGCCAGGGAGGAATCTGCGCGGCCCAGTTCCCAAGCCTTGGCGTATTTATTCCACACATACACCGCGTGATAGAGGTGCAGCAGCAAGCCTTCGCGTCCGTCGAGGAAGCCCAGCCGGAAAAAATAATTGTAGACGAACGTGGCCAGCGGCCGGATCACGATGTCCGGAATGCTGAAGCCGCGATGCCCCTTCGCCAGCGCATCCTTCGCGCCAAGAGACGAATAGCGGTTCATGCGCTCGAGATAATAGGAGAGCGTCGGATAGGCGTAGTGGACCAGCGCATTCTCGAAACGGCCGGTGCGCCCGGAACCGCCCTCCTTCAGTTCAATACGGTCGTGCGGATCGGCGCCCGTGACGAACCCCTGCCCGCGGCGAAACAGCCGCAGCTTGGGATCGGGATAGAAGCCGCCGTAGCGCACCCAGCGGCCCAGGAACAGGTTTTTGCGCGGCATCCAATACCCGTCGGGCGAGTTCGCATCGGCGATGGCGGCGCGAATCTCCGCCCCGAGCGCCGGAGCGACCTCTTCATCGGCATCGAGCGAAAGCACCCACGCTTCGGTGCAAAGTTCGATGGCGTAATTTTTCTGGCGCACGTGGCCGCGCCACGGTTCCACGATCACGCGCGCGCCGTATTGCCGCGCGATTTCGCACGTGCGGTCGGCCGAGCCGGAGTCCACCACAACGATCTCATCGGCCCAGCGCACACTCTCGAGCGTGCGGCCGATGTCGGCCTCCTCATTCATCGCGACGATGGCGACGGACAATCCCATGAGCCCACCCATAAGAGCGAATGCCCTCGATTCTATACCGAGTCGCCCTCCCTGCGGCGCCGGAACGCCGCTTTTTTGGCGGCGGGTAGTGGTTCAGTTTGAATTTTCTTGATCGTGACACAAAGAGCCAAAATTCAAACTGAACCACTACCGAGCGCCGGCTCGAATTTCCCCCCGCGTGCGGATGGTATATCCTTGCCTGCGGCCATATGCTCCTATCCGTCTGCATCATCACCCTCAACGAAGAGGCGAACATCGTCCGCACGCTCGAAAGCGTGAAAACAATCGCGGATGAAATCATCGTCGTGGATTCGGGCTCGACCGATCGCACCGCGTCGCTCGCGCAATCCCGCGGCGCAAAGGTGTTCACCGAGGAATGGAAAGGCTTCGCGCGGCAGAAAAACTCGGCGCTGGCCAAGGCCACCCGCGATTGGATTCTGTATCTGGACGCGGATGAGGAAGTCAGCCCCGAATTGGCCGCGAGCATCAAGGCCCTGCTCGAATCCGGGCCGTCCGCGCCGCCATTTGGCGGATACAATATCGCGCGCAGAAACATCTACTTGCATCGCTGGTTCAAGCACAGCGGCTACTATCCCGACCGGAGCCTGCGCCTGGTAAAGCGCGGCTGGGCGGAGTTCGAGCTCGCCCTGTTCCATGAGGAGATGAAAACCGCGCAGGAAACAGGCGTCCTGCCCGGAGACTTGATTCACCACGCCTATCCGACCCTCGAAAGCTTCATCGAGCATGCCAACCGCTATTCGTCGCTGGGCGCGCGGATGGTCGCCGAAAAGCGGAGCGCCGGATTCAGCGTCGGGGATATCGTCCTGCGGCCGCTGTGGACATTCCTCTCCCGCTATTTCTTTCGTCTCGGGTTTCTCGACGGGCGCGAGGGGCTGATCGTGCAAATGCAATACGCCGCTTACGTGAGCTGGAAATATGCCAAAGCGTGGGAGATCTCGAAAAACGCGCGCCCAGCGGAACGCGCCGGCAGCCCGGACGAGATTAAGCCGTGAGCGAGGGCGCGGCGCTTATCTGCACCAGGCCCGGCGCCGGCGCCGAGCCGGCCTTCTGCTTGGCAAGCATGCCGGCGGTGACAATTCCCGTGCGCACATACGATTTTTCGCAATCCTGCGTGGAAGGCCCGCGCATATTGCCTTCCATGTAAGCCAATCCCGGGCAGCGCGTGCAGGTTCCCAGGTGCGCGCAGGTCGAGCAGGTGGGAAGATGTTTTCCCCGAATCGAGCGGACCTCCGTTCATTTGCGGCGAGTACCGCCAGATATCGAGAAATTTCTGCCGCCGCACATTGCCGCACGTGAGGGGAAACTGCACGCAGGGGTACACGTCGCCGTAGGGCGAGATGTAGCAGGACGTGTGGCCGGCGCTGCACGGCAGGCCCTCGCGATCGCGTCGTCCACGGCGGGGGCGGGGCGCAGAAACTCTTCCACGTCCCCCACCAGCTCCGGGATCGCGGAAAACTTGCGAAAGTTCGCTCGCGTCCACGCGATGGCGCAGCACGGACGGGTCGCCATCCATCATGGGCGTGATCGTGGGATCGAGCGTGTAATCCGCTCCCAATTCCAGCGCCAGCTGCGCGACCTCCGCGGTAGTCGCGCGGTTCTGCGCATCAGCACGTTGGCGATGATCACCTTCACGCCGTGCGACCGCAGCAAGCGGATGCCGGCCACCGATGCGCTCGAGCGAGCCCGGCAGCTTGGTGATGGCGTCGTGCACTTCCGGCCGGTGCGAATAGATGCTGACCTGCACCTGACTCCACCCCCAGCGTCGCGCAGCCGGTCCGCCTCCTTCTCGCGGATCAGGAAGGCGTTGGTCTTCAGCTTGACGCTGAAGCGCAGCTCGCGCGCATATTCCAGATCTCGAAGAAGTCCATGCGCATCAATGGCTCGCCGCCGCTGAAGGTCAGGAAGAAAACACCCGCCTCGGCCAGCTGGTCGAGCATGCCCTTGAATTTCGGCCGTGGTCATCTCGCCGTGATCGTCGTGGTCCAGGTAGCAGTGCACGCAGCGCTCGTTGCAGCGGTAGGTCACGTCGAGCTGGACGCTCAGCGGCACGCCCAGCCCGAGCGCCCGCTGGTTCATCTCCTGCATCAGGCTCATGGAGCCTCCTGCGGCGCAGTCTCGGCGCCGCGCAATCGGGCTGGTCGGAGACGCGCATGATGCCGTGGCTCGACAAGTTCCTCGACAAACGCCTCCGCGTCGCGAGAGGCCGCTTCGCGGCGCGACGTCGAACTCCGCGCAAACCTGCCGCTCCACGATTTCGTCAAGCGGCGTCCGTCCGTCCGCCGCCTGCCAGATGACCGTGGCCACTTCGTTCAGGTTGAACAGCGTCGAATCCGCGGCCGGACATGATCATCATCTCGCCGCCCAGCTCCGCGCGCGGCCACCGCGCTCGACTCGCGCAATGTAGTTTCTCGCTCATCCCACAGCTCCCACACGCGCTCATCCGGCGCAAACGTCAGCCGCGCCACCGGCACGCGCGCCACGAATTCCACCGCCGATTCGAACACGCGCTTCACCAGTTCCCGGTCGTGCGCGAAAAACAAAATATGCCGCAGCAGCGCGCGCGCCGCCGCAACCCGCCCCACCGCCTCGATCCGGTCCGCCGGCCCCTTCTCCAGCAAATAGAGCGCCGCCAAGCGGCGCCTTCAGATTCGCTCCCGCGCGGGCCAGCTCCCCCGCGAAGGGCGTTCCATAGGCAGCATAGCCGCTCTCGCTCCTCCGTATAGTAGGAAATTTCGTCGGTGAGCACCGTCGTGTCAACGGGGCGCGAGCCGCGCAATCGTCGTCTTCCCCGCGCCCGATACTCCCGCAAATACAAATGCGCGCCCGTTCCGCACCCCGCTCGCCGCGTGCACCAAAAAGCCGCCCTCCTCCGCCAGCACCAGCGAGTGAATGATGCGCAGCACCGAATCAATCGAATAGGGGTTGGGAGCCTGGCGCACCCAGCCGCGGCGCGCGCGCGCGTCCCATTCGGCGCGAAAATCCCCGCGCTCCATCCGCCACACCGAGCCGCTCTTGAATACCCGCACGTCTTCGTCCGATAGCTGCGCGGGACGCTCCAGTCGGATTTCGAATCGGTAGGTGGGTGTTGCCGCGGGATTCACGAACCCGGCGTAGCGCTGCTCGAGCAGCGCGCGAAACTCCGCGTCGCGCGTTTCGAGAAGAATGGGAATCCCGCCGATTTCCACCGTCACGCCGCCCCGAGGCCCGGCTGCCGGTGACGCGGACCGCGGCGTGGGGAAAATCCCGGCGGCCATCAGGCGCACTCCACAATCTCCGGCTGAGCCTCCGCAATCGCCCCGCCCGGACTTCGCCCCAGCCGCGTGCGCAACGCATGCCAGCGCAGCAGCCACTTCACGGCGCCATCCGAGCGCCGCACCGCCCATCGCAGCACAAGCACTCGGGCCGTGGGAGGCCCGCCCAGCTCGATGCGCTTCCCTCGGCGGACCACCGCCGTAACCCGCCCCAGCAATTCGCCTTCGGCCAGCGGCGCGTCATTTTTCCTCAGGGCGTCTCCGCGCGTCACCACGAAGAGCCGCCCGCCCTCTTCCCTCTTTTCCACCAGCCGGTGCGCGCAGAAGCGCCCCTCGCGGAAGAAGAGCACCACGTCGCCGCGCCGGGCGCTCCGGGCGGTCTCGTGGCGCACAATCAGGATGTCTCCGGGAAATAAGGTGGGAACCATGCTGGCGCCGCGCACGATGGATCGAAGCCCGTCGAACCTCTCGAGCATCTCCGACGCGAGGCTCAAGACAACTTCTTCACGCCCGTGGCGGGCACGCCCTTCGTGTCCGCCGTGGCGGACCTCTCGGTCCATGGCCGACGCTCCCGCGCTAAGAATTCTTCGTGTTGCCCGCGCACTGAGCCTGCGTGCTCATCTTGCCGCAGCCCAGTGCCATCGTCTCGAAGACGCGCTCGTGGCGGAACGAAGGTTTCTGGTAAGGCTTTTTAGCCTTCCCGGGTTGCTCGGTCGTTTTTTCGTTTGCCGCTGTACGGCTTTGTGGTTGTCTCATGTTGGTTACTTTAACCCATTTTGTGTCGCATGCGCTGCACATCCCACTGTGGCCGTTCCATCACACGTCACGGTAGCATTAGCGTTAAAGCTGTAGTAGATGCTCGACTCCTGCGCACCACTCCCCACGTTATCTATCACGATACCGCTCGGCCCATTGGCGGCAGTCGTCCCCCCGCCGGGAATACTAATCCCAGCCGTCATCGCCGCGGGAGGCCACGCCGCCAATAGCGTTTCCGTGCTTCCGGCAAGTGTCCCAACGACAAGAGACATCAGGCACCCTTGAGTAGCGGTTGTGCAGGTGGTCGTCGTGGTGTCCGTCGCGGTGGAATTGAAGGCAACGAAAATATAATCGGAACCCGCGCCGCCAGGCGCGTTCGTTATTTCCGATACCGCTGAACAATCCACAGTCGCGCCGCTGGCGGTAACGAACACAACGTCATCAGCGCCAAGGGGTCCCGGGCCGTCCGGGGTCCCCGTGAGCGCGCCAGCGGCAGTGAAGCTAAGGCGAAAGAGGCCGACCTCATTGGTATGCCCATCCGTCTTTCCACACACATACATATGCCCCGCCTTAGCCCCGGGAGCGCTGTTTAGGTAGGTGTAATCGAATGCCCCTAGATGCGTGAAGCTCGTGGCCGGGGCCCCGCCGGAGGCCGTAAAGTTGTCCTGGACCGCGCCGCCCAAAAGCAGGTTCGTTGACGTTACCGCCGCTTCGGGAGCCGCGGTGTTGCTGCTAAAAATGAAAACATGCCCCGAGAAAGGATCCACAACCGGGCCGTCCCTTATGGTGTAGGCGCCGCCCAAGGCTTCGCTCGTTGAACCGAGACAGGGGATCGTGGTAACGCCGGTACACGCTCCCGTTGTGCTTCCCGTATCCCTCACAAACCACATTGTGGCACTGCTATCGCCCACATAGATGTTGTCCGCTCCAAAAACGAAAACGGGAGAGGTCAAGGCGAAACCCGCGTGCACCACTAGCGGCCAGTGCCCCGCCGAGATTACCTCGGTTGGCGTGCTCGTCAGGATGCCCGAAAACTTATGAAGCACGCCGTCGTCGTCGCCGACATACAGATTGTCGCCCGCGTAATCGTAGTAGGGCGAAGAGTTGGTATCAGGCTGGGGCGTCGTTTCAGTAACGCCATCGGGGTGGAAGGGAACCGTGATCAGGCAGGAAGCGATCGCAGGACACAACGATAACAACGTCGCCGTGTTGGTGGGTTTCACGGGCGTGCCGATCGTTCCACCATCCCCGGAGCTCCATCGCAGGATTTTAAGCAGCGCGCCTTTGTTGCCGGCTGTGTTGGTCTCCACATATATAACCTCTGCCCCGTCCAGAGAGAGAACCGAGGACGTACTTGTCGTTCCCGTCGTATCGGCGGTCACTCCATCTGTTTCGAATGTTCGCGTATCATAGGCGAACATCGTGGTAGGCCCCGTCGTGCCGCAGATCCCGGCGGGAATGCCCCCCGACTGCGATGAATATAGATTGTTGAATCCCACCATCTGGAGCTTCCCCGTGAGCGATGTGTTGTATGCCACATAGTCGCCCGCACAGCTCGGCGTGGCGTTGATGTTCAGGTTGTATTTCGCCGGGAAATGCCCATCGCCTGTATAAGCGCCTGTCGTCCCCAGGGACACTGCCCAATCCCGCCCAAGCGGCTGGGGCGCGAAGAAATTTCGGCCGAATGCGCGGGGCCCTCGATTGCGGAAAGGCGAACCGAATCCGTTCTGCCGGTAGAATTGATTCCAATAGCGGGGATCGCGCTCGGCCAGCGCCGCCTGCCACAGGTTCGCCGGCTTGGAGAAAATCATGTGGTGAGTGCTCCAATCCTCCACAAGCGGCACGCGGGCGGCAAAGAAGTTCACTTCCCGGCTCGAGAGCGTGAACGCGGACAATCCAACCAGGCAGGTCGCCACAAAAACCACTGCGCCGCGCGAAAGAAGGGGTTTTCGCATGGTTCATCTGCTCCGCTTAGGGCTGGATGTATGCTTCCCAAGTCCACGGCTGCCCGGGCCGCGGCCTTTTCACTGCTCGCTACTTCGCCTGGATCAATCCTTCTCCGGCCAGCTCTGCGAGGAACTCTTTGGCGTCCGCCGCGGCCTGCGCGGCGGAAAGTCCGTATTCCGATTGAAGCGACGCCGCAAGTTCCGCGGTACCGCGGCCTTCTTGGATCAAAGCCCAGAGTTTCGCGCCCGATTCGTTGAACGTGTAGATGGAATCCCGATTTTCCGCCCCGCGGTCAATCGGGACGACAATGGTTTCGTCTTCGGCCACGCGTGCCACGATGCACCGTGTGCCGTGAACGCCCTCGCCCGTACCTTGCTTCGAGCAATTCATACGTCCGCCGGAGAATACCAAAATGAGATGCACGGGACAATAGCAAAGTGACCCGAAATCCAGGGTAGGAGGGAACTCGGCGGAAGACAATAGTAAGGTGGTACTGCCGTGCCAAAGAGCTACGTCTATGCGCCCCTCGCCCCCCTCAAGCCCTGCCAGCGCCCAACTACTGCAACGCGCTCTGCGTCACCTTGATCGCGCAGTAGACAGTGGTTCCGCAAATGCCCGTGGACGTCGCCAGCGTGCCATAGTACAGGCTCGACGCCTGCCCATCGGTCAATTCGTTGTCCACAATCATCCCGCTCGTCCCGCTAGCCACATCGGTGGTATTTGTCGCCGTAGAAGTGCCGGCAATAGCCCCGGAAGGCAAAAGGAAGGAATACAATTCCGTTGGGTTTTGAACTGCTCCCATGAACATGTAGTCCGGCCCGCCCGTGGCGGTTGCGCCGGTGAGGGTGCAGCCCGAAGTCGGGCTGGGTATCGTAGCGTCGAATTCAAACTGCGTTGCGCTTAACCCGGCGGCAATAACCGTCTGTTCGCTATTGATGGCGGTGACGTCACCCGCGGTGCAGCTGCCGCTGGCGGCTACACCCGAGATCATCACAATGTCGTTCGCGGCAAGCGAGTTGGCCGCCGTGACCGTAACCACCGCGGCGGTCGCGCTAAGCGCGGTGATGGAGGAAGCGAACGTGGTCGTGTCCCAAAAATGGGTGAGCGGCGAGAGGACCGAATGGTTGGTCCCAGCAAGTTGAGGCTTGGCCTCCGGCGTTGTCTGCATCACGGAGCTAATGAATTGGAAGGGTTTTATCTGTTGGCCAGCGCTGCCGGAGGCGGCCGCGATGATTTCGCCGTTGTTCGCCGCCGTGGCGCTGCTGATTCCTACGTCAAAATAGCGCTCGTCCGGCGTGGGGTCGTACATCGCATAGCCGGCGGCCGTACAGTTCTCATTTTCATTCGTATCGAGTCCCGCGGCCTTTCCCGCTTCCCCTCCCATGGTCATGGCGGTAGCTGTGAAATCAAATTGGACAAGAGCGGCATTTGTCGCCATCGCCTCGCCAACGGTGCCGGTGGTGCAGGCCATTACCGTATAACCGACCGAGTTCGCGGTGTCAACGATGGGGCCGCTGCGAATGCCGCCGTTTATGTTTTCGCCGAGCGCCAGCGTTGTTTTCTCAACTCCAGCCGAGGTCAACATATACAAGTTCCCGCTGGCATCGCCGACAAAAACGTTCCCGGTGCCGCCCACGTCCACCGTCGGCGCCGAGAGAACCGCGGTTCCAGGAGTGGCGATTGCATTGGTGGGTACGGTGCAGCCGCCGCCAGTGGTGGCGCTGGGTATATTGACGTCGGTCGTGATCGCCGTCCCCCCCGTTGCCGTGAACACGATTTGCGCCCCATTGATGGCGTCAACGTCAGCCTGGGTGCAGGCATTCGGGACGTTGGCGACTACTCCCGAGATGACAACCGACTGCAAGGCCGCAAGCGTATTGTTCACGGTGATGGTAACCACGCCTGGCGTCCCTGCGGTTGCCGTCACCCCCGTCACAGTGGCTGACGCAGGGGCAGCGATAAGCGAGACCGGGAAGTTCCCTCCCTTATACGCGGGCGTCGCGAAGTACGTCGGAGTGATCGCATAGAGGTTGCCGTTGTTGTCGCCCACGTAGGTAGTGTCGGTAAAATAATTGGTAAAGGGAGATGAGACGCTGTCCGCCGCTCCAGCCGCCGCGGTGGCCACGCCGCCCTTGACGTTACCGGGAACCGAACCCAGGGGAAGCATGAAGTCCGTGGCCATGCTGTCCGCCGTGCTTCCGGGGATCACCGGGCTGGTCGCGCAGGTTGGCTGGGTCGTCCCGTTATTGCTCGCGCCGCACGCGGCGCCGTATTCGGTGCTGCCGCTGGCGTACGTCAGCACGTGCAGGATCGCGCCGATGTTCGGATCATTCTCCACGTAGAGGATCTCCGTGCCGTTCAGCGAGATATTGGGCGAGGTGGCCACCGGTCCCACGCCCGAAGCGTAGGAGAAGATGAATTCCGGCTCCGTGAAATTGTGCGTGGGACCGCAAAACGGCACGGGCGCGGTCCCGCTGTAGAGCTGGTTGAAGGCGACGATGTTGGCTTGCGCGCCGTTCGTCCCGGCGGTAACCGCGCTCCAGCTAAAGTTGGTCACTGTCTTTGCGTCCGTCAGCACCACGCGGCTCCCCGGCGTGAGCGCGTACACGGTTACCGTGCTTCCCGAAGCAACCGCCACGATGCGGTCGAGAGCTGTACCGCTAAGATTGCGATTGATCGCGGCCGCCAGATTGGTGGCATCGGTTGTAGTCACGGCGGACGTTCTGGAAGTCCATCCCTGTGTTCGTTCCGGCCGATGAGGTCAATGTCAGAGTGGCCGGCATTCCAACGGTCGGAGTTATGGTGATGGACGTGGTGAGGCCATTTCCGGGTGTGCCCGTGAAAGTGCCGGCAACATTCGCGCGCGTGCTTCCGGTCGAGGCGTTGATGGGGTACACCGCGAAATCGGTGGTGCAGCTCGGCGGCGTATTCACATTGAAGGTGTACTTGGCAGCGTACATCCCGGGAGCCACGCCCCCGGCGCCCAGCGAAACGGCCCAGTCCCCGCCGATTTCCCCCCGATACCCGAAGAAACTCCGCCCGAATGTGCGCGGCCCTCGATTTTGTAGCGGCAGGCCCCATCTATTCTGCCGGTAGTATTGCTGCCAGTAGCGAGGCTCGCGCGCGAACTGCGCCGCTTGCCACGCGTTTTTCGGCTTGGTAAAGACTACGTGGTGGGCGCTCCAATCCTGCACCAGTGGCGCGCGGCCGGTAACGGAATTCGCTCCCTGGCCGAAGAGCGCGGGCGCGGACACGCAAACGAGGCACGTCGCCGCAAAAACCAGCAGACCGCGCGAAAGAAGGGGGTTTCGCATGGTTCATCCACTCCACTTTGGGCTATATATTTGGTTGTTCCCAAGTCCACGGCGGCCCAGGCCATGGCCTTACCATCGCTCACTGCTCCTGCTGCAATCCTGGGATCAACGATAGGGGGGAACCTAGGCGGGTACAATAGCGGGGTCGTACTAGCGTGCCAAAGCGTTACTCCACGTGACCCGAAAGGAACACCGCTCGAGAGTATTTAGCCGTTAATGGCCGGCGCCGCCCGTCAACTCCCGGACAATCTCGCTCACAAACCCTTTGGCGTCTCCGAATAGCATCAGCGTTTTGTCCATGTAATAAAGAGGATTGTCTATGCCGGCGAAGCCCGGATTCATGCTCCGCTTGATCACCATGGTCGTGCGCGCTTTGTCCACATCCAGGATGGGCATGCCGTAGATGGGGCTCGAGGCATCGGTCCGCGCCGCCGGATTCGTCACGTCGTTCGCCCCGATCACCAGCGCCACGTCGGTCTGCGGCAGGTCGGAGTTGATGTCGTCCATCTCCCGCAGCTTGTCGTAGGGTATATCCGCCTCCGCCAGCAGCACGTTCATGTGCCCCGGCATCCGTCCCGCCACCGGGTGAATGCCGAAGGTGACGTCCACGCCCTTCTTTGTCAGCACGTCGAAAAGCTCCCGCACCTTGTGCTGCGCCTGCGCCACGGCCATCCCGTACCCCGGAACGATCACCACTTTGCTCGCCGCGGCGAGAATTCCCGCGGCTTCTTCCGGCGACGCGCTGCGCACCGTCCTCTCCTCGGCGGCGCCCGCCGCCGAGGCTTGCACCTGCCCAAACGCGCCGAACATCACGTTGGTGAACGACCGATTCATCGCCTTGCACATAATCACCGAAAGGATGAACCCGGAAGAGCCGTCGAGCGCCCCCGCCACCACCAGCACCTTGCTATTCAGCACGAATCCCAAAAGCGCCGCCGAAAAGCCCGCGTAGGAGTTCAATAGCGAGATGACCGTCGGCATGTCCGCTCCGCCGATGGGCGTCACCAGCAGCACGCCGAATATCAGCGCCATTCCCACCATGCAGGGAAACAGATGCGTATGGTTCGGATTGATCACCAGCGCCGCGGCCATCAGGATCGCCGCCCCCAGCACTGAAAGGCTGACGATGTTCTGTCCCCTATACGTGATGGGGCGCTGCGGCAAAATCTCTTGCAGCTTCCCGGCGGCGATCAAGCTTCCTGTAAACGTCAGCGAGCCGATAATCACTTCAAGGCCGATCTCGCCCATCCCGAATCGCGTCACGTGCGGGACGCCCACATAATATTCCGCGATGCCGATCATGGCTGCCGAAAGGGCCCCGAAGGCGTGGCTCAGCGCCGTTCGCTGCGGCACGGCCGTAATCTTCACCATGCCGAGCGGGATGCCCACGCCCGCGCCGATGATCAGTGCGATGATGATCCACTTGTATTGGACCACCTCCGGATCGAACAGCGTCGCGATCACGGCCAGCGCCGCGCCGATTTCACCCGCCAACACGCCGTGCCGCGCCGTCTTGGGCGAACTCAGCCACTTCAGCGCCAGAACGAACAACACCACGGCGACCAGATACGCCCAGTCAATTGCCTGCTGGCTCACGAGTGCGGTCATGATTTTGAGGGCTTGCCCGCCGCGGCGGGCTTGCCGGTCTTGAACATGCGCAGCATGCGGTCCGTGATGAAGAAGCCGCCCACCATGTTGCTGAACGATGCGGCCACCGCGATCGTGCCCAGCACGGTGGAAAGCGTTGTTTCGTGCCGCCCCGCGATGATGATCGCGGCCACCACCACGATGGCGTCGAGCGCGTTCGTGAGCGACATCAAGGGCGTATGCAGCAGCGGCGAGACTCGCTTGATCACCTCAAACCCCACGAATCCCGCCAGAATGAATACGTAGAGATTGGACATGAAGTCCGAAGGCACGATTCCCTCCTTACGTCCGCGCCGCGAGCGCCGGCAACGAAAAGAATTCCCGCACCCGCGCGTTCACCACTTCCCCGCCCTGCGTCACGAGCGTCTCCCGAATGATCTCGTCCTGCAAATTCAGATTCAGCTTTCCATCCGTCACCATGTGCAGCAGAAAAGTGGCCGCGTTGCGCGCATAGAGTCTGGCTTGCGTGGTACGGCACGGTGCTTGCCAGGTTGATCAGGCCGATAATCGTCACGCCATGCGCGACAATCGTCTCGCCGGAGCGCGTGAGCTCGCAGTTCCCTCCCCGCTCCGCAGCCAGGTCCACGATCACCGACCCCGGCGCCATGCCGCGCACCATTTCGGCGGTCACCAGCACCGGCGCTTTCTTTCCCGGCACCACGGCCGTGGTGATCACCACGTCGTTTTCCGCGATCACGCGCCCCATCAGCTCGCGCTGCTTCGCGTAGAAGGCTTCGTCCTGCGCCGTGGCGTATCCGCGCGCGTCCTGCGCGTCCTTAGCCTCGATGGGAAGCTCCACGAATCGCGCGCCCAGGCTCTGCACCTGCTCCTTCACCGCCGGCCTCACATCGTACGCGGACACCACCGCTCCCAGCCGCTTCGCCGTGGCAATGGCCTGCAGCCCCGCCACCCCCACCCCGAGAATCAGCACGCGCGCCGGCGTGATCGTTCCCGCCGCCGTGGTCAGCATGGGGAAAAAGCGCGGCAGCGTGTCGGCGGCAATCAGCACCGCCTTGTAGCCGCTGACGGTGGCCATCGCGGAAAGCGCGTCCATGCTCTGCGCCCGTGTGATCCGGGGCATCAGACTCGATGGCGAAGGATGTCACTCCCGTGGCCGCGATTTCCTCCACCACCTCGCGCGACCCCAGCGGCCGCATGAACCCCACGAGCCCCTGGCCACTGCGAAACAGGGGTAGATCGGCCTTGCCTGTGCGGTCATTCGAGCCGTAGCAGAGAACCTGCACCACGATCTCCGCCGCGCCGAACACGGCTCCGCGGTCCGCAAGAATTTTCGCGCCCTTCTCCGCGTACGCGGCGTCGGTGTAGCCGGCCTGCACGCCCGCGCCCCCCTCGACGGCCACCTCCATCCCCGCCTTCGCAAGGCTCGGGATCACCGCCGGAACCAGCGCCACGCGCCGCTCTCCCGGAAAACTCTCTTTGGGCACGCCAATAATCACGCCGCCCTCGCCTTTTTTTGGTAGTGGCCTAGTTCGAGCAGAACACGTTGCATCATCATTCTGAGCGGAGTCCCGCGCGCTTCTGTTTTTACCCCGCTTTGTGGGGTCGCGGGACGCAGTCGAAGAATCCCTCTTCCTATCCTCAAGTCCGAGGAGTTCTTTGAATTTAGGACGCTACCTCTTTTTTTGTTCGCGCTCAGCAAATGCAATTGCGGCCTATCGAAGCATACCGTCGCCAAAATATTCCCCCTCGTTGCGGACGTTCAAAGCCCCCCATTGTATCCGCACTCTCCATTATGTCCATCGAAGATTATCCGCGCAGATCGCACCTGCAAAACCTGTTTTTACAAGGTAGAATAGAGTCCATCCCGGAGGTCATATTTTGCGCGTTGGATTCATCGGCTGGCGGGGAATGGTCGGCAGCGTCCTGCTGCAGAGGATGCGCGAGGAGAACGACTTCGCCGGCATCGATCCGGTGTTCTTCTCCACGTCCAATGCCGGCGGCGCGGCGCCGCCGGAAGCCGGCGGCAGCGCGCTCAAGGACGCCACGGAATCTGCGCGAACTTGCCGCTTGCGACGTGCTGATCAGCTGCCAGGGCGGCGAATACACGACGGAAGTCTACGCGCCCGCTGCGCAAAAGCGGCTGGAAGGGCTACTGGATCGACGCCGCTTCCACGCTGCGCATGAGCGACGAAGCCGTCATCATCCTCGATCCGGTGAACGCCGACCTCATTCGCGACGGCCTGGCCCGCGGCCTGCGCACTTTCGCCGGCGGCAACTGCACCGTGAGCCTGATGCTCATGGCCGTGGGCGCCCTTTTCAAGGCCGGCCTGGTCGAGTGGATGACCACCATGACCTATCAGGCGGCTTCCGGCGCCGGCGCCGCCAAGATGCTGGAACTGGTGAAGCAGATGGAATGCTCTCACCGATGCGACCCGCGCGCCAGTCCCTCCGAAAACGCCCTGGAAGTGGACCGCATGATGATCGAAGCGCAGCGCTCCCCGAGTCTTCCCGCGCAGGAATTTGGCGCGCCGCTGGCGGGCAGCCTGATCCCCTGGATCGACGAAGAGATGCCCGGCGGCCAGACCAGCGAAGAATGGAAAGGCATGGCCGAGACCAACAAAATTCTCGGTCTCGCATCCGCCCGTGCCGGTGGACGGCATCTGCGTGCGCGTGGGAACCATGCGCTGCCACAGCCAGGCGCTGTGCATCAAGCTGACCACAGACGTGCCGCTGGGCGAAATCGAGCAGATGCTGGCCGCCGCAAATCCCTGGGTGCGCGTGATTCCCAATAACAAGGAATCCACACTGCGCTGCCTCACGCCCACCGCCGTTTCCGGCACGCTGAACGTGCCCATCGGCCGCCTGCACAAATTGAACCTCGGCCCGGAATTTCTCGGCGCATTCACCGTCGGCGATCAGCTGCTCTGGGGCGCCGCCGAACCCCTGCGCCGCATGCTGCGCATTCTCCGCGAATCTGCTTGACACGCAGTCGCAATTCCCATAGCGTTCGCTGCAATTACCGAATTCTCCTAGTCCACCCTGGAGGCCACGATGCCATCACCTATCAAGGGAATTGCATGGCCGTTGCTCGCGATTCCGGCAATGCTCCTGCTCTCATCCCCTTCCATGGCACAGGACAAGCAAACTGCAAGCGATAATTCGCAGACGGCACAGGGCCAGACGCCCGCACCAATCGGAAAAACTGAGCCTTCCAACGCCTACGGGACAGACGGGACGCGAGTAACCACCAACGACGAGAACGGAAATGCCATCATGGTATGCGAGTACGACTCCAAGCACACGCTGCGCGAGATCACGTACTACAGCTACCATCCCGGCACCAAGAAAATTGATCACAAGGAGCGGCACTACCTGGACGCCAATGGCTTCACGGAAACGCAGGTGGATGAGCACTGGGCCGCCGACGGCTCTCAGATCGATTCAGAGATAAAGCACTACGGCCCGCGTGGCGGCACGACAGGCGGAAAGAAGCGCGACTTTGTGAACCATAAGAAATACGTCTGGAGCCCGAGCTCACAGGACTGGGTGGAAACGGTCCCGGGCGGCCCCTCCACCACCCAGGAACATGAAGAGCAGAGTGGGGCGGAAGGATTTGAAAAGTATGAGGAATACCGCGCAAAGATGAAGAAGGATTACGACAAGTGGCTGAAGGCGCTGAAAAACTATGAAGAGTGGAAGAAGCACCACCCAGACTCCTCCTCTCCGTCCATCCCCGTGCCCACCACGATCTTCCTCGAGCCCACCGATCTGGGCATCATCTCTCCGGTGAGCGTCAACCCGGGCGAGGACTCTTCTGCCTCGATCATGCCGGCGAAGGATGCCCTGGCCTACTCGAGTGTGCCAGGACTCACCGTGACGACCTTCACGGTGCCGATGCCGACCGAACCGGGGCTTGTGGACGACGGCTGGTACCCGGGACTCGTGCTCTGTACGACGAATCCCGTCAACTGCGCGGCCGCCGACGAGGGCAGTTTTACGATTCACATCCCTCCGGGGAGTTCCGCGGTGAACATCGAGGCGCGGCAGGCAAACGATCCATACTTTTCCTTCCGATTCGACTTCCCGATCACGAAACCATCCTACGCTGGCAGCCCTTACCTCAATGGGTTGCCGATGATCACGTCGTATCAAAATTGGCTCAAGGACGAGCTGGATTGGGCGTGGGATGACGTGCTGGACATCAAGGACGAACTGGCCTACACCCGCGCTCACGGCGCCCCGCCGGGCTACCCTGGAGGGACCGACGCATATATCGGATGGCTGCTCGACGAGTTGGATGACGCCTACGATGACGCGGACGACATCGCCGACGAACTTTCAGCCCAGACGGTCCACGATCTGGCGCTATTCAAAGCGGGGCGCGCGCAATTCCTTCTCGACAACCACTATTACGGGCTCTTCAACAGCCCCGATTCGCTCCAGCGTGAGGTCAACTACTTTCACGGCCTGGCCGATTACGATGGGCGAAATTACACCGGCTGGACTTTCGGCACATACTTCACCCAGCCCTTCGCGCAGGTCGGCCGGCTGGACGTGATCCGCGGGCCATTCACTGGCGATTGCGGCCGGACACACATTTCGATTGACGATTGGCCGGTCAATTTCATCGGCCAGGACGCGCGCGAGACGTATTTCATGCTCCCGGACTGGGTTCTGCCCGGCGCCCACACTTTGTACCTGTCGCAGGGGCCCCTCGAATACAAATGGCCCATCTTCGTGATCGAGCTCGACTATGTCCATTGACACGCCGAACCTGCACCTCCTGACCTATCCGCAGTCCACCATGTGGCATCTCACAGTCACCACGGGCACGACGGGATCGAACGCAACGCTGGCGTCAGATTTGTCCGCAGGAGGATCGAGTCCCGATCTATTTTCCCTCGGCAGCATCCCGAACCTTCCTCAGGGGTTCCAGCCGCCCGGCCCGGCCCAGCCGGGACAGATTGTCGTGACGGCCACCAATCTCTCCCCGGATATTATTTCCATTCCCCAGATGCCCGGTGGGACAAAGACATGGGTGCTCGGCGCACAGCAGATCGTTTCTTCGGGTGAATTCCACGTTGATTACGACGCGAGCGCCTTGCGCCACGGCGACTACACCATCACCGGCCGGGTGGTTGCGATGGTGAAGCCCATCGGGGCTACGGCCGTATCGCCGACGGGCGAAGAAGCGCCGCCGCTCGAGGGCCAGCCGGGCACGAGCAATGTCTCCGACAAGACGCCGCAGCAGCTTGCCGACGAGGCCTGGGTGAAATACCAGCAGGCCCGCACCAATGTCAATGACAAGCAGGGTGCGCTGCATTCCGCTTGGATTAAAGTCGTAAATGGCGCGTCGCCCGAACGTCATCCACGATTTTGTAAATGCATCGACGAAATTTGATCTAGCCGACGACGACTGGCAAAAGGCCAAAGACGCCTACGATAAGGACCCGAGCGACGCCAACAACAAGGCCGTCTACCAGACCAGCGAAAAGCGCTACGACGCCAAGATGGCCTACGATAAGGCGCGGGAAAAAGTGCTCGATAGTGTGGATCCCAAACTCCGCGACGCCTGGCGCCGCGCCAACGGCGATTATGACGAAGCGCTGTGGCGTGAAGGGATGGCCAAAGAGGGCTGGCAAGACGCGCAGAAGGAAGCCGCGGAGAAGGCAGTGAAGTAACAGAGATCGCCGTCTTCCTTTTAACCCTTTTCCAAAAGGTGCAAAAAGAGCGTGAGGGCGCGCCGCACGCCTCTGGTTATCAGAAAATGTTCGCGGACATGCTCGTGTCCCTGTTCGCCCAATCTCTGCGCGATGGACGGATTCGAGAGCAGGAACCGAATCTGATACGCCGTCCCCTCAACCGAATGGACCAGCAAGCCGGTGTGCTTATGGATCACCTGCGTGGGAATTCCCCCCACCGCCGACGCCACCACGGGCTTCTTCTTCCAAAGCCCTTCCGTTACCGTCAGCCCGAAACCTTCGCGAAGGCTCTTCTGTACGATGATCGTTGACGCCCGCTGCAGCGCGTTGATTTCGGTCGCGGCCCACGGCGGCAGATCGAGAATGTGAATATCCGCATCCTTGCCCGCCGCTTCGCGAACCTCGGCCAGCACGGCTTCCCCCTCGGGATCGTCGGAAGCGCCGCCCCCCGCGAGCACCAGCTGGCAATCGAAATACCGCTTGACGATCTGGTAGGCGCGCACCACCCCGAGCGGATCTTTCAGCCGGTCGAACCGCGAAATTTGAGTAAGAACCGGCCGCTGCGCGTCCAGCCCGAATCGCTGCAGCACTTCCGTGATCACACCGGCCTCGAGTTCCCGGTTCTTCTCCGACAGAGGGTCAATGGAAGGATAAAAAAGATACTGGGGAATGGGCAGTTGGCGCGAAAATTCGGGCGATGAAAATATCGCGCCGTCGTACCGGCTCACGAACGGTTCCAGAAATTCCCACACCTTGCGGTTCGGACGCGACAAGTCAATATGGCACCGCCATATCCAGTGGTTTTCATGGTTCTGCCGGGCGTCAATCAAGGCCACCGGCTGCGGATCGTGAATCACGATGAAATCGGCGTCAAAATGGAGCCGCGCGCGGTTCTGCTCGTTGTACGCAAGGAAGGTCGCGAAGCTCTCGTCGGGCAGATCGAAGCTGCCTCCGTGCAGCGCGTTGTGGAAGGCCTTGGTGATGGCGAAAAAATCCTCTCCGCCGGTGATCACATCCCAGCGAACGTCCATCTGAAGCTCCTGCATCAATGGCACGATACGGTTCAGCATCTCCGCGACACCGCCGCCCAGCGCCGTGGAATTGACCATCAAAGCGGAACGGCCGCGCAGCCGCCCCGCCAGCGCGCGTATCTCCGCGATTTCGCCCGTCCCGAGCACGCCGGCGTAATCGTCGAGGGTGTTTACATGGACCTCCGCTGCGGTTTGCGTCATCGCCCAAGCTCCCGGTCGAGCAGTCTTGTGATGGCCACTCGCGCGCTATCCAGCGTATTCGTGTATACGTCAATCTGATCCACTTTGCGCGCCAGGTCGTTCATTCCCAGTTCCTTCGTGAGCCAGTTCGAAAAATCGTTCGTGCGCAAATGCAGCCGCAGTCGCGACGTGATGAAGTGAAATTGCAGCGACGCGTGGGACAAAGCCTTCAGACCCTCCCGGAATTCCTCGAGCGTCCACGCCTCGATCCCCAGCGGGACGATTTCCTCGATCGTTTCGCAGAAGTAAAACGTCTCGAAGGCCGGCTGGGCCGACTCGCGCTCATGCGCCTGGCAATAGTCGGCCACGATCCGCCGCAAATCCCCCCGCAGGTCCCCCAGGGAAACGTAATCGCGGATATCCAGCGAAACAAGCTGTTCCGCCAGCGACGGCCGGTTGCACGCCGCAAACACCCACTGCGCGAAATCGTTCGAGAATCCACCGGTAATAAAGTGATGGCGCTCCAGGCTTTGAAAGGTGTGATAAAAAATCGAGGCTTCGCTGCATGTCTCGATCCCCTTCTCCAATTCAACAATGTTCGTGCATTCCTGGTTTTCGATCAGAACCAGATACGATGCCGTCACGAATTGAAATGGCGTCTTGGCCCGGGCTACCGTTCCTTCCATAATTGTGGTTCCCTCTCGATCCGCGCGAGAAGTCGGAGCACGTCCGCCGGTGTGCGCACGTAAAAATGCGCCTTCGTGCCGCGCCTCTCCCCCACTCGCACCGTGATTTGGTCCCGCAGCGCCTCGAAAGCCCTTTCGTCCGTCGAATCATCGCCCACATACACGGCGCAGGTTCCGCCGGGCTGCCCCTTCATCACCCGCTTCACGGCGGCGCCTTTCCCTCTATTTTCCAGGGGAAGCACCTCCCAAACTTTTTTTCCATTCAACACATAAAGGGCGTCGCGCCAGGGCGCCAGCAGTTCGCACAGCGCCGCCCTCGCGGCCTCGGCGGCTGCGGGATGCGCGCCGCGATAATGAACGGCGAAACCCGGCCCTTTATCCTCGATCCAAATCCCCGTCAGGCCCTTCAACCGCGCGCGGGCGCTCCGCTTCGCCCGCTCCACAACCGCTCTTTTCGATTTGCCCAGCGACGCCCGCCCCGTTTCTCCTTCGGCGCCGTGCAAGCCGAAATAATGAACTCCCGCGACTCCCACGATTCTGCGCAGATCCCGCACCTTGCGGCCGCTCACGATGGCCACCATCAGGCCCGGACGGCGCGCCAGCCGCCCCAGGATTTGCTTCACCCGCCGCGGCGTCCGCACATTCTCCGGCCGGCTCCGCAGCTTCACCAGCGTCCCGTCGAAATCCAGCAACAGCGCCCATCGCTCCGCCGACCGCAATCGCGCGGCGATTTCCGGCCACGCCCGCAACGCCGACCTCGCGCCGCGAACCCTCCTCGCCGATTTTCGCCCCCGGCCCATGGGTGCATTGCAAACTTGCGCCGCGGAGGAATCCATCTGCCGGGGCCTCCTCACGCGCTGTGCTTCAAGACCAGCTCCGTCTCGCCGATTCGGATTTCGGATAGCTCCGTGATCAAGCTGCCGGCCCAGCGGTACACGTTGTGTTCTTTCACAATCCGCCTCATGCGCTGCATGCGCATCTGCTTCTCGCCGGGATCCATTTCCAGCGCAACCCGGATGGCGTCGCTCAGTTGCTCCGTGTCGTAGGGGTTCACGATGACGGCATCGCGCAATTCGCGCGCCGCCCCCGTGAACTGGCTCAGGATCAGCGCGCCCCCTTCGTCCTCGCGCGCCGCGACGAATTCCTTGGCCACCAGATTCATCCCGTCGTGAAGCGATGTGACCATGCAGAAATCCGCCGCCCGGTAATACGGCAGGATTTCCCCATGGCTATGGTGGCGAGTCAGCAGCGCGATGGGCTTCCAGCCTCCCGTCTTGATAGCGCCCGTTGATGCGCGCCGCCTCGGCCTCCACTTCCGCCATCAAATCATGATAGCGCGGGATCTCCGTGCGGCTCGGCGACCCGATCTGAACGAATGTCAATTGCCCGCGATACGTGGGCCATCTCTCCAGGAATCTCTCGATCGCGCGAAAGCGTTCGATGATTCCCTTCGTGTAATCCACGCGGTCTACCCCCACCCCCAGAAAACTGGCCTTGATGCCCAGCTGCTTCAGCAGCGAAGCCCGTAGTTCATACGGCGAAACGCTCTGCCCGGGATCGCCCTGGGATTCACGGAAATCAATGCTGATGGGGAACGGGCGCACCATCGTCACATGATCGTTGCGCTTCACCGCAAACCGCTCCCATTCCACCCGCGATTCCAGCGCCCCGTCCACCGTTTCCAGAAAATTGTTGCAATGCGCCTGCGTGTGGAATCCCACCAAATCCGCCCCCAAAAGGCCGTCCAGCAGCTCCCGCTCCCACGGACAGATTCCGAAAGCCTCCGCATTGGGCCACGGAATATGCCAAAAAATCGCCACGCGGACGTCGGGCCGCTCCTGCTTGATCATCCGCGGCAGCAACGCAAAATGATAGTCCTGCGCCAGCAGCAGCGCGTGCTCCGACCCGGCCATTTCATCCAGCACCGCATCCGCGAATTTGCGGTTCGCCTCCTGATAGCTCTGCCAGTCCGACGACCGGAATATCGGCCGCGTGTACGCGATGTGGCAAAGGGGCCAGAGCCCTTCGTTTGCGAATCCAAAATAGTAGCCTTGCTCTTCTTCCTTCGTCAGCCAAACGCGCCGGAGCGTATACTCCGGCTTGTCCGGGGGAACGCGCAGATGATCGTGTTCGTCCGCCGTTTCGTGGTCCGCGTCGCCCGAGCCGGATGCGATCCATGTCCCGTCGCAGGCCCGCAGGATCGGCTCCAGCGCCGTCACCAGACCGCTCGCCGGTACAATCGTCTTGATGTTCTTCCCGTCGTGGACGTGCATATACGGTTCGCGATTCGAAACCACGAAAAGCGGCCCGATGAGCTTGTTTTGAACGCTCACCCGCAATCGCTCCGCCGTCCACATGGATTCGCCCGTCTCCCGCAGTTGCGCTTCTTCCGCCGCGGCCGCTCTCGCTTCCGATAGGCTTCGCGCCATATTCATCACCTCTTGGCGGAAGGGAGCGAGAAAATCCTCATTCGGGATCTTGGGACGTGGCAATAGCCGCCCCACTCGCAGCGCCTTCATCCACTGCGCCGTCCGCGAAATGGGCAAAATCACCGTCCAGCGGATAATCAGAACCGTCACCAGCACCACCAGCAGCACCTGCGCGATCACGTGCCATACCGTGTCGCGCCAAATTCGGTCGCTTTGCGCCTCGATGTAGGCGGCGTCGTGGAAGACCGCCAGAACACCCGCAAATTCGCCTTGGCTTCCGTGCAAGGGCAAGTAATACGCATGCATCGCCTCGCCGCCCAGCGTGACGAATTCACTTACGCCCGGGCTCTCGCCCGCCACCTGGTCGAGTGGCGGGGCGGGAGGAGTAAACCGCTTGGCCAGGCCGGAACTTTCCGCGAGCACTTCCCCATGCGCATCGTAAACCACGATGCCGGCCAGCCGCTCCCGGTCCCCAAACCGCTCCACGATGCGCCGGAGCTGGTCGTGCGAGCCTCGATCCAGCGCCGGCTCAACGATTTCCTGCAGGCTCTCCGCGAGAATCGCGGCCCTTTTCTCCAGGTCCGCCCGCAGCCCGCGCTTCTCCGAGCGCACTTGATTCCTCGCCACAAGAAAGGTCACGAGCGTGATTCCAATCACCAGAGAGAGGATCAATCGCAGGCTGAGTTTCAATGTAATTTCTCCACGTGCTTCTATTTGTGAATCATTCCCTGCAATCGGATGAATGGCGGCCGCCGCTCTCGGATTCCCCGATTGCTATGTGTGCCTTTAGGAGCCGGCCTCTTGTATGCTTTGCACGCGGATCAGGTAGTTGGTTTCATCCAGCGTCCCGGTCACCGTCACCTTCTCTTCCGAAAACCTGCTCGCCGTCTGCTGGTCATCAAGCAGATACGGGGCCTTGCCGGAACCTGCTTCCAGGACGTACTGACCGCCCTCCTTCGAGATTGTACCCGTAAACGTCAGGACCTGCTCACTCGAAGGCGCCCCATCCTCGTGCAGGATCGCGGCGCTCGCTTCCGAAGCTCGCACCAGGCTCCGCGCCCAAACGGCAGCCAGCGAAACGGTTCCAAACAGGACGCTCAGTGCAGCCACAGTCAAAAGAATCTTCTTCATACAAGACCCCATTGTTTTGATGTGCCTGCGACGCCATCGTTACTCGCAAGAACCTTGCCATACGGAAAAGACTGTATCTCCCTGTGTCCGCTTGACTTAACACCTCATACCAGCCTGCCTAGCCCGTGCAGAATATGCGACGACCCGGAAGATTCTTCCGCAACGCGGCTCTCGCGATTCGAGCGATCTTCCGCCCCATGCCGCGCCAAGAAGGCTCAACAAGCTTGTTGCTCGCGCCGCGTCCCCGCCCCTCGGATTCAACCCGCGTCTCGCGGCATACTGTCAAACTCCTCGCTTGCAAACCCATGGTGGTGGTTCAGTTTGAATTTTCTTGATCGTGACACAAAGAGCCAAAATTCAAACTGAACCGCTACCAAGCCCATCCCTGCCTTGACTCCATCGGGGACCTTAGGTAGAATTTATGCATGGATCATTTCTCCTGCGCGATGGTCGGTACGGCCTGCTGTTGTTGCCCTTGCCGCGGCTGGCGCGGGGGTGCGATTCGATTGGTTTAGCCATAATATTAGATCGCATTCGATAAGCCCGCTGCCCGGCACGATACCTGGCACGCGGGTTTTTGCTTTTCAGGGAGGATCTGTTTCAATTTTTTCGGTTTTAAGGGAGAAGTGAGTGAGCGGTACCACCACCAATCCGAGCGACGCCCTCCCGGCCAAAGAGACCAGGGCCCAGAGGACCGAGCGCCTCAAGCTCGAGAAGGACCCCTGGCAGGCCCTTGAGGATATCCGGAACTTTGCCCGCCAGGGCCGCGACTCCGTTTTGCCCGCATGGGCTGGCCTGTATTTCAAATGGTGGGGCATCTATACGCAGGGCGATGGAATCGGCGCCGTGGGCGGCAAGGACGGCGAGGGGAAATCCACCGCGTATTTCATGATGCGCATTGCCATGCCCAATGGCCTGCTGACCTCCCATCAGTTGCGCACCATCGCGGGCCTCGCCGAGCGCCACGCCCGCGGCGTCGCGGACATCACCGTCCGCCAGAACATCCAGCTTCACTGGCTCACGATCGAATCCCTCCCGGAAGTCATTGACGCCCTGGACGCACTCGGCCTTTCTCCCAAGGGGGCGTGCGGTGACGTGGTCCGCAATGTCACCGGCTGCCCGCTCGCCGGGCGTGGCCGCGGACGAAATCGTGGACGCTTCTCCCTATGTGCTCGAGACCTCGCATCTGCTGCGCTCCAATCCCGATTTCTACAACCTCCCGCGCAAATTCAAAATCTCCATCACCGGTTGCCCCGTTTGGTGCTCCTACCCGGAGATCAACGATATCGGCCTCACGGCGGTCGAGCGCACCCTCGGCGGCCGGCGCGAGACCGGCTACTCCCTGCGCGTCGGCGGCGGCCTTTCCGCCGAGCCGCACCTCTCCGTGCGCCTCGACGCCTTCGTCCGCCCCGCTCAAGTCCGGCCGTGGTCCGCGCCATCACGGAAATCTTCCGCGATGCCGAGCAGGGCCTGCGCGAAAATCGCAAGCGCGCCCGCATGAAATATCTCTTCATGCATGTTGGCTGGACCCCGAAAGCTTCCTCGAGGAATTGAACCGCCGCCTCGGATTCCAGATCTGGATCCCGCCGCCGAAGAGACATCCCCCCGTGGATGTCTATCGCGATCATGTCGGCATTCTATCCGCAGAAGCGCGACGGACTCTGCTACGTCGGTGCGACCGTGCTCCGCGGCCGCCTCACCGGCAACAGCTGCGCGCCGCCGCCGATCTGGCCGAGAAATTCGGCACGTGGCGAAATCTGCGCCTCACCGTCATGCAGAATCTGCTCTTCCTCAATGTTCCCAACGCGCGCACGCCGAACCTCGCCCGCGAGCTGGAGCAGATCGGCCTGCGCGTCACGGCTTCCCCTTTTTGGCGCGGCGCCATCGCCTGCACCGGCACGGAATTCTGCAAGCTCGCCATCACCGAAACCAAGGGCTTCGCTGCGCTGGCTGGTGGACGAACTGGAAGAGCGCCTGCCCCAGTTCGACCAGCAGTTCGAAACTGCACGTCACCGGATGCCCCAACTGCTGCGGCCAGCACTGGATCGCCGACATCGGCCTCGAAGGCAAGAAAATCAAGCACGACGGCGCCCTCATGGACGCCTATTACTTCGCGCTCGGCGGCTCCGTCGGCAAACACGAGCGCATCGCCCGCCCCGTCGGTTTTCGCTGCCCCGCCGCGCAACTGTGCCGGAAGCCATCGAGCGCCTCCTGAAAACATATCTCGCCGGCCGCCAGGAAAACGAAAATCTGCGCTCCTATTTTTCCCGCTTCTCCGACGAAGAATTGCGCGCCCAGGTCGCCGGCGCCGTTACCCCCGCGGTCGCTCGCGACCCCTCGCCGGGCCCGGTTCCTCACGCGGTGGCCGATTGAAATTCGGGACGCACTCATGACGCAAACCTTCACCGGAAAAGTTTTCCTCGTCGGCGCGGGGCCGGGCGACCCCGAGCTTCTCACCGTGAAGGCCCACACGCTGCTCCGCCGGGCGGACGTCGTCCTGCACGACGATCTCGTCCCCCCGGCCATCCTCTCGCTCGCGGGTCCTCAGGCGAAAATCCTAAACGTCGGCAAACGCTGCGGCGCGAAAGGAATCACCCAGGACGAAATCAACGCCCGCATGATCGCTTCCGCGCGCCGCGGCCTCGATGTTGTCCGGCTCAAGAACGGAGACCCGTCCATCTTCGGCCGCCTGGCCGAGGAGGCTCGACGCCCTCAAAGCCGCCGGCGTTCCCTTCGAAGTCGTCCCGGGCGTCACCGCCGGAATTGCCGCTGCCGCGTCGCTCCACGTTTCACTCACCGATCGCCGCACGTCCTCGCGCATCATCATCGTCACCGGCCATCAGGCGCAGGATACGCACAGCCGCAAGAAAATAGATTGGAGCGCGCTCGCCCGCGAGGATGCCACCCTCGTCGTCTACATGCCCGGCCACGATTTCTCGGCCCTCCGCGATGAGCTTCTCGCCGCCGGTCTGCCCCCGGACATTCCCGCCGTAATTGTCTCGCGCGCCTCGACGCCCGCCCAGCGCGAATGGCTTTCCACCCTCGCGCAGCTCCGACGCCGCCCCGCGTCTGGATTCGCCCTCCATTTTGCTCATCGGCCGTTCGCTCGCGCGCGCGGAGGCTCAAATCCTCCGCCCAAAATTCCGCGCTCGCATCCGCCATCGCATTCGCCGCCGCGGAGCTTCCTCTTCGCGGCTGACGCCGCCCATCTCATCTCCGCGAAACGAAACGCGCGCCCTTCGTGTTAGATTCTTCCTGGCGCCTCCTCCGGAGGCTCGCCGCCACATGCTCGCCCGCAAACCATCCACGACCGGCTGGATTGACGCCGTATGGCTGCTCTTCCTCGTCGGACTCGCCTTCCTCCCGCCGGTCAGGGAAGTCCACAAGTGGCTCATCCTGTTTGTCATGGCCGTCGTTCAACTCCTGGAAGGCAGATTGGTCGCGCGGCTCCCGCGCCGCGGCCCTATCTACAGCGTCCTCCTCAAAATCGGCCTGGCCACTCTTTTGCTCGACCACACGGGAATGGACCCCGAGGACCTCGCCATCAACAGCATTTATTGGCCCGTTTATTACGTGCCGATTGTCACCGCGGCGACATATCTCGGGCCCCTCGGAACGCTGCTCATAACGCTCCTCACAGGGCTGGCTTATGCCGCCTGGTTGATTCCCGCGTGGCGTTCGGGGTATGAGATCACCCTCGAAAACTATTCCATCCTGGCCATCCGCACCCTGTTCCTTTTTCTCGCGGCCATGCTCGTCAACCGCTTCGCCATCGAAAACCGCCGCCAGATCCGCCAGTCCCAGGCTCTCTCCGAAACCCTCGAGGAAACCAACCGCCAGTTGCGCCGCGCCGAAGCCGAAGCCCGCCGCTCCGAACGCCTCGCCGCGCTCGGCCAGCTCTCCGCCGGCCTGGCCCACGAAATCCGCAATCCCCTCGGCGTAATTAAAGGCTCCGCCGAAATGCTCTTCCAAAAATTGCAGCGATTCCCAGCCGCTCGAAAGCGAACTGGCGGGCTACATTTCCTCCGAGGTCAACCGCCTCAACGCCCTCGTCGCCCGCTTTCTCGATTTCGCCCGGCCGCAAAACCTCGAATCTCCGTCCCCAGAAAATCTCCGAAATAGTGGACCGCGCCCTCGCCTCGGCCCAAACGCAGATCGCCCCACGCCAACGTCCGAGTCGAGCGCCAGCTACGCCTCGAATCTCCCGGAGTATTTGGCCGACGACCAACTCTGCGAGAGCGTCTTCGCCAACCTGATTCTCAACGCCCATCAAGCCATGGATGCCGCCGGGCCTCCTGCGCCTCATCCGTCCTCGCCTGCGCATCCTCCAGGCACCGCGGGCGTGCAGTCACCGTGGAAGATACCGGCCCCGGCGTCCCCGCCGCAATCCGCGAGCAGATCTTCAATCCATTCTTACCTCTAAAAAGACGGCGTCGGCCTCGGCCTCGCCATCGTCGCCAAAATCGTGGACGACCATCGCGGCTGCATTCACCCTGGAGAACGATTCTTTACCCGGCGCCCGCTTCCGCGTCTCGCTCCCAGCCGTCAGCGTGAGCGCAAATTGCCAGGCCCGAAAAGTCGCCCGTTATGCGGCACCAAATATACTGCGCAAATGACACCGAAAAGCCATCGATCCTCATCGTCGAGGACGAGACCAAAATGCTGCGCCGCTCATCGAGCTTCAACTCGCCGAAGAAGATTTTCATCGCCCGCGCCGTCCCCGACGCCGAAACCGCCCTCCCGCTCCTCCATAAGGAGCATTTCGACCTCGTCGTCACCGATTTCAAGCTGCCCGGCATGAGCGGCCTCGAATTTCTCCACGCCGTGAAGCGCTTCAACGCCGCTCTTCCCGTCGATCGTCATGACCGCCTACGGCACCGTCGAATCCGCCGTGGACGCCATGAAAGCCGGCGCCAGCGATTACGTCCTGAAAGCCGTTTTCGCTCGCCGAACTCGCTCATCGTCATCCGAAAGGAGCTCGCCATCCCGCCGCCTGCGCGAGGAAAACCGCTCCCTCCGCGAAGCCCTCGGCCACCGCTACGAATATCAAGAATATCGTCGCGCGCAGCGAAAAAATGCAGGCCGTTCTCGCGCTCGTCGAGCGCGTCGCGCCCACCAATTCCACCGTCCTTCTCGGCGGCGAAAGCGGCGTCGGCAAGGACCTCATCGCCCGCGCCATCCACGCAGCATTCCCACCGCGCCTCCGGGCCCTTCGTCAAAATCAATAGCACCGCCATCCCCGAAACTCTTCTCGAAAGCGAGCTTTTCGGCTACGAAAAGGGCGCATTTTCCGGCGCCGTCTCGAGCAAGCCCGGAAAATTCGAGACTGGCCGATAAAGGCACGCTCTTCCTCGACGAAATCGGCGACGTTCCCCCCGCCACGCAGGTGAAACTCCTGCGCGTCCTTCAGGAGCGCGAATTCGAGCGCCTCGGCGGCACGAAAACCATCAAAGTGGACGTCCGCCTCGTCGCCGCCACCAATCGCGATCTCCGCGCCGCGCTCGAAGATGGCACCTTCCGCGAAGACCTCTACTATCGCCTCAATGTCGTCGCCATCGATATTCCGCCGCTTCGCGACCACAAAGAGGACATCCCCGCCCTCGCCGAATTTTTTCCTCGAAAAATTCGCGCGCGATTCCGGCAAGCCCGTTCGCACCATCACATCCGCGGCCATGAAACTCCTCATGGATTTTCACTGGCCCGGCAACGTCCGCGAACTCGAAAACATCCTCGAACGCGGCGTCGCACTCTCCGCTGGAACTCGCTCTTGACGTCGCCGACATTCACCTCGATGCCGCGCCCTCGCGCGCGCACGCCGGCCCCTCGCTCGTCCTCCCCGAGGGAATCGACCCTCGAACAATGGGAGGACGAAATGATTCGCGAAGCCCTGCGCCGCGCCAACGGCAACAAGAGCCAGGCCGCACGCGCCCTCGGCCTCTCCCGCAACGCCCTCCGCTACCGCCTCTCAAAAATGGGCCTCCCCGACCCCCCCGAAAAAGACTCCTAGCCCTCGACGTCCAATTCAAAACGGTGTCATCCCGCTTGCCCTGAACGAATGTGAAGGGAACCCATCCGCGCCTTTTGCGGATGGGGGTGAGGGACCTGCTTTTTACTTGCTTGTAACTTCAGGGACAGGTGCGCCGGAGGGTACACCATCCTCCGGTTTTCGAATGGTTGGGAAGTTACAATCCTGGCTCTGCGTGGCCTTCCAGCATCCAGCTTCCAGCCTCTAGCCTCCAGAACCTACCACTTGCCGACAGACAGCCTCATGGACACAGCTTCAAACGCCAGCATCGCCAGGCACCCAAAAACCGCCAGCGTCGCCCAAAGCAGATCCGAAAAGCTCAGTTCAAATTTCGGCATCGCCATAAATCCCTCCTTCGCGCAACCGCAGTATCCCTCCCATGCCCATTCGATCGCAACCCGCGATTCACCCCGCATGCCCGTCCCCGCACCGCAAGGATTCACTCTTCCCCTCGCCCTCGATTGCCGCGCCGAAGCGGATTCATCGCGAAGGCGGGCCACTCACCACTAACCACTAGCCACTCCTCTCCTCCTCCACATCCACATGCGTAATCTCCGCCACGAACTTCATCACATCGCCCTGCCGCAACTTCCGGCACACCCGGCCCAGCGTCTCTTGCTCCCGCCCTTCGAGGACGCGCATGTCCGCCTTCACCACCTTCACATGCTTCGGATACACATGCGCGATCAGCCTCTCCCCCTTCTCTGTCAGACACACCATCACCACACGCCGCCCCACCACCTTCTCCCCCGTCTCATCCGCCTCGATCCTCACCGAAGGAAGCAATTCCGCCGCGCGCCGCACCCATCCCTTCCTTTCGACGCGCCTGATCATCCATCCCATGGTCGGATCGCTGCACCCCAGCCTTTCGGCGATCGCCGCCTGATGCCTCGGCCCCTCGCGATGCAGCATTTCGAGGATTCGAAACTGCCCCGGCGTCATATCGAAGAACGCCAGCTGCCCCCTCAGCCGCTCCCGCAGCCAGTCCGCCGCGTCCATCAGGTCGGTATAGGCGCCAAACGCCCGCCCGGTCTTGTCGGAAGCCGTGGGATACGGTTTACGTGCCAAAACGCGTCCTTTTTCGCCCTTTTTGTGCATTTAAGGCCCTGTTAAGCCCCTATTTATACCTAAAGTATCTAACTATCTTATAGCAGATTCTGCACCCCCTGCAAGGCCTCCAACCGCTGCCCGCTTTTTTCCTGCCTTTGCCCTTGCGGGTGCCCCATCCTTTGCGTCTTTCGCAAAGGGTGGGTCTTGCCTCTGCCGCTGTCTTCGTATCGGCCGCCTTGAATTGTAGGCGGGCGTGCCTCGCCTGAGCGGGTTCATCGCGTAGGCGGGCATCTTGTTTTTGCTTTGCTACCCTGACGAAGGACGGCCACGACGGGATCAAAACGCTTTGTAGGCCGCGGTTTTTTACCCTGAGCCCCGAAGGGCAACCGCGGCATAAGCGACATTAACCCACGGGGGCTTCAGCCCCTGAAGGTCCGTCCTTTGAAGTTCCCCCGCACAAACCGCTCAACCGCCTGAGTCACCGCACCGGCGTCACCGGCCCCGGCTGCGAGGGCGTAACGGGATGTGCGGCCGTTTCGCTCAGCCGCTGAAACAGCGCATCCGCTTTCGCGCCGGCCGAAGGCGTCCCCGTCTCCAGAATCGCAAAATTCTCTTTATCGAACCGGTTCATGTCCATCTGAAAAGCCCCCTGGGACTTATGCTCGGCAATCACCCAGTTCGCGATGATCTGATAATTGAGCGCGTCTTCCGGCCCGAACTTCACCAAGCGATCCACGCTGTATCTTTCCACCCCCACGGTAAAGGGATGCACGGCGCTCTTAAACCCGCTCCAATCAAGCGGCGCCGCATCTTTCGCCGACGAATCCAGGCACCCCAGCACCACCGGCCTGTCCGTCTGCAATTCCTCGGCGGCGTCGAGCGCCATAATCGCCGCTGCCTTGTGTCCTCCATGCGTGTCCGCGCTCGGAAAAAGCGTCAGGACGAAATCGTATTTGCCGTCCTCCAGCCGCCTCGTCACTTCCGGCAACACCACGCCTGTGACCTGCCCGACTTTTTGTACCAGGGCTAGTGAGAGAGTTTACATCACAACCTCATTGGGCAAGGGGGCAAATGGCGGCTCGCAGGGAGCCGTAGGCGACCGGAGAGCCGCCATTTGCGGCGCGAACGTCGCTGGCGCCGGCGGCCTGTAGCCCAGCGCCGAGTGCGGACGCAGCGTGTTATATATCACCCGCCATTTCTCGATCACCACCTGTGCCTCCCTCAGCGAATAGAAAATCTCTCCGTTCAGGCATTCGTCCCGCAACTTCCCGTTGAAACTTTCGCAGTAGCCGTTCTCCCAGGGGCTCCCCGGTTCGATGTACAGCGTCCCCGTACCCAC
Organism: Terriglobia bacterium; assembly: GCA_963823205.1. Lineage (GTDB taxonomy): Bacteria > Acidobacteriota > Terriglobia > Acidiferrales > UBA7541 > Palsa-295. Next base: position 164,639 of record CAWGKL010000010.1, read on the forward strand.
CTTCGCCAGCCACTTCCGCAGTTCGTCGGCGACGAACTCCGGGCCGTTGTCCGAGCGAATGTTCTCCGGAATTCCCCGGTACAGCATCACGTCCGCCAGCGCTTCGATTACTTCGTACCTTCCCAGTCTTCGGGCCACCCGAATCGCCAAACACTCCCGCGTGTACTCGTCGATCAGCGTCAGCATGCGCAGTGTTCTTCCGTCGTGCGTCTTTCCACTCACGAAGTCGTAGCTCCACACATGATTCGCTCGCTCTGGCCGCAAGCGAATGCACGACCCGTCGTTCAACCACAATCTCCCTCGTGGCCTTCGTTTCTGCGGCACTTTCAACCCTTCCCGCCGCCAGATTCGCTGTACTCGGTCTTTGCCTACATGCCAACCTCGATCCCGCAGCACCGCTGTGATCCGCCGGTAGCCGTAGCGCCCGTATTCGCCGGCCAGCGCCACGATCTCTCGTGTCAGCGCATCTTCGTCCGTTCGGTAGATCCCCTCGTAGCGTTGTGTCCCTCTCCACTGCCCCAGCAGCCGGCAGGCATGCCGCTCCGATACCCGGTAACTCTCGCGTGCATGCCTGACCGCGCCACGCCGCCGCTCAGGGCCTAGAAGTTTCCCTCCGCGACGTCCTTCAGAATTTGCTTCTCCAAAGACAGCTCTGCCACCAGCCGCTTCAGCTTGGCGTTTTCCCGTTCCAGTTCCTTGAGACGTTTGGCCTGATCGAGTTTTAATCCGCCGAATTCCTTCCGCCAGCGGTAGTAGGTCTGTGCGGTGATCTCGGCTTCTTCGCAGGCTTGCGGAGTGGTTTTCCCGTTGGCGAGTTCCACTTCAACCTGCCGTAACAACGTCACAATCTGCTCCGGCTTGTATTTCTTCATTGGCATACCAGCTTCCCTCCAGAGTGAATTTCTCTCTCACTCCCGCTGGTACAAAAAATCCCGGTCAGGTCACTACGACATAGAGTCGCTCCCCGTTGAAATTCGGATTGCTGGCAAGACCTCGGACAATGTACTGAGTGGAGACCCCCAACCACGGGCCGATCTCAATAGCGCGACCTACGCCTTCGTAGAACGCCCCGATGCAGCAATAATATTGTGCTCCCTCCCTGGATATCATCGCTGGAGTCTGACATTGGCGCAGATCCATACTCAGCCAAGGGGCTGAGGGAGACATTACCGATACATGCAGTCGCGTCTTGCCATCAAAGCTCGTGGTCTTGGGAACGAAATTCCGATGATGAGCGGCCGAAGCTCTGTGAAGATCCTCAGAATCAACCAATTGGTGTTCCAACTGATCCATAGCTTCTTGAATTACCTGCGGATCAAAGGCAGACGGCGATGTTCCCGGAAGGGGCGCCAACAACAAACTTTTCACCGCCCGGAAGTGATTACGGGTTGAACTCAGGGAAAGACGGAACATTGATCATGCCTCAAACTTCGGATACAGACGAGCGTGCCGTGGCTTCCAAAGGAGAACACTCGCGGGGCCGACCCACGCGAGGTCCGGTACTTGCTCCGAGCGCACTCGTGGAGTACGTTCCCGGCGGTTTCCAACCTGCAAGACAACCGTCACCTTTGTTGACCATGTCAGCGCATAAAATTGTGCTTAGATTATAACGTTTCCAAACCAAGACTGGAGAACACCGAGCCTCCTTAGGTCTGTAAACTTCGCTCGGCCGAAAAGGATTGGCGTGGGCCAGCACCGATCTGCTGTCCCTAAATTGCTCCTACGGCCAGTTGCCTCCTGTTATCATCGAGACGTAACCTGGACCTTCGTCACGCACGTTTCCAAGCCAAGACTAGTCGAGATCTTTACTCAGAATCGTTCACGATGGCGACAAGCTTGATGTGCAGGTTGCACCTCGCTGGATGGCCAAAACCCAGAGCGCGTATTGTTTAACCCGGCTAACTTAGAGATTTCATTGGAGCAAAACTGAGTCGTGCAGCAGCTTCCGGTACCGACCAAAGGAGATTCGTAATGAAGTGGTTTAGGATTCTAGGGTTAATCCTGACACTGGCTGCCTGCCAGGGGGTGCAAGCACAAACTGCTACGGTCACTTGGCCCGCCACGTATCAGACGATAAACGGATGGGGCGGGGCAGATGCGAACCTGGCCGCTGCCGGCTGTTCCCACAACACCGGTAACTGCGTCTTCAATCTTACGTCTGCCCAAACAGCTATGTTTTTCTCGCCTACATCTGGAATTGGTCTTTCACTCATCCGTACTTCTAATACCGAATGTCCTGTCACCGGCGCCTGTAGTGTGTCGGCAAGCACGGTTTATGACCTTACAACCTTGCAAGAAGCGGTCGCCAATGGCGCACAGGTTGACTTGACCGTTGCTGCGCCCGCAAACCTGAAATATAGTGGCAACTTCAACACAGGCGCACCGGGAGCGGATGGGGAATGTATAGATACAAGCGAGTGGAGCGCCTATGCTTCTTATATCGTGTCGCGTATTCAGGTACTTCAGGCAAACGGCGTCCCTGTTTACAGCCTTGACCCGTATAATGAGCCTGACTTCACTAACGGGCAATGCTACTGGACGGGCCCTGGATTAGATAGCTTCGTAGGAGGTACCCTTGGTCCCGCACTCGCTGCGGCTGGACTCTCTTCCGTCAAATTGATGCTCCCAACGGGGGGTTATTGGGATGGGGGTTTTTTGGGAGACTATAGCGCTACATGCCTAAGTGACCCAGCCTGTGCTCAGTATGTCGGTATCGTTGCATGGCATGGGTACGGGTTTAATGGCGCTCCGGACGGGACTGGAACCGGTTATTGCTGTTCCACGGCGGCAGCCCTTGGGTCGGACGCAGACGGCAAGAGCGTTTGGATGTCTGAGGTTAATGGCGGCTTCTCCTTTAACAGCACTGCAAATCTATGGAATTGGGACCCAAGCATCACCGACGCACTCCTTTGGGCAAGGAATATCAACGATTACCTGACAGTTGCAAATGTGAGCGGCTGGGAATATTGGGAACTGGCAGACTGCTGCTCTACCGAGTCTGGTGCTCCATTTAACGACGGCTTGACACAAGCAGATCTCACGACGACAAGCAAGCGCATGTACGTAATAGGTCAGTGGTCGAAATTCGTTCGCCCTGGCTGGGTGCGAATGGGTGCAACAGCAAATCCGGTTAATGGAGTGTTTGTGACGGCTTTCAGACAGACTTCGAGCGACAGTTTTGCCGTCGTGGTGGTCAACAACAATAGTGGCAACACGTCTGTCACTTTCAACCTGTCTGGGTTTCCTACCTCGCCTTCCTCTGTGACGCCATGGATTACGTCAGGCAGTTTGAATCTTGCCCAGCAAACAAGCGTTTCCGCCAGTGACGGGTCGTTCACCTACACTCTGCCCGCATACAGCGTCACGAGTTTTGTTGGGAACACAACCTCTGCCACAGCGCCGATGCCTCCAACCGAATTGCAGGCCACAGTACAATAAGATACCGCCGTGTGCCCCCACTTGGTGCCAGCCAGCTCTCGCGGAAAGGATAGTAGCCAATGGCGGTTATCTTGGCGTGCCTCGTTGCGTTTGACCTGACCGGGATTTTTTGTACCAGCGGGAGTGAGAGAGAATTCACTCTGGAGGGAAGCTGGTATGCCAATGAAGAAATACAAGCCGGAGCAGATTGTGACGTTGTTACGGCAGGTTGAAGTGGAACTCGCCAACGGGAAAACCACTCCGCAAGCCTGCAAAGAAGCCGAGATCACCGCACAGACCTACTACCGCTGGCGGAAGGAATTCGGCGGATTAAAACTCGATCAGGCCAAACGTCTCAAGGAACTGGAACGGGAAAACGCCAAGCTGAAGCGGCTGGTGGCAGAGCTGTCTTTGGAGAAGCAAATTCTGAAGGACGTTCGCGGAGGGAAACTTCTAGGCCCTGAGCGGCGGCGTGGCGCGGTCAGGCATGCACGCGAGAGTTACCGGGTATCGGAGCGGCATGCCTGCCGGCTGCTGGGGCAGTGGAGAGGGACACAACGCTACGAGGGGATCTACCGAACGGACGAAGATGCGCTGACACGAGAGATCGTGGCGCTGGCCGGCGAATACGGGCGCTACGGCTACCGGCGGATCACAGCGGTGCTGCGGGATCGAGGTTGGCATGTAGGCAAAGACCGAGTACAGCGAATCTGGCGGCGGGAAGGGTTGAAAGTGCCGCAGAAACAAAGGCCACGAGGGAGATTGTGGTTGAACGACGGGTCGTGCATTCGCTTGCGGCCAGAGCGAGCGAATCATGTGTGGAGCTACGACTTCGTGAGTGGAAAGACGCACGACGGAAGAACACTGCGCATGCTGACGCTGATCAACGAGTACACGCGGGAGTGTTTGGCGATTCGGGTGGCCCGAAGACTGGGAAGGTACGAAGTAATCGAAGCGCTGGCGGACGTGATGCTGTACCGGGGAATTCCGGAGAACATTCGCTCGGACAACGGCCCGGAGTTCGTCGCCGACGAACTGCGGAAGTGGCTGGCGAAGGTGGGTACGGGGACGCTGTACATCGAACCGGGGAGCCCCTGGGAGAACGGCTACTGCGAAAGTTTCAACGGGAAGTTGCGGGACGAATGCCTGAACGGAGAGATTTTCTATTCGCTGAGGGAGGCACAGGTGGTGATCGAGAAATGGCGGGTGATATATAACACGCTGCGTCCGCACTCGGCGCTGGGCTACAGGCCGCCGGCGCCAGCGACGTTCGCGCCGCAAATGGCGGCTCTCCGGTCGCCTACGGCTCCCTGCGAGCCGCCATTTGCCCCCTTGCCCGATGAGGTTGTGATGTAAACTCTCTCACTAGCCCTGGTACAAAAAGTCGGGCAGGTCACGTTCGTACCGCCGCTTCGGAGTCGAGCATGGCCGTTCAACACCTCTTCCACCCCCTCCCCTCGAACCTTCCTCAAATTCTCCGTTTCGCCGACCAGACTTGCTCCGTCAGGCTGTCAAAAATAGCGTATGTTATCTGTTTGGAACCCAAGAAAAGAGATGCCGAGTAAAGAAGTGACAGTCAAAAAAGTCTCCACTAGTATAGTCACCGAGCTGAGGCTTCCAGGTGTCGTCTAGAATTGAAGGAAAGGAGTGCACTGTCCCGACGACATACAACGCAGGACCTGGTAGGGTGGAGGCGTGGGTCGTCCAGAACTCACCTTGGTTGGCGCTGGGGATCATCGCTGCGGCCTTTGCGTTGCGCCTTGCCTACGCTAACTTCTGCTTCCTCAACACCGATGAAGCATTACACTTCGCGACGGCTAGGCAAAGAGCTGGCTCGAGGCCTACGAGGCATCTTTCAGAATTTCGCACCCGCCGCTCTTCATTCTGGTCCTTCATGGGGTTCCTCCTCGGGCGAACCGAGGCCGATCTCAGGTTGCCGAAGCCTCGTCCGGCTGGGACGGTGGCGCTCTGGCTCACATTCGCACGGCTTCGTCATCATCTACAGGGACACCCCCGCACTCGCCGGACCGGGCCGGGCTGCCCGACTTTCGGAACCAGGGCTGAGTGGAGAGGGGTCCACATTGACAACCTCATTGGGCAAGGGGGAAAACCGCGGCTTGAGGGGAGCCGTAGGCCACCGCAGAAGCTGCTATTGCCGGCGCGAACGTCGCTGGCGCTGGTGCCCTGTAGCCGAGCGCCGAGCTGCGGACGCAAGCGCGCCGCAGATCACCTGCGACCTCTCCATCAACCACCCGCGCCTCCCTCAGCGAAGAGAAGATCTTTCTGTTCAGGCATTCGTCCTGGGAACTTCCCGTCCAAACTTTTGCAGCAGCCGTTCTCCCAGGGGCTCCCCGCTTCCGACGCAACAGCGTCCCCGTACCCTGATCTTCGCCAGCGACTTCCGCAGTTCGTTCGGCGACGAACTCTGGGCCGTCGTCCCAGCGAATGTTCTGGGGAATTCCCCGGCAACAGCATCATGTCCGCCAGCGCTTTCATCACTTCTGGTACCTTGCGAGTTCTTCGGGCCACCCGATCTCGAAAGCATCCCGCGCGTGCACTCGTTCATCAGTGTCAGCATGCGGCAGTGTTCTTCTTCCGTCGTGCGCTTCTTTCGATTGATGAAGTCGTAGCTCCACACACTGCATCGTCTGGCTCCGGCCGCAAGCCAGTTGTACCACCCGTCGCTCTGGCACGAATACTCCCTCGTGGCCTTTGTTTCTGTTGCACTTTCATCTTTTCCGGCCGCGAGACCCGCCTGTACTCGGTCTTTGCCTACATGCCAACCTCGATCCTGCAGCACCGCTGTGATCCGCCGGTAGCCGTAGCGCCCGTATTCGCCGGCCAGCGCCACGATCTCTCGTGTCAGCGCATCTTCGTCCGTTCGGTAGATCCCCTCGTAGCGTTGTGTCCCTCTCCACTGCCCCAGCAGCCGGCAGGCATGCCGCTCCGATACCCGGTAACTCTCGCGTGCATGCCTGACCGCGCCACGCCGCCGCTCAGGGCCTAGAAGTTTCCCTCCGCAACGTCCTTCAGAATTTGCTTCTCCAAAGACAGCTCTGCCACCAGCCGCTTCAGCTTGGCGTTTTCCCGTTCCAGTTCCTTGAGACGTTTGGCCTGATCGAGTTTTAATCCGCCGAATTCCTTCCGCCAGCGGTAGTAGGTCTGTGCGGTGATCTCGGCTTCTTTGCAGGCTTGCGGAGTGGTTTTCCCGTTGGCGAGTTCCACTTCAACCTGCCGTAACAACGTCACAATCTGCTCCGGCTTGTATTTCTTCATTGGCATACCAGCTTCCCTCCAGAGTGAATTCTCTCTCACTCCCGCTGGTACAAAAAATCCCGGTC
>CAWGKL010000011.1:0-120137 GCA_963823205.1 Terriglobia bacterium
CCCGTGCACCTTAACTGCACTCTGGTCATGAATAACGGTACTGTCTGCGTAGGATAGGTGGGAGCCTGGGAACCCTTGGTTTCGGCTGAGGGGGAGGCAACGGTGAAATACCACCCTGATAATTCTGTCGCTCTAACTTGCGCCCCTCGACGGGGCGGAGGACACGGCCAGACGGGTAGTTTGACTGGGGCGGTCGCCTCCTAAACGGTAACGGAGGCGCTCAAAGCTCGGCTCAGGCGGATTGGAAACCCGCCGTGGAGTGCAAGAGCATAAGCCGGGTTGACTGCGAGACACACAGGTCGAGCAGGCACGAAAGTGGGATCTAGTGATCCGGTGGTTCTGCGTGGAAGGGCCATCGCTCAACGGATAAAAGGTACGCCGGGGATAACAGGCTGATCTAAGCCAAGAGTTCACATCAACGCTTAGGTTTGGCACCTCGATGTCGGCTCATCGCATCCTGGGGCTGTAGAAGGTCCCAAGGGTTAGGCTGTTCGCCTATTAAAGCGGTACGTGGAGCTGGGTTCAGAACGTCGCGAGACAGTTCGGTCCCTATCTGGTGTGGGCGCAGGAAACTTGAGAGGAGCTGTCCCTAGTACGAGAGGACCGGGATGGACGGACCTCTTGTGATCGAGCTGTCACGCCAGTGGCATCGCTCGGTAGCGAAGTCCGGAAGAGATAATCGCTGAAAGCATCTAAGCGAGAAGCTCGCCTCGAGATAAGGTTTCCCAAGGGGGCTGCGGCCCTCTAAGAAGGCCAGTCGAAGACTACGACTTTGATAGGCGGGGGGTGGAAGCGCGGTAACGCGTGCAGCTTACCCGTACTAATCGGCCGTTCGGCTTGACCATAAACTTACCCAACACGAAAAAACAGGGGTTTTTAGCTCCTGAGGCGTGCTGGGCAGGTAGCTTTCCCATCGCGCTGCTCTCCAGCAGAATTCGCGGTTTACGCCTGCTTCCTTCGGTTGCGAAGTTTTCCAGGATTGTGAAGCCTCGGCTTCTGGAGTTTGGTTTTTCGTCCAGCCTCCAGCTTCTAGCCTCGAGCTTCCAGACTTTCCTGGTGGTCTTACCGCGAGGGTCACACCCGTTCCCATCTCGAACACGGAAGTTAAGCCTCGCAGGGCCGATGATACTGCGCGGGTAACTGCGCGGGAACGTAGGTCACCGCCAGGATTATTTTTCATTAGGCCGGTCCGGTTCTATTCATCGGACCGGCCTTTTTCGTTTTGCGGCCCGGAATTGTAGGATGTTCGTGCTACACTTTCCTTAAGGGAGGGCACGCGTGAAGGCAAAAAGAAAATTCACGGTGGTGATTGAGCGTGATGAAGACGGCTACTACGTGGCCACGGTTCCGGCCTTGCAAGGCTGTCATACGCAAGCTAAGAGTCTGGACACGCTCATGAAGCGCACTCGCGAGGCCATCGATCTCTGCCTGGACGATGACGATGTCGAAATCGAGGGGCTTGAACTTGTAGGCATCCAACAAATCACCGTATGACACGGCTTCCTCGGCTCAAAGGCAAGGAAATCGTGCGCGCTTTGCAGAAAGCCGGGTTTGCTGTGGATAGAATCTGCGGAAGCCATGCTTTTTTGAAACACCCCGACGGACGCGCGACCGTCGTCCCTAGCCACTCCGGCGAAACCATCGGCCCTGGACTGATGGCCGCGATTCTTCGCGATGTGGACATGAATGCGGAAGAATTCTCGAAGTTGTTATAAGTACAGAGCGGCGATCTGCTGGTCACGTGAGGATCAGGCCTTCATCGCCGAAGTGCCCGACCTTCCCGGCTGCGCCGCCGATGGCAAGACCTACCGCGAGGCCCTCTCCAACGTCGAGGTAGTTATTCGTGAGTGGATTGAAACGGCGAAGGAACTCGGCCGGCCTTTTTCCTTTTGCGCTAAGGGCTGATATTTGTTTTAGTTGGCGCAACCGACGTCCGAATTATTGCTGAAAATAGCCCTGGTGTATTCCTGCGGGATATGCTAGGATGGGGTTGCGTTTGTTGCTCTTGTAAAACCTTTAGATTCGTTAGAGGGGCTGCAAGTCCAAACTTGTAGCCCTTTTTTTTCGGCTGGAGGAAGTCGCAAGGCGTCAAATAGCTCAAACAGAAAAGAGAACTAAGTGAAAGAACAAGGAACAGTAAAGTGGTTCAATGCCAGCAAGGGATTCGGGTTCATCCAGCGCCAGTCCGGCGAGGACGTTTTCGTCCATTTCTCGGCCATCGTGGCCGACGGATACAAGTCGCTGAACGAAGGCCAGGCGGTTGAATTCGAGGTCACGACGGGCCCCAAGGGCCTGCAGGCAGCGAACGTCTCCGGCATCTAGTCACAGAGGGCGGGCTTGCCACCGGCAAGCCCGCCCATTTTTCTGCAATCCATCGGATTCAGCCAAAGGAGGCCCCTTGAAAGCTCTCCAAGAAGGCGCATACATCAAGCACTTTCAGTATGGTCTCGGCGTGGTCACCGAATCGGATTCCGAGCGCACTTCCATAGATTTTGATCTTCACGGCATGAAGAAATTCGTCACCAGCATCATGGTGGTGGAACTTGCCGAAGGCACGCCTCCCAAGCGTTCGCGCGCGAAGAGGAAGAAGAAGGCGGCCGCTCCGGCTGTGCCTCCTGCTCCCGGCCTCGCAGCGGCGCTGGCACGGCGCGGCTAACCGCGCGGCAACGCATTCGTTCCCCCGACAGGGTTAAATTTCAAAAGGCCGTCCCGGCTAGGTGGGACGGCGTTTTTGTTTTTCCCTAGAGAGTGAAGCGAGCCATGGCTACTGAATGAGATGGACCGGCGTTAGCCCCGGTGGTCGGCTGGGATGTAGGTGCGCAGGTCGTGTCCTGTGTAGAGCTGGCGCGGCCGTGAAATCTTCTGTTCGGGGTCAAGCAGCAACTCTTCCCACTGGGCGATCCAGCCCGCGGTCCGCGGAATGGCGAAGAGCACCGGAAACATGGTCATAGGGAAACCCATGGACTGATAGATCAGGCCCGTGTAGAAGTCCACGTTGGGATAGAGGCGGCGGCTGACGAAGTACTCGTCTTCGAGCGCGATGCGCTCGCATTCAAGCGCAATATCAATCAGCGGGTTGCGCCCCATCACATCGAACACTTCATAGGCAATGCGCTTGATGATGCGGGCGCGCGGATCGTAGTTTTTGTACACGCGGTGGCCGAAGCCCATCAGAAGTTTCTCGCCCGCCTTCACACGCTTGATATACGCCGGCACGTTGTTCACCGAGCCGATCTCGACGAGCATGCGCAGCACCGCTTCATTGGCGCCGCCGTGCAGCGGGCCGTAGAGCGCCGCCGTGGCCGCCGCGGCCGCGGAATACGGGTCGGCGTGCGCGCTGCCCACGCAGCGCATGGCGGTGGAGGAGCAATTCTGTTCGTGGTCCGCGTGCAAAATAAACAGGGTGTCCAGGGCGCGCTCGAGGGTGGGATTCGGACGGTACTTCAGTTCCGTCGTACGGAAGAGCATGTTCAGAAAATTGCCGCAGTAGCTCAGCTCGTTATCCGGATACGCAAACGGCATCCCCAGGCTGTGCCGGTAGGCAAACGCGGCGAGCGTGGGCATCTTGCCGATCAGGCGGTAGGTCTGTTTGCGGCGCGATTCGGGATCGAAAATGTCCTTCGCATCGGGATAGAAAGTGGAAAGCGCCGCCACCGTGGATAGCAACATGCCCATGGGATGCGCGTCGTAATGAAAGCCGTCGAGAAATTTCTTGATGCTTTCATGAATGAAGGTGTGATGCGTGATGTGGTAGCGCCAATCGGCCAGCTGGGATTGCGTGGGGAGATCACCGTAAAGGATCAAGTAGGCCGTCTCGATGTAGGTGCTCTTTTCCGCCAACTCCTCGATGGAATATCCGCGATACCGCAGGATCCCTCTGTCGCCGTCAATGAAGGTAATTTTGCTCGTGCAGGACGCCGTGTTCGTCAGCGCCGGGTCGTAGCTCATCATGCCGAAATCGGCGTCATGAATCTTGATCTGCCGCAGGTCCAGAGCGCGGATCGTATCGTTCTTTACCGGAATCTCGTATCGCTGCCCGTTGCGATTGTCGGTGATCGTGAGCGTATCCCGGCGGGCTTCCACTCGGACGTCCCCGCTGACCGCCGATTCTGATTTCGTCGGGTTCATTCCTAACCCCTTCCCGTTTGCTCTGGCGCGCGTATCACGAGACGTAGTGCGCATGGTCCAATGTACACCAAAACCAGGCGGAGGCGGAACGAGTTTTGGGGAGCGACGCAGGAAAGGGGTTTCCGCCGTTCACCATACGTAACCGTATGGCGAGCCTTGTCGCCTCCGGTGTGCTCGTTTTCTCGCAGTTTTTTAGGACACGAATGGGGAATTGTGATCCGGTCAGTGCGATCCGGGGCGTACCACAGACGCAAGTTCGGAGGAGAGTGAGAGAGAGGGGGTTAATTCGGAGCCCGTAGCCAATTCTGACCGGTTGCGCCCGCGTTCCTTCGCGCGATAGAGCGCTTCATCGGCGATCTGGAGGAGCACTTGTGATTCAGCCGGCTGCGCCGGGTCGCTCACAGCAGCGCCGAGGGAGAGCGTGACTTTTATCTCGCCCGCCTCGGTTGCGACCGGCTGTGATTCAATGGAGCGGCGAATCCTTTCCGCCAGCGCCAGCGTACCCGGACCATCGGAGACCGGCGCGATGATCAGGAACTCCTCGCCTCCATAACGTCCCAAGGTGTCGTAGGGACGGATACAACCGCTCATCCGCTGCGCCACTTCCTTCAGCACCGCGTCGCCGCACAGATGCCCGCGCGTATCGTTGACGTTCTTGAAGTGATCGAGGTCCGCCAGGATGATTCCGAAGGAGCCGCCCTCACGCGTCTGCCGGGCATGTTCGCGGCCCAAGGCATCGAAAACGGCGCCGCGGTTGGCGACGCCGGTCAGCGCGTCATGGCTGGCGCGGTAGCGCAGTTCGTCCCGCACGGCGATCAGGCTGTCCTGCAAATCCAGGATGCGCTGGCCCACGTGAAGGCGCGCGCGGAGCTCCTCGGCATCGAAGGGTTTCGTCAAGTAATCATCGGCGCCGCATTCCAGGCCCGCGAGCAAATCTCCCTTTTGGCTGCGCGCCGTGAGCAACAGAATGTACACATAGGGCCGGTCCGGGTGCTCGCGCACGCGCCGGCAGACCTCCGGGCCTTCGATGCCGGGCATCATCCAGTCCATGACGGCCAGCGGCGGGGGATCATCGCTCTCGAGAATTCGCAAGGCCTCCGCGCCATCTTCTGCGACCACGGCTTGGTAACCCCACTTGGCGAGAAAAGCCTGCAACATGCGGCGGGAAACAGGATCGTCTTCCGCGATCAGAATCCTCTTTCCGGATTTTCTATTTTCCAGCACGCTGCAATTCCTTGTCCGGCGAGCATTCTTCGGCTCGATTGCGGAACAGATTTAATGCGCCGTCTTGGAAAGAAGCGCTTCGAATTCGGGGATCAGCCGCTCCAGCTTTATTTCCAGGGCCTTGATTTGTGCGCCCGCAGCTTCGAAATCTCCCGAACGCGCCTGTTTCTCCAGCACGGACGCCGCTTCCGAAACATCCTCTGCGCAGAGACTTGCCGATGATCCCTTGATTGTGTGGGCCAGCCGTTCGAGAAGGTGGGCATCGCGCGTCTCGCAAGCGCGGCGAATTTCCGCCATGTTCTTCGGACATTCGTCCGCGAAGAGGCGGAGCAGCTCATCGAGCAGTTCGCGGTCTCCCTCCACGCGTTCGAGTGCGCCTGCGAGATTCATCGTGTTCGTCATGTCCTTTTCCCCTGGGGGCGAGCCGCTGGCGTGCCCGTTATTCCTTTGTCCATCGAAGCGATGCAGCGCGGCGAGGAGCTCGTTGGTGCGAATCGGTTTGGTAAGATAATCGTCCGCGCCAGCCTCGAAGCACCTCTCGCGGTCACCCTTCATGGCGTGCGCAGTGAGGACGATGATCGGCGTGTGCGCGCCACTGCTTTCTTCTTTCGCGCGAATTGCGCGGATGGCCTCGAGTCCATCCATCACAGGCATCTGCACGTCCATCAGAACCGCATCTGCCTTTTCGCGTTCCAGGGCATCGAGGGCCTCTCGGCCGTTTTCCGTGATCACCACGGCGTGACCGTGCTTTTCGAGCAGTTTTGCAGCCAGCTTCCGATTGACCGCATTGTCCTCAGCGAGCAGGACTTTCATCTCTTGGTGTCCCTTATCTTGGCGATGCCTGCGTTCGTTGTGGAGCAGACAAGTGGCCAATAACGGGTAATGGACAGTGCGCCCAAGCCTTGTGAATTCAGCGGCCTGGGGACAGAACCGAAACGGAACGAAAGCCTTCTTGACGAGCGAATGTTTCACGGACGATGCCATGCACCACTTTGAAACGAGCCGAATTTTTCATTGTCAACCGAAGGGGGCAAAATCAACAACTTGCTTCCAGGGTGCCATTTCCCGTATGGTGTGGGCGACTCCAGAGAGAAAATCCATGAAACGCATACTCGTGATCGAAGACGACAAAGACATCGTGGAACTGGTGCGGTATAACCTCGAGAAGGACGGATTCCAAGTGCTCGCGAGCGGCGACGGGGCCACGGGACTGGCGCAAATCCGCAAGGCGCCTCCCGACCTGCTGATTCTCGATTTGATGCTGCCCAAATTTTCGGGGCTGGATATCTGCAAGGAAGTTCGCAAGGACGTCAGCCTGAATCGCCTGCCTGTCCTGATTTTAACGGCCAAGGGCGAGGAGGCGGACCGCGTGGTGGGGCTGGAACTCGGCGCCGACGATTACGTCACCAAACCCTTCAGCCCGCGAGAACTGGTGGCCCGCGTGAAGGCGCTTTTCCGGCGGACCGAACCGGCGGCCGCCTCGGAGAAACTGATCGAAATCGGTTCGCTGCGAATCGATCCCGCCGCGTATCGCGTGACGCGCGGGGGAAAACCGGTGCCCATGAGCACGCTTGAATTCCGGCTTTTGTATTTCCTGGCGGCTCGTCCGAACCGCGTTTTCACGCGCGATCAACTGCTGGATGGCGTGTGGGGAACGGAACGATTCGTCACGCCGAGAAGCGTGGACGTATATGTGCGGCGCCTGCGCGAAAAAATCGAAATGGATCCGCAACATCCGGCCTACATGAAAACAATCCGCGGCGCCGGCTACATGTTCGAGCCCCGTGCGAGCTAGCCCATGGGAGAAACGGGGCCTCGCTTGCCTGGCCCTCCCGCTCGGCGCCTGGTCATCTGCGATCCTCCTGCCGGGCGTTCCTCGAGAAGAATTATGGCGCGAGTGGGTGGCCGTGTGGATCGTCATTCTCCTGGCTGGTTTGGCCATATCCCTCACGCTGCTTCGGGTCTCGGATCGGCGCATCGCGCGGCTAAAGAACTTCTCGAGACGAATCGCGGAGGGAGATTTCCGCCCCCTGCCGGCTGAAAACTCGCGGGATGGACTTGCCGGCCTCGCCGAATCCATGAATGAAACCGCGGTGCGGCTCGAGCGGACCATCGGTTCGCTCAGCGGCGAGCGCAATCGCTCGAGCGCCATCCTGCGAAGCATGGTCGAGGGCGTCGCCGTAATTGATGCGCACGAACGCCTGGTCTTTTCCAATCGCGCCTTTTCCGAAATTCTGAACCTGGACCCCGCGAATATCGAAGGACGGCACCTGATCGAGGTGGTCCGCAACTCGGAGCTCCTGGGACTGATTCGCCGCGCCCTCCGAGGCGAGGAAGGTCTCCAAAGCGACATCGCTATGGGAATTGTTCAGCAGCAAAGCTTCGCGGTCACAGCCACTCCCGTGAAGGCGCTGGAATCGGGGCCGCCGGCCGACGTGACGAACCCTGCGGAGAGCAGCTTCGGAGATGCGATGCAGGCGCACGAGAAACCATCCGGAGCCGTCGTGGTGTTGCACGACGTCACCGAACTCCGGCGCCTGGAGCGCGTCCGCCAGGACTTCGTCGCCAACGTTTCGCATGAATTCAAGACGCCGCTGACGGCCATTCAGGGCTTTGCGGAAACTCTGCTGGGCGGCGCCCTCGAAGATCCCCGCAACAACCGGCGATTTCTCGAAATCATCCGCGAACATGCCGCCCGGCTCGCTCGCTTGACGGACGACCTGCTGAAGCTCGGGCGGATCGAAGCGGGGAAGCTGGAAGTGCAGTTCCTCACCGTCAGACCGATGGAGCTGATTGAGCGCTGCGCGGAAACCGCCCTGTTGAAGGCCAACCAAAAACAGATCGCGCTGGAGATGGACGTTCCCGCCGGGGCTTCCCGCCATGCGCGGGGATTCCGGTTTGCTCGCGGATGTGTTGCAAAACCTGCTCGACAACGCCATCCAGTACACGCCGGCAGGCGGGCGGATCGAGGTGAGCGCCACGGCCAGCGCCCGCGAGGCCGTGATCGCCGTTGCCGATACGGGCATCGGCATCCCCGTGACGGATCAGGAGCGGATTTTTGAGCGCTTCTACCGCGTGGACGCCGCCCGCTCACGCGAGGCCGGCGGCACGGGACTCGGGCTTTCCATCGCCAAGCACATCGTCGAGGCCCACGGCGGCCGCGTGTGGGTTGAGAGTGAAGTCGGCCGCGGTTCGAAGTTTTACTTTTCCATTCCCCTGGCGAACTGACGCGCTGAGGAGAGGTGGATCGAGGGCCACCCGTTTGCCTATGCGCCAAGCAGCCATGCAGTGCATGGAACCGATCTGCCTCTATTGAGTTCCGCTTTCGACCCCTACTGTACCTTGCAGCCGGATATCGCGCGACGAGGCGCCTACCATCAGCTTCACCGTGCCGGGCATCACGGCCCATCCGTGCGTTTTAACATCCCAATAGGAAAACGCCCGACGGTCGAGTTGCAATTTTATGTGCGAGGTCTGCCCGGGCTTCAGCTCCACTTTTTGGAAGCCTTTCAGTTGTTGGGGTGGTTCGGGGACATCATCGCTGGATGGCAAGCCCACGTAAAGCTCAGCGACTTCCGCGCCGGCGAGAGTGCCCGTATTCGTCACGTCGAATTCAACGCTCACCGTAGGCGCCGCATCGCCTGTGAAGGAAATATTTTCGGGGGAAATAGCCAGATTCTTATAGGCGAAGGTCGTGTAGGAGAGGCCGAAGCCAAAGGGGAAGAGCGGCTCGATTCCCTTCGCATCGTAATGGCGGTAGCCGACGAAAATCCCTTCGGTGTAATGCGCCGTGTGGTCCACGCCGGGATATTGCTCCGGAGTGCTCGCGGGCACGTCGGCAAGATTTTTCGGAAACGTAATCGGCAATTTTCCCGAGGGATTCACGTCGCCAAATAGAATGGCGGGGACCGCATTGCCGTCCTCTTCACCCGGATACCACGCCTCCAGAAGGGCGGGCACGGCGTCCACCCAAGGCAACAGCATGGGCGAGCCGGTCTTCATGACGACGATGGTGCGCGGATTGGCGGCGGCCACGGTTTCGACCAATTGGTCCTGGTCGTCACCGAACGTGAGGGAATGATCCCTGCCTTCGGTGTCGGTGTCGCCGACCATGACGATGGCGACGTTGGCGGAATGCGCCATGGTCGCGGCCATGGGGAGATCATAGTCATCGGCAAAAGTGACGCGGACGCCGGAGCCGGCGCGCTTGCGGATACCCGCGATGGGGTCCACGGTGTATACGGGGACGACATGTGAGCTCGCCGCCTCCTCCCGTGCTGGCATCTTCCAGGCCCGTGCCCAGGATGACGATGGATTTCAAATGCTTGGCGTCGAGCGGGAGCAGCCCGCCGCTATTCTTGAGCAGCACGATCCCAGCCTCGGCGATCCGGCGAGCCGCGATTCCATCCTGCTTCACGGGAATCGGCCGGGGGACCGGGGGATGGTCGAACGTGCCGTACTCGATCATGGTCCGGAAGCGCCGCACCAGCATTTCGTCAATCACCGATTCGGGCACTTGGCCTGATTGCACCGCTTGCTTGAGCGGGTCCGCGAAATAAAAGCCCACGGGCATTTCGAGGTCCAGCCCGGCCAAGGCGGAGGCCACGGTGCTATGCGTCGCGCCAAAGTCGGAGATGACGAAGCCCGGGAACCCCCATTCCTTGCGCAGGATTTGATCGAGCAGAACGTCATTCTCGCACGCGAATTCGCCGTTGACGTGGGGATAGGCGCACATCACCGTCGCCGAGCGGCCCTGCTTCACCGAGATCTCGAACGCGGGCAGGTAAATTTCGCGCAGCGTGCGCTCGTCAACAACTTCGTTCACGGTCTTGCGGCTGGTTTCCTGGTTGTTCGCGGCATAGTGCTTCACGTTGGCCATTACGCCACGGCTTTGGATTCCCTCGATATTGCTCACCGAAAGCTGCCCGGAGAGATAGGGGTCCTCGCCATAGCCTTCAAACGTCCGGCCATTCTGCGGCACGCGCGCGATGTTGATGTCCGGGGCCTCCAGCAGGCTATTGCCGATGTCCTTGGCTTCCGCAGCGGCGATTTCTCCGTCAAGCCGCGCCAATTTGCGGTCCCATGTGGAGGCCAGCGCGATGGGGGCTGGCAGCGCGGTTGCGGGAATCTGCTTTCTCTGGGGAGCGTCACCCGGCCCTGCGCCTGCCGGGCCGTTGGTGATGATAAAGTCTGGAATGCCCAGGCGCGGCACGCCGGGAACGAACCGCTTGTGTACCTCGTTTCGAATCCCATGCAGCTCTTGAATCTTCTCGTCGAGCGTCATGCGGCGAACGATCGCGCGGGCCCGTGCGTCCGCGTCCTGGTCCGCGTGCGCCTTCGCGAAGATGGCGGCCGGGATCGCGGCCGAGCAGATGACCATCAGCAGAATGGGCCAGGCGCGCAGCGTCCGCCATGCGCATGATTTCTGGGATGCGTTTCGCATATTTCCTCCCGGCGAGGCGTGACATCACGGCGAGCGCCGAGTCTGGCAAAGCCGCATGTTGTATCCCAGCCCAAGCCGTGAGCCATTATGTTTTGACGCCCCGCGCGTGTCAAATGGGCGCAGGCGTGCCGGCTCCCCCGCCCTGAAATGAGGCATAGGGGGAATTTGTGTCTTCCTGTCTTGGAAGATTCATGCGTGATTTATCTCCTTGCAATATCCCTTCGTCACCGTGCATACGGGAGTATAGATTCGGGCGGGAGCGGCCGCCAAAGGGATGGTAACCATGGGTGCAACGCATGCGCGCGTGGAAGGTTTTTTTCAGAACGTGCTGGTGAATTACTTGATCTCGCAGGCGCGGACGGTGGAGAGATCCGTGAACACGGCTCTTCGCGCCGTTCTGGAGCGCAACGAGCGCTTGGCGAGCGAAGTTTTTCTCACCGAGCCTCGCATCAACGAGATGGAAATCCTGATTGACGAGCACGCCATCCAGTTGCTGCGGCAGGGGAATTTGCTCGATACGGACGCCCGCATGATTGTAGCCACGCTCAAGATCAATAACGACCTCGAACGGATGGGCGACCTCGCCGTCAATCTCAGCGAGCGCGCCATCCCCTTGGCCGGTATGGGCGATCTTGAGACGCCTGCCGATCTCGAACCCATGGCGTCCGTCGTTCGCGGAATGGTTTCCAAATGCCTTGGCGCGCTCATCTATCAGAATTTGGACCTCGCCGCCCAGGTGCTCGAAAGCGATGACGTGGTGGATCAATACCGCGATCACCTGTTCGAAGCGCTCCTCGCCGGCATGGCGGAGGACCCATCCCAGGCAGCCCCCAATCTCCACTTCCTGCTGGCGTCTCGCCACATCGAACGCATTGCCGACCATGCCACGAATATCGGCGAAGACGTTCTGTTCTGGTTGCGGGGGCTGGAGGTGCGTCACGGCCGCGCGAAGCGCATGGAAGCAATCAGAGAAGATGCCTCTGCTGCTGGCGCGAGCGCATAGTCACCAAGTTTTCACACTTCTCTAATCCTGAGTTCACGGCTTACGCCTATCTTCCCGCCGCAGTCGTGATTCTGACCTCCGGTTTTGCATGTGCGCACGCGTTCCGTGTGAGGCAACCGGAAGTCAGCCGTGGCCCAGATAGAGGGATATATTGATAAGCCTCAGCGAATCAGTGGATTGTGACGAACATGAGGCATCCTCGCTGGCCACCTACGGAGGCGCGGCCCCACCACCCCCCGAGACCGCGCCTCTACACCTTCCCAGGCGAAGATGAGCGATTTCATCTCGAATTCTCGGCAATGTAACACGGTTGTAACAATCCAGAAACCATAATCACGATGAGGAGAATCCATACAACATGAAAAAGACAATGCTTGCGCTGTTGCTTGTCCTGGGCCTTGCGTTCACAGCCGGAGCCGGCTCGGATACCGGCACAGTGCTGCTGAATGCCGCTGGCGCCACGTTCCCCTATCCGATCTATTCCAAGTGGTTTGATGTCTACCACACGGCCCACCCCAACGTCCAAATCAATTATCAATCCATCGGCTCGGGCGGAGGGATTCGCCAAGTTCTCGCGGGCACCGTGGATTTCGGAGCGTCGGACGGCCCCATGACCGATGACCAACTCGCCCAAGCCAAGGTCAAGATCCTGCATTTCCCCACAGTGCTTGGTGCCGATGTGCCCACATACAACATTCCGGGCGTGACCGGCGAATTGAACTTTACGCAGCACGCGCTGGCCGGGATCTACCTCGGCACTATCACGAAATGGAACGATACGGAGATCGCCCAGGCCAATCCGGGCGTAACGCTTCCGAGCGATGATATCGTCGTGGTCCATCGCTCTGATGGCAGCGGCACGACCTACATCTGGACCGATTTTCTTTCCAAAGCCAGCGACGACTGGAAGAACAAAGTCGGCAAAGCCACGTCGGTCAATTGGCCCGTGGGTCTCGGCGGCAAGGGAAATGAAGGGGTCTCGGGCTTGGTCAAACAGACCCCCGATTCGATTGGCTACATCGAACTCATCTACGCCGTTCAGAACAACCTCCCGTACGGAAACGTTCAAAATGCCGCGGGGAAATACGTCAAGGCCAGCTTGGCCAGCGTCACGGCGGCGGCGGCGGGAGCTGCAAAAGACATGCCGGACGATTTCCGCGTCTCCATCACCAACGCTCCCGGAGCGGCTGCCTATCCGGTCTCCAGCTTCACCTGGCTGCTGATCCCCGCGCAGATTCAGGACGCCACAAAGCGCGACGCGATCAAGGCTTTTCTGAAATGGATGCTGACCCAAGGACAGGATTATAATGAGGGCTTGTCCTATGCGCGGCTGCCGAAGCCCGTTATCGCCAAGGAGTTGAAGGCCATTTCTCTAGTCCAATAAATGTCCACAACGGCCACTACGATCGAGCACGCGCCCCCTCGCCCAGGCGGGGGGGCGCGCGCATTTATCGGCCGCCTTCGCAACGGCGACGAAATTGCGCACCTCATCACCCTTGTCTTTGCTTCCTCGATTCTTCTAATCACCACCATGCTGGTGTGGGAACTCTGGGAGAATTGCCACCTTTCGCGCGCGCAATTCGGCTGGGCCTTCTTTAGGACCAGCACCTGGGATCCGGTTTCCGGTGATTTCGGCGCGCTTCCTTTCATTTACGGCACGTTCGTCACTTCCGTGCTGTCGCTGCTCCTTGCCGTTCCGCTCGGTCTGGCCGCCGCCATCTTTCTTTCCGAACTGGCTCCGCGAAGAATTTCGGATATCATCTCCTTTCTGATTGACCTGCTGGCCGCCATCCCCAGCGTCATCTACGGCCTGCTCGGAATTTTCATCGTGGTGCCGCTGATGCGCACCACAATCGGTCCGGCGCTGAAGCATACGCTTGGTTTTCTCCCCCTCTTCCAGGGGCCCAATTATGGCGTGGGATTTCTTACTGCGGGAATCGTTCTGACCATCATGATCGTCCCCTTCATTATCTCCGTCTCCCGCGAAGTCTTGCTCACCGTGCCTCGCGACCAGCGTGAGGCCGCTCTGGCGCTCGGCGCCACTCGCTGGGAATCCACCTGGAAAGTGGTCGTGCCCTGGGCCCGGACCGGCATTATGGGCTCCGTCTTCCTGGCCCTGGCGCGCGCGCTGGGTGAAACCATGGCCGTCACCATGGTCATCGGCAACGATCCCAAGATTAGCGCTTCTCTGTTCTCCCCGGGCTACAGCATCGCCGCTGTGATTGCCAATGAATTTTCCGAAGCGTTCAGCGACATGCATCTCAGTTCACTCATCGAGCTAGGCCTCGTCCTCTTCCTCATGACCTTCATCTTGAACGGCCTCGCCCGCCTGCTCATTATCGCCACCGAGCGTGGAGGAGGTCATCCATCGTGAGCGGCCTTCGTCTTTTCTGGCGCAAATCCCTGAACATCGTGATGCTCACCGTTACCGGTGTGGCCGCCTTTGCCGTCGTTTCGGTGCTGTTCATGATCCTTGGCTATCTGGTTTGGAAGGGCGGGAGTTCGCTCAACTGGAACTTCTTCACCAAGCTTCCCGCGCCCGTCGGCGAAACGGGCGGCGGCTTGGCCAATGCTATCCTCGGCAGCTTGAAGCTGCTGTTCCTGGCAGCCGCGATGGGGCTGCCGATCGCCCTGATAGCGGGGATCTATATGGCCGAATTCGGTGGAAAGGCGTATTCCTTCGTCCTCCGCTACACCACCGACTTGCTCAACGGCGTACCTTCCATCGTGATCGGCATTTTCGCTTATTCGCTGGCCGTCCTTCCGGTCAAGCATTTCTCCACGTTTGCCGGCGGCGTGGCCCTCGCCATCATGATTATTCCCATCACGGTGCGCAGCACCGAGGAGTTCCTGCGCGCCGTACCGGGCAGCCTGCGCGAGGGCGCTATGGCCCTGGGCGCGAGCAAATGGAAAACGATCGCCACCGTGGTGCTTCCGGCGGCCAGTGGAGGCATCATCACCGGCGTCCTTCTGGCTTTGGCTCGCGTCGCGGGCGAAACCGCGCCGCTCCTCTTTACCGCCCTCGGCAACCAGTTCTGGAGCCCCGGCTGGAACCAGCCCACCTCCGCGCTTCCCATCGTAATTTACACCTACGCCATATCGCCGTATGATGATTGGCACCGGCAGGCTTGGGCCGCGGGATTGGTTTTGCTCGCTTTGGTCTTGGTCACGAATATCGGGACGCGTCTCGTACTGAGCCGCGGAGGAGCAGCTAGGAGTGGCTGATATGGCATCCGCAGCGCAGGGAAAAGAAGAAATCGCCGCGCGACTCGCTCCCAAAGTGCGCGAGGGGGCTAAACCGGCCTCGGACAAGGAGGCTTCGGTGCGGTTCGAAATCGCCGACCTGAATTTCTTTTACGGTCCGAAGCAGGCCGTATTTGGGGTAAGCCTGAAAATCCCCAAGAACCACGTCACGGCTCTCATCGGTCCTTCGGGCTGCGGAAAATCCACGTTCCTGCGCACCCTGAACCGCATGAACGAAACGATTCGCAACACGCGCGTCACCGGGCAGGTCCTCCTCGACGGCCAGGACATCTTGCGCATGGATGTGGTCGGATTGCGGCGCCGCGTCGGGATGGTTTTCCAGCGGCCCAATCCCTTCCCGAAGTCCATTTATGAAAATGTGGCTTACGGCCTGCGGGTCAACGGCCACAAGGGGCGTCTCCACGATTTGGTCGAGCACAGCCTCCGCCGCGCCGCGCTGTGGGAAGAGGTGAAGGACTATCTCCACAAATCGGCCTTCGCGCTATCGGGTGGGCAGCAGCAGCGGCTTTGCATCGCGCGCGCCCTGGCGGTGGATCCCGAAGTCCTGCTCCTCGATGAGCCTTGCTCCGCTCTCGATCCCGTCACCACCGCAAAGATTGAAGAGTCTGATGTTCCATCTCAAGGATAGCTGCACCATGGCCATCGTCACGCACAACATGCAGCAGGCCGCCCGCGCCAGCGATTTTACGGCGTTCATGCTTGATGGCAAGCTGATCGAACACAATGAGACCTCGAAGCTCTTTACCACACCCACCGACCACCGCACCGAAGCCTACATCACGGGCCGGTTCGGATGAAGTCGCTTCGATCCGCTGGGCGCGGCGGCGCCCGACGAGCCGGACGGAACTGAGGAACCATGGAACGTCATTTCGAACACGATCTGGAAGAATTGAAGCAGCGCCTGCTCTGGATGGGGAGTCTCGCCGAGCGCGCGGTCCATCAGGCCGTGCACGCCGTCCTCGACGCCGAAGAGCGCATGGCCGAAATGGTGCTCGCCGAGGAAGACGCCATCAATGAAATGCAGATTGAGATTGACGATCGCGTCCAGCGTTTGCTCGCCACCACGCAGCCCATGGCCGCCGACCTGCGCTTCCTGCTGGCGGTGGCGCGCATCAATGGAGACCTCGAGCGTATCGGCGATCAGGCCGTCAACATCGCGCAGTCGGCCATGCGCGTGTTGCGCCATCCCCAGGTAAAGCCCTACGTGGACCTGCCCCGCATGAGCGAGCTGGCCGAAGGCATGGTCCGCGACAGCCTCAATTCCCTTGTCCGCGGCGATCAGGAACTTGCCCAGAGCGTCCTGCAGCGCGACGATCAAGTGGACCGGCTCCGCGACCAGCTCTTCCGCGAGTTGCTCACCTACATGATGGAAAATTCGGCGGTCGTCTTCGCCGCATTCGAACTCATCCTCGTCGCCAAAAATCTCGAACGCATCGGCGACCACGCCACCAACATCGCCGAGGACGTCATCTACTTCCTCGTGGGCCGCGACGTTCGCCACCCCGCACTCGACCGCCGCTAGCCCCGCGTTCGAGAGGCTTCTCCCAATCACTGCCGGGCCCCTTGAGAACGATCCGCTTTATTAGCGGCTACGCCGGCCAGACGACGGAGACAATTTCGTTCGAGCCTGCTCCCTGCCCGGTCGAATGTATTGTGGGCGTTCCCTTGAAATCCTATGTCAGCGCGAACGGGAGCTATTTTTTCAGGAGATAAGGCCGGGTGATAAGCGGCGGAAAACCAGCGAGCGTCAGTGAACGCTCGATTCGGGTCTTTGGGGAGCGGCAGGAGGATTGATCAGCGTGAACAGCTCATCCTTGATGCTGCGGTATTTTTCATAGGCGACCACTTCCGCGGTTCTTTGCCTAAGCAGGTCGTGATACAAAGTCCAACTGAATGGATCCCTGGGTTCGGCCAGCAGCACGCTGAGCTGTTCCGCTTCCTGGGAATAATCGCTGAAGGCTTGATCCATTCTCGTGAGTAACATTCTGCGATTGCCCGGTTCTTCCATGGGAGATTCTCCTTAAGGAAATGCGATGGGGCGGGCTTCACGTCGCCGGCGAGTATATCCAATCGAAGCGCACGATCTGATGAAGCCTCATTTTGGATGCTTTTCCATGCCAGCCGCAACCCGGCTGGTCACAGACGATTTCCTCGCCTGCGAACATTTCCTTGGCTTCCACCTCGGATAGCGTCGCTTTGGAAGACTTGCGCTGCACGCGGATACTGTGGCGGCCCTTCGGGCATTCAAAAACCACTTGATAGGCTTTGCTCATGGTCCATTATACCGCAATTGCGCCTATTGGGCGGCTCTTTTCCCCTGCTGTAGCCTGTTGGTTCACATCCTCCTCGGCGGGCCGCCGGGGACGAATCGCGCGGATACCCCTGACCCGCGCGCTTTCCGCCGATGGACCCGCCGCCGGCCGCGGTCTTTCGCTTGTCACCACGGCGCCCGATTGCATACAATCGGATCATTCCCCCGACAATGGAGAACGGGATGGGCAAACGCATCGCCGCGAAGATTACAGGAGTGGCCGGGCACCTTCCGCCGCGCGTCGTCACCAACTTCGACCTCGAAAAAATCGTGGATACCAACGACGAATGGATTCGCACCCGCACCGGCATCCGCCAGCGGCACTATGCCGATCCCGGCGTTGCGGCCTCCCATCTGGGCACGGAAGCCGCCAAAAAACTGCTGGCTGCGAAAGGCTTGCGCCCGGAAGAAATCGAAATGATCATCGTCGCCACCGTCACTCCCGACATGCTCTTCCCGGCCACGGCCTGCCTGATCCAGGATCGCCTGGGCGCGCCCAGGGCCTGGGGATTCGATCTTTCCGCGGCGTGCTCGGGTTTCATCTACGCGCTGACGGTCGGCGCGCAGTTCGTTGGCGCGGGCTCGCACAAAAAAGTCCTCGTGATCGGGACCGACGTCATGACTTCCATCCTGGATTTCAAGGATCGCGCCACCTGCGTGCTCTTCGGCGACGGCGCGGGCGCCGTCCTCCTTGAGCCGGCTGTCTCCGATGCCGAGGGGATTATTGATTTCGCGCATGACGTGGATGGTTCGGGAGGGTGCAGCCTCTATATGCCCGCCGGAGGCTCGCTCCGTCCGGCATCCCAGGAGACGGTTGATAAACGCATGCACTACATTCATCAGGCCGGGCAGCAGGTTTTCAAATACGCGGTGCGGCGCATGAGCGACATCGCCTGCCAGATGCTCGAGCGCAATGGTTTCTCCGGCCGCGATCTGGCCCTCGTCGTTCCGCACCAGGCCAATCTCCGCATCATTCGCGCGATGCAGGAGCGCCTCGGCGTGGACGATTCGAAAATCCTCGTCAATATTGACCGCTATGGGAACACCACCGACGCCACGATTCCTCTGGCGCTGATGGATGCGGTCGAGGAGAAGCGCCTGCGCACGTGGCGACCTCGTTCTTCTGATCGCCGTCGGCGCGGGCTACACCACCGGCGCGGTCCTCCTGCGCTGGGCCTACTGAAGAGCCGCCTAGTGGCGGCATTGTTTGCGCCTTGCGCACGAGGAAACCTCCAGGAGCTTCTTCCGGGCGGCCATTTCGCGGATAATAACGGGCGGCGTATCGCGGGCGAATCCGAAAGGTCAGGGTAGAGTCTTGCGCGTGGTGATTACCGGCGGGGCGGGGTTTCTCGGCTCCCATTTGTGCGACCTGTTCATCGAACGTGGCTGGGACGTGCTCTGTCTCGACAGCCTCCTGACCGGCGCCGAATCGAATGTTTCCCATTTGCTCGCGCACCCGCGCTTTGCGTTCGGCCGCCAGGACGTGACGCGGCATATCGAAGTCTCCGGCGCGGTGGATGCCGTGCTGCACTTCGCCTCTCCCGCCAGTCCCCCAGACTATCTGAAATTCCCCATCCAAACGCTCAAGGTGGGGGCGCTCGGGGCGCACAATACGCTGGGACTCGCTCTCGCGAAGAAAGCAAAATTCCTGCTCGCTTCCACATCAGAGTGCTACGGCGATCCGGACGTAAGCCCGCAGCCGGAAACCTACTGGGGCCACGTGAATCCCATCGGGCCGCGCGGCGTATACGACGAAGCCAAGCGCTTCGCCGAAGCCATCACCATGGCGTATCACCGCGCGCACGGCGTGGATACGCGCATCGTCCGCATCTTCAATACCTACGGGCCGCGCATGCGCTTGAACGACGGCCGGGCGCTCCCCAATTTTCTCCATCAGGCGCTCACGGGCGAGCCCATCACCGTTTATGGCGACGGCACGCAGACGCGCAGCTTTTGCTATGTTTCCGATTTGATCTCCGGAATTTACCGCCTCCTCGAATCGCATGAGCATGAGCCGGTGAATATCGGCAATCCCCATGAAATCACCATCCTCGAATTCGCGAAGCGCGTGCGCACTCTCGCCGGCTCCGCGGCTCCCATCGTCTTCCGCCCGCTGCCCCAGGACGATCCCAAGCAGCGCTGCCCCGACATCGCCAAAGCCCGCCGCATCCTCGAGTGGGAGCCCAAAATTAATCTCGAAGAGGGCTTGCGCCTTACCTACGAATATTTCCGCCATCAGGTCGCCGCCCCCGGCTTGCCCTGAGGTACGAAGGGCCGCCCCGTCTGATCTGCTCTTGCCTTTGCCCTAACCTCCGCCTTTGCCCATGTAGCGGCCGCCTCGATTTGTAGGCGGGCATCTTGCTCTTGCTTCCAAAAATGCGATTGTTCCCATTCAAAGGACAATTTGACACGGCACGCCGCCGATTGTTAGTTTCTCCTGTTCGCGATTGCCGGCGGCTGCGATGAGACAGACGCCGCAATTCGAAATAGCCTGCCACACTTTTGGGCGTGTGCGTGGAAGACGGGAGACCACCTTTGATCCGCCGCTATGCCATGGCCCTGCTATTCGTGGGCGCCGCATTTGCCTCCACCCTGCTCCTGCAACGGTTCTTCCCCTATCCGTTCCTGTTCCTCTTTTTTCGCCGCCGTGATGGCCGGCGCGTGGTTTGGAGGAACCTCCGCCGGACTTTTCGCCGTGGCCATTTCCACGCTCTTGGTGGATTATTTCTTCCTTCCCCCGCTCCATTCCCTCGTGATCAACGCAACAGACGGCGCCTATTTCGCCGGCTTCATTCTTTCCGCGATTGTGACCAGCTGGATCAGCGCTTCCAAGAGGAGGGACCAGGAAGCCCTGCGCGCGGCCCACGACCACCTCGAAGCCCGCGTCGCCGAACGCACCGCCGAACTCGAAAAGACTGTCGCGGAGCTGCGGGAAAATGAACTCCATCGGGAGCGCCTGGAGAGCGAAAAGTCCGTTCTTTCCGACCAGCTGGAAACGCGGAAAGTCGTCGAGCGCGCCAAGGGGATTTTGCAGCGGGATCTGAACATCAGCGAGGACGAGGCCTATCGCACCATGCGGCGCGAAAGCCAGCAAAGGCGAAAATCCATGAAGGAGATTTCGGAATCCATCATCTTGAGCGACGAAATGAAGCGCGGCCCCCAATAAAATAAGCTGTTTCCCAGCGCGGAGGGATCGCGAATCCGCCGAATGAAAACCGAATCGCCGCCATCTAAAGTTTGAATTGGACTCTTTTCCCGCAAATCAGCACACTGCGCCTGGAACTGGCCAAGCCGTAAAGCCGTTCTCCTCCTTCGACGCCGAAGCGAGGTTTCACACCGCATTTTCGTTCTTCGCAGGTTGTCTCGGACACAACGCCGTGTCCAAACCAATAGCTACATAGAGCTCGAAGAAGAGCCATTAAGTGAGTTAGCCGGCAATGGCGCTGCGCTACGGGAGTCTCATCTTTCGACCAACCCGTCGCGATGTGGAGACGCTTTTCTCCTGCCCCTGTATTGCCGACTGGTCCATACGGAATTTTTGTACCCGCTTGACGCGGGTGCCATACGCAATTAAGGAGCGGACCATGGAATGGAAAACGCTGGTGATCGAATGTCTCTTGGCGAGCTTCTTCGCTGTTGCATGCTTCCGGGCTCAAACCGAACCTCCGGCGGGACGCGCCAGGAAATTGGCCGACTTCTTCAAGCTTTCCGGGCGCATCGAGCGCCTGCGCCGTTCGCGCTGGCAATGGTTTTCTCTTGTGGCCTTCATGCTCGTGCTCCGATTGCAGCAGCAGCTGCCCCCGATATTGGAACTCATGGTGGCGATTGAGTTCACGCTGTTCATGGCTCTGCCGAAAGCCCAGGAAGGAATGGCGCACGCGCCAACCCGATGAGGCAATTGTGGGAGTTCGGATATTTCCTCCGCTCCGCGCGGGCGAAGATGCGCCACGGGAAATATTCCCGCGCTCCGCTGCGGCTGCTGCGCTTTGAATGGCGGAAGGAAAAGGCGGAGTGCGATTGGGTGGCGCGCGATCCGGACGCATGGGACGCCACCCTGCCGGAGCGGGTGCGTGACCGCGCCGCGTCCTCTCAGGCGCTTCTGGACGCAATGGCGCTGCGGGAGATGCTGTTCGGCGCGCTGCCGGATGTTCATTGCGCTGAGCTTCGGGCTTTTCGCCAATCGGCACGCGAGCCGCCCGAACTAATCATCATCGGCACGGTCGCCAGGGAGACCCCGCCGATGCTTCGAGTGACTTCTCCTGTCATGCGGGCGAAGTTGTTTGGGTTTCACTTTTTGCTGGACGACGGAGTGTTAAAACCACTCCAAGTCGGACAGAGCGACTTGCAACTGATGATGAGTGCGTGACCCCTTCCGGGTCAAGGAGGCAGGTTTAATGGCAGCAAATAGGTCGCAAGGAAGTTTTTACTCGTTGTTTCTCGTGGCGGCAACCGTCTTGTGCGCCGGCATCTTCTTTTGGGATGCCTCCATGGGAAAGTTGTTGTTCCTGGTCGGAGCGGCCGGTCTTGTCGCGAGCCTGTTCGGGATGCTGAAGATCAAGGTGCTTGAGGGAAAAACGGCGCTCAAGTCCAACCCCGCCGCGATGAAGCTAATCGGGGCGGGCGTCGCCGCATTGGGGTGGGTGATCACGCTTTTCGGCATGCACATCACTCCGAGCCTCGGCGGGCGCTTGATTATCGCCTTGATCGGTATCGCGGTAAGCCTCTTCGGGATCATTGTCGTTTTGCCGGCGGCTTTCAACAAGAACGCGGTTTGGAAAAGCTAGAGGCGCCGGCTTCCCAGCGGCAGCCAAAATTAGGAGCGGACAAATAAAATGAAAAACATGACCAAGTTCTTCCTGTGTCTCGTTGTCCTTACCATCGTGCTGGCAGCCGGTATTGCGGTATTCGCGCAGACCCCTGCGGCCGCGCCAGCACCTGCAGCGGCGGCTCCCCCTCCCTCGGCTACCACGGCTGAACTCGCGGCCGCGGCCGCCGCGGCGCCCACAACGGCCACTTTGGCAAAGGGTGATCCCGGGGGCACTCTCACTGGAACGATCAATGACGTGCCGGTGTCCGACACAACCAAGGGGTTGACACTCGGCGATGTGGCCAACCAAGTGGGCCAGAACAAAATCGCAGCCAACTTCATCTGGACCCTGGTTACAGGCTTCCTCGTCATGTTCATGCAGGCGGGCTTCGCCATGGTGGAATCGGGCTTGACCCGCGTCAAGAACGCGAATCACACCTACATGATGAACTTCATCGTGTACACGTGCGGGTTGTTCTCTTACTGGTTCATCGGATTTGCCATACAAATGGGCGGCTCAGCCGGCAACAGCAACCTAGGCGGCCTCAATTCGCTGTCCGGCGAGCACACCACCACAATCTTCGGCAAAACTTGGGGCCTATTCGGTGGGACCGGATTTTTCCTCTCCGGTCACACCTATGACGTAGGGGTCATGGTGATGTTCCTCTTCGAAATGGTGTTCATGGATACCGCGCTCACGATCGTCACCGGGGCATGCGCGGAACGCTGGAAATTCCTGGCGTTCTGCGTCTCCTCGTCCTTCATGGGCGCCCTCACCTACCCGATCTATGGCAACTGGGCGTGGGGCGGCGGCTGGCTTTCGCAGCTGGGCGTCAACAACCAACTGGGCAAGGGCTACTGCGACTTCGCTGGTTCCGGCGTCGTGCACGCGGTCGGCGGAATCACGGCACTGGCCGTTTCGCTAATCGTCGGCCCGCGCATCGGAAAGTTCAACAGGGACGGATCGAGCAACCCGATCATCGGCCACGACATTTCGGCCGTGCCTGATCGGCTGCTTCATCCTTGCCTTCGGCTGGTTCGGGTTCAACCCCGGCAGCACGCTCGGCGCTTCCGCAAACGGAAACTTGCGGATCGGCACCATCGCCGTGGACACCATGCTGGCGGGTTGCACGGGCACCTTCGGCGCCATGCTCTTCATGTGGATGAAGAACGGCAAATGCGATGCACTCGATGAGCGGCAACGGTCTTCTGGCGGGGCTGGTCGCGATCACCGCGCCCAGCGGCTTCGTCAGCACGGTCGGGGCTTGCATCATCGGCTTCGTCGCCGGCGTGCTGGTTGTCCTGAGCTGCTCCTTCATCGAAAACATCATGAAAGTTGACGATCCCGTCGGCGCCATCTCCGTGCACGGCACCTGCGGACTCTGGGGCGTGCTCTCCGTCGGGCTCTTCGCCGACGGCACGAGCAACTACGGCGGAAGCTGGAACGGAGTAACGGGTTCGGTCACCGGCCTGTTCTACGGCGATGTCCAGCCAGCTTGTCGCGCAACTGGTCGGCATCTCCACGCTGATCGGTTTCGTCTTCACCTTCAGTTTCCTGATGAACCTCGCGCTCGAATTCTTCATCGGGCAGCGAGTTTCCATAGAAACCGAAATCGCGGGTCTGGATCTTCCGGAAATGGGCCAGCTCGGTTACCCCGAGTTTGTCCTCAAGCCGGAGCCGGACTTCATGCTGCACGCGGAGAAGGCCTACGGAGTTGCATGATTTGATTTGGCTCTAAGCATCCGCCGGCAAGGCGCGTTTCGGCCCGCGCCTTGCCGGCCGGATCGCTCCGATCATCCTGATCGAGATTCATACTTCAGCCCGAGGAACAAAAATGAATGAAATTTCCGTGATGCCCAGGAACGAAGCGGCCAACCATTCTCTGAGCGCGCAGTCGGCGCTGCTCGCCATCTCCTCTCTCCCGGCGCCGATGCAGCAGTCTGCTGCGGCGCATGTTCGCGGATCCGCGCACGCTCGAAAAGCAGGAGCGCGCCGAGCTCGTCGCCCAATTGCGCGACTGCGTCGTGCAGCATCCCGAAGGTCTCCGACTTGCGCGTGGTCTACGGCATGGCGCTCTGCGTGAATCTCGATGCGCAGTCCGCGATGGAGGAGCTTGCCGAGGCTGTGACGCTGGATCCCAACAGCTTCATCGCCCACCTGAAGATGGGCGAGCTCTGGATGCGCCTCCGCGTCTGCGCGAAGGCGGTCGACCACACCAATTACGCCGCGAAGCTCGCCGAAAACCTTGCCCAATCCGAATTGGCGCGCCGCCAGGCGGCCACGCTGCGCACCATGATGCGCGAAGGAGTTGACCGCAACGGCTACCGTACTCCCTGGTTGTCGCTTGGCCGTCTCCGCCGGCTCTGGACGCGGAATCGAGGCGAATCCGAAGCCCTGGCCACGGTGGACGCAAGCTAATCATGCCTCCGGTCCTTCAGCTGGCGCTGCTGATTGCCATTCTCCTTCCCGCCGGCAAGATTGGCGCCTCGTTTTGCAGCCGTTTTGGCATTCCGCCCATCCTCGCGAGAGCTGCTGGTCGGCGTGGCCCTGGGGCCCGGCGCGCTCAATATTCTCCACATGCGCCTGTTTCAGGGCACGGAAGCCACGGGTGCCTTCTTTCTGCTCTCTCAAATCGGCGTCATCGTCTTGATGTTCATCGCCGGAATTGAAACCGACATCGACCGTATGCGCGAAGCGAGCGTCACTGCCTTCATCGTCGCGCTTTCCGGCGTCATCTGGCCGTTTCTGCTCGGTGCAGGTGTCGGTCACGTCTTCGGCCTCTCGTGGAAGACCGCGTTCTTCCTGGGCGGCGCTCTCACCGCCACGAGCGTATCCATTTCCGCGCGCACCCTGATGGATGCCGGGCGACTCGACTCCACCGAGGGAACCATCATCTTCGGCGCGGCCGTGATCGACGACGTGATGGGACTTTTCGTCCTCGCCTTCCTCGCCGCCTCCGTCACCACCGCGAAGGGCACGGCCTTCGGCCTCGCCCCCATGGCCAGCGGCTGGGTGCAGCAGAAAATTCCCCTCGCTGCGGGCCATCCGCTCATCGTCGAGATGATGATCATCAGCGTCTGCGTGGCCGTGTATTTCTTCGTCGGATATGGCGCGGCCAAACGCTGGCTCGATCCCGCTGATCCTCCAGCTCCGCAAGCTCACCGCCAACGAAGCCGTCCCAAGCTGCGTCCTCGCCCTCGTCTTCGTCTACGCGATCTCCGCCGAATGGCTGGGCAGCGTCGCCGGAATCACCGGCGCCTACCTGCTCGGCTACGTCTTCGCCGGCTCCGAATTCAAGGCCGACGTCGAGCGCAGCTTCTACGCCATCGGCCACGGCCTCCTCATTCCGCTCTTCTTCGTTTCCATTGGACTGTCGAGCGATTACCGCGCGCTCTCCGGCCATTGGACCTTGATGCTCTGGGTCCTTCTTGTCGCCGTCGTCGGCAAGGTGGTTGGCTGCGGCCTCGCCGCGCTCGGCTCGGGAATGGACTGGGTGCGTAGCCTGCGCGTCGGCTGCGGAATGATTTCGCGTGGCGAGGTCGGCCTGATCGTCACGGCTATGGGCGCAACCACCGGCATTTTTGGCCGGCC
Organism: Terriglobia bacterium; assembly: GCA_963823205.1. GTDB lineage: Bacteria > Acidobacteriota > Terriglobia > Acidiferrales > UBA7541 > Palsa-295. The sequence continues at coordinate 25,773 of CAWGKL010000011.1, forward strand.
CGAGATCGCGGTGATGGTCACGGTAGTTCTGCTCACCACATTACTCACTCCCATCGCGCTCCGCGGCGCCTTTCATCTCAAGTCGGAGCAGGATATGGAAGAAGGACTCACGTACCCGGAACCGAAAGTCATGTCCTCCAGCAAGAGTGCGTCTCTCCCGGCTGGCGGGGAGCCACGCGGGAGCGGCGCGCCACCCGATCAGTCCAGCTTTCGGGTGATTACTCCTCGCACCACGAGCCAGCTCGCCTTGCACGCCGGCAATATCGCCTCGGATGTAAAGTAGGGATGCGGCAGCCCCGCAAATGAGGATTTCAAATTAATCCCGGCGACCAGCTCGATCACTACCGCATTGATAGCGTCATCGCCAGCAGTGACGTAGCCACGGTATACCGCGCCACCGATGTCCAATCGGGCCGCCAGGTCGTCATCAAGCTTCCGCACCCGGAGATCGAAGGCGATCAGGTCTTCTCCGAACGCTTCCAGCGCGAACAGGAAATCGGCCGGCAGCTGGACCATCCCGGCATCCTGAAGGTCCTCCCGGACCACCACCGCAGCCAGAACTATTTCGTCATGGAGTGGGTTGACGGCAAGCTCCTCCGCCAGTTGCTCGACGAGCAAAAGAAACTGCCGCCCGAGCGCGCAACTAAGATCGCCCTGGGCATCTGCCACGCTCTCAGTTACATCCACGGTCGCGGAATCGTTCACCGCGACCTCAAGCCCGAGCACATCATGGTCGATAGCCAGGACAACATCAAACTCATGGACTTCGGCCTCGCGGGAGAAATCGGAGCGCGGCGGATCACGTTTACAAAGCTCTCCCAGGTCGTGAGTTCACCCGAGTACATCTCGCCCGAACAGGTCAAGGGAAAGCGCGGCGACGCCCGTAGCGATCTCTATTCCCTCGGGGTAATGCTGTACGAAATGGTGACCGGGAGAACCCCGTTTCACGGGCCAGATGCCTTCGCCACCCTGAACGACCGCCTGGAGCATAATCCCATTCCGCCCCGCGAAATCGATGCCTCCATCTCTCCTCAGTTGCAGGAAGTGATCTACAGGGCTATGGAACGGGAGCCTCAGTACCGCTATGCCAACGCCCACGATTTTGCATTCGATCTCGAGCATCTCGACCACGTCGGTGTCGCCGAGCGCCCCGAACTCAAGAACTGGAAGAAGTCCCGTACCGCAGCGAGACGAAGAATCGTGGCGTATGCGGCCATGCTATTGGTCCCCGTCCTCATTTTTGCGCTGCTGGTGTACTTCGCACGCCGCTAGCCTGGCGAATCATCGGCCGGCGATTGTACCGGTCCTTTTCCACCTGGTTTTTCTATTGACAATATAGGTACTAATATGATATAATAAAATGGTTGCAATGGACAAAACGCACAGATTCGCTCTCAGCCTGCCCCAAGGGGCCTTCCAGCCTCCGGATTCCAGCTTCTGCCCGCAACGAAACGGCGGGGGTATCCGCCACAGCGAGTGAAGGCGTCAGGCTCTCCAGCCTCCAGCTTCAAGCCTCCAGAATTCTAATCGAAACACGGCGGGAAACAGAAATCAACGTAGCCCCCTTGATATCAGCAACTTAATTTTTTCTAACGGGACTAGGTATTTGTTGAAAAGCCCGTTGGAGAAATTGAGAGTTGATACAGGGGAATCTAATTCGTAGCGGGTTTTTTCAGAAGTCGGTCGAGAGCGCGCTGCGGGTCGCCGCTGATTACCAGCCGTTCCTCACGGGGACCGGGCTTGCTCTTTTTTCGCTTCTTCCTACGTTTTTTTGGCATCATAGATTAGTATCACACAAGTTCCGGCTAGGGAAAGATGTGGTGCCCCAGCCGGGACTCGGACCCGGACGACCGAAATGGTCACGCGGTTGCAAGCCGCGCTTGTCTGCCATTTCCAACACTGGGGCACATGGGCCAGATGAGGGGACGCAAGGAACCTTCGCGGGATTCGGCGTCCCCTCTTTTTTCGGGCCGTCTAGCGCGACCCTTAATCCCTCCTCATTTTCGTACCTTCAAGAACCCGTCCAATGGATTTCCAACCCATTTGTAGTAGACGCTTCCGTTCTCTTCCTTCTCGCGCTGTACCTCATCAGGCTTTTCCGAAAGTCTGCGAAGAATTTTATAAATCGAGGCCATCGGCGCGGTCAGGGCAGAAAGGTTGTAATCTTTCTCTTTGAGAGTCCTTCGCACATCGGTTGCCGAGAGTCTGTCCTCGCTGGATTGCAGGACTTGACGTATCGCATCGGTGAGACCCAATTGCGATATGTCAGAGACCAGCACAGCAAGCGGGCTGTCGGTCAGCGGCAACAAATTATCAAGAACTTTCTCGATATTCCTAATTCTTGCGCGCAGCTCGTTCAAGTCCGTCTCGATTTCATCGCGGCGCGCGATGAGAGACCGCCGTTCTTTTGTCAGAGCATCGTATGTCTTCTGGAATTCTGAGGCATCCATGGCGAGGAGTGTAACTATGTCTAGAGACAAAAGCAATAGAGAAAGTAAGGCGAAACAAGACAGTACTTGGTACTTGTGCATAGAAAAGGCAAAATCAGAGATAATCGCCTGCCAGAAGCGCCTTTACGCGCTGCGTAAGTCAATACAGTTCTTTGAGATACAGGCTAATAGCGGTATCTCGTTCCCTTTGCCAAAGGATAGACATAAAAAATTATCTTGACACCTGTTGAAAATTATTGTAGCATGGGGGCATGAAAAACAAGAAATCAGAAGTACTCGAATCATTGCGAAACGCGGCGGTGAGTGAATCTCTGGCCGTCGCATTTCTGGAACAACAGCGGTGGGGCAACAATCCCGCGTGCCCGCGATGCGGCGCAGTTGAGATTTACAAGATGATTGGCCGCGATGGACAGCGGAACAAGGATTACCGCTGGCGGTGTCTCGGCTGTAAGAACTTTTTCACCGTGCGAACGGGAACGATTTTTGAGGAGACGCGCTTGCCGCTGCGAGTGTGGGTTTATGCGTTCTGGAAAGCATGTTCCTCGAAGAAAGGAATCTCGGCCTTGCAGCTATCGCGTGAGATGGAGATAACGCACAAGTCCGCGCTGTTCGTTTTGCGGCGGATTCGCTACGGTCTCGGCGCTGAGAACGCACCTAAGCTGACAGGAACAGTAGAAGTGGATGAGGTTTACATCGGCGGACGCCCGCGCTATACGGGCATCTCAAAGCGTGGACGCGGCACGGCGAAAATTCCGGTAGTCGGCATCGTCCAGCGGGGCGGTGATGTGCGCTTCCAAATGATGAAACGATTGAGCGCCAAGAATCTAGCCAAGTTCGTTGCACAGAACGCGGACTTGTCTTGCCGGGTTATCACGGACGACCTGAATCTCTACACGACGGTTGGGAAGCAGTTCGAGGGCGGCCATGAGGTTGTGCATCACGGGCGCAAAGAGTACGTGCGGAAGGGAACAGATGTACATTCCAACACCGTCGAGGGCGTGTTCTCATTGCTCCTCCGAGGAGTCATGGGGACATTCCATAGCGTGAGCCGGAAGCACCTGCCGAACTACCTGAATGAATTTCAGTTCCGGTGGAACACGCGGAAGATGAACGACGGCGAGCGCGTATCGGCAGCAATCAAGAACGTGGACGGCAAGCGGCTCGAATACCGGGCGTCGGTGGACAATGCGGAGTACGAAGTTTCAACAAATACCTAGTCCCGTTTTCTAATCGAAACAAAACAGGGGGGGGCGCCAACCCAAAATCGGCCTCATTTACCGAAGAGAAGGCGAAACACATCGCGGTCAATCCGGGCGGCCGAAGCAGTGGTACTCGAAGCCGAGGGATTTCATCTCCTTGGGCGAAAGGAAATTGCGGGCGTCGAGGACGAGCGGATGGGCCATGGCGTCGCGGATTTTTTCCCAATCGAGTTTGCGGAACTCCTCCCATTCGGTGGCGATGACGAGCGCCTCGGAATCCTTCGCGGCTTCGTAGGCGGACTTCGCGTATTCGATCTCGGGCAGCACGGCGCGCGCCTTTTCCATCGCTTCGGGATCGTAGGCGCGGACGCGCGCTCCTTCGGCCAGCAGGGCGTGCACCAGGTCCATGGCCGGGGCGAAGCGGATATCGTCCGTATTGGGCTTGAACGCGAGCCCGAGAATGCCCACCTGCTTGCCCCGGACCACCCACAGCGCCTTGCGAATCTTTCCCACGAAGCGCTCGATTCTTTTCCGGTTAATCTTCTCCGCTTCCTCGAGCATGGTGAAGTCCGCGCCCGAACTCTTGGCCAGATGGACGAAGGCCTGCAAATCCTTGGGAAGGCAAAAGCCTCCAAAGCCCAGCCCGGCGTTCAGAAAATGCCTCCCGATGCGCGGATCCATCCCCACGGCTCGCATCACCTCCTCGATATCGGCGCCCAGGAGTTCGGCGAGATCGGCGACCATGTTGGCGTAGGAAATTTTCAGCGCGAGAAACGAATTCGAGGCGTGCTTGATCAGTTCGGCGCTATTGATCGTGGTGACGAGCCACGCGGGCGCGGGCGCTTCCGGGCACGCGGGCGCGTGGACGGGACACTGGAATGTGCGCTCGAGCACGGGGCGGTAGATTTCCCGCATCTGCGCTTCCGCCGCGTCGTCCTCGACGCCCACCACGATGCGCTCGGGGTGCAGAAAATCCTCGATGGCGGTGCCTTCGCGGAGGAACTCGGGATTCGAAGCCACGCGGAACGTCACGCCGCTCTTGCGGCCGTAGACGGAAAGGGCGCGCTTCAGCTCCTGGCCCGTGCGCGCGGGGACGGTGCTCTTTTCGATCACCAGCTTGGGAGAGCGCGCTTCGGTGGCGATCACGCGCGCCACGTGGTCAATGGCGCTCAAATCGGCCGCGCCGTCGGGAAGCGGCGGAGTTCCCACGCAGATGAAAATGGCGTCGCCCGCCGCAACCGCGTCGGCGGGATTAGCGCAAAAGCGGAGGCGGTTTGCCTTGCGCGCCCGGGCCAGCACCTTATCGAGGCCCGGCTCGTAAATGGGCATGCCGCCGGATTCGAGTATTTTCAATTTGGCGGCGTCGTTATCGGTGCACGCCACCTCGTGGCCGATCTCCGCCAGACACCCTCCCGTCACCAAGCCGACGTAACCGGCGCCGATCACAGAAATTTTCACTCGATACGCTCCCATCCAGAGAAAATGCAGGCGAGCATCAACGCCGATTGTCGCACATCGGAAATCAGAATTGGGAGTCCACAATGGAAATGGTAGGATTTATTGGACACATTCGATTCGCGTCCCGGCGTGCCAGCGGGCTTTTTGGCCCGGCGGGGTCGGGGAAAGGCAACCCGTGCGCGACTGGGAAGTTCCAACTCGGACGGATCGGACAAGGGATGAGGGGCGAGGCAGGCATCACGATAGATCGCGCCGCGAGATTTCCGGGAGTTTCACAAAGTTGAGAACACGAGCTGCGGTGACGGCGCTCATTTTTGCGCGCCTATTTCTCTCCCTGGCGCTCGCTGCGCAGGAACAACCGGGCCCCTTGCCCCTGCCTCCTCCGCAACCGGAATATCCCGCGCCGGCTCCAGCGCCGGCTCCCCCTCCGCCGAACCCTTCGCAGCCCGCGCCGCTGAAGGCCGCGGTTATGCAGAACGAGTCGTCCGGCATCTCGAAGGAACCCCCGGCGATCCCGGTCGAGCAGATCATCGAGCGATTTGGGGAGCGCGAAGAGGAGTTCCGAACGGAGCGCGACAATTTTACGTACACGCAGAGTTTCGTTATACAGACGATCAACGATTCGGGCCGGCCGGACGGCGAATATCGCCAAGAGAGCAACGTCTCGTTCACTCCCTCGGGGAAGCGCTTTGAAACAATCACGTACGCGCCGCAACCCACGCTCGAGCGCATCTCGCTGAGCGAAGAGGATTTCGACGATCTCAAGAATATTCAGCCCTTCGTGCTCACCACGGAAGAGTTGCCCAAGTACAACATCACCTACGTCGGGCGCGAGCAAGTGGATGATATAGGCGCCTACGTGTTCGACGTGGCGCCCAAAACCATCGAGAAGAATCAGCGCTACTTTCAGGGGCGCGTCTGGGTGGACGACCGGGACCTGGAAATCATCAAGACCGACGGAAAAGCCGTGCCGGACATCATCAAGGGCAAGAATGAAAACGTGTTTCCGCGCTTTACGACTTACCGCGAAAATATCGAAGGCCATTTCTGGTTCCCCACTTTCACGCACGCAGACGACTTCCTGCACTTCAGCCTCGGGCGACGTTCATGTGCGCATGACCGTTCATTATTCCAATTACAAGAGGTTCCGGGCCACGATCCGGCTGCTGCCTCCGGGCCCTCCTATCCCGAACCATCCTTAAAATGCCGCGGATACTCCGCCGCAACCGCGGCTCGACAAGCTGCCGCGCGCGGAGAATCTACGGTACAATTAGGTGTCTTGCTCTCCGTTGACCACATCTCGATGCGCTTCGGCGCCAGAATTTTGTTCGAGGACGTCACCTGCACGTTCTTCGCCGGGCGGCGCTACGCCATCACCGGTCCGAACGGCGCCGGCAAGTCCACGCTGATGAAGATTCTCACCGGCGAAATGGAGCCCTCCAAGGGTGCGGTCACCCGGCCGAAGAAACTCGGCATTCTGAGGCAGGACCAGTTCGCCTTCGACAAATTTCGCGTGGTGGACACCGTCATCATGGGCAACGCCGCGCTGTGGAAGGCGCTGCAGGAACGTGAAGCGCTGCACGCGAAACCACACGACCAGCTGACCGACCAGGAGGGCATGCGGCTGGGCGAGCTCGAAGGAATCGTCGGCGAGGAGGGCGGCTACACGGCGGAGGCCGATGCCGCGGTGCTGCTCGATGGATTGGGCGTGGACGCGGCCCTGCACGAACGCAAGATGGGCGAACTGCAGGGCGGCCAGAAGGTGCGCGTGCTGCTGGCGCAGGCGCTCTTCGGCAGCCCGCCGGCCATGCTGCTCGACGAGCCGACCAATCACCTGGACCTCGATTCGGTCCACTGGCTGCAGGATTATCTCTGCGAATACGAAGGCGTGCTGATCCTGATTTCGCACGACCGCCACTTTCTCAATAGCGTGTGCACCCATACGGCCGACATCGATTACCAGAGCGTGATCATGTACAAGGGCGGGTACGACGAGATGGTGCTGGCCAAGACGTCCATCCGCTCGCGCATCGAATCGGAGAACGCGCAGCGCGAAAAGAAAATCGCGCAACTGAACGAATTCATCGCGCGGTTCTCGGCGGGGACGCGCTCGGCGCAGGCTACGTCGCGGAAAAAGGAAGTCGAGCGCCTGAAGACTTCCGAGCTGGCCAAATCGAATATCGCCCGGCCCTACATTCGCTTTCCATTGGACCAGCATTCCGGGCGGCATCCGCTGGAAATCAAGAGCGTCGCGAAATCGTACGACGGCGTGAAAGTGATTCATCCATTTTCGGCGAGCGTCGCGCGCGGGGAAAAAATCGCGCTCATGGGCCGCAACGGGTCGGGCAAGACCACGCTGCTGAAATCGCTCTTGCGCAATGCACCGGGGCACATTGACGACGCTGAAAAGCAGTTCCCCATTGATGGCGGAACGGCCGTGTGGGGGCACAACGCCATAGCGGGCTACTTCGCGCAGGATCACTCCGAGACCATCGCCAAGGGCGTGACGGCCATCGAGTGGCTGCAAGCGGCCGATCCGCGGGCCTCGCAGCAGGAACTGCGCGGCCTGCTGGGCCAGATGCTTTTCAGCGGCGACGACGCCTTGAAGCCCACTCGCGCCCTTTCAGGCGGCGAGGCGGCGCGGCTGATCTTCTGCAAGCTGATGCTGCAGAAGCCCAACGTGCTCGTGCTCGACGAGCCCACCAATCACCTGGACCTCGAATCCATCAATGCGCTTAATTTCGCGCTTCAGAAATATGACGGGACGGTCCTGCTGGTGACCCACGACCACGATGTGATTGATGAAGTGGCCACGCGCATCTGGCATTTCAAGGACGCGCGCATAGACGACTTCAAGGGCACCTACGCGGAATATCTGGTGTACGCCGAAGAGAAAGCCTCGTAATATGGCGCCCCGCAAGTTCGCTGCACCTGTTTTTTAGGGGGTCGGAGCTTTAGCTCCGACGTAAACAGCTAAAAAACAAACGGGGCTTTCGCGGTTTGTGCGTCCCGGTGATTTTGACCGGGAAGCCCCGGGGGCAAAATTGCAGTCGGAGCCAATGTGGCTTAAAATGTGTGCACGAACGTGTGGTGAGCGTAGCTCAGCTGGTAGAGCATCGGTCTGTGGCACCGAGGGTCGTGGGTTCAAATCCCATCGCTCACCCCAAACCTTCCGGCCTAAGCTATTGAATCCACTTGCCCGAGCCTACCGTTTCTACCGTTTTGGCATCTTTTGGTATCAGAATTTCAGCCAATCGCTCCACCGCCTCGCGCTGAGATTTATCAACAACGTGCGTGTAAGCAGAGAGAGTGATCCTCGGGTCAGAGTGGCCTAGCTGAGCCTGTACTGTAGCCGGCGTTGCTCCCAGGTCAATCAAGAGCGTACTGGCCGCGTGCCGGAATGCGTGAAAACCTGCACGCGGAATCTTGAGAGAGTCGAGGATCGGCCACAGTTTTCGTTGTACTACTTTATTCGCGGTGTGCGGCTTTCCAGTGCGGGTGGCAAAGAGCAAGCGGGCCGGGTTAGGTTTCCACTCCCGCAGATACGCTCCCAGAACATCACAGAGAATATCTGGAATAGGAACCGTCCGAACCGCAGACTTGCTCTTAGGTGCTTGCAGTTGTCCGTACCACGCGCTTTGGGTGACGGTGATTGTCTTGCGCTCTAGGTCCACTGAATCTACCGACAGACCGCAAATCTCACCGGCCCTCAACCCTGTCAGAGCCGCAATCGAAAACATCGTGCGGTAAGGTTCTTCTGTTGCGGCGGAAAGGATGCGTGCCACTTCCGCCGCCGAAAAGAACCTCGGTTGTTTGGTGATCCTCGTAGCGGGTAACACGAGCGCGTCCCGCGTGAGGTTCCCGCAAGTGTACCCGTAGGATTTTGCGCTCTTGATTATCCCGCCGAGTGTCCCCACGACATTGAGGACCGTATGTCGTGCCACTCTTCGGGACAGCATGGAAACCAATTGTTGAACCGTTTCTTGTGTGAGTTCTTCGAGTTTGAGCTTGCCGAGTTTAGGAATCAGGTACACACGCAAATGCGATTCTGCGGCCTTGGCGCTCGAAGGCTTCCGCAGCGCCAAGACGTTCTCCCGCCACGATTCGACAAATTGGGCGAGTGTGGCGGTTCTCCCTGGCCGGTACGCAAAGCTATTGACCCCCTCAAGCCGCTTCGAGAGTTCCCGCTGAGCGAGCCTGCGAGTCTTTAGCTCTTGCGTGGTCCCCAAGACTTCTTTTCGCAGAATGCGATGCACCTTTCCCTCATGATCCAGTTCGTCTACGCGGTACTGTGCAACCCAAACGCTTTCCCTTTTCCCACTTCTCAGGAATAGACAGCCGTTCTGGAATCGCCTCCGAGCCATGTTTCCCCTTTGCTCGCCCGGAGACTGTTGCGCGAGTGGGAAGATACCACGAGTTGGGCTTACGAGCGTCACGCTCTCTCTAGAAAGTGGCCCGCCGCGCCCTTGAGTTTCTTTGGTTTGTTACTCTCGATCCCGTTCCGACTGATTGTTGTGGCCGGGTTTCTGCGCATCGGCACGCGGACAAAACACGCGGCGCGGCCATTGCGCCAAAGGGCGGGAGCGACCCCACGGGTCACTTGGGCGGCTGAAAGCCGAAAAAGTGGGGTCGCTCCCGCCCGCTTCCGTGTTTTTTCCTTTGTAGGTTTCGCCGGTGGCGCGGTTCGAGGTGTCTTGTCATGAGTGATTTCAAAGGCGGCAGGGTGACGATCTTCGTGCAGAAGAAGGTGCAGTATGTAATTCCTGCTTTCATCACCCGTTTTCGTTGGGTTCGTCGCCGCGAACCGGCATTCATTGCCTTGTATAGCCTGACATGACACGGCGCTCATCCTCTGCTTGCTGTGGTGCATTGAGCAAAACCTCTCCCTATCTATACAGAGGGGTTTTTTCGGGGAAAACTCACCAACAAAATTTGATTCCTTCATGTTTCCCCCTCCACAGTCGCTGCCTCGAATCTTTTCAGCGGCTTACGCATCGGCCTTGCCCTCGTACCCCGGCTTTGAAACCGGAACAGCGGAACAAGGCCCGTTATCATTGGGGTCTTTCACGCTTACACAAGCGGAACACGGTGAGTCTGTTCCGCCTTTAGGATTCGCATTTTCGCCAGTGTTTATGTGGGCTGTTCCGCTGTTCCGGTTTTCTCTTGGGAGATAGCGGAAGAAGGCGTCCCCGAAATCTGAAAACTTGTACCCCTTGCGGATGCCGTCGCCGAATCGAACCGAATCCGGGGCTATTCCGAACCGGCTAAGCAGCCGGGCTAATGTCGGCGCTGTCAGCGGCTTGCCGCGCGAGCACTCCGCCCAGGGTGAGGTTTCGATCCCCGCAAGCGCCGCAACCAAATCTGCGGAGCTAATGCGGTCAGCCTCGCGGTCAGTAAAAATCTGCCGGATGTCGGCTAGGAGCCGTACGCCTGTTGATTGATCGTCGGCCTGGGCTTCGCAGCACAAATCTACAAGCGCGCGTCTTGTAGTTTCGGGCCAGCTACCTCCAGCCAAATCGGCGATGGCAAGTAGCGGCTCGCAGCAATCCGCCTGGCGGTCGGAGAGTTCGGGCGGAGTATCGGGCCGTGCGTCGCGCAGTTGTTCAAGGTTCGCGCCGCACCATGCGGCGAGCCGGGCTTTGATCTCGCTGGCCCCTCGCTCAACTTCGCGCTTGCGGAACCTGTCAACTTCACCATGTCTCGCGCGTTTGAGCCGGATCGGGACGCTTCGGTCGGCCACGGTGTCAGGCAGTTTGCCAATGCCCGCGATAGCTTTAGCGCAGAACGTCTCGAAATCTTTGTACGAAGTATTCGCGCCCTGTCCTACGCAGCACGATGCTTTCCCGCCGCGCCGGTAGCCGCTGTTTAGGACACCCCGGAGGGCTTCCGCGTATTCTTTCTCGCCCCCGAATGCGGCATCGGATTCATCCAGAAGCAACGTCGGCTTCACAGCGTCAATCTTGCGGGTTAGCACCGCCGCCGTCACGCGCCCGGTCAGCCAAGGCTCGTAGACAAGTGTTTCGAGAACTTCAAGCAGGCGGGTCTTACCGCTATGTTTCTCCGCCGAATTGACGCTCAGATACGGCGTGCAATCCAGCACGTCTAGCACGTGCGTGTGCGCCGCCCACAACACCACAATCCGCGCCTGATTCTCGGTGAGCGCCACAAATCGCCGGATGAGCTTGAGAACACAATCGAGAATTTCGCAGCCCTCGGCGGGTTTCCATCCGGGTGTATCCTCGAATAGCGCGAGCAAGACGTTCTTCGGAACGCCCTTCTCGATTGCTTCAGCTAAGTCTTTCGAGCCGTGAATTTCGCAGACCTTGATGCTCGCGGCCTTGCCGTGGAGCATCGAAGCAATTGCTTGCGCGTGCGCGCGGCCCGGATCGTCCGCATCGGCAACAATCACCACATCTTTACCGCAGAGCGTGTCCGCGTGATCGTCACGGAATGAGTTGACGCCGCCGCTTGTCGTAGTCGCGAGTCCGATTTTCCCGCCCGCGTCTGCGTCTTTCTCGCCCTCGGTTAGAACTACTCGCGGCTCATTCTGAATTTCAGGCAGCCGATACAGCAGGGTTTTCTCTGAGCCGAGGCCGTCCACCCACGCGGCCCCGTCCCAATGCTGCCACGCGAACTCTTTCTTTCGCCCGTCGCGGCCCGGCTCGAAGCGCAGCTTGCGCGCGACCGGGTTTCCGCTCGCGTCTCGATAGACGTATTCAGCCGCGCATGGTCCGCGCCCGTTGGCTCTCTTGGCGGGCCGCTTTCCATTCAGCAACCCGCGTTCTTTGAGCCATGCCATTACACCTTGCTTGTCGCCGGGATCAAGCCGCGCGAGGAACGCCGCAAGTTGCCAAGGTGTCCCATTCGCATTGCACGGGGCACAGAGAAAGACGTTCTTCTTGGGATTGACAGATAAGCTCTCGTGCTTGTCCTCGTGGTTCGGGCAGTGCCAGAGCAATTCAGCGCCAGAGCGTTTCGTCGGCTCGCCAAGTGCGGCTCGCGCGATTTGCTCACAAATGAACGCAGTCATATCGCTTGCTCCCGCGCGACAAAGTGGAAGAACCGTTTGAGTGTCCTACGGCTAGGCCGTCGCCCTCGTTGGTACTCGCGGGCGAGCACTGCGAGTTGTCCAGCAAGAATCGCCGAGCGGCGATGCCGGTCCCTTCCGACCATTCCGTCGCGAAGCCCGCGCAGATCAGCAATAAGCGATTCGAGCGGAGAGGAGGAGAGATTCGATTGGGGCTGAAACTGTTGACTACGTGGCGCGTTAGCGCTTAGACTTTTCATGTATCGCCTCAAAGCTCGCCGCCATGCAAAGCAAGCGAGCGAAATTTGCGACGCCTCGGCTACCACTGGCCGGGGCGTTCGCTTTTCAGGTCCATTCTGCACGCAACCTGAAGCACGATTCGGCGGGTGCGCGGACGTAACAGAGAAAAACCTCAATGTTTATGGGGGATTTGGGGCGGCTCGATTCTTGGGAACGAGTTCGAATGAGAGGGCAATAGAGGGCGAGAACGGCGGGTTTCGCATGGGCGAAATAACTCGACTTTATTTGCCCTAGCCCTTCCAGTGGCTCACTGTGGACTCTGAAAGGTCCGTGATCTTACAGGCGTACTTGCGAGCGACTTCTGACGGTCTGAGACGGAATTTCCGTTGCCCTGAGTCGGCCCTGGTGAGCGCAAGTTCATCAAAAACTTCCCGTGATAAGAGGTTAAACGACCCAAATGCATTCACCAGAGTTATCAGGCATCCCGATTTGCTCGACTGTTTAGCCGCTTTCTCCGTCGCGGACTCCGGCCCTTGTAGCAGTTCCGTCTGGATAGCCTGTAAGCGTAGCTTGTGGTGCTCAGAATCTCGTTCGTTGTTGACCTTCCATACAGGCTCGGAGATATATTTCTCCCAGCACTGTTCCCGCGTACTTTGGGGATTCGCTTTCAGCGCAGCACGTATCGAATCGCGTGCGCGGTCGCACAACGGTTTCAGCTTCTCGTGCCAATAGCGGTAAGCACTCCGTTTACTCGGCCAACCCGCCACGCGACGGCGCTCGATGTTCCTGAGGATCGTGTCCGCAATCCTGTAGAATTTGAGCGTAAAGAGGCGACCAAGCATTTCATAGAAGGAACCGGAGAGTTTGCCCTGTTCCCAATGTTGGTCGCAATATCGAATGATCGCTTCCGCGTTGCCCTGTAAGACTTGCTCGTAGTAAGGCGCAAACTGTCGGTCAATCGGCTGTCGCAGTGGGTCAGACTTAAAGATTTCCGCGAGCTTCGAGCCTTGCGCCCGTAAAATCTCTTGCTCTTGCGCTTTGCTGCGACGCCCACGATTCGAGTTTTGCTGTCCCTCTTGGCCTACATTTTTGGCGCGTTTTGGCCTATTCTTACGGTGACGTTTCAATAGTTTCACTCCCGCCCCGGATTCCAGGTCCGGGGCTTTTCTTTATCGAGACAGATTCTACAAAAAGACTTGACACATGTCAACGTGTCTGCTAGACTCAATAGTGATGAGTCCAAAGCCCCACACGACGAAGCAAGCAGCCGAGAGGGTCGGCATTACGCGCGCGACGCTTCAAGCCTGGATTAAGGCGAAAAAGATCACGCCCCCGAAACCAACTCTCGACGGCGCAAGAAGCAAGCGGCTGTGGAGTGAATCAGACCTAGCTCGGCTCAGAAAGGCGAAGGACCGCCTTTACTGGAAGGGGCAGGGCAGGCCGCGCAAGAAGAAATAAAAGCGGGACGCGCCGGTGTATCTAGCACCGACACGCCCCTAACCAAATCGCACATTGGAGGTGCAACGTGGCTTCGGGAATTCTACAGCAACCCGCCAGGGCAGCAATCTACGGGAGAGTCAGCACGACCAATCACGGCCAAGATGTCTCCATGCAGACCAGGGAGCTACGGCAATTCGCGGAAGCACGCGGATGGAATATCGTGGGTGAGTATGTGGACGAGGGAATCAGCGGCGCGAAAGATAGACGGCCTGCCCTCGATAGGCTCATGTCTGACGCCCACAGGAGGAAGTTTGACGTGGTGGTGTGCTGGCGCTTCGACCGCTTCGCCCGCTCTGTCAGCCATCTGCTACGGGCGTTGGAGAACTTCAACGCGCTAGGCATCGCCTTTGTCAGTCTGAGCGAGAATGTGGACACCACGACGCCCACCGGCAAGATGATATTCACCGTTCTAGGAGCCGTGGCCGAGCTAGAGCGCAGCTTGATTGTGGAGCGTGTCCGCGCCGGTCTGAGGAACGCCCGCGCCAAGGGAAAGACGTTGGGCAGGCCGCGTGTTGCCGTGGACGCCGCTAGAATAGGCCGTCTGCGCTCTGAGGGGCTTTCCTGGGCGAAGATCGCTGAGGAGCTAGGAGTAGGAGAGGGAACGGTCTACCGTCTGGCGCACGCATCCGCCAAAAACCCCATCGGAAGCACGCCCGTAAGTCGTTACGCGCAAGCAGCCGATTGAGCGATTTTTCGTCCGCCAAAAACAAGTGTTTTTGGGAACCTCTAATGCGAGTTAGCGGGCTTGATTGCTCGATTGCGAAGGACGAAATCTGAGGTCTGAACCAGCCACGAGCGCAAGCATCTGCTCATAAGCACGTTTGGTCATTTGAAAGTGCATGATCTGAGTTGCCCCGTTAACCTCCTCGCCTTGCCAGTAGAATAGCGAGGGCGTGGAGTTCGGATTGCTCTTCTGCCACGAATCTAAATTCACAGTAGCCGGATGATAGCCGCTGTCGAGTACGCTCGTCCCGGCTTGGACCGAAGTGTTCCCTTGTCGCGCCTTCCGCAAGATGTCGAGAGCGCCATCGTAAGCGCGGGCAGTCACTACAACTTCAAACAAGGGTGCTCCTGGGACCGGAGCCGTCTCATCGAACCACCAAAACAAATCCTGCGGCATTGCACTGGCTGTGGTAGGCGGGGCAAAGTTCTGCAAGTTATTGGCTTCTGCATTGTGTGAGGATTCGCTTTGCGGTTTGTCGAGAATGGCTAGGACTTTATAAGTCTCCGATTGCATCTTCTTTCCATCCAAACTCACTACCCAGATCAGTTTTGCGTTATCCCCGTGAAAATCCGCCTGGATGTTTTCCACCAACGGCTCGCGGCAATTCCTGTGGTTGCCAGCACCCGCGCCCAACTTCGAGAGTAATTTCTCGAACTCATCCTCTACCTGGAAGTAATTCTCTTTCGATAGACGCTCCGCCATCTTCTTGTACAGCGGGGACATCGAGGTGCCCAGGGCATCAAGCGGCGGCAAGCGTCCGTATTTTTCGTGATGTCCGGCGTAAATCGAGATCCCCTTATCATAGTCAGGATATGGTGGATCAAAGAGCCCTACAAGAAACTCCTCTGATGTCTCAGCTGAACGCGGGAACCCAGGAGCAGGGGCGTGTTCGACAATGTCATTTTCGCGGCAAAGCAACGATTCCGGCTCGTCATTGCCTCCCCAATGACGGTTATAGGTCCACTCGTCATAGTGGAATCTGATGAGCGCACGTATGAGAGAAGACAGTGCGCCGTAATCCGCCGGGGAAGATGCGATCTGATCGCTCCGGTGACAAATTCCGCACTCGTATCCCACCGCGCCGTGATCTCTTACAAATCGTTTTAGGCTGGGATGTATGGCACACATCACGCAGATCGAGACCGCGCCGGTTTCAGGACACACCACGCGCGGCTTGTGCGCCTTCACCGTATTCTTCGGCACACGCTTGGCCTTTGCAGCCATTTGATTTAACGCTCCTGTTTCGACAGCTCCACTTGTTCCAAGGATCAATCACTTCCGAAAACTATCTTGCACCATCCGACAACGTTCGAGTATCAGCGCCTCCACCTTCTCCGCGACCGGATGTGGGATCTCAATTTTTGGAAGAGCCGCCATGACGGTCTCGGCAAGCTCCGGAACGCGACGCCGGACGGACGGCTTGCTAAGTCCCCCCTCTTCTGCCAGTTGCTCGAAATCTGCCGGCTTCACCCTTTCCGACGCATATTCGCTACCGATTTTCATCGCCATGTCCCGACTTAGCTCGGGATAGTACATCGTGCTGACGATATCGTAGAGTGGCGACAGCCGGATCTTCTGATGATCTGTCCCTGCGCTGTGGTATAAGAGCGAAAAATTCTTGCCGTGTGCGTCATTGTTGCCAACGAGATAGTTGTAAATCACCGCGTCCAGTAGGCCGGCGAGATCGAGTACAGGCGCGCTCGAGACTTCGCGCAGCAGTGCGAAAGATTGCTTGAAGGACGGCCCGCCCTCTTTCTGGTATTTGGTCTCGGGAACGATGCCCAGCGCCTGGCAGAAATCCTCCTGGTGAAGCCGTTCGAGCACAGGCTTTCCTTCTGCCACTTGTAGGTGTGTCCGGTCATAACGCTCTACCAGCAGATAATCCATACCGTTGACTTTTCCTATTTCGACACTCGCGGCCAGCAGGCCGACAGCGGCCGCGAGCTTCATGCATAGCGCTTCGTTGAAAACCACACCCTCGAAGCGTTCCACCATGGGCTTGAGGATGTGCGTGCTCGGCGCGCCATCAAGCGGAAGGCAAATGTCGGGGCCTTCAATGCGCACGGCAACTTTGTCTTGCGCGCCCGCAAGCGAGAGGCGTATACCCTCCTCGCCCGCCAGCAGCGGGCGTTTCGGAAGTTCCTTGAGGATTCCACCGAGCTCCACTTGAGTGAGCTTGCGATAGTTGTAATTCCGCTCCGGCAGAGCCTGCCCTGCCGGAATGAAGGTGACCGCTCCCGCGCATTCGCCGCCGATCTGCTCCAGCATGGCGTAGTCGTTCCGCGCGCTGATGCCCAGATTGTGGGCGATAATTTCGCGTTTGGCCTCTTCGGGAAGAATGCCAGCGAAGAAGCCTCGGCATTCATTGCGCGTGAAGCGTTCCTTCCTTAGCGGCAATGAGCGTGACAATGCCGTGGCGCCCGGTCTCTTCAGCCAGCTTTCGAGATACTCGAAAACCATCTGGCCGCCATCGTCCTGAATAAGATGGCCGACGAGGTCATTGTGAAGATAGACGTTGAGCGTTCCAGCCATGCGTTAATCTTCTTTCCCAGGTGCCGGTGGCGTGAGCGTCACCTTGATGCCAAGCGTATGCAAGATCGTCAGCGCCTTTCCGATCTCGCAGGTTTCCTTACCTCTTTCGAGGTCGATGACGAACCGCAGCCCCGTTCCCGACGTAAGTGCGAGAGCCTTCTGCGTGACGCCCAAGCTCTTCCGGGTCTCCCGAATCACCCTGCCGATTTGTTCGGATGTGTATTTCAAGTCGGCCTCCGAATATTACCGTACGGGAACATTATAGCCTTTTTTTGTAAGAAGACAACAAATGATCCCGTACGGGAACTTATATTGGGAAAACGTCCTGCTGAGGCTGAAATATTCCCGTTCGGTAACAAGCCATAAGTCTTTCCCTGTCCGATTCATAGGGGAACGTGCTCTGCACGGTTCTATTGCGTTCGGTTTTGCGGATACGCCTGTTTTTTTGCGTGACGGCGCGCGAGACCATTTTAGAGGAGTTGCCAGTTTCCTTCCATCGCATCAAAAGGACTTAGCGGCGTCAATCGGAATCGATGGCAAATTATTCAGGACCATATCTTAGCCTTTTTGATCGGTGCGCCATTTATGTGCTCACGTTGCTCCTCTAAAATCTTCTCCGCTATCGGGTAGCCTCTCCGGGCGAACAGGCTCAACATCTTAATCTGTCCCTTCGACAACGTGCCTGCCTTCGCAGCCACCTGAAGCTGCCTCAGCTTGTCAGCCAGCACGGAGTCAAGCATGGAGCGGAAACTCGCTCTCTCGTAGGCGATCACCTGCGATTCTTCCCCCGGAGTCATGTAGCGGTTCTCGGCCTTGGCGCGGGTCCGAATATCATTCGCCTTGAGCCGGTATTCCTTCGCTTGCCATTTCTCCCAGCACGCGAGGTAGTGCCCTACCAGTTGGTGCGACGTGCCAAGCTCGCGGGCGAGTGCCCGCAGCGAAATTCTCTGCGGCTCCGGCGTCTGCTTCCAGGTTAGGAGTCTCGCGCGAATCTCTGCGGCACAAGATTGGACGGCAGGTTTGCGCCCGCCTTTTCCGGTAAGGCGATCCGCAGCGCAGCGAGAGCGGCTGACGTGAATAGCGCAGCGTGGTGCTGTCATTTCACGTCCGATTTAGCCTGTCTCAGCACCTCCACGATCGGGTCGGAGGGAGAGGTATACAACCCGTTTACGGACACCTGCTCGAAGGAAGGCTGTGGCGGCAGCACCGTTTCTGTATCCTTGCAGCCAGCGGAATACGACGTCATCCGCAGATCCCCTGTTGGACTCGAGCAGTACTGAGTAAATGCCAAGTACCAGACTTTCCCGGTCGCAGAGTCCACCATGACGGCGTATTGCCCGGAGCCCAAGGCGGTGACCGCATACCTGCCCTGCGTTGCGGGCAAGCTCGCAGCGCTGGCCGTCGCTGGCCCTCTGCGCGTGGCTTCGATGTCGTAGGCCGCAATTGCGACTAGAACGAATACCAAAATCATGCTGAATCGTTTCACGTTTCCTCCTTGGCGTTTGGCGCTGGACTTCCCAGCTCACCGGCTCAATCTTGCCTGGGCAGACAATCCTGCCGCCTGTCGCTTTCTATTTTGGCATCATTTTGGTATCAAAACCCTGGTCAACTAGGCCGGTTTGGGGGCGGGCGAGAGGATAAGCGCAACAGTCTCAATGGCACTTAGAGTTTGTCCCTCGTTTTCAAATCCCATCGCTCACCCCATCTCACTTACGGAACATATCCTCCCATGCGCCTGTGAGTTAGCGGCGATGCTTCGATGTCGCGGCGGCAGGAAGTAACCTGCCTGTAACATGGGCGCGGTAGGCTCGGGACCACTTGAAGGGGGCTGCCATGCGCCGCGCTCGCGCGGAAGACCCGCGTCTTTTTTTCAATCGCCACGTTTCCTGGATGCAATTCAACCGCCGCGTGCTCGAAGAGGCGCAGGACGCGAAGAACCCCCTGCTCGAACGTGTAAAGTTCCTGGCCATCACGGCGAGCAATCTGGACGAATTCGTGGAAGTGCGCGTGGCCGGACTTCTGCAGCAGGCCGAGCAGGGGCGCGGGGATATCGGGCCTGACGGCCTGGCGCCGGCCGGCGTGCTGGCGCAACTTTCCACCATGATGCACCAGTTTGTGGAGGATCAGTACGAGTGCTGGCGCGAGCAGCTTGTTCCGGCCCTGGCCGGTGAAGCGATCCGGATGCGCCGCGTCGCCGAATGGAAGCCGGAGGCGAGAAGGGCGGTGGAGCGATTCTATTCGGAGCGCGTGGAACCGCTGCTGACTCCGGTAACCGTGGACCCGGCGCACCCGTTTCCGCGCGTCCAGAACAAGGCGCTCTGCGTGGCGTTTTTGCTCCAGCGCCGGCGCAAAGGCTCGCATGTGTATCTGGGCGTTGTCACCGTGCCGCGCGCCCTCCCACGCCTCTTTCGCGTGCCCGCGGCGGAAGGAAAAATCGAATACACATTTCTGCACGACATCGTGCACCTCTACGCCGAACGCCTCTATCACGGCTACCGCGTTCTTTCCGCCGCTCCCTTTCGCGTCACGCGCAATAGCAACCTCTACATGGCGGAGGAGGAATCGCGCAGCATCCTCGATTCGGTGGACGAGCAGCTCCATAGCCGCAGGAAGGGCGAGGCGGTCCGGCTCGAGATTGACGCGGACGCCGATCCCGAAATTGCCGAGCGGCTGCGCTCGAATTTCAATCTGAAGCCCTGGCAGGTTTTTCGCGCGCGCGGGCCGGTGAACCTGTCGCGCCTCTTCAACCTGTACGATCAAACGCCGCGGGCGGACTTGAAGTTTCGCCCGTTTGTGCCGCGCGTTTTCGCCCCGTCCGCGGAGGCGCCGGCGGTATTCCAGCTTTTGCGCGAGCGCGACGTCCTGCTCCACCACCCGTACGACTCCTACTCGCCGGTCGTCCGGTTCATCGAAGGCGCGGCTCGGGATCCCGACGTGCTTTCCATCAAGCAGACTCTCTACCGGACGAGCGAGGATTCCCCCATCGCCAGGGCCCTGATGGATGCGGCCTCCCGCAAGGAAGTCACCGTGGTGGTCGAACTCAAGGCCCGCTTCGACGAGGCCTCGAATATCCGCTGGGCGCGAAGCCTCCAGGAGGCTGGCGTGCAGGTGTACTACGGTCTCGTCGGCCTCAAGACGCATTGCAAGCTGGCGTTGCTGGGGCGCCGGGAACGGGACGGAAAAGTCCGCCGGTATGCCCATTTGGGAACGGGGAATTACAATCCCTCCACCGCTCGCTTTTACACCGACCTGAGTCTCCTCACGCACGACCCCGAGATTACAAAGGCTGTCCACCACGTCTTCAATTACCTGACCGCGTATTCCGAGCGCGCCGATTATGGCTCCCTGTCGGTGGCGCCTCTCAATCTGGGGAAAAACTGCGTCAGTCTGATTGACCGCGAAGCGAAACATGCCCGCGCGGGCCGCCCGGCCCTGATCGTCGCAAAGGTGAATTCGCTGCTCGATCGGCAGATCATCCAGGCGCTCTATCGTGCTTCGCAAGCGGGCGTCCACATCGAGCTGATCGTTCGCGGCGCCTGCGCCCTGCGGCCGGGAGTGCGCGGAATCAGCAGCCGGATTCGCGTCCGCAGCGTGGTGGGACGCTTTCTCGAGCACAGCCGCATCTATACGTTCGGCAACGGCGGGCAGCCGGAAATGTATCTCGGCAGCGCCGATTGGATGCCGCGGAACCTTTACGAACGCGTGGAAGTGATGTTCCGGCTGAAAAGCCCCGAGCTTTGCCGCCACGTCGCTACCAGAATTCTGGCGCCGTATCTTTGCGACACGGAGAAGTCGAGACTTCTCGGGTCCGACGGAGAGTACGTGCGCGCATTCAGCAATGGAACCGCCCCACGGGCGAGAACGGGCTCTCGCTTCAACGTGCAGGAATTCCTGATGGACCTGGCTGAAAACGGCGCCGGCCCCGGCGGACTGCTTCCTCGGCCCCTTTCTTCGCCGCTTCCGAGCCCGGGGTCATCCCAGGCCTTCGAATTCCTCTCCAGCTGGGGCGAGGAGCCCGTGCCATCGCCGCAATAACTTGGCGCGGCGCTAGTTTGGCGGGGGAGCCGTGGACGGAGGCACGGGCTTTCCATCGAATGTATTGGGCTCCATCAGCTCAATCCTTGTGCCATCCGGGTCGAAAAGATTCGCCTGGCGCTTCCCATTGACGCCCACGTGGATCGTGATCGGCTGCGTATAATTCTTCGCCGCCGGACGCGCCTCGAGCGTGGCCACCGCTTTTTCGATGTCCGGCACGGCCAGACAAACGTGATTTTTCACGCCCCGCTCTTTGGCGTCGGGCGGCTTCGAACCGAGCATGAATTCGAGATAGTCCTGCCCGTCGGGGACGCGCATATTCACCCAGCTCAGCGCCGTGCCGTTCGAGCTGCCTCTCCAAAATTCCTGGAATCCCAAAATGCCGCCGTAAAATTTCGTGGCCGGGCCGAGCGCGCCAATGGTCACGCCGAAGTGGTAGATTTGCGTGGAAATGCGCGTCGAGGGCATAAATTTTCCGGCGTTCTGCCGCGTCCAGCTATCCGGCTGATATTGGACAAACTCGACCCCGTGGCCATCGGGATCGGTGACGCTGAAATTCAAATTCCCAATCTTGCCCGTGGCCACTTTTTCCGGCACCTTCACGCCCTGCGACGCCAGATAGGCGCGCATGTCCTCGGCGGAATCGGTGTAGAAGGCGATGTGGCTCAGTTGGCCATCCTGCTTGGGCGGATCGGTAAAAAGCTCAATGGTCTGGTCATCGTTGATCTTGATAAACGCGATGCGCACCGATCCATCGTCGCGCTTCAGATCGTAAGGCTCCGCGAATCCGAGAAAGTCCTCGTAGAACCAGCGCGACTTCTGGAGGTCGCTCACGAACAGCGCCATGTGCGAAATGCCCAGAATGCGCGGGCGCTTAGGCGCATCCGCGGCCCCCAGAGCCACGCCTAGGCTCGATAGAAGAAGAAAAATCGCCATGCGCTTCATAAAATTCGGCCCTCCTCTCGCTTAAGTTCCCACGCGCAGCGACCGCGTTAGGCCGGCCAGCGTCGCAAGCGCCGAAAACGCGGCAAGCTGCGACGTGCGCGGATTCGACTTCGACGGAACATTCTCGACGGTCACCGAGAGCCGGCCGAACTCCCCCTCGACGCGTATTTCGTGCACATTCTTCGTTCCCCCCGGCACGGCCACAACCCGCACGCACACGGGGACCGCCGGGCCGGCCGCCAGCCGCAGCGATGCGGCCACGTTGGACGTAGCCGGGAAGGCGCGCGCGGCCTCTTCGGCGGAGCCTTCAAAAATGGTGGTTTCTACCTTTAGTTCGCCGAGCCGCAGGCGCCGGCTCAGAACGTACGCCGATCCCTCGAGCGCCGCAATCGGTTTGCGGCTCGTGAGCGTCGCCGATTCGATGCGGCCCATCGCGGCGGACTTGATTCCATCCAGTCCGGCGATGGCTCCCGACGGAACGATGATCCGGCAGCCTTTCGCGGCCGCTTCGCGAAACCAATCGTCGTGGCCCAGCAATCCGCCGGCGCTCATCACCAGGATGTCGCGTCCGCGCGCGAGCGCACGGGGAACGAATTCGCCCAGCGCCGCCTGGCTCGCCGCTTCCACGGCCAGGTCTGAGATCTCGATCAACTCTTCGAGCGAGACAACGGGCGGAGGGCTCGCCAGGCTTGCCGCAAAGGCCTCCGCTCGCTCGCGCTCCTGGTCCGAGAGGGCCACGAGCTGCGCATCAATCCGCTTCTCGTCAATGGCGGCAGCGAGGCTGCGGCCAATCGCTCCCACGCCGAGAATTCCCACCTTCAGCACGGGCTACCTGCGGGAGCTACCTTCCGGACCTTCACGCCAGCTCCAGCATGCGGTCAATCGCGCGCCTCGCCTTGCGGGCGATCTCCTCGGGCACGCGCACCTGCGGAGACATCGTTTCGAGCGAGCGCAGGACGTTGTCGAGCGTGATGGTCTTCATAAACGCGCAGATCGCGTTGGGATTCACGGGGTAAAACGTCTTCTGCGGAAAATCCTTTCGCAGCCGGTGCAGGATGCCCAGCTCGGTTCCCACCGCGAATTCGCTGGCTGAAGATTCGCCGATGTGCCGCAGCATCCCTTCGGTCGAGAGGAAAAATGTGCGGTCCTGGGGGAGCGTGCCGTCGAGCGCCTTGGCCATGCAGGAACTCACGCAGCCGCATTCGGGATGAAGCAGCAGCTCGATATCGGGATGCTCCTCGAGAATTTCCACCACCTGCTCGGGGCGAATTGTTTTGTGAACGTGGCAGTAGCCCGGATAGGCGATGATGTTGCTTCGCCCCGTCTGCCGCGCCACGACCTCGGCCAGAAATTTATCCGGGAGAAAGAGAATCGGCCGCTCCGCGGGGATGGCCCGCACAACCTTCGCGGCGTTCGCCGACGTGCAGCAGTAATCGCTTTCGGCCTTCACCGCCGCGGACGTGTTGATGTAAGCGACCACCACCGCGCCCGGCAGCTTGGCCTTCCATTTCCGCAACTCCTCGACCGTGATCGAAGCCGCGAGCGAACATCCCGCGCGCAGGTCCGGCAGCAGGACGGTCTTTTCCGGGCACAAAATCGCGGCCGTCTCGGCCATGAAATGCACCCCGCAGAAGACGATCACGTCGGCATCGGTGCGCGCCGCCGTCTGCGAAAGTTTCAGCGAGTCGGCCACCGCGTCGGCCGCCTCCTGCACCTCCGGGCGCTGATAATGGTGGGCCAGCAGGATGGCGTTGCGCTCGGCGCACAGGGCGCGGATGCGCTGCTGCTTCCGGCGAATTTCGTCCTGCGCGTCGTCCATCGTCTCGATGGGCGGAAGCGTGTAGCGCGCCTCGAAAGGGTCCTGGAAGACTGCGTTCGTAGTCATTTGATTTCCCTCTCCCTATAAAATTATGAAATCCTCTGGCAAAGATCGAGCGCGCGCGCCGAATGCGTCAGGGCGCCCACGGAAATGGCGTCCACTCCGCAAGCCGCGTACGCTTCGGCATTCGACTCCGAAATGCCGCCGCTCGCCTCGACGAGTATCGCCTCGCGCAGGTTCTCGCGCTCGAGCGCACCGAGAATTCCGCTGATTTCTCCCGGCGTCATGTTGTCCAGCATCACGAGGCACGGATAATCCTCCGACGATTCCTCCCGCATGCGGCGAAAGGCTCGCGCCGCCGCGAGCGCCGCGGCCTCGCTGAGAACTTCGACTTCGATGAATGCCGCCCGCCCGCGGGAATTCCATGCTCGCGCTATGGCCTCGGGCGCGGCTTCCTCTTCGCGGCGGCCAACGAGCGCCAGATGATTGTTCTTGATGACGATCGCGTCGCCCAGGCCCAGCCGGTGCGTCCCGCCTCCTCCCAGATGGACGGCGCGCTTATCGAGCAAGCCCCAGGGAGTCTTCCGCGTGGCGACAATGCGCGTGGTGGCCGAGCGGCTGCGCACAATCGCCTCCAAGCGGCGCGTGGCCGTGGCGATTCCGCTCATGCGCTGCACCAGGTTCAGGCCCACGCGCTCGAGCGATAGCAGCCGTCTCCGGCCCCCTTCGGCGCGCAGCACCACGTCGCCGCGCTCGATCGCTTCGCCATCCTTTTTTTCGAATTTCGCACCGACGCCGTAGCCTCGCAGCATGAAAGCCAATTCCTCAAGCCCCGCCACGATTCCTCGCTCGCCGGCCAGAATCGTTCCCGATGCCGGCTGGTTTTCCAGCTCCAGGGCTTCCACGGTCAAGTCCCCTGGCGCCAGGTCGGTCCGCAGCAGCGCATCGGTGAACGCGCGTACCAACTGCTCATATTCCGAGTTTTCGAGCGTCAGGCTGCCGCCCCGGAAAAGGGCTTGTTCGACCCGCTGCTCCCGCGTTGCCGTGATCTCAAGCATTTGCCCGCCATTTCATTTCAGCAGAAAACCCCGCGCCCGCAGCCGCGCCGTGGCCCGCGAAATCATCTCTCTCCGCGAGGCTTCCACAGTGTGCAGATGCACTCCGCCCGTAAGCGAAGAAAGCAGCGCCGCACGCGATGCGCGCACACGGCGCAAAAAATCCTGCACGTCCGCGCGCGACTCGATTTCGAGCGATCCGCGAAGCTCGCCATAAATCGGATGCTCGACGATTACGTCCAGCACTTTCACGCCGTGATCCACCAGAATTTGCAGCTCTTCTTCGGTGCGCTCCGGCGCGTGACGGCACGCCAGCACTGCTTGATATGGCCGCGCGGCGCCTCCGGGCAAGCGGTACCCTCGCGGCGTGGCCAGAATTTCCTTTCCCCCGGCGCGCAGAATCGCCACGTCCTGCACCACGCACTGCCGGCTCACCCGAAAGCGCCGCGCCAGCTCGCCGCCTCGCACGGGCGCGGCGTGCGAGCGCATCCATTCGAACATTCGCCCGCGGCGGGAATCGCCCGAATCCGCATGCGGTTCCGGAAGCGGTTGTGACTTCGGCGATGGGCGCTGTGCTTTCATTGGCTGCGCTGTCTTGTCAGAAGACTAGTCTGCCTACATGTCCAGTCTAGCACAGGGAGCGCGCCCAGGCGAATGTGGGGCTTGCGTGGTGGGGCGCCGCGACGCCTCAGTTTACACTGACAGGAATCGTGGCAGTCGCGTCGGGGGTACCCGTGGTGTTGCTTTCCGTGAAGGCGTTCACGGTAATGGTGTAGGAGCCCGCTGTTGTGCCGGCGCCTCCATCACGCGCCGTCGAGTGAAGCGTCACGGTGATGCTCTCTCCGGGGCGGATTACATATTGATTGAGCGGATCCGTCGTGCTGATCGAGCAGCTTGCCGCCGGAGCATTCGTGCTGCAATTGACGTAGCTTGCGCTGCTGGGCCAAACGCCCGCTACCGGCGGCGTGATTGTGCTCGTATTGCCCGTTGTCGCGCCTGCCATCACCGCAATCGAGGGAGGAGTTCCAAGAATCGGCGCGGGTGCTGCAGCGGCCTTGTATTGGCGGACGTATTTCACGAGCATTTTTCCAGGGTTGGGGGTCAAGCTGCTGGGCGTGCCACCGAGCGTCCCGCCCACCGCCGTATTCAACAGAAGAAATTCGGGAGCATTAAAGGGCCACGCGTCGGGTGACGAAAGGTCACTGGCCGTAATGATGAAAAACGGCTTCGCCGCGTCGTCCACGTAAAACTGCATCATGTTCGCGGACCAAATCATTCCGTAGGCGTGGAAGGCCAGCGTGCTCTCGCCAGCGGGAAAGGTGAAACGCCTGCCCTTCCCGTCCTTGCCAGTGCCGCTCGCGTGAATCGTGGACTGTTCTCCGGTGGTGCCGGCCCCAAAAATGCGCGATTCGTTGCCCACATTAGGAGCCCAGTTCTCCATAATGTCCGATTCGCCGCATGCCGGCCACCGCACCCCCTGACCAATGGATGTGCCCAGCGTCCAAAATGCGGGCCAAAGCCCCTGGTTCGTCGTATCCGGAAGCTGGATGTCTGCTTCGATTCGCCCATACTGAAAATTCTCGAGGCCTTCGGTTTTCATCCGTGCCGAGAGCCAGGCATCGCCGCTGTGGATAGCCTGGATTACAAGGTGCCCGCTGCCGTCAATATAGGAAGTGTTCGTGGCCGTCGAGAAAGTGCTGGGGCACGGAGCAGGATTGCCCGCATATCCCGGAGGCCCGCAGTAGATTTCTATTTCTTTGTTCCAGCCACGGTTGCCCAGGTCATAAGTCCACACGGTGGTGTCGGGAGGACCCTGAGGGCCGTTGAACTCCTGGCAAAATGCCGGCGTCCATGTAACGTTCCCCGCGACGCTCGCGGACACCCCCGCGCATTGCGCGTCCGCGTGCCCGGCGAACGCGCACACCGCAATCGCCAGCACGACGAGCGCACGTGGAATGATGGCAAACCGCATTCGGAGATGTCTCAATGTGATTGCCTCCCCGCGCTCGAATGGACCCCATCCTCACTTCCTCGAGCGCGGTCAAAAAACCTGCCCAAAGAATGGATAGCAAACCCCCATCTCTCCCGTCAAGCGCATGCGCCGCGTGACGCGGGGGTTGAGACGGTTTTGCAGCGTCACTTCGGGCGAACGGCTTTCTCCCGGCTTGCGACGGGTTTGCAAGGGGGGAAGGCCGGGCGTCACATCACTGTCACGTTAATCGTGGCAGTCGCGTCGGGCGTCCCAGATGTGTTGCTTTCCGTGAAGGCGTTCAAGGTAATCGTGTAGGGGCCCGCTGTTGTGCCCCCTCCGCCCCCCCCGCCCCCTCCGTTCCCGCCGCAGCTGGCTATAATCGCGCCCATCAGCACCAGGCTGCCTATCGCCAGACCATAGCGGAGCCCGGTGCGCGCGCGCCGAAGCAAGAGCAACACGAGCATGCACGCGAGTAGCGCCGGAATGGCAATCTGCATCCGGGGGCTCCAGCGCCTGGGATTGAACATGTACGGCAGCCATGAGCGCGCCGTCGAGTTGAACGTCACTGTGACGGTGTCGGTCGTTCCGTTGGCCACGTGATGGTTCAACGCGTCGTCGGTGGTCACGCCGCAGCTCGCGTCCGGCGCGGTTGTGCTGCATGTGAAGAAGGAATATCCGGTGCCAGAGGGAGTAAACGTGCTCGTATTGCCTGTCGTAGCGCCCGCCGTCACAGTGATCGAAGAAGGACTCCCCAGAGTAGGGGCCGGGATCGTGGCCGTGTACTGGCGCACATAGTCCACCACCTCTACAGCCGGATTGGGCGTTAAGGCGCTGGGCGTGCCCCCGAGCGTGCCGCCCACTGCCATGTTCAAGAGCACGAAAATTTGTGCGTTGAACGGCCATGTATCGGACGATGAAAGGTCGTCGTTTGTGGTGATGTAAAAGGGCGTCGCGGCATTGTCCACGTAGAACTGCATCATGTTTGTGGACCAAATTATGCCGTACTGATGGAAGGCGGTATCGTTCGCCTCCCCACCGGGGAAACTGAAATGCCCGTTTGGCTGGAGCCCCGACCCGCCAGTCACGGCCGTGTGAATCGTGGATGTGTTCCCACCGGGCCCCGGCCCGTTATCCACGCTGGGCGACCAGACCTCCATGAAGTCCGATTCGCCGCACGCAGGCCACGCCACACCAGTGTCAATGTCCGTCCCCAGCGACCAAAAAGACGGCCAAAGGCCCTGGTTCGTCGTATTGGGAAGCTCTATATTGGCCTCGATTCGGCCATACTTGAAATTCTGTGTGAGTTCGCTCTTTACCCGCGCTGAATACCATGTTCCGGTGTTATTGACTCCATTGTTGATGGCTCGAATGATCAGGTGTCCGGCGGCGTCAATATACTCGGTGTTCGTGGTTGCGGCTCCGTTAGGGCACCCTGCGGGGACACCACCCGCGAATCCGGCCGGGGGACAGTAGATCTCGACTTCGTTGTTGCCGAATCCACCGCCGCCCGTGTCGTAGTTCCACGCGCTTTTGTTCTGGTCCATAAATTGTGCAGTGCCCGGGGTGATTCCCTCATTGAATTCCTGGCATAGCGCTGGTTTCCAAGTTACCCCGCCGACCACACTATTGGAAACGGTGCTGGGGTTTTCAACGTTAGCCGTGCAATCGGCGGTCCAGGTGGGCCACTGCGCGCCGGCGCCCCCGGCAAACACAAATAGCGCGGCCGCCAGCGCGAGTATTGAACGCAGGATGATCGCGGGACGCACCTCGAAATATCCCATGGCAATTGCCTCCCGGCGCTCGAATGGACCCCATCCTCACTTCCTCGAGCGCGGTCAGAAAACCTGCCCAAAGAATGGATAGCAAACCCCCTCTCTTTCGTCAAGCGCATGCGCCGCGCCGCTCGACGGCCAATTCGCTTCCCGCAGGGGTGATTCTCTGTTAGCATCGAAAATTGCGAATCGAAGAGTTTTTTTTCGGCAGGGAGAGAAACCATCATGGCGCTCGCGTGTGAAATCTGCGGCAAGAAGCCCCGCTACGGAAATACCATCAGCCACGCCCACAACGTCACGCGGCGCCGCTGGAACCCGAATCTGCGCCGTGTAAAAGCCGTGATTCGCGGCGTGCACAAGCATGTGCGCGTTTGCACCGCTTGCATCCGCGCCGGCCGCGTAAAGAAGGCCGCCTGAAACAATCCTCCCGAGGAAGGAGCTGCGGTTGAAGCCAAGAGGGATCATTCTCGCGGCGCTGGCCGTATGCGCGCTGGGCACATCCTGCCGGAAGGAAGCGGCGCCAGGCCCGGACGTTTGGGCCACGGTGAACGGCAAGGAGATCCTGCGCTCGGAAGTAGAGAAGAACTATCGCGTGCGCGTGAACCCCGAAGCCCCCACGCCTTCCCACGAAGAAGTTCTCTCTCTGAAACTCAACATTCTGGATGAATTGATCAACAGTGAAATTCTGCTCGATCGCGCGAACAGGCTCAATCTGATGGCCAGCGACGCCGAAGTCGAAGACAAATTTGCCGAATCGAAAAGCCCCTATACCGAGGAAGAATTCCAGAAAAAACTCGAGGAAACCGGGCTCACCGTGGACGACATGAAAAGCGACATCCGCCGCGAGCTTTCCATCGAGAAGCTTTTGAACCGCGAGATCGTCGCCAAGATTTCCATCACCGACCAGGAAATCGCGGATTACTACAACCAGAACATCTCGCAATTCAACGTCAAAGAGACGCAGTATCACATCGCCCAAATCGTCATCACTCCGCACCCCGACCCAACGGCCTACAATCGCAAGAACGATAAGGCCTCGAGCCCCGTCGAAGCGGCCCGCAAAGCGGCCATGCTCGAACAGCGGCTCGGAACCGGCGCCGATTTTGAGGAACTGGCCATGGACTATTCCGAGGACCCCACCGCTTCCTCCGGCGGTGATCTCGGCTGGATCCCGCAATCGGGACTCGATAGCGGCGACCCTGTCCTCAAAAAGGCCGTGCTCGCCATGCAACCGGGCGAAGTCAGCCGGCCCATTCCTTCACGAGCGAATGGCTACACCATCTTGAAGCTGATCGCCAAGGAATCCGCCGGTAAACGCGAACTTTCCGACCCGCAAGTGCAAGAAGGGGTTCGCAGCATGCTTCGCAGCCGGAAAGAACAGCTCCTCCGCGCCGCCTATATGACGGACGCGCGCAATGATTCTCACGTAACGAATTTTCTCGCGCGACAAATCCTCGAATCCGCGGGCCAACTCCCCGCCGATAAATAAGCCTATTGTTCTGTGTAAGTTACAAAGGTGGATTGACGGAATTCCCGGATTTTGCTATGGTTTCATCTTGTGTTTGCTCGAGGGCATTTGTGAAACATCGCGCTATGCGGACTTCTTCCTCCCGTAATGGGCATAATCTTCTGAAAAAGAAGCCCTTAAAGCCCCAGCGGAAAGCCTTGTCCGTACCCCCTCCCGACCCTGAGGCGCCCGCCCGGCGGCAGCAAATGAAAGGCTACGACGAGGCGCTCAAGTATTTTCAGCAGCAAAAGTTTGGTCGCTCCAAGCAGTTGCTGGAACGCGTCGTCGAGGGCCCCAGCAAGGAGCTGCAGGATCGCGCGCGCGTCCATTTGCGCATTTGCGAACAGCGCATTTCCCGCCCCTCGGTTGCCGTTTTGAAATCCGCCGAAGACCACTATTCCCAGGGCGTGGCCCTGATGAATCTCGGCCGCTGGGACGAAGCGCGCGAGCACCTCGACCGCGCCCGCAAGGCCGCGCCAAAAGCCGACTACGTGGTCTACGCCATGGCCGCGCTCGATTGCCTCACCGGCGAAGCCGACTCCGCCATGGTGAATCTGAAGATTGCCATCCAATTGCGCCCTGAAAACCGCTACCACGCCCGCAACGACCAGGATTTCGCCTTTTTGCTGGAAGATCCGCGCTTCACCGAACTGCTCTACCCCGAGCGTGACGGTGGTTCCAGCGGCTGACTTCCTTCCCTCGACCCGTGAAAAATTCCTCGCAGCACCGTTCCCGGACCGTCCGCATTGTCGCGCTCGGCGGCGGCACCGGCCTTTCGGCCGTCCTTCGCGGCTTGAAGCAATACGTCGCGGAGCGCAAGAAACCCGGCCCCAACCGTCCCATCTCCGATCTTGCCGCTGTGGTCACTGTGACGGACGATGGAGGCAGTTCCGGCCGCCTGCGCAAAGAGTATCGCGTCCTCCCTCCCGGCGATATCCGCAACTGCATGGTGGCGCTCTCCAAGGACGAACACCTCCTCGGCCAGCTCTTCCAATATCGCTTCCCCGCGGGGCGCGGACTCGCCGGCCACAGCTTCGGCAATCTTTTTCTCACGGCCCTCACCAACGTGACCGGAGACTTTTCGCGCGCCGTGCGCGTCTCCGCCCAGGTCCTCGCTATTCGCGGGCGCATTTATCCCTCCACGGAGCAGAACGTCACCCTCCAGGCCGTGCTGGAGGATGGCGCCGTGGTCGCCGGCGAAACGGCCATTTCCCGCTCGCGCAAACGCATCGCCCGCGTTCGCTTGGTGCCGCGCCGCGTCCGCCCCGTGCCCGAAGTCCTTGAGGCGCTGCGCCGTGCCGATCTCATTCTCGTCGGGCCCGGCTCGCTTTATACCAGCATCATCCCCAATCTGCTCGTGGATAAAGTCGCGGACACCATCGCGCGCTCCCGCGCCACGCGCGTCTATATTGCCAACCTCATGACCCAGCCGGGTGAAACCGACTGCTACTCCGTCGCCGACCACGTTCGCGCCATCTACGATCACACGCGCCCAGGCCTCTTCGACTTTGTGGTCATAAATCGCACGCCCATTTCCCCGCGTCTCCTCCGCCGCTATCGCCGCCAGGGCGCCGAGCCGGTGGACCCGTCATTCGACGAGCTCGCCCGCCTCGGACTGCGGCATGTCACGGCCAATCTTCTGCAGCAGGAGGGTGTCGTCCGCCACGATGAGCTGCGCCTCACGCGCCTTCTGCTCGATAGGTTCGTGAAGCGCGCCCCTCGCTCCTAAGCCCCCTCCCCGCTTCGAGGTAGTGGGTCGGTTTGAATTTTCTTGATCGTGGCACAAAGAGCCAAAATTCAAACTGACCCACCACTCGCTTCGAAGATTTCTTGCGCTGGCTCTCCTCCCTTCGTATACTATCGCCCGCACATTCCACGTTCCCGGAGGCGCCCATGTATCCGGCTTCGATATCCCCTGGAGCAGTGAAGGCGGACCAGGAGCATCGCCGCGACATCTGCGCCGTCGGCCGCTGGCTCCACGAGCGCGGCTATGTCGCTTCCACCGACGGCAACATCTCCGTGCGTCTCGATGCCCATCGCATCCTCACTTCTCCCACATGCATGAGCAAGGGCATGATGGCCCCCAAGGACATGGTCATCACCGACCTCGAAGGCCGCAAACTCGATGGGCAGCGCAATCCATCCTCCGAGTTGGGCATGCACCTTTTGATCTACCGCCTCCGCCCCAACGTCAACGCCGTTTGCCACGCCCATCCCCCCACGGCCACCGGCTTTGCGGCCGCCGCGATTCCCCTCAACAAGGCCATCCTTTGCGAACTCGTCGTCTCCCTGGGATACGTCCCCGTGGCGCCCTATGGCACGCCCGGCACGCCCGAACTCGCCGCGGCGCTCGAGCCCCTGGTCCCCGGCCACGACGCCATTCTCATGGCCAATCACGGCGTCGTCACCTATGGCCGCGACCTCCTCACCGCCTTCTTCCGCATGGACACCACCGAGCATTTCGCCCGCGTCTCCATCGTCACCGAACTCCTCGGCAAGCAAGTCCTGCTCTCGTCCACCGATGTCGAAAAACTTCTCGCGGCTCGCGTCCGCTTCGGCGCGCCCACCGCTGCCACTGTCGGGCCGAACGGCCCGGTGACTGCGCCCCCCGGCGAACCCGAGCGCGTCACCCTCACGCGCCGCGAACTCGACGCCCTCATTGACGAAGCCGTGCAAAAGGACCGCCAGCGCCGGTGACGACCCGATGAGGGTCGTCACCCTGCCTGCCCTGAGGCACGAAGGGAAGCCGACGGTCTTGGTTTTGGTCGGCTGAAGGGTGTCTCTTTGCTCCCCAGCATCGGCAGTGGGCCAGTTTGAATTTTCTTGATCGTGACACAAAGAGCCGAAATTCAAACTGGCCACTACCCTCCAAATCCCCTTCGTTGACTCTCGCCCGCCGCTGACGACCCGACGAGGGTCGTCATCCTGAGGGAGCAGCGCGACCGAAGGATCCCTCCCTGGTTCCCTTCGTTGACTCTCGCGCGCCTCTATTCAATAATCGCTCGACATGATTGGCTCCCTCCGCGGCAAGCTCGCCGAAAAGCGTCCGAACCATATCCTGCTCGACGTGGGCGGCGTGGGCTACCACGTGCAAATTCCTCTCTCCACTTTCGCCGGCCTCGGCTCGCTGCACGATGAAACCACGCTCCTGATTCACACCCACGTCCGCGAGGACCAGCTTTCCCTCTACGGCTTTCTCACCGCCCGCGAAAAGCACTGCTTCGAGCTGCTGATTTCCGCTTCCGGCGTCGGCCCCTCGCTCGCCCTGAAGATTCTTTCCGGAATGGGCCTCGAGGACCTGGTCCCAGCCATCCGCAAAGGCGACCTCGCGCAGCTCGTGCGCATCCCCGGCGTGGGCCGCAAAACTGCCGAGCGCATCGTCGTCGAGCTGCGCGATAAGCTTGCCGTTGTGGACGTGCCCGAGTCGGGAAAGCCGGCCACGCGTTCCGAGCTTGAGTCCGACGTTGCCTCCGCGCTCGTCAATCTGGGCTATGATCCGCGCTCCGTCGAGCGCGCCGTTGAAAAGGCCCGCGCCGCCGGCGCCGCCGATTTCGAGGCCTTGCTGCGCGCCTCGCTCCAGACGCTCGGCAGCTCCGCAATGCAGAGAAGCGCGCGCGCGGGCGGAGAATTGTAGATGCCGGAGCCCAAGCGAATGCCCGACACTCGCAATCGCATCGTTTCCGGCCGCGCCTTTGACGAGGATGCGCGCATCGAAGCCAGCGTACGCCCCGCCAATTTCGCCGATTACATCGGGCAGGACCGCGTCAAGGAAAACCTCCAAATCGCCGTCGAAGCCGCGCGCGCCCGCGGCGAAGCCCTCGACCACGTCCTGCTCTACGGCCCTCCGGGCCTCGGCAAGACCACCCTCGCCCAAATCCTCTCCAATGAAATGGGCTCCGCCATCAAGATAAGCTCCGGCCCGCTTCTCGAAAAGAAGGGCGACCTCACCGCCGTGCTTACCTCGCTCGATCCCGGCGATTTTTTCTTTCTCGACGAAATTCATCGCCTCCAGCCCGCCCTCGAGGAAATTCTCTATCCCGCCATGGAGGATTTCCGCGTGGACCTCATCATCGGCCAGGGGCCGGGCGCCCGCGTCCATCCCTATCAGTTGAACCGCTTCACCCTCATCGGCGCCACCACGCGCGCGGGACTCATCACCGCGCCCCTGCGCTCGCGCTTCGGCATCGTTCACCGCCTCGATTTCTACACCCCGGAGGATTTGGAAAAAATCGTCGCGCGCTCCGCGAAAATTCTCGGCATCGCCATGGACGCGGACGGCGGCGCCGAAATCGCCCGCCGCAGCCGCGGGACTCCCCGCGTCGCCAATCGCCTGCTCCGCCGCGTCCGCGATTTCGCCGAGGTCCGTGCCCAGGGGCATGTCACCCTCGCCGTCGCTCGCGATGCGCTGAAGACCCTCGGTGTGGACGACCACGGCCTCGACGACGTGGACCGCAACCTCCTCCTCACCATCATCCAGAAATTTTCCGGCGGCCCCGTCGGCCTCAACACCATTGCCGCGTCCCTCAGCGAGGAAGAAGACGCCATCGAGGAAATCTACGAGCCTTACCTCATGCAGCTCGGCCTTCTCGCGCGCACCCAGCGCGGGCGCGTCGCCACGCCCCTCGCCTATAAACTCTTCGGCATGGACGAGCCTCGCCGCCAACCGGGGCTCTTTTAGTTGGCTTGGAAATGACCATCACCGCCCAGATGATCGCCGCAGCGACGCCCACCACAGCACGGGCCTTGCGGCGCTGGGTCGTCCACCTCGGCGGCCTCGGCCTGATTCCCCTCGGGCTTCTGGACAATTCCCCCATTCCGATTCCGGGCAGCATGGATGTGGTGCTGATTATTTTGTCCGCGCGCGCCCGCGAGCCGTGGTTTTACTACTCCTTGATGGCCACGGCGGGTTCGCTCGTCGGAGGCTACGTCACATACCGGCTGGCTCGCAGAGGAGGAGGATCAGCGCTTGACCGCAGGTTCCCGCGCAGTCAAGTCATTCAAATTAACAAGCTCTTCGCCCGATGGGGGTTCAGCGCCATCGCCATCCCTGCTTTTCTGCCACCGCCTTTCCCCTTCACTCCCTTTCTGGTTGCCGCGGGCGCCATGCAATATCCGGTAAAAAAATTCCTGGCGGCGCTCGCGCTTGGCCGAATCCCCCGATACACACTCCTGGCCTACCTCTCCGCGCGCTATGGGCGCAAAATAATCGCCCTCCTCTTGCGCCACGGACAGCCCTTCATACTGGTCGTCGCCGGGCTTGCGGTCGTCACGGCTGTTGTGGTCTTCTTCTTCTGGCTCAGGACACGGAGCGCCGAGCGGCCGGCCATTTAGCACCTTGCTGAAAAAGTCCGAAAGTTTTGTAGGTCGCGGCTTTTTACCCTGAGCGAAGTCGAAGGGTAGCCGCGACGTAACGTCCGCAAAAACAGTGGGGCTTCCGCGGTGTTTGCGTCCCGGTGGTTTTGACCGGGAAGCCCCTGAAGTTCCCCCGAAGGGCTGCAGCAGTTTACGCGTCTCCGATTTCGGCTTCGTTGTTTGCCCCTGGGAACGCCACCTCTGCTTCATCACGCGGGGTGGGCGGGATGAATCTCCCGATTGGCGCCGTTGCGAGCCCGCGCCCCCACTATCCGCCACGTGTGTGCTGTTTGCGACAGATATCAACTCGCGCCGGATGCATAGTCATGGTCACGGCGATTCCGGAATCGGAATCTCCCACTTGGAGGACTACAACATGCATCGTTCTTATCGTTTCATCGCTTCGCTATTCCTGGCTGCGGCTCTCGTGGCGCCCGTATCCATTATGGCCGCTCCGGCGCCTCAAACCTCAGTCCAGATTCGAGTCTACGACAGGGATCACCACGACTATCACAACTGGGACGACCGCGAAGACCACGCTTACCGAGGTTACCTGGAAGCACGGCACCGGCACTATCGTGAGTATGAGAGACAAGACCACAGAACCCAGAGGGATTACTGGAATTGGCGCCACAGTCATCCGGATCGCGATTAACGAAAATTTCCGTCGGGCAGCGAAGAGTAAATCCCGTCCGTAGCGTTACGGACGGGACGCCGGAATGGCTCCGCAGCCCGCTCCTCGCAAACCGGGGACGAACGACGCCCTGTGGTTCTTGGGAGATGCATGAGCAAAAAGATGAGCATGCGGTTGCTTTACGCCCTGGTGCTTTCCATCCTCCTGTTGACGGTTGGACTGGTGGGATTCGCGGTCTACGCCTTCGCTTCGGTGCGTGCAGCGGATTCCATATTCCTTGCCTCGTTCGCTATCCTTACTTTCACTCTTTTCCTATATTTCATCCTTCGCTGCCCGCTCGCGGCCGCGACGAGGGCTCGTATCATCTGGCGTCCTTCTCTGCCTTGGCCGCGACAACTTATCCCACAAAGGGCGTCGAGGCTCCGCGATCGCCGAAGGCCGCTCGTACAAGGGCGGAAGCAAGCCGTGGTTGCGCACGAACGGCGGAGTACGCAGCTTCCCGGATTTCGCGTGGTGAACATCGAGCCCATTGCCAGTGGGATGCTGCGCGGGTAAGCCGGCCCGAGCGGAGCGAAGCCAAACCATATCCCTAAGTTTCGCGATGGCGCAGTGTGGTCGCGCGCCCGGCCAC
The DNA here is from genome assembly GCA_963823205.1 of Terriglobia bacterium. Classification (GTDB taxonomy): domain Bacteria; phylum Acidobacteriota; class Terriglobia; order Acidiferrales; family UBA7541; genus Palsa-295. The sequence continues at coordinate 62,625 of CAWGKL010000011.1, forward strand.
GCCCACTTTTTCGCATCCGCCATCTGTCCCTCCCAGGCCTCGCTATCCTCGTCTCGCTGCCGGCAACGGCCTCGCTCCCGCCCTCCCGTTGGCGTTAAACGGATTTTACGGCGCAAAACGTGCCAAAAAACGGCATTTTAGGGCCATGTAAGGCCTTAAAATGCTTGAACTTTCAAGTAATTTTTCGAGGAAGTTGACCACTAAATTGCTTGAACCTTTCAAGTAAATGTCGCCGCCTTACTCGTGCTCTTAAGGTCCCGTGGCGGCCGCCTTGAATTCCGGGCGGGCCTGCCCGCCGGTGGTCTTGGCGGGCACCCATGCCTCTCCGGGATCGCGTCCTTCGCGTTAGAATATCCTCTCTTCGATGAAGACCATCTACCTGTCGCTGGGGTCGAACCTGGGAGACCGCGCGCGAAATATCGCGCGGGCCATCGAGGCGCTGGGCGCGCGCGGCATGCGCGTCACGCGGGAATCATCGCTGTACGAGACGGAGCCGGTGGACGTGCGCGGCGGCTGGTTCTTGAACTGCGTCGTCGAGGTGGAAACGAACCTCATGCCACGCCAATTGATGCGCGCGCTCCTGGCCATCGAACGCTCGCTCGGCCGCAAGCGCAATATGCCCGTGGATTCCGAGGGGCCGCGCGAGCCCCGCGCGATAGACATTGATATTCTGCTATTTAGCTCGAGCGTCGTGCGGGCGCCGGACCTGGAAATTCCTCATCCTCGCATGGCCGAGCGGCGCTTCGTCCTCGTGCCATTCGCCGAAATCGCTCCCGGCGTGCGCCATCCCGTGCTCGAGCAAACCATCGCGGAGCTTCTTGCCCACGCGGAGGATCGCAGCCAGGTGCGCCGAGTTCCGCGCGCCGGCGCGGATGCGAGTTTTTCGAAAGAGCGGCTCTAGCGGCCGCCGGAATCCTGCAACTTCTTTTGGCGCTTCTTGCGTTCCGTTTCTTCCTGCTGCTCGAATTCGGTCAGCTCCTCTTCGGTCATCTGGTAATCCTCGCGCGAGGCGAACATCGTTCCGCGGCCCGCCTCCCGGGAAAAGCGGCCCTCCTTGCGGCGCTTTTTCCCTTCTTGGAAGCCGCCGATGCTGCGCAGCGGCCGCGCAATGGCCCCTCCATCCACCAGAAGTTCGCTCACCTTTTCGAGAAAGTCGTGCAGATGGCAGGGCTTCGATGCGTAGGGAAGCCCCTCCTCTTCGAGTGTTGCCTGCACGTTCCTGTCCGTACCCGGCGGCAGGAGAAACAGCACGCGGATCATCCTTGCCGTGGCATCGCCGGCAGGAGTGCCCGCGCCCGATTTTGCCACCGGCTCCGTCTGGGCCAGCTCTTTCAACATGCCAAAAAGAGGCCCTCGCAGATCTATCAGAGCCACGTTGACGATCACCAAGCTCCAGTGGCCGCCGGCCAGTTCCTGGAGGGCATGGGACCCCTCCGGCACAATCCTCACCCGCCAGCCTTCCGAATCGAGGATGTGCTTCAACGCATGCTGGCTGGCGATATCGTCGTCGACAATGAGTATCCCGACTTCAGCCAAGGCAGTTTTCCTTAGGGTATATAGCCAGTATAGCCCGCAGGAACCACCCGGCCGGCCGGTGGTCCGGCGGAATTTCCAGCCCTGGGCTATGCCCCGGTACAGGCGAACGAAAAGCGAAATAATAACTTGACAGGCGAACAAAAGGCGAATATAGTGACCCTCAGTTCGGCGAGGCTCCCAATGGCCGCTTCTCCCACCCTTCGTGCGAAACCCCAGACGCTTCGGCGCTGGTCTCCCCGCGCGGAGCGGGCCAGTCTCACTCTTTTCCCCACAGCCGCTCGCCACGGCAATTGTGAGATCCCCAGCGGCGCTTCCACACCCCCTCCGGCCCCCTGCCGGAATGGGAAGCCCGCCGCGGAACTGGCCGGCATTGCGCGCCTCGCCTCCTCCTCTCCCCGCGCGGAAGCCAAGCGGGGGACGGAATATTTCCTTCTCCCCGTGCGATCCATCCTGAATCAGTGCAATTCCGAGCGCGTGCCCTTCCGCTGGACCATAAACCCCTACCGCGGCTGCGAATTCGGCTGCCGCTATTGCTATGCGCGTTACACGCACGAATATATGGAGCTCGGCGCGGCGGAATTCGAAACAAAGATCTACGCCAAGCAGGATGCCGGGCCGCTTGCGGAGCGCGACCTGGCGCACGAAAAAATCTGGGGCGAACACATCGCCATCGGCACCGCCACCGACCCGTATCAGCCCGCCGAGGGAGAATTTGGAGTCACGCGCGCGATCCTCGAAAGAATGGCGGGGCGCGAAGGGCTGAGTCTTTCCATCACCACGAAGTCGAACCAGGTGGTGCGCGACTTGGATTTGCTCCAGCGCATTTCGGCGCGGTCTTCGCTCACGGTGAATGTGACCATCACCACGCTGCGCGCGGGTCTGGCGCGGATGCTCGAGCCGCGCGCCCCCCGCCCCGATCTGCGCTTGGCGGCCGTGCGCAAATTGCGCCAGGCGGGAATTGCAGCGGGCGTCTTCGCCATGCCCATCTTGCCGGGGCTTACCGACCGCGAAACGGACCTCGATGCCCTGGTGCGCGGCGCGCGCGATGCGGACGCGCAATGGTTTTCCGCAAACGTCCTATTCCTGATGCCGGCTTCATGGAAAACGTTCCTCGAGTTCCTCGACCGGAAGTTTCCCCGGCTCGCGCGGCAATATCGCGAATGGTACCGGGGATACGGCGAGGCGCCGGAAAGTTATCGCCAGGAAATGGCCGCCCGCGTGGAAAACCTGCGCCGCAAGTATGGACTCGGCTCGCGTCCCCGCGTGCCGGCGGATCAGGCCTGGCGTTCGCCGCAATTACAATTCAATCTCGAGAATGGAGAACAACAATGCACCGCATGAAATCGGCAAAACCACGCCGCCGCACCCGTAGCCGGGCCGTACTGCCGCCCGTGCCATTGGCAATTTTCCGAACGGAGGAAAAGCCGGTGCGCGGGGTGAAGCTAAAACACGTTTCCTGGTTCACCTTGCTCGTGGCGGTTCTTTGTTTATTGGCATATTGGGCGGGCCGCGTGGATGTTTCCGCGGCGACGCCGGCGCATGCGTATCGGAATGCAACCTTATCTAGCGCCGTTCCAAACAGCGCTAGGGGACAATAATGCGAGGGGCCTCTTTTTTCGCGGCGTCCGCCGCAGGCGGAAAATGCACGCGGAGGAAATTTAAGAATGCGCGCGAGCGCGGGCGGCCGTTCGTCTCCCGCTTAGCGACGCGCAGCAGGAAAACGAGCAATCGGAAAATCTCCGAATCCTTCGGCGAAGAAGAACCGGTGCGTTCGGTCTCTTGTTTTCGCCAGTCCTGCACGAATTCCGCGATGCGGCCATAAAGAGCGCGGTCGAGCGGGGGCTCGGGCGGGCGTTCATAGTAGATTCCGCTTTCGAGTGTGCGGTAGGTTTCGGCCAGCGCTTCGAGAGCGGAGGAAGCGGAGGCGTCCGTGAGTTCCCTATTCTGGATTTGAAAATCCAGAATCGCCGCCGTGAGACCCGCGATAATCGGCCAACGCTCGTATACGAATTCCGCCGGGAAGTCCACGTCGCGGTAGGGAAACTCCTCCGCGGAAATCGGCTTGCGGTGTTCGGCCTCATAGCGATGGGCGGTGAGGAGATGCGAACAATCCGGCGGGCAATCAATGGTGACTTCGCGTTCTCTTCCGCAGCAGGGCGCGCAGATTTTCTCGCCCTTGGCCGGACAGAACCGCTTGGGCGGGCGCTTCCCGCAAATGGGACACTTCATCCGCGCTCCTTCGAGAATCCGGCCATTCGCACGGGACGAATGAAACCCTTTACCTTCATTTGTCAATGAAAACTTTGGGTTCCACGGACATGCCCAGCCGCAGAGAAAGATCGGTATCCTCTCCGGGATCGAGGACGATCTTCACGGGGATGCGCTGCACCACCTTCACGTAATTTCCCGTGGCGTTTTCCGGCGGAAGCAAACTCAGGCGCGCGCCGCTCGAACCGGCGATGCTATCCACATGCCCCTTGTATGTGCGGCCGGTCGTATCCACATGGATTTCGGCGGGCTGGCCGGGGTGCATGTGCTTCAACTGTGTTTCCTTGAAGTCCGCGGTGACCCACACGTCGGCGAGCGGAACGATGGTGAGCAACTGCTGGCCGGGCTGCACGTTCATTCCCACTTCCACATTTTTCGACACCACGCCGTCCACCGGGGCGATGATCTGCGTGTACTGGAGGTTCAGCTCCGCCTGTTCGAGGGCGGCCTGCTTTTCCTGCATGGCCGCAACCGCGGAGAGGGCGCGCGCGCGTGTGGCAGCCAACTGCCGCGGCCCGGTTTGTGAAGTCCTCAGAGCGGCTTGCGCCGAAAGGAGTTTGTCCCGCGCTTGCGAAACCTGCTGCTTGAGCGCGGCCGCCGAGTCGCGAGCCGCATTCACCGCGGCAGCGCTATCTTTCGCCGTGGCCAGGGCTTGGTCATAGGTTTGCTGGGAAACGTCCCCTTTATCCACCAGCATCTTATAGCGGACGAGATCCGCCCGCGCTCTTGCATCGTTCGCTTGGGCCTGCGCAAGCTGCGCCGTGGCGGCGTCGAATTGGTGCTGGGCAGCCGCGATCCCGGCCTCCGCGCTCAGCACATCCGATTCCGATGAAGAGACCTGACTCGTCGTGCTGACCGACGTGATGGGGACGTTCAAATTCTGAGCCTGGGCGGTAGCTTGGGCGTCGGCAAGGTTGGCGCGCGCCTGGTCCAGAGCAGTTTGATAATCCCTGGGGTCGATTTCGACGAGGACCGTGCCGGCCTTGACGGACTCGTTGTCGTCCACATTCACCTTGGCCACATAGCCGGATATCCGGGCGCTGAGCGGCATCAGGTGGCCATCCACCTCCGCGTCGTCGGTGGACTCGTAGCTCGAAAAATAGCGCCAAAGAAAAAAGCCGGCCAGCAGGAGCAAGAGGATCGCACCAACGATATAGAGGCGCGCGTGCGGCCCGCGCAGGAAAGCCGTCTTCCGGGAATAGAGACGCGGGCTGACGGAAGGCGTTTTGTGCGCCGCTTGATTTTCCGCCGGGGCAGCGGGAGCGATTTCCGTATCGGGTGGTTGCGCCATTTTTTATTTTCCTTTGAAGTATTCTTTCACGCCCTCTTCGGCCATGCCCATGGCCCGCGCGAGCGAAATCTTGGCGTAGTTAAAGTTAAAGAGGCTGGAGATGAACAATTCGTGGGCGCTGGCCACCTGCTCCTGCGACTGCACGACTTCCACTGAGTCGGTGACACCGGCGGCGAAACGATCGCTGGATTGCGTGAGCGTTTGCTCGGCCAAATTGATATTGCTCTGCGCCACAACCACTTGTTCCGCCGAGGATTCCAGGTTGAGCAGGGAGGTGCGCACATCGGCGTCAATCTGGCCGCGAAGATTCTCCAAGCGTTCGCGGCTTTGCTCGAGTTGCGCGTCGGCCTCCAAAACATCGCCGTGAACGCTGCCGCCCTCGAAAATGGGAATGGTCAGCGTTCCGCGGGCATCGAACACGCCGTGGGAATTCGTGAAAGGATTTTTTCCTGCAGCGCCATAGTCCCCATTGAACGAAAGCGAGGGCAAATAGCCTGCGAGGGCCGCCTCCCGTGAATACTCGGCGGCGCGCACATCGGCGAGCTCCGCCTGGAAATCGGAACGCGAGGCGTAGGCGCGCTTCAGTGCCTCGTCGACGCCGATGCCCTCGAACGGCGAATATGGCGATTTATCTGTTAGATCGAATTCCCGTCCGGGCGCCAGCCCGATGACGCGCGCGAGAGTGAGTTTCTGGATGGCGAGATCGTTCTTCGCCTGGATCAATTGCTGTTGCCGTGTCTGGCACTCCACATGAGCGCGCGTAGCATCTATCGCCGGCGATGTCCCGGCATTCACCTGGTCGGTTGCCTGATCGTAGAGCGCCTGCGCGGTCTTCACCTGCGCGGCGGCGGTTTCGACGCGGGCCTCGTCCGCGATGCCCTGCAAATACTCGAGGCCCGTCGCGAGAACGACCAGATCGCGCGCATCCTTATAGGTATACTGCGCGGACTTCAAGCTCTGTGCCGCCGAGCGTGTCTTGTTGATGGCCTTCCAGTCAAACAAGGTCTGAGTGAGATTCGCACGCGCGTCGAAATAGGAGAAAGGGCCGACGACGGTCGGAATTGTGACGCCGGGAATGTGCAAGTTGAATCCAAATTCGGTCAGATTCACTTGGGAGACGTCCACGTAGGGCGTGGCGTTCACGTGCGGCAGGAGTGCGCTCAATTCTTTCCAACGCTCGCCGCGTGCGTAGCCTATATCCGCGCTCGAAAGCAGCAGGCCCAGATTCTGCTTCAAGCCTCGAGCGATTGCGTCCTGCAACGACAACTCCAAAACGCCGGGAACGGGCTGCCCGGGCACGCTGCCTGAGAATGAATTTTGTCCCGGCGCGGCCGCCACGGATAGTCCCGAAGCGTCGGAATTTGAGCTGCTGGAGGCAGGGCTGGCCGTCGAGGAGCCGGATTGCGCGCTTACAGAAAAGGATTCCAGCGGCAAAAGAACCGCCAGAATGGCAAACCGCATTGCCCATCGGCGCATCACAAAACCTCCTCCTCGGCGTCATCCAGGCCGTGTCAATTTCGATGAAATCCAACCCAGGGAAGACTCAGGATTTCCAGTCGGAATCATATATCAGAACTGTTGGCGATCCATGCCTCTCCCTGCAGGGGACGCTGCCGCGCGCAGCTTCATCACATGATCTCCGGCTACGGATAGCTACAGGCAAAATGTGACCGGACGCATCATGCTCCAGAGGAAAAGCGCAAAATTGCGAATGTCCGGCGGGATTTTTCCGTGCCGCAAGGGATGACCCTGCGGCACGGAATTCCATGCGAGGCGTTATTTCGATCGTTTCGGACTGTGCTGATTCAGCGTTGCGATCAGCAGCTTGGCCGAATGTGGAATCGGGACGGCGCCGTGAAGGGCGATTTCCTTGGAGTCGATCTTACTGCCGTAGATGCGCTCGTTGGCGTCGTTATCGGGGCGCAGCGTGGACCCCTCGAGCGATATGCCGGCAAAGAGACCGCGCGCGCGGGAATACGTGAGCACTTCGGCGCGCAAGGCTACGTCCGTATCCGCCTCGGTATCACGGCCCACGGGTCCCGCAGCGGCTGACGCATCGGCGCCCAGCTTCACCTTACTGCCCAGGATGGAGCTTGCACCTTCCGGATTCATCACCAGCAGGACGAAGTCGGTGGCCTGTCCGCCGATCTGGAGCCCGAAGCTGCCGCCTTCGAGTGCCATCATCGTCGGAGCGCCCCAGGGTCCTTGGAAATCATCGCCGCTGCGGCACGTCATGGCGCCGCGGCCGTAATTGGCGCCGACGATAAACGCGGCCTTGAGCACGGAAGGCAGCACGATAACGCAATATGCCTTGTCGAGCACGCTCTGAGGGATATTGTCGGGGATGTTGATTATTTCCTTCATGACCTGGCCGGCATTTTCCAGCCGCCCCTCGTCAGTCGCTTTATCGTCCGCCTGCGCGGGCGCGGGATAGAAGAGGGCCGGAAGGCCAATGAGGGCCGCCGCGAGTAAAAAAGAGAGAATGTTTTTCATTCGATTCCTCCTGTGGGTGGGCACTTTTATGATATGGGTTTCAGCGATGGAGCGCAATGGAATATGCAACGGCGGGAAGGGCGTCGCGCGCCGCATTGGAATATAATCAGTTGCCTTGCCACGCCGAACCCGATGATCTCGCGTACATTCCGAGCGTCCACCGGATACCGCAATCTTTCCCTTGCGGCCGTGCTGTGGTTTGCATTGGCACTCACTTTCACGTATTCGGCCGCCGCGCAGGAGGCAGGACGTTCCGGGCAGCCACCGACCTCGGCTTCCGGGCGCGCGCCAGCCGCCGTGCTTGTGAGCGGCCGCGCGGATGTGGTTCGATTTCGCGCTCGCGTCCAGGACGCTCTCACCGAAGCGCACGCCGCAAGGGGTTATTGGGGCATCCTGGTGGAGGATCGCGATACGGGCGAAATCCTCTATGAGCTCAATGCCGATCATTTTTTCATGCCCGCCTCGAATGCCAAGATTTTTACCACCGCGCTCGCGCTGGCCACCCTTGGCCGCGACTACCGATTTCGCACCACTCTCGAATCCGATGGCGCGCTCGCGAGCGATGGCCGCCTTTCCGGCGATTTGATTTTAGTCGGGCGCGGTGACCCAGACCTCTCGAATCGCGTGTTTCCATTCGCGGGGAGATTCGAACGCAACGGCCCCGTGGAAAAGGTCCTCGCCGAGATGGCCGATGCCGCGGTTGCCAAGGGGCTCAGGGAAGTAGATGGCGATATCGTCGCGGACGACAGCTATTTTCCCTACGATCCATATCCGGCGGGATGGAGCGCGGGTGATCTTTTCTTCACGTTTGGCGCGCCCGTGAGCGCCATCGCATTCAATGAAAATTCATTTTCGATTGAAGTGCAGGCGGCAACGCTCCTCGGCAGCCCCGCGGTGATTGCCGCCGAGCCGATCACTGCGCGGGATACCTTCCGGACAGAAATCACTACAAGCGCGGCGGGCGGCGAACCAGACTTCGCGGTCGTGCGCCAGCCGGGGATCAATTTCATACTGGTGCGCGGTTCGATTCCGCTCGGCCACGCGCCCATCCGGCTCGATTTCGCCATGACCCAGCCCGCGGAAACGGCCGCGCTTGCGCTGAAGCAATTGCTCGAGGCGCGCGGCGTGCGCGTTACGGGCGGAACTCGCGCACAGCACGCCCCGCCGCCGGAAACCACGGCAGCGGGCGAGCCTGTGCTTCCGCAATCGCCTCCCGCGCCGCCCGTGACAAGTCGCCTGGTTCTCGCCCAGCATCTCTCGCCGTCGCTTCTCGAAAGCGTCCGCGCCACGAACAAAGCCAGCCTCAATCTCCACGCGGAAATGTATTTGAGGACCGTCGGGCGCGAAAAGCTGGGCCTGGGTTCCGCCGCAGCCGGACTCAAAGTGGAACGTGACTTTCTTGCGTCCGCGGGAATCGCCGATGGCGACGTGCTGCTCTCGGATGGCTCCGGACTTTCCCGCGACGATCTTGTGACGCCGCGGGCCGTGGTCGCTCTGCTGCGCTCCGCGGCGCGCCAGCCTTGGGGCCCGGACTTTCTTTCGTCGCTGCCGGTGGCCGGCGTGGATGGCACGCTGGAAGATCGCATGAAGAACACGCCCGCATGGGGCCGCATCGAGGCCAAGACAGGCGCGGTCGAACACGCGCGCGCCCTTTCCGGCTATGCCTCGACCGTCCGCGGCGAATCCCTCGTGTTCGCAATCTTCGGCAATAACAATCCGCAGCACGCGCCCGACGCCGCCACGGGGCTCGATACGATTGCCGCCGCCATGGTCGAGACGCTCGGCGCGGAGCCACGCGCCATAAAGAAAAAATGAAGCCCCATCCGGCGATTGTCACCGTGTTTGGCAGTTCGCGGCCGCGCACTGGCGATCCGCTTTACGCCGAAGCTCATGGGCTCGGGGCGGCGCTCGCGGCCAAGGGTTTCGTGGTCTGCAGCGGCGGCTACGGCGGCGTGATGGAAGCGGTCTCGCGCGGCGCGAAAGAGGCCGGAGGCCGGACGCTCGCCGTCACTGCAAAATTCTTCCGCGCCCGCGCGAACCGGTGGGTGGACGAAGAAATCCGCGTGAGGACCTGGCAGGAACGTCTGTTTGAACTCATCAAGCGCGGCCGCGGCTACGTCGCATGTCGCGGCGGCACCGGAACCCTGGTGGAGCTCGCCGTCGCGTGGGAGATGCTGAACAAGGGCGCCATGGCGCGGAGGCCGCTCGTGGTTCTTGGGGATTTTTGGCAGCCCGTGATTGCGCGAGTCCGCGAAGCCGAACTCGCGCACGAGTCGCGGTGGAGCGAGCCGCGTGAGCCGATGGTTTACGCCGCGTCCTCTTCCGCCGATGCCGCTGATTATCTCGCCGAGAGCTTGAAAGAGAAGCCCCGCGTCTGAGGACGCGGGCCAAATTTTGCCTCGAGGTATTCGTGTCGCGTCCAGCGGAAGAGCTTCTCGAATTCGGGCGGCTGAAAGACATCGCCAGCGGATTTGCGACCTGCGCGCCCGGCCACCGGGCGATCCAGGCGCTCGCCCCGCAGCAGGATGCCGCCGCGCTCGATGGCGAATTCGCGCTTATCAGCGAGGCGGCCGGATGGTTGCGTGGCGGCGCCGAACTGGGCTTCGGGACGCTTGCGGACCCGGAACCATGGCTCGCGCGCCTGGGGATTCCCGGCTCGGTGCTTTCGAGCGCGGAGTTGCTCGATGCCGCTTCGCTCGCGGAGTCCGTCACATCCGTACGGCAGACATTCCGTGAAGACGCCCCGAAGTTTGCGCGCTTGGCCGAACTCGCCGCCGCGCTCCCGGATTTCCGCCCGCTTTCGAGCGCCATTAGACGCGCCGTGCTGCCCAACGGCGAAATCGGCGACGATGCTTCGCCGCAACTGAAGCGCATCCGCGCGAGCATCGCGCAATCGCGCGAGAAAATTCGCCGCTCGCTCGAAAGCATCCTGCGCGCGCGCGGAGAAACATCCGGCGAAAAACACGGCGAAGACTACATCACGCTGCGAAACGACCGCTTTGTAATTCCTGTGCGAGCCGCGGAACGGCGCGGCGTGCCGGGGGTCGTCCACGGGGCGAGTGCCACGGGACAAACCATTTTCGTCGAGCCTCTCGAAACCATCGATCTGAATAACCGGCTCGTCCAGCTTGGCGAGGATGAAACCGCCGAAATTGCGCGCATCCTCGAGGAGCTTACCGCACTCCTCCGCTCGAGCTATGTGCCGCTCGAAGCGGCTGTCGCGGCCATTGCCCATCTCGATTCCATTTTCGCGCGCGCGCGCTTCGCACGTGAATTCGATTGCGTTGCGCCGAAGTTTGGGACCGCGAATCTGTTGCGCCTCGAAGCCGCGCGCAATCCCGTGCTGGAAGCCGCGTTGCGGTCGAAGGGACGCAAAGCCGTGCCGCTCACGCTCTCGCTCGGAGGCGACGAAAACGAAGATTCCGGCAACGCCGGAACCGTGATGGTGATCAGCGGGCCCAACACAGGCGGCAAGACGGTTGCCCTGAAGACCGCGGGGCTCGCGGCGCTTTCCGCACAATCCGGAATCCCGGTGGCCGCCGAGCGCGCCGAATTGCCGATATTCGACCGCGTGCTTGCGGATATTGGCGATGAACAATCCATCGCCGCGGATCTTTCCACATTTTCGGCGCATATCCTGAACCTGAAATCCATGCTCGAAGCCGCCACGGAGCGCTCCCTGATCCTCGTGGATGAAATGGGCACGGGCACCGCGCCGGAAGAGGGCGCCGCGCTGGCCGTGGCGCTGCTCGAAGAGTTTCGGGCGCGCCGCGCCCTGACGCTGGCAACCACGCATCACGACCGCCTGAAGGCGTATGCCTCGAGGACGCCAGGAATCGTCAACGCGGCGATGGAGTTCGATGAAGTCAATTTGCAGCCCACGTATCGGCTCCTCGTCGGCGTGCCGGGCACTTCGAGCGGGATCGAAATCGCACGGCGGCTCGGGCTTCCTGCGCCGGTCGTGGATCGCGCCCTCGCCAGCCTTGCGCCCGAATCGCGCGAGGCGCGGGACTTGATCGTCTATCTCCACCGCAGCCGCGACGAAATGGAAGGCATCAAACAACAAGCCCGCGAAGAGCTTGCGCAACTCGAAGCGGACCGCCGCGCGCTTCAGACCGAATGGATCGAGCGGCAGAAGACGCGCATCGCCGAACTCGAAAAGAATTTCCTCGCCACCGAGAAGCGGCTTGAAAGCGAGGTCGCGCGATTCACGGCGGAAATCAAGGAGCGCGCCACGCGCGCGCAGATCGAAAAGCAAGCGGGACGCCGCATGGGGAAGATTGCATCCGAAGCTCGCGAGGCCGCCGACGCGGCTGTCGTCGAAACCCTCGCCGCGTCACAGGCGGACCTGGGCGTCGCCATCGAGGGTGCCGGGAAGCCCGTCGCGCCCGAAACACTATCGCAAGGACAGCGCATCGTCGTTAAGGGACTGAAGCAGGCCGTGGTTTTTCGCCGCCACGATGGCCGCACTGCCGAAATCGAAGCCGGGCCAATGCGCATGAAAATTCCGCTCGCGGATATTATCGGCATCGAAGGCGACGCGAAATCCGCGAAGCCCGGCGCCGCGTCGGGGGCGGAGGCGCGGCCGCGCGGCATCACCGTTCACGCGCAGCCCAGTGATGAGCCTGCCTCCGAGGAGATCAATGTGATCGGGTGTACAGTCGAAGAAGCCACGGCCCGCGTGGATAAGTTCCTCGATGAAACTGCGCTCGCTGGCAAGCCCAGCGTGCGAATCATTCACGGTCACGGAACGGGCGCGCTCCGCCGCGGTCTCGCGGAGTTTCTGTCCGCGCATCCGCTCGTCGAAAAGATTCATGCGGAAGCCGAGGATCGCGGCGGCACTGCGATAACCATCGCCGAATTGAAATCTTGAGGGTATGGTGTTAAGAGAAGGACGGGATGGCAGAAGCAGGCTCATTCGCGGAGAAGGTGAAGCAGCAGGCGGACATCGTCCGCGTGATCGGGGAATACGTCCGCCTGAAAAAGACGGGGCAGAATTTTACGGGCCTGTGCCCCTTCCATCAGGAAAAGACGCCGTCCTTCAGCGTGCACCCCGTGAAGCAGATGTACTACTGCTTCGGGTGCCACGAGGGCGGCGACGTTTTCAAATTCGTGATGCAGGTGGACAAGTGCGAATTCCCCGAAGCCGTGCGGACCGTCGCCGAAAAGTGCGGCATCCCCATTCCCAGGCCGCGCGAGCGTTCTCCCGAGGAGCGGCGCGAGAATCAGCAGCGCGGAGCGCTCGTCGAAATGCACCGCGAAGCGGCGGCATTTTTCGCGCGCCAGCTTCAGGAGGCGGCGGATGGCAAAGTGGCCGCGGCGTATCTCGAAGACCGCGGCCTGGACCGCGAGGCCATGGCTCGCTTCGGCCTCGGATTTGCTCCCTCCGCCGGCGATGCGCTGCTGCGCCACTTGAAATCGAAATATCCTGAAAAGCTTCTGGAGGCCTCGGGCCTTTTTTCGCGCGACCAGAGCGGGCGGCTCTACGACCGTTTCCGCCGCCGCATCATGTTCCCCATCGCCAATGAATCCGGGAAAATCATCGCCTTCGGCGGGCGGGCCATGGGCGACGACATGCCCAAATACATGAACTCCCCCGAAACGCCGGTCTACACGAAAAGCAGCGTCCTCTATCATCTCGACCGCGCCAAGGAGGCGCTGCGGCAAAATGATTTTGCCATTCTGGTGGAAGGCTACATGGACGCGATCGCCGTGGCGCGCGCGGGAATCGCAAACGTGGTAGCAAGCTGCGGGACAAGCCTTGCCGAACCACAAATCAAATTGCTCGGCCGCTTCACACGCCGCGTGGTGGTGAATTACGATCCGGACGCCGCGGGGCAGGCGGCCACCGAACGCTCGCTCACGCTGCTGCTCGAAAGGGAATTCGACGTGCGCGTGCTCGCGCTGCCCGGCGGCGCCGATCCCGACAAATTCCTGAAGGAGCAGGGCGCGGACGCCTACCGCAAATTGCTCGCCCAGGCGCCCCCGTATCTCGATTATCTCATCGGCCGCGCGCAGCGCATGGACCGCTCCACGGCCGCCGGAAAAGTCGCCGCGCTCAATTTCCTCATGCCCTTTGTGCAGCGCCTCCCCAACCGGCTTCTGCGCTCCGAATGGGCCACCAGGATTGCTTCCGAGTTGCGCGTGGATGAACCCGTCTTGCGCGAGGCCTTGCGCCGCGCCGCCACGGAGCGCCGTAGCGAAGTAAAGCCCAAGGCCGAACTCCTCGCGCCGCCCGTCAAACCGGATGAGCGCCAGCTCATGCAGATGCTCGTCGAATCCGAGGGCTTCCGGGAAAAGCTGGCGCGCGAAATGATCTCCGGCGGCCTCCATCGCGGCCTCGAGACCGAAAAAATATTCGAAGCGCTCATCTCCCATGCAGGCGGGCGGCCTGACCCCGCAACTCTCACGGCGCAGCTCGATGAAAAAGATCGCCGCCTGCTATTCGAGGTTCTCTTCGAACCCTCTGTCGAGCGCACCTGGGAAGAAGCGGAAAGCTGCCTCGATTCCTTGCGAAACCGGCGGATCGCCGAGGAACTTGCCGAACTGGAGAAAAAGATACAGGCGCTGCCTCCCGGCAAGGAGCAGAACCTGCTTCACCATCGCAAGCTTGAATTGAACCGCTTATTATCCAGCAAGCAGGGACCAAACAACTTTTCCGCGGGCGTCTAAACAAATCGCGCGGCCGCCCGCCGCTATGGTGATTCCGATTTGCTCTTGCGGCGCACCGTGGCGTCGAGCTGCCCCCGCGCCAGGCGCACGGAAATGTCGTCTCCCAGCGCGACTTGATCGGGCGAGTGCACCACATTCCCTGTGACGTTATACGCAATGGCATAGCCGCGCTCGAGCAGTTCAAACGGACTCCGCTCCTGCAGTTGCAGCGCGGCCGCTTCCAGCCGCCGGCGCTTGGCGACGAATAGGCGGTCCAGCCGCATGCGCATTTCGGACGACCGCAGCTCGAACGTCCGCCGAACTCTTCCAAACCGCGCGCGCAGGTCCAGAGCCGCGAAGCGCAGACTCGCGGCGGTGAAGCTCCGCCGCTTCCGCGCCACCACGCGCTCCAGCGCCGCTCCCAGCGCTCCCCGCTGCTGCTCGATCCGCCGCCGCAGCGCGCCCGCGCGGCCTCGCAAGTCAAACGATGAGATTTGCGCGTCGGCCCTGGTGAGCCGCTGCCGGCTCGTGGCCAGCCGCAGGCGCAGCGTCACCGCCAGTGACGAAGCGAGCTCGTCCACCTGCTGATGTCTCCGCCGCACCAGCCCCTCAAGCTGCCGGAAGCCGCGGTGCGACTGCAAGTCGCGCACCCGGTGGCGCCGCTCCGAGAGCAGATAGCGCATCTGCTGAATCATCTGGCGCTCGTGCCCGGCGATATGGCGCTCCAATTCCTGCCGCGAACGCACCACGATTTCCGCGGCCGCCGAAGGCGTGGGAGCGCGCACATCGGCGACAAAGTCGGCGATGGTCACGTCCGTTTCGTGGCCCACTCCGCTGATCACCGGAATTTCCGATTCCGCGATCGCGCGCGCCACGATCTCTTCGTTGAACGCCCACAGATCCTCAAGCGAGCCTCCACCGCGCGCTACGATCAGGACATCCGCGATTTTAGCGCCATTGAAATATCGCACGGCCGCGGCAATCTCCGCCGCCGCGCCCTCGCCCTGCACCTTCACCGGATAGAGTTGCACGTGCAGGTTCGCGAATCGGCGCTTCAGCACGCGCAGGATGTCGCGTATCGCCGCGCCGCTCGGCGAGGTCACCACGCCGATGCACCGTGGCAGCACCGGCAGGGGCTTCTTCCGCGCTTCGTCGAACAGTCCTTCTTCCTGCAGGCGTTTTTTCAATTGCTCGAAGGCCATCTGCAGCGCGCCGGCGCCCACCGGCTCGATATGGCTCACATACACCTGATACTCGCCGCGCTGCTCGTAGACCCCCAGCGAACCGCGCACCGTGACGTGCAAGCCGTCCTCGGGACGGAACTTCAGCCCGCGCGCCTGGTCGCGAAAGCAGGCGCAGCGAATTTGGGATCGCGCGTCCTTCAGCGTGAAATAGAGGTGCCCCGATTGCGCCGCGTGGTAATTCGACACTTCGCCTTCGATCCACACGTCCTGGAATGCACCTTCGAGCAGTTCGGAAATGCGCCCGGTCAGCTCGCTCACTTTCCATACGTGCCGTTCGGGCATCAGATCGAAGAAGGATGTTTGGCTCATGGCTTCAGCGACGGAAGTGGTTCACGATCCAGAAAATCAGAGTGAGTGCCACGCTCAGCACGATGCAAGTTACGATCGGAAAATAAAAGGTCGTGCTTCGCCCGCGGTAAACGACGTCGCCCGGCAACCGTCCCAGCCGCAAAGGCACTCTCGCTCCGAACAGCAGCAACGCCCCGCCGGCGGCCAGCGCCACGCCGGCGATCAACAACAGCTTTCCGAGTTCGCGTCCCGGCTCCATCCCTGCGAGCTTACGTCAATTCCGACCCCGCAAAAAAATAGGCGATTTCAAACGCGGCCGTTTGCGGGGCGTCCGAACCGTGCGTGCAGTTGTACTGAATGCTGGTGCCGAGCTCGCGCCGGATCGTGCCGGCGGCGGCTTTGGCGGGATCGGTGGCGCCCATTGTCTCGCGCCATTTCGAGATCGCGTGTTCACCCTCGAGCGCCATCACCACGGCCTTGCCCGAACTCATGAACTCGGTCAGCTCGCCGAAAAAAGGCCGCTCGCGATGCACGGCATAGAAGCCTTCGGCCTCGGCCTTCGTCAGCCGCACCGACTTGATCGCCACGATCTTAAACTTTGCCGCATGAATGCGGCTCAGGATTTCGCCGGCCAGTCCGCGTTTCACCGCGTCCGGCTTGATGATTGCCAGCGTTCTTTCGACGGCCAAATGTTTGCTCCTTTATTTGCGTGATAAAAAACCTTGGGTCACGAGACCCGACCCCACATTACCTCTTACCGTGCTTCATTGGCTTGCGCGCAGGTTTTTTCTTCATGCCGCGCGCAGGGCGCGATATCGCCTTCGATTTGCCCAAGACGGCCGCGACCTTGTGTCCAATTTCCGCCGGGCTTTCGACGGTGTGAATTCCCGCGGCGCGCATCGCCGCGTATTTCTCTTTGGCCGTGCCTTGTCCGCCGCTGATGATCGCGCCGGCGTGGCCCATACGGCGTCCGGGCGGCGCTGTTTGCCCGGCGACGAAGCCGACCACCGGCTTTTTTACGTGCTTCTTGATGAATTCCGCCGCGTCCTCCTCCGCGGTACCGCCGATTTCGCCGATCATCACGATCGCATGCGTGTCCGGATCGTCGTGAAACATTTTCACAACGTCCAGGAACGTCGTCCCGATGATCGGATCGCCTCCCACACCAATGCAGGTGGATTGGCCGATGCCGAGCCGCGTGAGCTGGTCCACGGCTTCGTATGTCAGCGTGCCGCTGCGGCTCACCAGTCCCACATGGCCCTGCTTGTGAATCGCTCCGGGCATGATGCCGATCTTACACTTGCCGGGAGAAATGATGCCCGGGCAATTCGGCCCAATTAGCCGCGTCTTCGAGTTTTTCAGCGCTGCGGCCACGCGCACCATGTCGAGTGTCGGAATTCCCTCCGTGATGCAGACGACGAGCGGCAGCCCCGCGTCCGCCGCTTCGAATATCGCGTCCGCGGCGAATGGCGGCGGCACAAAAATCACAGACGCATTCGCCCCCGTCTCGCGCACCGCTTCGGCAACCGTATGGAACACGGGCGCGCCCAGATGCTTCGTCCCGCCCTTGCCCGGCGTTACGCCGCCGACCACCTTCGTCCCATAATCGAGCATCTGCTGCGCGTGGAAACTTCCTTCCCGGCCCGTGAGCCCTTGCACGATCACGCGAGTCTTCTTATCCACGAGAATGCTCATATAGAGGAACTCGAGGAGGCAAATGACGCAGAGGATGCAAAGGAAGCATAGGATATTCCCCGCATCACAGTTTCCTCCACTCCTTCCATAGATTGCGAATCATCATGCCTAGCTTTGCGTATTCCGTGCCCAATTTCTGCGATTCTGGCCGAGGAGCACACCCTTCATCGCCCGGTAGATCAAGCCAGAACCTTGTTTCCTCGCACTCGCCAATCGCGATTTGCAGGTGTCGTTTGAATTCCGCGGTGGAGGCTCGTTTTGCCCATCCTTCCACGATATTTGCCGCAATCGAACGTGAGGACGAACGAATCTGCCGGCCTAATTCGTATTGCTCGTGCCTGGGAAACCGTTTCGATACTTGAGACACTTCCAACGCCAATCGGTATGCCTGCTGGTAGACGAGCAAATCGAGATACCGGCGTATGGGACCCACACGAGATGGTTTCTCCTCCACTTCCTTTGCATCCTCCACTTCCTCTGCTTCACGGCGCTACTTGCGCCAGCGCCACAACCTTCTCCGCTCCTTCTTTCATTCCGTTCGCTACCACGAAATTCAGCCCGGAGTTCCGGAGGATTTCCTGCCCTTGCCGCACGTTGGTCCCTTCCAATCGCACCACCACCGGCGTCTTGAATCGCAGCTCTTTGGCAGCATTCACCACGCCGCTTGCCAGCACATCGCAGCGCAAAATTCCGCCGAAGATGTTGACGAATACCGCCTTCACCTTTGGATCGCTCACCAGAATGCAAAACGCGTTTTTCACCTGCTCTTCCGACGCGCCTCCGCCCACGTCCAGAAAATTGGCCGGACTTCCGCCGCTCAATTTGATGATGTCCATCGTGGCCATCGCCAGGCCCGCGCCGTTCACCATGCAGCCCACGCTGCCGTCGAGCTGGATATAGTTCAGCTTGAATTTCGAGGCTTCCACTTCGAGCGGCGTTTCTTCCTCCCTATCGCGCAGCTCTTTGAATTCGGGATGGCGGTAAAGCGCGTTGTCGTCGAAATTCACTTTTGCGTCGAGCGCCACGAGCCGCCCGTCGCGCGTCACCACGCACGGGTTGATTTCCAGCATCGCGGCGTCCGTTCCGATGAACGCGCGGTAGAGCGATTGGAAAAATCGCGCTCCTGCGCTGGCGAGTTCGCCGGAAAGCCCCAGGCCAAACGCGAGCTTCCGCGCGTGATAGGGTTCGAACCCCTCCGCCGCATGGCCCTCCACGGGGTGAATCGTTTCGCGCAGGATCGCTTCGGGACGTTCCTTCGCCACTTCCTCGATTTCCATTCCCCCCGCTGTGCTGGCCATGAATACCGGCGCGCCCGCCGCGCGATCCACCACAATGCTCAAGTAAAGCTCGCGCGCGATATCAAGACCTTCCTCAACCAGCAGCCGCCGGACGATGCGCCCCTCCTCGCCCGTTTGCGGCGTCACCAGCTTCATCCCCAGCATTCGCTCGGCCAGTGCGGCGGCTTCCTCCGCCGACTTGGCCAGCTTCACGCCTCCTGCCTTGCCGCGTCCTCCCGCATGAATCTGCGCTTTGACCACCGCGACCGGACTTCCGAGCCGCTCGAACGCCTCCCGCGCTTCGTCCTTGCTGAACACGGCTTCGCCGCGCGGCACCGGCACGCCGAATTTCGCGAGTATCCCCTTGGCTTGATATTCGTGAATCTTCATTGCTCATCCATTAGTGCTAGAATTTGCATAGAGTGGAAGCTGGAAAGTTTACCTGCAACGGCGGAGGGGAACAAGGGAGGCTGCCTTCTCCGGGGCTCTCGAGACGGCCACGGCGCGCCTTTATCCCGCCCGGGCCGCACATGGAACATGATCCACGAAGCGCTTGAAAAAATTGTCGCCGAAGAGGACTTGTCGCGCGTCGAAGCCGAAGCCGCGATGGAAGAAATTCTTTGCGGCCGCGCCAGCGATGCTCAAATCGCCGGATTTCTCACCGCCTTGCGCATGAAAGGCGAGACGGTGGACGAATTGGTCGGTTTCGCCACGGCCATGCGCCGCCACGCCGCGCCCATTTTCACCGCCAGCCGCCTGCCCGCCGGGGAACCTCTGATTGATACCTGCGGCACCGGCGGCGATGCTTCCGGCACGTTCAATGTTTCCACCGCCGCGGCTTTTGTCGTCGCGGGAG
This sequence comes from Terriglobia bacterium, assembly GCA_963823205.1. Lineage (GTDB taxonomy): Bacteria > Acidobacteriota > Terriglobia > Acidiferrales > UBA7541 > Palsa-295. The sequence continues at coordinate 82,224 of CAWGKL010000011.1, forward strand.
CGGGCGTGCGCGTGGCCAAGCACGGCAATCGCTCTTTCAGTTCCCGCTGCGGCTCGGCGGACGTCCTCGAGCAACTCGGCGTGCGTATTGATCTCGCGCCGGAGCAAGTCGGCCGCGCCATCGAGGAAACCGGCATCGGCTTTCTCTTTGCCCCGGCCATGCACGCCGCCACGCGCTACGCCATGCCCGCGCGCCGCGAACTCCGTATGCGCACCGTCTTCAACCTTCTCGGCCCGCTCACGAATCCCGCCGGGGCTTCCGCTCAGGTCGTCGGCGTTTATGAATCGAGCCTCACGGAGCTTCTTGCGCGCGCCCTCGGCGAGCTGGGCGTGCGCCGCGCATTTGTCGTCCATGGCGCGGACGGCCTCGATGAAATTTCCATCGCGGGCGAAACCTACATCGCCGAGTTGCGCGACGGCGCCGTGCGAAGCTATACCGTCGCGCCCGAGGACTTCGGCTTGCGTCGCGCGCCATTGGAAACCATTCGCGGCGGCGACGCCGCTCACAACGCTGAGATCATTCACAAGGTTCTGGGGCGCAACATGCTTTACCGCGACCACGGCCCGCACCGCGAAATCGTCCTCGCCAATGCCGCCGCCGCGCTGGTTGCGGCCGGCCGCGCCCGCGATCTCCTCGATGGCGTGCGCCTTGCCGCGCAATCCATTGATTCCGGAGCCGCCCGTGAGCGCCTCGAAGCACTCGTCGCCTTTTCGCAAGCCGAGAAAAATCTCGGCCACGCTGCCTCGTAAGGTCAAATTGTCAGAAAATTTTTGAGCAGCTTGAATCCCGCGTCCGTAAGCACCGACTCGGGATGGAACTGCACGCCTTCCACCTTCAGCTCGCGGTGCCGCAGCCCCATGATTGTGCCGTCGGCGGTTTCGGCGGAAATTTCCAGCGTCCGCGGCAGCGACTTCCTCTCCACGATCAGCGAATGATAGCGCGTGGCCTCAAAATCCTGCGGCAGCCCGCGGAAAATGGTTTTCCCGTCGTGATGAATCTCGCTCGTTTTTCCGTGCATCACCTTGGGCGCGCGAATCACGCGCCCGCCGAACGCCGCGCCAATCGCCTGATGTCCCAGGCATACGCCCAGGATGGGAATTTCTCCCGCGAATCGCCGGATGAGCTCCACGCTGATCCCCGCTTCGCTGGGCGTGCACGGCCCCGGCGAAATCACGATGCGTTCCGGACGCCGCCGCTCGATCTCTTCGATCGTGATCTGATCGTTCCGCCGCACCTCGAGTTCCTGCTCCATCTGGCCCAGGTACTGCGCCAGGTTGTAGGTGAACGAGTCGTAGTTGTCGAGCAGCAGAATCATGATTATTTCCCGCTCCCGCCACGATGCGCGATTTCGAGCGCTCGTATCACCGCGCGCGCCTTGTTCACCGATTCCTGGTATTCGCGCTCTGGGACGGAATCGGCCACGATTCCCGCGCCTGCTTGCACGTATGCGCGGCCGCCCTTTGCCACCAGCGTGCGCAGCCCGATGCAGGAATCGAGGTTCCCGGAAAAATCGAGATAGAGGATTGCGCCCGCATAAATTCCGCGCCGCGTCGGCTCGAGCTCGTCAATAATCTCCATCGCGCGCACCTTGGGCGCGCCCGATAGCGTGCCCGCCGGAAAACACGCCATGAGTGCGTCGAAGCAATCCACATCCCCGCGCAGCCGGCCACGCAGGCTCGACGCGATATGCATCACGTGCGAATAGCGCTCCACGAACATCAGCCGCTCCGCCTCCACCGAGCCGTACTCGCACACGCGGCCCAGATCGTTTCGCCCCAGGTCCACAAGCATGATGTGCTCGGCGCGCTCCTTGGGATCGGCAAGCAGCCGGGCTTCGAACTCCCGGTCTTCCTTCTCATCCTTCCCGCGCGGCAGCGTTCCGGCCAGTGGCCGGTAGAACGCGTCGCGTCCCTGCACCTTCACCAGCATCTCGGGCGAGCTGCCCACCACGGAAACATCGCCCAGCTTCAGAAAATATAGATACGGCGAAGGGTTCACCACACGCAGCGCGCGGTAAATCTCGAAAGGGTCGGCGCTCGTTCGCGCCGAAAATCGCTGGCTCACGACCACTTGAAACACGTCGCCCGCGCGAATGTACTGCTTCGCTTTGCGCACCGCGCCGGTAAACCGCGGTTTCGTCATATTGGATTCGACGCGCAGCGCGCCCGCCCGCCGCGCCCGCCGCCGCCGAGGCAAAGCACCTTCGAGCATCCGCCGCGTGCGCTGGATCTCGCGCACCGCGGCATCGTATTTCTCGCGCAGGCTGCCCTGGCCTTCGGTGAACACGCTGCGGATGATCCACACGCGGTGCTGCACGTGATCGAACGCCAGAAGCATCAGATAGAACATCATCACGCAATCGTCCAGGCCCACATCGTCGCGGCCGGTTGATGGGATGCGCTCCACCAGCCGCACCATGTCGTACGCAAAATATCCGATCGCGCCCGCGATCAGCGGAGGCAGCCCCGGGACACGTACCGGATGGTACCGCGCCGTCATGCGCCGAAGCTGTTCGACGGGATTCTCCTCGAATTGCACTTGCTTGCCGCCCGTTTCCACCGTGCACACTCGCCCGCGCGCCCGGAACACTTCCACCGGATTCGCTCCCGCGAACGTGTAGCGCGCGATATTCTCTCCGCCCTCCACGCTTTCCAGCAGAAAAGAATATTTTGCATCGCGTGCGATGCGCAGATACGCGCCCACAGGCGTCAGCAGGTCGGCCGTATATGTCTCATACACGGGGACAAGATTTCCCTGCCGCGCCAGCCCGCGGAATGTCTTGAAATCAGGCTGGATCATCGTCTCTTCTCCTTCGCGCTCGAATCGCGCGCAACCACGGCGCGCCGCATCGCTTCCACCGGCGCGCGCTCGCCCGGTCCAGATTTCCCACTGCGCCGCGCCTTGCGCAACGAACATTTCCATTCCGGAAACCGTTTCGATGCCGCGCCGCGCCGCGAGTTCGAGCAGCTTCGTCCTGCGCGGCCGGTAGATCGTGTCAAAGACCAGCCGGCAATTCAATTCGCGCGCTTCGAGCGGCGACGCGTCCCTCGTGCGGGTACATTCCCACCGGCGTCGCATTCACGATGGCATCGAAGAATTCGCGCCGCAATCGGTTGCGCGCGATCGCTTCTCCGCCGACGGCCCGCGCAAGCGATTCCGCCTTTTTGTGCCTCCGCGCGCAAGATGCAGACGGCGGCGCCCGCCTCCGCCAGCGCGAACGCCACAGCGCGCGCCACGCCCCCCGCGCCAGCGATGAGCACGCGGCTGCCCCGCAGCGGGATGCGCGGTTCGAGCGCCCGCAGCACGCTCACGTAGTCCGTATTGTATCCGTAAAGCTTTCCGCCGCCGCGCACCACCACCGTATTCACCGCCCCGATCTTCGCGGCCAGCGGATCGCAACCGTCGAGATGCCGCACGATGCGTTCCTTGTGCGGTATCGTTACGCTGAAGCCCCGGATTCCAACACCTCAACCGCGCCGAGAAAATCCCCCAGATCGCGAACCAGAAACGGCAAATATACGGCGTTGATCCCCGCGCCTCGAATCCCGCATTCTGCATTTGCGGCGATAGAGAATGGCCAATGGGATCTCCGATCACCCCATATACTCCCGTTCGGCGCCCAAAACTGTCGGCGCGATACATACTTTTCATCTCTTCGAGCGATATCTGTCCGGGCGCCGTCGCATTTTCCACCGGCGCATAGACAAATCCCCCCCGCTCCCGCATCGCCAAAAATCTCACGGGAAGCGCAACTTCCCCCATCGGCATAGCCACCATCCTTCGCTCCGTTCGGCCGAGGCGCGCCAACCTCAAGCTGTCCGCCAGGGAATCGCATTGCGCCGCCATCTTGATGGCATCCGGTCGCCCGCGCTTGAGCCCGGCAACCACGCGCCCTAGATTCCTCGGCATCCCTCGAAAGAAGTGCGCGGACCTCAATTCGCGCCCTTCCCCAGCAGCACATCCAGCAGTTCCGGCGGACACTTCGAAGCGCTCTCAATTTCCAGGTCATACCATGCGCATCCCGCCCGCACCGCCTCGCTCAAGTACACCAATTGCTTGGCGATGCTCCCGCGATACCGTCCCCCCGCCTCGCGGCGCCGGCACGTTGCGATCAGTGTGGCCCCCGCCTGCCGCTTCGCGCCCGCCAGCTGCTTGAGGAAGCGTTCGATCTCCCGGTCATCCGCTAGCCAGTCAAGCCGTAGCTCAACGGTGCGCGTTAGCACGAAGCGCCCGGGCGAGTTGCCTATGCATAGTCCGTGCATTGGCCCCAGCCACTACGGCGCAGATTTTATCTCGTCCTAACATATTGCATTTTCATGCTCTTCCGACCCATCTTCCCCATACTCCTGCACCCCGCCGAATATCCGGAATCCTTGCTTCTACCATGCGGTGCACAATGTGTAAAGCCCGCAGGACCATTGTCTTGACGCTCCCCAACCCGTCTGCTACGGTCGGCTCATGGGGAGCGCCCGTTGCGGGCGCCGTGAATCAAAAGGAGCAAGTACTATGCGTCCGAAATTTTTCCTTGCTGGTCTAGTTCTAGGACTCTCTGCGGCGGCCACCTCGGCTCAGACGGCCCCTCCCAATCCTTTCCCGAACGACGTGTATTGCGCCGGCATCGTCACTTCCGATCACGTTCCGCGCGATACCTATGTGATCACGGGCGAACAATCCGAGTATCGAGCTACCTTCGACGAGAACGACATGGTCTATCTGAACAAAGGCTCCAACCAAGGCGTGAAGGTTGGCAACGTCTTCTTCGTGATTCGTCCCGCGAGCCAGACCCTACATGAGGACTGGGACAAATGGCAGTCATATCTCCTCGGCAAGATGGGAAGTGTGTGGGAAGACATAGCGCGCGTGCAAGTGGTCGTCGTTCGTAACGATCTTTCCATCGCGCGCGTTGACCATGCCTGCGACTTCGTCCAACGCGGGGATATCGTCCTGCCGTTCGCCGAACGCCCCCAGCCGCCCCTCAAGCCCGAAACCAATTTCGACGCCTACGCCATGCCAACCGGCAAACCTCTCGCCATGGTCATTATCGGGAAGGATTTTCGGCAGGAGACTGGGAAAAACGACATCGTTTACGTCAATCTTGGCTCCAAGCAGGGTGTCAACGTCGGCGATTATTTCCGCATCTTCCGCTACACCAGCGACCAGCGCGAAACCGCATTCCAAACCCGTCGCTACGCTTTTGACGTCGAAGGTCCCTGGGGACCCACCGTGGGCCTCGGCAACTCCCCTGCCAAATGGGACTGGAAGAACACGCCCCGCCAAAATATAGGTGAGGGCGTCGTCCTGCGCACCGGACCAAACTCTTCCACCGTCCTCATCACTTTCAGCCTCCGCGAAATCTTCTCGGGGTATTACGTCGAGCTTGAGTGATCTAGGCCGCTCCGGCGCTCCCGTGCGCGCGTTTATGCGTCTTTTGAATCGAAATCCGATTCGCTGAAAACCTCCGCCGTAAACGCCTGAATTCGCGTCGCGGCGTCTCTCCATGCATCCGGTTCCAGTCCCGCTTTGACGCACGCCTCCTCGAGAAACCTTTCTGCCGTCCAGCCGTGCTCGGTGGCTACCTGCGGCAGCAGCACGCCGCGTTGCCAGCCCTTGCCGACTACCAACCCATGTTTGCCCGTTTCAATCCGATCGGGCGCTATTTCCTCGAGCGCCGAAATAACACTCACTTCCACTTCCATCGCCGCCACTTCCTCCGCGCGCACGGGCTCGAAGCGCGGGTCCTCCAGCGCCGCAGCTTTCGCGCAGTAAGCCACCACTCGCACCAGCGCCTCCCGCGACGGCAACTGCCCGATGCACCCGCGCAGCCGCCCGCGCCTCCGCAGCGTGACAAACGCTCCCCCAGGCTCCTTCAGAGCTTCCCACTCCGGCAAATCCTCCTGTGCCTCGTGCCCCTCCACCGCAAGCTTCAGCGCGCGCCGCGCCACTTCCAGCAGCATTCGCTTCTCGCGGCTCGTGCCCTTCCAGCTTGTGGAATTTCCTGCGGGCATGTACGTCTTCGGGGGAACACCGCGCTCGGGCTTCGCCGCGCGAAACACTCGCCCTAGCGACGGCGCTTCGGACACTCTCGGTCGAGACTCAGGGACTCAGCACATCCTGCGCTTTTTCTTTCGGCGCGGCCACCAAGACGCCGCGCCGCCGTTGCTGCACTCGAAAATTAATCTGGCTCCAAAAAATCTTGTAGTAGTGGATCGCGGACACCACCGCGCTCAGCACCACCAGCCAGAGCAGCGACGTCCCCAACGTTTTCAGCGCCGGATGCTTGGCCGTCAGGATCACCGCGCAGCCCGCCAGAACCTGCAATACCATTTTCGTCTTCCCCAGCGCCGTCGCGGGAATGATCACCCCTTCCGTGGACGCAATGTCCCGCAGCCCCATCACCACGATTTCCCGCCCGATGATGATCACCGCCATCCACGCCGGCATCAGCCCCATGGAAACCAGCGATATGAACGCCGCGGAAATCAATAGCTTGTCTGCAATGGGATCCAGCAGGATTCCCAGCGTCGTGATTTCCCGCCGCTTCCGCGCCACGTATCCATCCATCACGTCCGTGGCCGCCGCTACCAGCAGGATCAGCACGCCCCACACTTCGAAGTGAATCGGCAATCCCCAAAAATTCCAGTTCGGCTGGCGCGTCAGAAGCACAACTACAAGCAGGGGACAAAAAAGATTCGCAGCACCGTCAGACTGTTCGGCAGGTTCATTTCATTCTCTACGGAAGCCGGTACGCCCCAGGCGCTTGCTATCGGGGCTCCTCGATTGTCTCGCCCAATTTCGCAACTCCCTCCAATATAGTCCCCCCCTACCCCCGAGTCAACGGTACCCGTGTCAACCCTATCTAGGTTTCGTTAACCGTTGTAGTATCAACGGTGAAAATAAAGATGCGAGAAAGCATTCTCGTCACCGGCGGGGCCGGATATATCGGAAGCGTGGTGGCGGACGAGCTGCTGAAAAAGGGCGCGGACATCGTCATCTTCGACAATCTTTCCCACGGCGCGCGCGCGGCCGTGCCCCAGGGCGCCACACTTGTGACCGGCGACGTGGGCGACCGCACCGCGCTCGACCGGCTTTTCCAGGAGCGCCAATTCGGCGCGGTGATGCACTTCGCGGCCTTGATCGAGGCCGGCGAATCCATGGAATTCCCCGAGCGTTATTTCCGCAATAATTCGGCAAGCGCGCTCACTCTGCTGGAAGCAATGCTCGCGCGCAAAATCCCACGGTTTGTATTTTCATCCACGGCCGCATTGTACGGGATGCCCGAGCGAATTCCGATCGAGGAAACGGACGCGCTGCGCCCCATCAACGCGTACGGGGAATCGAAGCTCCTCACGGAGCGAATGCTGCGCGTGGTTCCATCGCGTCCACGGATTGCGCTATGCGAGCCTGCGCTATTTCAACGCCGCCGGAGCCGCGAACGGCCGGGGCGAAGATCACCACCCGGAAACGCATCTGATTCCGCTTACGCTGGAGGCCGCGCTCGGCCAACGCGAACACATCGCGATTTATGGCGCCGACTACCCCACGGCGGACGGCACGTGCGTCCGCGATTACATTCACGTGGCCGATCTGGCTTCCGCGCATCTGTTGGCGCTCGAGACGCTCGAAAAAGAGGACAAGCTAATCTACAACCTCGGAAACGGCCGCGGCTTCAGCGTGCGGGAAGTCATCGAGTCGGCGCGCCGCGTGACCGGGCGCGAAATTCCGGCGCGCGAATCTGCTCGGCGACCCGGCGATCCGGCCCTGCTGGTGGCGAGTTCGCAAAAGATCCGCAACGAACTGGGGTGGGAACCAAAACATCCGGAGCTGGACGACATCGTGCGCAGCGCGTGGGAGTGGCGCCGCGCGCATCCGCATGGCTATGGTGAATAAACGGCCAGCCCCTTTCCGGTGTATGATTTTGCGAACGATGCCAGACGAGCACAAAGATCTGAAGCGCCCGATCACATACTGGATCGGCGAAGGCGGCGGCTGGCTGCTGCGGCACGTGGTAAGCGGACTGGCGGCGACGGGCGTGACGCCGAACATGTTCACGTTTTTTGCGCTGGCCGTGAACTCGTGGGCGGCGGCGCTCTTTGCGCTGGGCCGGTTTCGCCAGGCCGCCGGCGTGCTGCTCTTTGCCGCTTTCCTCGATATGGCCGATGGCCAGGTGGCGCGCCGCGTGGGACGCGTGACGGCGTTCGGCGCGTTTCTCGATTCCACGCTCGACCGCTATTCCGATCTGGCGCTGTACATGGGCCTGGTGGTCTATTACACGCTGGCGGGCCGGGGATTTTATATGACGCTCGCGGCCGTGGCCATGGCGAGTTCGTTCATGGTGAGCTATTCGCGCGCGCGGGCCGAATCGCTGATCCCCTCGTGCAAGGTGGGATTCATGGAGCGGCCCGAGCGGCTTGTCCTGCTGATGATCGGCGGATTCTTCAACCGCATGGCGCCGGTGCTCTGGGTGATCGCCACGATCTCTACGATTACCGTGATTCACCGCGTGGTTTACACCTGGCGGGAATTGCGCGCCGGTCGCGCGCTGCCCGAGGCGGGCGCATCTCAGGCGCCCTGAGGCTTGCGGCTTTCGCGGAACTCTTCGACCGGCGCGGCAACGATTTCCTGCACGCGCTGGCGCAGCGCCTCCACATCGGCGTGGCCCAGCCCGGAAGTTTCGATCGTATCGTGCAGATAGACCGTGATTTTCCCCGGATAGAGCATCCAATCGCCGGTTTGAAAGAATTCGTACGAGCCCACAATGCTCATGGGCACGATCGGCGCGCCGAATTTCTGCGCCAGATTGAAAATCCCCTTCTTGAATTCCTGCACGTGGCCATCGCGCGTGCGCGAGCCTTCCGCAAACGCGATCAGGCTGATGCCGGAATCGAGCGCCGCTTTGGCGCGCTCGGCCATATACTTCGAGGCCCGTCGCGGCTGGGCGTGTCCGGCACGGGAACGTTTCCGAAGCGGCCCATCATCCAGCCATAGACGGGAATGTTGAAATGGGACTCAAGCTCAAAGCCGCGAACAAACTGCGGAATCGCGGAGTAGACCACGAAGGGATCGAAAATATTCACATGGTTGCAGATGAAGATGCACGTGCGGGCGGGATCGAAGCCCGGCGCGCGGCGGACTTCGAATTTCACGCCGGTGAGGCGCAGGATATTGCGGAAGAAGGCGCGCTGCAGGCCAATCGTTTTTGCGGGGATCGATGAAAATTCCCAGAAGCAGGAGCAAGCGTGCAGCCCACGACGAAATGGATTCCGCTGATGGTCCACAAAACGAGCGCGCGAACCCTCAGCCACGCTTTCCTCATACGATCACGTCCAGCGCGCCGGGAAGAATCTCCAGGCGAGCGGCAGTCGAGGCGGAGAACCTCGCCATCCACGATCACGTTCACGGGCGCGCCGAGATCGAAATCCACGCGCTCGGCATGCGCGCGCGAAGCAAGCGGATGATCGATGTGCGTGCCGGTGAAAAGTCGCGGAAAATTCCAAAGCAGGCGCAGGCGACCGAGCGGCGACCAGCGAACATACTCGATGCGGCCATCCGCGGGGTCGGCTTGGGGCGCAATCATCATTTTGCCGCCGGTGAATTTGCTGTTGCTAAAGGCGAGGAAAAGAGCAGGGCCGGCGGTCCCAGTCCCCGTGCGCTATCGAGGCGATGCGGAAGGGAGTGATGCTCGAGCCGCGCGAGCCGGGCCAACACGCCGAGAATGTAGCCCGTCTCGCCCCAGCGCTTGAATCGGCGATTGGCCATCTCGCCGACGTCGGCCGCGAATCCCAGGTTCAGCATATTGATGAAGTAGATTTCGCCGGCGGCGTGGCGCAGGCGGATGACGTCGCACGCGCGCGCCGCCGTTCGGCCAGCGCCTCGATCGTGTGTTCGACGCCGCGCGTCGTGAAATCGCGCAGAAACGAATTGCCCGTGCCGAGGGGCAGAAATCCGAGCGCGGCCCGGCCTTCGGTTTGCGCCTCGGGGAAAAGGCCGTTGACGATCTCGAAGGCCGTGCCGTCGCCGCCCACGGCGAGAAAATTCCGGACCCCCCGCGCGTAGGCCTCGCGCGCAAGCGCCGTGGCTTCGCCGGCGCGCGTCGTTGCGGCAACTTCGAGTTCCATGCCGGCGGCGCGCACGCGTTCGAGCGCAGCCGCGGCAAGGTTGCCGCAGCGTCCGCCGCCCGCTGCCGGATTGACGATGGCAAAGAAGCGCTTGTTCACGGCCGCATCACATCCCGGGACGCGCGCTGGAAAACCGTCACAGCGGCACCACGGCCTCGCGGCCCAGGCCTTGCCGGATTTGCTCGGCCAATTCGCCGCGCTTGATTTTCAGCGACGCGGTGCGCGGGAAATCGTGGTCCCAGAGAAGATAGCCGCTGACGCGCTTGTAATTCAGCAGCCGCCGGTTGCGCTCGGCGAGGTCGCGCGGCCAGATTCGCGGCAATGATTTTGCCCGGCTCCGGATGAAGCACCAGCACGAGTTTTTCGCCGACCATGGTGCGCGCGGCCAGAGATAGTTCGCTGCGAAGACGCAAAATTCCTTCACGGGAATTCCCTCGAAAGCGGTTTCGATGTCTTCGGGATAGATATTTTTCCCTTCTTCGGTGACGATCATGTTTTTCTTGCGGCCGAAGAGCTGCAGATGGCCGGTGGCGTCGACGCGGCCGAGGTCGCCCGTCATCAGCCAGCCGTCCACGATGTTTCCGCGGTCATTTCCGGATCGTCGAGATAGTGCGACATCACCGTCTTGCTGCGCACGGCAACTTCGCCGATGCCGTCGGCGTCGGGGTTGCGAGAATGCGAATTTCCATTCCGCGCACGGGCTTGCCCACGGTGTCCGGCCGAAATGGCCTCAGATCGTTCAGTGTGATCGCCGTGCACGCTTCCGTGCAGCCGTAGCCGTTGTAGATCGGGAATGCCGAGATCGTGGAAAAACGCGATGGTCGCAGGCTCGGTGAACGCGCCGCCGACGAGCAGCGCGCGCAGCTCGCCGCCGAAGGCCTGGTGAATATCCTTCAGCAGCGCGCGGCTGAGGCCGAGGTGAGGGCGGCCGCGCGTGAGCGCGCGGTTGACGGCCGATCAGCGCTCCGAGCACGCGGCGCTTCGAGCGAGGCAGGCCGCGAATCGTTCGCCGAGGCCGCGCTGCAGATTTTTCAGGATCAGCGGCACCACGGCCATGTACGTGATTTTGTATCGCGTGAAGGCGTCGCGGATGAATTCCGGCCGCAGCGTGCGCAGATGCACCACGGTGCCGCCGCCCGTGAACGGCATGAGGAAGCCGCCCATGAAATCGATCGCGTGATTCGTGGGAATGATGCTCAGGTAGCGCGCGCCGGGCCAGAAGGGAAAGACCGGCGTCACGGCCATGCACTGCTCGAGATAATTTTCGTGCGTGAGCACGCAGCCCTTGGGGCGCCCGCCCGTGCCGGAGGAATAGACGATGCATGCCGGATCCTTCCGCTCGCGCGGCACAAATGCCGGCTCGCCCGTGCCGCGGAATTCCTCCCAGCGGTGCGCTCCTGCGAAGGTCGGCGCCCGGCGGCGCTTCGGTGACCAGAACGACCCGCGGGCAAAAGACTTCGAGAATTCCGCGCCTGCATGAGCGCCCGCCACAAATGATATTCGACGACCAGGAACTCCGCCTTCGAGTGCGCCAGAAGCCCAACTGCTCGGCGGGCGTGAGCTTGTAATCGAGCGGGACGAGAACGCCGCCGCGAAAGAAAACCGCGTAGGCGGAAATCAGCCATTTCGACTGATTGGTCATGAGGATGGCGGCGCGCGTGCCGGCCTCAAGGCCGGCGTCCTCGAAGGCGCGCGCGAGCGGGAGCGCGGCTTCCTGGAACTGGCGGTAGGTGAGGCGCGCGTTTTCGCGCTCGCGGTCCGCTTCGATCAGGCAGATTTCATCGGGCCAGCGCCCCAGGGCCGCGCCAAGCGCCGCGCCAAGTGAATCAAATTGTCGCAGGTCCAGCATCAGAGGCTAGTCACAGAGGCACAGAGACACGGAGATAGAAGGGTCAAAGGACAAACCTCTTGATGCCATCACGCAGGAGCCGAGAGTTAAAATTCATTAGCAGGCCGACCTTCTTTCCCGTGATCTTGAGGTACGTGAGGACCTGCGCCCCAAAAACCGGATCCAACCTTTCCACGCTCTTGATTTCGACGACCACGGAATTCTCCACCAGCAGGTCCAGGCGGTATTCTCCAAGCGTTTTGCCCTTGTACAGGATGGGAAAGGGAACTTGCCGCTCGTATTTCATGCCCGACTCCGCAAGCTCGATCGAGAGTGCCTGTTCATAGGTGGCTTCCAGCAATCCCGGCCCGAGATGCCGATGAACCTCGATCCCGCAACCAATGATCCTTTCCGTAAGTTGGTTCAGATCGTCCAACTCTGTGCCTCAGTGTCTCTGTGGCCGACAAGTCGTGTGCGGCTCACAGGCGAGATTGAATGCGCTTGGCCAGCGTGCGGAAATCGCTGACGCCCTGGAGTTCGTAATCCGGCAGCTCGATATGGAAATGATGCTCGATGCGCGTGAGCAGGCCGAGCGCTTGCAGGCTATTGATCCCCAGCGTCTTGAAGAAGTCGTCGTCGGGACGAAGCTGTTCGCGCGGTATTTTGAAATGCGCGGCGGCGAGCTCCAGAATCTCATTGATTATCGCTTCGATCGTAATCATGCGTTTGTGCTCATGCCTTTCGTTTCCGCGCGCCAGTCTCACCGCTGCGTGTCACGGAAGATAGGGCAAGACATCCGTGCTCTCGACGAATTTGCGCAAGCCAGCCTCGACGGCAGGCCGCGCGAACAGCTCGCAAAAGATTTCGATTTCGCGGCGCAGCTCTTCCAGCGGAAGCGGCTTGATAAAGCGCTTGGCCGCGACGGCCGCTTCGCGGTCGAATTTGGCGACTTGCGCAGCCGTCGTGCGAGCCGCGCGCAGAGCGCCACCCTCCGCCGTCACCTGGCTCACAAGTCCGGCCGAAAGGGCCTTGTCCGCGTGGATGCTGCGCCCGGTGAGCAGCAGATCGCGCACCAGCGCGTTGCCGAGATCGCGCTTGAGCCGCGGGATGCCGCCAAAGCCGGGAATCAGCCCCAGGCGTAGCTCGGGGAAGCAGAAGCGCGCCATTTTATCGGCGATGATCAAATCGCACGCCAGCGCCAATTCGAACCCGCCGCCGAAGGTGACCCCGTGGACGGCTGCGATGGTGATCAGCGGCGCCGCATCAATCGCGTTCATCACGCGATGAATGCGCTCGAGAAAATCGCGCACGCCCGCGATGCGTTCGGCGGGCGGCAAGGCTTGCGCGGTGCGATACGAGCTCCCGGAGATCGGCGCCGGCGGAAAAGCCCTCCGCACGCGCGCTCGAAATGATCAGGGCGTGCGCGCTGCTCTGGAGCGATTCGAGCGCGGCGATGAATTGCTCGAGCTCGGCGAGCGTGGCCGAACCGATCTCATTGCACGGGGCGCAGTCGAGCGAGAGTTCGATCGCGCCCTCCGCCACACGCCACGATAGCGTCTTGCCTTGAAAACTTTTCATGCGGGCTTCTTCCGATAGAGCTGTTCGATCTCCGACGCATAGCGCGCGGCGATGGCATCGCGCTTGAGCTTGCCGTTCACGGTCAGCAGGCCATTCTCAACGCTGAAAGCCTCCGGCACAACATGAAAGGCACGAATTTGTTTGTAGTGCGGCAGGACGGCGTTGAGCGCATCGAGCGTGGACTGGATGCGGCCTTCGAGCGAGCCGTTGGCGGAGGGAGCGGCCACGAGCGCCGCAAGAAAGCTGCGTTGGTTGCCGAGGAGCACCACGTGCTGCGCCTCCGCGAGACGCGCCGCGAGGGCGTCTTCGAGCGGCTCGGGCGCCACGTTGTGCCCCGAATTGAGAATGATCAGATTCTTCAGCCGCCCGGTGATGCGCCAATTGCCGTTCGCGTCCGCTTCACCCTGATCGCCCGTGTGAAACCATCCGTCGGCCAGCGTCTTCGCCGTCTCGGCCGGCCGCTGCCAGTAGCCGGAGAAAATATTTGGCCCGCGGACGAGAATTTCGCCCTTATCGGAAAGAGTCATCTCGACGCCGGGAATCGCCGGGCCCACGCGGCCGGGTTCGACGCGGCCGGGAACATCCATCGTGCAGATGGCCGTGGTTTCCGTGAGGCCGTAAACCTGCAGCACCGGAATGCCCAGCATCATGAAGAAAAGCTGCGTTTCAATGGATAGCGGCGCCGAGCCGCAAATCAATGCCTTCAGGTTCGGCCCGATATTTTTCCGGATGGCCGGGAACATCATGGCGCGGGCGAGCCACAGGCACGGCGAACCGCGCCGCTCGATATAAGCGCGCTCAGCCCGCATAAAAACGGCTGCCGCGAAGCCGCCGCGCTTGCGAACCGACTCTTCGATTTTTCTGCGGACGCGCTCGAGAAACATGGGAACGTTCACGAAATAATCCGGCGCGGCCAATTTCAATTCCTCGGAGAGCTTCGAGAAGTCGGTGGAAAGCGTAAGCACACTCGCGCGCGAAAGCGACGTCAGCAGAAGAACCCGCGCCGCGGCAAAGCAGAAGGGCGCGTACTGAAAAACGCGGTCGGGTTCCCGCCCCGCGCCCATCAGTTGCCCACCCATTAATTGATTGAGCCGCGCGTTCGTCGTGCCAAGCACGAAGGCGATGTTCCCGGCGGTGAGTAGCACGCCCTTCGGCTCGCCGGAAGTGCCCGACGTGTAGACGAGCGTCACTGGATCGCCGTCCGCATGGCGAATCGGCGGCGGCGCCTGAAAATCCTCACCCGTGAAGACGCTATCGAAGCACACGATTTCCGGCGCAGCGGACCCACGCACCTCGATGTTCGCGGCCAGAGCGGGATCGGAGCAGAAAATCAATGACGGCTTGGAATCGCCGATCACAGCCGCGAGCTCGTAGGGAACTTGCCGCGCGTCGAGCGGCACGACGATGATCCCCTCAGCCATCATGGCGAGATCCATGGCCACCCAGCGGACACTATTGGGCGCGTAGAGGGCGCAGCGGTCGCCCTTCTTCAATCCGCGGGCAGCAAGGAATTGTCGTGCCTGCGCAACCAGCCCGACCAGCTCCGCGCCCGTCGTGGAAAGAATCCGGCCATCGCGAACCTCGCCGAGCACCGGGGCACCGGCCGATTTTTCGAGCCGCGCGAAAATATTTTCGAGAAAGGTCATGACGCTAGCACTCCGCTGTGCTCCTCGAGCAAGCGGCAGAGAGCGGGGCTGAGCGCGGGGAGATACTCTTCCCAGCCGAGCACGCCCGAGCGGATGGGAAATTCCGGATACTGCCGCGCCACACGCTCTTCGAAATAAGCGCCCATGCGGGCCATCTGTTGCAGATTGCGCGCCACGGCGCGGCCCATGGCGTCGCGGATTTCGGCTGCCTGTTCGTCCAGCGCGCCGAGCGCGGCGGGGATTTTCTCCTCGAGCTGCGGGTCGTCCACGCGCAGAAGCAGGTGTTCGTGCCCGCGCTGGCGCATCAGGTTGCCGATGCGTTCATCCATCGTCACGCCCGCCGAGGGCACGCCCGCCGGCATGGACGTGACGATGGCGTGAAAGCGCGAGGAAAGCATGCGATGGCACGCGCGGAGAACGCTCACCAGCTCCCACATGTTCCAGCGATCGGACGAGAAAATCGGCGCGCCCCCGATTTTTTCCGCGATGCGCTCGCAGGCGTCGCGATCCAGCATTTCCATTCCGATGAGGACTGGAAAAACAGCGCGCATCTTGCGGTATTGCGCGACCCCGCTGGCCACGGCGGCCAGATATTTTTCATACGCGGCGTCCACGGCGCGGCCCGAGCGGTGAAAATAAATCGTGCGGTAGTGGCTTTTCTTATAGGCGCCGCCAACCGCGTGCGCGATCCATTTTGCGAGCGATGGTTTTACCGGCCACCAGAAGGGATTGATGGGGCAGATGGCCAGGACCGGCGCGGCGCCGTCCCAACCCGCATCGCGCAGCGCCTTCTCGCCAAATTCGGGGCCGTGCGGCTCGAAGGTCCATGCCGTATCGGTGCCCAGCTCCGTGGGGACGCCCAGCTTGCCGAGAACCTCCTGGGATTCCGGGTTGCGCGTGATGATCAGGGAATCGCGGCAGAAGCGCCTGCACATTTTTTCCAGGAAGGGATCCATGGCGCCTGCTTCGCCGCCATACCCGACGCTCAGCTTGTTCTCGGCCGCGGCGATGCCCAGCGCGCCGATCATCATCGCGGTAAGGGCGCTCGCGAACTTGCTCTTGAACATCGAGCCTTCGCACGCCACCACGCCGTGATTTTTCCTCACTTCCCGGTGCAGGAAGGGCGGAAAAACATCGGGGAGATAGACCTGCCGCGCGTCGCCAAAATAACCGCGCGTGAGATCGAAATTCTGCGTCATCACGCTGAGACGGATATTTTCCGCCCCCAGAATCCGCCGCACCTGCCGCGCAATTTCCTCCACGCGCACGTCGGAGCCGGTATTTCTTGTGCCGTTGTAGCTGGCGAACAGCAGCTGGAGCTTTTCGCCCGGCTTCCATGCGTGGCCCGCGCCCAGCATCCACTCGGCCTTATTGAGCTCGATGAGGCCGCTCACCCACGCCTCGAGGGCAAAATCCATATCCAACATCAGCGGAATTCCTCGGCCGCGCGCGCGCCGGGAACGGCCGGCTCCAACGGGACGCCGGAGGGCCAATCGCGATATGGGTACGCGAAATTATTTTCGCGGCTGAACTGCAGCAGGGAATAGCCATACTGGGAGAAGGGCGCGGGCTGGCGGCCCATTTCCGCGACGACGCGCTCATTATCGAAGACCGTATTCCACACCAGATAGGGAAGAAAAACCTTCAGGAGTTTCGCCAGGCCTCCGATTTTCCCCGCGCGGCCGGCCAGCGCGCCGATCATCTTCGATGAAGGGCCTTCCAGGCTGGGCATGTACACGGGCCCGCGCTTCCCTTGCGCCTTCGCGAGCGCGTCCGTCAATTGCACGAACATCTCGGATTCCGTCCCGGACGAAAGATGGTAAATCTCATGCGCGGGGTTTTCCTTCCGGTGCAGCGCGGCGATCGCGCCCGCCACGAAGTCCACGGGGACGATGTCAATGCGGTCCGTGGGACGGAAGGGCAGCGCGGGTAGCCCCGCAAGAAAAACGAAGGCGCGCACCATATCGAACTGATTCGTTTCCGGGCGGCGGCTGTCGCCCAGCACGATGCTGGGGCGGAAAATCGTGCGCGGCGTGTCCGGCAGGAGCTCGCGAATCATGTGCTCGCAGAATTTCTTGGTGCGGGCGTAGGGATCGTAATCCGAGCGGTTCCAATCAATCGCGGTGTCTTCTTCGACCACCTCATTGGCGCGCTGGCCGGCCACGGCGACGGTGCTCACGTGGCTGAAGCGCCGCAGGCCATGGTGATCGCGCGCGCGCATGGCCAGCTGGATCACCTCGAGCGTTCCGCGGAGATTCACGTTGAGGCAGCTCTTCTCCGACTTGCGATTGAGCGAAGCGGCGCAATGAACCACAGAATCCGTCGTGCGCACGAGCTGCTGGTAATCGTTCTCGCCGAGGCCGAAGCGCGTGGCCGTGATATCGCCTGTGAAAATGCGGATGCGCGAGTTCAAAAATTCCTCGAACCGCGCGAAATCCATGTGCAACTGGAACGAGCGCCACAGCCGGGCGCGCGCCTCGCCGCCATCGCGCGCGCGAACCAGCAGATTCAGCGGCTCGGAATCCTCCGCGAGCAGGTTCGACGCGACATGGGCGCCGATGTAGCCGGTGGATCCAGTCAGAAGGGTGGCCACGATGTTCGGACGTCAGGGCGCCGCCGGAGGCGCATGCGCCCCCGCCGAGCGGGCCTCCAGAGGCACGCTGCGCCGGGGGAGAGCTTCCGGCTTATGGCCCTCGATGAGAGGATAGCACCACTTTCGCAGGGCCGGAATGTGGACGTTGATCCAGTAATCCCACCAATCGAGCGACCGCGGATCGTAGCCGAAATCGGCGCGCTCGCCCGGCGGCAGCGCCGCGCTCAGCCGCTCGATATTCGCGGCCTCGAATACGTGGTCGTTCAGCAGAATGAACGGCTCGAAAAGCGCAATCAGCTTGATCACCTTTTCGAGCTCGCGTTCGCGGCGCGCCAGCGGCGGCCGCACAAAGGGAATCGGCTCGACGCTGCGGTTGATGGCCTGCACGATGATTTTCTGCGCGGGCGCCGAAAGCTTTTCATACCGGGATTTAGAGACCGGGATGGCGTCGAACTTCAGGCGCAGCCGTTCGTGCAAGCCATTCAGCGCGCGGTAATACTTGCGGTGGCCGAGTCCGGTCAATTCGATCGAGCGGCGCATGTCGCAGGGATTCGAAGCCGAGGTGGCCAGTTGATAGACGCGCGCGTGGCGGCGCTCGGCGAGCGCGGCGGCGATCAGCGTCATGCCGCGGCTCACCAGGTCCACGGGAATCAAGTCGAGGCACTTGGTCTCGCTCGTGGGCAACTGGCGGAAAAAAGTGCCCAGCAGATAGGATAGCGAGGCCGACGTGTTGACGCCCTCGTTCCACCCCAGGAAAGGCTTTTCAACGGACGATTCGACGATCGCCGGACGCACCACGGCGATGGCGGCCCCGGGCGACGCATCGAGAAAATTGCGGATCAGCGATTCCGCCAAGCTCTTGACGAACGTATACGTGTTCGGCCAGCCCAGCTCACTCGCGCGGCGGGTGCCCGCTTCCGCGAGCGTCTCGCGAAGCCACCGGAAGCGGTTCTTGCGGATTTGGTTCTCGAGCGCCACGCCGTGCAGGTCCCGGGCGGCATGTTCCTTCTCGCGCGCCTTGCGAAGCAGCTCCTTCGTCACCTCGCTCGAATCCGCGCGCGCCTCGGTTTCGCGGATCAACCGTTCCAGGGATTTCCACTCTTCTTCCGCGTCGAAATTCGCGATGCCTCGCGGCGTGTAATTCCTGGGAAGCTCTTCCAGGACGCGGCCGTTGCGGCGGCCGATCACATAGCAGGTGGAAAGGTGCAGCAGCGCGGCATGGTCGCACGTGCGCAGGAAATCCAGCACGTTCGCCGTGGCACGCACGTTCGTCGCCAGCGCGTCTCGCAGATCGGGATTGAAATCCGTCAGCCCCGCGCTGTTGACGATCACGTCGAGCGTGTGCCCAAGCCGCTGCCTCACCTCCGGAGCAAGTCCCAGGCCCGCCTCTTGGAAGTCGCCGCAATGCACCTCCACGCGCTCCCGCAGGAAGTCGGAGAATTTGTCGCCGTACCGCGACGCCAGCGGCGCGAAGACGGCGGACTCCTCCACGAGCCGCTGAAAGCGCTGCAAAGCCGTCACGGAACGGCTGCCGCGGATCAGCAAATGGACACGCCCGATCTCCGGCACACCGGCCAGTAGATTTTCCAGCCACACCTTGCCGATAAACCCGGTGGCGCCAATCAGCAGAATATGTTTTCCATGCAGCGCTTGGCGGACGGAGAGGCTGGCATCCCTGTTTCGCGAATCGAAGTGCACGACGGGAAGGCTGAGCTTGGGGAATGTCCGCCGCGCCGGCCGGATGGCCTGCTCCAGCTCTTGCGGATTTTTCGTGAAGCCCAGATCCCGCGTCAGGCGCTCGCGCGAAATCCTGCCGTCGGACTGATTCGCCGTAAGCCTGGCGAACATGCCGCGCGGGCGAATCACCGGATCCAGCAGCCGCCCCGTCGCGAGGCCGTCGCGAAAATCCAGCCGGTTCGAAAGTATGCGCTCCACACCCAGATGATTTGCCAGCGGGCGCACGATGTGGTCGAGTCCGTGGCTCACCAGAACAACGTCGCCGCCTGCGGCCATGGCCTCCTTCAATTTCCCCACTCCCGCCTGCTTGAGCACCGGCTTCAAAAAATAGTGAAAATACTCCTCGCCGAGCAGGTCCAGCCGGTCGCGGCTTTGCCCTCGCAGCACGGTGTGCAGCAGCCGCGTGGCCACAACTCGGTCCGTGACGTAAAGCAACGGACGCGCAACCGCCAGAATGCCCATGGCACCCCGGCGCGTCCAGCGCTGGAGAAAGCTCTGCGCATTCCAGGTGAAAAAGGCGATCGGCCGCACGGCGGTCCAGTTCAGCAGGCTCCCCTCCACGCGCCAGAAGACGGGTTCGCGCGAGGATGCCGCGGCGCTCACATCTTGCCGAGCGCGTGCCGGATGGGTATCCATGCAGTTAAGCGGGGACATGGGCGGATGAATTCGCGCAAATCGAGTCTGACTACCCAAAAGTTAGCACGCTCCCCGGCTGCAATCAAGCGCAGGGCGTTCAGCATACGCACCCCTCGCTCACGCGCACGGGTATATTCCCCGGGGCCTTTGGCGCCTTTGCGCCGCGCCCCTTTGGCGCGTGCAGCGCGCGGGCGAGCATCTGGCCCGTGTACGATTTCTTCGACCGCGCGATCTGCTCGGGCGTGCCTTGCGCCACAATGCGCCCGCCGGCTTCGCCGCCTTCCGGCCCCAGGTCCACGATCCAGTCGGCCTGCTTGATGACGTCCAGGTTGTGCTCGATGATGAGCACCGTATTCCCCAGCGCGACGAGCCGGTTGAGCACGTCCAGCAGCTTTTGCACGTCGTCGAAGTGCAGCCCGGTCGTGGGCTCGTCCAGGATGTACAGCGTGCGGCCGGTCTGGCGCTTGGAAAGCTCGCGCGAGAGCTTGGTGCGCTGCGCTTCGCCGCCCGATAGCGTGGCCGACGATTGTCCCAGCTGCAGGTAGCCCAGCCCCACATCCACGAGCGTCTGCAACTTCTGCTGGATGGCGGGGATATTCTCCATCACCTTCAGCGCCTCTTCCACCGGCTGATCCAGCAGATCGGAAATCGAGCAGCCTTTATACCGAACCGCCAGCGTCTCCGCGTTGTAGCGCCTGCCGCGGCAGACTTCGCAGGTGACGTAAACGTCCGGCAGAAAATTCATCTCGATGCGCCGCTGGCCTCCGCCCTGGCACGCCTCGCACCGCCCTCCTTTCACATTGAAGCTGAAACGCCCGGCGCGGTAGCCGCGCTCGCGCGATTCCGGCAGCAGGGCATACAAATCGCGGATAGGCCCGAAGACTCCCGTGTAGGTGGCGGGATTCGACCGCGGCGTGCGCCCGATGGGCGCCTGGTCGATTTGGACCACTTTATCGATGTGCTCCATGCCGGTGATGGCCCGGTGCTCTCCGGGCTTCTCCGTCGAGCGGTAGAGTTCTGCCGCGAGTGCGCGGTAGAGGATGTCGTTCACCAGCGTGGATTTCCCCGAGCCGGAAACTCCCGTGACCACCGACAGCAGCCCCAGCGGAATGGTGACGTCAATATTCTTCAAATTATTTCCGCGCGCCCCGAGCACGACCAGCGCTTTGCCGTTGGGGCTGCGTCGCGCGGCCGGCACGGGAATCCTGGTCTGTCCGGAAAGGTATTTTCCCGTGAGCGAGGCCGGATTCGAAGAAATTTCCGCCGGCGCGCCGCATGCCACCAGATACCCGCCAGCCTTCCCGGCGCCAGGGCCCAAGTCCACAACGTAGTCGGCGCGCCGAATCGTCTCCTCATCATGCTCGACGACGAGCACCGTATTGCCCAGGTCGCGCAGCGTTTCGAGCGTGCCGAGCAGGCGCCCATTGTCCCGCGCGTGGAGCCCGATGGAAGGCTCGTCGAGGACGTACATCACGCCCCGCAACCGCGAGCCGATCTGCGTGGCCAGGCGAATCCGTTGCGCCTCGCCTCCCGAAAGCGTCGCCGCCGAACGGTCCAGCGTCAGATATCCCAGGCCTACGTTCAAAAGAAAATCAATCCGCTCGGCGATGGCGGCCAGCGCGCGCGCGGCGATTCTGCGCTCGCGCAGCGTGAGCTGCTTGCGCATCTTGTCCACCGCCTCGCGGGCCTGCGTAAGCGGCAGCGCCGTGAAGTCCGCGATGGAAAACCCCGCAATTTTCACCGCCAGGCTTTCCGGGCGCAGGCGGCGTTCGTGGCACGCCGCGCAGGGAGCCGGCGCCATATATTGCGTGAGCCATTCCCGGTAGGTGTCGGAATTCGACTCCTCGAGGCTGCGCTCCAGATGCCCGAGAATCCCTTGGAAGTGCAGCCCCTTCGCGCTATTGCCGTTCTCGGGATTGCCGTGCAGCAGCAAATTCTGCGCTTCCACCGGAAGCTTTTCGAATGGCGCGTCCAGATCGAACCCATGCGCCACGGCGGCGATCCGCAGCGTGCGCTGCAAATTCCCGGAACCCGCCCCGGGCCCAAGCCCGCCATCGAAGAGCGGCTTCGTCCAGTCGGCGATCACTCTCCCCGGGTCAAACTCGTATTTCGACCCCAGCCCGTGGCATTCCGTGCAAGCACCGTACGGTGAATTGAAGCTGAACGACCGCGGCTCGAGCTCCGGCACCGATATGCCGCAGTCCGGGCACGCCAGCTTTTCGGAATAGACGCGCTCCTCGCCGCCCACCACCGCGATCGTCACCAGCCCCGCCGTCAGTTTCAGCGCCGCCGCCACCGATTGCTCGAGGCGCAGGGCGATCCCCTTTTTAAGCAGCAGGCGGTCCACCACGATTTCAATGGTGTGGTTTTTCCTGCGGTTCAGAGGGATGGGCTCGTCCAGATTCACGAGCTCGCCATCCACCCGCGCGCGGACGTAGCCCGCCTTGGCGTATTCCTCGAGTTCCTTCTTGAATTCCCCTTTGCGTCCGCGCACCACCGGCGCGAGTACCATCACGCGCTCCTCGGGCTTGAGCGCCAGCACCGCCTGGACAATCTGTTCGGTGGATTGCCGGTGGATGGGCTTACCGCATTTCGGGCAGTGCGCCGCGCCGATGGCGCTATAGATTACGCGAAGATAGTCGTAAATTTCCGTGATTGTGCCCACGGTCGAGCGTGGTGACCGCGTGGTGGTCTTCTGCTCGATGGCGATGGATGGCGATAGGCCTTCGACCGAGTCCACGTCCGGCCGCTCCATCTGGTCCAGGAACTGCCGCGCATAGGCCGAGAGCGATTCCACGTACCGCCGCTGGCCCTCGGCATAGAGCGTATCGAACGCCAGCGATGATTTTCCCGAGCCGGATAGCCCCGTGATTACCGTCAGGCTGTTGCGCGGTATTTCCAGGCTGATGTTCTTCAGGTTATGCTGCCGGGCGCCCCGGATAATGATTTTTTTCTGTCCCATGGCCCTCGGGAACGCCCCCACAAGGGGGCGCGCCATACACTGGGTATAATTCACCCAGCGTAACCTTCCAGCATAGCAAGGCGGGTCGTGGACGGTCAAATGGTCCGTGTCAGGGCATAAGTTTACTCATGCCGTCAGCCGTGCAAGAATGCGGGGGGCTCAAGAGTCTGTGTGAGAACTCGCGAATCCTTGTAGGTCGTGGCTTTAGCCACGACATAAGCCCCACAAAATCGAGACGGCTTTCGCGGTTTTTGCGTCCCGACGGTTCTTGTCGGGAAGCCGCTGAAGTTCCGATTTTGCAGTTCCAACACACACTTGGCAGCCGTGGAGAGTAAGTTCGCCTCCAAGGCCTGATTCCTATGTCCACGCCCGAATTCACATTGCTCGTCGCCTTCGGCTCGCTCATCGCGGGCATCCTGGGCGCGCTCACAGGCCTGGGCGGCGGAGTCGTAATCGTCCCGCTGCTCACCCTGGGCTTCGGCGTGGACATGCGCTACGCCATCGGCGCGTCTCTCGTCTCCGTCATCGCCACGTCCTCCGGCGCGGCCGCCGCCTATTTGAAGGAAGGCTACTCCAACATGCGCGTGGGCATGTTCCTCGAACTAGCCACCACCGTGGGAGCCGTATGCGGAGCCTACCTTGCCGCGCGTGTGCCCACCTCAGCCATCGCCATCATTTTCGGAATCGTCCTTCTCTATTCCGCCTACGCCACGAATAGGCCGGAGTCGCAAGCGCACGCGGGCGACCCGCCAGACCGCATCGCGACCCTGCTGAAACTCGACGGCACCTATCCATCCGCGGAAGGCATGGAGTCGTACCACGTCCGCAACGTCCCCGCCGGCTTTGGGCTGATGTACGTCGCCGGCGTGCTCTCGGGGCTTCTGGGGATTGGTTCTGGCGCCATAAAAGTTGTGGCCATGGATCAGGCCATGCGCATCCCTTTCAAAGTCTCCACCACCACCAGCAATTTCATGATCGGCGTCACCGCTGCCGCCAGCGCCGGAATCTACCTCCACAAGGGATACATTGACCCCGGCCTCGCGATGCCCGTGATGCTTGGCGTCCTGGCCGGCGCGCTCATCGGCGCTCGCATCCTTCCCGGCGCCAAGGTGAAAAGCCTGCGGCTCGTATTCAGCCTGGTGATTGCGGCGCTGGCCGTGGAAATGATTCTTCAGGGTGTGAAAGGGGGCCTCTAGCAATGGAACGGGTGCGGCACGGATGGTCGGACCAGCGCTTTGAAGCCCTTATCGGCCGGCTTCTCCGCATCGGCGTCATGCTCTCGGCGGTGGTGGTTCTTGCAGGCGGGGTGCACTATCTGGTCCAGTATCGCGGCGCCACCGCCGAAAGATTGCGCGTTTTCTCGGGCGAGCCCGATAACCTGCGGCACATTTCCGGGATCGTCCACTTTGCCCTGGGACTTCATTCGCGCGGACTGATTCAATTGGGCCTGCTCATCCTGATTGCCACGCCCGTGGCCCGCGTCGCATTTTCAGTCCTCGGTTTTGCCGGCGAACGCGACTGGCTCTACGTCAAAATCACTCTCGCCGTTCTCGCCATCCTCCTCTACGGCCTCATCTTCACCTAACCGCCTTCGCCGCGCCGGAGCGGTTTCAATCGCGAAGGCGGGTCCCGCCGCCCTCATAGTAATCCGCCTTCGCCACATCCGCCCCCAGCAAGAGTGATCGCGGTCCGCTCTCTGTTACCTAGCCTTAGTTGTGGTGGTATCCTTAACTTTCGTTCCGGACTCCACGTCTCCGGCATCGGACAAAAGTTGTAGATCAAGAAGCGCCGCCAAGACGTGCCGGAAGTCCGGAACACCCCAAAACGTCGGCGCGAATTGAAATCCATTGGCAAGGCGCTGGCAAAGTAACGCCCGAATTATGGCCTCTTATTTGACAACTGCCGCCAAGAAAGCAGGTGCCTGATGGCCGCCTCCCGTTCGGATGCGCTGGTGCTCTTCGGTGTGACGGGCGATCTTGCCCACAAGATGATCTTTCCGGCGCTCTACGCGATGGTGAAGCATGGCGCTCTCAAGGTCCCGGTAATCGGCGTAGCCTTTCCGAAGTGGAGTCTGGCCCGTCTGCACAAACGAGTGACGGACAGCATAAAGCGATCCGGCGGGATTGACGACAAACGAGCCCTGCGTCATCTTCTGTCCCTGTTCCGCTACATAAGCG
Source organism: Terriglobia bacterium (assembly GCA_963823205.1). Lineage (GTDB taxonomy): Bacteria > Acidobacteriota > Terriglobia > Acidiferrales > UBA7541 > Palsa-295. The sequence continues at coordinate 107,496 of CAWGKL010000011.1, forward strand.
GGGATTATAAGGACCCGGCCACGTTCACTGCCATAAAGAAGGAGCTGGGCGGCGCCCGACGTCCAGCGCACTACCTGGCCATCCCGCCCTCGCTTTTCGAGACGGTGATCGAAGGGCTCGGCGCCGCGAAATTGGCCGAGCATGCTCGCGTCATTGTCGAAAAGCCGTTCGGGCGCGATCTAGCCTCCGCCCGGGAGCTCAATCGCGTGGCGCGCTCCGTGTTCCCGGAAGACTCGATCTTCCGCATCGACCACTTCCTCGGGAAGGAAGCGATCATGAACATCCTCTATTTTCGCTTCGCCAATTCCTTCCTGGAGCCGATCTGGAATCGCAACTACGTGGCCAGCGTCCAGATAACTCTAGCCGAGAATTTTGGCGTGAAGGGCCGCGGCGCATTTTACGAAACCGCCGGCTGTCTGCGCGACGTGGTCGAGAACCACCTCTTCCAGATTGTCGCGCTGCTTGCCATGGAGCCGCCCGCCGATAGGGACTTTGGAGCCGTCCACACTGAGAAGACCAAAGTCTTTCAAGCCATGCGCCCTCTGAGATCGAGCGATTTGGTGCGCGGCCAGTACGCCGGCTACCGTAAGGAGCCCGACGTGGCCAGGAAGTCCGACGTTGAGACCTTCTGTGCCCTGCGTCTTTTCATCGACTCGTGGCGCTGGGCGGGAGTGCCCTGGTTCCTGCGCTCCGGCAAATACCTGGCCGAGAACGAGACCGAGGTCCTGGTGGAGCTGAGGCCGCCCCCACAGAGACTTTTCGCTGATTCAGCGCCGGCGACTGGCCGGGACAACTATCTGCGGTTCGAGCTTTCCCCAAGTTCCGCAATCGCCCTCGCCGCTCGCGTGAAACGCGCAGGAAAGGAGTTCGTCGGCGACCAGCGGGAACTCTACCTGGCGGAGGAACAGACGGGGGAGGAATCTCCCTACGAGCGGCTCTTGGGCGATGCCATGGTAGGCGATGGGGCGCTCTTCACCCGTGAGGACGCCGTTGAGGCCGCCTGGGCCGTCGTCGATCCAATCCTTAAGAACCACCACCGGGTACGCCCCTACAAGCGCCGTAGCTGGGGACCGAAGGAGGCTGACGCGCTCATTGCTTCAAACGGCGGATGGCACAACCCCAGTCCGAGGGATGCGTCCAGATCATGAGCCTGCCTCGAAGGTATCTCTGTTGGCCATGGTTCGGTCTACTTCGTTACGCCGCCTTGTGACTGTTTCTTACCGCACAAACCAATAGTGAAAAGCGCATGAAATAGCTCTCGTGCGGATCTGTGGAGAACGTTACTTTCAATCACCTATCAAGTGCGTCCGGATCGTCAACCCCAAGCGTGCCCCGTGCGGCGATCCCACCGGCCGCTGTGGGCTTCCCTTTGAGAATCCACTCGAAGCCTACTGCGATCAAAGCGCCGACCGCCGGCCCAACGACATAGATCCAAGTCGTGTGGAAGTCGCCGCGCACCAGATCCGGCGCAAGCGAACGCACCGGGTTCATCGAGGAGCCGGTAACCGGTGCCGCCCAAAGCCCCGCCAGAGCAATATACCCGCCCACGGCGATGGCCCCGTTCGTGCCGATGTTCCGCGCGCCGGACGCCGTACCTAGGATCGTGCTCACTAGCCCGGCCGTCAACACAGCCTCCATCGCCAATGCTTTCCCGCTGGTCACTCCACCACCCGGCATCGTCGCGCCGAGCGCGCCGATCGTCCCAAACATGATCCGAAGGAAAACAGCCGCACCGATGCCTCCGACCACTTGTCCCGCGACATAGCCCGGCACTCTCTTCCAAGGAAAGTTGCGCCGCACCGCGAACGCCAGCGTGACAGCCGGATTCAAATGCGCTCCGCTCACTGTACCCATAAAGTAGATGATCGCCATCACCATGATTCCGGGCGCCACCACCATCATGCCCAGGGTGACCCTGCCGCCGCTCAGCGCCCCAACAACGCCGCCACCGGCAGCGACCAGCACCAGCAGGAACGTGCCCCAGGTCTCCGCGAAGACGCGCCGCCATTCAACGGAGGAATCGAAGAAATTAAGTGTCGGTTGTCGTTGGACCATACGTTGCTGCTGCGCCGCGTCCGCCCGGCCCTTCCCACTCGATTCCATTTTCACCTCCTGTCCATTCCTGCGCCCGCGTCGTGTTCCCGGAGACCAGCCTCGATCGAAAACACTCAGTCCTGGTTCTACTATAGCCCGTGTCGCGCAATTGATTTTATCAGCGATCCTGGCGGTTGGCGCTCGGCCGAGGAAACCGATAGAATGTCCGTCGCCGGAAATGGAATGGCGCGTTCGATTGCGCCGCGCGTTTCCGGCATCGGCACTCATCTATCGGGAGGCAGACCATCATGCTCGAAATGCACGGAAACAAACTCACCTGGCTCGGCCACGCAACCTTTAAAATCACCACGCCCGGCGGCCAGGTGGTCCTCATGGAACCGTGGGTGGATTCGAATCCCGCCTGTCCTCCGGCGCTCAAAAAGTTCGGACGCATAGACACCATGCTGATTACCCACGGGCACGCGGACCATATGGCCGATGCCATCCCACTCGCCAAGCAATTCAACCCTCAGGTGGTCGCCATGATTGAGACGTGCATGTGGCTCGATTTGAAGGGTGTCGCCAATACGCACGGAATGAACAAAGGGGGCACGCATAAATTTGGCGATATCGAGGTCACCATGGTTCATGCCGTCCACTCGGGCGGGATTCGCGATGGCAACCAGATAATTTATGGCGGAGAGGCTGCGGGCCTGGTCGTTCATCTGCCCGGCGGATTGAAGATTTATCACGCCGGGGATACGGACGTTTTCGGCGACATGAAAATTATCGGCGAACTCTACTCCCCCGATCTGGCCCTCCTGCCCATCGGCGACTATTTCACCATGGGCCCCCGCGAAGCGGCCTATGCCACCCGGCTGCTCGGCACTAAGCATGTGATCCCCATGCATTACGCTACGTTCCCGGTTCTCACCGGAACCCCGGAAAAGCTTCGGGAGCTAACGCGGGACATCGTCGGACTTGAAATCCACACGCTCAAGCCCGGCGAATCGTTGGGTTAGCGCAAATGTTCAATATTACGAATCGCAACGTCGAAAAATACTTGTACCGCGTCCTGCCGAAACGCGACGCCGTGCTCGCGGATATGGAGCGCTACGCCCGCCGCCACGATGTGCCCATCATCGGCCCGGCGGTGGGGCGCATGATTTACCTGCTCGCGCAGATTTCCGGCGCGCGGCGAATTTTCGAAATGGGCTCCGCCATCGGCTATTCCACCATCTGGCTGGCGCGCGCCGCGGGGCCGGCCGCCGCGGTCTATTACACCGATGGCGATTCCGCCAACGCCGCGCGCGCTCTCGAATATTTTCGCCGCGCGGGAGTCGAAAGCCGCGTTCGAATTCTTACCGGCGACGCGGTGGAGTCTGCTGGACGCCGTTCCCGGCAACTTCGATCTGATTTTCATTGACGTGAACAAGAATCAGTATCCCGCGGCGCTTCGCAAGGCGCTTCCCCGGCTGCGCAGCGGGGGATTGCTTCTCGCGGACAACGTGCTGTGGTCCGGCCGAGTCGCCAGGCCGGCGAAGGGCGCGGCCACGCGCGGCATCATGCAATTCAATCGCATGATTTATTCGTCGAAGGAGCTTTTCCCCGTGATCGTGCCCTTGCGCGACGGCGTGGCCGTTTGCCGCAAAGCATAGCGGTCGGACGCCCGCAACGCCGATTCTGTTATGGCTGGATGGTGAGCGGGGCTTTCAGCCGGAAATGGAGCCTCGTTTCCGCCGGAAGCGTGATATCCCTCTTCCCGGTGTACGCCGCGCCCGCCGTTCCAACGCCGCCTCCCGCGACAGCGCCGATGGCAGCGCCCTTTCCGCCGCCCGCAAGCGCGCCGATGATGGCGCCAAACGCCGCGCCTCCTCCCGCGCCGATTGCCGTTCTCTTGCCGCGTCCCTTGCCGGCCTCTTCGAATTCACTGGTCTGGATCGGATAATTTTGCCCATTCACCGTGAGGGAATCGAGCGTCAGCTCCAGCAGCGCCCCGCCTTTCAAATGCCCCGCCGCCTTCGCCGCGACCACGGTTCCCGTGGCGTGAGTTCCCACAGGCAGCACTTCGCTGCCGTTGACGGTGATAGGCACAGCCAGTGAAGCCGCGAAGCGATCTCCGCTCGAGTTCGTCTGAGTGCTTACGGTCTGGTCGAGCGTGACCGTCAGCACCGCGCCAGAGTCAACTACGACGGGAGGTGGAGGCGGAGGAGTCGGCGGTGTGGAATTTTTGTTGCATCCGGCAAGCACCAGCAGAATGCCCGCGGCGATGAATCGAACCATCCAGCGATTTCGCATAGTTTCCCTCGATACGCGCGTGAAGTGTAGTCGCAAAGGGGCCGGCGGCTGGTGCAAAATATTGTACGGCGGAAAGCGGTACTTCTCAACCTCGGCGGCGGGGGGCAGTTTGAATTTTCTTGATCGTGACACAATGAGCCAAAATTCAAACTGACCCATTACCGGCGTGCAGGCCGCGCCGCTTGCCGGCTCACGCCTTGCGCGCGGCGAGAAATTTTTCGGCGTCCATGGCGGCCATGCAGCCGGAGCCTGCGGCGGTGACCGCCTGGCGGTAGTGGTGGTCCTGCACGTCGCCCGCGGCGAAGACGCCCGCCACGCTGGTCTCCGAGCCATCGTGCGTGACGATGTAGCCCGCGTCGTCCATCTGAAGCTGGCCGCGAAAGACGGTCGTATTCGGGTCGTGGCCGATAGCCACGAAGATGCCCTCGGTCTCGATCGTGCGCAGCTCCTGCGTTTCCGTATTGCGGACCGAGACGCGCTCGACGGATTTCTTATCCACGTCGTGAACTTCTTCGACCACGTAGGGCGTCAGGAAATCGATTTTCCCGTTGGCGCGCGCGCGGTCGAGCATGATCTTCGTGGCGCGGAACTCGTTTCGCCGGTGCAGGATGGTGACGCGCTTCGCGAACTTGGTGAGGAAGGTGGCTTCTTCCATCGCCGTATCGCCGCCGCCGACCACCAGGATCTGCTTGTCGCGGAAAAAGTAGCCGTCGCACGTGGCGCAGGTGGAAACGCCAAAGCCGAGCAGATGGCTTTCGGATTCGATGCCCAGCATGCGCGCCGAAGCCCCCGCGGCAACGATCAGTGATTCACTTTCGTAGGTTTCCTTTCCGGCGCTGACGCGGAACGGCTGCCGGCCCAACTCCACCGACGTGACCGCGCCGGAACGGAACTCCGCGCCGAACCGCAGCGCCTGCTTGCGCGTATGGTCGATCAGCTCGGGGCCGAGAATTCCCTCCGGGAAGCCCGGGAAATTTTCAACCATGGTCGTGAGCGCAAGCTGGCCGCCTGGCTCATGGCCGTCGAGCACGAGCGGCTGCAAGTCCGCGCGCGCCGCGTAAATTGCCGCGGTCAGCCCCGCGCATCCGCTGCCGATGATAATCACCTTGTGCACCGTTTCTCTCCGCCCATTCGATGATTCCGCGCGCCGCCGCGATGCACCCTCGAAGCCCGCCCATTGTAGCATTCCGCGCTCTCGCCGCCATCTCCGGCTCTCTTTCCGGGCGTGGGCCAGTTTGAATTTTCTTGGAATCGTGACACAAAAAGCCGAAATTCAAACTGACCCATTACCCTCTTTGCGCTTTCGCCTTGCCAGCCCCCGCGCGTTGTGGCTAATCTCGTGCCTGAAAAGCTTGGTGCGATTCGAGGAGGCCGGCCATGCTGAAGGAATTCAAGGAATTTGCACTGCGCGGAAACGTCGTGGATATGGCGGTGGGCATCATTATCGGCGCGGCCTTCGGCCGGATCATCACGTCGCTCGTCAACGACATCCTGATGCCGCCCGTCGGCCGATTGCTGGGAAACGTGGATTTCTCGAATCTTTTTTTGAATATTTCGGGAACATCCTATCCGACGCTGGCGGCGGCGAAGGCAGCGGGCGCGGCCACGATCAACTATGGCGCATTCCTAAATACGGTGATGGATTTTGTGATTGTGGCTTTCGTGATCTTCCTGGTGGTCCGCCAGATCAACCGTTGGAAAGGGCCTGCCCCCGCGCCCGCGACGAAGGATTGTCCCTATTGCTTCACCGCGATCCCGCTGCCGGCCACGCGCTGCCCGAATTGCACCTCGGAAATTCGCGGGACCTAGAATCGCGGCGTCAAAAGACCGGCGCCGGGCATTTCCCGCCGCCACGCTATTTTCTGCCAGGCCGAATCAGGGCTTGCAGCGGCGGCCCTCAATCTCCTGAAGGTGCTCGCACAGCCGCTTGAGGACTTCGTCCTCCTGCCCATTGGCGATCTCGCGCTGGACCTCCGCCAGCGCGAAGTGAATGATGTCGTGGTGGTGGATCTCATGGCCCGGGAGATGATCGCTGAATTCCAGCCATATTCTGTGCAGCAGGTCAATTTCCTTCGGCGTCAGCCGGGGAGCGTGCGGCCCCAGGTAGAAAATCTCCTCCTGGCCGGACGGCGTGAAAATTTCGAGGCTCACGCGCGGGCGGGGTTCCCCCATGCGCTCCCAGGCAACGCCGATTTCACGCGCCTGTTCGTTCACGGGCATCTTCGAAGAACTTCCGGCCACGATGGTGCCGGATTGCAGATTGTCCGCGGCGCGCAGGATGCCTTCCCACAGGTCGTTCGCGGCGGCCACGGCCAGCCGCACGGGCTTGCCTTCCTTCTCCGCCATGGAGAGCACTTTGGTGAAAAGCAACTGCTCGATGGTGCTGAAGAGCTGGTCGGGCGCGAGTTCGTATTCACCCGAAGCGGCCCGGCGCAGCATGCGGACGTGGAGCACCACGATTTCCGCCTCTCTGCGCTTCGCCCGCTGCAGCGCCGCCTCCAAATGATACAGCGCGTAATAGTTGCTCACCGGGACCAGAATGTTCCCCGGCTTCACGCCCACGTTTTCCGGCGTCAGATCGCCCGCCTGCGTCAGGTTGAACTGATCGAGTTCCACGTGCCCCGCCGCTCCCTTTTTCGTCATTCTTTCGGAGAATGTGAAGACGGCGAAGAAGGCAATCGTAAAAATCACTCCCGAAATCGTGGCCACTTCCTTGGTGAAGAGATTGATGATGCACAGAGCGAATAAAGTGAGCGTGATGATGCCTACCCCCACGGGAATTTCGACGCCGGCAATTTTGGGATTGAGCGGGACGCGGAATTCGCGTCCCCCGGGCTGCTTGTAACGAAGCACCAGAACCGCCAGCCCCTTCATCGCGAAGCTCCACATCACGCCGAAGGCATACGCCTCGCCGAGAACAAAAATATTTCCGCGGCTCAGCAGGATGGTGAAAATCTGCAAGCCCACTACGAGGTTCAGGATGCGATGCGACGTGCCGAAACGCCGGTGCGGGTGCCGAAACCAGTCCGGAAGAATCCCGTCCTCGGAAACGCGGTTCAACACTCCATTCGACCCCACGATCGCCGTGTTGACCGCTCCGGCTAGCATCATCACGCCCACCACCACGACGAAAATCCGGAACGCCAGCCGGAGCGTCAAAGGCCCCACGAGGTACATCGAAAGGCCGCTGATCGGGTTGTCGAAGAAAGTTTTACGCACCGCGTCGGGAATAATCATGACCGCGAAAAAAGCCACGCCCGCGGTGAAAATCAGGCTGTAAAGAAAAATCACCAATCCCGCTTTTTCCAGGTTGCGCAGTTTGGGGTGCTCGATCTCGCGGTACACCTGCGCCATGGTTTCCTCACCGCTCATGGCCAGAACGGAGTGGCCCAGCCCGATAAAAATGCCGATCAGTGTCACGGTGTAGGGCAGCGACGTGTAGCGCAACCATCCCAGCGCGTCCTTCGAGTAGGTGAGATTCGAAAGCCGCGGCAAGGGAGGAAGATGAGCGCCCCGCACCCACAGCGTGTAGGAGCACCACGCGATCAACACCACAACCATGATGGTCGTCACGTACATGATGCGCAGCGCCTTCTCGCTCGATTCGGGAATCCCTTTCACGTTTTCCCACCAGAAGTAGATCGTCACCAGCATGGCAAACAGCGCGGCCGTCGCGTTCATGGGGAGCAGGAAGTTCGAGTGCGCATAGCGCAGTAGCTCGTTCAAAAGGCCCACTAGATACAGCCCCGCCGACACGCCGCTGATGGGCCCCGTCAGAATGTAGTCGAACATCAGCGCGGAAACCGAAAACTTGGCCAGCGTCGAGCCCATCCCCTCCTTCACCACGCGATAGACGCCCCCGCGCACAAACATGCTGCAGCTCTCGAAATAAAGCGTCTGCACCGCGAAGGCAAACAGCATGATGGCGAGAATGAACCACGGGGCCGTCTTCCCGATGAAGTGCTCGGCAATCGCCCCCGCGTAGAATGCGGACGATCCCAGATCGTTCAGGACGACGGCCGCCGCGCGCCAGAAGGAAATGAACGCCAGCATGGCCGTCGTGGCTACAAGCACTTTGACGACGGGCCGCGCTATACCTTGTGTGGACGGAGAGCCGCTGGGGTTGGATGACATAAATATTTTATAAAGATGCGGAACTATACGTCGAAACGCCCGCGAAGGAAAGTGCCCTGCTCTCTCATTTTGCGAATAGTTCGCATCGCATTCTTGAATCGAGCCGGTTCCCCCCTGGGAACGCCAACTTGCCCTGACGCAGGTTTACCCTGAGGAATGAAGGGAACGGTCTCCCGAGTGGCAACTTGCCTTTGAATTTTCGGGTGCCCCATCCTCGGTTTGTGAGGGTGGGGTCTTTTTGCCCGCCTTCACCTTTGTCGTTACCCTTGCCCGTTTCCCCTCGCTTGCCGCGCCGAAGTCCGCTTTTTGGACTCCGGTTGATCCTGCGGAGCGGATCCATCGCGTAGGCGGGCCCCCCACCTACCGAAACTCCTTAGCGCACTCCTCGCAGGGACAAATCTCCCGCAGATGCTCGAAGCTATAAATCCCCGTGGCATGCCCGTCGGAGAATTGAATCTGAATCGCGTAGTTGCCCACCGCCGCCGCCGATTTCGCCGTCACGCGCGGCTTGAACATCGGCAGCACCGCGCCGCCTCCGCCCTGGGCCTCGCGTGCGGCTTTCTTTTCGCGCTCGTCGTTGCACGTCGCGCAGGGACAGTGCTCGCGCAAGTATGGAAAATCGTACCGGCTCACGTGCCCGTCCGACCACGCAATCTCCACGCCCTCGCCTGTCGTCACATGCACCTTCACGCTCGCGGGCTTCTTCCGCGCATCCATCGGTATCGGCATCGTCTTCCTATTGTACAAGCGGCCGCCTCGAATTGGAGGCGGGCACTCTTCAGATTCGGTTGTCAAAGAACTGTCAGCACCCCTTACGGGGGCTGGGCCGCAAAAAAGCTGGAATTTCTAAGTGGCCTGTAATCATTGGTTTGGGTCTAATCGACTGTCGATTAGAAATTTATCATCCATTTTGTTTTCAATAAGTTACGGCGATTTCTAATCGGAAAGCACTGTCGATTAGAAATGCGATGGAGTCGCGATTCGGGTGATTGCAAATGAGGGACTTACGGTCGTGGCGGTCGGGGGCGGGAGTGTTGGTGGTGGGCGGCTCTGTTAATTTTGTGAACATATGCATTTATAGCACACTTCATGCCAAAATGCAAGGGAAAAGATTACATGGTTTTAGTACGGGTTAGGCTGGGCGCCGCGCGCGGTTACCGCCATTTTCTTATTTTTATCGGAGCTTCTTCCGCCGAGATCGTGGAAATCCGAAAACTATCGTAGCTCTTCGTAAACATCTACCCAGTCCCGCGGCAAGTTCTTCTCGCCTGGATCTATCGTACCTGCTTCCAGCGCGAGGCTCCTGCCGTTCTTAAGAGTGATAGCCAGTGTCCTTCCCGTGCCGTTCTCCATCTCCTGGTTCTCCGTGGACACTGTCGCGGACTGTAGTTGCGAATCGGTCATTTCGGAGAGCGTGCGATAAAGCAGGAGACCTAATTTGACAGACTGCTCGTCTTGGAATTGGCCAAGGTCCAATCTGAGCTCGCTGACCTTGTCTCCCGCAAACCAGATGCTGCCCAATATCTCAGCAGAAGGATCCTTAGCCATCACAAAGAAAGAGTCCTGACTGCCACTCAGACGACAGCATTGAGCGAGCCTAGCGAGCGCCTCGCTCTTGGACATACCTGGCTGAAGGCGCTGGCCCCCGAAAACGACGGTCTGTGTTGGGCGCTGACCGGAAGCAGCAGAGACTAACATGAAGGCGGCCAGCAGTAAGGCGCAGAAACTCGTTCGGCGTAACCAACGGTTCTCCTTCTCTACCTTTTCGAGGCGGGCCTCAAGTGATGAAACATCAAACTCGTGTTCGGAATTCATATCGCAGGCTCCTTCGTTCGCGGTCGCGGTTTTCGAGAGGACCGTATTCGAGAAATCCTGTACACACGGGGAGTATCTCAAATGCTGCCCTCTCTTCAAGATGGCACTTCAGATCGCACCGCCAAGGTGCATGAATCACCAGTCCGCAATAAGAGTTTCAAAGATTCTGGCAAGACTCCCAGCCTGTTTACGGACGACAGAAGGTTGCCACCCACTACTTGGTCAAACGCTACCTCGGTCAAATCCACGACAGCGGCGCATCCCTTGCCGGAGAAATCCAATCGTCGTTCATTTGCCGATAATGCGATGGTTCCTACAGCCTCAAAAGAAATCGCGTCTCCTACCCCGATAAATGACAGCCAAACTAGGGTAGTGGGAGCTATACACCACTCTCGCAATAGGTTCCATCCCTCAATTTCGTCGGACGAATCCATGTTCCCCCTTCGAGTCATTGACCTGCCCGACTTTTTGTACCAGGGCTAGTGAGAGAGTTTACATCACAACCTCATTGGGCAAGGGGGCAAATGGCGGCTCGCAGGGAGCCGTAGGCGACCGGAGAGCCGCCATTTGCGGCGCGAACGTCGCTGGCGCCGGCGGCCTGTAGCCCAGCGCCGAGTGCGGACGCAGCGTGTTATATATCACCCGCCATTTCTCGATCACCACCTGTGCCTCCCTCAGCGAATAGAAAATCTCTCCGTTCAGGCATTCGTCCCGCAACTTCCCGTTGAAACTTTCGCAGTAGCCGTTCTCCCAGGGGCTCCCCGGTTCGATGTACAGCGTCCCCGTACCCACCTTCGCCAGCCACTTCCGCAGTTCGTCGGCGACGAACTCCGGGCCGTTGTCCGAGCGAATGTTCTCCGGAATTCCCCGGTACAGCATCACGTCCGCCAGCGCTTCGATTACTTCGTACCTTCCCAGTCTTCGGGCCACCCGAATCGCCAAACACTCCCGCGTGTACTCGTCGATCAGCGTCAGCATGCGCAGTGTTCTTCCGTCGTGCGTCTTTCCACTCACGAAGTCGTAGCTCCACACATGATTCGCTCGCTCTGGCCGCAAGCGAATGCACGACCCGTCGTTCAACCACAATCTCCCTCGTGGCCTTTGTTTCTGCGGCACTTTCAACCCTTCCCGCCGCCAGATTCGCTGTACTCGGTCTTTGCCTACATGCCAACCTCGATCCCGCAGCACCGCTGTGATCCGCCGGTAGCCGTAGCGCCCGTATTCGCCGGCCAGCGCCACGATCTCTCGTGTCAGCGCATCTTCGTCCGTTCGGTAGATCCCCTCGTAGCGTTGTGTCCCTCTCCACTGCCCCAGCAGCCGGCAGGCATGCCGCTCCGATACCCGGTAACTCTCGCGTGCATGCCTGACCGCGCCACGCCGCCGCTCAGGGCCTAGAAGTTTCCCTCCGCAACGTCCTTCAGAATTTGCTTCTCCAAAGACGAGCTCTGCCACCAGCCGCTTCAGCTTGGCGTTTTCCCGTTCCAGTTCCTTGAGACGTTTGGCCTGATCGAGTTTTAATCCGCCGAATTCCTTCCGCCAGCGGTAGTAGGTCTGTGCGGTGATCTCGGCTTCTTTGCAGGCTTGCGGAGTGGTTTTCCCGTTGGCGAGTTCCACTTCAACCTGCCGTAACAACGTCACAATCTGCTCCGGCTTGTATTTCTTCATTGGCATACCAGCTTCCCTCCAGAGTGAATTCTCTCTCACTCCCGCTGGTACAAAAAATCCCGGTCAGGTCATCATCGAGTGTCCAGGGTCTCCGAGACCTGGACGCTGTTGTCCTCCTTCTCGCCAAAGTGAAATGTCTTAATAAAAACATGCACACCCCTAGCTACGCCCGGAGCATCACACTCGATGGTAGTTTCTTTGTAATCCTCGTCAGGCTCCGCGTCCGTCCATGTATATACCCTACACAATTTCGGCGTCGTGCCTGCTACCGAGAAGGTCGCTCCGTAGAGAGCAGATGCGATGACAAGGGCCGTGTCGGGGCTATCAACCGATGGACGCCAATGTTTCTCGATGTGATTCAGCCTTCCTTGTTTGAAACTGACTTCGCCATATGAGTAGAGCCCCTTGAGGTAGTCAGGGAGAGCTGCGTCCTCAGGCAGCTTGTTAGATATTCCACCATCTGTCAAAAGAAAAAGTGATGGATGCTTCGCTAATTCCGCCCTGACTTCGGCTTCAGACATCCCAAGCCGCAAAACCGCTTCTCCTAATGTAATGCTCGAAGTCTGCGCCTCTGCGTTGCCAACCAATGCCAGCAACACAAACAGAAGAAGGACAGTTCGAGGGATCATGTCCTCTCCTTACCATGTGCAGAAGACACGTTTTCGGGCACGCCACTACTCCCTAACCTACATAGTA
>CAWGKL010000012.1:0-20304 GCA_963823205.1 Terriglobia bacterium
AGGCGTCCCGGAGCCACTTGCGAGGCTTCGCCCACGGCCGCGACCTTTTCGAGAAAATCGCGCCGTTCCTTGGTATCCAGCATGACGGTTTCGTTGATTTTAGGCGCGGCGGGCTTCGGCTCCGTCCGCTGCGAGGAAAGAGCCATTTTTCGGGCGAGTTCCAGGACCAGGATCGTATCCTTCCCAATACGCCACGGAATCCCCCGTCGCGAGCGTCACCGTCTTCACGCGCTGCCCGTTGACGAATGTGCCGTTCATGTGACGAAATCCTCGAGCGTCATGCGCCTTTCCTCATGGAACACACGAGCATGATAATGCGAGACCGCCGGTTGTTAATCACCAGCCCGTCGGCGGGAGAACGCCCGATGCTCGCTTCGTTTTCGCCTAGCGGGAATTCCGCGATACGGGCTCTCCGAATACCAGCACCAGCTTCTTCATGGCGAGCGCCCCTCCAGAGCATATTTTACGATTCAAAAGTCGCCGCGCGACCTCCGCGCCGACGGGCTCTACACAGCTTGCGAACCGCCCCGTCGAGCCCGCCGGCCCCACGCGAGCGCCCCGGAGGACTTGCGCCAGCGTCGCGCAGCACCCGGCCGTGATCTTGTCCCCGCCGCCCGCGCGGTTCGCCAGGTCCACCAACTGCCGCGGCCTTACGCGGGTCGCGCGTATCGCCGAGGACGGCGGCGATCTGAGAATCCGATAGCTCGCGCGTGAGTCCGTCGGAGCAAAGCAGGATCGTGTCGCCTTCGATCACCACATCTTCGGCCACGTCCACTTCCAGTTCCGGCTCAACGCCCAGGGCGCGAATCAGAACATTCTGCAATTTGCTCGCGCCTGCCTCCTGCTCGTTCATGAATCCGCGCCGCACCGATTCCGCGACGAAGGAGTGATCCTGGGTAAGCTGTTCGAGCGCGCCTGCGCGCAGGCGGTAGGCGCGGCTGTCACCGGCGTGCGCGAGACTCATGCGCCCGTTCGCGAAGCGAACGGCAACCACCGTCGCGCCCATGCCCTGCTGCGCGGGGTTTTGCTGCGCCGCGCGAAATATCACCTGGTTCGCCAATCGAATCGCGCTGGCCAGGCGATTCGAGGCATCGCTCGTTCCTTCGATGCGCCCTCCCACGAAGGGCAGCGACGGATCGGCCTGCGCCTCCCGGCAATGGGCAAGGACGGTTTCCACGGCAAGGCGGCTGGCGACCTCGCCGGATGCCATTCCGCCCATCCCGTCGGATAGAACGAACAGGCCAATCTCAGGAGCAAAGCCGTAGCAATCCTCGTTATTTTCCCGAACCCGCCCTGTATCGGTCCGCGCTCCGAATTTGATCATGGGCTGGACTTTTGATTTGCCAGGGGATTGCGAATGGGATGAACGCCGGGGAAGCCTTGCGTTACAAGCCGTCCGTGACGCTCGATAGTCTCTTTGCGCCGAAGGGGCCCGAAAGGACCAGTAGAACTCCTCGCCTGCGTTGTTGTACCGCGGGATCACTTCCACGGGCAGACCCAGATCTTCGATTTTCTTGGCGGCCTCTTGCGCGCGGTCTTCGCGGTCGTAGCGGCCCACCCATAGATACGCGGGAGATTGCTTCACCGCGCGGCATCCGCGGCTTGCCGGAAGGGCGTCATCGGCGGGCTGCTGCGCGTACTTCGGAGCAGACGCGGATGGTTCGGGCTTTTTTCTCGCTGTCGCAGGAGTTGCATCCGGCTGTCGGCGGGTGCCGAAGGCGTGGGCTGAGCGGTTTCCTGGGATGATGCAGGCGCCGAAGCCGGCGGGTTCTGCTCTTCGGAAGCGGCGGCGGCGGATGCGGCGGCAGCCGGCGCGCCAGCCGCAGGCGTGGCGGCGGCGCTGCGGCCGTGGGTGTGGCAGCCGGCGCGGGAGATGGCTTTTCGACCGCGACCGGGGGCGGAAGATGCGCCTTACGCGCGAGCGAGTTGAGCAACGACGGCGGCAGATGGCTTTCGGCGAAGCTCCAGACGGCCTTCGCGTGCAACCCTGCCGCCACCCCGAGAATGACAGCAACACCAGCAAAATCCACGGACCGAGAGAAGCGCCCCTCGGCTCCGCCCTCGCGCCGATGGAGCCGAATGAGGGCACGGAGCCAAAGGCAGGCGCGGTCGCCGCACCGTTTCTCTCGGCATGGACATTCGTTTCCGGAGCGGATGGCGCCGCGATTTTGGCGCCGCGCGAAAGCGCAGGTCGCTTTCAAGCTCCGCCATGGATTGATAGCGCCTCGCTGGATCCTTTTCGAGGCATTTCAAGATCGCGCGCTCGAGCGGAGCGGTATCGTCGGCTCGATCTCCTGCGGCAGCGGGGCGATTCGCGCATTTGTTTCAGCGCGACGGCTACGGCGTTATCGGCCTGAAAGGCCTGCGTGCCGGTGAAAACTTCGTAGAGGATCAGCCCCAGCGAATAGATATCCGTGCGGTAATCGACCGGCTTCCCTTCCACCTGCTCGGGAGCCATGTACGCCGGAGTGCCGACCATCGAGCCGGTGAGCCGGGTGACCGCTTCCATCGAACGCGCGATGCCGAAGTCCATGATCTTCACGTTTCCCTGCGCGTCGATCATCACGTTTTCGGGCTTCAGGTCGCGATGCACGATTCCCTGCGCGTGCGCCTCCTTCAGGCCGGAGCAGATTTGCAGGGCCAGGTCGATCGCCTTGCGCGGGGAAGTCCGCCGAAGCGGTTCAGCACCGATCGCAGGCTTTCGCCTTCGACAAATTCCATCGAGGTATAAGCAACTCCGCCGATGCGATTGAATTCATAGACGCGGCAAACGTTCTTATGCGTGATTTTG
This sequence comes from Terriglobia bacterium, assembly GCA_963823205.1. GTDB lineage: Bacteria > Acidobacteriota > Terriglobia > Acidiferrales > UBA7541 > Palsa-295. Next base: position 2,792 of record CAWGKL010000012.1, read on the forward strand.
CGCGCGAACAGAAGCTCGTTTTTGAACCGCTCCATCATGGCCTGGTCGGAGGCGATTTCCGGCTTGAGGAGTTTGAGCGCAACGGTCTCGCCGGTTTCGCGGTCCCGCGCCTTGTAAACATTTCCCATGCTTCCGTGCCCGGCGTCGCAAAGAATGTCATAACGGTGCCGCAGAGCTACCAGGACCGCCGAACTGAATTCGGGATTGCCCCCGGGCGCGGCGGCAGGCTCCGCAAGAAGCGCCGAGGCGTCTGGCGCGTCGTTTAGTACGACCGTGTCCTGGCGGTCCCTGGGCGCGCGAGTTTCGGCCTCAGGAGGTAAAGCAGCCTCCGGTTTGATTGGCTGGGCCATGTTCGCCTACTTAGAATAGACAAGAAGAGGCGGGCGAGCTATGAGTCCCTCGGTGGGTGTAAAGAAAGAGTATCTGGTACTAAATTTGGATGGCAAAGGCTTGGGGCCCATTTCGCATTGGGGAGTCAATTTTGGTAGTGTCCTAATTTGAAAAAATTTCCCGGTCTTGAGGGTTGGAAGAGGGATTCTTCGACTGCGTCCCGCGCCCGCCAAAAGGCGGCGGGAAAACCGAGAACGCGGGACTCCGCTCAGGATGACCATGCAATGCGTTTCGCTCAAATTAGTACACGAAGTCAATTTTTAAGGAGTTGCGTGGCCGAGTCGGAGAGGAGTGAAACATATGACTAAGCCTACCAAACCGGCCCGGCGTGTTCTCATCCGGTCCCGAACGCGTGCTATCATTCCGCCGTCGCTCGGGTGCTCGTTGCCAAATGCAGCCGTAAAGGCGGTTCGGCGGTGCTATGGGCAATACTCTGATCCAATTCATCCCCAAGGAAGGCGCGCAGATCGTCTTGGTGCTCTTCCTTTCCTTTCTGATCGGTCTCGAGCGCGAAGAACAGAAGGTGACGTCGGACCAGTACCGATTTGGCGGAGTTCGCACATTTCCGCTGCTCGGCCTGCTCGGCTATGCGCTCTGCCTGTTTTCGGAAGGAAATCTCCTGCTGCCTGCCGTCGGCTTCGCAGTCGTCGGAGCGTTTCTTTGGCAATCCTACCGGCACAAGCTTGAGGGAGTGGCGCTGGCCGGGATGACGACGGAGCTCTCCGGCTTGGTGACCTACGTTATCGGTGCGCTCGTTGCGCACGAGCAGTATTGGATCGCGACCACGCTTACGGTGCTCGGCGTGGCATTGCTGGAGTTGAAGACGGCGCTTGAGAGCCTCACCAAGCGAGTGCCGGGCGATGAAATTCTGACGTTCACGAAGTTCCTCCTGCTGACGGCGGTCATCCTCCCCATTGTGCCGAACCGGACGTTTGGCGCGTTTGGCTTCAATCCTTTCAAAACGTGGCTGGTGGTTGTCGCGGTCAGCGCCATTTCTTACGGCAGCTACCTCTTGCAGGCGTGGACGCAAGGACGCGGCGGTGTTCTGCTGGCGGCTTTGCTGGGCGGAGCGTATTCCTCTACCCTTACCACCGTGGTGCTCGCCAAGCGAGCCCGCGAGCAATCGCGCCCGCATCTATACTCCGGCGCGATACTGGTTGCCTCCGGCGTCATGTATTTGCGCCTGCTCGCGCTTCTGGGCATTTTCAATCGCCAACTGCTTCACCGGCTGGGATTGCCTTTCCTGCTGCTTGCCGCCGCCGCGCTTCTCGGTGGCTGGCTTTGGACGCGCATGCCGGAGCACGGCGGCACAAAAGCCGATCAAACCTTTCAGCCGAAAAATCCGCTGGAGTTGGGCGCGGCGTTCTTGTTTGCAGGATTGTTCGTGGCAATGCTGTTCATCACGCATTTTGCGCTGCTCTACTTGGGCCGCGCGGGACTCTTCGCCCTGGCGGGAGTGATGGGCGTCACCGATGTCGATCCCTTCATCTTGAGCCTCGCGGCAGTCTGACGCGGCGATGACGCCTGTTGCGCTTGCCGGAGGCGCGATCGTCATCGCCGCCGCGAGCAACAACCTGATTAAGGGAATTTATGCCTACGGTTTCGGGGACCGCCGTACCGGCACGCAGGCGCTCGCGCTCCTCGCGGTGTTGGCGCTGCTCGGGTTGTTGCCTCTGTTCCTGTGAACCGCACGGACCCACACAAAAAATTTCGGCGGGTGAGCCTGTAAGCCGGATTCTGTGCGCCGCGCGAGCCGCAGCCTGATTTGCGTCGAGATGCCGACACGCGCGCAGCGCGGCGATCATTCCTCTAGGTCCCGGATCGCTCCGGGACTCAAGCAGCCTACCCGAGGGTCGCAGCGCACGCTCTTGCGAGCGAAACACATACGGGCTGGGCCAGCCCTCCCCTCCTATTTGGCCTTGCTCCACGCGGGGTTTTCCGTGCCCCGGATGTTGCCACCCGGGCGGTGGGCTCTTACCCCACCTTTTCACCCTTACCAAATGCGCTCGACCGGAAGAGGCGGGTCGCCGGTTTTGCCGAAAACCTGCCGCCGAGGTGCAAGCATCACCGGCGGTTTATTTTCTGTGGCACTTTCCGTAGCCGCATTCCCTGCGGCGCGCTTTCGCCCGCCCCAAAGCGCGGCCCCCTGGCGTTACCAGGCGCGTTGCCCTTCGTAGCCGACTCTTGCGAGGCTCGCGACGACTGGAGTCCGGACTTTCCTCCCGTCCCGATGCAATTGCGATCGGGACCGGCGATCACCCGGCTCACCCGCCGGTCCTCATTATATCCCATGACCGGGTCCGGGCCACGCGAGACACAGAGACAGGAATATAGAATCTGCTACGGGGATTTCGATGAAAGCAGCTTTTCGAAACCTGGCTTCGTCGAGGATGGGGACGCCGAGGGATTTGGCTTTGTCGAATTTCGAGCCGGGGTCGGCGCCGACGACCACGTAGTTGGTTTTCTTGCTGACCGACGAGCCGGCTTTGCCGCCGTGCGCGGCGACCAGCGCTTCGGCTTCTTCGCGCGAGCGCTTCGCGAGCGTGCCGGTGAAGACGAACGTCATGCCCGCGAATTTCGAGCTCTTCGGCGCCGGCGCGCTCTTCCTTCATGTTCACGCCGGCGGCGCGCAGATGCTCGATCAGCTTGCGGTTGGCGGGCTCGGAGAAAAATTCGCAGAATGCCTTCCGCGATTTTCGGGCCGACTTCGGTGACTTCCGTCAATTCTTCTTCGCTGGCCGCGGCGAGCTTATCCATCGAGCCGAAATGCGCGGCGAGCAGTTGCGCGGTGCGCTCGCCGACGAAGCGGAATGCCGATCGCATAAATCAGCCGCGCGAGGCTGTTCTTCTTGCTGGCGGCGATTTCGTCGAGCAGATTCTGCGCGGATTTTTCGGCCATGCGCTCGAGGCTCGGCAAGCGTCTTCGAGCTTCAGCTTGTAGAGATCGGCGAAATCCTTCACCAGTCCTTCTCGACGAGCTGGTCGACGATCTTGTCGCCCAGGCCGTCGATATTCATGGCGTGGCGCCCGGCGAAATGCAGGAACGATTCCCTGCGCCGCGCCGGGCAGGAGACATTCACGCAGCGGTAGGCCACTTCTCCTTCGGCCTTGTGAATGCGCGTGCCGCACACCGGGCACTTCGCCGGCATCACGAACGGCTTTCTCTTCCTGCCGTGCTTCACCACTTTCAGCACGTGCGGGATCACTTCGCCGGCGCGCTCGACCAGCACCGTATCGCCCGCATGGACACCGAGCCGCTCGACTTCGTCCATGTTGTGCAGCGTGGACTTCGTCACGGTGACGCCGCCGATCTGCACCGGCTCAAAAACCGCCAACGGCGTGAGCACTCCGGTGCGCCCCACGTTCACGCCGAATTTCCTTCACCACCGTGGTTTCCTGATGCGCGGGATATTTATAGGCGATGGCCCAGCGCGGCGCCTTCGAGGTGAAGCCCAGTTCGTTCTGCAGCGAGATTTCGTCCACTTTCACGACGATGCCGTCAATTTCGTAGGCGAGCTTTTCGCGCTTCGCGTCCCAGCTTTCGATATATCGCTCGACTTCCGCGAGCGAATGGCAGAGCTTCCAATCGTCGCTGGCCTTGAAATGCAGCGCCGCGAGCGCTTCGAGCACTTCCGAAAGGCGCTTCTTCGCGGCGCGCGGCCATCCACCAGAATGTAATAGGCGAAAAAATCGAGCCGCCGCGACGCCGTGATCTTCGGATCGAGCACGCGCACGGCGCCCGCCGCCGCGTTGCGCGGGTTGGCGAAAATCTTGCCGCCCTGCTCCTCCTGCTGCTCGTTCAGTTCGCTCGAAAGCCTTGCGCGTCATGATCACTTCGCCGCGCACTTCGAAATCTCCGCGCAGGCCGGCCTTTTTCAGCAGCGCGGGCGTCGATGCGTCAGCGGAATCGAGCGAATCGTCTTCACGTTGGGCGTCACGTCTTCGCCGGTGGTGCCGTCGCCGCGCGTCACGCCGCGCACGAGCGTTCCCTTCTCGTAGATGAGCGAAAGGCTCAGGCCGTCGAATTTGTGCTCGGCGACGTAATCGACTTTGTCGCGGCCGGTGAGCTCGCGCACGCGGCGGTCGAATTCGCCGAGCGCCTCGAACGAAAATGCGTTGTCGAGGCTGACCATCGGCAGTCTTGTGGCGGACCTCCTGAAAACCTTCGCGCGGCGCGCCGCCCACGCGCTGCGTGGGCGAATCGGGCGTGACGCAGCTCGGGATGCTGCGTCTTCGAGCTCCTTGAGCCGCACCATCAGCCGGTCGAAGGCGGCGTCGGAAATTTCGGGATCGTCCGCGACGTAATAGAGATATTCGTGGCGGCGAATTTCTTCGCGCAGGCGCTCGATTTCCTTGGCGGCGTCGCGCGTTTCGCCATTTCGCTTCGGACATGGAAACCTCAGCGAGATATGCAGTCAGGTCACAAGTCGCCGGTATTATACAATGCGCGTTTGCCCGGAACCCTCGGGACGAATCGAATGCCTGACGGAATCAAAGACGCGCTGCTGATCTACAACCCGACGAGCGGCCGGAGGCGGCATCGCCGCTTCGCCGAAGTCGAGCAGGCCGCGCGCATTCTTGAAGGACGCGGGCATCGCCACCGAACTCGCGCCCACCACCGGCGCCGGCTCCGCGACGACGATCGCGCGGCAGGCCGTCGAGCAGCGCCGCGGCATGGTGATCGCCTGCGGCGGCGACGGCACGATCAACGAAGTGGTCAACGGCCTGGCCGGCAGCCAGGTGCCGATGGCGCTGCTGCCCGCGGGCACCGCGAACATTCTCGCCAAAGAACTGGGCATTCCCTGGGACATTCCGCACGCCGCGCGGCTGATTCCCGGCGGGATCGTGCGGCGCATCGCGCTGGGCCTCGCTGGCGCCGACGAACGGCAATCATGCCGGCGCGATTCCCCGCGGACGGCCGCTATTTTCTTGCGTCGGCGGGGCGGGGCCCGATGGCGCGATCGTCAACGGCGTGGACGAGGAGCTCAAGAAGAGCGCGGGCATCCTCGCCTATTGGGCCGAAGGGCTTCGCCAGCTTTTTCAGTACGGCTTTCCCGAGATGCGCATCCGCTCCGACGGGCGGGAGCGACGCGCCACCTTGATCGTGGTCGGGCGGACCGCGCATTACGGCGGCCCGTTCAAGATCACCACCGGCGCGAGCCTGTTCGAGGATTCCTTCGAGATGTCTGACCAATTCCAAGCGCAGCCGCCTCGGCTATCTCGCGTGCCTGCCGGCGCTCTGGCTGGGCAAGCTGCGCAGAATGAAAGGCATCGAGGCCTGGAAAACCACCGAAGCGATCTGCGAAGCCGCGGGGACGGAACCGGTGTTCGCGCAGGTGGATGGCGAGCCGATCGGACCCTTGCCGATGACGTTCCGGATCGTGCCGGACGCGCTTTCGCTGGTCGTCCCGGCTCCGCCGGAGCCGGCGGCATAATTCTCGAACAAGGACGCGAGCCTGGAACCCGCTCACCCACGCACTCGCGTCGCTCGCCCTCGCGCGGGCCGCTGCGGAAGCGGCTGCCGCGATTCGGGACGGCCATGCTCGTGGTGTGCGGCGTCGCGCCCGATCTCGATTACGCGAGCTATTTCGGCGGCGCGGCCGCGTTCCTGCGATTCCACCGCAGCGCGCTGCATTCGATCGCGGGCGCTGCGCTCATGGCCTGCGTGATCGCCGGCGTATGTTGCTGGCTCGATCAGAAGGCGTCCGCAAGGCGAAAGTTCCCGTGCGCCGCTCGGATTCGCGGCGGCGTTCGCCGCGTGCTGCGCCGGAGCCGCTTTGCACCTAGCGCTCGATCTTTCCGAGCGGCGGCGGCGTGCAATTGCTCTGGCCATTCCGTGCGGGCTGGTTTTCCTGGGACATCGCGCCGTGGTTCGATCCCTGGATTCTGGCGATTCTGATTGCCGGGCTTTTGCTGCCGCAACTGTTCCGCCTGGTCAGCGAGGAGATCGGCGAACGAAGAACGTGGCCCTCTAGGCCGGCGCGCGGCGATGGCCACGCTCGTGCTGCTGGCCGTATATCTCGGCGCGCGCGCGGATCTGCACGGCCGCGCGATCGGACTGCTGCTTTCGCGCGAATATCACGGCCGCGAGCCGCTCTCCGCGGGCGCATTTCCCTCGACGCTCATCGCCCTGGGATTGGCGCGGCGTCGTCTCCACCGACAACACGCTCGAGGAAGTGGAGGTTCCCCTGGGACCAGGCGCGGATTTCGATCCCGACGAGCGTCACGCACTACAAGCCGCAGGATTCGCCCGCGCTCGAAGCAGGCCAGAAGACGCCGGCGGCGCGGCGATTTCTCGGCTACGCCCGATTTCCGCTCGCCAGCGTGAGCCGCGTCGAGGATGGCTACCGCTTCGAGCTGCGCGATCTGCGCTTCCCGGCCGGCGACACGAGCCCCGAAAATATGATCGTGCGCGTGGATTTTGACTCGAGCCTTCGCGTGGTGCGCGAGGAAATCCGCTTCGCCTCCTCCGCGAATCCGTAAATTCGTCCCGTTTACTTTTTTGCGTGAGGACCACCAGAAAGCCAGGCGCCTGCCGCGTAGAGCGCGACGAGCGTTATCACCACCGAGACCACCGATAGGCCGCCGTGGCCCATGAGAAAACGCAAAACCCCTTCTCCATAGCGCACGACGAGAATTCCTTCGGCAAAATAGCGCAGCCCGCGGCCCAGCAGCAGCGCGAGCACAAACGTCCTCAGCGGCACCTGAAAAACACCCTCGGCCAGCACGAACACCTTGAACGGCAACGGCGGCGGCAGAATCGCGGGGATAAAAACAGTGAGAAAGGCGTGGTTCTCGCGCCCATTGCTCCGCCTTCCTGGCATGCGCGCCCGCCGTGTCGTTGAAAATATACCTCGCCGCCTTTTTTCGCCAGCAGATAGAGCCAGATGCAGCCGGCGAGCGAACCCAGCGCGGCCATCGCGGCGTAGTAAGGCATGCGCGCCGGCTTTTGCATGCAGAGCCTCATCACCAGCGCGTCCGTCATAAACGGAAAGGAAAGCACGGAGGAATCCAGAAAGGCGACCAGCGAAGAGTCCCCCGCCGCCCATCGCCGCCGACGAATGCTCGCAGCCAGAGTGGCAGCTTGAGTTGATTCATGTTCCGCGGAGGTCGCAGCAGAAATCGCCCGATTGTAGCAGAGTTCTCCCGCCGGACCGCGCACCGCCGCGGATCGCAAATTGCTCAATCTCGCTCCGCTCAGCTAGAATTCGTGCGTGACCTAATTCTTCCGATTCTTACGAAACTTCCATCTTCTTGACCGATCTCAACGAACGCCAGCGCGAAGCCGTGCTCGCCACCGAAGGGCCGTCGTGGTGCTGGCCGGCGCCGGCACGGGCAAGACGCGCGTGATCACCTATCGCGTCGCGCATCTGCATCGAAAAGGGACGTCCCGCGCAGCGCGATCCTGGCCGTCACGTTCACCAACAAGGCCGCCGGCGTGATGAAGGACCGCATCGGCGACCTGCTGCGCGTCGGGCGGCCAGAGCGCTCCGACGTGTGGGTCTCCACGTTTCATTCCTTCTGCGCGCGGCTGCTGCGCCGCGAAGCGCGGCACCTCGGCCTGCCCCGCGATTTCGCCATCTATGATGACGACGATCAGACCGCCGCCGTCAAGCGCGCCCTCGCGCAGCTCGGTCTGCCCGCCGATGATTTTTCGCCGCGCAGCGTGCGCTCGCAGATCAGCCACGCCAAAAATCACGGCATCACGCCGGAGGAAATGCGCGCCGACGCGGAACAGGCGCGCGACGACGATGCGCCAGCAAGGTCGCCGAAGTTTTTCGCGTATACAACGAAATCCTCCGCGCAAGCCGCCGCGCTCGATTTCGACGATCTGCTGCTGCGCGCCGTCGAGGTGCTGCGCGAGCATCCCGAAGTGCGCGCGCGCTGGAGCGGGCGCTTCCAGTACATGATGGTGGACGAATTTCAGGACACCAATCGCCTCGCAGGAAGAACTCGTGCGCCTGCTGGCCGGCACGCGCAAGAACGTCTGCGTCGTGGGAGACGAAGATCAATCCATCTACGGCTGGCGCGGCGCGCGGGCCGGAAATTTGAAGCGCTTCACCGAGGATTTTCCCGGCGCGAAGATCATCCGCCTGGAAGAAAACTACCGCTCGACGCAGACGATTCTCGATGCCGCCGCGGCTGTGGTCCAAAACAATTCCAGTCGCCTGGGCAAAACGCTGCAGCGACCATCGGCTCCGGCGGCAGCCGCGTGCGCTTCTTCGAAGCGCAGGATTCCACGGCGGAGGCGGAATTCGTCTGCGGCGAAATCGGGCCGCTGGTGCGCAACGACGCGGACGCGCGCGTGGCCGTTCTGTATCGCACTGGCGCGCAATCGCGCTCGTTCGAAGAAGTCCTGCGGCGCCTGGGCATTCGCCATCGCGTGGTGGGCGGATTCAGCTTTTACGAACGCGCCGAGGTGCGCAACTGCGCTCGCGTACGTCCGGCTGCTCTTTCATCCCGAGGATGATGCCGCGTTGCTCCGCGTCCTGAACGTGCCGCCGCGCGGCATCGGCGCCGCGACCATCGCCACGCTCGAAGCGCGCGCCCGGGAACCGGACAATCTCTGTGGGACGTGATTCGCGCCCGAGAATCGGACGCCGGAAAAAAATCCGCGGCGGCGCTCGAATCGTTTCGCGAACTGATCGAAGACTTGCAGGAAGAGTGCAAGGAATTGCCGCCCTCGCAGACTGATCGAACGCGATTCTGGATCGTACCGGCTATCTCGACTGGGTCGAGCAGCAGGATAATCTCGAGCACACCTCGCGCGCCGAAAACCTGCGCGAACTTTCAAACGCCATGGCCGAAGCCGCCGAGCAGGGGCAGACGCTCGAAGACATGCTCGACCACGCCGCGCTCGTGAGCGACGCGGACGAATACGACGAAACGGTTCCCGTCTCGCTGATGACGCTGCACAGCGCGAAAGGCCTCGAATTCGACGCCGTGTTTCTCGCGGGCCTGGAGGAAGGGCTGCTCCCGCACAGCCGATCGCTCAATACGAACGCGGAGATCGAAGAGGAGCGGCGGCTTTTCTACGTGGGAATGACGCGCGCCAAGAAGTCGCTCGTTCTTTCGCGCGCCATCTATCGCCGGAGTTACGGCGAAGACCGCCTGCGCGCCTCGCGTCCCTCGCGCTTCCTCGCGGAAATTCCCGGCGATTTGATCGAAGCCGCCGCAGGATCGCAATCCGAGCCAGGCGAAACGCGCCGCTACGAGTCCGACGCGGAGGACTCCGAAGGCGCTCCGTACGGCCGGCGCGCTTCCTATGGGCGTCGCCCTTCCTCTGGAAGCTCGGCGACGGCGCGCTCCTCGCGCGATCCGCTCATCGGCGCGCGCGTCCGGCATTCGAAGTTTGGCCTGGGCACGATCATCGAGGTCGAAGGCGAAGGCGACGACCGCAGATTGACCGTCAGCTTCCAGGATCACGGGGCGAAAAAATTGCTCGAGCGCTACGCCAATCTCCAGCTCGCCTAGCGCCCTTCCAACGTGTTACCCGCAGGCGACGGTGGTGGGTCAGTTTCCGGTTGGCCGGTGATCCAGTCACAATCCCGCAGGAGTCCCGTCAATGAAGTAGCGCATCAGCTAGATAGAAACTCCCGAGATTGCGAGCGTTCGACGATCGCTTATTTGTACCTTTTGGAACAGGAGGGTATTTGAGACGATGCTAGCATGGCGGTAGCCTAAATCTGTTGGACTCGATGAGCATATCCCAATGAACGCGCCTTGCCGATCGCTCGTCCTGCTAACGGGAGCCTCAGGCTATATCGGAGGACGGCTCCTCAAAGCGCTTGAGGGGGCCGGTTGGCCTGTTCGTTGCATCGCGCGACGCCCTGATTTTCTTAGACCAAGAGTTGCTCCATCAACGGAAGTTGTTCAAGCAGATTGCCTGGATCGCAATTCGCTTGCGCCGTCGATGACTGGAGTACACACAGCGTACTACCTGGTTCATTCCATGGGTTCGCCCGGCCAGTTTGATCAGGAGGACCGGCAAGCCGCACAGAATTTCGCCGATGCTGCACGCGAGTCGGGAATACGACGAATTATCTACCTGGGCGGCTTGGGAAACGAGGATCAAGCGCTCTCCGCGCATTTGCGGAGTCGTCACGAAGTTGCGGATATCTTGCGGAGTTCCGGAATCCCCACCATCGAATTCCGCGCCTCAATCGTAATCGGCTCCGGAAGTATTTCCTTTGAGATGATTCGAGCGCTCGTGCAGCGTTTGCCGGTGATGATCTGCCCGCGATGGGTTGACGTCAAGGCCCAACCGATCGGCGTCGAAGACGTGATTGCTTACTTGATGGAAGCGCTTGAGCTGCCGGTAGAACAGAGGTCCGTATTCGAGGTCGGTGGCACCGATCAGGTGAGCTATGGCGAAATCATGCAAGAGTACGCGCGCCAATGCGGCCTGCGCCGATGGATGGTTTCGGTCCCGGTCCTGACGCCTCGACTCTCGAGTTTGTGGTTGGGGCTGGTCACTCCTATTTATGCTCGCATCGGCCGCAAGCTGATCGACAGCATGCGCAACCCGACTCTGGTGCGCGACCCATCGGCACTTACAATTTTTAGCGTCAAGCCAAAAGGTTTGAGAGAAGCGATCGAAAGAGCCCTTCACCACGAGGATCAGGAATTTGCGAAGACTCGCTGGTCCGACGCTCTCTCATCGAGCGGGAAGTCGCCCTCCTGGGGAGGTGTGCGAGTTGGTACAAGGCTGATTGATTCTCGGAGCGTACAAGTATCGGTTTCCGCTACTTTGGCGTTTGCTCCGATCCTGCGGATTGGAGGTTCAAACGGTTGGTACTTCGCCAATTTTCTATGGTGGTGCCGAGGCTTTGTGGATCTGCTTGTGGGCGGCGTGGGCCTGCGCCGGGGCCGTCGAGATCCCGACACATTGGCCGTGGGAGATGCACTTGATTTCTGGCGAGTGGATACCTTCGAGCCGAATCGTCAACTAACTCTTGTCGCCGAAATGAAAATCCCCGGTCGTGCGTGGCTTCAGTTCGAGGTTGAACCAAACAGCCGAGGCTCCGTGATTAAGCAAACCGCGATTTTCGATCCCGCCGGATTAGCCGGGCTTCTCTATTGGTACACACTCTATCCCGTGCATTTATGGGTTTTCAGTGGAATGCTCCACAAGATCGCAGCTATCGCAGTGCGCCCGGCAAGTATCGCTTTGTCCCGGGCATAAAGCCGATTTCCGCAACGTCCAGTGCCGTCTGAAGGGCCCCACTGAAATCGGCGGTTAACACTTGGATGTGCCCCACCACCCAGGCGAAGGACCGGTTGCGCCCAGCGCCCGCGCAAGGTAGAGTTTTCATGTCCGCACGTGGAAGGTGCCGATTGGACCCGCAGTTTTTTCGCACCAAGAGCATCGACCAACTCATATCCGATTCGGAGAATCCCGAAAAGCGGCTGAAGAAATCCCTGGGCTGGCTGAGCCTGACGGCCCTGGGAATCGGCGCGGTGATCGGTTCGGGAATTTTCACCGTGGTGGGAACGGCTATTGCCGGGCAAAAATTCGAAGCCAAGTCCATTTTGAACGCGCCGCTGCTCGAATACCTGATTTATCATTCGCCGTCGTTCGGCAGGCCCGGCGCAGGACCCGCCATCGCCATTTCCTTCACGCTCGTGGCCATCGCTTGCGGCTTTGCGGCGCTCTGCTACGCGGAGCTGGCGGCCATGATTCCCATCGCCGGCAGCGCCTACACATACACCTACGCCACCATGGGCGAACTCATCGCCTGGATTATCGGCTGGGACCTGATCCTCGAATACGCCGTGTCCAATATGGCCGTGAGCGTGGGCTTCTCGGCTCATATCGTCGCGCTGCTCGATTGGTTCGGCATGCGTCCCAATCTGCGCTGGCTTTCGCCCGCATTTTTGCCCAGCGGGCTTGTGGATCTGCAAGGGAACACCCTCTATGCGCCGGGATGGCATTTCGGTTTCAATTGGCCCGCTTTCATCATCGTCATGCTCCTGACGGTGATCCTGGTGCGCGGCATTCGCGAATCGGCCCAGACGAACAGCGTGATGGTCCTCCTGAAAATCACGGCCATCCTCCTTTTCGTCGGCTTCGGCATACGCTTTATCCATCCCGCCAACTGGCGCCCGTTCGCGCCCAACGGCTGGCCAGGCATACTCACGGGCGGCTCGATTATTTTTTTCACCTACATCGGCTTCGATTCCGTCTCGACGGCCGCGGAGGAGTGCAAAAATCCCAAGCGCGATTTGCCGGTGGGAATTATCGCCACGCTCGTGATTTGCACGGTTCTCTACATCGCGGTTGTGGTTGTGCTCACGGGCCTCGTCCCCTGGCAAACGCTTTTGGACGACGCCGCGCCGGTGGTCAACACCATGAAGCGGCTCCACTTTGGCGGCATCGTACTGGTGGTGCTCTTCGGCGCGCTGATGGGCATGATTTCATCGCTGCTGGTTTTTCAGCTCGGGCAGGCGCGCATCTGGTTTGCCATGTCGCGCGATGGCCTGTTGCCTGCTGTGTTCAGCCGGGTTCACCCGCGCTTTCGCACGCCCGATTTTGCCACCTGGGTTGCGGGATTTCTGGTCGGCATCCCCGCGGGTTTGCTGGACATCGGCACGCTCGCCGACCTTTCGAACATCGGCACTCTCTTCGCCTTTGCGCTGGTCGCCGCGGGCGTCCTGATTCTGCGCTACCGCGAACCCGACCGCCCCAGGAGCTTCCGCGTTCCCGGCGGCCCCTTCGCCCCGGTGATGACCATCCTCACTTGCCTGCTTCTCATGGCCGGGCTTCCCATCACCAATTGGATTCGATTCTTCGTTTGGCTTCTCGTTGGCCTGGTCGTGTACCATTCCTATGGACGCAAGCACAGCCAGCTTTCCACCGCTAAATTGCTCGCCGCAGCCGGCGGGAAAGGAGAATCGCTCTGATGCGCCATCGTCTTTTCGCCGCGCTGGCCCTGCTTCTCCTAGTTCTTTTCCTGGCGCTCCCTTCCTCCTTCGGATGGGGGGACAATGCCGATCGGCTGATTACAAGCAAAGCCGTGGACACCCTGCCCGAGGAAATGGTGCCTTTTTTCCAGGCCAACCGCCAATTCCTTGTCCAGCACGTCACCGACGCGGCCTCGGCAAAAAATCCAGCCGACGAGCACAACGGCTTCATCGAGCTCAATCACTATGGCCATTTCCCCTTCACCGACCTTCCTCGCACCTATACCGCGGCGCTTGCCAAATACGGCCGCCGCACGATCGAAAATTATGGATTGCTTCCCTGGCAGATTGGAGTCTACAGTCAGAAGCTGACGGACGCCTTCAAGTCCGGCAATGAGAACGACATCCGGCTCACCGCCGCCATCCTCGCCCACTACGTTGCCGCGGCGCACGATCCCTTCAACACCACGATGAACCGCGACGGCAGCCTTTCGGGCCAGCCCGGCGTCAACGAACGCTTCGGCACGGCTCTCGTCGAGCGCTACCAGCTATTTTTCTTCGTGAAGCCCAACGAAGCCGACCTCATTCGCGATCCCACCGACCATGCGTTCGAGATGTGCCTCAGCTCGCATGCCTGGCTCGAAAATGTCCTCCTGGCGGACAGCCGCGCGAAACAAGGCCTCCCCGACTATAGCGGCGAATATTATGACCGCTTCTACGCCCAGGCCGGCGCGATTCTCATCCGCCAGATTTCCGACGCTTCCACCGACGTGGGCTCCTATTGGATGACGGCGTGGATCAACGCCGGCCGGCCGCAATTGCCGCCTCAATGAGCCGCAAGCGATGACCGCAACCGAGGCGCAAGGCTCGATCGTTCGCGCCCTCCCCAAGGCCGAGCTTCACTTGCACCTGGAAGGTTCCATCCGCCCGGAAACGGCCGTGGAATTGGCGGCGCGTCACGGCGAGAAGCTCACATCCGAAGAAGTCGCCGCGCGCTACAAATTTTCCACCTTCGCCGGATTCATCCAAACCTTCAAATGGGTCACTTCCTTCCTGCGCGATCCGGAGGATTACGCCCTCATCACCAGAAGACTCGCGGCCGAACTCCTGCGCCAGAATGTCGTGTGCGCGGAAGTCACCCTCTCGGCCGGCGTGATGCTGCGCCGCATGCAGGACGTTGAGAAAAATTTCGCCGTCATCCGCGAGACGGCCGAAAGCGCTCCCTTCCGCCGTCTCCGAATCGCCTGGATTTTCGACGCCGCGCGCCAGTTCGGCCACGAAGCCGCCATGGAAACGGCTCGCTGGGCATCCCGCCTGCGTGGTTCCGGCGTCGTCGCCTTCGGCATGGGCGGCGACGAACTGTCCCACCCCGCTGTGAATTTCCGCCCCGCCTTCGACTTTGCCCGCGGCGAGTCCCTGCACACGATTTGCCATGCCGGAGAAATCGGCCCTCCGGAATCCGTGCGCGAAGCCATCGAGCTGCTCGGCGCGGAACGCATCGGCCACGGCATCGCCGCGATGCGCGATCCCGCGCTCGCCGAATTCCTCGCCGCGCGGCGCATCCCGCTCGAAATTTGCCTCTCGAGCAATCTCGCCACGGGCGCGCTCGCCACGCAGACCGGCCAACCCTCCGCTTCCCTTCCCGACCACCCGCTCCCGAAATTCCTCGAGCGCGGCTTGTCCGTCACGCTTTCCACGGACGATCCGGCGAATTTTTCACACGGACCTCTGCGCGGAATATTCCCACGCCGCTTCACTCGGCCTTTCGAACGCGCAGCTCCTGCGGCTCGCCGAGCAAGGTTTCAGCGCCTCCTTCCTGCCGCCCGCCGAAAAGCGCCTGCTTCTCGACGATTTTCGCGCCGCCGCAAAATCCGCCGGCCTGCTATAATCTCCCTCGATGAAAGCCCACGTCTGGGTCATGCCCAAGTCCACGGTCCTCGATCCCCAGGGACAGACCATCCAGCGCGCGCTTTCTTCCCTGGGCTACGCCCGCGTTCAAGACGTCCGCCAGGGCAAATTTTTCGTCCTCGAATTCGACGGCCTCAGCCGCGAAGAAGCCACGCGGCAGGTCGAGCGCATCGCGAAAGACGTTCTCACCAATCCCGTCATCGAACAGTTCCGCTTCGAAATTGTGGATTGAACGCGCCGCGCCTCTCGCTTGCTCATGGGGTCCCGGCGAACCCCTCCGCCCGGGGATTGCACCGCCGAAACACGCCGCCTGGCAGGCGATTTCTCGATTGAGAAATGTGCTAACCTGATTTGTCTCACTCCCGCCTGCGAGCGCGTCCCCCGGGCGGCGCCGGAGAAGAAACTTCGATGTGTGGAATTGTCGGATACATCGGCCCGAAGAAAGTGTCCCGCTGATTCTGGACGGGCTCCGGCGCCTCGAATATCGCGGCTACGACTCCGCCGGCATCGCCGTGGTCGGCGAGAACGGGAAACTGCAAATCCGCCGCGCGCCCGGCAAACTGCACAATCTGGAAGAATCGATTCGCGCCACTCCCCTCGACGGCGTCTACGGCATCGGCCACACGCGCTGGGCCACGCATGGCCGCCCCACCGAAGAAAACGCCCACCCGCACCGCGATTGCACCGGCGAAATCGTCGTCGTGCACAACGGCATCATCGAGAATTACATCGAGCTGAAGAACACGCTGACCGCCGAAGGCCACAAGTTCGTCACCGAAACCGACACGGAAATCATCGCCCACCTGATCGAGAAATACTCGAATGGCGCCCCGCTCGAAGAGGCCGTGCGCAAGACCGTCAAGCTGTTGAGCGGCGTCTACGCCCTGGCGGTTCTTTCGGCGCGCGACCCGAACAAGATCGTCGCCGCGCGCATCGGCCCTCCCATTGTCGTGGGCCTCGGCGAACATGAATATTTCGTCGCCAGCGATATTCCCGCCATCCTCGCGCACACGCGCGGCATTTTTTTCCTTGGCGACGGCGACATGGCCGTGCTCACGCCGCAGGGCGTCCGCGTGATGGATTTCGATGGCCATGCCATACCCGCCCGCCTGCAGCACATCACCTGGGACCCCATCATGGCCGAAAAGGGCGGCTTCAAGCATTTCATGCAGAAGGAAATCTTCGAGCAGCCCGCGCGCCGTGCGCGACACGCTGCTCGGCAGCATGTCGCTGGATTCCGGCAAGGTATTCCTCGACAAGATGGACATCACCGAGCAGGAATTCCGCAAGTTCCGCAACGTCAAGATCGTGGCCTGCGGCACGAGCTGGCACGCCGGGCTGGCCGGCAAATTCATGATCGAGAGGCTCGCGAAAATTCCCGTGGAAGTGGATTACGGCAGCGAGTTCCGCTATCGCGATCCGATCATCGATCAAGAACAGCTGACGATTTGCATCAGCCAGTCCGGCGAAACCGCGGACACGCTGGCCGCGCAGCGCGAAGCCAAGCAGAAAGGGCGCCAAGACGCTGGCCATCTGCAACGTCGTCGGTTCGATGATCACGCGCGAGGCGGCGGGAACGATCTGACCCACGCGGGGCCGGAAATCGGCGTCGCGTCCACGAAAGCATTCACCGGCCAACTCACGCGCGCTGCTGCTCATGGCGATGTATCTCGGCCAGGTGCGCGGCAAGCTCACCGAGGATTCGCAGAGCTCTGCTGCAGGAATTGATGCGCGTCCCGCACAAGATGGAAACCGTTCTGCAGGGCGACGAACGGGAATCGATGAAGCTCTCGCCCGCAGTTTTTCCGCCACACCAATTTTCTGTACCTCGGCCGCGGCATCCACTATCCCCATCGCCCTCGAAGGCGCGCTGAAGCTCAAGGAAATTTCCTACATTCACGCCGAAGGATATCCGGCCGGCGAAATGAAGCACGGCCCGAACGCGCTGATCGACGAAAATCTTCCCGTCGTCATGATCGCCACGCGCGACGAAACCGATCCCGAATCCATGACGCGCTACGAAAAGAGCGTCTCGAATATCAAGGAAGTGAAGGCCCGCGACGGCATCGTCATTTCCGTCGTCTCCGAAAGCGACCATCTGGCCCGCGAGGCTCCGACTACGTCCATCGAGATTCCCGCCGCGCCGGAAATGTTCGCGCCGATGCTCGAAGTGATTCCCCTGCAATTGCTGGCCTACCACATCGCCGTCCGCCGCGGCTGCGACGTGGACCAGCCGCGCAACCTGGCCAAATCCGTTACCGTCGAATAGCCGGTCAGGGGCGCAATGGCCCCGTGAATGGTTTCTTCATCTT
>CAWGKL010000013.1:0-128543 GCA_963823205.1 Terriglobia bacterium
TTCCATGCCCGCCATACGCCCAATTCAGGCGCACAACGCACACAGAAGCGGCGTGAAGAGGCAAGTTCGCCTTTCCACATTGCGCTACTCTCGAGCAAAACTTGCGGTTTATTGCACCGCGCGAACCTTGAAATTCGCGCGACGCAATGCCTAGCTTCCTTCAGTTGTCAAAGATCGTCGTTCCGTTCAACAGTTGCCGATCGGAACGTCTCCGCTCCCGGCGGAGCGCGCATTCGGTTTGGAGCCGAACCCGCGAAAAAAACCCTTCAGACAATAAAAAACCCGGCGTCGAGCGCCGGGCGAATCCGTCCATTCCCTGGGCCACTCACTCCGTGCGGCCTCCAGGACGGATGTGCTCGATGCTCGATTGCTTTCTATCCGGTGTTCGTAACCAACCTCACCTCATTATGAGTCGGCAGACCCGGTCCGTCAGCAGACTTCCCCGCGAATCCAGGGCTCCGCCAACATCAGGCCAGTATATCAGAATCCAAAATTCCGTCAAGTTGCATTCAAGATTTTTTTACATCCCGTTGACACATTTAGGTGTGAATTTCACCGCCCCCTGTGGAAAACCGTGGCGCGGGCTGAATACAGGCACTCCTGCCTCTGTCGCTTCGCTGCACCTACCTCGGCCCCACGAATGCGGGCCTAGCCCTTGTTGTGCTTGAAATATTCGACCTGCCGAAGGCGCTTCAGCGCTTCTTCGCGCGTCTTATATGGCCCGCCGAGATTTTTTCCGCTCTTCTCCGACACCACCTTGTAGCCGCCCTTCACTTTTTTAATCATGTCTCGCCTCCCGAAGCGATCATAAGCCCATGCGTCCTGGAGTCAATACAGGAAGAAATGGAGAGGTGGATCGAGGTTTGCCACGAGTCATGAATCACGAGCCACGGGTCACGAGTTACGAGTCACGATTCACGAGTCACTCGCTTAATATTTCCGCAGCACGCCCACCACGCGGCCTTGAATCTTCACGTCCGCCGCCGGAACAATGATCGGCGTCATCTGCGAATTCGCGGGCTGCAAACGAATCTTCCCGCCCGCCTCGCGATAAAATCGCTTCACCGTGGCTTCATCTTCGCCGACCAGCGCCACCACAATTTCTCCGGGATTCGCAACCTGCGTCGGCTCGACCACGATATAATCGCCATCCAGAATGTGGTCGTCGCGCATGGATTCGCCCTTCACCTGCAAGACGAACGTGTTTTCCCCGCGCGCGAAATCGGCGAGCGAAAACGTCTCGTTCTCTTCCACCGCTTCGAGCGGGCGTCCCGCGGCAATGCGCCCGGCCAGCGGCAACTCCACCACATGGCGGTCGAGCACCTGCTCGCGCACCGGCTTGGGCAATTGCATCACCTCGATCGACCGGCTCTGGTTGTAGCCGCGCCGGATGAATCCCTTTCTCTCGAGCGTCGAGAGGTGCTTGTGCACCGTCGCGAGCGACGTCAGCTTCAGCGCCCGCCCGATTTCCTCGAAGCTCGGCGAGTAGCCGTTCTTGTTGATGAACCCCACCAGATAATTCAGCACTTCCTTCTGCCGTTTCGTCAGCGTCATCGCACACCCCCTGCCCCTGCTCAACTTGCAGGGTCAATTGTAGGCGAATCAAAAGCGAAAGTCAATAGCCCGCGAGGACAGGTAGCAGGCTAGACTGCACCGCGCGAGTGTATCCTTGCCCCATGCTGGAGCTCGATTGCGTCGAGGAATTCGACCCCGCGCGCGACGCGGAATTTTTCGCGGCGCTGCCGCTGCGCCCGGGCGTGCTGCTCATCGAAATGCGCGCCGCCGACGCGCAGCCCTATCTCGCGCGCACAGCCGATATGCGCCGCGCCGCGGAACGCCTTCTGCGCCCGCCCGAAGCGCTTTCGAAGCGCCTCAATCTGCGCGACGTCGCCGCGCGGATTCGCTATCGCGTCACCGGCTCGAAATTCGAGCAGACCCTCGCGCTCTATCACCATGCCCGCGCGCTTTTTCCCCGCCGCTACCGCGACTGGATGCGCCTGCGCCCGCCCGCGCTTCTGAAAGTGAATCTGCGCAACGAATATCCGCGCTGCTACGTCACGCGGCGAATTCGCGCGGACCAGGGATTCTATTTCGGCCCGTTCGCCTCGCGCCGCGCGGCGGAGGCGTTCGCCGAAGGATTTCTCGATCTATTCAAAATTCGCCGCTGCCAGATCAAAATCCGCCGCGATCCCAGTTTTCCCGGCTGCATCTATTCGGAGATGAAAATGTGCCTCGCGCCCTGTTTCGCGGGCTGCACGAAGGAGGAATACGACGCCGAAGTCGGCCGCGTGCTCGAAACTCTCGAGACGGCCGGCGCCGCGCTCGAGGAGAAATTCGAGCGCGAGCGCGAAGCCGCGAGCGAAGCGCTCGATTTCGAACGCGCCGCCGCGCTCCACAAACGCCTCGAAAAAGTCTCCGCCGTGCTGCGCGGACTGCCGGAACTCGCCCGGCGCATCGACGATCTCGACGCCGTCGATCCTGCAGCGCGCGCGCGGAAGAAAAAACCATCGCCGTATTTCCCGTTTGCGCCGGACTGCTCGCCGAGCCGCTCTTCCTCCATTTCGCCGAGCTTCGAGCCAGCCGCGCTCCGTCGAAGCAATTCTGCGTCAGCACCTGGAACCATTGCGCGACACAGCGGAACGCCGGTCACTCGGCGAAGTAGCGGCCGCTGGGTTCCCTGAAGCTGGGTTCCCTGAAGCAGACCAGCGCGCGCGCTACGGCCTGCGCGCCGCGCCCGCGGAATTGTCCGAGCATCTGTCGCTCGTCGCGCGCTGGTTTTACTCCAATCCGCGCGAGGGCGAAATTCTCTTTCGCGAAGCCGACTGGCCCTACCGCCGAATATTGCGCGCCTGCGGCAGGTTGCTCGCGCCGGCCAGCCTCGCAAGCCGGCGCGCCATCTCCATCTCCATCGCTGCGCGCCGAAGTAATTCCCGGCAAGATCGCCGCAGCGCCTCGCGCGATTGCATCGTACAATTATAAATATGGCTGAAACGCCGCACAACGCAGGCCGATGCAGCCGCGGCACCCGATGTTGACGAGCGCTCGCGCTTTCGGGACATGGTCCGCTCGCTGCAGCCACCGCAATTTCCAGCTTTTCTTCGGCGGCCAGATGATCTCCCTCGTCGGCACGTGGATGCAGACGATCGCCGAGGCCTGGCTCGTCTACCGCATGACGGGCTCTTCGCTGCTGCTCGGCACGGTCGCATTCGCCGGCCAGATTCCCGTCTTCCTCTTCGCGCCGTGGGAGGGATGGTGGCGGACCGCTGGAACCGCCGCCAGATCGTCATCGCCACGCAGACGCTCTCGATGGTCCTGGCGTTCATTCTCGCGTTCCTCACGCTCACGAAGCGCGTCACCGTCTGCGAAGTCATGGTGCTCGCGGCGCTGATGGGCGTCGTGAACGCATTCGATATTCCCGCGCGCCAGGCGTTTCTCGTCGAGATGGTCGGCCGCGAGGATTTGATGAACGCCATCGCGCTCAATTCCTCCATGTTCAATGGCGCGCGGATTATCGGCCCGGCCATCGCGGGAATTCTCGTGGCCGGCATCGGCGAGGGCTGGTGCTTTTTCGCGAACGGCGTGAGCTACATCGCCGTGATCGCCGGGCTGCTGCTGATGCGCATGCCCCCGCGGCAGCGAGGGCCCGCATTGGCGCCTCCCTTCGAGCACATCGCCGAAGGATTCCGCTTCGTCCGCGACACGGCCCCCATCCGCGCTCTCCTTCTGCTTCTGGGACTGGTGAGCCTGGTGGCCATGCCGTACGCGGTTCTGATGCCCATATTTGCCGCGCGCATCCTGCACGGCAACGCCCGCACGCTGGGCATCCTGATGGGCTCCACCGGGGTGGGCGCGCTGGCGGCGGCGCTGCTGCTCGCTTCGCGCACGGGCGTGCGCGGGCTCGGCCGCTGGGTGGCGCTCGCCTGCGGCGGGTTCGGCGTGTGCCTGATTCTTTTCTCGCTCTCGCGGTGGTACATCGTGTCCGTGATTCTGCTCGTCCCGGCGGGTTTCGCGATGATGACGCAAATGGCCTCGTCGAACACGCTGATTCAGGCCATGGTCCCCGACCGGCTCCGCGGCCGCGTCATGGCCGTCTATTCCATGATGTTCATGGGCATGGCGCCCCTCGGGGCGCTGCTAGCCGGCGCGGCGGCGGATCGCATCGGCGCGCCCTGGACGCTCGGCCTCGGCGGTGCCGGGGCCATCGCGGGCGCCATCGTCTTCGCGCGCAACCTGCCGAAAATCCGCGTCGAGGCGCGCCAGCTCATCGTCGCGCAAGAGCTCGCGGACGGCCAACTGCCCGCCGAAATCTCCGCCCGTTAACCCTGAGAAACCCGCGGTGCGGGTTTCGAAGGGCCGGCGCCTTTGACCTTCTCTCCCGAGTCATTCGCGGGCGCTCGGTGCGCCGCGCTCTGCTATACTGCGCGCGCATTCCGAATTTTCCGCGCTGAAGCGAGGCTCGATTGCCATCACCCACGCCGCTCGATAACCCGGCGGCATCGCCGCGCGCGCGCATCGCGGGACGCGCGACGCCACAGGAAACGCTGCGCTATGCCGCGCGGTTCCAGGGACGCTCGGCCGCAGGCCACTTTCGCGAGGCGCCGGGCGGGCTGCTCTTCTCCTCGATCGGCATCGGAACCTATCTGGGGGAAGCGGATGGCGCCACGGACGACGCTTACACGGCAGCCGTCTTCGCGGCGGTCGAAGGTGGCGCGAACGTGGTGGACACGGCCATCAACTACCGCTTCCAGCGCAGCGAACGCGCCGTCGGCGCCGCGCTCGGGAAACTCCTCTCGCGCGGCTTTTCCCGCGGCGAAATCATCCTGTGTACGAAAGCCGGCTTCCTTACGCCGGATGGCGAAATGCCCGCGGACGTGAACGAATATTTTTCGCGCGAGTACCTTGAACGTGGAATATTGCGCCCGGAGGAAATCGCCGCGGGCTGCCACTCGATGGCCCCGCGTTTTCTGGCCGACCAGCTCGAGCGCAGCTTGGGAAATCTCGGCGTCGAATGCGTGGACATCTTTTACCTGCACAATCCCGAAACGCAGTTGACCGAAATCCCCGTGGATGAATTTCGCCGCCGCATCCGCGAGGCGTTCGCGTTTCTCGAATCCGCCGTCGCCGCCGGAAAAATCGGCGCCTATGGCATGGCCACGTGGAACGCATTCCGCGACGAGCCGCGCGGCGCGGGCTATCTTTCGCTCGCTGAAATGGCCGCCATCGCCCGCGAGGCCGGAGGCCCGGACCACCATTTCCGCTTCGTGCAGTTGCCGCTGAATCTGGCCATGCCCGAGGCGTTCACGCGCCCCAATCAAATCGTGGAAGGGAAGCCGATGGCCATGGTGAAGGCGGCTCGCATCCTGGGAATCACGCTGGTGGCCAGCGCGTCGCTTCTGCAAGGCCAGCTCTCGAAGAATTTGCCGCCCTACATCCGCGCGTCGCTCGGTCCCCTTGGCGACTCCGCGCTCGCCCTGCAATTCGTCCGCTCCGTGCCCGGCGTCACCACGGCTCTCGCCGGGATGAGCCGCATCGAGCACGTCCGCGCGAATCTCGCGCTCGTCGCCGTCGAGCCTGCCCCGCGCGAATCATTGCTCAAGCTGTTCGAGCCGCACGACTGATGCCGTTGCCTATGCAGAGGCCGCTAGAAGGCTGTTCTGCCAATTAGACGAAATTAAACTCGACGGTGCTGAAGCGAAATGCTTTTCACACGCTGCGAGGGCAACCGCTTAATTCACCGCGAGTGTAACGCCGGCAGCTTGCTCTCTCATGGGTTGACCGTCAGAGACAAACTGGCGGTGCGGGACAGGCTGCTTGAAGTGCCTGTGACTGTCAAGGTTGCGTTAACAGGCTGCTGATTGTTCGCACCGCTACTCCCCCCACACCCTGCGATATATGCAAGAGAGAAGAGCAACAGCCCTAGAGCCGACACAAGGGCGTATCTTCGTTGACGCACCAAAAAGGGCGACCGGCTGAATAGCACCGGCGCAGGCACCACCGCGAGAAGCAATAGTCCGATGGGCCAATCCCGAGGGCTCATCGGGCCACGCGGTAAGCGAAGAGGTGTTGCGGCTACGCCCGAAGTGTTGTCCACTGTCACTGTAAACGCATAGTTCGATGTTCCATTTGGAGGAACAGAAGCAGGGGAAACGGAACAAATTGAGGGCGATGGCGCACCGCTGCAACCTAGCGCGACCGTGCCGTTGAACCCGCCGAGCGGCGAAACTTGGAGGTTGTAGGTGGCCGTCCCTCCTGCGGTGATTGTGGCGGAGGTAGAACAATTCCCGCTGGTGGGACAATTTGCACCGCTGGCCGCCCCGAACGAGAAATCGGCTCCGTTTCCCGACAGGGAGACACCTTGCGGGCTGCTCGCGGCATTGTCCGAGAAATTGATCACCGCGGTTTTGGTTCCTACAGTGACCGGCATAAAGCGAACCGTAACGCCGCAGGATCCCCCGGCAGGAAGAACACTCCCGCCGCAGGTATCACTCTCTGAAAACTCCCCGCTATTCGTTCCTGTCAGCGTGATGCTGGAGATATTAAGTGTGGTTGTGCCGGCGTTCCAAACCGAGAGGGCCAGGGGTGTGGTCGTCGCGACATTCTCGTTTCCAAAATCCAAGCTCCCTGGCGCGATGGTGAACCCCGGAGCGGAATTCGGACCGATTTTGACCACAAACCCGTCGGGATTTTCGCCCGGCGATACTTGGAAGGCTCCGGGTGTGATGGGAAAACTCGCAGGTGTGATGGGAAAATACGCACCGGTGAATCCTGCTGCGTATGCGTTCCCATCCACGCCCACGGCGATACCATGCGCAACGGAACTTACATCCGCCCCGCCAAGAAAACTGGAGAACAGCAGTGAATTTGCGCCCGATTGCGTGGTATCAATTCTGGCCACGAATGCATCGCCGGGTCCAGTTTCCTGGCATCCGGCGCAGACCAGTTGCACGGCGTTCACGATTGGGAAATTGACCGATTCGGTGTACCCGGTTACATAAACGTTTCCGCTCGCGCTTGGGTCGAGCGCGATCCCAAAGCCATCGTCGTCCACAGAGCCGCCCAGGAAAGTGGAATAAAGCAGCGCGGTCCCCCCGGCATTAATCTCGGTCAGGAACGCGTCGTTCTCGTCGGCATCCCCTCCTCCCCCGAACGTTCCTTGGAAGGCATTCCCTGTTGTAGGAAAGGTTGCTAAATTCGTGCTGCCCGTCACGTAGGCGTTAAACGCCGAATCCACAACGATGCCCTTTCCAAACTCTACTCTCGGGATACAAATGCCACAAGGGTGGTCGTACTCACTGCCCGTCCCCCCTAAAAAAGAGGAATAGATGAGGGACTTCCCGTCCGGCGCCAGCTTACTGACGAATGCACTCTGGTCGTCTAGGATTGCTGGTTGAAAGACACCCGGAGTAGTCGGGAAGTCCGGGGATTGGGTTTGGCCCGTGACGTAGGCGCTCAGTGCAGAGTCCACCGCGATGCCGGATGCGCTGTCGATAACACTACCTCCCAGGTACGTGGAGTAAACCAGGGACTTGCCGTCGGGCGCCAGCTTGGTCACAAACCCGTCGGTATAAAGGTTCCCGCCAGATCCAGCCTGAAAAGCACCGGGCGTCGTGGGGAAGTCCGGCGATCCAGTTGACCCGGCGACATAGGCGCTCCCAGCCGAGTCCACGGCGATACCGAGGCCAGCATCTCCGCAAAACCCCGGGGTAATGCAACTACTCCCGCCAAGATATGTGGAGTACACCAGAGACTTGCCGTCAGGGGCGAGCTTGGCCACGAATGCAGTTCCATTACCGTTCTTGTTCAAAGTCTGGAAAGCCCCCGAACGTCGTCGGGAAATCAGTTGAGAATGCGGAACCCGTGATATAAGCGTCCCCGCTGGAGTCCACGGCTATCCCGTTTGCGTAATCCACATCGCTGCCACCCTGGTAAGTGGAATAAATCAGGGATTTCCCGTCCGCACTCAACTTCGTTATGAAGGCGTTAGCTGTCCCCTTGAGCCCGCTTTGTAAGGTTCCGGACGTGGTAGGGAAGTCGGCCGACTGTGTCTCCCCCACTATATAGACGCTTTCCAATGCATCCACTGCAATGCCATTCGCGCCTCCCAAGTCTCCCAAGTAGGTTGAGTAGATCAACACAGGATCTATGATCAGCGGTCTACTCCGGTCGTACGCGCCCAGACGAAAGCCCACTTGGTCGTTGCCAAGGAGCGCATAGCGGCATGAGACTTGCTGCCGTGCATCCCCTATCTGTTGATAGACGAACGGCAAGCGCATCGCCACGTCTCCCGCGGAGGTATGCAACGTCAGGTCTCCATTACCATCCACCTTGGGAACGATCGCACCATGCTCCGCGGCCAATCCGCCGAAGGACATGCGAATTACATCCGGGGTCGCGCCCGGCGCCACGATAAAGTCGTATTCCAATTGGCGATGATCGCCGTGGTAAACAAGATCCACTCCCGGGTAGACATTTTCGTAGCGCACCCCGGCGAACGTCGGCACGTCGGTGCGCCATTTACTCCGGTCGTTCCCAACAAGGTAATTAAGCTTGCCGGGCAATTTCTCAAAGCCCGCAGGCCTCGCCGCGGAATCGGCTCCTACCAACCGCATGCGCAGGGCTGCTTCTTTTCCGCGACCACGGCGAGCCGGGTCGAACCTTTGGTTCAGTTCCGCTGGTTGTGCAAGAGCGTCGCGGCGCGGGCCTGTTTCCGGGAACTTCTTGTCCTCGGCAGTGGCGCCCCGGCGCAGTAAGAGCACAGTTTCATTGGAAGTGAGAAACAGGGCATAGCCGCTTCCACGCGAGATGAACTTCACATGAGGATCGCTCTGGCCCCGATTGGCTTCAAAGGCGAGGGGCAGCCTGCCGTAACCTTCGAGCAACGCCGCCGACGCGGCCGATGCGACACTTTTCTTGGGGTTAGGATCTTGCCGTTGGGCGCCGTTGGCTGGGGCCTTGACGCCAACTGCGAGCGACTTTGTCAAAGGAATGTGCCGGCCAGTCAAAGCCCACACAAGCAGAAGAGACAGAAAGATGAAACCGCCAAGAAGAGGCTTAGCTTTCATTGAGGTCACCCTCCTGTGGCACTTGACCCTTCTACGAGCCAAATCCCCCCGTCGCGACCGAAAGCGCCAAGCATCCCATCACTAAAGAAGTTGGTCAAGGGGTTAATGGTCTGGACAGCGATTGACCTGTCTATCTTTTTTGGCCCAGCTATAGGCCAACAGGCGGGGCTTAGTTTTGAATCTGCTCGGAGGCGAGATGAGTGGGACCGTCGTCGCCGTGGCTGCCGGAAATCAGGAGCAAGATGCCCGCCTACGCGATGGATCCGCTCCGCAGAATCATTCGGAGTCCAAAAGGCAGGCTTCGGCGCGGCAGGCCCGCGTGTAATTCGAGGCGGCCGCTACATGGGCAAGGGCAACGCGGGGGTCAAGAGGCCAGGGAGCGAGCGGGTTGCACTTGGCGCTCGATTTCGGAGACCTTGCCGGAACGCCGGGACACTTCCAGATCGTAGAAGTTCTGCAAATTGAGCCAAAATTCGGCATTGGTATGGAAATATCGCGCCAAGCGCAGGGCAGTCTCCGGAGTGATGCGGCGGCGCTCGTGCACAATCTCGCCGATGCGCGTGGCAGGCACGTGCAGTTCGAGGGCGAGCTTGTTGACAGTGAGGCCCAGGGGTTTCATGAAATCCTCGCGGAGGATTTCACCGGGATGGACAGGGGGCATAAGCGTTTCAGTCTTGTTCATCTCTGTGTCGCTCCTTGCTAGTGATAGTCGGCAATTTCCACGTCATAGCAGTGGCCATCACGCCAGACAAAGCAGATGCGCCATTGGGCATTGATCCGAATGGAATGTTGCCCTTTGCGGTCTCCTCGCAGCGCCTCCAATTGATTTCCCGGAGGTGAGGCCAGGACGCGCAATTCCGTCGCGGCATGAAGTTGGAGGAGTTTCCGGAGGGCGACGCGTTCGATGGCGCGGAAGCGCCTGCTGTGATGATAATGGGAAAGGTCCTCCGCCTCCTTCGAGCGAAAGCTCCGAATCACACCCCGAGCATACTACGCGATACGTTATACGTCAAGAGTATTTTGGAGCGGCGCGGAGGCGGGCGAGCCTTTCGGCGGCGGCTTGGAAAGTTTTCTCGGTTTTGCAGAAGGTGAAGCGGAGTTGCGTCCGGCCGTCGGCGGGATCGCGGTAGAAGCTCGATCCCGGAACGGCTGCGACGCCGATATCCTTCACCAGATAGCGCGCGAAGGCCACATCGTCCGGAAATCCGAAGGCGGAGATATCCGTCATGATGTAATACGCGCCGCGCGGGCGGAAGCAGCGGAAGCCCGCTCGCGTGAGGATGCCGAGAAGCGTGTCGCGGCGCGCGGCGTATTCGCGCGCGAGCGACTCGTAGTAACTCGCCGGAAACCCCAGGGCCACGGCCCCCGCCTCCTGCAGCGGAGCCGCCGCGCCCACGGTGACAAAATCGTGCACCTTGCGAATCGCCGCGGTCACCTCCGGCGGGGCGATGGCCCAGCCGACGCGCCATCCCGTGACGCTGTACGTCTTCGAAAGCGCATTGATGGTGATGGTGCGCTCGCGCATCCCCTCGAGCGACGCGAGCGAAATGTGCTGCGCGCCGTCGTAGAGCATGTGCTCGTAGATTTCGTCCGTGATGGCGAAGGCATTCCATCGCACGCAAAGATCGCGAATCGCTTCGAGTTCCGCGCGCTCGAAAACTTTTCCCGTGGGATTGTTCGGCGTGTTGAGGATGATCGCCTTGGTGCGCGGGCCGAACGCGGCGGCAAGCTCCGCGGGATCGAACGTCCAATCGGGCGGCCGCAGCTTCACGAAGCGCGGCGTGGCGCCGGAAAGAATCGCGTCCGGGCCGTAGTTCTCATAGAACGGCTCGAAGACCACCACTTCGTCGCCGGGGTTGATGATGGCCATCATGGAGGAGATCATCGCTTCAGTCGAGCCGCAGCAGACGGTGATCTCGCGCTCGGGATCCGTCGCCACGCCCTGCGTGCTCTCGAATTTTCGGGCGATCGCGTCGCGCAGCGATTTCGCCCCCCAGGTGATGGCGTACTGATTGATGTCCGCGGCGATGGCCTGCTCCGCCGCGCGCTTGATTTCCGCCGGCGCCGGAAAATCGGGAAACCCCTGCGAAAGATTGACGGCGCCGTATTGATTCGCCAGGCGCGTCATTTCACGGATCACCGATTCCGTGAACTGCGCGGCCTTCGCCGAAAGCCGCGCGCTACCCGCCGTGGCGCGTGTGGGTTTCGCCGTGTTCATGATTCGTTCCATGCGGGGCATTTTGCGGTACCCCTTGCAGACTCGCCTTGCGGCGCTCCTTGTGGGGAATGAAGCTCGCGATAAATTTCCGCGTTGCGCGTGATGATTTCCACGTACAGCCGCGTGTCGGTGATGGGTATGGAATCCACGAACTCGGGGAGCTCGCGGTACCCCTGTCCCTCGGTCCAAAAAGTCACGCGATCCTCGCCCGCATTGTACGCGGCCAGCGCCAATTCCACGCTCCCGAACTGCTTTTTGAGGCTGGCCAGATAGGCCGTCCCGAGCCGCACATTGTAATCCGGATCGAAAAGCCGGGATTCCGAATAGCGCACCTTTTCCTGCCGCGCTACCCTCCTCGCCGTTTCTGAAATAAGCTGCATCAGCCCCAGCGCATTCATGTTCGAGCGCGCCTCCGGATTGAACGCGGACTCCTGATGAATCAGCCCCGCCACCAGCAGGGGGTCCAGCCCCCTCTTCGCGGACCACCGCCGGATGGACGCCTCGAAGGGCAGCGCGTACGCCGCCAGCCACGCCTCTCTCGGCACCTCCGGGAACGTGTACGCATCGAGCTGCACATAGATTTGCCGCACCGTCACGATCGCCGCGCCGTAGTGTCCCGCGTCCACGTCCGCTTGCGCCGCTTCCAGCAGCAGCCGCGGTTCGCCCGTGGCGGCGTAGGCCGCGCGCAGCTCGAGTTCCGCGGAGGAATCGAACGCGATGGAGCGCAAGGCATCGGCGCGTGTCTGCCAGCTCCGTGCCGCGGCGGGAATTGCATCGTCCAAATTCGGCGCGGGCCGCGCGGCCGGAATCTCTTCCAGCACGGGCGCGTCCGCTCCCGGCCCGGGCCCAAGCGCGCGCAGGCGCGCCGCCGCCGCGCCCTCGAAATAATTCATCGGGTAACGCTCCGCCAATTTCGCGTAGTAGCTGCGCGCGAGCGGCGCATTCCCGGCTTCCTCCGCAAGACGCCCCAGCCAGTAAAGCCCGTCGGGAGCGAAGGGCGACCCGGGGAATCGCTCGAAATGCTTTTCCAGCAGTCCCGCCGCGCCCGGCTGCCGCTTCAACACCGCGGTCCATGCCACACGCCACTCGGCCGCGTCGGCCTCGGGCGCCGCCGGAAACTGCTCTTCGAGCCGCGTGTAGTAGCCCGAGGCCCGGTCGCGGTCGAGCTGCATCCAATCGTAGTTCCCCGCAAGAAAGAGGGCTGCCTCGGCCCAGTGGCTTGCGGGCGCGCGCGCCGCCGCCGCTTCCACCGCGGCATCCATCTGCGATTCCTGCTTGCCGTCGCGGTAAAACTCCGCCAGCGCGTAGGAGCGCTCCGCATCCACGTCCGCGTCGCCGATCTTGAGCGCGGCCATTTCATCCGGAGTCGCGCCCAGGGCCACGCCGCATTCGAGTATGCGCAGACTCCGCGCGCTCGTGATCGGCTCCGCTAAGTTCGGGCAGAATTTCGGCGTATTCCGCGCGGGCGCCGTTCCAATCCTTGGCATTGAATAGAATGGCGGCGTGAGCCACGCGCTCGCCCGGCGGCAGCGGTGGAAAATTTCCGCCCAGGCTGCCGCGCAGGAAATCGAGCTTCAACCCCGCTTCCCGGGCCTGTTCGCTCGCGGCATAGCGCATGTAAATGGACTCGTAATCGGTGGCCGCATCAATCGGCTGGCCCGCTTCCTCGTGCGCTTCCGCGCGCAGGAAAAGCAGCGACGGCCGTTCCCCCGTGTGCGCATAGGCGTTCAGGGCCGCGATGGCGCTCGCCGGCTGATTCGCCGCCAGCGCGGCCGCGCCCAGCGACTGCAGCGCCTGGTCCGTCATCACCGAATCGGGATACGCCTTGCGAAATTGTTCGAAGCCGGCGAGCGCGTCCGTGTTCTTGCCCAGGGCCAGGGCGTTCTCCGCGCTCCAATAGAGCGCGTAGTCGCCCAGGAGCGGATCGCCTTCCGCGCTCTCCAGCCACTTGGCGGCGTCCGCGTAGCGTCCCTTCGTGTAATCGAAGTAGCCCAGCGCCAGCGCCGCGCGCTTTCCGAGAACCCCCGAGGATTTGCGCTCCGCGAAGGCGCTCAATTGCGCATAGGCGCGCGTGGCATCGTCCTGCTTGAGCGCCCGAGAAAGCTTTTCGAGCTGCTTTTCGGCGGCAGCGGACGCCGCCGCGCCCCTGGGCGCTCGCTCGACTCCCGGCCGGGCCATGAGCGCGGGACACACAACCAGCAAAATCCCGGCCATGCCAACAAACCAGTCGCCAAATTTCATATCAATTGTCTTAGTGCCGCAGAACGGGCGAGGGATAGGGATAGTTTCCGAGCGCCATGGCATCGCCCTCGGCCAGAATTTCCACCATCCAATAATGGAAATAGTCCACCGGATGATCCAAAATCGCGAGAAACCGCCGGTCGTATTCCTTGCGCGCCTTGTCGAGGTCGCCGCGCAGCCGGTCGCAAATTTCCTTGTGCTCGCGGGCTTCGCGAACGTCTTGCGGCCTCAATAGTTTGATGTCTTGCATGGCCACTTTGGCTACGCGGTTCGCGCGGCGGTGCAGGCCCTGCATCTCCGACGAAAGGCTCGCCACATCGAACACGAAAGTTTCCGCGGCCGCCGCTTCTTCCGCTGAAATTTCCGGCGCCGCAACGATCGGCTCTTCGGCGGATTCTAGCTCGGCTTCCGGCGCCACGGCGTGCGCCGCCGATCGCTCTTCCCCCTCGTCGCGCATCCCCGGGTTTAGAGCCACGGCCACGAAATTCGAGAGCACGGAAAGCCCCGCCGCCAGCGCCGCCGCCGCCGTCTGCGCCCGCAGCATGGCCGGCAGCGCGTTCGACGGCCGGCTCGACGAGCACGCCGCCACGAGATCGGCATAGGCCTCGCGCAGTTCGTCGGCTGTGCGTTGCAGCGGAGCCAGATTGTCCCGCAGCGCCCGCGCGACCGCCTCTTCCAAGGCGCGTTCCGGCGATTTGTGCTGCTTTTCCAAGCGATTCCCCGTCCTCCTCTGCGATTATGGAAACCGCGCCGGGGGGTGTCAACTCCCTTTCCGCCCTGGCGTTCTTTATTCTAGATATCGCCTGCATTTGCAGCGGCCGCCTCGAATTGTAGGCGAGCATCTTCCTTTTATTTTTTTTTCTATGGAGTGGCCGCCTTTCGGAGGGAACAGCAAATGAAATTAATATAAAAACGAAAGAGCATGAAAGTGATTTTAGCGTTGCTGTCGTTCCCGCTTACTTCCCTAGCAGCGCCGGCCAGTTGAGGACCACGGTAATCGGCGCGGCCGCGGTTTCGCCGGTGGGCACGAGCATCAAAAACTGCTGGCCGTCCGCGGACACAACATAGCGATTTCTCCACAGGTAACCCGTGATGAGCTGAGTTTGAAACAGGGGCTTGGGAATGCCGGCCTGAAAGTTCGCCGAATCCGTGTTGACCTCGACCGCCATCACTTTGTTTTCGGGATTCAAATAGAAGAGTCCTTTCCCGTCGCCCCGCCACGTAGGTTCAATGCCCCCCGTCGTCGAAATTTGCCATTTCCCAAGAGGCTCCGGGAAAGTCTGGACATAAATTTCGTGTCTCCCGGTTTCGTTCGAAGCATAAGCGACGTATCGCCCGTTCGGCGAGAAGCGGGCCTCCCGGGCGCCGAAACTGCCTTGGACGAAGGGGAAGGGCTTGCGTTCGCCGGTGAGCGGCAGAACCCACAGTTCGGTCGAATTAACGCCTCCTGCCGTGTCATAGATGGCATAGCGGCCATCGGGCGCCACATCGTCCACGACCTTGGGTTGGTCCTTCGAGACAAGAATCGGCTCTGCAGTCCCCAGACCGTTTGCCGCCTGCTCGTAGATATCGTACTGGCCCGCTCGTGTAGATGTGAACACGATCCGATTTCCATCGGCCGACCACAGCGGATTGAGATTGTCGGCGGAACTGGCCGTCAGGCGCGACTCCGTTCCTCGCTTCATGTCATACACCCAGATGTCGCGAGCGCCATGTTCTCCC
This sequence comes from Terriglobia bacterium, assembly GCA_963823205.1. GTDB lineage: Bacteria > Acidobacteriota > Terriglobia > Acidiferrales > UBA7541 > Palsa-295. The sequence continues at coordinate 15,244 of CAWGKL010000013.1, forward strand.
ACGCTGACCGCAATCCTGGTCCCGTTGAGCGCCGGACTCGAGTATAGGCCAGGCTCGCCGACCGTCTCGAGCTGCTCGCCCTTGCTGTTGTACCAAGCCATCTGGCTGACGAAGCCGCCCGAGGCAGTTTGAAAGGCTAGAGCGCCGCCCTGCGAAACAGAGAAATACCCGTAGCCGCCGGAAAACCCGACTCCCGTGCCAACGGGCACGGCCGGGCCGGTGAATTTAAACCCATGCGCATCGAACGCTTGGGCCATCAGCGTTCCTTGCCTTAGATAGAATAAGTGGCCCGGCGGAGCGTACAGGGCATTGGAGGCTGATTCAAACAACCGCTCGGTCTTCGGACTATCGAGTGAGCCGGCCTCGACATAGCCGGAAGCAGCCTCCCTCTGCGGGTAGACAAAAAAAATGAAGTGCCGCCCATCCGGCAGGAACTGCGGATACGTATAGAGACGCTCTTCATGCCCCGCGTCCGGCGCGGAAACAAGCGTAGGCGTGCCGCCCCCGCTAAAAACGCGGTAAAGCTTGGAATCACTCGCGAAGAGGATAACGCCGTCCGCGTTCCAAGTCCCGCCATACCCATCATACGCATCACACAACATCTGGGGCGGCCCACCGGAGATCGGGGCCTTCTCCAGTTTTCCATCGAGTGTAAAAAAGCCAATGGTTTGGCTATCCGGCGACCAAAACGGAAGAATGGCGCCTTCGGTGCCTGGCATAGGCTGTGCCTCGAGCGAATCGAACGAACGCACCCAAAGCTCCCGGGGTCTCCCCGGCTGATCCGCGGTGACGAACGCCAGCTTGCGCCCGTCGGGCGAGAGACTCAGATTACCGCTTGGATCAAAGCTTGTGTCCTCAGGCGCTGAGATGGAAAAACGCATCACGTCGCCCACCCTTCTCGGTTGGAGCAGGAAGTAGGCCGCGAGGGCGGCGAAAAGTATGGTAGTCCCCGCGAGCGCCCAGGGCGCCGCGCGTCGCCACCTTGACGCGCCCTCAAGCGCGCCCTCTGCTTGCGCTGCGTCCCCCTCGCCACTCTGCACTTCTTCAATTGCGAGACGCGCGTCGCCGATGTCGCGCAGCCGCTGCCTTGGCTCTTTGACGAGGCAGCGCCAGGCCAGCCTGCGAATCCCGGCAGGCGTTGCCTCCGGCAGCGCCGCCCAGTCCGGCTCCCGCGCGAGCATCGCCGCCAGCACCTCCACGACACTTTCGCAGTCGAAGGCCTTGTGGCCGCTCAGCATCTCGTAGAGCACGCAGCCGAACGACCAGATGTCCGTGCGCTTGTCTACGGGCTTACCGCGCGCCTGTTCCGGACTCATGTAGGCAGGCGTCCCCACAATAATTCCCGCTTCGCCCCCGGCATCCTTGACGGTATCGCCCTGCGAAAAGTCCGCCTCCTGCCCACTGGCCAGGGCCTTTGCTAAACCGAAATCCAATACTTTTACCCGCCCGTCCGGCGTCACCTTGATGTTCGCCGGCTTCAAATCCCGATGGACCACTCCCTGTTCGTGGGCGGTTTCCAGGGCGGCGGCGATCTGGCAGGCCAGCGCGAGGGCTTCGGCGATATCCAGCGGACCCGCGCGCAATCGCTCGGCGAGCGTCTGGCCGGGGATCAGTTCCATCACCAGGTAATGCGTGCCGCCCGACTGCTCGAATCCGTGGATCGTGGCAATGTTGGGGTGATTCAGCGAGGCCAGCAGGCGCGCCTCGCGTTGGAAGCGGGCCAGGGACTCGGGATCGTTGACGAAGGCGGGGGAAAGAACCTTGATGGCCACGCTGCGACCGAGGTGCGTGTCTCGCGTTTGATAGACGACGCCCATGCCGCCCGCGCCAATGCGCGCCACGATTTCATAGCTCCCGAGGCGGGAACCGACAGGCAACTCCGCGGTTGGTGCAAGCGCCGGGCCGGCCAGGAAACTGCTGCGGGCTTGTTCCCCGCCAAGCAGCAGCGACTCGACCTCGCGCCGCAGCTCCGGCTCCGCGCACGTCTGATCAAGATAGGCGGATCTCTGCTCCGGCGCCCGTTCCAGCGCTGCGGTGAGCACTTTCTTGATCTCCTGGCGGCGTTCCGGTGTCACTTCCCCGCGTCCTTTTGCGGAGCATCTTATGCCGCGAGATTATGCGAGTCAACGCGGGCGTCGCCCTTAGGACCAGAAAACTCGGCTGACTCCTGATTCATCGGATAACCGGACAAGTGCCCGTCGGTGGCTACAAAACGGGTCTGTAGGAAGGGAAAACACGAGCGTCTGGGCGAATCGCCGGCAATCCGGAAGTAATCTTCCGACCGGCCCTCCACACCGCTCCTTTTCCCTGATTGTGTTCCCGGCAGCGGTGCTCCGGATCCTGGGCCACGCCGACGTAAAAAGAGCCATCGGCGCAGCGCAGGATATAGCAAAAATGCATATTGCCCTTCGACTTCGCTCAGGACAAAATTTCGCTTCGCGAAATTTTGGAGGCGGGGGGAGTCGAACCCCCGTCCGAGAAGCCTTGCCACCCGAAGACTACATGCTTAGCCCGTTCCGGGTGCGGTCTGCCGGTAAAGGCAAACCGCGGGTTTCGCCAGCGACGCTCAGAGCGGGCAAGACACGCCGTCGGCTAGTCCGATGATCTCGCCGCCGCGTTACGGACCGAAACGCAACGGCCAGCCTGCTATGTGACGCCTCATCTCAACCGCGCAGGCGGCGCTTGAGGAGACGCGCTACCTAATTTTATTTAGGCAGCGAGAGCCAACTGTGAGTTGCCAGTTGTTTTGTTCCACCCGATTGCGGGCAGGTGGCGCCCGGCATGCCTTCGGGCCGCGACAGCTTCCGTCGAAACCGTGTCGCCCCCGTTGGTCACCTTATTTTACCACGGCACCCACTCCGCCGCTCTCACGGGTTCTTCCACCCGCCGCTAAATTATTATGACCAGCGTGCGCGGAAAAACCCCGCCGCCTATGATACGATTCGCTCCAAATTTCGCCATCGGCGCGAAAACCAGGCAGATGCGCCGCGCCCGCGGGAGATTCCCATGAACCTGCTGAATCGAGCAAGAATTCTTGCCGCCGCGGCCCTCGCGCTGGCGATTGCGTGCTTCGCCGCTCCGGCACGGGCGCCGCGCCCGGCGCGCGCATTGCCCGCTCGCCCGGCGATTGTCGGCATCTCGCACGCCGGGCTGAGGACCGACGATCTGGCCGCGGCCCGCAAGTTCTATGGCGGCGTCCTGGGACTCGGCGAACCCTTTTCGCTCGATTATCCCCCCGGCAAGCTCCTGCTCACTTATTTCAAGGTCAACGACCACCAGTACATCGAAATCTTCCCCGAACTCAAGGATGCCAGTGAAGACCGCTTTTCGCACCTCTGCTTCGAGACCACCGACGCGCAAGGCATGCGCGACTATCTCGCCAGCCGCGGATGGAAAGTCCCGGACGCCCTTCCGCACATGCTCGATGGCAACCAAGGTTTCGAGGTTGACGACCCCGACGGCCACACCATCGAATTCGTCCAATACATGCCGGGCTCCCTGCACAGCAACAATTTCGGCAAGTTTATGCCCGATACGCGGATTTCGCGGCATATCATCCACGCTGGCTTCACCGTGCGCGATCCGGCGGCCGCCGATCGCTTTTACAAGGACATCCTGGGCTTCCGCGAGTTCTGGCACGGCGGAACAACCGATCACCATACCGATTGGATTGACATGCGCGTTCCGGACGGGACCGATTGGATCGAATATATGCTAACGTCCGGAGACATCACGCCGAAGACGCGCGGCATCTTGAATCATGTCTCCCTTGTCGTTCCCAGCGTGAAAGCGGCATACGCTACCGTGGTCGCAAGAGGCTTCCATCCCGACGCGCCGCATATCGGCCGTGATGGTAAATGGCAGTTGAACCTGTACGATCCCAACGGCACGCGTGTCGAACTCATGGAACCCAAGCCCGTCCGTAAACCCTGCTGCTCTCCGGTGACGCACTAATCCGCCGCCGTGGCGGGCCGGCACGGTTCAATGCGGCGCCGCGTCCATCAACGACGGCGCGCCGGCCGGCCGATCTTTTTTCTCGCCGGCCCGGACGGATTCCGGTGGCGGCGGAAGAATCCATTGAAATCCCGACTCCTCGCCGATGATGGCCACTGTCTCGCGCGCCCCGCGCGGCGCGATGGCGTCAAGCGCCACGCGCAGGAACAGCGTGGCGTCGGCGGCGGACACTTTATTGCTTTCTCCGCGAACGAAGTGGTCCGCAACCTCGCCCATTTTCGGATCCGCCGCCGTTATCTTTTCTACCACCGGGTCGTTGCGCCGCAGGAGCTCGAGCAGCGTAGCCGGCGCGCCTTCGGGCGGGTAATCGAATTCCATGAGCGTGCGCGGCTGCCTCTTCTCCGGCGGCCAGAATTGTAAATAGACGGGCCGCTCGACGCGCGTAATCCAGTAATCGTGTTCTTGCTCCTGCTGATCCATGCGGTATGTGAGCTGCCACACTTCCGGCCCATAACCCGCCAGATAATCCGCCACGATCAATTCCGCCACCGGCTCATCGGCGGGCCAGTCCACCTTGCTGTGCAGCCCCTGCGCAACTTCATTCAGGCGTTCGAGCACGCCCTGGCCGATGGCCTCGATGTCGGCGGCCTCGCCGGTGTCGGTGGCGGCGGGCTGCAAACTGGGTCGCGCGGGCGTCACAATCAACTGGCCGCGCAGGTGCGGGAGTTCCCTGTCGAGCCGCGCAAGCTCCTGCTGCGCGGATGGCGAGTACCATTCGACTGCCCCGAGGATGATGCCTACCCGCTCGCTTTCTAGCGCCACGGGCGTCGGCACTTCTGTCTCCGATTCGATGGGATTCTCGACCGTCCCGACGAGGATGGCGTCCTTCACCACCGCGATCACCACTCGCCCGGCCGCCAGGTTCGCCACGATTTCCTCCCCCCGCGGTGCTCCTGAAGTCTCCTGCGCCCCAGCTCCCCGTGCAAGCGCCCAAAGCGGTAATAGCAGCAGCACCCCTCCCAATCCCACCCGCATCGCGCGGCGAGCCGGCAGGCACGAAACGCCGCTCTGCTTTTTCATTCTGGCCAGCGGCCCCATGCCGTTTACCTTAGCACAGCAGGCAGGCAATACCCCTCCGGCACACCGTGCGGATCAATTCCATGTCTAGTAGAATGGAGCGGGGGGTTGCCATTTCGTTCGCGAGTCAACCATGGGCATTCTGAGCATTTTGAGGGGTGGGCGGCTGAAGTTGCCCGGCGGCATTCGCCACAAGGGCCGGCGTCTTTCTGAAATTCTCGCGGCGCACGAAAAATTCGCGCTGGGCCAGGAAACTGGCGCGCGGGCCGATCTGGCGGGCGCCGAGCTTTCGCGAGTGAATTTGGAGGGCGCCAATCTCGCCTACGTGAATTTCCAGGGAGCCAATCTCGAAGGCGCAAGCCTTCGCGACGCCAAGCTCGGTTCCGCCGACTTGAGCAAAGCGCGCCTCTGCCGCGCCGATCTTCGCCGGGCCGATTTGACGGAAGCCAACTTAGGCGGCGCGGATTTGACCGAAGCGCGCGTGGGCGGCGCGGAGCTTTTCCGCGCCGATTTGCGCCACTCCGTTTTGCGCGGGGCGGATTTCGGGGCGGCCAATTTCCGCAGCGCCGAAGTTCAAGGCGCGGATTTCCGGGGCGCGAACTTGCAGACCGCCATCCTGCGCGAGACGAACCTCGAGGGCGTGGATCTTTCGGGCGTGGACCTTTCGACGACGCTCCTCCCGCGCGGCTACAAAGCCCCCGTCGCGGAAAAAACCTCACAGCCATGACCAGCCCGCCATGGAGGGAAGTGCAGGATTACAATTTGGCTGCCGGCTGGGTCCCCGCCGAGCAGCGTGACGCGCGGGCTCGCGCCTACTGCGAACTTCTCGAGGGCGGCCAAATTCTCTTTTTTCGTGAACTCCCGTTTCACCTCCCCGCCGCCGACCGCGAATTTCTTCTGGCCCAGCAATGGACGGAATTGCGGCTGCACAAGAACGTTTCCTATCGCCCGAGTGAAGACGTCCTGCGGGGCGTTCCCGGGAATTCCGACACCGTCCATCGCCTTCATTCCATCATGCGAAACTACGCCGCCCAGGTGATCGGATTCCTCGGCGCCTTTCTTTCACCCTATGCCGGAAAATGGATCCTCGATTTTTCCAGTTTTCGCCCCCTCGAGGAAAATGGCCGCGACCTCCCGCTGCACAAGCGCAACGACCTGCTGCATGTGGACGCCTTTCCCACCCGGCCCACGCGCGGCGGCCGCATCCTGCGGGTCTTCACCAATCTGAATCCCACGAAGCCGCGGGTGTGGCGAACCACGGGACCCTTTGAAGCGCTCGCCGGGCGCTATGCGGAGGACGCCGGCCTGCGCAAAATCGCCGCCGAATCGTCTCTCAGCCGCACGGTTCAGAATTGGGGAGCGCGGCTCGGCTTCCAGGCGGCCCGCACTCCGTACGACACCTTCATGCTGCGCTTCCACGATTACCTGAAAGAAAATGCCGAGTTTCAAGCCAACTGCCCGAAGTCGCTCCTGGAATTTCCGCCGCTCTCTACGTGGATTGTTTATACGGATGGCGTCGCGCACGCCGCCATGTCCGGTCAATATGCTCTCGAGCAGACGTTCCTCATCCCGCCGGCCGCCCTGGCCGCGCCGCAGCACTCTCCCTCCCGCATTCTCGAAAATATCGCGGGCCGCTCGTTGGTTTCTTGAATCTTGCCGGGGACGAATTGGCGGGAACTGGCCTCCCGAAGCCATGGTCGCGAAAGCAGCGTCGGAATAGCCGGGGATTTCCGGGCTCGAGCAACAACGCCGGCGGGGGTGGAACGGGAAAGGGACGAGAAGGCCCCCGTCAGCCTGACAACCTCACTGCGCGTCTACGTCCACGCTCTCCCACTGCTCTTTTTCGAGAATCAGCGAGGACACTATCTTTTCCATCTCATACGCGCTCTGCGTGTGCTCGGGGTAGTTGCAAACGGAAGTCTCAAACTCAAATTTGTCCTTCGATCCCATGAATCGCAGCGTTTCATCCAGCTGAAGAGCGATACGATTTGCGGTCGCCGTGTCCGTATCCGGCATCACGGCGCCAAACAATCCCGGCCCGCACAGATACATCGAATCGCTCGCCCTCAGATGGCGGAATATGGCCCGAGCCGCCTCGCCTAATCCCGATTTCTCTGCTGCCTCGGGGAGATCGGAAGCGAGTTTCACCTTTACAATCAAGAGCGAAAGCTTTCGCTCCATGGACGAGGCGCGGCGGAATTCCATCGCCAAGCGGTCTCGGAACTGGTTCAAGTCCGGTATGGTATGCAGCAGGTCCACATTGGCCTGGTGGCGCAGGTCGAGATTCCGCTTGAGCTCCGATACCAATTGCTGTTTCAGCTCATGCATCGTCCGGCGGCGGCTCAGCATATAAGCCACGAACAGCAGCGTCAGGACGCAGAAGCCGAAGAAGGCAAACCGCATGGTCTCCTTGTTGGACCCCTCCTGATGCCCGAATACCAGGGGATACATCAGGAGCGCCACGCCCGCCGCCATGACGAGGACCATGATGGCTGCCAGAATTGACAGCTGGTTTTCGCGCCGTTCCAGAATATCGAGCTGCCGCTCGTTGAATTCCACCGCCATGATTTGAGCTCCACCTGCCAGCAGGAGGCTGGCTATCAGCCGGTGTGAACCGTCTGCGATGACCCTAGGGCCATTCTCAGTCGGAAAGCGCTTCGATACAAGCTCTGCGTTTTGTTCGGTAGCTTAAGTTGCAACCCAAGTGGCGATTGGGTCCTTTTTCCGCCTCTGTTTTCAGGAAGTTCGCCGTTCACCGGGCGCGATCCGCCGAGAAGCCTCGGCCAGAATTTTCTTGAGCACTCGGGGGTTCAGGCGGGGATTACTTGCCGGGTAAGAATTCTGCGGATTCGCTGCCATTGCCGGCAGCGGCGCGCCCGGCGGCGGAGCGGCGCCGGGTCTCGATGCCCAGCCGCTTGATCTTCTGATTGAGCGTGGAGAGCGGGATCTGAAATCGCTCGGCGGCTTCCGTCTGGTTCCAGTTTGTGCGCTCGAGCATGTCCACGATGATCCGCCGCTCGACTTCTTCCAGAATCTCAAATAGCGATGGGGCGGCTCGCGCCGCGCGGATCCCGGCTTCCCCCGGCGCGGGCGGCAGAAACTCGGAAAGCTGCACGCGCACGCCTTTGGCGATCTCGCGCCTGCGCACTGTTTCCGGCAGCAGGTCCGCGTCCATCGTTTCCTGCGTCGAAAGCACCACGGCGCGCTCGACGGCATTCTCGAGTTCGCGCACGTTTCCCGGCCAGTCGTAATCCATCAGCAGCTTCATCGCCTCGTGCGTGAATGCCGCATAGCGGCTTGCCGTTCTCGCGGCAGAATTGGCCGAGGAAACGCTCGACCAGCAGCGGGATGTCTTCTTTGCGCTCGCGCAGCGGCGGCAACTGAATCGAGATCACGTTCAGGCGGTGAAACAAATCCTCGCGGAAGCGGCCTTCGCCACGAGCTTGCCTCAAGTCTTCGTTGGAAGCGGCCAGGATGCGCACGTCCACCTTGATCGTCTCGGTGCCGCCCAGCCGCATGAACTCGCGCTCCTGAATCACGCGCAGCAGCTTGGCTTGCGTTTCGGGGCTGACCGTCGAGATTTCGTCGAAAAAGATCGTGCCTTGGTCGGCCACTTCGAACAGCCCCTTCTTCGAGGCGATGGCGCTGGTGAACGCGCCCTTCACGTGGCCGAAAAGCTGCGACTCCAGCAGGTCCACGGGAATCGAGCCGCGTGTTGATGGGAATGAACGCCTTGTCGGCGCGCGGCGAGGCCGCGTGGATGGCTTTGGCGATCAGTTCCTTGCCCGTGCCGCTTTCGCCGGAGATCAGCACGGTCGAGCGCGACGGCGCCACCTGCGTCACCAGGTCGAGCACCGCCAGCATTTTCTCGCTCTTGCCGACGATGTTCGGGAAGTTGTAGCGCTGCTTGAGCGCGCGCTTGAGCTGCACGTTTTCTTCGCGCAGCCGCCGGCCTTCGATGGCCAGCGAAATCTGCGCGATCAGCTCGTCGTTCGACCACGGCTTGGTGATGTAGTCCTGCGCGCCGCTCTTGAACGCCGCGCGCGCCATGTCGATGGACCCGTAGGCGGTGATCAAGATGATGGAGAGGTGCGGATCGCGCCGGCGGATTTCCCGCAGCATCTCGAGGCCGTTGCGGTCGGGCAGGCTCACGTCGAGCAGCATCAAATCGAACGGCTGCTCTTCGAGTCTCTGCAGCCCCGCTTCGCCCGTTTCCGCCAGTGTGACGTCGAAGTTTTCCGAGGTCAGAAGCGCTTCGAGCCCTTCGCGGATTTCCGCTTCGTCGTCGACGACGAGGATGGATCCTCTAGGCATGGACTGCTTTCCTGGCGGCGGGGAATTCCAGCCGGAACGACGTGCCCTTGCCGGCGTCGAGCGCACGTCCACTTTTCCCGCGTGCTCCTTGATGATGCCGTAGCTCACCGAAAGGCCCAGGCCGGTGCCCTTGCCGGTGGCTTTGGTGGTGAAGAAAGGATCGAAAATGCGGTGCAGGTGCTCCGGCGGGATGCCGATTCCCGTGTCGGTCACTTCCACTTCCACCGAGCCGTTATGCGCCGCGGTGCGCACTTCGAGCATCCCGCCCGCGGGCATGGCGTCGCGCGCGTTCATGAAAAGATTCAGGAACACCTGCTGCAGGCGCGTGGATCGAGCCAAGCACCGGCGGCAACTCGTCGCTGTAATTCTTCACCACGTTCACGCGAGCGGTCTTGAACGGATGCTGCACCAGCGTCAGCGTTTCTTCCAGCACGGTGTTCAGATCCACTTCGGCGGGATTCCGCCGCCCCGGTGCGCGAAAAATTCAGCAGGTTGTTGACGATTTCGCTGGCGCGGAACGTCTGCTTCACGATGCGCTCGATCGTCTTCTGCCGCGGATCGTCCGCGGGAATCTGCTTGGCCAGCATCTGGATGTAATTCGAGATCACCGCCAGCGGCGTATTCACCTCGTGCGCCACGCCCGCGGCCAGCAAGCCGAGCGAAGTGAGCTTCTCGTTCTGCAGCATCTGTTCTTCCATGCGCACGCGCTGCGTGATGTCGTCCAGCAGAATCAGCCGGCCCATGCGCGCGCCGTCCTTGCCCAGCAGCGGCGCCATCGAAGCGTTGATCACCAGGTGCCGCCCTCCGCGCGTGCGCAGGTGGAATTTGTAGATGCCGGAAACATGTTCGCTCTCCGCGCGCGCCGCAATTTCCGCGGCCAGGTCCGCCGGCAGCACTTCCTCGAGCTTGCGGCCCAGCGCTTCGCTGCGCGGAATCTCCAGCAACTCCTCGATCTGCGGGTTCCAGGATTCGACGCGGTCTTCCAGGTCCGCCGTGGCCACGCCGATGTTCAGCGATTCGACGATGTTTTCGCTGAAATCCTTCAGCCGCTCGATCTGCATCGCCTTCTGCTCGAGCGATTGGTAGAGCCGCGCATTTTCGATGGCGATGGCCACATAGCCGGCGATCGTCGAAAGCAGTTCGAGGTCGTCGCTCGAAAGATAATCGCCGTCGACCGTCTTGCCCAGGCCCAGCACGGCCACCGTGCGGTCCCGGAAGCGGCAAGCGATGAAATAGTTCAGGTCCAGTTCTTCGATCGTGCGGCGCACCGAGTCGCTCTCCTCCGTGGCCGCGCGAGCGGATTCAAAGAAGAGGCAGCCGCGCCCCAGCGCCGGCCGCGACGGATCGAGAAAGCTCAGGTCGAGCGGGCCTTCGGGCCGCAGCCCCATCGAACGCGACAGCACGAAATGCCCGGGGTGCGCCGCGTCCTCCAGAAAGACGGCCAGGCGGTCCACGAGCAGGGTCTGCGAAATGCGGTCGAGCACCGAGCCGAGCAGCGTGTCGAGGCGCACTTCATTGGTCAGCGCGCGGCCGAATTCGATCAGCGTGCGCCGGTAGTCGAGCCGGTCGCGATAGAAGAAGTGATCGAGCCGGGCCTGCACCCAGTCGCGCAGCGGCTGGAAAAGGAATGCGGCCACCACGATGGCGATCACGGCTCCCGGAGGGCCCGCCGGCCAGGCCGTGTGCGAAAACTCGCCGATCAGCGCGATTCCCGCGAAATAGACGGCCACCACGCCGGCGGTCGCAAACGTGTACGCCAGGCCGCGCTTGAAAATGATATCCACGTCCATCAGCCGGTAGCGGATGATCGCGTAGCCAAAGCAGAGCGGGATCAGCGCCAGCGAAAAAACGGAAAGCTTCATCCACGGCTGCGGCGCCACGGTGATCAGCCGCGGCAGCACGTAGAACGAAAAGAACGGAAGGATTCCGGCGAACGTTCCTCCCGTCACCCATTTCAATTGCTGCCGCAGCACGCCGCTGGGCGCGCGCAAGTAGCTCGCCAGGAAAATCCCCGCCGCGAGCAGGAAATAGACGCCCACATAGAGCAGCTCGATCCTGTCCAGAATGATGCGGCTCCCGATCGAAGGCAGGAAGTCCAGCGTGCCCGTGGCGATGAACGTGTGCAGAATCAGCAGGGCCGCGGGAAGGCTGTAGACGGCGGCAAGCTTCGGCCAAGGCGCGCGGCGCTCCGGAAACACCAGCGCGAAATGCACCAGCAGCGCCGGCTGCAGAAGCAGCGCGATCACGTTGCCCCAGTAGATGGTCCAATCGAACGAATTCAGTTTTCCGCTGTAATGGAAGCTATAGAGAATGAAGGAGGCCAGGCAAAAAATGTAAAAGTGAATCGCGCGCGGCGCGTTCCACCGCCGCATGAAAATGAACAGTCCGATGAAAAGATACACCAGCGCCGTGACCCGCAGGTAGTTCTCGATCGAAGACGGGTTTTCCTGCGGCACCGTAACCAGCGGCGCCTGGAACGACTCGCCGCTGCGCCGGATTTCATAGCGGACTTCCGTCCACGGGCCCGCCCGCCAGAGCAGCCGCGTTACGTCCGTGGCGCGATGGACCACCGTGCCCCGTATCGCTTCCACATAGTCGCCCCGCCGGATTCCCGCTCGGTCCGCGGGCGATCCGGCGGCCACATCCCACGCGACCACACCTTGGGCCGTGTCCATCCATGTGACGCCGTCGTCCGGCACAATGAACCGGGAACACTGCTGAAAATTGAGGACGGCAAAAATCACCGCTGCCAGGGTTACGAGCACCAGAATCACTGCCCCCAGCCGCATTCGGAGACTATTGTTCATTCCAGGGTACTCGCGCCGCCTATAGATTCTGGAACTATGCTAGCACGTGAGCTACCAGCAATTCACGTGTTGCGATTGATATAAGCCCCGTATTTTGTGTCACTCTCATGGCCTTTTCGGAGCGTCTCCCCTCCCTATCCGATTTCTGGAACCGGATTCCCAATTTCAATAGTCGGGAGTCAGAACTGGACGCTCAACCCGCCTCGAAGATAGCGGTAAGAGGGGACGAGAACGACGGTTCCCCGGTTCGTGGGAACTGAAACGTACCCTTGCGCAAGTAGGTTTCCTACGTTGGCCAGAATCTCCATGTGGCCGGGAAAGAAGGCTGGGAGCGGCTGGCGTACTTCCATGCTCAAATATGGATCGAGTTGATACAGGGAATCCCCATACGGGTCTTCCTGGGAAACTACGGGTCCGCTGAGCCACTTATAACCCGCCGTCAGCTTCGTGCGGAAACGTGGCAGCGTGGTCGAGACACGGCCGCCCAGGCTATTGCGATCTTTCGTCGCCAATTCATCGCGCAGCCGCAGGGCTCCTTCGCCGGCGGTCTCGTCGGGGGCTAGCGCTCCCGCGAACGAATACACAAGCGTGGCGCCTATGTTGTCGGTGAATTTTCGATAGTAGGCGACACGGACTCCCGTCGAGCCCGAAGTCCCCCCATCATACGCAAATGCCTGCGAGAAATAGTCCTGCAGGAAATCGGGGCCCGATGCGTTGCGGCGTCCGATGACGGCCGTGTGGGTCGAACTGTCGCGAAACACCGCCGCGGTCACATTCGCCTTCTGGCCCAGGGCGCGCTCCACGGCGATTTCTTCATGCCAATCGTTCTCGAAAACAGGCTGGGAATGCCGGATCATCAGGGTGGGAAAGCCATCCAGCGCATCGAGCGCCGATTCCAGTGCACTCGGTGAAGCGGAGCCGTCCCGCCAGGGATCCGCCGTGATCGTGCCGGACACCCGCCAGTTCTCGCCCAGTTGCACGGCCACTTCGCCGTGCGGCCGTAATGCCCTGGCAGTTCCCTCGAAGCCGGCAATCATATACTCGCCGCCGTAGCGCACGCTCACATGATCGCCCAGCGCAAACTGGTCGTCATGCGACGTCCGAAAGCCTCGAAACTCCGGGCCGTTCGGTCCCAGGCGAGCCTCGCGAACGACGAATGTCGTCGCTGGGCCCACACCTTCTCTTCCCGATGGCAGCCATTCGCCGGCAAACCCGCTGGCTGGCAAAACTCCCTCGCCCTCGGAACTGAATTCGCCCGCCATTAAGAGCTGTTCCCGCGACCCGATCCCCATGTCGTACACGAACGCTGTACCAGGCGCATCAGAGCCATCCGCGATCGAGCCCGGGTGGTCCCCCCGCCCCGAGGTGACTTCCACAAGCCCATGATGCGCCTCCGTGGGAACCGTATCGGCCGTGGCCGGCTGGCCGGCGAGCACTCCGCCATCCTGAAATTGCAGCACGGAACGCGTGGATGCCGAAGTTCTCAGCACCCATGTCCAGTCATCATCGGACACTTGCTGGCCCGGCTGTCGGCGGAGTTTGTCGAACGAAGAGAAAACCGAGCCGAGGACGATTTCGAGCAGCGTCGTGCGCTCGACGCTCACTTCAATGTGCTGCTCGATCGTCGGCAGAAATCCCGCGAGCGTCACTTTCACCGAATAGAGACCAGCCGGGAGGTTCGCCGTCAAGAAGAGCCCCCGGTCGTTCGTCAGCAGCAGGACGGGCGAAGCCTGAAACAACTGTTCGGAGGAAACGAGGACCGTGGCCCCCATCTGGGGAGTGCCGTCCGGAGCAACCACGACGCCGGAGATTTTGCCTAGGTTCGGCGCAGCCGCAAGCGGCAGCGCAAACAGACACGCCAACCCTCCCACCGCCAGGGCGCGAATCGCTTGGAGATTCAAAATTTCTCACCTCCCCTGCGAAGCCTGCTCTCCCGCTTGCGCCGATGCGGGCCTCACGGTAAAGTCCGCCACGGGCGTGATAGTTTGCTTCGCCAGATTATCGGTGATCGTGATTTCCAATCTGTACTTGCCGGGCGGAAGCGACTCCAACAAAATCCGGTTTTCCAGCGTGAGTTCTTCCCCATGCTCGGGAAGCATATCCGAAGACACGTCGAACTTCAACAAAGCAGGGGCGGAGGATGCCACTCCCGTTGGTTTGGCGTCGCCACTCACCACGCGGAATTCCACGGACGCATCGGATTTGTGGGTCTTGTCGTCCACCTTCAGGTTGTAAACCTGAAGATACACCCCCATGTGATCGGTCCGTTCAAACGTCCCGTCCAGTTTGGGCCGCACCTTCACATCGCCCAGAACAAACTGGCCGATCCCGATATCTTTCATGGAGACGGGCAGGATCTCGTCGGCGAGGATCAGCGAACTCGAGCTCGAGCTGATCGTCGTCGAAGCGCGGCACGGGCAGCCGCGTGTTCACCACGCCCACGTTGCCGCTGTTTACGTCCTTGATCACGATGTCCAGGCGGTAGAGGCCCGGGCTTAACGGCACGGCCTTCTGATAAATTTCCGACCCGGCCAGCGATTTTTGCAGCAGCGAAGCCGGAGTATCCGCATTGAGCGTGTCTTCGAATGTCTGCACCACGCGCCCGCTCAGGCTCGTAATCCGCGCGAAAAGATCCAGCGTCGCTGAATCCACTTCGCTTTTCTCCTGGTAGCTCATCTGCCGTCTCGGTATCTGCACCGTGATGGGCACCAGCACCGTATCCGAAGTGATGCGCAGGAAATCATAGCGGTAACTGAATTTCACCTGATCCCGCACCAAGCGCGACGTGACGATTGCTTCGAGGTCCTTGAATTTCACCGGCGGAGGCTTAAATACGTTGGCGAAAAGATCGAGACGGTTGAATTCGCCCAAATGCTGCATCAGCCCATCCTGCCCATTCAGTTCTTCCATGTGGGTCCCGTCTTCATTCTTAAACCGCGCGTCCTTGGTGGATTCCCCGTCCTGTTCCGCTTCCGTCAACCCCGCGCCGGGAAGGTACAGTAGCGCGTCCTTTTCGCTGGGGTCGGTCGTGAAGTGATACTCGCCCGACATGCTGTTGTCCACGAATTCAAGGTCAATATTCTCCCCGACTCCCTCCAGATGGCGGTAGTGCCAATCTTGAAAGGGAAACGTGGAAGTTTCTCCGCCACCCTCGTCATCGGGACGAATGTAGGTCCCTCCGGTCGGATGATCGTCTATACTGTCAGGGGGGCCCCAAATAATATAGATCCTGCCGCGGTCGCTCTTCCACCCGGGTAATCCCGCGGCAAAATGCTCGTTGGCGTACGCGATGCGGCGATAGTGCTCTTCCTTGAAGGCGTTGTCGGGAGAATCGGGATCGGGATTGCGCCGTTGCCAGAATGCCTCGATGAATTGCTCGCGCTCTTCGTTCGTCGAAAGGTGAAGAAAAGCGTTCCGTTCTTCGGGGCTTATGATATAGACAACGTCTTCTTCGAGCCACTTCTTGTACTGTGAATCCAGTTCCTTGTAGAGGTCCTTTTCCTTCTTTTGCGTCTCCTTGGCGGCATTCTTGGCGGTTTGATCCGGCTGCTGATCTTGTTGCGGAGCTTTCCCGTGGGCGAAGGGAGCGAGCGCTATGCCTCCTGCCAGGAACGCGCACGCGTAGAACTTGGCGAATCGGCCCATAATCTCACGGTTGCTCAATTTGCTCGGAATTTTAACCTGCCCGAACGTACAGGTCAATGATGCATTCCTCCACCCGCTTCTCTCGTACCACGTTGGAGTCTCGCGCCGAAAAACAGGTTGCCTTGCGTCTCGGCCCCCGCACCACTTGGTAACTGTTTGCTTCCGGCCCGAATGGCACTAGAATGCTTCCTTGACGCGCGTGCGGACGCCGCCGCTGCAGGGCCTTTCGCGCGGTCAGCATCGGGCCATTCGCCCCCGCGCGTTTCCGTCGAGAAACATTTCATTCCGCCCGCCCGTATTATCGAGGTGTGTGGGAAACGCGTGCGGGTCCGAACCGGATCCGGAAGGGTTGATGCATTGATGACCTGGAAGAAGATCGCGGCTGGCGCTGGCGTGGTGGCCGCCCTCGGTGCCATCGCTTGGTTCAGCGTCTATCAAATGAATAAGGGCGTGGTCACGGTTCAAACCAGCCCTGTTGTCCGGCAGAGTCTCACCTCCATCGTAACCGCCACGGGTGAAATCCGGCCCCAGAACTATACCAACGTCCTCGGCGAAGGCTTCGGGAAGATCACGGACATCGTGGTAAATGAGGGTGACCACGTCAAGAAGGGAGATGTCCTGCTGCATCTCGAAAATATCCAGCCCGGAGCCGATGTGGAAGCGCAAGAGGCCAGCTTACAGGCGGCGGAAGCCGGAATGCGCGCCGCCGCCGCCAACTACGACGCCACCGTCGCCACTTTGGCGCAGAGGCAGGCCGATCTCGAGAAGGCCAAGCTTGATTGGCAGCGGTCTCAGCAGCTCTATCAGGAGCAGCTCATCTCCAAGCAGGATTATGACGCGAGCAAGGCCACCTACGACGGTGCGCTGGCGGCATTCGACGCCACCCAGGCGCAGGTGGATCAAACCCGCGCGGCCCGCGAACAGTCGCGCGCCTCCGCCGATTCCAGCCCGCGCCACGCTTACCCACACGAAGGACGTGCTGCGCAAGACCACCTACCGCGCGCCCATTTCCGGCATCGTCACCTACATTGACGTCCGCGTCGGCGAAAACGTCGTCCCTGGAATTCAGAACGCCGAGGGCAGCTTCCTGCTGAACATTTCCGATA
Organism: Terriglobia bacterium; assembly: GCA_963823205.1. Taxonomy (GTDB): domain Bacteria; phylum Acidobacteriota; class Terriglobia; order Acidiferrales; family UBA7541; genus Palsa-295. The sequence goes on from CAWGKL010000013.1 coordinate 32,147, forward strand.
TGAGCGTTGTCACTGCCGAAGTGAAAGTGGACGAAACGGATATCGCCACCGTTCGCGATGGCCAGCCCGCCGACGTGACCATTGACGCTCTTCCGGGAAAAGTTTTCCAGGGCCACGTCACGGAAGTCGGAGAACAGGCCATCCTGCGCACCTCCGGCCAGGCCGCCACAACGCAGACCACGGCGAACACCCAGGAGGCGCGCGATTTCAAGGTTGTTGTTACGCTCGAAAATCCGCCCTCTTCCTTGCGGCCGGGGCTTTCCACCACTGCCAAAATCAAACAGCGCACAAGACGGACGTCCTGACGATTCCCATCCAGGCGCTCGCGGAACGCTCCGAGAAGCAACTCCAAGAGGCGCGCGAGGGCAAATCGGAAAACGTGACCCTCGCCGCCTCCAATGCCGATGCGGGCAGTGGCGCCAAGGAAACGGACATTCAAGGCGTTTTCGTTGTTCGCCGCAAAAAGGCGAAGTTTCGTTCCCGTCGAGACCGGCATCACCGGTGTGACGGATATCGAAGTGACCAGCGGCCTCCAGGAGGGCGACCAGATCGTCACGGGGAGCTACAAGGCCCTGCGCACCCTTCGCCCGGGGGGGTCCATTAGGATTGACAACTCGCCGCCGAAGCGCGATGAGACTTCCGGTTCCTAGTCGCGTATTGAAAAAGGGAGGAAGTTTTGTGGGTCGTGGCTATAGACTCTGCGTTAGAAGTCGAGAATCTTTGTGGGTCGTGGCTTTAGCCACGACATAAAGCCTGCAAAATTACTGGGGCTTTAGCCCCTGAAGCTCTCTCAAGTCAGTTTTCCAATAGACTGTTAGAGTTCGATTCCAGGAGGCGCGCCGCGTGGCCATTGACCAAATCCAACCCGCACAGAACTATCGCGAAGACCTCGTCTCCGCCGGCATCGTCATCCAGACCGAGCAGCTTTGGAAGACATATGAAATGGGCGTCGAGCATTTGCACGCCCTCCGCGGAGTGAGCCTCGAAATACGCAAGGGCGAATACGTGGCCATCATGGGCCCCTCGGGTTCCGGAAAATCCACGCTGATGAATTTGATCGGCTGCCTGGATACGCCGACGCAGGGAAGCTACTGGCTGGCGGGCCGGCTCGTGAGCCAGCTTGACGACGACGAGCTGGCCCACATCCGCAACAAGGAGATTGGCTTCGTCTTTCAGACCTTCAATCTGCTGCCGCGCGCCACGGCGCTGCACAATGTGGAGCTGCCCCTCATCTACAACGGAACGCCCGCCGAAGAGCGCCTCGAGCGCGCTAAGAAAGCTCTCGCGCAGGTGGACCTCGCCGACCGCATGATGCACAAGCCCAACGAACTCTCCGGCGGACAGCGCCAGCGCGTGGCCATCGCGCGCGCTCTCGTGAATAATCCCTCCATCCTGCTCGCCGATGAGCCGACCGGAAATCTCGATTCGGCCACGGGCGAGGAAATCATGGCGCTCTTCGCGCGGCTGCACGAGCGGGGCAATACCATCATCCTCGTCACGCACGAGCACGACATCGCCGCCCACGCCCATCGCGTGATTCGCCTGCGCGACGGCCACGTCGAAAAAGACGTGCGCACGCGCTAGACGATGTCTCACAAATGGTTTCTAGGGGGTCGGAGCTTTAGCTCCGACAAAAACCCGCTCCTAAAAGAGGGCTTTCGCGGTTTGTGCGTCCCGACGCATTTTGTCGGGAAGCCCCTGAGGACAGCGCTCCGCGCTGCCCACTCCGATTTATGAGGTGCCTTGCAGTCGCGCGCGCAGCACGCCGCCGCGCTCACCCTCGTCCCTCACGCCTCACCCCTCATCCCTAAAATAAAATCCGCGCCAGAAACCACGCATTCGCGGGACGCTCCGCCAGCCTCCGCATGAACCACGGAAACCAAGCCGAGCCATAGGAAACGAGCACGCTCGAGCGATAGCCCTCCCGCACCAGCCGCAGTTGTTCGGCGCGCTGGATTCCATAGAGCATGGCGAATTCGAGCCGGCCTCGTTCGATTCCCTGTGTTGCCGCCCACGCGCTGATCCGCGCGATTAATTTCTGGTCGTGCGTGGCAAGCGCCGCGCGAACTCCCGCGCGGCGCGCTTCCGTCGCCGAGGAGCATCTGCGCGAGCCGAAAATAATTTTCATCCACGTCCGATTTTCTCGGAAACGCGATTTCCGGCGGCTCGTTGTAGGCGCCCTTCACCACACGCACCGCGGCGCCCATGGAGACGAGCGCAGCCACATCCTTTTCCGTGCGGTAGAGGTATGCCTGGACGCATACGCCCGTGTTCGCCATGCGCCTTGTGTGCGCGGCGATAGAGTTCGAGCGTGAAGTCCACGTAGGGGCTCTGCTCCATGTCAATCCAGACGATTTTTCGAGCGGGTTCCTCTGAGGAAGCCGTTGCGAGGGCCGAACGCTCGATCAGCTTCCCGAGGTTTGCAAAACAAAATTCGCGGTCGAGATCGAGGCCGAGCTGCGTAAGCTTCACGGAAATTTCCGAGGGCAGCCCCGCGCCGCGAATGTGTTCGATCACGCCGAGATACTGCCCGGTGACGGCTTCGGCCTCGGCGCGGTCCGTCACGTTTTCGCCGAGATGCGTGAGCAGAGTCGCGATGCGACTTTCTGCAAGTTGGCTCGCCGCGGCAAGCGCAGCGTCCAGCATCTCGCCCGGCAGGAACCTTTTCGCCGTCCGCCGGACAAAACCGAGCCGTGGCGCCCGCTGGCACAGCCATGCGCTTTGCGAAGCCCTGAGGAGCGCGCGCCGCATCATGCTCATGCGAGCGTCATTGTATGCCAGTTCTTTTGGGGTTGCCTATCTAGCGGCAGCCTCTCGCGCTTCTTGCCTCCCGACGCTTTGTGTCGGGAAGGCCGGCGCGTTGCTTTCCTCGGCCAGCGCCCACCAACTCCCCTTGTGATTTGTGCTGTCCTCGCGGTAAGATAGTCTTACCATGGAAACGAAGCTTTCGACCAAAGGCCAGGTCGTCCTTCCCGGCCCCATTCGCCGCAGACTGGACCTTCAGCCGGGCGACTCGCTCGACGCCAAGGTGCAAGCCGGAAGCGTCCTGTTGACTCCCCGAAGGACCCGCTCGCGAAAGCTAAAAATCCTCGTGGACCGGCTCACCGGCCTTCCGGTTCTTAGCGCGGGGCCGGAAGCGCCGCCCCTGACCAGCGGACAGGTGCGCGAGATTTTGGACGAATTCCCATGACGTACCTGCTCGGACGTCAATGCGCTCGTCGCGCTCGGATTCCTCCAGCATGAATTCCACGAGCGAACGGCCGCCTGGGTACGCGGCTTGATTCCCAAGGGGAATGTGGAGCTGGCAACCTGCTCGATTACGGAGCTTGGGTTCGTCCGAGTTCTCGCGCAAGCGCCGCAGTACGGCTTCGGCGTTTCGCAAGCCCGCGACCTGCTCCTGAAGCTGAAAGCGGCAAAAGTCTTGAAGTTCGCTTTCATCCCCGACGATCACGACATCTCGCGCCTCCCTGCCTGGGTCAAGACAGCAAAACAAACCACCGATGGCCATCTCTCGCGCACTCGCCAGGGCCAAGGGTGCAACTCTAGCGACGCTCGATAGACGAATCCCCCGGGCATTCCTAATCCCCGCAGGCCAGTAAAGGATAGCCCGATAAACCCCGCAAGAATCGCAACTTTGCTGCATTAGCATGGGGATTCTAACCGCCACTTCCCAAAGGGCTTGTGAAATCCCCCCAGAGCCTACCCAGCGTAACGGGGAGTGAGCCCCATCCTCAATGAAGGGAGATGCTTACCCCACCCGTTCTGCCTCGCCGGTGTTGACTCCGAGACTACGCAGCGCGGTTCTCCCGTTGACATGCCATGGAAATGAGTCGGAATAGAGTTCCCCTCCGGAAACTCCAGTGATGTCGGGCTGCGGATACCCCTCTCCCGCTCGCTTGAAAATAGCTCAAGACGCAAAAGGCCCTCTCCTTTTGCCATGTGCCACGCCCCAGCCATGGAAGCCCGTCGCCACGCATCCGGCGGCGGAGGGAGAGTCCCATTCGCAACGTGATCGAGAGCAAGCGTGCCGAGGAGACCCTGCGCGATAGGGAATCCCGGTTTCGTGCCCTGGTGGAGAACGCCAACTACGGCATCTGCTGGGCCACGCCCGATGGCGAACTTCTCCATGCCAATGCGGCGCTGGCCAGGATGCTGGGCTACGATTCCCTCCGCGAGCTTCTCGATGATCCCGATATGCAAGCCCTCTACTGCGATTCCTCCGCCCGGGATAAGCTTTTTCGGAATGCCGGAAGACCGGACGCGCCGAAGCCACCGTGGATTGGAAGCGCAAAGACGGCACCATCCTCAGCGCGCGCGTCCGCTGCCGCCAAACCCTCGATGGGGAGCGCGAGACCAAATGCATCGAAATGACCGCCGAGGACGCCACCGAGCGCACCACGCTCGAAAGGCAGCTTTTCCAGGGGCAGAAATTCGAAGCCATCGGCCAACTGGCGGGCGGCATCGCCCACGACCTCAACAACATGATCGGCGCGATTCTCGGCTGGGTGGACCTGGGCATTGAGGAAGCCGAAGATGGTTCGCACCTGCATCGCTACTTCACAAAGGTGCGGCGCCAGGCCGAGCGCGCCACGGCCCTCATGCGGCAGTTGCTGGCCTTCGCCAGCCGCCAGATTCTCGAGCCCCAAGACATGGACCTGAACCAAAGCGTTCTCGAAACTCTCAGCCTGCTCGAGAAAGTGATCGGCAGCGATATCAAGATCCAGGCCAATCTGGCCCCGGACCTCGCCGTGGTCCGCGCCGACCCCACGCAAATCGAGCAAGTTTTGATGAATCTGTGCATCAACGCCCGCGACGCCATGCCCCAGGGCGGCTCCTTGATCGTGGAGACTTCCAACGTCAATAAGCGCTTCTGCGATCTTCAGCCCCAGGCGCGCCACCGCCGCTACGCCGTGCTCTCCGTCAAGGACACGGGTACGGGAATGGATGAGTCCACGCTCGACCGCATCTTCGAGCCCTTCTTCACCACGAAGGACGTCGGAAAGGGAACCGGCCTGGGCCTGGCCACGGTTTACGGCGTCGTGAGGCAGCACCGCGGCTTCCTGCACGTCTATAGCGAGCCGGGCGTCGGAAGCACGTTTCGCGCCTATTTTCCAGCGAGCGGGGCGGCCAAGGCTTTGCCCGCGCCCACACCGGCGGACGATTCCCGGCCGGTTCACGGCGGTTCGGAGACGATCCTGGTGGCCGAGGACCACGACGGATTGCGGCAGCTGGCCTATGAGACCCTCACGAATCTTGGCTACCGCGTTCTCGTGGCCGCGGACGGCGAACGCGCGCTCGAGGAATTTCAAAGCGCGCCGAATCGCGTCCACCTGGCGCTTTTGGATGTGGTGCTCCCCAAAATGAACGGCCGGGAAATCTGCGCGCGAATGCGGGGGAAGCGGCCCGGCCTGCCCGTGATTCTTGTTACCGGATATGGCGCCGACATGGCCACGGTCGAACAAATGCGCCAGGAGGGTCTTGAGGTGATCCAAAAGCCTTATGCGCCGCGCGACTTGGCGCGCAAGATCCGCGAAACGCTGGACAAGCACGCCGAACTGCAGCCTCACGAATAGTCGCGGCTCTCCGCAAAACTTCCCCCTTTTTCAATACACATCTAAATCGAAGACCTGCGCAGAAAAACGGCCCGTCTTTGCGCATTGACTTGCCCCATGACGCGGCCTAGCATGGCGCGCACGGGAGGGCTCCTTGGGGCGGGAAAGCGGGGCGGAAATTCGCTGGTTTGTGCCGAGCGCGGCCATTTTGGCCGCGATTTTTCTGCTTTCGCTCGCGGGGTTGCAGCCTCCCAGGCCGAAACCCGCCACCGCCCCGGCGAGCGAGTTCTCCGCCGCGCGCGCCTTGGAAATTCTCGGCAGGCTCGAGGCGGGCGGCGCGCCGCATCCCATCGGAAGCCCGGAGAACGCCGCCCTGCGCGCTCGCATCCTCGAGGAGTTCAACCGGCTTGGTTATCAGCCGCAGGTGCAGACGGCCTTCGCGTGCAGCGCAAACGCAACCTGCGCGACGGTGAATAACGTCCTGGCACGCCTCGACGGCACAGCCCGAGGCACCGCCACGTCCTCCGATCCCGCCCAGGGCCAGCCGGCCGTCCTGCTTGCCGCGCACTACGATTCCGTGCCGGCTGGGCCGGGAGCGTCGGACGACGGCGCAGGTGTCGCGGCGGTGCTCGAGATTGCGCGAGCGCTGAAAACGCTTCCCCGGCCGCGCCACTCGATCATCTTCCTCGTGGACGAAGGCGAAGAGGCTGGACTGCTCGGCGCGCGGGCGTTCGTTCTCTCGCATCCATGGGCCGGGGACGTGCGCGCGGCGGTAAACCTGGAAGCGCGCGGCACGTCGGGGCCGAGCCTGATGTTCGAGACGGGCAGCGCCAACCAGTGGGCGGCTCGTCTCTATAAAGAGGCTGCGGCGCGTCCCGCCGCCAATTCGATTTTCTACAGCGTCTATAAGATGCTCCCCAACGACACCGATTTCACAATCTTCAAATTGCCTGGATGGCAAGGGCTGAATTTCGCCTATATCGGAGGCGTGGCGCATTACCATACCCCCCTCGATAATCTTGCGAACGTCAGCGCGGCGAGCGTCCAGCATCAAGGTGAAAACGCGCTCGCAGCGGTCGAGGCGCTCGCGGATGCGGACATTTCGAACCCGCCGCGCGGCGAGGCAGTCTACTTCGATATCTTTGCGCGCGGGATGGTGGTGTGGCCGGCCAAGCGCGCTCTCCCATTCGCTTTCGGCGTGGCGCTCGTGCTGTTTCTCGAAATCGCCTGGATGGCGCGAAGCAAGCGCCTGTCCCGCCGGGAATATCGCTGGGGACTACTGGCATGGGTGGTGACCGTTTGCGCCACGTTCGTCCTGGCGCTGGTTCTGAAGCGGCTTATTTGGCTGGCGGGCGGCATCCCGGTGAATTGGGTGGCGCATCCCCTGCCGCTCGAGATGGCCTTCTGGGCGCTGCCCGTGGCCGTGATCGTGATGCATGGATTTTTCTTTGCGCGCCGCGCTGGATTTTGGGGATTGTGGGCGGGGGCGTGGACATGGTGGGCGCTCGGTGCCTTGGCGACGGCATTTCTCGCGCCGGGCACGAGCTATGTGGCTGTACTTGCGTCGGGCGTGGCGGCGCTCGCGGCGCTGCCATTCATCGTGCAGCGCGCGGAACATCACTCGACGAGAGGGCTGGCGGCGATTCTCCCGCTGGCGGCCGCCGCGGTGGTTGGATTCGCGCCCGCGCTTTTGCTCTATGATGCGCTCGGCAATCGCGCGCTCGTTTTGATTGCCGTGCTCGTAGCCTTGCTATTGACGCCGGGCACGCCGCTGTGCGCCGGGTTCGAGCGTCTCCCCGTTTTCCGCAAACTGGGAATGGGCGCGATTTCGATTGCGGTGACGGTGCTCGCGGCGTTTGCTTCCGCGATCGTTCCTGCGTATTCAGCGAAGTCCCCCGAGCGGGTGAATATACGGTATTGGCAGGACGCCGATTCCGGCGATTCCCAGTGGATCGTGCTGCCCGACTCCGGGCATTTGCGGGAACCGATTCGCGTGGCGGCGGCATTCCATCATATGGATAAGGGGACTTTCCCCTGGGGCGGCGGCTCCGCTTTCGTCGCCGAAGCGCCGCGCCTGGATTTGGCCGCGCCGACCTTCACGATTATGGAATCTTCGCCCGTGGGTCTGCGGCGGGGCTATGGCACACTGCTGCGGTCCGAGCGTGGCGCTCCGGACGCGATGGTGCTGTTTCCGCCCGGCGCCGATGCCCAATCGGTCCAGATCGAAGGCCAGCCGGGCGGGGCGATTGCCGAAGCGCGCGGCCTGGGATATTCCGGCGGCTGGGTCGCCTATGAATGTGTGGCCATGCCCGCGGAGGGTGTCGAGATCAGCTTCACTTTGCCCGCCGGAAAATCGGTCGAGGTTTATGTGGTGGACCGCTCCTATGGCCTGCCGCCCGATGGCGCGTTTCTGCTGAAGGCGCGCCCTCTTACCGCCGCGCCTTCGCAGGATGGCGACCTCACCATCGTCAGCCGCACCGTCCAGCTCAACCCCTAGGGTGTTCCCAGCAACGTAATCCGAACCGCCCATCAGGAGTTTGGCGCTCCGGGGGTTTGCCGCCAGCCGAAGCGTCGGATAGAATGACCCCTTTGCATTGCCGGCAAAAATGACCGACATACGCCTGCACAACACGCTGTCGAACCGGCTCGAGCCTCTCGATCCGCTGCACCCGGGCGAAGTGCGCATCTACACGTGCGGCCCCACGGTCTACGCCTTCGCGCACATCGGCAATTTCCGCACGTTCGTTTTCCAGGACGTGCTGCGGCGGTTTCTTCTGGCGTCCGGCTATCGCGTGCTGCAGGTGATGAACGTCACCGACGTGGACGACCGCATCATCCAGGGCGCGGCGCATGCCGGCGTGGGCATCCGCGAATACACGGGAAAATATATCGCGGGGTTCCTCGAAGATATTGACGCGCTGCATATCGAGATGCCGGAAGAGCTGGTGCGCGCCACGGATCACATCGAGGACATGGTCGCGCTCATCGAGCGGCTGCAAGAAAAGGGGTTCACCTACACGAGCGAGGGCTCCACCTACTTCCGCATCGCCAAATTTCCCCAGATTATGGAAAGCTTTCCAAGATTGACGTGAGCGGCCTGCAGGCCGGGGCGCGCGTGGATGTGGATCAGTATGAAAAAGACGACGCGCGCGATTTCGCGCTCTGGAAGGCGCCCAAGCCCGGCGAGCATTTCTGGGAGACGCGCATCGGCCCCGGGCGGCCCGGCTGGCACATCGAATGTTCCGCGATGGCCATGAAGTATCTCGGCGGGACGATTGACATCCACACCGGCGGCGTGGACCTGGCCTTCCCGCACCACGAAAACGAAATCGCGCAGAGTGAAGCGGCCACGGGGAAGCCGTTCGTGCGCATGTGGCTGCACGCCGAGCATCTGATCATCGAAGGGCAGAAAATGTCGAAGTCGCTCGGCAACTATTACACGCTGCGCGATCTTTTCGCCCGGGGGCACAAGCCTTCCACCGTGCGCTTCCTGCTGCTCTCGGTGCCCTACCGCCGCCAGTTGAATTTCACCGAGGAAGGGCTCCAGCAGGCCGAAAACTCGATCGAGCGGCTCCGGAATTTCGTGGTGCGGCTGAAAACGGCGCAGTTCTCCGCGGGGTCGAATCCGGAAATTCAGGCGCGCATCGAAAAAGCCGAGAATGATTTCGACGCCGGCCTTGCGGACGATCTGAATACGGCGCTCGCCCTTGCCGCGATTTTCGATCTGGTGCGCGACGTCAACACGGCCATGGATCAGGGCAAATTTTTGCAGCAGGATGCTCCGCGGGCCGTGGCCGCCATGGAAAAATTCGACGCCATCCTCGCCGTGCTCGCCGCCGACGACTCCGAAAAGTTGCGCAAGCTTGGTATCGGTGCGGCCGCGCCTCGCATGGCCCCCGAACAGGTCGAAATCCTCGTCGAAGAGCGCCAAGCCGCGCGGAAGCGGCGCGACTTCAAACGCTCCGACGAAATCCGCCGGCAGCTCGCGGACGCCGCTGTCGTCGTGGAAGATACCAAGGACGGCACCGTCCGCTGGAAATACAAATGACGGCCGGGAAATTCCCATGCTGGCTCGCTTGATGTTCGCGATCGTGGACTTCGGGGCGCGCAAGGGTCTGGCCGAACCCGTGGGGGAAGATCGCCCCGGCGATTCGGCGAAGCAGCGCGCGCGCCGCACCGGGGTGCGTGGCGAAACCTACGCGTACTGGTATCTCCGCCGCCAGGGCTACACGGTCGTTGCGCGGAACTACACCGTTCCGGGAATCAAAGGCGAAATTGACATGGCTGGCTACGATGGTTCCGTGCTCGCGTTCGTGGAAGTCAAAACCCGCTCCGCTTCGCAACCTGGCGTGCCCGCGCCCGAGGAAGCCGTGAATTGGGAAAAGCGCCGCAACGTGGCGCGCGTGGCGCGGCAATTCCTGCGTATCCGCCGGATGGAAGGCGCTTCCTGCCGCTTCGATATATTGGCGATTGAAACCAAATCAGGTGCGCGCCCGCTCGTGCGCCTCCACAAAGGCGCCTTTTCCCCCGAAATCTAACCTTCCCACCTCCGACTTCTGACTTCCGACTTCCGACTTCCGACTTCTGACCTCTGCCCTCCACCTTCCGCCGTTAAGCCCTCTTTAGTGTCGTTTTCGTGCCGTTTTGCGCCATATAAGCCCCCTTTAACCGGCATTTGACTTCAATCTCCTTGAAGGCGTTGCCGCAGCTTTTTTGACCCTGTTTTCGTATAGGCGACTGCTGTTTCATCGTGCCAGCCCGGCGGGTTCAGGAGAAGGTGCGGCTTGCGTCCGGCCCGCTACGAAGCTGTCCAGCATGTCGTCCAGTTCCTGTGAGCGGATCGGTTTCGAGATGTAACCATCCATTCCCGCGGCCAGGCACTTCTCCCGGTCGCCCTTCATGGCATACGCCGTCAAGGCGATCACCATCTGGTGCGTTCCGCTCTTCTTCTCCTTCTCGCGCAGGGCTGTGGTAGCTTCCATCCCGTCCATCTCCGGCATCTGCACGTCCATGAGCACCAGGTCGTAGCTCTCTTTTTCCAGCGCCGCCAGGGCCTCCCGCCCATTGGACGCCAACTCCACGCGGTGCCCCCTCTTCTCCAGCAGCCGCACGGCCAGCCGCTGGTTCACGGCATTGTCTTCGGCCAGCAGTATTCGCAACGACGTTCCCGGTTCTCGCGCGTCCTTCAGCGAGTAGCGCGTGATCAGAGGAATGGTTCCTTCCTGCTCGCGCGCTCCCAGAACTCGCGCCACCGCCTGGCGCAACTCCGACTGCCGGATGGGCTTCATCAGGTAGGCGGCGACGCCGAGTTCGCGGCAACGGTCGCTATCGCCGCGCGTACCGGTCGAGGTGAGCATCATGATGGTGGCCGTGGCTAATTCCGGGCGGCTGCGAATTCTCTCCACCAGGTGAAAGCCGTCCATCCCGGGCATATGCAGATCGGTGATGACGAGGGGATAGGGGGCCGCGGCGCGGTGAGCGGCCTCGAGTTCCACCAGGGCCTCTTCTCCTCCTTCGACCGAGACCGGCTTCATCTCCCAGCGCACCAGCATCCCTTCGAGAATCCGGCGGTTGGTGCGGTTGTCGTCCACGACGAGGACCTTGACGGCGCGGAGGATTTCGGGGGGCGTGGTGCTGCCGACCAGGATCTCCTGGGCATTGCCAACCCCCAGCGGGAGGGTGAAATGGAACCGGCTCCCACGCCCTTCTTCACTCTCGACCCAGAGTTTTCCTCCCATCATCTCCACGAGCCGCGTGGAGATGGTCAGCCCCAGGCCCGTGCCGCCGTATTTCCGGGTGGTGGAGGCATCGGCTTGAGCAAAGGGAGCGAAGATCGCTTTTTGCTTCTCCGCGGGGATGCCAATGCCGGTGTCGGCGACGATGAAATGGAAGAGGCGGCTGGAGCCATTGGCTTCCCCCTCGGCCTGCACCTTCAACTGGACCTCCCCTGTGCTGGTGAACTTGATGGCGTTGCCGACCAAATTCATCACCACCTGCCGGATGCGCGTGGCATCCCCGCGCACAATCTCGGGGACCTCAGGAGCAATCTCACAGAGGAGTTCGAGCCCCTTTTCGTCGGCGCGCACTGCCAACATTTTCATGGTTGCTTCCAGGGAATCGTGGAGGGGGAAATCGAGGGCTTCGATGTCGAGTTTGCCGGCCTCGATCTTGGAGAAGTCCAGGATGTCGTTGATGACCGTGACCAGGGAATCGGAGGAGAGCTTGACGGTATCGAGAAACTCGCGCTGCTCGGCGGTGAGTTCGGTTTCAAGCGCGAGGTCGGTCATGCCCACGATGCCGTTGAGCGGGGTGCGAATCTCGTGGCTCATGTTGGCCAGGAATTCGCTCTTCGCCTCGCTCGCGGCCTTGGCCGCTTCCGCGGTGACGGTCATCTTCGCGCGAATGCGAAACTGGTGAAAAGCAAATCCCGTGAGATACGTAATGGTGGCGAGCACGATGGCCAGGAGGGCCAGAAACGCGGACGTGCGGTACCACGGCGCTACGACGGAAAAAACAAGTTGTGCGGGCGTGGGACTGATATTGCCCTGGCGATCCATGGCGATCACTTCGAATCGGTGGAGCCCAAACGGAAGCTCCTGAAATGTTGCTAGTGTGCCTTCCGCGAACGGGCTCCATGCGGCTCCGTCGAGCCGGTAGGAGAACTGAAGTAAATCCGGAGGCGTCAAGTCCCACTTGCTCTTTCCCGAAAACAGAACTCGGAACATCCCGGACGAAATGGCCTCATGAGAATTCTTATCAGGCGGGATGATGGCTTGGGGGGGATCGTGATCAGCGCTCGTCTGATGGACCGCCGGACCTTTGCTTGTGAGCACCCATATGCGCTTCGACGAATCCTCGAGGATCGAATAGCCGATAGGCGATGGCAACCCATCAAACCGGGTATTCAGCACCCATTCGTTCGAGCCGGATCCGATGCCAGATTGCTGCCGCTTGAAATTCCGAAACACTCCGGACCCGGAGACAATCCACAAAATCCCGCTCGCATCCCGAATGGTTCCTCGCGCCACTTGAATGCGGTCCGTTAGGAATTCCAACCGGCTGCCTGTCCAGCGGTAGAGCCCATCCCTGCCGCCCACGAGCATCGTCCCGTCGGGCTCGAAGAACAGCGAGAAAACGCTCCTGGGCTTCACCGCGTTGCGGATCTCGAACCCATTTCTTGCCGCCTGTGCCAGGTCGAATTGCTGATATTCGCCATCCGCAACCCGCCCCAGGCCGCTCGTCCCTCCCACCCATAGGTGGCCATGGCCGTCCTCGGCCATGGCCCGCCAGTAACCGATGTTCCATTTCGTGTGGATGGAAACGGGTTTGGAAATCGAGTCCCCGTCCAAAATGGCCAGAGCGTCGTCGTTGTTGCTGTCCATGGCGACCATGGCCAGAAGGAAGGTTCCATTCGAGAGGCGGCAAAACATTTTCGGTTTGTAGCCCCGCGGCGGCTTTACAACGGAGAAGCGCGCCCTTTCCGGATCGAAAATGGCAAGGTAGGGCTTTGTATTGGGAGGAAGCGAGGGAGGAATCGTTCCGTCGGGCAGACTCCCAACCGAATTGACCTGGGTAACGTATGGCTCCGGGGAAAGCTGGATCAGGATTCTGCCGTCCGGCAGCTCTCCGAGTGAGTTGGGCTGGTACGTATCAATGATGAATGCCTCCGGGAAAGGGTATTCGTCCCACTGGTTATGATAAAAGCGAAAGAGTTGCGCCTCGCCCAGAAACCACAACGCATGGTGTTGGTCCTCGATCAACGCGCTCATGGCCTGTACCAGGTCAATGGCATTCCCCTTGGAGTCCTTTCTGTTCGAGTACGATTTCCACTCGTGGTTCACGTGCAGCGCGAGGCCGCGTGAAGTAGCCAGGAAAAAAGTTCCATCCGGATTGAACGCAATATCCGCGATTCTCGCGGACAGCACCTCGTCCTCTTGATTCACGTCCTGCCAGTCGGCCTTTGGGTCGTCCCCAGGCTTCCGGCGCAGGGTATCTCCTTCGGCCAACCACAAGTCGCCGCTGCCATCGCGCCAGGCGCGCAGCAGGCGGCGTGAAACGTCTTGCCTTTGCCCGGCAACGATCTCCCACTTCCCTTTCCAGAGGCGGAGCGCCACCTGTCCGCCTATTCCTTTGGGCGTGGCGGTGACGAATAGCTCCCCTTGGGGGCAGGCGATCGGGTATCTCAAATCCGTGAAGGGCAAATTGCCCAACAGATACTCCTCGCCGAGGTGTAGGCCCGCCGGGGATTTGTCCGCCAAGAGTCTCCGCTACACCTTTCTCACCGACAATCCATACTTTGCCATCGAGCGCGCGCGCGAAGGCAAGGAGGCGCCCTATATTCAATCCAGGCAGAGGGAATGGTTCCAACCGCCGGGACGGAGCTGACAAACGCATGAGCCGGTTGGGAAACAGCAGTAAGGCGTGTCCATTTCCGAGATCCAGGACACGGAGATAGTAGTCGGGAACGGTAAAGCCAAGTTCGGGGAAGGAATCCCATTTGCCGTGAAAATAATAGAGGCCGTTGTGATCGGCCACCCAGCCACTTTGTCCATCGAGCGATTCGAAGCGATTGTAAAGCAACGGAGATTGGATGATCGTGAAACTCCGCCCATCAAAGCGAGTCATGGCCAGTTCATCGCCATGAACCATCCAGATCGCACCGGTCGGGTCCCGGCTAATGGACATGATGTAGGAATCGGCGAGTCCTTGCTCGGCCTGCCAGTAGCGCCAGTCTTCTGAGCCGGCGCCCCACGACGGCAAGAGGCATACGGTCAATAAAGCGAGACATCCCGTCACACAAGCCACGAGCGCGCGCTTCCAGGTTTTGCGGGATGGATTCAATAAATTGGAGCGGACGTTCAATTTCGTTCCTTCCAGGATCCAATCAGCGAGGGCAGCCTCTTTTTCGTTCATTGGGTCAGCTCGGCGGGTTCAGGAAAGGGTGCGGCTTGCGTCCGGCCCGCCACGAAGCTGTCCAGCATGTCGTCCAGTTCCTGTGAGCGGATCGGTTTCGAGATGTAACCATCCATTCCCGCGGCCAGGCACTTCTCCCGGTCGCCCTTCATGGCATACGCCGTCAAGGCGATCACCATCTGGTGCGTTCCGCTCTTCTTCTCCTTCTCGCGCAGGGCTGTGGTAGCTTCCATCCCGTCCATCTCCGGCATCTGCACGTCCATGAGCACCAGGTCGTAGCTCTCTTTTTCCAGCGCCGCCAGGGCCTCCCGCCCATTGGACGCCAACTCCACGCGGTGCCCCCTCTTCTCCAGCAGCCGCACGGCCAGCCGCTGGTTCACGGCATTGTCTTCGGCCAGCAGTATTCGCAACGACGTTCCCGGTTCTCGCGCGTCCTTCAGCGAGTAGCGCGTGATCAGAGGAATGGTTCCTTCCTGCTCGCGCGCTCCCAGAACTCGCGCCACCGCCTGGCGCAACTCCGACTGCCGGATGGGCTTCATCAGGTAGGCGGCGACGCCGAGTTCGCGGCAACGGTCGCTATCGCCGCGCGTACCGGCCGAGGTCAGCATCATGATGGTGGCCGTGGCTAATTCCGGGCGGCTGCGAATTCTCTCCACCAGGTGAAAGCCGTCCATCCCGGGCATCAGCAGATCGGTGATCACCAGCGGGTAGGCAGCTCCTGCTTGCTGCGCCGCCTCAAGTTCCACCAGGGCCTCTTCTCCTCCTTCGACCGAGACCGGCTTCATCTCCCAGCGCACCAGCATCCCTTCGAGAATCCGGCGGTTGGTGCGGTTGTCGTCCACGATCAGGGCCTTCACTCCCCGCAATATTTCCGGAGGCGCAATGCTCCCCACGACGATCTCCTTGGCATCGGCGACTCCCAGAGGCACTGTGAAATGAAACTGGCTCCCACGCCCTTCTTCACTCTCGACCCAGAGTTTTCCTCCCATCATCTCCACGAGCCGCGTGGAGATGGTCAGCCCCAGGCCCGTGCCGCCGTATTTCCGGGTGGTGGAGGCATCGGCTTGAGCAAAGGGAGCGAAGATCGCTTTTTGCTTCTCCGCGGGGATGCCAATGCCGGTGTCGGCGACGATGAAATGGAAGAGGCGGCTGGAGCCATTGGCTTCCCCCTCGGCTTGCACCCTCACCTCGACCTCGCCTTGGTTGGTGAACTTGATGGCGTTGCCGACCAAATTCATCACCACCTGCCGGATGCGCGTGGCATCGCCGCGCACAATCTCGGGGACCTCCGGGGCGATCTCGCAGAGGAGTTCGAGCCCCTTTTCGTCGGCGCGCAGGGCCAGGGTTTTCATGGTGGCTTCCAGGGAATCGCGGAGGGGGAAATCGAGGACTTCGATGTCGAGTTTGCCGGCCTCGATCTTGGAGAAGTCCAGGATGTCGTTGATGACCCCGAGCAGGCAATCAGAGGACACCTTGACAGTATCGAGGAACTCGCGTTGCTCGGCGGTGAGTTCGGTCTCGAGAGCGAGGTCGGTCATGCCCACGATGCCGTTGAGCGGGGTGCGAATCTCGTGGCTCATGTTGGCGAGGAATTCGCTCTTCGCCCGGTTCGCGGCTTCCGCCGCGAAGGCCATCTTCGCGCGAATGCGAAATTGATGAAATGCAAATCCGATCAGGTACATGATCGTGGCCAGTCCTACAGCCAGCAGGGCCAAAAACCCGGATGTGCAATACCACGGCGCCACTACGGAAAAGTCGAGGAGAGCGGGCGCGGAGACTGATATTGCCCTGGCGATCCATGGCGATCACCTCGAAGTGGTGCTTCCCATAGGGGAGGTTCTGAAACGTTGCCAGCGCGGCGTCAGCAAACGGGCTCCATGCGGCTCCGTCGAGCCGGTAGGAGAACTGAAGCAAATCCGGAGGTGTCAAATCCCACGTGGTCTTTCCTGAGAACAGGACTCGAAACTGGCCGGACGATGTTGTTTCATGAGAATTCCTATCAACCGGGATAATCGCCTCGGGGGGATCGTGATCAGCGCTCGTCTGATAGACTGCCGGGCCTTTGTTTGTGACCAGCCATATGCGCTTCGTCGAATCCTCAAGGATCGAATAACCCACCGGAGAGGGCAATCCATCAAACCTGGTGTTCAGAACCCATTCCTTCAGGCTGGATTCGGTCCCGGATTGATTTCGCCTCAAACTTCGGAATACTCCGGACCCGGAGACGATCCATAAAATCCCGCTCTCATCCCGGATGATTCCTCGCGCCACTTGGATTCGATCCGTCAGGAACTCCAATTGGTTGCCGTTCCAGCGATAGAGCGCATCCCTGCCACCGGCCAGCATCGTTCCATCCCGTTCGAAGAAGACCGAGAAAACGCTCTTGGGATTGACGGTGCTCCGCGTCTTGGATCCATTCCGGATGGCTTCCGCGAGTTCGAATTTCCGGTACGCGCCATTCGCGAAGCGTCCCAAGCCACCGGTACCCGCTACCCAGAGGTCGCCATGGCCGTCCTCGGCCATGGCCCGCCAATAGCCGATGTTCCATTTGGCGTGGATGGAAACGGGTTTGGAAATCGAGTCCCCGTCCAGAATTGCCAGAGCGTCGTCGTTGCCGTCATCTGTAGCGATCATCGCCAGAAGGAAGGTTCCATTCGAGAGGCGGAAAAACATCTTCGGCTCGTAGCCGAGTGGCAGCTTCACCTTTGAAAAGCGGGATCTCACAGGATCAAAAATGGCAAGAGCCGGGTTCGTAGCAGGAGGAGGTGAGAGAGGAACCTTGCCGCTCGTTAGATTTCTGCCGGAATTGACTCGCATGATGAATGGATTCGGGGCAAGCTGGACCAGGATTCTGCCGTCCGGGAGCTCTCCCAGCGAGTTGGGCTGATTGGCATCGATCTTAAACTCTGGCGGGAACAGGTATTCATTCCACTCATTACCGTAAAGGCGAAAGAGTCCCACCTCGCCGAGGAACCACAACTGGTGGCGTTGATCCTCGAGTAACGAGCTCATCTGCTGACGGAGATCAATGGTGTTTCCTCGAGAATCGGCGGCGCTCGAGTAGGATTTCCAATCGTGGTTCACGTGCAGCGCGAGGCCGCGCGAGGTAGCCAGGAAAAAGGTCCCGTCCGGGCTGAAGACAATATCGTTGATTCTTGCCGACAGGATGTCATTCTCTTGATCGACCTCCTGCCAATTGACTTTCGGGCTGTCACCCGATTTCCGGCTCAGGGTGTCGCCTTCGGCCATCCAGAGATCGCCGCTGCCATCGCGCCATGCCCGCAAGAGAGGGGCACCACCTTGCTTTTGCTCGGCGACGATTTCCCACCTCCCGCTCGCCAGGCGGAGCGCCACCTGTCCGTCTGTTCCTTTGGGCGTGGCGGTGACAAATAACTCCCCACCAGGGCATGCAATGGGATATCTCAGATTCGCGGCAGGCAGATCGCCGAGAGGGTACTGCTTCCAGAGATAGGGGCCGTTCGGGGACTGGATGTTGGAAATCTCAGCAACGCCTTTGTCACCTATGATCCATACTTTGCCATCGAGAGCTCGCGCAAAGACAAGGAGGCGCCCTATATTCAGGCCGGGCAGAGGGAGTGGTTCCGACCGCCGGGACTCGGCTGAGAAGCGCACCAGCCGATTGGGAAACAGCAGTAAGGCGCGCGCATTTCCGAGATCCAGGACACGGAGATAGTAGTCAGGAACGGTAAAACCAAGTTCGGGGAAGGAATCCCAATTGCCGTGAAAATAATAGAGGCCGTTGTGATCGGCCACCCAGCCACTTTGTCCATCGAGCGATTCGAAGCGATTGTAAAGCAACGGAGATTGGATGATCGTGAAACTCCGCCCATCAAAGCGAGTCATGGCCAGTTCATCGCCATGAACCATCCAGATCGCACCGGTCGGGTCCCGGCTGATGGACATGATGTAGGAATCGGCGAGTCCTTGGTCCGCCTGCCAGTAGCGCCAGTCTTCTGAGTCCGCGCCGCGCGCCGGCAAGACGCACACGGTCAACAAAGTGAGGCAAGCCGGCAGCATTGCCAGGAGCGTGCGCCTCCAGGCATTGTGGGATGTAGCGAGCCAATTGAGCTGAGCTTTCAATTTCGTCCTATCCACGATCAAACCGCCAGATGCAGCCCCCTCTGCGTTCATCGGGTCAGCCCGGCGGGTTCCGGAGAAGGTACGGCTTGCGTCCGGCCCGCTACGAAGCTGTCCAGCATGTCGTCCAGTTCCTGCGAGCGGATCGGTTTCGAGATGTAACCATCCATTCCCGCGGCCAGGCACTTCTCCCGGTCGCCCTTCATGGCGTACGCCGTCAAGGCGATCACCATCTGGTGCGTTCCGCTCTTCTTCTCCTTCTCGCGCAGGGCTGTGGTAGCTTCCATCCCGTCCATCTCCGGCATCTGCACGTCCATGAGCACCAGGTCGTAGCTCTCTTTTTCCAGCGCCGCCAGGGCCTCCCGCCCATTGGACGCCAACTCCACGCGGTGCCCCCTCTTCTCCAGCAGCCGCACGGCCAGCCGCTGGTTCACGGCATTGTCTTCGGCCAGCAGTATTCGCAATGACGTTCCCGGTTCTCGCGCGTCCTTCAGCGAGTAGCGCGTGATCAGAGGAATGGTTCCTTCCTGCTCGCGCGCTCCCAGAACTCGCGCCACCGCCTGGCGCAACTCCGACTGCCGGATGGGCTTCATCAGGTAGGCGGCGACGCCGAGTTCGCGGCAACGGTCGCTATCGCCGCGCGTACCGGCCGAGGTCAGCATCATGATGGTGGCCGTGGCTAATTCCGGGCGGCTGCGAATTCTCTCCACCAGGTGAAAGCCGTCCATCCCGGGCATCAGCAGATCGGTGATCACCAGCGGGTAGGCAGCTCCTGCTTGCTGCGCCGCCTCAAGTTCCACCAGGGCCTCTTCTCCTCCTTCGACCGAGACCGGCTTCATCTCCCAGCGCACCAGCATCCCTTCGAGAATCCGGCGGTTGGTGCGGTTGTCGTCCACGATCAGGGCCTTCACTCCCCGCAATATTTCCGGAGGCGCAATGCTCCCCACGACGATCTCCTTGGCATCGGCGACTCCCAGAGGCACTGTGAAATGAAACTGGCTCCCACGCCCTTCTTCACTCTCGACCCAGAGTTTTCCTCCCATCATCTCCACGAGCCGCGTGGAGATGGTCAGCCCCAGGCCCGTGCCGCCGTATTTCCGGGTGGTGGAGGCATCGGCTTGAGCAAAGGGAGCGAAGATCGCTTTTTGCTTCTCCGCGGGGATGCCAATGCCGGTGTCGGCGACGATGAAATGGAAGAGGCGGCTGGAGCCATTGGCTTCCCCCTCGGCTTGCACCCTCACCTCGACCTCGCCTTGGTTGGTGAACTTGATGGCGTTGCCGACCAAATTCATCACCACCTGCCGGATGCGCGTGGCATCGCCGCGCACAATCTCGGGGACCTCCGGGGCGATCTCACAGAGGAGTTCGAGCCCCTTTTCGTCGGCGCGCACTGCCAACATTTTCATGGTTGCTTCCAGGGAATCGTGGAGGGGGAAATCGAGGGCTTCGATGTCGAGTTTGCCGGCCTCGATCTTGGAGAAGTCCAGGATGTCGTTGATGACCGTGACCAGGGAATCGGAGGAGAGCTTGACGGTATCGAGAAACTCGCGCTGCTCGGCGGTGAGTTCGGTTTCAAGCGCGAGGTCGGTCATGCCCACGATGCCGTTGAGCGGGGTGCGAATCTCGTGGCTCATGTTGGCCAGGAATTCGCTCTTCGCCCGGTTCGCGGCTTCCGCCGCATGACGCGCCTCTTGTGCAGCCTGCCGCTCCGCCTCCGCAGTTTCTCGCGCGGCCTGTGCAACGGCAGTGGCTTGCTGCAACGCGGCCGTTTGCGCAAATACACGGCGCCGCAGTGCCCCCACCCAACCCAGCGCGAGAAAGATGGAAAGAATTGTCAGGCCCAGGGCCGATAGCATGCGGCCGACTGTCCACCACGACGCGTTCTTGACTACCACGATGTCATCGGGAGAGCGCAGCAGGAGACGGAACGATTGCGGAATGCGGGTATCATTGAATTCGATTTTCGCCGGATCCGTTTGCACGGCACAAATGCCGGTGAGCCGCACGGTGCTGCCGTCACGGAGTCCGTCGAGCTTGGGCACGGATTTGCCGGTGTCCAGTTGCGCATTAAAAGCAAAGTTGCCGTTTTGCAAGACCAGAATCTGATCTGTGGAGCTGGCGACTTGGCTCAAAAGGCGTCCCTCGATGGCAACCAATTGATTGTTGAAGTCGCCGGTCAGCGCGTCCTGCGGGCTAATCATGGGTACAGAATGGAGTGCGCCCCGGCTTATTTTTCGGATTACGGCGTCCCGGAGGACAGGTGAATACTCGCCGGGCATCGCGTAGCCCACGGCATCAACCAGATCACCGATATTGACGGAATCCTCGTCCGCTTGAACCAGAAGCCCTCCCGTGGCATCTTGGATATACAATTCATCCCCGCTGGGGTTCATGGAAACCACACCTTGAACGCGCACGCGGTGGTTGGAACCTCCTTTGGGTGAAAACTGCAAGAGTTGATCGATGGGACGCGCTGGCACAGAAAATGGGTCGGCCGGCGCCGGTTGTAAAACGGCCAAATTGTCGAGGCTGGACAAGAACATCGTCATCCCGGTGAGTTGCCTATGCTGGTTGAAGATTGCTCCTAAAACTCCCTGGGCACGCACCTTCGCGTCGGTCAGATTTTTCTCATGGACATCCCGCAGCAACAAAGGCGTGTGCACTCGCACAGGACCCAGATCGGTGTAAAGATCAAACCATACGTGTCCCTGCTGGTCCGGTTTCATAGGGTGCACAATGCCTACGAGGCCCACCCATCGCCCATCCGCAGCTCCGGACATGACTTCCGCCACCGATGGCCTATAGGGCTGGGGCAAATGGCCTTTACCCAGTGATTGAATACGCGGTTGGACGATGATGGGAGCATAATCGCCCGGACCGGTGATCCCATTCACCTGAATCTCTTGCCCAACTTGCAGATCATTTGGCTGTCCTGCGGAGTCCACAAAAATGCCCGCAGTGGAATCCTGGAAAAAGAAATGGCGCCACTGTGAGTTGTAGTACGTCACAACACCCCGCAATTGAATGGGGTACCGTAGAATTGCCTGCGCGGCTGAGAGTTCGCGCACACGCTCGACCGTGGTCAGCACGGGAAGGCTTTCTTGCCGCCCTTGATCCTGCTTCTGAGTTTTCGAGCGTTTCGCGGAGATTCGGTCCGGCGCGACCAGCCGGAATGTGGCATTCTGCAAGAAGACCGTGTTTAGATTCGTGCCCGGGAAACCCAGGACTTCCACGGTATCGCCAGGTTTTACGGGCGTGGTGTCGTCGGTGTAAACAGGAAGAGCGCATGTATCATCAGCGATGACAAGAGTGTGGTGGGCGAGACTTTGGGTTGTTACCTTGCCCCGCAACTGTAGGCGGTGGCCGGAAGAAACCAGCGAGGTCCCCACAAAAAGAGAGCGGAGCGAATTCACCTGAACCGGATGCGGCGGAGGGGGTTCGTCCACGCGCACGTCCGAAGAACCCGGCGCAAGAAATTGAAAGCTGAGGCTCGCGGAATTGCCTTCGGCGGGAGTGGACCGCACGACACCCTGGATAACCGTCTCGGCATCCACGAGTGCGCTGGGACGGAGATTTTCGCCATTCAGGATACGGACCGGGATATGGACGCTTATATTTAACCTGTCTTGAACGATGTTGCCATTTTCCTTGAGCCCAAAATCCAGAATGAGATGCCCATTTTCCATCGAAGCAGCGCGTACAACTCCACGCAATTCAACCCTCTTGGCTCCCAGCCCGGGCGGGGGAAAATGTTGAGCCGGAATTTGCAACGGAGCGGGCAGAACCGACTCCCCAAGTATCTTGACTTGCATATGGGAGAGAGCGACGCTGCTCGGCCCAGGATTGTCGTCGAAGTTCGCTGTCGTCTCACCCCGGACTTCGATTCGCTGGCCCGGATGCAGATTCCAATCGCGGGCCAAGGAGCCAATGTTGATGGCGCCGCTCCTATCCTGCACATAGAGCGACGGCGAGCTGAAATCGTAGTAGGTCACCACTCCGCGCAGCCGAATGGGAGTACCGCGCCCAATTCCTTTCAAATCGCCAATGCCAGTCAGAGGAGTGCGGAAAAATCCCAGACCTTCCTTTCGGCAGATCTGGAGTGAGGCCAAGCCCGCGCAGACTGCCAGGAGAAACGTGCAAGCAAAAAATAGACGGCGCCGATTTTTCCCGATCGTCGCAGCAGGTTTACTTGAATCACCCATAACCGCTCTCCTTGTGAAAACCCCCTCAGGCCATATCCTCGAATATGCCGTGCAGTGCGAGCTTGCCTTTGGGACGCAATTACACGGTCTTCCCCCCGCACGGTTTGTACATGCACGGACTCCGCCACTTCATACTGGAACGACAGTGGGAAACCGCTCATTGCAGGAGAGTTACGGAGACGCGAGCTCTTTCAATGGCGCGCGGCCACATGCATCTGTGCCGATGCGCAACACACCGCCCCGAACCGCACCAGCACAGGCCAAATCCAACGCCGTGTCCAAGGAGTGTCCAATGCTAAAGAAGGTAGGTCGAGCGAAGTTACCGGCGGCCGGCAAAGATAGCCGGGGGCCTGAGATTTGCTGCCGGTGTGGAAGGGGGCGCTGCTTCACCGAAGGTAATTGCTTTTCGAACCGCCGCGAGCGGCGCGTGTTCGTCGAATATGGCCCGGCCATCCTGGCGTTCGATTCCGAGTTGCATCCAGAGAGCATTCAGATCCACGCTGACGGGTTTGTCTTTCATTTTTTCGTAAAGCTCCGAGAGGACCGGCACGCCGGTGGCGCGATCGCCGGCGCTCAAAGCCTTCTCTAATTCCCAGTCCTGGGTGATGTTTCCACCCGCATCGAGAATACCAATCAACGCATCCTCGAGACCCTTCCGGTTGTGGGTCTCGCGGTGAATTTCCACGTCGGCGAGCAAACAGAAGAGCGCCCCTCCCCAGTACGTCCTGCCCCAGGTGTGCGTGTTATCGAGCCCCTCGTCACCTGGGGCGGGGAGACCCTGGGGCAGATCTCGCACAACTTCGGCCCACATGACGGACGGATCGAAGTGACCCGCCCGGACGCGAGCAATCGGTTCCACATAGGTAGCGATGCCTTCTTCAATCCAGTGATGGTTCTCCGCCACGGAGGGAAATGCCAGGTGGACCATTTCGTGCGTCAGCATCCAATCGCTTTCGAGGTCCGATACGGTCGTTTCGCTGCCCACGTGAATCCGGATCATTCCCGCGTTAACACCGTCAGCAAATGTCTTGCCGCCTTTCACGCCGCTTCCCTCGAACGGAATGATGCGTAGGGAGACGTGTGCGACGGGATAGCGGCGATAGTAAGCGGACACGGATTCGGCGGCCCAGCGCACCCATTCGAGCAGGTCCGCCTGGGAGACAACGAGCGGCCCGTCCTCAACGACAACATCGATTTTGGAATTGCCGATTAGGATTGTAGAAGTCATGGAATCCGCTCGCGCCGTAGAAGCCAAGATCAAAGAGGAAAAAAGAAAAACAAAAGCAATGCCAACCCGCTCAAATCCCCATCGGGGCATCCAGCGCTCTGAACGGACACGAGACGGGATCATTTCAATTCGATGCCATCAACCGCCCGGCGAGCCGCCTGCCATCTGCCGTCTTTGAGCAAGCCATTCGAAAAGCGCGTCCAACGAGATTTTTCCTGGCCCAAAAATCAGCACCAGCAACGACGCAAAGAGGTACATGTACGGCGCGGCAGCAGAGAATTTATCCGGGTCGGAGAAAATCGAAAGCAGCGCATCGCGATCGCCCGCGATAAATGCGACTAGCATATTCACAGTGAGGACCAGAGCCGTGAGTCGCGAGAAAAGCCCGACCACCAGCAGCGCGCCTCCCACAAGTTCGATGATCGAGACGAACAGCGCCGTCCGGCCCGGCGCCGGCAGGTTCAGGCTCGTGAAGTACTCCGTCACTCGGGCCAGATTGTGCAGCTTGCCCCAGCCATCCTCCATAAATTCCCAGCCCCAATACAGCCGCACGAAAAGGAACAGAAAGGGCGATTGCAGGTTGGAAACCGCAGCGACAAACTGTCCGTGAAGCTTCTGAAGCAAAAGCCAGGCGTTCTTCATCTTCGTTTTCGTACTCCCCAGAGAAACCGCCTTCAGGTTCTTGCGGGTTTCCGTTCCGGGCGGCAAAACCAGCCGAGCGCCGCCCAGTTGCGGAACCATTTCTCGACGCTCGAAGGCCGCTCGGCCGCAGCGGTCGGGCTTTTCCGGAATCCGGATTCCACGGCGCGATCGAGAGATTTCCCATCGCGGAGCGCGCTCAAAATGGCGAACTCCTCACGTTCCAGGCGCCGGAAGTAGACGGAATCGTCCAGGCGATGCGCGGCGAGAAAGATGGCGGCCGGTTTCAATCTCGCGACGGCGAGCACGCGCTTCCGCTTGCGCCGCTCGTTGAACGCGTTGCTCGAAAAATCGGTGTCGCCGTGATGCCGGACCTCGAGTAAAAGATTATCCACGGGGTAGCGCAGAGGAAGAAGCCACACATAGGGCTGCAACCTGAGGTGCATGTCCGGCCTTCCGCCCGAAAGATCTTCCGGCCGCAGAGAAGGTTCGGCCTTGCCGTCGAATGCCTCGATTTCAGCCCATTCCAAGCGGACCATATCGAGGGCCAGCTTCTGGCGCGAGCCCGCCCAGGACGGGTGCTTCCCGAGCCACTGCTCCAGCCGCGAACCCAGGTTGCGCAGCGTGAACGAGCGGGAGGGACAATCGGTCAAATAGGCCTTCGCCAGCGCATCGAAGCGGCGGCCGCCCAGCACCGCGCGCAGGCCGGGAAAATCCTCAGAGAAAGAGGAAAGAACCCGGAACCAGTATTGCCGGTTGTAGATTTCCAGGCGCTCGAACGAAGTAAGCCGGTCGTTGGGTTTGATGAACCGCGCGGCGGCGGCGCGCATGGACCCCCCGCCTGGAGCAACGGGGCGCATGCGTTCGGACGCCGTGAGCGGCATCATCACGGCCCGCGCCATGCGGCGCTGCAAATTCAAGAGCTTCATACGGCGGCCGCCAGGGAAGCGCTGGCCAGAAAGCGGTCTGCTTTTAACGCTTCATCGTGGACTTCGTCGAACGACGGGATGCTATCGTCCCATTCGAGCAGCGTGGCCGTGTGCCCGGCGCGCTCAATCGCGCGCGCGTACAATTTCCACACCGGATCAATCACGGGATGATCGTGCGTATCGAGAATATATTTGCGGTATTTGGAATGTCCCGCGATGTGAATCTGCGCCACGCGCTCGGCGGGAACGGCGTTCACATACGCGAAGGGATCGAAGTTGTGATTCCGGGAGGAGACGTAGATGTTATTCACGTCCAGAAGAATGCCGCAGTCGGCGCGTTCGGCTACTTCACTGAGAAACTCCCATTCCGTCATCTCGGAAACGTGGAACTCGGCGTAGCTGCTCACGTTTTCAACGGCCAATGGCACCTCGAGGAAGTCGCGCACCTCGCGTACTTTCTGCGCCGTGAGCCGCGCCGCTTCGAATGTGTAAGGCATGGGAAGCAGGTCGTGCGTATAGCGGCCATCCACGCTACCCCAGCATAGGTGATCGGTAAGCCACGGCGTTTTCGTCCGCTTCACCAGCTCTTTCAGCCGGCGGAGGTGCTCCCGGTTCGGGGCGCTCGGCCGAACCGAAATACATGGATACGCCGTGCTGCACTACTTTGTACTGCTCGAGAATCTGATCGAGGATGCGCAGCGCCCTCCCGCCATCAATCATGAAATTTTCGGAAATAATCTCGAACCAATCCACCACCGGTTTGCGGGTCAGAATGTGGTTGTAGTGCGGCGCGCGCAGGCCGATCCCGATCCCATAATCGGTGAAGTTGTTGAAGCGATTCGCGGGCATTTCAGACTCCGTGCGTTCCCGGAGGAAGGAGGCCGGCGATGTTCTTCCGGTCCCTCCTCAGGGAGAATGCGGTTCGGCTTCCTTTAGTCTGGCATCTCCGAGCCGTCGGTTGCACAGCCGCCCTTGCCCTTGCAAGAGTTCTTGCCGTTGCAGCCGTTGTCGCCCGACTTCCAGCCGCCTTTGCCCTTGCAAGAGTTCTGGCCCTTGCAAGCGTGCTTTTCTTTCACTGTCTGGTCCTGGGACTGGCTGCGCGGCCGAAGAAATTCAGTCCGCGGAGAAGGGTGGATGCTTGAATCGTTGTAGCGCTGCCCGCGAGCAGGCCCGCCAGGGCCGCGCCCGCCATCAAGGCTTTCTTCGATTTTGCCATGTGCCCGAACTACCTCCTGTTTGCGAGAGTTTGAATCTACTGCATTTCCTTCAGGCCGAACTTCTGCCCTGAAGACCTTTGAAAGGGGCAATTCTCATGCTCCGTGTGCAAGCTCAGCCTGGGCTCCAGGACTCCGTGGCTGGGAAACCGGATTATAGTCCCGAATCATACCCGCCTCAATATGATCCCTGCCGGGCCTCAATAGTGACAAAAAATTGTTAAGGGGCGGTAAAGACTGCCTGCATCCTCTGCAACTGGCTATACGCCCTCCAGCTTCGTTTGGATTGAAAAATCCCGGCTGCCAGGGCGCGCTGCGGGCCGCGGCCATATTGCTATATCCTCAAGCAACCCTCGAGCCGCTTCGCGCGTAGTACCATAAGGACCGCCATGAAACCAACGGCTGACGATCTTGCCATCCGGACAGAACGGCTTACGCGGCACTACCAGATGGGCGCCGCTGTGGTCCGCGCCGTGGACGATGTGACATTGTCGATCCGGGCCGGAGAATTCGTCGCGCTGCTCGGCAGCTCCGGCTCGGGGAAATCCACGCTGCTCAATTTGATGGCGCGGCCTGGACCGTCCCACGTCGGGCGCCATCTTCGCCCACGGGCGCAACCTTGCCGACATGAATTCCGAGGAGCTGGCGCAGCATCGCAGCCACACGATCGGCATGGTCTTTCAGGCGTTCAATCTGCTGCCGCGAATGACCCTCGAGGAAAATGTCGAGCTGCCGCTGCGTCTGGCGGAGCGGAGCGCGCCGAGCGAGCCGCGCGCGTCCACGAAGCAACCGAACGCGTGCGGCTGGCGGCGCGGCTGGCGCACCGTCCCAGCGAACTTTCCGGCGGCGAGCAGCAGCGAGCCGCGCTGGCGCGCGCGCTGGTCAACCGGCCCACGATTCTTCTGGCCGATGAGCCAACGGGCAATCTCGACAGCGCCACGGGCGACGAAATCATGATCCTGCTGCGCGAAATCAACGAATCGCTGCGGCATGACCATCGTGATGGTGACGCACGAGCGGCCCCGCGCCGAGCGGTTTGCGCATCGAATGATCCTGATGAAGGACGGCAAAATCGAGAGCGACGGAGCGCGGCCATGAAAATTCGCGACCTGACCGAACTGGCCGGCCGCAACCTGCGCGAGGCGCTCCTGCGAAATTCGCTCACCACGCTGGGAATCGCCGTGGGCGTGGCGTCGCTGGTGGCCATGCTCTCGCTCGGCGTGGGATTGCAGGACTTGGCGAACCAGCGGCTCTCGCGCTCGGGCCTGTTCGACGCCATCATCGTCGCGCCGCGCACGAATTTTCGCGGCTTCGGGCGCCCTGCGCGCCTGAACCCGCTGCCGCCCGGCTCGGGCACAATGGAACCGCCGCGTCCGCTCGATGAGGACGCGCGCCAGGCGATCGAGCATCTGGCCAACGTGATCGAAGTCTATCCGGAGATCCGCTTTCCCACGGAAATTCGATTCAAAGGGAATCCGTATTCCACCATCGTCGCGGGCGTGCCGATGTCCGCGCGTTCCGGCGGGGCTTTCGATGGAATGAACGGCGTGTTTTTTTCCGGCCCCGCGGCGGACGAAGCCATCCTGCAAATCGAATTTGCGCGGCAGCTTTCGCCGCAGCCCGACACTCTTGCTTGGCAAGGAGATCGTGCTGTCGTACGCGGAGCGCCAGGCGCTTCCGCCGGAACCACGCAAGAACAGTTCCGCCGGGAATCGAACCGGGCCAGGTTGAGCCGAAGCCGGTCTTTCGCCCGGCTTTTCCGTTGTGCCGCGCGAGGAGAAACTGCGCATCGTGGGAATCGTCGAAACGGAGCCGGCCGCCGGATTCGGCGGCGTCGGGCACGGGGCGCGTGCTGATTCCCCTGCAGGTCGCCGAGAAGTTGAGAGTCGCGCAGACCAACGATTTCCGCGACAATGCTCGGCGCGACGCCCGGAAAGGCGACCTATCAGAGCCTGACCGTGCGCGTGACGGGGCCTTCCGCGGTGAAGGATGTCGAGGACGCCATCAAGGCGATGGGCTTTGCGACATTTTCGCTGCTCGACGCCACGCGACAATCTGCGCCATGGTTTTCGCGGTGTTCGATCTCCTGCTGGGGATTTTCGGCAGCCTGGCGCTCGTGGTCGCTTCGCTCGGAATCATCAACACGCTGGTGATGGCGATTCTCGAGCGGCGGCGCGAAATCGGCGTGCTCAAAGCGCTGGGCGCGGCCGACCGCGACATTCGCAGGCTATTTTTCGTCGAAGCGGGCGTCATGGGATTGCTCGGCGGAATTTTCGGCGTGGGCCTCGGCTGGATCATCGGCCGCGGCATGAATTTCGGCACCAACGTCTATCTGCGCCGCCGGGCGCTGCCTGCGACGAATCTTTCCTCCGTGCCCTGGTGGATGGTCGCGGCGGCGATCGCATTTTCGATCGCCGTGAGCCTGGCCGCGGGGCTTTATCCGGCGTCGCGCGCGGCGCGGCTCGATCCGGTCGAGGCCCTGCGGTATGAATAGGCGGCGCTGGGCGTTTTCCGCATGGCTCGGAATTTTTCTTTGCGCCGCGATTGCTCTTCCGAGCGCGCCGCCGGCCGCGCCGAATGCCGCTCCGTTCCCAGCACGATTCTGCGCCGAGCCGTTCCCTATTGCGTCCTGCTGCCTCCCAGCTACGACGCGGACGAAGACACGGCGATATCCCGTGCTCTATTTCCTCCACGGACTCGGCGAAAACGCACAAGTCCTGCTCACGTCCGGCGGCTGGAATTTGATCCAGAATCTCTGGGAACAGAAGCAGATCGGCGATTTCCTGATCGTCGCGCCCAGCGCCGGCCGCAGCTTTTACATCAATTCGCGCGACGGCCGCGTGCGCTACGAGGATTTCTTCATCCGCGAGTTCCTGCCCTTCATCGAAAGCCACTATCGAATCCGGGCGGAGCGACGGTACCGCGGCATCAGCGGCATTTCCATGGGCGGCTACGGCGCGCTGCGGTTCGCGTTCCGCTATCCCGAATTGTTCGGCTCCGTCAGCGCGCACAGCGCCGCGCTGGTGGCAAAACTGCCGGACGCGGCTGCTTCCGATCCCGGGAAGAAGCGCTGGCGCGCATGCTGGGCCCGGCTTTCGGCTCGCCCTTCGACCGCGCCTTCTGGGACCGCGACAATCCTTTCACGCTGGTCGGAACGGGCCGCGTCCCGCGAGGCTTGAAGATTTACTTCGATTGCGGAACCGAAGATCAGTTCGGGTTCGACGCCGGCGCGCAGGCGTTTCACGATCTCCTGCTCGTCGCGAAGAGAATTCCCCACGAATTTCATCTCTATCCCGGCGGCCACGATTGGACTTATTTCGCGCGAGCATTTCCCGCTTCGCTCGCATTTCATTCGCGCGCCTTTTCGGCCTGAAAAAGCGCCTGGCAAGCGCCTCGCTTGCCGGCCGAAGCGCCGCGGCTGTGATTCCTCTTGCAAGATAGCGGTGCGCCGCATAGGCTCAACAAGCTACAATGGTGCGCCTATGAGCAAAACGGATGTTTCCGGGGGCAATTCCAGTTGGCTGACGATCAAAGCGATTCGAGGCCGCCGTCGAGCGCATCCGCGACTCGATCTTATCTTTCGCCGTTCGTGCGCTCGGAAACGTTTTCGCAACTGACCGGGAACTCGATCTTCTTCAAGCTCGAAAACCTGCAGATGACCGGCGCCTTCAAGGAGCGCGGCGCGCTGAACAAAATTCTGCTGCTCACCGAGGAAGAACGCCGCCGCGGCGTGATCGCCGCTTCGGCGGGCAACCACGCGCAGGCCGTCGCCTATCACGCCACCAAGCGCGGCATCGCGGCGCAAATCTGCATGCCGCTGACCACGCCGCTCGTAAAGGTGTCGGCCACGCGCGGCTTATGGGGCGGAAGTCATCCTGGCGGGCGCGAATTACGACGAGGCTTGCGAGGAAGCCATGCGCCGCTGCCAGGAGCGCGGCCTCACCTTCATCCATCCCTTCGATGACGATGCCGTGATCGCCGGCCAGGGAACGCTGGGCCTCGAAATGCTCGAAGCAACAGAGCGATCTGGATGCGGTGGTCATTCCCGTGGGCGGCGGCGGACTGATCGCCGGCGTGGCCTGCGCGGTGAAGGAAACAGCGGCCGAAAATTCAAGGTGATCGGCGTGCAGACCTCGAAGCTGCCTTCGATGAAGGCCGCCCTCGAACAGAACAGGCCTGGTGACATTGCCCGCGAACAAGACCATCGCCGACGGCATCGCCGTGCGCCGCGCCGGCGAACGCACACGTTTCCGCTGGTGCGAGAAATACGTGGACGAGATCGTCACCGTCGACGACGAAGAGATCGCCAACGCCATTCTCGCTGCTTCTCGAAAAGGAAAAGACGCTCACCGAAGGCGCCGGCGCCGTGGCCGCGGCCGCGGTGCTCAATCACAAGGTTCCGCTGCGCGGGCAAGAAACTGGGCGTGCTGATCAGCGGCGGAAATATCGACGTCACGCTGCTCTCGCGCATCATCGAGCGCGGGCTTGTGAAGGATGGCCGGCTGCTGCGCATCCGCATCCATCTGCCGGACCATCCGGGCGCGCTGCAGCGGCTCGCCACCGTGATCGCCGACCACAAGGCCAACATCATCGAAACGCGTCACGACCGCGCCTACTACGGCGTGGTTCTGGGCGACACGGTGATCGACATCACCATGGAAACGCGCGGGCCGGAGCACATCGCGGAAATCAAGGCCGCGCTGGATGCCGCAGGCTACCCCCACGAGCGCGTGCAGTAGCCTCGTTCGGATGGATGGCGATGCTGCGCGATTCCGCCGCTACTGCTGCTGTTGGGCGGGCTGCTGTGGACGCTCGGATCACATCGGCGCCGGTGCGGGACTGCTGTCGGCAGCTTCGTTAAGTTGTTCGTGCCCTGCATCATCGAGGGCCGGGCGAACGCACACGTCCACCGAAAGCCGCTGCCCCGCGTGGCCTTTGTAAACGCCGCGCACCGGAGCGACGTCGCCATAATCGCGTCCATAGGCGACGCGGACGTGCCGCAGGCCCACCGGCTTGCCGAGCGTGGGATCGAAGCCGGTCCAACCGTGATTCGGGAATCAGCACTTCCGCCCAGGCGTGCGAAGCCTGCCCGCCGATCACTTCTTCCTGCTTGGCGTCCGGACCGCCGTCGCTGCCGGGAACCAGATAGCCGGAGACGTAGCGCCCGGGAAGCCCGCGCATGCGCACCACGCCGAGCAGCAGGTGCGCGAAATCCTGGCAGACGCCCGCGCCGATCGCGAGCGAATCTTCGATCGAGGAATGAACGTGCGTGGCGCCCTTCACGTAGCGAAATCGCTCGTGAATCAAATCCGAGGCGGCCTGCGCAAATCCCGCCACCGTTCCGCCGCTGGCCGCTTCGGCGGCTCTCGATGATTTGCTTCAGGCTGGTAAGATGCGGCACGTATGCCGTGGCGGCAACGAAGTCGAAATACTCTTCGTCCAGCTGGTCGCTGCGCGAATCGAATTCGGCGAGGGTTGCCGAGTGCGCCCTTCGGTGTGCTTCGCGCTCCTCCGGGTAAACGGAAGCTCCGCGGCGTCATGCGCCAGCACCACGGACTCCGCCTCCACCTTCAGGCGGCGGTGCTCGGGAAGCACGTTGAACTGGTGCACCCAGTTTCCATAGGCGTCGCGATAGGCCGTGCCGCGGGAACTGGGAGTGGTCGTCAGGCGGAACGAAAGGCAGCTCTGCTTGTCGTCGTGCATGGGCCGCAGGCGAACCTCGTTGTAGCTTTCGGAAACCGGCCCGTCGTAAAGGAACTCCGTCATATGCACCAGGTGATATCGATTCATGCCACCACCGCGTAGTAGAAATAGGTTCGCGCGATATCGTCGCCGATCGCGCCGCACATTCGCAGCAGATCGTCCAGGTAACTGTGCAGGCCCTGCTTGAAGATTTCGCCGACTTTGTCGTAGCGCAGCCGCTCGAGCAACTTTGCCCGTGAGCCGCTCGGCTTCGTTGGCGTAGGAGCCGGGGCCGGTGCCGCTGACGGCCCGCAGGCCCGCCTGCACTTCGGTGGCGCTGAAGCGGATCGAGCGCGGATGCTGGGGATGCAGGATCAGCATTTCGGCCACTTTTTCCGGCTCGATCGGCGAGTGATACTGGCGGTGGTAGGCCTCGTAGGCGCCCACCGATCGCAGCACCGCCATCCACTGGTGATTGTCCGGCGCCCCCACTGCGGGCAGTTCGTCGAGCAGATTGTGATATTGCACGTCCACCAGCCGCGCGGTCATCTCCGCCCGCTCGAGCGACCAGCCGATCCGCAGGAACTGCCAGCCTTCGTCGTGCGGCAGCGTGGCGTCGGTCACGCCGTGAAAGCGATGGGTGCCGAATTTGATTGTGTCGCAGAAGCGGTGCGGGCCCGCGGCGATTTCATCCTGCGGATTGAAGCGGGTCACCGTGTGATAGAGGCCGTTGATGTCCTCCCACATCTCGCGGGAGATGCGGTCGCGGATGGTGCGCGCGTTCTCGCGCGCCTTGGCGATGCACTGCACGATCGAGCTGGGATTGTCCTGGCGGAAGGCCAGGAACTCGAAAACATTTTCGGCGTTGGCTTCGTCGTAGAGCTTCCGGAAACGCTTCTCTTCGCCGGCCATGATGATCAGCGGCTCCCAGCGCAGGCGGTAGGACTGCTGCGACTGCTCGAGCAGCATGTGGTAGTTCACGTCGAGAATGCGCGCCGTGTCCTCGGCGCGCTCGATGTAGCGCGCCAGCCAGAACAGCGAATCGGCAATGCGCGAGAGCATTCAGTCTCTCTCCCCGCAAGACCCAGGTATCCTTGCTGCCGCCGCCCTGCGAGGAATTCACCACCAGCGAGCCGCGCTGCAGCGCCACGCGCGTCAGTCCGCCGGGAACGATGGTCACTTTCTCCCCGTCGTAGAGGCAGTAGGGGCGCAGGTCCACGTGGCGGCCGGCCACGCGTCCCGTCGCGGGATCGTAGGACGGCACGCGCGAGAGCGCGAACCACCGGCTGCGCGATGTAGTTTCGCGGATTCGCCTGGATGCGCTCGCGGAACTCCTCGATCTTGGCGTGGTCGGCCGCCGGCCCGATCAGCATGCCGTAGCCGCCGGATTCGCCCACCGCCTTCACCACCAGCTCGGGCAGATGATCGAGCACGTAGGCAAGATCGTCCGGTTTCGCGCAGAGGTAGGTCTCCACCGTTCTCAGGATCGGCTCTTCGCCCAGGTAGTAGCGGATGAACGCCGGAACGTAGGCGTAGATCGCCTTGTCGTCCGCCACGCCGTTGCCCACGGCGTTCGCCAGGGCCACGTTGCCCGCGCGATAGGCGCCCATCAGGCCCGGCACGCCCAGCAGGGAATCCGACCGGAAGGTCAGCGGATCGAGGAATTCGTCGTCCACGCGGCGGTAGATCACGTCCACGCGCTTCAGCCCGCGGATGGTCTTCATGTAGACGACGCCGCCGTCCACGATCAGGTCGCGGCCTTCGACCAGCTCGATGCCCATCTGCTGCGCCAGGAAGCTGTGCTCGAAGTAGGCGCTGTTGTAGATGCCGGGCGTCAGCAGCACGATCTGCGCATCGTCTTCGCCGCGCGGCGAAAGGCTGCGCAGAATCCGGGAAAGCTCCGCGGGATAGTGATGCACCGGCAGAACTTCGCAGGCCTGGAACGCGTCGGGAAGAGTGCGCGTCATCACCAGGCGGTTCTCCAGCACGTAGGAAATGCCGCTCGGCGTGCGCACGTTGTCTTCCAGCACGCAGAACTCGCCGGTCTTCGAGTCGCGCACCAGATCGATGCCGCAGATGTGCGTGTAAATGCCGCGCGGGACCTCGACGCCGATCATCTCGCGCCGGAAATGCGGGCAGGAATAGACCAGCGAGCGCGGAATCTGGCGGTCCTTGAAGATGCAGCTGCTTGCCGTAAACATCCTGCAGGAACAGATTCAGCGCCATCACGCGCTGGGCCAGGCCGCGCTCGATGCGCTCCCATTCCGAATGCGGCAGGATGCGCGGGATCAGGTCGAAGGGGAACAAGCGCTCGGTGCCCCGGCCGTCGCTATAAACCGTGAAGGTGATGCCCTGAATCAGGAACGAGAGGTCCGCCAGTTTGCGGCGCTCCTCGAACTGCGCCGGCGCCATCGCGCCGAGCTTCTGGAACAGCTTGGCATAGTGCGGCCGGGGATGGCCGGGGGCGGAGAACATCTCGTCGT
Source organism: Terriglobia bacterium (assembly GCA_963823205.1). Taxonomy (GTDB): domain Bacteria; phylum Acidobacteriota; class Terriglobia; order Acidiferrales; family UBA7541; genus Palsa-295. Next base: position 67,087 of record CAWGKL010000013.1, read on the forward strand.
AAAAGCCGCCCGTGTCATAGCCCTCGAATAGCCCCCGTCGAACTTCCTGCACGGGTGCACCTACCATAGGCGTACTCTAACAAGGAACATTTGCCGGGTTCCCACCCAAAAATTCTATGCAACGCATTTAAGAATCCAGCGTACGGAGGGCTCCGGAGCGGCCGCTTCGGCGCATCCACACGAAGGAGCATTTCGGTGTACAATCCCGCTGTCTCGAAACAGCAGTTTCGTATGGAGATTTGCCGAGGCCGTATAGCATATGGATCGCCTTAGCTGGCTGTGGCGCGATTTGCGTTTCGGCCTTCGGAGCCTCAATAAGGACCGCCGCTTCGCCCTGCTGGCCATTCTCGCGCTGGCGCTGGGCATCGGCGCCACTACCGTCATCTTCAGCGCCATTGACAGCATCGTCCTCGAACCCTTCATCTATCCCCATGCCGAAGAGCTGACCAACTTCTATGTTCATGATTCGACGCTGCCCGCCGATCGCGGCGGCTCTGGGTTTTCAGTGCCGGAATTGATGGATGTCAGTGAACAGAACCACGTTTTCAAATGCATCATCAGCTCCTCCTTCCAGGATGTTCTTTATACCGAGCGTGAAGGCACACAGCTATTCGACGGATTCTGGGTGAGTCCCAATGCATTCGAGTGCTTTGGAGTGAAGCCGCTCCTGGGCCGCTCGATCACATCGGCGGACGGAGATCCCGGCGCGCCGCCGGTATTCGTGATGAGCTACCGCTTATGGGCCAAGCAGTTCAATAAAGACCCGGCCATCGTGGGAACTTCCCTGACGCTGAATGATCGGCCAGTCACACTGGTCGGAATCATGCCTCCCCGATTCCTGTGGGGCAACCGCGATATCTGGATGCCCTTCCCTTGGAGCCACGCCAACGTCAATATCGGCGGCGCGACCGGCAACCAGCCCCTTCGAACCGGCGGTCTGGCACGCCTGAAGCCCGGAGTCACCTTGCAAGCAGCCGCGGCAGATTTGGATGTGATTGTCCAGGGGCTCTCCAAGATTTATCCGAAAGATTTTCCGAAACGCTTCAACGTGGTGACGAGAAACTACACGGACTCCGTTGTCGGGGAATTCCGGACCATGCTTTACATCCTCATGGCCGCCGTCGCGTTCCTTCTCCTGATTGCCTGCTGCAACGTCGCCAACCTCTTGCTCGCGCGCGCCACCGTCCGCGAAAGGGAAATTGCCATCCGCGCCTCCATGGGAGCGACCCGCAGTCGTTTGATTCGACAACTTCTCGTGGAAAGCTTCCTCCTGGCCGCGGCGGGCTGCGTCGCAGGCTTTCTACTTGCCTATTTTGGATTGAAAGGAATCGTGGCCGCGATTCCCCCGGAGACCATCCCTGTGACGGCGGTGGTCTCGATGAAGCCTCTGGCGCTATGGTTCGCGCTGGGTATCACCATCCTCACCACGCTTCTTTGCGGCTTGGCGCCTGCCATCCATGCTGTGCACGGCGACCTTTATCCGCGGCTATCCGGCACCGGTAGAGGAACGGGCGGGGGCTTTCGGCACGGCAAATTGCGCGCCGGCCTGGTGATTTTCGAGGTGGCGCTTTCGATTCTCCTCCTGATCGGTGCGGGGCTGATGATGCGCAGCCTCTTTGCCATTGAGCACGTGGATCTTGGCTTCGATACCTCGAACATCCTGGTCGCGCGATTGGCATTTCCCAAGGGCCGCTACGACACGGCGCAAGAGAAGAAACTTTTCTTCCAGCAAATTTTACAACGCATCGCAGCATTACCTGGCGTAACCGCGGCTACCGAAACCAGTTACTTGCCGCCTTATGGCGGGATAAGCGGCGAGGTGACCGTGCCCGGGAAAACACATTCGGATCGCTGGAACGCACTTTCCGAATTGGTCAGTGAGGATTGTTTTCGAACGATCGGACTCCGTCTGCTGCGCGGTCGGCTTCTTTCGCAGGATGATGTGGATTCGGCGCGCCTCGTTGCGGTAGTCAATCAAACCCTCGCGCGCAAATTCTTCAAGGATGAAGACCCCATTGGCCAGACGATCAAGTTCAATACGTTCGATAGCGTGCCGGATGCACCCCATGACGCCTACTTCGAAATTATCGGAATCACCGCCGATGCCAAGAACCAGGGCTTGCACGACCCGCCTATGCCCGAGGCCTTTGTGCCCTACACCATTACGGGAGGCTTCTTTCGAGGAATCATGGTCAAGACCGCCGTGGACCCACTCTCTCTGCTCCCCAGCGTTCGCCGGGAAATCTGGGCTGTGGATTCCGGCGTTCCTTTGACATTTACTGGAACGCTGGAGGGCTATCTGAAAGAGTTTTCGTATGCGGCTCCGCAATTCGGTCTGGTCACCCTCGGCATATTCGCGGGGATCGGCCTGGTGCTGGTGGTCATCGGCGTATTCAGCGTCATGGCCTACTCGGTATCGCTCGAGACCCATGACATCGGAATCCGCATGGCGCTGGGCGCGCAGCAGGATAATATCCTGCGCATGGTGCTGAAGAAAGGGCTGCGTTTGATTGCGGCGGGGATCGTCGTGGGCCTGCTCGCGAGCTTTGGCCTTACGCGCCTGATTGCCAGCCAGATTTGGGGCGTTTCGCCCACTGATCCTCTCACGTTCGCCGCCGTAGTGGCGGCCATCGTGCTCGTGGGCCTGGCGGCTTGCTTGCTCCCCGCGCGGCGCGCCACTCAGGTGGACCCTCTCGTCGCGCTCCGCTACGAATAGCCGCAGTTTGACTTGCGGGCTGCTTCCCTTCCCGTCCGATTCTCAATTTTTCTATTGACTGGCGAGTTACTACTATGCTATAATCACTTGTTTTTGTTGACGGTAGAGCTTCTGCTGACTGCCGTCGGCCTTTGAAACACCGTGCAGCAGGATGAGAGGGGAATTGTGGGCGCTTCGGCGGACCTAAAATTTGAATCATTTCTAATCGGGACTCTGGCGATTAGAAACCGTCGCAAGTGATTGAAAATAAACGAGGGCGCTCAGTTCTAATCGGGACAGAACCCCGGGGCGAAAATAAGCGAAATCGAATCAAAAGCGAAGAAGACGGAAGGGCGGGTTATTTGTTGTAGCGCCGCCATCTTGGCGGCGGGGTTCTCCTGGCGAGAACTCAGTAGCTCTTTGACATTTGAATCGTGACTGGACTGATGACTGGAGCGCTTGGCAACATCCATTGCGGCGCTCGGTTTGACTCCTGAGCAAGTTGTGGGTATCCTGCATCACATAGCCATGGTTGCTGCGTTCTATTAGGACTTCCCCTCGCGCCCGAAGCCGGGCGTCTCCCGCGCATTCCCGTCTGCCAATCCTGACCAATTCAATGCTTTTAACCGTACTGTAAGGGTCGAAAAATGGCCAATTTGACGCTCTTTCAAAAACTCGACCAGATCGAGTCGCGCTACGACGAAATGACCCGTGAGATTTCTTCGCCCGAGGTTCATTCCGATTCCGCGCGCTACCAGAAGCTTGCCAAGGCGCACTCCGAACTGGGCGCCATCGTCGCAAAATACCGTGAGTGGAAGGAAATCGAAAAGGGCTTGCAGGGCGCCAGGCAATTGTTCGCCGAATCCGACGACGCCGAAATGAGGCAAATGGCGCACGACGAAGAGCGCGCCCTCAACGCCCGCCGCGAAATCGCCGAGCGCGAATTGAAGCTTCTGCTCATCCCCAAGGACCCCAACGACGAGAAAAACGTCATCGTCGAAATCCGCGCCGGCACGGGCGGCGACGAAGCCTCGCTCTTCGCCGGTGAGCTTTTCCGCATGTACTCGCGCTATGCCGAATCGCAGGGCTGGCGCGTGGAGGTGCTCGAAAGCTCGCCCTCTTCCATCGGCGGCATGAAGGAAATCGTCGCCGCGATTCAGGGCAGCAAGGTCTACTCGAAACTCAAATACGAAAGCGGCGTGCATCGTGTGCAGCGCGTTCCCTCCACCGAGCAGCAGGGGCGCATCCACACCTCCGCCGCCACGGTTGCCGTCCTCCCCGAAGCCGATGAGATTGATATCAAGATCGAGGCCAAGGATTTGCGCATTGACACGTTCTGCTCCTCCGGCCCAGGCGGGCAATCCGTGAACACCACCTATTCGGCCGTGCGCATCACCCACATCCCCAGCGGGCTGGTGGTTTCGCAGCAGGATGAGAAATCGCAGATCAAAAATCGCGCCAAGGCCATGCGCGTCCTCCGCGCGCGGCTCTATGAGATGGAACAGGCCAAGCAGCACGAAGCCATTGCCGCCGAGCGCCGCGGCCAGATCAAGACCGGCGACCGCTCCGAAAAAATCCGCACCTACAATTTCCCGCAGAACCGCGTGACCGACCATCGCATCAATTTCACTCTCCATCAGCTCACCGAAGCGATGGACGGCAAGCTCGGCCCGCTCGTGGATGCGCTCGTCACGCATTTCGAGTCCGAGCGCCTGAACCAGGAGCTCATCGAAGCATGAGCGGCGCGCTTCGGTCCCGGAACGTCGCTGGCATCCGCAATATTTTGGAGGGCGATGCGATGGATGTCCGCGCCGCGTTGAAACAGGCCATGGCGCGCCTTCGCGCCGCGCAGGTTCCCTCGCACGCGCTCGCCGCCGAACTCCTGCTGATGCACGTGCTCGAGCGCGACCGCGCGTGGCTTTACACGTATCCCGAAGCGCCGCTTGAATCCGCCGCCGCGAAAAATTATTTTGCGCTCGTTGCCCGCCGCGCCGCGGGCGAGCCGGTGCAATATCTCATCGGCAAGCAGGAGTTCTGGGGCCTCGAGTTCGAAGTCACGCCCGCGGTTCTGATTCCGCGCCCTGAGACGGAACACCTCGTGGAAGTCGCCCTCGAGCGATTGTCCCCGCGCGGCGCCAGTGGCCTGCCCTTGCGCATCGCGGACGTGGGCTCAGGCTCAGGCTGCCTCGCTGTGGCTCTGGCGCGTGAATTGCCCCGCGCCGAAGTTTTCGCCACGGATATCTCCGCCGCTGCCCTCGAAGTCGCCCGGCGCAACGCGGCCCGTCACGCCGTCTCCGATCGCATCCACTTCCTGCAGACAGATTTGCTTGAATCGCTTCTTCATAAGCCACGAGTCACGAATCACGAATCACATCTTTTCGATCTTATCGTCAGCAATCCCCCCTACGTCGCGCGCGACGAAGCCGCCTCGCTCCCGCGCGAGGTCCGCGAGCATGAGCCGCAGGAGGCTCTTTTCGCCGGCGCGGCAGGCGTTGAAATCTACGCGCGGCTCATCGAGCAGGCAGGCTCGCTGCTCCGCGCCGGTGGAATTGTGGTAGTTGAACTTGGCTACGGTTCGGCGGAACGCGTCCGGGAAATGTTCCACGTGAAACAATGCTGGCGCGACGTGAGCGTCGCGAACGACCTCGCTGGCATCCCGCGGGTTCTCTCCGCCGCCCTCGCGTAGCCGGCGCGCCGCGGCGGGAGCACTTCCCACGCCCCCTCATTTCGCTCATAATCGCGCTATGAATTCCCGCGAACTCGCTCGACATATCTGCCGCATGCTCCGTGAGGCAGGCTACCAGGCCTACCTCGTCGGCGGATGCGTGCGCGATATCTTGCTCGGGCGCGAGCCGGCCGATTATGACGTTGCCACCGACGCCACGCCCGATCGCGTCCAGCAACTCTTCCCGCGAAGTCTGGGCGTGGGCACGCAGTTTGGAGTGGTGATCGTCACCGATCCTTCGCCGACCGTTGATTCGGAGACGCGCGGCTCGGCGCAAGTCGAAGTGGCCACGTTCCGCTCCGATAGGGGCTATACGGATGGCCGCCATCCCGATCGCGTGGTGTACGCGAAATCGCCCGCTGAAGATGTCGAGCGCCGCGACTTCACCATCAACGCTTTGCTCCTTGATCCTGAAACGAACCATGTTCTCGATTTCGTTGGCGGGCGCGACGATCTCCGCGCCGGGATCATTCGCGCCATCGGCCGGCCGGAAGCGCGGTTCCACGAAGACAAGCTGCGCATGATTCGCGCCGTGCGGTTCGCCGCGCGCTTTGGCTATGCCATCGAGACGGCCACTTGGAACGCCATCGCCACGCTCGCGCCCGATATTCATCAGGTTTCTCTCGAGCGTATTCGCGACGAGTTGACCAAGCTTCTCACCGAGGGCGCCGCGCGCCGCGCCTTTGAGCTGCTCGATGAGACGCAACTTCTTCCCCAGCTTTTGCCGGAAGTCGCGCGCATGAAGGGCGTCGAACAGCCGCCGCAATTTCATCCCGAAGGCGATGTGTGGACGCACACCCTGCTGATGCTCGAAAAACTGCCCGCTGGTTCGACGGCGACGCTCGCCTGGGGCGTCCTGCTCCACGACGTTGGCAAGCCGCCAACCTTTGCTCCTCCCTCCGGCCCCCAGGGCCGCATCCGATTTGATGAGCACGTCGAGGTAGGCACCCGCATGGCCGAAGAGATTTGCCGACGCCTGCGATTCTCGAACGAGGATACCCAGCAAATCGCCGCCCTGGTCGCCAATCATCTGCGATTCAAGGATGTCCCTCGGATGAAGCCCTCGACGCTCAAGCGTTTTGTGCGCCTCGATCGCTTTGATGAGCACCTTGAGCTGCACCGCCTCGATTGCCTCTCGAGTCATGGCCTTCTCGAAAGCTATGACTTCGTCCGCCGGTTCCTCGCCGAGACCCCGCCCGAGGAAGTCAGGCCCCCGCGCCTCCTGACCGGCGAAGATTTGAAAGCCCTGGGCTTCATACCCGGCCCTAGATTCAAGGAAATTCTCGATGCCATCGAGGAGGCTCAACTCAACGGCAAACTCACGACCCGGCAGGACGCCATCCGGCTAGTCGAGCAGTCCTATTCGCCGCCCGCCAGGTTCCTGTAAGAGGCTTATTTTGTTCATTTACAGGATAAATTGGATGTGAAGAAAGCATAAACCTTTTTGTGCTTGTAATTTACACGTTAGTGTGTTACGCTCATATCGTTTTATAGATAGACGCGAAGAATCAAGGAAACCAATCGCATTGCTTTGCATCTAACGTTTTAGGCGCATGTACTGGGCGCCTCGCTAGATGCTTCTTTTTATTAGGTGTATAAGGGGGACATGGTGAGCAGGTCAATTAAAACCATTCCACAAGAAATTCCCACTCTCCCCGTGCGGGATACGGTTCTGTTTCCGGGGGCTGTGATGCCCCTTCCCGTAGGCCGCGAAAGCTCGCTGGCCCTGCTCGATTCTCTGGAAGGGCCCGAAAAGCTGCTGGGAGTGGTGGCGCAACTCGATCCGCGACTCGAGGAGCCTACCGGGACGGACCTTCACAGCGTGGGAACTCTCGCGAAGGTTCACAAAATGGTGCGCATGCCCAACGGGAACATCGTGGCATTTCTTGAGGGCCTGGACCGCATCCGTGTGCTCGAGGTTGTGGGCCTGAAGCCTTTTCTGCGCGCCCGAGTCGAGACTCCAGCCCGACCTCGAAGACCAGCGCGACGCCGAATTGACGGCGCTCGAACGCAACGTCCAGGAATTGTTCCGCGACGTCGTGGCGCGTTCGCCGCAGCTTTCCGACGATCTTCAGAACGAAGCCGCAGCGCTCGATTCGCCAGGACGCTTGGCGGATTTTGTCGCTTCAACGCTGCCCTCACTCACCACCCTGGTGCGCCAGGAGCTGCTCGAGACATTCAGTGTGCGCAAGCGCCTGGAAACCCTCATCAACGAGCTCTCCAAGGAAAAGGAAGTGCTCGAGTTGCGCAGCAAGATTCACGAGCAGGTGCAGGAGCAGGTGAACCAGAGCCAGCGCGAGTTCCTGTTGCGCGAGCAGATTAAAGCCATCCAAAAGGAATTGGGCGAATCCGACGAGGGCCAGGCGGAAGTGGATGAGCTGCGCAAGAAGGTCGAGGAATCGGGAATGTCCGCCGAGGCCAAAAAAGAGTGCGAGCGCGAATTAAAGCGCCTCGCCAAAATGACTCCGGCTTCGGCTGAGTACATGGTCTCGCGCACCTACCTGGAATGGATGACCTCGCTGCCGTGGAACAAAACCTCCGGCACCGAGCAAATTGACATCGCCAAGGCGCAAGCCATCCTCGAGGAGGACCATTACGACCTCGAAAAGGTGAAGGAGCGCATCCTCGATTATTTGGCGGTGAAAAAACTTCAGCCGGGTATGAAAGGGCCGATCCTTTGCTTCGTCGGGCCTCCTGGCGTGGGCAAAACATCGCTCGGCAAATCCATCGCGCGGGCCATGGGACGCAAATTCGTCCGCATCTCGCTCGGAGGAATGCACGACGAGGCCGAGATTCGCGGCCATCGGCGCACCTACATCGGCGCGCTTCCCGGCCAGGTTATTCAGGGAATTCGCCGCGCCGAGACTCTCGACCCCGTCTTCATGCTGGATGAGGTGGATAAGCTCGGCCGCGACTTCCGCGGAGATCCCTCGGCGGCACTGATGGAGGTGCTCGATCCGGAGCAGAATGCGTCCTTCCGCGATCACTATCTCGATGTGCCGTTCGATCTCTCCAAGGTTCTCTTCGTGGCCACGGCCAACTGGATGGATCCCATTCCGGAGCCGCTGCGTGACCGCATGGAGATTCTCGAACTCCCCGGCTATACCGAGGAGGAAAAGGTCCACATCGCGAAGAAGTTCCTGATCCCGCGGCAGGCCAAGGAGCACGGAATCACTCTCGGCGAGCAGATCGAGTTCCCGGAGGAAGCCTTGCACGATCTGATTCACCACTATACGCGCGAGGCTGGCGTCCGGAATCTCGAACGCGAAATCGCCACGCTCGTGCGCAAGCAGGCGCGGCGCATCGCGGAAGGCAAGCTGGACAAGCTCGTCGTCACTCCCGAAGTGATTCGCGAGGCGCTCGGCATTCCGAAATACCGCCTCGAAAAGGAAGTCGAAGAGCGTGTCAAGCAGCCGGGCGTCGCCGTAGGGCTTGTTTGGACGCCCGTCGGCGGCGACATCGTCTTCATCGAAGCCAGCAAGATGCGCGGCGGAAAGCAGTTCACCATGACCGGGCATCTCGGCGAGGTGATGCAGGAATCCATGCGCGCGGCCCTCAGTTGGGTGCGGGCGAACTCCGCCACCTACGGCCTCGACCCGGATTTCTTCCGCAAGCTCGACCTGCACATCCACGTGCCCTCGGGCGCCATCCCCAAGGACGGGCCGTCCGCGGGCATCGCCATGGTCACGGCGCTGGTCAGCCTGCTCACTGGCCGTCCGGTGCGGCCTCGCGTAGCCATGACCGGAGAAATTTCTCTCTCCGGCATCGTCCTGCCCATCGGCGGGATTAAGGAGAAGGTCCTCGGGGCCAAGCGTGCCGGGATCCGCGAGGTGATTCTGCCATCGGAGAACGAGCCGAACGTCAGCGAAGACCTTCAGCCGCACATGCTCGAAGGCATCCAGCTCCACTTCGTGCGCACCGTCGAGCAGGCGCTGGAAATCGCGCTCGGCAAATTCGAAAAGCCGGTTCGTCCGGTAACGGGCGGCCCGCGTGGCGAAGACCGTCCCATTGCCGGGCCGGTGCATTAATCGTCGGTTGAAAGTTAGAGCCGCAAATCGCGGCGGGCATAACGAAGGCCCGGGAGGAAACTCCTGGGCCTTTTCTTTTGCGCCCGTGCGCATAACTTTTCCCGTTGCGGCTTGCTGCGGTTTCGCGTACAGCTAGAAACTCCGATGCCCTACCGTCCTCGAGAACTGGCTGTGCGCGCGCGGGAGGCCGCGGCTCTGCTCCTCGCGGCGCTGGACCGCAACGAGATGGTCGCGCGATTCCTCGATCTCTACGCCGCCGAGCATCGCCGCCCCGGCCGCGCCGATCAGCCCGCCCACTACCGCGAACAGCTCGAGACCATCCGCCGCGAAGCGATTCTTTCCATGGTGCTGCGCATCGAGGCGGCTTTGCCCGCGCGATGGAAGGTGAGCGTCACGGTACGCGGCGCGAAGCGCCCCCGCAAACCGAAGCGCGCTAAACGCGGCGCGAGAGCCAAGCCCAAGCAGAGAAGGAGCGCGGGGCTCGATCTCGCCATTCCTTTGCTCGATCTCTTCCGCGAGGAATTTTTTGTCGCCCTCGGCCAGGCCCTCGAATGGGCCGATGAGGACGCACAGGATTTCTGGCGCGATCTCGAAGTCTATGAAAAGCTCGCCAGCCGCGAGACTCGCCGCGCGCCCTCGCGCGCCGCGGCCGCCGTCGCCACGGGCCCCTTCGTGGATCGCGTCGCCCTGCTTCTCGATCCCTCCCTCATGGACCAAGCACGCCGCGCCGCCGCGAAATTTCATCTCGAACTCGATGCCGCCGCCGACCGCGTCCTCCGCAGAGTTTTCTCCCGCCGCCGCGCCAATTGAACTGCCGGCTGCCGTTCACCATCTCTGCACGCACCATCCTCGACCCGGTACATTCCCCACGCGATGTTTGCTATTCTCGCGCCCGTGCTGCTCGCCTTCGACATTCTCGTCGTCCTGCAAATTGCCCTCGGAGTCTACTCTCTGTGGGACGGCTACCAATGGTTCGGCATGGTGCGCCGGCGCCTCGCCTCGCACGCGGGCTTCTACGCGCCCGTCGCGGCTGTAATCTGCCCCTGCAAGGGCGCCGAACCCGGCCTCGAAGACAATCTCGCGGCCCTCACGTGCTTCGATTATCCCAATTACGAAATTTATTTCTCGCTGGCCACCAGCCTCGATCCCGCGCTGAAAATCATCGAACGCGTCAAGGCCGCCGCCGAGCGCCCCGTGCATATCGTGATCGCTGGCCCGCCGGAGGATTGCTCGGAAAAGGTCTACAACCTCCGCCGCGCCGTCGAAGCCCTTCCCGCGAGCTTCGACGCCATCGTTTTCACCGATTCAGACGTGCGCCTGCCGCGCGCGTGGCTCGCCAAGCTGGTCGCGCCCTTGCAGGACCCGCGCATCGGCGCCACCACCGCCTATCGCTGGATTATCCCCAGCCGCCGCGCGGGCGCCGGCGGTTTCCCGAGCGCCCTGGCCTCCGCCTGGAACGCAGCCGTGGCTACGCTCCTCGGCCAGCCGCGCGAAAATTTCTGCTGGGGCGGCGGCACGGCCATCCGCCGAAAGACCTTCGATGACGCGCGCGTGCTCGATGCCTGGCAAGGCGCCGCAAGCGACGATTTCGCTCTCACCCGCGCGCTCGAACAAGCCGGCAAGCCCATCGTCTTCTGCCCCGAATGTCTTGCTCCCACGCTCCATCCTTGGACCGCTTCGAGCCTGCTCGAATTCACCAACCGCCAAATCCTCATCGCCCGCGTCTACTCCCCGCGCCGCTGGCTGCTCGGCGCAGCCGCGCATCTCAGCTATTCGCTCACGCTCGCTTACGCCGCCGTCGTCGTACTCATGGCTATGGTTTCCGGCGGTCCCTGGATCAATCTCGCGCTCGTGGCTCTTGTGATCCCGCTGCTCGCGGCCATGAAGGGCGCGCTCCGCACCATCGCCGCCGGCGAGCTTCTGCCGGATTGGAAGGCGGAGCTCGACGAATGGAGCTGGGTGTGGACCGCCCTCGCGCCCGTCGTTCCGTTTCTCTTTGCCTGGAATTTTCTCTGCTCGCTTGCCACAAGGAAGATCCGCTGGCGCGGCATCCGCTACGAACTCGTTTCCCCTAATACCACGCGCATATTGAAACGCTAGACCATCAGGTCCGACCGCTGCGGTCAGCCCTATCGATCACCGCTTTAACTAACTCCTCGAAGCTCGGAGACAGTTCTGCGACGATCCTCAGTCTGTTGTTGCACAATATCTCCTCGTGGTCAATTTTTACGATGCTGTAGTCACCATTTTTCCTTCGAGAGCTTATGTCGAAACAAACGGGATCGTAGTCAATATCCGTACCCATTCCGAATCGAATATATCCTCGAGGAAGAAGAAAATCCCACAAGTATGGGTCCTTCGACATCTCGCTGAATAGACCACTTAAATCCGCCCCAGGCGGGTTGGCCACCAGTCGCAACAATTCCAGATCAACTTCGGCCCACCTATAGGAGAGCACGAGAAACTCGAATAGCCGTGGGAATTGCGCAGGCAGTTTCGCATAGAGTGGATCGAGCAGCGATCGGTCGAGAGATACCTTGGCCGGCTTCCAGGGTTTGTAGCCGAATTCGTCAGGTTCCCCGGAGGCAAGCTCCCAAGCAATCGGATCAAGTTCCTTGATCGCTAACATTTCATCGAACTTGTCGAAGGCGGCGACAAATCGTCCGGCTAGAAGTTCGCGGTCTTTAGGAGCGGTCAAATTCGCCGCTGGATATTCGGGAAATCGAGCCACACTTTCACGCCGCAGAAGTGCGAGCCTTCCGTGCATATCGGCGTCGAAATCCCCGCGCGGAGATAGCACGGCGGGCCAATATACCGCCCCAGCGCGGGGAATGCCGCGCGCACCTGCCCGGCTTCCTCGATGGACGCCTGATAAATCTCCTCCTGCGCATTAAAACATGTCCGCATCGTCCATTTGTGCAGCAGGTGCAGCAGCGAGCCGGACTCCACCAGCCGTATCGCCTGGGCATTGGGCAGTAGGTAGAGCGCAAACTCTCGCGGCACACCGCGGTCGAGCAGCTCATTCTTCGCAGCCCATGCCTCCTCCATCGCTTGCTCGTAAATTTCGAGCGCGCGCGGATTCTCTCGGACGAGCATCGGCGTGATGAAATCGGGCGAGCGCGTATCGGCCAGCGTCAGCAGCGGCCGCGACGCGGGCACCATGCGATGCCGCTGGTCCTGGCTGTCCGCCGTATGGCTGACTTTCTTCGCGAACGTGAAATGCGCGTGGTCGAGCGGACGCATCATGGGCGCGTGTACGCCCACGTTGAGCGTTTCCCGCCGGTAGGGATTGCGCGCCGGATCGAGCATGCGGTCGATCGCCTCGGCGTCGGAACATTCCGCCGCGGTCAGGCCCGCGACGGCGCGATACGCCTCCGCCATCGAGGCAATCGCCCGCGGCGAATAATCAATCAGCCGCGAAGTCATTCCGCCCAGCCGCGCGTCGAATTCGCGCGCGAACGCTTCGCCATCGCGCGGTAGCGCGTGCCCTTGCATGCCCGCCGGCTCCCGCCATTCCGGCAAATCCTCCATCGGCTCGCTCGGGAAGCGGTCGAAAAACTGCGCATCCACTTCGCGCACCCGCGCCACCATTTCGCCCACCACGCGCCGCGCCTCCGTGGGCGTATCGTTCGCTGCTTGCATGCGCCACAGCCGGTGCAGCACGATCCCCGAAATCGTGTGGACCATGGTCGTGAACGCCGCCACCGGCAGCACGTACCGCGCCACTTCGATCGCGCGCTTCTCCGATTGCCGCTCCACTTTTTGCGCCCGCTTGGGATGCGACATCGCGCTCACGTGCCAGATATCGCTCAAAATCGCCCGCGCGCCCGGCTCGAGCACCCGCGTAAGTTCGCGGTAATGCTCCCACGCGCGCCCTACAGCCTTTTCGTAAATTGTCCGCTCAGCCGCGCCGAATTTCGGCCCCTCGGGAACGTATGCCTGCGCGCGGTCGAGCCGCACATACCGCTGGCTCTGCTGCTCCGAGTTGTAGAAGGGATGCGCGTGCAGGAAGGACCAGACGAATTGCCGGCTCACGTTCTCGAGCCCAAATTCGAAGTGCGCGTGCTGATAGACCGTGTGATGCCCGCCGAAGTACGTTCCCGAGCCGATCATCACGCGCTGCTTTTCCGTGATTTCCTCGGGGCCTATGAGCCGCGCCGAATAGCACGTCCGCGCCGCCGCCATCGCCGAATCAAACGGGTGCGCGAAATAATTTCGCAGCGTCACGCGCGGCGCCGCCGTTTCCACTTGCGATTCCTGCGGCGCGTCGGGTATGGGAGACAATTGCGCAGCCATCTTCACCGCATTGTACACCGCGCCGCCTGCCCGCCGAAGCGGATCCATCGCGTAGGCAGGCCCATCCGTGCACTTCGCCCAGCCGTTGGGGGCGTCCTAGCTTGGGACGTAACATATTTGGTTCAGTGTGCCGGGCACCCTATACTGTGAAAATGATTGACCGCCGAACAGCCGAGCACTACTCGTGGGGGAGCGGCTGCGACGGATGGCACTTAGTCCAGACGGCGACACTGAGCGTTATCGAAGAACGAATGCCGCCAGGCGCTTCGGAAGTTCGACACCACCACCAGAAGGCCAATCAGTTCTTTTATGTGCTGCGGGGAACTTTGTCTGTCGAAGTCGCCGGAAACGAATTTGTGTTGAGCCCGGGCCAGGGCGTCCATGTCACGGCGGGTGAACCTCATCAGGTTCGCAATCGCTCTACAACCGACGCCGAGTTTCTGGTGGTTTCAAATCCTCCCAGCCACGGCGACCGTGTGCCCGCTGAGTCCAGCATGTGAATTGCTTAGTTTGAGTCAGCGGCGCTGATTCGCTACTTCTTGGCAGTGGCGGCGGCTTTATCGGCGTACTTCTTGTTGAAGCGCTCGACGCGCCCGGCGGTGTCAATCAGCTTCTGCTTGCCGGTAAAGAACGGATGGCAGTTCGAGCAGATTTCCACGCGGATCATCTGGCCCTTGAAAGTGGACCGCGTCTGGAACGTGCTGCCGCAGGCGCAGTGCACCGTCACGGCGTGGTAATCGGGGTGAATGCCTTCTTTCATGCGAAAAGCTCCTTTTTGCCGGCCGGTCTGCGCGAATGCGGAAAACGGTATGCACCATCGCGTCGCTAGGCCAGCGGAGACTTTTTATTTTATCCCGAAATGCCTCCTCCCGCTACTCCTTTGATCCACGGGGGATGTCCCCTTCGCTCAAGAACCACCGAACAATAGCGGCGAGCCCAGCTTCGACGAGTAATCCGGCCGATAGCGCTCCGTGTTATAGAGCGTGGCCACGTCCACCCTCCGCGCGCCGAGTGACGCCGCCGGCAGTTCCATGTGCGCGTAGCGTCCGTTCTGGATTCCGATCATCCGGCCCGTGACGCCGTCGCGAATCAAATCGAGCGCGATATTCGCGAAGGTGGTCGCCACGATCTGGTCAATGGCGTCCGGGTCCCCGCTGCGCAAATCATAGGTCAGGTCGCTCGACATGATTTCCTGGCCGGTGCGCCGCCGCACTTCTTCGCCCAACATCTGGCCAACGTCCACCTTTTTGCGGTGGCCAAAGGCGTCCGCCTCCCCATACTCTTTCACTTCTCCTTCCTTCCAGATGGCGCCTTCGGAAACCACCACCAGCGAATAGTTGCTGGGATTATTTTTCTTGTCCTCCATCAGCAGGCTGCAAAGGCGCTCCAGCTCGAAGGGATATTCGGGGATCAGGCAGCGCGTGGAAGTCACGTAGGAGGTATAAAGGGCCGTGAAGCCCGCGTCGCGGCCGAACATCCGGAAGATGCCGATGCGCTCGTGCGAGCCGACCGTGGTGCGCTGCCGCGTAATCGCCTCTTTCGCGCGCGTGATGGCCGTGGAAAAGCCGATGCAATATTCCGTGCCATGCACGTCGTTGTCCATCGTCTTCGGAATAGCCATCACCGGAAATCCCGCGCCCGAAAGCGCGGAAGCGAAGCTCAGTGTGTCGTCCCCGCCGATAGCCACCAGGCATCCGATTCCCAGCTGCTCGAGATTGCCGATCACCACGGACGTCAAATCGTAATACTTCCCGTCGAAGGGCAGCTTCTTCACCTGTTCGGCGGTCAAATTCTTGGGCAGCTTCGATTCCGCAATGCGCCGGGGATTGGTCCGGGACGTGTGCAGCACCGTGCCTCCCGTGCGGTCAATCGTCCGCGTATTTTCCCGCGTCAGTTCGCGAACGTAGACCGAATCGCCCGGGCCGGTCATGTTTGTGAGGCCTTCCCATCCCTTGCGAATCCCGATCACCTTCCGCCCGATTTCCGTCGCGCGGTACACCGCGGATTTGATCACGGAATTCAGGCCCGGCACATCGCCGCCGCCCGTCAGGATCCCGATCGTTGCATTCTGAGCCATCCCGTCTTTTCTCCTTTTTCCCCGCGCCGCGGATGCCACCCGCGCCGATCCGGCACAATTGCCGTGGACCGAAGAGCAACAATCCTAGCAATCCCTGGGCGAAAAGTGAAATGCGATGGCCCGGCGTTGACATGGCCTCGCGCGGCCACTATGGTAGTCACACGAGAAGATACTTGGGTCTAGCGCGATCATAGGAGGTATCCATGCGTCGCATATGTTGCACCTCCGTTCTGTGCGCCTCGGCCGCGTTGACGCTGGTATCCATCGGTCTCGCCGCGCCTGCGAAACTGCTCCAAATTTATTGCATTGACGTGGAAGGCGGGCAATCCACGCTGATCGTTGACCCGCGCGGCGAATCTCTCCTCGTGGATACGGGATGGCCCGGATTCAATGGCCGAGACGCCAATCGCATCGTTGCCGCCGCCAAGGACGCGGGAATCGAGCGCATTGACTACCTCGTGATCACGCATTATCACCGCGATCATGTGGGAGGAATCGAGCAGCTTGCCGCGAAGATGAAAATCGGGACGTTCGTGGATCACGGTCCCAATATGGAAGATTCAGATTCCACGCGCGAGGGCTACGCCACCTATCTGAAAGTTTCCGCTCACTCGAATCGCATCATCATGAAGCCGGGAGGCCGCCTGCCGTTCCGGGGCATGAGAGTCCGGTTCCTCACCGCCGCGGGAGACGAAATCACATCGCCCTTGCCCGGAGCCGGCCAGCCCAATCCCTATTGCGCGTCGGAGCCGCAGGCGGCGACGGATCTCACGGAAAATGCGCGCTCGCTCGGAATGTTGATCACCTACGGAAATTTCCGGTTAATTGATCTAGGCGACCTCACGAAGCAGAAGGAAATCCAACTCGTGTGTCCCAATAACCTGATCGGGACGGTGGACCTGTATCTCGTCACCCATCATGGGTATGACATCTCGAATTCCAGGGCCATTGTGGATGCCCTCCATCCCCGCGTTGCGATTATGGACAATGGCCCGCACAAGGGCGATGCTCCGGCGGCTTGGCAGATCGTTCATGATTCTCCGGGCCTTGAAACCCTGTGGCAGTTGCACTACGGCATGGACGCAGGCGCGGATCACAACGTCGAGGACACGTTCATCGCCAATCTCGGCGACAAAGATGATGCGGGCAATTACATCAAGGTCGCGGCGGACCGCGACGGCACGTTCACGGTGATCAATTCCCGGAACAACTACGAAAAGACCTACACAAAATAGAGTCCCGCATCCACACGGGGAGTTCTGGTGATCGTAATCGTGATGGGTCCTGAGGGCGTTGGCAAAACGACGATCGGAACGCTGCTGGCCCGCGAGCCTCGGCTGGCAATTCGTGGACGCCGACGATTTTCACCCTCCCGCGAACATCGAAAAAATGGCGCGGGGCATTCCGCTCACGGACGCGGACCGCGCCCCATGGCTCGAGGCGCTCCACCGCGCCATTATGCAGTGGGACGCGGGGGGACAGAACGTGGTGCTGGCGTGCTCGGCGCTCGAACGCGGCTACCGCGCGCGCCTGGCGGAAAATGCGGACGTGAAGTTCATCTATTTGAAGGGCACGTACAAATTGATTGCCGCGCGGCTGCGCGCTCGCCAAGGCCATTTCGCGCACGAGGACCTGCTGGCCAGCCAGTTCGCCATTCTCGAGGAGCCGCAAGACGCCATCACCGTGGACGCGAGCCAGGCGCCCCAGGAGATTGTCGCGGAGGTTCGCATGCGGCTGGGTCTGGCGTAAGATCGCTCGGCGCGCTCGGACACCGCGGACAAAGCACTTGGATACTGAGAGCCACGTCGAAATCGAAGCCGCCGTAATTTCCCGCCTCACCCGGCGGATCGTTCCGTTTTTATTCCTCCTATATATCGTCGCCTACCTCGACCGCATCAACGTCGGCTTTGCGGCACTGGAGATGAGGAAACAGCTTGGCTTCAATGACGCGGTCATCGGATTTGCTGGAGGCGCATTCTTCATCGGCTACGTTTTATTCCAGGTGCCGAGCAACTTGATCTTGCGCCGCGCGGGCGCGCGGCGCTGGATTGGCATGCTGATGATTTGCTGGGGAGTGATTTCGTCCTCGATGCTGCTCGTGCGCACGCCACTGAACTTCTATGCATCGCGATTCCTGTTGGGACTGGCCGAAGCCGGATTTTTTCCGGGCATGATTTTTTACCTGCGGTGCTGGTTTCCTTCATCCGCACGCGCGCGCACGGTGGCGTGGTTCATGATGGCGGGCCCTCTCTCCGGAGTCTTCGGCGGGCCGATTTCCGGCGCGCTCCTGGGAATCCACCGGGGCGGGCTCGCGGGATGGCAATGGCTATTCCTGATAGAAGGCCTGCCCGCCGTTCTGCTGGGCGTCGCGGCGTTCTTCTATCTCACGGACGCGCCCGAAAAGGCTCGCTGGCTGCCCGTGGAGCAGCGGGAATGGCTGATCGGCGCTCTCGGCCGGGAAGTTCACCCGGACCCAGCCGTTCGAGGCAGGAACGTTTTTGCGGCGCTCGCGGCGGGCAGAGCCTGGCTTCTTATCCTTGTGTATTTCGGGTTAAACGCGCCCTCTTACGGAATTAGTCTTTGGCTGCCCAGCATGATTCGCAGCCATTCCGGCGTCGGCAACTTCCGCATCGGAATAATCGCAGCCATTCCCTACGTGGCGGCGGCTGTGGCGATGGTCCTTGCGGGGCTTCATTCGGACCGGTCGGGTGAGCGCCGTTGGCATGTGGCCATCGCGGGCTTCACGGGAGGTCTCGCGCTGTGCATCGCCGCAGGGTGCTCGTCGTTGATTGCCTTGATAGTGGCGATTAGTTTAGCGACAGTTTGCATCTACTCGATGCTGGGGCCCTTTTGGGCGATTTCCACGAGCCTTCTTACGGGGGCCGCGACGGCGCCGGGCATTGCCGTGGTCAATTCGTTAGGCAACTTGGGTGGATTCGCGGGGCCTTCGGTGATCGGAGTGTTGAAGAAGGCGACCGGAAGCTTTACGGGCGGCTTGCTCATCGTTGGCGCGGCCTTGGCGCTCAGCGGCTATCTGGTGCTTCTCGTCCGAATGAAACCCACCAAGAGGGATGCGCCTCTTCACCCTTGACTGGTTTCCTTGCTGAAAGGCAGAAGGCATGCGCCAAGGAGCCCCGCATCCGCGCCCAACTCCGCCCGAGACACCTCCGGCATCGTCAAGCGGTACACGTAACTGCGATGGCGCAGTTCATCGAAGAGCCCCGGAGAAAACAGATCCCAGGAGGCCGCCACGCCGCCTCCCAATACGTAGAGCGGCAGGTTCAGCATATTCACAAGGCTCGCCAGACCGATGCCCAGCGACTGCCCCACGATTTCGTAAATCGCCTTCGCGTCCGCATCTCCGGCCTGCGCGAGCTCCGCCACTTCCTGCGCGTTGAAAGCGGGACTGCGCTTTTGCAAGGCCGCGAGTTCTGGCGCTTTCCCGCTTGCGATCCTCTCATCCGCCATCCGGCGCACCGCGGTTGCAGACGCATACGGTTCGAGGCACCCGTGCCCGCCGCACCCGCAAGCGACGCCATCCGTCCAGATGTTGATATGGCCTGCTTCGCCGGCCATGCCGCTCATTCCGTCCCAGATTTTCCCGCCCAAGATAATTCCGGCGCCCACTCCCGTTCCCAGAGTGAGCATGCACAGCGAATCGGCTCCGAGCGTCTTGCCCGTGCCGAGAACGCATTCCGCGAGCGCGGCAACATTGGCGTCATTTTCCACGAGCACACGGCTTCCCAGCGTTCGTTCGAGTGTGGTGCGCAATTCAAAGCCGTCCCAGTCGGGCATGTGGGGGGGCTGCCGAAGCCGGCCGGCGGGCAACTCGAGCGGACCGGGCGAGCCGATGCCGATTCCGGCCAGCGGGAATCGCGGCGAGTAAAGGTCGCGGAGCCGGCGGATTCCGTGGCACATGTCGGATACGACGGCTTCTCTCCCATCGCGCATCCGTGTCGGCAACAGAATCGTCTCCAGCAGACCGGACTCCCGCGTGTACGCCGCGATGCGCAGGTTGGTGCGGCCGAAATCCATGCCAATGGAGAATCGAGCGGAAGTCACGGCCTGCACGTTTCCCTCATTGATTGCGCACCCATTTCTGCGCGCGGTATTCCCGCCAAGTGAGGCAAATCACCATGATATCGAACACGGTGAGGACCACGAGCGCCAGCGAGTGCGTGTGAGCGAAGCGGTAGAGCTGATAAACGTCAGAAGAAGGAAAACACGCAGATCGAAAGCGGGTAGGCCCACAATTTGTCGCGCCACAGAGCGGTGACGAGCCCGATTTTTACCAGTCCGTGCGCGACAAGATAAATCGAAGCGAAAGTCCTGCCCTCGCCCGTGAGATGCTGCGTGGCATGGAGCGCATGAACGGCGATGAAATCGCGCGGATCCCTCGGAGCTCGTGCTGAAAAATCCAGCGAACCATCCGATCCATGGAATGTGGCTTCACGAACCTTAGAAGCACGCCCCCCATCACTTCCAGAATGCCGTCGAATCCCTTTAACGTGATTCCGGCGCGAAAGGCATCGTGCAGCATGGTTCCCTTGCGATTTTTCACCCGGCTTCCGAGTGAGCCGCCGGACTGGATGGCGGAAACCTCCTTCGCGTCCTTTGGCGCGCGCGTCAACGGCTTTGGCCCACCGCGGATAATTCCTTGAGAAAATGTCCCTTTAACCCGGCGGGCAGGGCGGAAAGATTCACGGCGCGGCGCATCAGGGCGATATGGTTCGCGCCGTTTCGAAAGGCGCGATGGATTTCCGCCACGGTGATGCCGTTTTCATCCTCGTGGATTCGCTCCATCGAGTCCCCTGCCTTCACTAGGCCCTCTTCCAAAACTGAAAAATAGATTCCGGAGCGCCCGCTATCGAGGAACCTCCTGACGATGTCCTCGCGCCCAAACCTCAGCCCCAGTTTGTAGCAGGGGATGCGGGGCTGGGTGGCCATGATCACGGCCCCGCCGATCCGGAAGTGGTCGCCGATATGCGTGTTTTCTTCCTGGAGTCCTTCGGTCGTCAAATTTTCGCCGAACATCCCCCACGGCAGATCCATTCCGGGCAACTCCGTTCCGCCAGAATGCATAATGTTCGGAGGGATACGCGTAGACGGCCTTCCCGCGTCCGCCGTGATTGGCCAGGTCCGCCTGGCGGTCGCCATCCAGATTCAACTGCCGCAGCATGACGGGACCGTGCACAGGTTCCTTGAAAATTCCCGTGGTCACTTCACGGCCTTCGTGCGGCAGCGTGCGCGGCAACCCGACGTTTAAGGAAAGGATCCTCATCGCCTGACTTTGTGCCTGTTTTCAGATTCGAAATTTTCCGCGCGTCAGTCATGGCCTGCAATCGAGCACCGCGGCGCCGTTGATCCGGTCGCTTTTCAGATCGTTCAGGGCGCGATTCGCATCGCGCAGCGGATAGAGCGGTCGTCTCCGTGTGGACGGGAATTTCCGCCGCGATACGCAGAAAATCCTCGCCGTCCTGGCGCGTATTATTGGCCACGCTCCGAATCACGCGCTCCTGATATAGCAGATCGTAATCGAACGACGGAATCGGGCTCATGTGAATTCCGCCCAGCACCAGAACTCCGCCCTTCTTGAGCGCCCGGAGCGCCGGGGGAACAAGCTCTCCGGCGGGCGCGAAAATAATCGCCGCGTCGAGCTTCGCGGGAGGCTCCGCCGCCGCTTCCCCCGCCCACACGGCGCCGAGTTCGAGCGCCAGCTGCTGATGCTTGGCGCCCCGCGTGCACGCGTACACTTCCACGCCCCAGTGACGCGCCACTTGAATGGCCACGTGCGCGGCCGCTCCGAAACCGTAGAACGCCAGCCGCCCGCCCCGCTTGATTCCCGAAAGCCGCAGGCAGCGAAATCCGATGATTCCCGCGCACAGCAGCGGCGCGGCGTGCGCGGCCGTGAAAGGATTCCGGAATCGGATAGGCGAAATCCTCGGCGCGCGAGCGCGTATTCGGCGTATCCGCCATCCACCGTATAGCCCGTGAAAGTCGGGATGGTCGCAGAGATTTTCCATTCCCGCGCGGCAATATTCGCAGGTTTGGTCCGTGCTGATGGAGCCAGGCGATTCCTACACGCGCGCCGGGCTGGAATCGCCGCGCGCCTTCGCCGAGCTCTTCCACAACGCCGACGATTTGATGCCCCGGAATCACCGGCGATTTGCGCGGCGGCAATTCGCCTTCGACCACGTGCAAATCCGTGCGGCAGACGCCGCAGACATTCCACGCGCACGAGAACTTCGCCGTTTGCCGGGCTGCGGCTTCGGCGCATCCGCGAACTCCAGCGGGTTCGTTTCCACCGTCGCGGGCGAATGCAAAATGCACGCCTTCATCGCATCACCATTTTATTTCAGCCCAGCATCTTCGGCGACGCCGAGCGCCACCGCGGTCCAGTCCATATTTTCGCGCCCTTTGGCCACCGCCGCGAGCATGTGGTCGTGCAGCAAGCTCGCCAGCGGCATGGGCATCGCGCTTGCTGCGGCGGTTTCGAGCACAAGCTTGATGTCCTTCAGTCCGAGCGCAAGCCGGAAGCCCGCGGGTTCGAATTTTTCTTCGGCGATGATCTTCCCGTACGTCTGGTATGCGGAACAGGCAAAGAACGTCTTGCCGAGCATCTCGAGACAACTGCTCCTTGCTCGCGCCATTCTTTTCCGCCAGCGTGAAGGATTCCGCGAGGGCCTCGATCGCGGAGGCAATCAGAAAATTCCCGCACAGCTTCACGACATTCGCCGCCCCCGCGCCTTCGCCGAAATCGAAAACCCCCTGGCCGATGGCCTCGAGAATCGGTTGTGTCCTCTTTTTGGCCGCGGCAGGCCCGGAGACGCAAACCCACAGCCGCTTTGCCGCGGCTGCCTCCGGCCGTCCGAAAACCGGCGCGGAGACAAATTCCACCCCGTGCTTGGCATGGTGCTCGATCAGCCGGCGTGCCGTGGCCGGAGCAATCGTGCTCACCGAAATGTGGATGCCGCCGGGGCCGAGTCTTTCTACAAAGGAGCCTGCCGCAAGACAAATCTCCTCGAGAGCCTGATCGTTCGCAACCATGGTGAGAACGATCCCTCCCACAGACGCGGCTTCGGCGCCGCTCGCCACGGCCTTCGCGCCCATGGCCACGAGCGCCGCGGCCTTCGAGGCCGTGCGGTTGTAAACACGCAATTCGTATCCCGCGCTCAGCAGATTTGCCGCGATGGGTTCCCCCATATTTCCCAAGCCGATGAAGCCCAGTGTTTCCGCCATTTCCGATTCGCCTCCGTTGCCCGGATTCCACGATCTGTGATACCACTGCGCATGCCCTGGCGTCATCATCGGCGCGCGGGCCGAACGCGCATTTTTCGCCCTTCCGCGCATATAATCGTACCCTGACATCTGGTCTTGCGGGGGAAATCATCATGGCCAAAAAAAGTTTCCGGGACCTCACCGAGCAGGAGATCCTGGCCCTTGCCATACAGCTCGAGGAAGAAGACAGCCGCGTTTTTGGCGAATTCGCCGAAGGGCTCCGGGAAACCTATCCCTCCACGGCGAAGGTCTTCGAGGAAATGCAGGCCGAGGAGTCACGGCATCGCCAGAGCTTGATTGATTTGCACCAGTCGCGATTCGGCGAGCATATTCCTCTGATTCGCCGCCAGGATGTGAAGGGCTTTCCCGAACGCCGTCCCATGTGGCGTATGCGTCCGCTCG
Source organism: Terriglobia bacterium (assembly GCA_963823205.1). Classification (GTDB taxonomy): domain Bacteria; phylum Acidobacteriota; class Terriglobia; order Acidiferrales; family UBA7541; genus Palsa-295. The sequence continues at coordinate 90,588 of CAWGKL010000013.1, forward strand.
GAATCAATGCCGTTCGCAAGCAGGTGGAACTCATGGAATCGGAAACGCTGCGGTACTACGAGCGCGCCATCGAGAGGGTGTCCGACGCCTCGACGCGAAAGCTGCTCGGCGATCTGGCGGAGGCCGAACGCCAGCACTTCGATTTTGCCGAGACGCTCGAAGCGAAACATCTGGATGTTCCGGCCCGGGGTGAGGAAGAAAAAACGCGCCGCCGCGTCTTCATGCTGCAATTCATCCAGCCGGGCCTGGCGGGATTGATGGACGGTTCGGTCTCCACGCTGGCGCCCATTTTTGCGGCTGCCATTGCCACATATAAAACAAGGGATGCCTTCCTTGTCGGTCTTGCCGCGTCCATCGGCGCCGGCATTTCCATGGCCTTCGCGGAGGCTCTTTCCGACGACGGCTTACTGACCGGGCGTGGCCGGCCCATTGTGCGCGGTTCGGTCACCGGCCTGATGACGGCGGCGGGCGGCCTCGGCCACACATTGCCTTTCTTGATCCCGGATTTCCACGTGGCATTCACGGTGGCCGTGTTCGTGGTGGCCGTCGAACTGGCGATTATCAGTTACGTGCGTCACCGCTTCATGGAACGCCGCTTTTTTCCTCGGCCCTTCAAGTGATCGTAGGCGGCGGTCTGGTCTTCGCCGTCGGGATTCTGATCGGCAGCTCATGAGAGACGCTTGGAAGGGTCGCCGGCTAAGCCGCAGCCCTTTTCTCTGCGGGACATCAGCCGCTTACCGTGTGGAAGTAGCCCTGTGGGGGGACAAACTCGCGCCCGCTTCGACCGTGGGCCGGGGCGCGCGACGCATTGTTTCGATGAACACACGGACGATTTCCGGATCGAACTGGTTTCCGGCGCACCGTTCCAGTTCCGCAAAAGCATCCTCGGGGGCCCGCGCCTTTTTGTAGATGCGGTCGGACGTGATCGTATCGTAGGCATCGGCGATGGCGATCACGCGCGCCCCGTGCGGAATCTGCTGGCCCTCCAGTCGGCTGGGATAGCCGGTGCCGTCGTAGAACTCGTGGTGATGGCGAATCATCTCCCGGATGCGGGCCATGGGCTCGAGCGGCTCGAGAAGCTTGGTGCCAAGTTCGGTGTGCGTTTTCATCGTTTCCCATTCGGAGGCATCGAGCGGCGCGGCCTTGTTCAAAACGGTCTCGGGGATCCCGACCTTGCCGATGTCGTGCAGCAGGCCCGCCAGCCGAATCTCCTCGATTTCCGCCTGGCCCATCCCCAGCGCCTCCGCGATCATTACGGCATAAGCGGACACTTTCCGCGAGTGCCCCTCCGTGTAGTAGTCCTTCGCGTCTATGGCAAATGCCAGCGAGGTGACCGTCTCGACGATGGCGGGCGATAGCCCGTCGCCGGAGCCGCCCGTGTTCTGCTCGTTCAGCGAGCGCGTGAATTGTTCGAGGCGGCGATGAATTTCGTCGAAAGCCTGCGGGCCCGTCGAAAATTGGCGCTTGAGCGTCACACCCAGATAGGCTTCCAGCACATCCTTCTTCCAGCGCTTGCGGTCGCTCGGATCGCCCTGCTCTGCAATCGAAACGGAATTCCCGCCCTGGTGCTTCGACACATACATCGAGGAGTCCGCTACTTGAATCAACTCCTGCGGAGTCGAGCCGTGCACCGGGAAGCCCGCTATGCCGAAGCTGGCGGTGATGTTCTTTGCGGACAGCAAAGGATCGGAAGCCACCCATCCACGCAGCTTGCCCGCGAGCTGCCGGGCCAGCTCGACGCTTGTTTCCGGCATCAGGACCACGAACTCATCGCCCCCATAGCGCGCCACGACATCGGAGCGCCGGCAATTCTGTTCCAGAATATGCCCCACGCGTTGAAGAACCACGTTTCCCTCGAGGTGGCCGTGGAAATCATTCACGAATTTGAAGTGATCCAGGTCCATCAGAACAAGCGAAAACGGCCGGTTCGCGCGCGTCGAACGCTTCCATTCCGACGAGAGCGCTTCCATCAGAAAGCGGTGCGTCTTCACGCCGGTAAGGCCGTCCGTGATGGCCTGCTCCTGCGCCCTCTGGAAGGTCATGGCATTGTGCAGCGCTCCCGCAAAAAGGTCCGCGAGAGTGCCCAGCAGCAGGATTTCCGGCCCGGGGAAATCACGTGGTTCGGAGGACTCGAGGTAGAGCACGCCCAGCAACTGGTCCGTGTACGATACGGGCAGCGCGATGGCCGACACGGATCCGGGCAGCACCGTCGCGGGCGATGCCGCATTCACCTCACGCACGAATGCCATCTGCCCCGTGCGCGCTACCTGGCCCACCAGCCCTTCGCCCAGCGGGATGCGCCGCCCCAGGGCTTCTCGCCGCGCCCCGGCTTCCGTCTGCACCACGAGTTCTTTGCTCGGATAGTCGAGAATGGCCACGCCGATGTGATCATAGGCCACCCCCTTCTCGATTTCGGACACGATCTTTGCCAGCATCGCTTCGGGATCAAGAGTGGTAATGGCGTGCCTCGACACGTTGTTGATCAATTCCAGGTGCCGCGATCTCTTTTGCTCTTCCGCGAACAGCCGCGCGTTCTCGATCGCGACTCCCGCTTCGCTCGCAAGCACCCGCAGAAGCTCGGCATGCCCCTCGTCGAACATCCGCTCACGGGAACTGTGCACCGCCACCACTCCCACGGTGCGGTCCTGAAGAATCAATGGCACGGCGCAAATGGATCCATGGGCGTTCACGGACTCAAAGCCCAGCCGTTTTGTCTCCTCCTGGAAATGTTCGCGAATCAGAAGCGGCTGCTCTGTGCGGACCACATACTCGATCAGGTGGTTGCCCGCCGGCCGGCATCTCTTGGGGACGCGCTCGCCATCCGTCATTTCGATTTCATAACGGACGTTCCGCGCCTTGGGGTCGTGGATGGCGATGTAAAAGCAGTTTACGTCGAGGATGCGGCGCATTTCCGTATAAATGCGCTCCAGTAAAGCATCCAGCTCGAGCGTGGAGTTGAGCGCCCGCCCAATCTCATTCAATAGGTGCAGCTCTTCGCTGCGCCGCGAAGTCTGCTGGATCAGGACGCTGTTCTCCACGGCCATGCCGATCTGCTGCCCGAGCGCCAGGAGCAGGCGCAGCTCCAGCAGGCGTGAAATTGCGGTGATCCGGCGTTCCCAGCAGCAGTACCCCTAAGACGCGGTCTTTCGCCTGTACGCTGGTGCCGACCACCGTGCGCAGTCCCTGCCGAAGCAGCAATTGGCGCAACTGGCGGAACGGCTCCTCCTTCTCCAGCGCTTCCCAGGTTGCGTCGGATGCCAGATCGCGCAGCACCACCAGTCCCCCGAGGCGCGCCACCAGCGAAACCAGATACTCATCGAGATGCACCTCTTGAATCGTGCAGCAGAACTCTTCTCCCAGGCCCGTCGCAACCACGGACGTGGGGCCGCCCGACTCGCCATAGCCCATACACAGCGCCCCCGCCGGGATGCGTGCCACGTTTAGGACTCGATCCAGCGCCTGCGCCAGCATTTTCTGAATCTCACCGCCCGTGAACCTCGATGTCGCCAGGTTCAGATTCGACAGCGCCAGCATATTCCGTTCCACGCGCCGCCGCTCCTCTTCGTATACCGCCATCACCATCAGCACGCCGGCGAACAGCAGGGGCGCTAAAATCAATGGCTGCAGATCCGTTTCCCCGAGCATGCGGAACCGGCCTTGAAAGGCCATCGCGAAACACAGCAGTCCCCACGCGGCAAACGTAATCGCCAGCAGCACGTCCGCGCGCGATTCCTGCTTGCGTCCTTCTTCGAGGAACGCCCATGCCACCGCCACAAACACCAGCCCGGTTCCCACCACCACGGGAACCGCCATGTGTCCGTACGCGCAGGCAAAGGACCACGCAGCGCCCACTCCAGCCGCGGCCAGCACTCCCCACACCGCCAGTCTCCGCCGCGCGTACATCCGCGCAGCACAGTAAAAAACCAGCGCCGCCACGGTCAGAAGCCATGCATCCAGCCCTTCGAACCAGTGCCATCGAGCCACACGCGGGCCTAGGAGAACTCCCAGCAAATAGAACGAAATCCCGAGCCAGCCCGCCGACCACACCAGCACGTATGGCTGCCGCTTCTGCCTGTAAACGAACGCAAACAACGTCGCCAGCAGGAATGAACTTGCCAGCAGCACGATTCCGCTCGCGTCAAAATGACTCAGCAACTCCACGCTCCATTCCAAATGGTCTCAAAGACTTCCGCCGAGGATAGCAGAAAAACTGCGGGCTGCCTGTCGCGTGTCCTAGGGACGTTTCTTGGAGGTCAACCGTGTGGGTTCCTGGGGAACTCGCGCAATCACAAGGGGCTCTCTTCGGTCGGCCCGCAAAGGCCATCCGTCCTTTTATAAGTATGTGACCTGCTATGTCGGGTGGTCAACAGTACCCCAGTACCGAAAATGAGGCCTTTTGAGCGGGCGACTATTCCGTGTATCATCAATCAAGAATGAATACGACGTTCCGTGTTCGGCGATTCGTTGCTTTCTTCTGTGTTGCGGCACTGCTGCTCGCGGCGTTAACACCGGGCGCAGCTGGCCTGCCGCTTGCCATCCTCGTCACTTTGTGGGTCTTCGTTGCGTTTACACTGAATATTTCCTTACCGCGCGTTGACGAGCAGAGTCATACGCTGCAGGCCCTAGCGCTACCTGCTTTCTCGCCGCGGCCCCCTCCGGCACGGTAACTCCTCCCAGCATCTGGCCGCCAGGCGGCGGCCTTAGTCTCGCACAACGCTGCAACACTTGCGGGGCGAGCTGTGTTCAGCCGCAGCCTTATCCAGCCCCGCGCGGACGGCCGGAGGATTACATGTTGATGAAACGCAAATGGCTAAGGGCGCTCCTCTTGGGGATGATGGCGATGGCATCCTTCGGCGCTGCGATGAACCCGAAGGAAATCGAGGACCTTCTGCACATCATGAACGAGACGAAAGTGGAATTTACGATCCCTGATGAAGGCGACAAAGGCGATGGGAATCGGCCGTTGATCGAGATCGATCCCGTTCAGCCGACGGAGCCTTGCGTTCCGGGGAGCGAAAAAACCTTGGCGGGCAATTCTTCATTCCGATAAGATGTCCAACTCCGAGAACCGGAAAGTACCCGACCCGAATGACTTCACAAAAGCCGCGTGTCCGCTTCGCTCCTTCGCCCACCGGCTATCTCCATGTGGGCGGCGCGCGAACCGCTCTTTTCAATTGGCTATTTGCCCGTCACGAAGGCGGCACGCTCCTCCTTCGCATTGAAGACACCGACGCCGAACGCAACCGCCCGGAACTCGTCGAAGGTATTCTCGCCGGATTGAAGTGGCTCGGAATCGAATGGGACGAAGGCCCGTTTTTCCAGTCGCAGCGCCTGGAGATGTACCGCGCGGCCGCCGAACGCTTGCTTGCCGCCGGCGCGGCTTTCCCGTGCTATTGCAAACCTACGGCCTATGCCGGCGCTGATGCTGCTCCTGCGCCCACCGAAGACCTGGAGGGCGAAGGAGATGACGAGGGCTCGAAGGCTCAAAAAGGCCCTGCCTGTCCCTGCCGCGATCTGACCGCCGAGGATCGCGCCGCCCGAGAAGCGCAAGGTCTCCCGCGCGCGATTCGATTCCGCGTGCCCCGCGACGGCGTCACTCGATTTGAAGACGCCGTGTTCGGCCCGCGCGAGGTGCAGAACGCCGAAATCGAGGATTTCGTCCTGCTGCGTTCGAACGGCGCTGCCCACCTATCAGCTCAGCGTCGTCGTGGACGACATTGACATGCGCATCACGCACGTCATTCGCGGCGCGGACCATCTCTCGAACACGCCCAAGCAGGCGCTGATTTACCACGCGCTCGGCGCGCCTCCGCCCATTTTCGCGCACGTTCCTTTGATCCTCGGGCCTGATCGCACGCGCCTCTCGAAACGCCACGGCGCCACCAGCGTCGGCTCCTACGCCGAGGAAGGATTTCTGCCCGAGGCCTTTCGCAATTTTCTGGCTCTGCTGGGATGGTCTCCGGGAGATGATTCCGAATTCATTCGCACGCCCGAGCTGATCGAGCGATTCACTCTCTCCGGCGTCAGCCGCACGAACGCGATTTTCGACCGCCCCAAGCTCGAATGGTTCAACACGCAATATCTGCAAAAGCCGCCGGTCGAGGAACTTCTGCCCTACGTGGAAGCGGAACTAAAGCGCGCGGGGCTTTGGCAGGATGAATGGGCGGCTGGCGAAGGCCGCGCGTGGTTTGCGCGCGCCGTGGATTTAATTCGTCCGCGCACGCGACTGCTCGGGGATTTCACCGCATGGGCGCGCGCTTTTTTTACCGACGATTTCGATTACGATGCCGAAGCGCGCGCAAAAATTCTGGAAGGACGAACGCCTGCCCGCCCTGCTCGAAAAACTGGCCGATGCCCTCGCGGCATTGCCCGAATGGAACCACGATGCGTGCGACGCCGCGCTGCGCGGCATCGCCGCGGCCGAAGGCGTAAAAGCGGGCCTGCTCATCAACGCCACGCGCGTCGCCATCGTGGGCCGCGCCGTGGCCCCGCCGCTCTTCGAAACCATGGTCGTGCTCGGCCAGCGCCGCGTCGTCGCGCGCCTCCGCCGCGCCCTGCCCTTCGTATCCGCACACTAAGACCCGCTGTCATCCGGGGATTCTGCCCTATTCCCCACGCCAGTCACCTCGCGGATGTCGTTGGAAAAATTTCAGGATGCGCCGCGCGCGCCTTGGCCCCTGTCGCGGCCACTTCCAATGGAACGCTCACGGGAACATTCACCGGCGGCAGGCACGTTGTGCTGTTGCATGCCTGATACCGCAGTGTCATGGGAATCGTGGTTGCGCCCAGCGCGGCATGGGCTTCCGCGGAAAGCCGCAGCCGCATCGTCACGCTGCCCGTGTATACGCTCAGCGGCTTGCCGGGCGAAAAAGGGAACTCCTCGAGCCGCCCTTCGGGATAGTTCGTGCCGGCCAGCCGAATTCCGGCGGGAAGATTCGGAGTGACCGTCGTCGGAATCAGGTACAGCTCGCTCGGCCTGTGCGAATTCACGTGGAATCCGCGCGCGATTTCCGCCTGCACCGCCACTTGAAATTCCCTTTCGCGGGGTACGGGCTCGAGCGACACATAGGCGCGCGCCTTCACCACGGCCGATGGGCTCGGCAAGTGCCCGCCATCCTGCGGCGCGCGCAGGGCGCTTCCAGCCTGGGCGAATGTGGCGCATGCTGCAATCACCAAGCACGCTCCGAGGAGGGTTGGCGTTCCCGCGCGGTGTCTCGCCCCGGGAATCACAGCAGCCCCTCGATTTCCTTCTCCATCTCATCCTCGCTCAACATTCCCAGATATTTCTTCTCCACCTTGCCGTCGCGCGAGATCAGAAAGCTGATCGGAAAGCCGAAGAGTCCGCCGAACTTCGTCGCGATGTCGTCGTTTCCCAGCACGATGGGATAGTTGATGCTCATTGATCGCCCGCCCGCGTCGAATTGCGTGTTCTGTACGAACGGCTGGACAATCTTCTTCCCTTCGTCGTCCATCGCCACTCCCAGCACGGTAAAGCCCCTGCCCGCATATTTCTCCTGGAGTTCGATTAGGTCCGGAATTTCCTCCTTGCAAGGATCGCACCACGTGGCCCAGAAATTCACGAGCACCACTTTCCCCTTCAGGCTGGCAAGCGCCACGTTTTGCCCCTGCAAATCCAAAAACGTCACGTCCGGCTCATTCATGATCGAATACGTGCTCGCGTTACCGGCCCCAGGCCAGCTTCGAAACCGCGCATGCCACGTGTAGACACTTGCCGCCAGCGCCGCCAGGGCGAGCACGAGCAGCAATGCGGTGGTACGATTCTTCATTGGCAAAGCCCCCGTCACCGGGAAAATCGGTCCAGAAACGCCAGTTTCCCTGAAAGCCATGTGAGCCGGTTCACGAACACCAGCCCGCCGATCCCGAGCAATAAAACGCCGCTCGCCACTTCCACCGCGTGCAGGTGACGCCGGAAGCGCTGGTAAAAACGCAGAAAACCTCCCACGCCCAGCGCCGTCGCGAGAAACGGTATAGCCAGGCCCGCCGAATAGCATCCCAGCAGAAAAACGCCCTGGCCGATCGTTTCACGCGTCGCGGCGATCGCCAGCACCCCTGCCAGGATCGGCCCGATGCATGGCGTCCAGCCAAACGCAAATGCAAACCCCATCAGAAATCCGCTCGCCATCCCCGGCTGGCCGCCCAGGTTTCGGAAATGCACGTCGCGATTGAGCCACCGCGCCAGCACCGGGCCCAGCAGAAAAATAATGGCCGCCGCATAGAAATGAATTGGCTTCACCTCCGCCCCGGCAATTCCCGGAGCGAAGTGCAGCGCCACACCCGCCGCAACAGCTAAAATCCCGATCACCACTCCCGCCCGCACGCTTATTTTACCCAGCCAGCCTATCAAGTGCAGTCCAAAGAGCATGATCAAAGCCCCGGCAAGCGGCGCCAGCAAAGTCCGGTTGCGCACCAGGAACGAACCCACCGCGCTCGCCGACGCGCCGAAGGTGATGAACACGATGGAGAACCCAATCACGAAGGCCAGCGCGGACCGCAGCAATCCTCCCCTCGGCGCGTGGCCCTGCTTCAACTCCTCGACGCCGATCCCCGAGAGCATCGAGATGTATCCCGGCACCAGCGGCAGGACGCACGGCGAAAGAAAGGAAACCAATCCCGCAACGAATGCGGCCAATACCGACACTTCCATCGGGTTCCCCGCTCCTTTGCGGCGCCGCGCCATTCCCTGGAAGAATCGGCGCCCTTCGCCGCTTCTCCGGCCGCCCCGCATCCATTCTATATATTGGACGCGCCCCTGCCGTTTTCGGCTCTGCGAAACGCCCCGCAGCGCCCTTTTCGTGCCTCAGCCTCCCCTGGATCTTAGAATATTTTTTCTTGCCGCCGCAGGTTCCCCGCGGAACCCAAATTAGCGATGCGGAATACCAACGCATACTGATTCTCGTTGCGGATCGTGCCGAACGAAAACTTGCGATACTCGAAGCCCAGCCCGCAGCACTTGCCGTTGTAGCTGACCTCCGCGATCTGATTCTGGAACGCCTCCCGCGTGAAATCGTAACTCGCGCCAAACGTTACGTTCCAGCCGGGGCGCGTCAGATCGCCATATCCCACGAGCGCCCGCACTTGATTCGACCGCTGCTCGAAATTCGCCGGAACAGGGATGGGGTTCACCGGAAGATTCACCACCGAAAAATCCGCCAGCGTCAAAAACGACTCCCGGTAGGGTTTCAGTTTCAGAAGCGTTCCGATGACCGTCAGCCGGTCCCGCTGCGGATCGTAATTCACGATGAATTGCGCGTCGTATCGTTTTCCCGGTTCCACGGTCACGTCGCTCACGATCGGCGAAAGGTTCCGCGGCTCATCGGCAAACGCGAAGGGCGTCAGCGAATCCAGGGTTTGAAACACGTTCCGCTGGCCCGGCACGAGCGCGCCTCCGAACGTCGGGTCGAAGAAATATTTCTGCGCGATGCGCCATGTCACCAGCTCCTCCGACCCCCCCGAGCCGCTGCGGCGATAGAGGCGCTGCGTCACGCCGTACTCGAACTCGTTCGTATCCGTCAGCGTTTCGTCCTCGTCGAAGCGCACAAACCGCCCGAAGTCGTTCACCCCGGCGACGTAACTGTAGACCGCGTACGGCTCGATCACGTGCTTCCATTTTGTGTCCCCGCCGCCCCACACCCGCTCGATCACGGGGAAGCGAATGTCTGCGGATACCTCTTCGGTCACGCGGAAAAATCCGTCGTCCACGTATGTCCCGCTCTGCATCTGTCCGCCATAAAACGTTGTCCGCAACGTGAAGCTTGGCGTCACGCTCAGCCAGGGCCCGAAATGCAGCGGCGCCATTACGCTCGGAGCCAGCTCGCTCCGGGGAGCGAATGTCGGCATGTGGAACGGCGTCACATCCTCTCCCCGGTTCACCGCCCCCACGAATCCTTCGAACGAAAAATAAAAGGGCAGATTCGGAAAGGGCGCCTGATCCACCGAACTGATTCGCGCTTCCGGAGCCGACCGCAGCGTGATCGAGGTCTGCGGAGTCGTCCCGGACGCCGCGCTCAGAAAATTCTCGTAGCTCAGCGCCGCGAAATTCACGCTGAATCCCCGGAAATTGTTGGTTAAAAACGCCGTGTTGCGCACTTCCGAATTAATCGCCTGCGTGAATGTCTCCGACCACGCCAGCCGGAATGTCAGCGAGGTGAGCTGGTCCAGATCGGCCACCGCGCGCCACCCATCCGGCAGCAGCGCCGTGAACAGCACATGCTCCTCGTGCCCGCCCTGGTTGATCCGTGGACCGCTCGCTTGCACGAGTCCGCGGTCCACCACTCCGAAATAGTCCGCCTCCAGCCGCGCGTTTTCCCACGGCCTCATCCGCAATTCCCCATGCTCGCTCCAGCCTCTGTCGGTGAAGTAGTCCGCCCTGGCCGTCAAATCCATCCATTCCACGGGCGCCCAGTAAAATCCCTCTCCCAGGATGTACCCCTTGATGGAACTCTCCCCCAGGTCGGGAAAAAGCAATCCGGAATTGCGTTCCTTCTCAGCGGGAAACGTCGCGTACGGAAAATAAATCACCGGAACCGAAAAAAGCCGGAAGTTCCCGTTCTCCAGGTGAACGGTTTCCTCCAAGTGGACTGTCGCTTCCGGCGCGTAGAATTTCCACACCGGCCGGCTCGGTTTGCACACCGTCAGCCAAGCGTGGTGAATCCGGTACGTGTTCGCGTCCAGCCGCTCCGCCTCCTTCGCCTGGAAATAGAGCGGGTTCGGGCTCACCAGCAGCGTCGGCTCGGGATGCCGCTCGATGGCGAACGTGGCGCTCACGTTGTGGAACGTTCCGCGGCCCGTCCGCAATTCGTACCGCGCGTCGTCCGCCTCCACGTGCTGCGTCATGTAATCGAGCTGCACGTGTCCTTGGGCGATGGCCACCTGCGTGTCTTCGTCGTACTCCATGTGGTCGGCGCGCAGCCGCGCATTCTCGTAGCGCAGGTCCACGTGGCCGTCGGCGTAATAGGTATGGCCTGCCACTCGTTGTTGATCCGCCTCGAGCGTGGCCTCGCCGCCGGCTGCGGGAGGTTTCAGCCAGCCCTGTGCACTGCCCTGGGCCAGCGCGGCGCGCGTGCCCCCGAGTGAAACCGGAAGCAGCGCCATCAGTACAGCCAGTTTGCGTACGGATTCGGAGAGCGTCGCGTTCGGCATCGTCTGAATGAAGCCCGGAAAATCCCCCCAAGCCCCGAAAAAGAAAGCTGAGCCTAACACGCGCCTCCCCCTCCCGCAATGCGCCTGAACCCACGTTGCCTCATACGCCACACGCTCACTCCCTTCGCCGTTGTTCCCGTCCTTGCGCCCGTACTATCATGTGCCCGTTCCGTCACTGGAACTTCCGCAGCGCAAAACGGACCAGTGATACGTATCTGCTCGAAGTGTGGCGCCCTGCTGCTCGAAGACAATCGCAGACTGCTCGTTTTGTGACGCCCCCGGCGAAAACCGCGAACTTGCTTCCCAGCCCATAGCCGTCGGCGCGCCTTCGCGCGGATATGTCCGTGGGGAGGACCGCGTCGCCTCCCGCGTCGTGGCCGATGACGCCGTCGCCGAGCCTGAATGGCGCGTCGAAGTTACGCGGCGTCTGGAAGTCTACCGCGCGCGACGCCGCCGTCTGCGCCCCGGCGATTCACAGTCCGGCCTTCCTTTCCGCGATTCCCGCGCCCTCGAGGAAGTCGAAGAAGAAGGCCGCGAACGACTGCTTGCCCTGAGGAACGAAGGGCTTGCCCTGCCTGCCCTGAGGCACGAAGGGAAGAATGAAGGGCGCCTCCGGCCCTCCCCGCGCCAGCGCCCTATCGAGCGCATGGAAATTCACATCCAGCCGGAACTCGATTTTTCGAGCTTCCCCGACGATCGCGCCCATCCCCAGACCGCCCTCGTCCCCGTCGCCACGCTTGCAGAGCGCCGCTGGGCCGGCCTTCTCGACGCCTTGTTCTTGAGTCTGACCTGCGCCGCGTTTCTCGGATTGTTCCGCTCGCTCGGAGGGCAAGTCCTATTTGAAAAAATGGACGCCATCGTTTCTCTTGCCGTCCTCTTCCTCTTCTACGCCCAGTATTTCTTCCTCTTCATCACGTTCGCGGGCGCCACGCCGGGAATGCAGCTTCGCGGCCTCAGCATCGTCCGCCTCGATGGCAGCTTGCCCGACACGCGCCAGCTCCTTTGGCGCAGCTTCGGCTACCTTCTCTCCGGAGCCACTCTGATGCTCGGCTTCCTGTGGGCCTTCTGGGACGAGGACCGCTTCACCTGGCAGGACCGCATCTCCCAAACCTACGTCACCGCCGCCGACCCCGTCGCCAATGGCGATCTGCTCGGCTTCCGCGCCCCCCAGCACACCTTCGCCCACAAATAGCTCGCGCTCACCCCTCCTGCTGTGACAGAATTTACCCTCTTGACAACACAAGGATTTTATGCTATGATACATTGTTTTCAGTTGCTCGCGCCCGGCCCGCCGGACGCGTTCAACTTTAGAATTGCCATGCAACGGGAAGAGAGGACGTGTGTGTCCTTGACGACGCACTTTGAGACCCGAAACATCGTGACCGAGGGGCCGCCGTCAGCCGCAAACTGCCCATTTCTACTCGCAACACATCGGGAAATAGAAATCGCCATAATTCCACTGATATCAACCACATAAATTTTTCTAATCGAAACAAAATAGGGGGGTCGCCAAGAGCGCATTCAGCCGCTCCTCGCCGGACAGTGCTATAATGGGGTTTCCCGCGGAGGGCGCCGCGCATCATACCAATGCCGGTCAGCCGTCGCCGGCTTTTACCTCCATCTCGCGGACCATTGCTTCGGCCGCGGGTTTCTTGCCGCGGCGGAGTCGAGTTAAGGAGAAAAGGACATACGCATGAGTTCTCTGGCTAAGAAGATTGTGGTCGTGCTTTCGCTCCTCGTTTTGGCCTATGTCACCACCGGCTACGTTCTCGCCCGCTCTTCGGACGACAAGGCCTACCGCGCCCTCGCCGTTTATAGCGAGGTTCTCGATCACATCCAGAACGATTATGTGGACCAGCCCAACATTCATTCCGTCACTTCCGGCGCTCTCCACGGCCTCCTCGACTCGCTCGACCCGCAATCCGGCTACATGAGCCCGCTCGAATATGCCGACTACGAAAAGGAGAGCGCCAACCAGGCCGCAGGCAGCGCCGGCGTGGCTCTCACCAAGCGCTTCGGTTATATCAGCGTGATCTCCGCTCTGCCCGGCAGCCCCGCCGAAAAGGACGGCTTGCGCCTCGGTGATATCCTCGAAAAAATCGCCGGCTTCACCACCGGCCAGATGTCCGTGGATCAAGCCCAGGTGCTCCTCAATGGCGCTCCGGGAACGGTTGTCAAGCTCTCCATCATTCGCCGCGGCAAGACCGAGCCCGAGGATGCGGACATCACTCTCGCCAAAATTCCCGCGCCCAAGCTCGTCGAAGACCATCTCCAGGACGGCATCGCCTATCTCCGAGTGCCCGCCTTCAGCGACGGCGTAACCAAACAGATTCGCGACTCGCTCCTGCAGTTCTCCCGCCAGGGCGCCCATAAACTGATTCTCGATCTTCGCGATTGCGCCTCCGGCGACGATGCCGAAGGAATTTCCACGGCCCAGCTTTTCCTTTCCTCGGGCACCATCACCACCCTCCAGGGGCAGACCGTCACTCCCGTGGTTTCCTCCGCCGACCCCTCGCAGGTCGCGTGGAAGCTGCCCGTGGCCGTGCTCATCGGCAATGGAACAGCGGGCCCCGCCGAGATCGTGGCCGGCGCCATCGCCGATAATCACCGCGGCGAAACCGTTGGCGACCGCACCTACGGCACCGCCTCCATGCAGAAGCTCATCCAGCTCGACGACGGCTCGGCCCTGATTCTCACCGTCGCCAATTACTACACGCCCGATTCGAAGGAAATTCCCGCGGAAGGAGTTGCCCCCACCACCGTGGTCGAGCCTGCCACCGACGATGTCGCCGCGCTCAGCGAGGAATATCCCCCCGCTCCTTCCAGTTCGCTCGACGACCCCGTGGTCAAAAAAGCCGTCGAAATTCTCGAGAGCGTCGGCGCGCAACCGAAAGCTGCCTAGTCCATCGTGGCCAGGTCGCGCGTCGCTGCTCTCGTCGCTCTTGCCCTCGTTCTCGTTTTCTCCGGCTGCGCGAAAAAATCTCTTACCACCGCCCAGCTTCGCTCCATCACCCAGGAAATTGTCGCCGCCGCGCAAAATGTCACCCAGCACAAATCTGAAATCACCATTCGTCCCGAAATCCTGTCGTCCGAAACCCCCGGGCAGCCCCCTCTCGTCTATGACGCCATTGATGTGTCGCTCGCCGATTCTTCACAGACCGATGCCTTAAGACAATCCTTCGCCGAAAGCGCCCGCCGACACGATTTGTCCCTCACCGAAGTTTCCCGCGGCGATGTCGTGCGCTTCGATCTCGCTTTTCATGGCAATCGCACCCACTCGATTCTTGTGTTCTCTCCGCTCCATGCCCGCTCGCACCCGCCCTTCGTGCCTGCTCGCGGGAATCCGCAACTTGCCATCATCGTGGACGATCTGGGCCACGACCGCGCTTCCGCCGATTCCCTCCTCGCCCTGGGCTTCCCCCTCACCGTTTCCGTGCTGCCCCACTTGCCCCTATCGGCCGAGGTCGCCGAGGAAATCTACCGCGGCGGCGACCAGGTCATGTTGCACATGCCCATGCAGTCGGTCTCCGAAGGCGATCCATCCGAGGGCGCAATCCCCGAGCCAGTCGAGCCTCCGCGTGGGTATGAATCCGGAAGAAGTCGAGTCGGAGCTTCGTGCCATGCTCGACACCGTTCCCCACGCGGCGGGCGTAAACAATCATCAAGGCTCCCGCGCGACCGCCGATCCCGCCCTCATGGCGGCGTTGATGCCGGCTCTGCGCGACCGCGGACTTTTCTTCATTGATAGCCGCACCACCGCCGCTACCGTCGCCTACGCCGCTGCGGAACGCTCCGGTGTGCGCGCCGCCTCCCGCAAAGTTTTCCTCGACGACACACCCACCCGCGAAGCCGTCCTCGCACAGCTCGATCTCGCCGCCCGCGACGCCATCCGCGACGGCTCCGCCATCGCCATCGGCCATCCCCACGCCGAGACTATCGCCGCCCTGGCCGAAAGCCTTCCGCGCCTCGAAGCGCGCGGTATCCGCCTCGTCTTCGCATCCCAACTCGCGCATTAGCGAACGCTCGCCACGCAAATACGATGAGACCCGTTAATCTCTCTAAGGTTATAATCCAGGCCCAAACCTTGGCGACCCTCACTCCAGGAACCAAACTCGGGCCTTACGAAGTTGAGCCGTTGTGCGGGCGTGAGCGGAGCCGGTCTTGCGGAGCGGGAGCCCGCAGGCGAAATCTTGAGCGAAGCGAAGGATCTGCATGTTGAGCCGTTTTCGCGGCGTCGGAGCCGCGAGGCGAAATCCGCCGCAGGCGGAGGCGAACTAATTTGCTGGGCGCAAGAACTAAGCTCGGGCCGTACGAGATCGTCGCGCCGCTCGGTGCGGGCGGGATGGGAGAGGTGTATCGCGCGCGCGATACGCGCCTCAACCGCACCGTCGCCATCAAAGTTCTCCCCGTGCATCTCGCCGACCGCCCCGAATTGCGCGAACGCTTCGAGCGCGAAGCCCGCTCCATCGCCAGCCTGAATCACCCGCACATCTGCACTCTCTACGACGTGGGCCGCGAGGGCGGCACCGATTATCTGGTGATGGAATATCTCGAAGGCGAAACGCTCGCCGCGCGCCTCGCCAAAGGGCCGCTGCCGCTCGACCAGGTGTTGCAATACGCCACCGAGATCGCCGACGCGCTCGACAAAGCCCATCGCAAGGGAGTGACCCACCGCGATCTGAAGCCCGGCAACATCATGCTCACGAAATCCGGCACGAAGCTGCTGGATTTCGGACTTGCGAAGCTCCAGCAGGAGATGGCGCCGGGCCACGCGCGGCTATCGCAGGTTCCCACAATGAGCGACCCGCTCACGGCTCAGGGAACCATCCTGGGGACGCTGCAATACATGGCCCCCGAGCAGCTCGAAGGCAAGGAAGCGGACGCCCGCACGGACATTTTCGCATTCGGAGTGGTGGTGTATGAGATGGCCACGGGGAAGAAGGCGTTCGAAGGGAAGAGCCAGGCCAGCCTGATCGCGAAGATTCTGGAGACCGACCCTGCACCGATTTCTTCGCTTCAGCCCATGACGCCGCCCGCGCTCGAGCGCGTGGTAAAGAAATGTCTGGCGAAGGAGCCTGATGATCGTTGGCAGAGTGCCCGCGATCTGCATGATGAACTCGAGTGGATTGCCGAGGGTGGCTCGGCGATTTCTTCGCAGCCGAGCGTCTCGGCGACAGGCATTCGCGCTTTGGGGCGGCGGCCGCTAATGCTCGGCATTTGCGTCGCCCTGGTTGCGGCGCTGATTGGCGGAGTTGCGGTGTGGTTCACGAAGCCCGCGCCCCCGCCCCCGGACAAACCGCTGACGCGCCTGAGCGTGGATCTCGGCCCGGAAGCGATGACCGGCCTCAATCTCACTGTCGCGATCTCGCCCGATGGCCGGCGGCTCGTTTTTCCCGCGCATGGACCGGATGGCCGGCAACTGCTTGCCACGCGGCTCCTCGATCAGTCCGAGCCCACGCTCCTGCCGGGCACGGAAGGTGGAAGCGTTCCGTTCTTCTCTCCCGACAGCCAGTGGATCGGGTATTTCGCCGGTGCGCAGCTCAAGAAGATTTCGGTCCAGGGAGGCACGCCCATAGCGCTTGACACTCTTGGTAACCCGACCGCCACGGGCGCCAGTTGGGGCGGTGACGGAAACATCATCGCCGCGGCAGGAGTCTTGGTCCCGCTGTCGCGGTTTCCAGCCGCCGGAGGCGCGCCGCAGCCGGTTACAAGGCTGGGGCCGGGCGAGATCGCGCACCGTTGGCCGCAGGTCCTGCCGGACGGAAACGCGGTCCTGTTCACGGCCTCGCCTTCTGCCCCTGCGTGGGACAACGCCAGCATCGAAGTGTTTTCGCCAAAGACGGGCCAAGCCAAGGTTTTGGAGCGCGGCGGCTACTATGGCCGCTATTTGCCCAATGGGTATCTCGTATATTTGCACCAGGGCACGCTATTTGGCGTGAAATTCGATCCCGTGCGTTTGGAGGTGACCGGCGCGCCCGTGCCGCTCTTGGACGACGTGGCCGCAAACCCCTCCACCGGCGGCGGCCAGTTCGATTTCTCGGCAACCGGGACCTTCGTGTATGCGGCGGGTAAGAGCGCAGCCCAGGAATGGCAAGTAGTATGGCTGGATGGCTCCGGCAAGATGCAGCCGCTGCTTTCCACTCCCGGCGTATATGGCCCGCCGCGTCTTTCGCCCGACGGGCGGAAGCTCGCTTTCCTCGGCGCCGGCACTGATATCTACGTGTACGATCTGGAGCGGGACACGACTACCCGCCTAACGTTCACCGGCCACGCCGACTTGCCGATATGGACGCCCGATGGCAAGCATCTTGTGTTCCAGTCCGTGGCCAATGATTTCTCCATCTACTGGATTCGCAGCGACGGCTCGGGGGATCCTCAATTGCTGCTGGAAGACGCGAACCCTCTTGTTCCTTGGTCCCTTTCTCCAGATGGACGGCATCTGGCGTATCATGAATCGAGTTGGGATACCGGATATGATATCTGGACCCTTCCGCTCGATCTCACCGATCCGGATCATCCCAAGCCGGGCAAGCCGGAGCCGTTCCTGCATACACACGCGAGTCAGCTGGTTCCGAGATTCTTCCCGACGGCCGTTGGATCGCTTACCGCTCGAACGAATCGGGCAACAATGAAATCTACGTGCGGCCATTTCCTGCCAGTAGCGAAGGCAAATGGCAGATTTCCAGCGGCGGGGGATTGTATGCGTTCTGGTCGAAGGACGGCCGCCTGCTGTTCTACGAGACCACGGATAATCGAATCATGGTCATGGATTACACGGTGGATGGCGCGGCCTTCGTGCCCGGCAAGCCGCGGGTGTGGTCGGATAGGCAGATTTTCTATACGGGTACGTCGAACATGGATATGGAGCCGGACGGCAAGCGCTTCGCCGTGTTCACCCTGCCCGAAGCCACGGCCGGGGAGAAGGGCTCGGTACACATCACGATGCTCGAGAACTTCTTCGACGAAGTGAAACGCAAGATTCCATGAGCCTGCAACTGATTGTCTATTGTGGATTACCGCGTTACCTCGGTCATGGCGGAGGCGAATTACCTTGCTAAGTGCAGAAACCAGATTCGGGCCGTATGGGATTGAGCCGCTGTGCGGGCGTGAGCGGAGCCGGTTTTGCGGAGCGGGAGCACGCAGCCGAAATCCTGAGCGAAGCGAAGGATCTGCATGTTGACGCCCGGAACTAAATTCGGTCCGTATGAAATTCAATCGCCGCTCGGCGCGGGCGGAATGGGCGAAGTCTATCGCGCGCGCGATACGCGCCTCAACCGCACCGTCGCCATCAAAGTTCTGCCCGTGCATCTTGCCGACCGCCCCGAATTGCGCGAGCGGCTCGAGCGCGAAGCCCGCTCCATCGCCAGCCTGAATCATCCGCACATCTGCACTCTCTACGATATCGGCCGCGAGGGCGGCACCGATTATCTGGTGATGGAGTATCTCGAAGGCGAAACGCTGGCCGCGCGCCTCGCCAAAGGGCCGCTGCCGCTCGAGCAGCTGTTGCAGTACGCCATCGAAATCGCCGACGCGCTCGACAAAGCCCACCGCAAAGGCGTCACGCACCGCGACCTGAAGCCCGGCAACATCATGCTAACGAAATCCGGCACGAAGCTCCTCGACTTCGGTCTCGCGAAGCTGCAGCAGGAGATGGCTCCAGCCAACGCGCAGATGTCGCAGCTCCCCACAATGAACGACCCGCTCACGGCGCAAGGCACCATCGTGGGCACGTTGCAGTACATGGCACCCGAACAGCTCGAAGGCAAGGAAGCAGACGCGCGCACGGACATCTTCGCGTTTGGCACTGTGGTGTACGAAATGGCCACGGGCAAGCGAGCCTTCGAGGCCAAGAGTCAGGCGAGCGTTATTGCCAAGATACTGGAGACGGATCCGCCGCCAATCTCGTCGCTTCAGCCCATGACCCCGCCCGCGCTCGACCGCGTCGTGAAACGATGCCTCGAGAAGGAACCGGACGAGCGCTGCCAGAGCGCGAAGGACCTGACCGATGAACTGAAGTGGATCGCCGAAGGCGGCTCGCAGGCAGGCGTCGCCGCACCGGTCGTCGCGCGCCGCCGCAGCCGCGAAAGAATCGCCTGGGCGCTCACCGGCGCGGCCCTGCTCCTCGCCGCCGCACTGGCCTTCCTGTTCACTCGCTTGTACCTGAACCAACCCAAGCCGGACGTGGCGCGATTTCTCTTCTCCCCTCCACCCGAGGTTACCGCCTGGGGGCTGCCACACGTCTCGCCGGATGGCCGTCTCCTGGCCTTTGTCGGTATCTCCAATAAAGGAGTACGACAGCTTTGGCTCCGGCCGCTTGACAGTGTCGCCGCGCACGCGCTGCCCGGAACAGAAAACGCGCTCCTGCCTTTTTGGTCGCCCGACAGCCGTTACTTGGGCTTCTTTGCCTCTGGCAGCTTGATGAAAATTGATATCGCCGGTGGACCTCCCCAGGTACTTACTCAAGGTGCCGCAGGCCTAGTCGGAACCTGGAATAGCGACGGTGTGATTGTATTCACTGGCTCCGGTGGTTCGCTTGAAAAGGTTTCCGAGGCTGGCGGCGCGCCGAGCCCATTGACCACGCTCGACCAATCGCTGGGAGAAATCGCGCAATCCAACCCTACGTTCCTGCCCGACGGCCGGCATTTCCTTTACGCTTCCCGTCGTCTTGTCCCGCTCGGTCAAACGTGGGTTTGCGCCGGTTCGCTCGACTCCAAGGAAACAAAGTGCCTGATGAACGCCGACTCGGCCGCCCTTTATGCACCGCCGGGCCGTTTACTCTACTTGCGCGCAGGCACCCTCGTGGCCCAGCCATTCGACGCCCAGCGTCTGACTATATCCGGCGAAGCTGTTCCCATCGCCCAGGACGTGCTGGATTTTTCGGCCTCCGCAAACGGCGTCCTGGCGTATACCGCCGGGACCTCCGGACAAGCCGCGCTACAGCTCCAATGGTTCGATCGCAGCGGGAAGAAGCTGGGGACTGTCGGGCAGGCCGCCCTCTATAGCAACCCGGCCCTTTCGCCCGATGGGACCCGCGTCGCAGTAGGTATCCGGGAAACCGGGACCGGCAACCGCAATCTTTGGATTCTCGACTTGAAGCGCGGAACGGCCTCAAGGCTTACGTTCGATTCCGCCGACGACTTGAACCCCGTCTGGTCCCACGACGGCAGCCAAATCCTATTCTCGTCAACTCAAACGGGAACCCGAGACATTTATGAGAAAGCGGCCAGCGGTCTCGGCGCTTCCCAGCTTGTCTTCGATTCGAAAGACCAGCAGAAAAGCCTGGACGACTGGTCATCGGATGGGCGCTACGTCGTTTACGACATTACCGCTGCACCAACCAGCCTCTGGATTTTGCCGCTTTTTGGCGACCGCAAACCCTTTCCCTTTGTTCAAGGTAATTTCGGCGCCAGGCAAGCTCGTTTTTCCCCCAACGGCCGCTACATCGCCTACGCTTCCAACGAGACGGGCACCTACCAGATATATGTCCAGACGTTTCCGGAACCCAGCGGCAAATGGCAGGTTTCCACCGCCGGCGGAGTAAACCCCGAATGGCGGCGTGACGGAAAGGAATTGTATTTCCTTTCCAACGCCGGGTTGATGGCCGTGGACGTGGATACCACCGGGCCCCAGTTTGAGGTGGGCATCCCCAAGCCGCTTTTTAATGCGGATTTTGTGGCCGGCAATGGAGGTGCTGGCTTCCTGAATGCCCCGTACAGGGTGGCCGCGGACGGCCAGCGGTTTCTCGTCGTCACCTCAACCGAGGAACAAAATAATTCTCCCATCACCGTGGTGTTGAACTGGATGGCGGATTTGAAGCCATGACCCTCACAGCTCCCGCGCCCCAAATGAGTCATTCTGAGCGAAGTCCCGCGCTCTTGGTTTTCGCCGTTTTCTGGCGCGCGGGACGCAGTCGAGGAATCCCTCTTCGATTGCGCGAATTACTACCCATATCCTGCGCTGGCTCACGATCCTATGCCGCGGTAGCGAACAAGAAGCAGCGTGATATCGTCCGCTTGACGGGCGCCGCGCGTAAAATTCTCAACCGATTCGAGAACCGTCTTTTGAAGATCGGCGAGAGGCGCCTCGCTCTGGCCGGCAAGAGCTTCGCGGAACCGAGCGAGGCCGAACTCCCGCTCGTCGGGGTCCATGGCTTCGCTCACTCCGTCGCTGAAGAGGATGAGTGTGTCGCCCGACTCGAGTTTCAACCGGGAGGCGGCGTACTCGGCCCCGGGAATTATGCCGACCGGGAAAGAGCCTTCCGTGAAAGGCTCGGCAATCTCGCCACGGCGCACGAGGAATGGTGAGGGATGCCCCGCGTTGATGAATTCGAGATGGCCCTCGCGGTCGAGCACTCCGAAAAACATTGTGGCGTAGTGGCCCACTTCGGCGTGTTCGCAGAGAAATTGATTGATGTGGTTGAAGACGTGCGCGGGCTCGGCGCCGATGGTCATCCCGGTAAGCGCGCCCTGGAGCATGGTGGTGAGAAATGCCGCGCCCAGGCCTTTGCCGGAAACATCCGCGATCAGGAACGCCGTGCGCTCGTCGCTAATGGGAAAAACGTCGAAGTAGTCCCCGCCCACGGTGTGGCACGGGAGATTGATGCCGGTGGCGGCAAGATGAGGGAAATCGCGGAAGCCGCGCGGAAGAAGGGCTTGCTGGATGTCGCGGGCGAATGCCGATTTCCTGCTCGAGGCGCAGGCGACTCGCGTTCGCGCTCGGCCAAATGCGCGTTATGCAGAATGCTCGCGGCTTCCACGCCGAGCGCATCGAGGATCCGGCGGTCGAGCTTCGAAAATGCGAAGGGGCGGCGGGAGTCGAGATAGATGACGCCGAGAAAATCTCTGCGCTGGCCCTCCATCGCGGAATCTGCGGCGTTATCGCGGGGCATCGCGTAGAGGGGAATCACGACGACGGCGCGAAGCCGCTGCAGCATAACGCTCTCCGCTGCCTGAAGAGTCGGGGCCGGCCTGCGCGAGGTCCTCCGTGATCACGCTCGATTGTTGTTCCAGAGCCTGGCGCAGGGCCGTCTGGCTGGGAGCAACCTCCTCGGGCGCAAGCGGAGTGCCGCCGCGGCTGCGAGCGCGGCTTACCCGGAGCGATCCGGAGGAATCCGTCGCCAGCAGGAGGCCGCGGTCGGCGTCGGTGATGGCGATGGCGTGGTCCAGCATGGCGCTCGAGCACGGCGTCGAGCGGAAGCACGGAATGCAGAAGCGTGGTGGCTTCGAGCAGCAGATTGAGTTTGTGGAGGCCGCCCGGGGATCCCTCGATGGTGGAAATGTGCGACATGCGGCTGAGAATGTCCGGCAGTAACGTCGTATCGCGCGAGGAAGAGGAGCGGAAAATCAGCTCGTAGAAATCCGGGAAGCCAAACGTTATCACATCGCCGTCGTCCAGAAGCCGACGAGCGACTTTTTCGCCGTTGATGAAAATTCCGTGACGCTGGCCGCAGTCTTCCAGGTAATAATGCCCATCCTCTGCAATGATGGCGGCACACTGCCGGGAGATTCGGGGGTCGGCGATCTGCAGGTGCCTTTTGGTTTCTCCGCCACGGCCGATGTAAAAGGGCGATTCCGTGACGCGGACGAACTGGCGGGCTCCGCCCGGAGAAATCACTTCGAGGCCGATCCCGTCGCTGGCTGAAGCGTCAGACATGTAAGTCCATCGGAGCCGGGATTGTAGCATGGCGCTTCCGAGCGGAGGCGCCGCTTGGCGCAAAAATGGCTATTTTTTTACCTGTCACTTAGTACAGGAATAGGTACCAGGCCGAAAGCTGGCCGCGCGTTCTATTTCCCTCGCGCAAATCCGGCACTACCCTAGTTATCAAATGCCCGTTTCGGGCCAAGGAGGGAAGCGATGTCCCATTGGATCGGAACCACTTCACCCGTGGATGCCGGCATGGAGGATTTCAAGGAATGTCTGAAACACCTGCGCGATGGTAACTCCGAAGACGCTCTCCTGCACGTCCGGCGCGCGCTTGGTAGCGCCCCCAAGAATCCCTTTTACCTCTCCTATACCGGCTTGCTCGCCGCTATCGCCGAACATCGTTTTGGCGATGGAGAGGCCCTGTGCCAGGAGGCACTGGGCATGCGGCACAATCACGCCCAGTTATACTTGAATCTGGCGGAGGTCTATCAGCGGGCGGGCCGTCCCCAGGAAGCCATTCAGGTTTTGGAAAAAGGGCTGGCATCCGCAGGCCGCGATTTCCGAATTCGCCGCGCCCTCGAGAAAATCGGCACGCGCCGCGAGCCGGTCGTTTCGTTCCTACACCGCGGTCACCCGGTGAATCGCACGCTAGGAAAATGGCGGCACCAACTCACCAGGCCGGTCCACGCCGCCTAAGAATCGCGCGCGATTCACAGAAAACGCTTCCTCTGTGGCGCAGCCCGGGGCACAGCCGTCCTGCATTGCCTCCTTCCGCCAGGCGTCAGCTTCGGCCCAGCGGGAGAAAATACTGCGTACCCTTCACAGGCTGGCGGAGACGCTGTAAAAGCTCCTGCAAATCCTGATTGCGCTCGACGAAATCAATTTCCGAAGTGTCCACCACCAGCAGGTTCGCCGCGGAGTAACGGAAGAAGAAGTGCTCGTAGGCGCTGGCAACCGCGCGGAGATATTCAGCGGAAATTTCCGTCTCGGAGGGATCGGCCTTCTTCGATACGCGCTTCCGCAGCACCTCCGGCTTGGCCTGAAGATAAATCACCAGGTCGGGAGCGCGAACCGCCGCCGCGAGCAGCGCGAAATATCTTTCATAGAGCTTCAGCTCCTCGTTGTCCAGATTGATGAAGGCGAAAATCTTGTCCTTCTCGAACAGGAAATCGCTCACCACGGAACCCGCGTTCTCCTCCAGCCCCGCCTCCGCCAACCGCCGCCGCCGCTCCCAGAGAAAGTACATCTGCGCGCGAAATGCCGCCCCCGGCTTTTCGTCGTAAAAATCCGCAAGAAAAGGATTGTCGCTGCCCTCACAGTCGAAGATCCGCCGCGCGTGCAGCCGCTCCGCCAGCGCCTTGGCCAGCGTGGATTTGCCTACTCGGATGGGTCCTTCCACCACGATGTACCGCGGCGGTTGGAATGCGGGTCGCGTCATGGCGCGCGATTATAGCAGGCCCAATTATCCGCTTGAAGCGCGTTCCGAATTAATTTTAGCTCTTGGCAATGGCGGCCAGGAAGCGGGCGCCGGCGTCGGCGCCCGGCAAGTCGAGGTTCGTTAGTGCGGGACGCTCGAAGTGACGGGAAGTGCGGATGCTTGGGGAAAAGGCGCGAGCACGGCCGGTAATTCTAGCCGGAATGTCGCGCCGCCTTCCACCCGGTTGAATGCGGTGATGCGCCCGCCGTGCTCCTGCAGGATGCCGTAGCAGATGCTCAGCCCGAGGCCCGTTCCCTTGCCGACAGGCTTCGTCGTGTAAAAGGGATCGAAAACTTTTTCCGGTTCCTTCATACCCGGCCCCGTATCCGAAAATTCCACGACCACGTTGCCCCCTTCCCGCAGCGCACGGATCATCAGCACTCCGCCGGCCGCTTCCATGGCGTCCACGGCGTTGCTGATTAAGTGATAGAAAACCTGCAAGAGCTGATTCGGGTCGCCGCGCACGGTCGGAAGCAGGGTGTAGCTATCGAGCTCAATGCGGATGTTCTTGTCCCGCAAATCCAAATTGCGGAGCTGCAAAGCCCCTGAGAGGACGGTGCTGAGGTCGAGAAGCTGCTTTTCGGCTGGAACCTGCCGCGCGAAGCTCAGCAGGTTCGTTACCAGGTCCCTGGTGCGCCGCGCCTGCTGGCGAATTTTGTCGCCGAGCGTATGAGGACGGGTTTTTTCCGGGTGCTCCTCGATCAACAGATCCGCGTAACCGAGAATCGCGGTAAGCGGATTGTTGATTTCGTGCGCTGCTCCCGCCGCGAGCCTGCCCCAGCGAGGCGAGCTTTTCTGACTGCATGAATTGGCTCTGGAGGCGCTGGACGTTTTCCAGCGATCCCGATAATTCTTCGACCAGCCCCACGCGCTCCTGATAAACCAGGTGCAGCCGGAAGAACACCAGCGCCGTGCCAACGAAAAGCGCGGCCAGCGTCACAAGCAGCCGGAACGTTCGCACCGGAACCGGGGCGTCGCTCGCGAATACGGACCACGCGGCCACTGCCGGCAGCGATAGCACCAGCAGCATGGCTACCCGCGCCGGGTATTGCGCGTCTCGCGGCGCAAGATTTCGCGGGGCGTCCGGCTCCTGCGACAATCCGCGCCCCACGATCCCGGCCGTTCCGAACCACACGAACATCGCCAGCCGCGGCAGCGCGTACAGACTTCCTGTGTACATCTGCGCCGTCATCACGGCCGGATGTGCCACAAGCGATCCACATGTATAGAGAGCCAGGGCGCCGAATAAGTGGCCGTAGATCACCCGCCAGCTCCCCCGCGCGCGCAAAAATAAGAATCCGAACACCGCCACCGCGGTTACATCTTCAATCAGGAAAGCCTCGAAATTCCGTTGGAACGACAATGTGGAATTGAACCACGCCACCTTCCATGGCATGGCCACGAAAACGAAGATGAAAACCCATAGAAACGACAGCAGAAGCAGATCAACGCGCGCGTATCGCAACGTCTCGCGCACTTTTCTCGCATGGGGCGCCAGGGCCGCGGCAGCCATGAACGGCACGATATGTATGAAAATCAGTAGGTCAACCCAGGCCGGATCATTGCCCGGATGGCCCCGCACCAACTCGCTGCCCGTGCGGGCAAGCTGCCCGGCGAGTCGAATGGTGCATCCCAGCGCTAGAAGCATCCAGAACCCGTTGCGCCGCCGGTAGGGTGAAGCCGAGTTCCACAGCAGGCAGGTATTCGCAAAAAGCGGGGCGAGACACTCGAACAGAATGGCGAGCATCGTTTGTGCCGGGCCGCGCGCAAGCAGCAGCGCCACCGCGGCGTAGCCACCAATAAAAAAGACCCAGGCGCATGCAATGAGAATGATAGGTCGGGAAAACTTCATCTCCGAAGCACCACGCACAATTTTAACGCTGCCGTGTTGTCCGGAAAGTTAAACTTCGCCGCGCCATGCGGATTGATAACCGGCGCGCTGCAGTCGGCTCACCGGACCGAGCCGATCGTTCCGGCCGCGGATTCAGGCGCATCGCTACAACCGGTGGAACACAGAGGGAAAAACTCAGACTGGCTGGCGGAGGGGGTGGGATTCGAACCCACGAGACCCTTTCGGGTCTAACGGTTTTCAAGACCGCCGGTTTCAACCGCTCACCCACCCCTCCCTGATTCGGTCCTTCGAACATTGTAACGTGCGGCTCGATTTAGTGACAGTACCGCCCTGGACCGATTCATGTTCGGACGGACTGTTACTAGGCCAAAAGAAGCCGTACGGCAAGAAACCGGCTCTCTCCCAAAAGCAAAAAAGGGAACCGGCTGTGCCGGTTCCCTTTTTGGCGGTCCTTCTTTATGCGTCTTGCCGCCCCGAACGCAGCCCGGACAACTCTAACCATAGCCGTTCTCATGCATGCGTTGCACCACTTCGACCTGCAGCTCCGCGCAGTTCCTCAGGCGACTCGAAGTAGAACACCCGGCAACCATAGTCAGCTATGGACCATGCGCTGGCGCTGTTTCCTCCTTATACCTTTCGAATGGGTGTCCCCTCCTATCTGCATCGCATTGATAATACGTTTGTTGGCAGTTGTAACGCACAATTCATATAGTTGTCACAGTAGGTTCAAGCGCGATGCGTAACGTTCGCCTTCCGTAAGGGGGTGTTTGAGTGTGGAGCGTCCTGGGAAATCATGCGAACAGAAGTGTTTCGAAGTCTCATGATTTTTTACCGGGAAAGCAAACATTTTCCCGGGCGTTTTATGATCTCGCGCGATTGCGTTTTCCATCGCTCGGAACGCCCATTCGAGAGGAAGGCTCTCGCAAGCGCCGGTTTTGCTGCGCTTGGCTCATAAAATCACTTCGATAGAGAGGAAATTTGCAGCGCGATTTTCGGCTCCGAAAAATGGGGGTCTAACTTCAAGGAGGATTGGAATGAGATTAACCGTATGGATTGCAGCCCTCGGTCTGGTCGCATTGCCGGCGATGGCAGGCACGGGCGCCGGAGGGGATTCCGCAGCGGCCAACTCGGCCACGGCCACCACGGCGTCGGCGCAGCCCGCGAGTGCCCCCGCCGCTTCATCGAAGACCGCCCCGGCTGCGGCGCCGGCGTCCCCCAGCATGGAAAATGAGCTGCAACAGCTTCGCGACCTTCTCGAAGCCCAAGCCAAGCAGCTTCAGGACCAGAACGAGCAGTTGCAGGAACAACAGCAAAAAATGCAACAGCTCGAAGACCAGCTTAAATCTTCATCCGGCACATCCTCCAGTCTCACTGCCGCGCCGGCTGCTGCTTCCCCAGCTATAGGTCTTCCGGCCCCCAGCGTGTTCATGACGGAGGCGCCGGATTCCGCCGACTCAAGGCGTTCCGTAAGCCTGAATCCGGGCGTCGGCGGCTACGGAGGGATGGACAATCCGAGCGAGCCAACCTCCATCCACTACAAGGGAGTCACCCTGACGCCGGGCGGGTTAATGGCGGCAGAAACTTCGTGGCGCCAGAAGGCCCTCGGTTCCGATGTCAACTCGGCGTTCAACAATACTCCTTTCGACGGCCAGTCGCAGTCCCATGTGACCGAATTCTTCGGCACCGGGCGTCAGTCGCGCATCAGCATGTTGGTCGAGGGCAAGCTCAGTTCCGTCAAGATCGGCGGCTACTACGAGATGGACTTCCTCTCCGCCGGCACCACCTCAAACAACAACCAGAGCAACAGCTACACCATGCGCCAGCGCCAGTTCTGGGCACAGGCCGCCTTCAATAACGGTTTCACCATCACCGGCGGTCAGCAATGGAGCTTGATCACTGAAACCACCCGCGGGATGGACAACCGCACGGAAGCCCTCCCAATGAACATTGACGCGCAGTACAACGTTGGCTTCGACTGGGCGCGGCAGTACGGCCTCCGGCTAACCAAAAACTTCGGTAACAAGGTCTGGCTCGGCTTCTCCGTCGAAAACCCGCAAGCCACCGTCACTGTTCACGGCAACCCGACGGTAACATCGGGCGGAACTGAAGTTCCAGCCACAACCTGCACGACTATCAACCCCGTCACCAATGCTTGCACTGCAATCGCGGTCTCTGCCACGAGCGCATCCGTCGTCAATGCAACAACCACGACCAACTTCCTCTTCGGCACTTACGGCATCGGCGGCGGCCTCTACAACCCGGCGGCCAACTACTCCTTCAACCCCTCCCCGGATTTCATCGTCAAGGCCGTCTTCGAACCCGGTTTTGGCCACTACGAGATCTTTGGGCTGGTTAGCGAGTTCCGCGATCGAGTCTTCCCCTGCGTTCCGCCAGGCGGCGGTACGGTTGCTCCGTCTGGAAGTGGTTTCCCGAGCACCATAGCTCCAGCTGGTTGCACGTCAGTCGCATCCGCTCAATTCGCGACGAACACGAATGCCCCGATCGGCGGCGGCGGCGCTAACGCACGGTGGAGCCTCTTCGCCAAGAAGATGGATTTCGGCCTTCACTTCTTCGGCGGAATCGGAATCGGCCGCTACGGCTCGGTCGGTCTGGCGGATGCAACCGTTCGCCCCAACGGCTCCGTCGTTCCTCTCCACAACTATCAGTCGCTGGTTACCCTTCAATTCCATCCGACGAAGAAGTGGGACATCTACCTCTTAGGGGGTGACGAATACGAGGGCCGCGCTACGTACTCGAACAACGGCAAGGCGGAAGGCTACGGCGGCATTCCAGGGCTGCAATTCAACAACAGCGGTTGCTGGACGGAAGTTGAGCCGACCGGAGGACCTGCCTCCAACAGCCTCGGAGTTCCGACCGGCCTCGGTGGCTCCTCGGGCTTCATCCCCGGCGGACTTTCCAACTGCACGGGCGATACGCGGAACATGATCGAAGGCACCATCGGGTTCTGGTATCGCTTCTACGCCGGCCCCAAGGGCAGGGTTCAGTTCGGTATGGAATACTCGAATATCTACCGCGAAACCTGGGCGGGCACCAAAGGCGCTGGCCCTGCTGCGAGCGGTCAGCCCCATTCCGACAACAACATGTTCTTCACCTCCTTCCGTTACTACCTCCCATAGCAAACAGGTTGCAGACGGGGAAGCCACCCACCCTTCCCCGTCTGCATCTTTCCTCTCCGTAAGAAGCCATGTGATTCCGCCGCGCAGCGCCCCCCCTGCCTACCCCCCACTCGCTCATGGAATGATGTAACGCAGGTTCACATAGGCCATGAATAGATGCGCGTTCTTGGGATTCCCGGGCGCCACATACCGCGGCGCGCGCACGACATAGGAAAACTGCGAGATAAATTGCAGCTTCCCGTAGTTGGGACTCGACCAAATCGTCGGTATGATCCCGACGCTGGCTTCCTGGTAGTCGCGGTTGTTCGTATTCGCGGAGCCTGGAAATCCGAACCCCACGCAGTAATTGGCGCCGCACGGCGTGCCCAGCGCCTTCGTCGTAAGAGCGTAGTTCCGCCAGAAGTAGGCGCCGCTGTAATATGTGTCGAGCAGAAGCCGGGGCGTGGCTTGCCACTCCACCCCGCCAACCGCCGAGCCTGCGCGAACGCCCGAAAGCGAGCCATTGGGTTTCACGACTACATCCGGGCCGAGGCCGCCGATGTAGCGCCCCACACCATCGCCGTAAAATGCGTTCTCGATCAGATGAAAATTCTTGAAGACTTCAAAGTTCGCGTTGAACTGCCCGCCCCCGCCCGTGATCGTGTTTGAAGCAGCGGGCGTGACGAGATTGTTATCCACCTTGGAACTGCGGGCCACGCCTCCGGCTTCCACGTGCAGCAGCCTCCCGCCGACCCTCCAATCGAAAGCCGTTTTCGCGATAATGTCGGGATGGAGGTTGGGAACGGTAGGATTGATGGCCGCGCTCGCGGCGGTCGTGCTGCTGCTGCCGTTGTCAAATTGCGCCGCGAAAAAATTCGTCGCTCCATCCGTGGGGAAAACAACGGAGTTGGGCACGAACTGTTGCGGGTTTTCGATCGCCACGGCCATAGTCCACCAGTCCGTCGCGTGATAGGTCACGCGAAAGCCGGGCTGCCGGTCGAACACCAATCCCGCCAGGTAGCTCGTATCCAGGCGCAGCGCCGTGAAAATAGTTTCGGGAAATGGCGAAATCCCCTCTCGCGTGGGTGTCAGGAGCGACCATGTCTGCCCGGCGACAATATCCCACTTGTTGTGCGACAACTGCACAAACGCCAGCCGCAGCCGGAATGTATCGCTCTTGGTGCTGATATTCGAGTTGGCCGGCTCAAATCCGTTGAAATCGCTTTCGATGTAGCCGGTCACCGTTGTCAACCGCATGGGCTTCGCTTCCACCTTCAGCGACAGCCGGGAGCCC
Source organism: Terriglobia bacterium (assembly GCA_963823205.1). Taxonomy (GTDB): domain Bacteria; phylum Acidobacteriota; class Terriglobia; order Acidiferrales; family UBA7541; genus Palsa-295. Next base: position 121,130 of record CAWGKL010000013.1, read on the forward strand.
TGGCTCGTGAAGCGGAACTCCGAAAGCTGCCCCAGCGGGAGCGTGTTGTTATAGGGCAGCGTCGTGAAGTTTGTGCCCAGCCCGCTGCCCACGTCCGCGCTGCGGAAAATTCCCGTGAGGTCGAAAAAGCCTCCGGGCGTTACAACCGCGCCGCCGATCTTGAATGACACCGGATTTTCCGGCTTTGTGATATTGATCTGGCTTTCCGGTAGCCCACTGGATGAGGATGACGAAACCGCCGAGGGAGCCGCGCCGGCAACAATCGCCCCGGGAGCCGCCGGCGATGGCGCGGCCTCCGGCGCGATGCCCAGCTTGGCTTCCAGGCGCGCGATGCCCTCCAATTCGTCGTGCAGGGCGGCGCGCTCGGAGTCGAGCTCTTGCGTGTGCTCGGCCACTTTCTGCGATTGCGCTTGCACCGCGTCCTTTAATTGATCGAGTTCCAACAGCACAGCCTCCGGGGCCGGTGCCGCCTTGGCCGCGTCCGTCTTGGCGGGTTTCGCCGCATTGCCGGCCGGCTGCGCCGTAGTGGTCGCGCTCCCGGGGTTGTTGTCTCCCGCGCCCCAGGCGACGAGTGAGGTTCCGGCGGCCAGGACAACGATGGACGTGGTTCGAGTGAACTTCCATAACATTCCGATGCGTTTCGACATTGAAGTCTCCTGAGATTTTTGTGGCTTCGAGCTTCCAATAGCGTTCATCGTTTCTTCCTCGCGTCGCCCTGCCGGTGCCGGAAAGATCGAGCGGGATGCCATCCTGGGCGCCGGTAAAAGCGGAATTTCCCTTCGTATTGCGAATGAGTTGAATCCGACGACTATCTAGTTGCGGCTACAACAACAGAGGGCTGCCAGGGAGGTGTGATCCAGGATGCGCGCGGTGGCGTTCCGGACATCCAGAAGAATGCGGAACAACGGGCGGTGCTTCGGATCGCTGTGCACGCGTTCGCGAAGTGATTCGGCGTCTTCAAACGGCGCGAGCGGCCCATCAATCCTGCGGATCACCTCGCCCAAGGAAATCCTGGCGGGCGGCCGCTTCAATTGGTAACCGCCATGCGCGCCGCGGACGCTGACGACGAAGCGCGCGCGCTTGAGCTCCAGGAGAATGGCCTCCAGGAACTTTTCCGGGAGATCCTCCTCGGCGGCGATGTCGCGAATCTTCACGACGCCCGAGGGATGGTGCTGCGCGAGCACCGTGAGGGCCTGTAGAGCGTAGAGACCTTTTTGGGAGATTCTCATAGAAAGCCGCCAAATCCCTACTAATCTTAGTAAGTCTACTTTGTTAATAGACTTTGTCAAGAGAAAAATAGAGTCCGTTTCCGCCGCATCCGCAAGGCGGAAAAGCCGCCGCCGCCGCCGCGGTTGTCGCTTGTCGAAAAGTCATTGCGGGTGGGGGAACCGGGAGGCCTATCGCAGGAAGGCGCGCCTCTTACATAGACTCGGTGGAAGGGGTGTCCCCCCGGGGCCGAGAGCGAGGCGAGCTTCACTGCCATTTTGTCGTATCGGTATGTCCTGCGTGGGGCTGACCTGTTGAAGGACCGGCGGCGGATCGTTAGCGCCTCGTCACGGCGTGAACTTCGGCTATGCAGCCGCCCGGAAATTCCACGATCGCGCTCGTGCGGTCGCTCGTTTTGTACGGTGCCGACAAAATCTTCGCGCCGGCGGCTTTTGCTTTTCCGAGCGTCGCGTCGAGATCGCGCGCCTCATATCCTGTGATCTCGCGGCCAAAAGGATATGGCAAATGGCCGTCCGTCACCACAACCTGCATGTTTCCGAAGACCGAAGATATGCGAACGCGGCGGTACGTCTCTCCGGCGCGCCCGATTTGACCCGCGTCCGCCTGTTTATTGTCCGAGAGCACTTTGCCGTGGGCGAAGCGCACGAAGTCGCTCGCGAAATTGTCCGCTTCGTCGCGCAACACATAGACCCGGTTATCCGGAATCGTTTCGAGCGGCGGGGATAAGGGCGGCGTGAAGTGCCAGTCGTCGCCCGCCCTCCATATGTTCTGGTCCGCGCCTCCGGTGATTCAGATTTGCCCCATTCCGCCGTCCACATTAATCTCCACGCCCGTGACGTACGACGCATCCTGCGAAGCCAAAAACGCCACCACGCTCGCCACTTCCTCGGGCTGTCCAAACCGCTTCATCGGCACCATGTTCTTGAATTCATCGAAGGCCTCCATCGGCATCCCGGTCTTCTCAAAGATCGGCGTTTCAATCGGACCCGGCGCAACCGCGTTCACGCGGATGCCGCGCCCCACCAGTTCCGCCGCTGCCGTTCTCGCCAGCGACCGCAGCGCCGCTTTCGTCGCCGAATACGCGCTGGTTCCCGGGTTCCCCGTGCTGCCCGCCACACTGGTATTCAAGATGATGGACGCGCCGTCGTTCAGCAGCGGCAGCGCCTTCTGAATCGTGAAGTACGCTCCCTTGATGTTGATGTCAAACATCTCGTCGTACATGCTTTCCGTCGTCTCGGCAAGCGGCGCGAATTTCGCTACTCCCGCGTTCACGAACAACACGTCAATCTTTCCCAGCTTCCGCGAAACTTCCTCGTACATCTTGTCCACGTCTGCCATCTTGGCCACGTCCGCCTGCACCGCCACGACGCCGCCTCCGATCACCTTCACCGCTTCGTCCAGCGTTTTCTTGTTTCGACCCGAGATGCCTACTCGCGCTCCCTCTTCCTGCAGACGCTTGGCCGCCGCCAGCCCGATGCCGCTGTTTCCGCCCGTCACCACCGCCACTTTCCCTTCCAGTCTCTTCATGTCGCTCTCCCTTTGTCCGCAGAATCCGTCCGTCGAATTTTCCGCCCGGCCTTTTCCCAGAGCATCCCTGCCACGATTCTTGGGGCCGGCAAGATTTCGATACTTAGATGATCTTCGAAGTACTCGGTTGCGGGTTTTTAGTATTTCAACGTTGTTAGCTGCGGCCCGTTCGCAACTTCGCCATGACACGGTCTATGATTGGATCGCAGGCGCTCTGCGGGAATTCGAATGAACTGCTTTCTGTCACAAGTTTTACAGTCTTGCGGCTCGAATCGTACAGCACGTGGCAAGCGCGGCACTGGGCGAGGTGCAGTTCCAGCTCCTTGCGCGCTTCCGGCGTCACCTGATTCTCGAGGTAGTCTCCGAACTCAGCCAAAAATTCCTCGCACGTGATCATTGAGCCGTCCCCCTCGCGCTGCTCGTGAAGTGCGGCGAGAGCCATTCTCGCAGCATGAGCCGGCCCCTCAGGAGCCGCGTCTTTACCGCGGGAACGCTTAGCCCCAATTGCCGGGCCACTTCATCAGCCGAAAGCTGCTGAATATCCCGGAGCATCACCACCACGCGGTAGTTCGCGGGAAGCGCCAAAACCCCTCTTTCAACCAGCCGCTGTATCTCCGATTTGGAATAAAGCTCCTCCGGATCATCCTGCCAGGCCCTGACCTGGCGGGGGCGAATGTCTCCCTCCTCGGTCTGCTCGCCTTCATCCAAACTCTCAAAATGTTTCCCGCGTCGCAATCGCTGAAGCGCCGTGTTCCTGGCGATGCTCACCAGCCAGGTGGAAAACTTCGACTGGCCCTGGAATCCGCCGATGTGCTTGAACGCGCTCAAAAGAGCATCCTGCATGGCGTCCTGTGCATCGCCCGCGTTGCCCAGGATGGCCGTCAGAGTGCGATAGATCAACTGCCCATGGCGGCGAAATAACTCCTCGAAAGCGTCCAGCTTCCCACCCTGCGCCTCCGCGACCAATTCAGCGTCCGCGTCCGCGAGTGTGTTGACGAGATGCACTGCACCTCCAACATCACCAAGAGTCTGGGCAGCACCTGAAAGATACACTTTATTTTCCTCGAAGACGGCAGGTGGCTCAAAATCAGGCTCAATCCCCAGTCCCATTTGAACCGTATTCGCGAAATTATTGAGAGCCGTGACCACCTCGCACTCCAAAATCTGTTCCTCGCTGAAACCGTGTGTTCGCAACTTGACCACGTCGTCGCAGGAGAACTCTGAACTCCGCGTCCCCAATTTCACGGCAAAATCCAGCAGCGCTCTATCACGTTCCGACAGGTTGGACTCGCGATAGTCCACGGCGATCTGGTCGCCTTCCTCCGAGGGCATACCCAAGCCGCGCAATAGGTTGCAATGCACGGCAACGCAATAAGAGTTGAGATTCGCTGCCGACACGGCCAGCAGAATGCATTCCTTTTGCACGCGCGTCAGGAACTCTTCCGATAGCAGAATCCTGCCCATTGCCTCCAGCTCCGCCTCCAGCAAGTCGGGCCGCAATGTCTGAGCGCGGAAAAAGTTCGGTATGAATCCGTGACTCTTCTGAACGGTGGCAAAAGGCGCAAACGTCTTGGGGCTCAAGTAAGGAGCGGGCACATACGGCCCTTTTTTTCGCGCCGCTCCATGATTGTGGGAGGGCACTCCATGGGGCGCCGTCTTACGCGGCGCATTGCTCCCTGCCGACGCGTGTTTACGCGGTCCGAAATCCGGCTCCGGACCCAAACCCAGGGAGAGCGTGGAGCGGTAAATCGCAAAAGCTGTCGCGACCACGGCTTCGAATATTGCCTCGTCTGCGAATCCGCATGCCCGCAGTGCTTCAACGTCTTCCAAGCACACGGAGGGAGCATGGCGGCTCAATTTGAGGCAAAATTGCAGCGAGGCTAGCTCAGCGGCGGAGAGGTCCGCGCGGCGATAGTCGCTCAAAAGATCAGCGATTTGATTGTCCGGCACTCCCAGTGAAGACAAAACCGTGCTATCCACGGCCACGCAATACGCATCTCGCCGATCCGCTGCAATGCTCAGAAGGATTCTTTCCTTCTGTACTCGCGAAATCGCTCCCTCGCGTAAGCGCACGGCGCTTTCGAGCTTCTCCTGCGCCTCGATCACGCGAGGTAACAATGTCTGCGCGCAGAGTAGATTGGGAATGAAACCAAGAGCCTCTTGAAACGCGGCAAATGGCTCGAATTTGTCCTCCAGTCGAACTTCGCGGAGAAAGCTCATTCGCCGGCCCTCGGCTCCAAGAAATCAACAACAACCGACTATACGTCTTCGGATTCCCGCAGTGCAACCTCAGGCTGGCTCCCTGTCGCCGCAGCAGATTTTCTGCATCTTTTTCCCTCTCTGTGTCCTCTTATCGCCGTGCCTGCATGGAGCGGGCGGCAAACAACGGCACTACAAAGGGAGGAAGCGATGTCGAGACTGCCAGCAATTCAGACCGAAACTGCCAGCGGCAGGTCCAAGCAACTGCTTGAGGCCGTGCAGGCAAAACTCAAGATCACTCCAAATATGACGCGGGTGATGGCGAACTCTCCGGCGGTCCTGGAGGGCTATCTGGGCTTCGCCGGGGCGCTTGCTGGCGGGAGTCTGCCGGCGAAACTGCGCGAGGAGCTCGCGCTCGAAGTGGGCGAGCAGAACGGGTGCGCCTACTGCGTATCGGCGCACACGGCGCTCGGTAAGATGGCCGGCTTGACGGAACCGCAGACCCGGGAGGCGCGCGAGGCGCGGTCGAGCTCGCCGAAAGACGCGGCGGCGCTCGAGTTTGCGCGCCAGGTTGTGGCCAAGAAGGGCTGGGTCACTGAGTCCGATTTCGAGGCCGTGCGGAAGGCTGGATTCGGCGATGGCGAAATCGCGGAGATCATCGCTCATGTGGCTCTCAACGTCTTTACGAACTACTTCAACACGGCGACCGAAGTCGAAATCGATTTTCCGAAGATCGCGCTTCGACAGACGGCGTAGCAGCCTGCTGTCGTGAGAAGTGTCGAGCCGCTCTACCCTGAACGGGGTGAAGGGTTTGGCGCGCCCGAATTCAAATCAACTCTTGGCGGTTTTCCTTGAGGCTGTAACCGCTCGCCTCCGCCTGCATCATTTGCGCGGTCAGATTCAGGATGCGTGCTGCGGCGTCGGGCGAGTTTACGCCGCGCGCATGGATGTTGGAAATTAGATTCCGGTCTGCATCGGAATGCCCTTCCCGCGGACGATACGCCATATACGCGGAGAGGCTTTCCGCCGTGGCCAGGCCCGGGCGCTCACCTATCAGCAGCACCACCACGCGCGGGTCGAGCAATTCACCAATTTCATTCAAGATGCCCACGCGGCAGTACCGGATCACGAATGTGCGGCCTAACTTCCAGCCAGCCGACTCCGCCCCTGCACAAAGTAGCGGAAGCAGCGCCGGCACTTGCCGTGTCACGGCGGGCGCGGACAATCCGTCTCCGATCACGATTTGCATGTCCGCGCCGCGCGGGCAGTTCTGTTCAATCTTCCGCCGGGAACTTTCGTCGAAGTGCCGGCCCCGGTCGGGCCGCAGCAGATATTCATCTTTCCCGCGGGCTTGCGTTTGGACCTGGAAAAGTTCCCGGCGGCGCGCAAAAGTCTCGCCGAAAGCGCTCAATAGGTCTGTCTCGTCGCGGACGGCATCCCGCGCGGCGGCATGGGCTTCGCGCAAATCAAGCTGTACGCTGGTGCGGTAGGCGGCTCCCGCTCTTCCCATCAGTATGCGCGCGGGTGTTCTCGCTCGAATCTTCTGCAGGGGGCCGGATAGATCGGAAGCCGCCAAGGACTTATCATGTCCATCGGCCATCAAAGCATCTCCGCAAGCGACGACTCTAAACCCTCGAGCAATTGGCGCCGCTCGGGCGCTTCGAGAAGAGACGGCTCGCCATCGCGATAGATGGCTCTGGCCTCAAGCCACGCCAAAAATTCCGGCGCCGGTTTCAGCTGGAAGAGGCGCCTTACGGCCAGCGCATCGTGGTAGCTCGTGGATTGATAGTTCAGCATCACGTCGTCGGAACAGGGAACGCCCATGAAGTAGTTGCATCCCGCCGCGCTCAGAAGAAGCAGCAGATTGTCGGCCGAATTCTGGTCCGCGTCCGCATGATTCGTATAGCAAACGTCGCAGCCCATCGGCAGTCCCAGCAGCTTGCCCATGAAGTGGTCTTCGAGGCCGGCCCGGATGATTTGGCGTTCATCGCATAGATACTCGGGGCCGATGAAACCCACAACGCTGTTTACGATGAACGGATCGAAGCATCGAGCGACGCCGTAGGCGCGCGCTTCGAGCGTCAACTGGTCCACCCCGTGGTGCGCCTCCGCCGAGAGCGCGCTTCCCTGCCCGGTCTCGAAGTACATCACGTTCTCGCCCTTCCAGGCAGCGTCGCGCCGCCGATGATGTTCGAGAACCTGCTCCCGTCCGTCGCGAATCAACTCCAGCGTGATTCCAAAGCTGCGATTCGCGGCCTGCGTTCCGGCGACGGATTGGAATAGCAGATCCACGGGCGCGCCGCGTCCCAAAGCCGCCAGTTGTGTGCTGATGTGTGCAAGACAGCAGGTCTGCGTGGGCACTCCATAGAGCTCCACCAGGTGCTGTAGCGCATGCAGGATTGCACTCGTCGCCTCGACCGAATCCGACGCGGGGTTTACCCCGATCACCGCGTCTCCGCAT